>NZ_SWLZ01000002.1 GCF_005502275.1 Robertmurraya siralis
ATTTTATCAGAAGAGGTCCTTATTTTTATACAAAAATGAATCAAAGCCAGTGAAATTTTACGTGTCGTAAAATTTCACTGGCTTTTTCATTTTAGAGATGGGTTTTGTCCCACCCTCTTTTTAACATTGGGCACATATTAAAAATTCACGAAAAAGGACGTTTATAATAATCCAACCATTTTGAGACCGTGGAGAATTCCGTCTTCCTCCACTGATTTTGTAACATACTTAGCAACCGCCTTGACTTCTTCTTCACCATTCCCCATCGCCACACCATGATGGATCATCGAAAGCATTTCGATATCGTTTAAGCCATCGCCAAAGGCATATTGTCGCTCCTTCGGAATGCCGAGCTTCTCCACGATTTTCTCGATCCCTCTCCATTTGGAACCACCTTTTGGAACAACATCGCAAGAAACGGGGTGCCAGCGAATAAAATCAAAATCTTGAAATACCTCTTCATATTGTTTTTCTTCGCCTTCTGGACAGAATAAAAGGGTTTGGAAAATATCCCGCTCCTCGTAATAGTGAGGATCATGGGCAGGGAAATGGTCAATCTTTAACGATTTTATGCTTTCCTTAATATAAGAATGTTCTGGTACATTGGCCCTCATATCTTCATGATCCATATAGACAACCGGATGGTCATTTACAAGTGCTGTTTCTGTTAATTTTAACAGTGCAGGTATAGAAAGTGGGTTCGTATCCAATACTTCCCCATTCAACACCACATATTGTCCGTTATAGCTTACATACGTATTGATGTCCAATTCCTTTCGCAATTCTTCGTACATGAACGGCGCTCGTCCTGTCGCAATTGCCACTTCGTGTCCTTGCTCCTTCAGGGTAAACACCGCCTCTTTTGTCGATGCCGGCAGTTTCTTATCGTGGTTTAAAAGTGTTCCATCAATATCAAAAAAAATAACGCTTCTTTCCATCATTTTCAATACCAACTTTCTTTGCTGTACTTTCTGTTTATACCCCATTTCCATTATGTTATCCCATTACGTTACAGCTTTGCAATGATAAAAGGTTCGCTCTAGGCGAAAAAGACAAGCAAAACAGTTAAATTTCAATAATGATCGGCAGTACCATCGGTCTTCTTTTTGTTCTGGCGTATAGGAAATCGCTTATTGTTTTTTTAATCGTTTGCTTCACAGTACTCCATTGATTTTTTCCCGATTTCTTTAAATCCTTTAACGTTTTTTCTATCAGTCGCTTCATTTCATTTAATAATTCCTCAGAATCCCTTACATAGACGAAGCCCCTCGTAATCGTATCTGGTCCAGAAAGAAGCTTCTTATCCCCTTTGCTCATCGTTAAAACAATAACGAGCATGCCATCTTCGGATAATTGCTTCCGATCTCTTAAAACAATATCTCCTACATCTCCAACCCCCACTCCGTCTACGTATGTATCTCCAGCATGTATTCTTCTTGTTTGACGAGCGAGTGAATGCTCGATATCGACTACTTCTCCATTTTTTAAAATAAAGGTAGCGCCTTGAGCAACGCCAACTGATTCCGCTAATAATCGGTGTTGATGAAGCATACGATATTCTCCATGAATTGGAATAAAATATTTCGGTTTCATTAACGTAAGCATTAGTTTCAAATCCTCTTGATATCCATGGCCGGATACGTGCATTCCCTTGCCAGAGCCATAAATAACATGTGCCCCTAAAGCAAACAAATTATCCACGATTTTTGATACAGCTTTCTCGTTCCCGGGGATCGGCCCTGCTGCTAAAATAACCGTATCTCCAGCTAATACCTCGACTCCTCTGAAGTTTCCCGTTGATAAGCGCGACAACGCTGCTAATGGCTCCCCTTGGCTGCCTGTGCATAATATAGCTACCTGTTCTGGCGGAAATTCATTTATTTCATTTGGCTCGATGAGCATTCCTTCCGGCACATGCAAGTACCCTCTTTCAATCGCTACCTCAACAACATTGATCATACTCCTCCCAAGTAAAACAAGCTTTCGATTCGTTCGCCTTGCAGCATCAACCACTTGCTGAACACGATTAATATTAGAGGCAAAAGTTGAAAGAATCACCTTTTGCTCCGCCTTAATAAACGCCTCCATCACCTGCTCCCCGACCATTTTCTCTGACGGCGTACCGCCTGATCGTTCAGCATTTGTACTCTCTGAAAGCAACAGCAAGACTCCTTCCGCACCGATCCTTGCCATCTTGTGAATATCTGAATATTGCTCATTAACCGGAGTTAAATCAAATTTAAAATCACCGGTATGAACAATATTACCTTGAGAGGTACGGAATAGAACACCTAAGCAATCGGGAATACTGTGGTTTACTTTAAAAAATTCAACAATGAACTCACCAATGGTTAACTTTGCATCAGAGTCGATCTCGATTAGCTTTGTTTCCCTTAAAAGTTTGTGTTCCTCCAATTTTAATTCAATTAATCCAAGTGTAAAACGGGTTGCGAATACAGGAATATTAATCTTTTTTAAAAGATAGGGAATTCCGCCAATATGATCCTCATGACCGTGCGTCACAATCAGCGCCTTGACGTTATCTTTATTTTCCTCTAAAAAAGCAACATCTGGAATAATCAAATCAATGCCCAATAAACTTTCATCAGGAAATTTATTTCCACAGTCGATCACAATAATGTCATCTGAATATTGTATACAGTACATATTTTTCCCTACTTCATTTAATCCGCCTAAGGCAAAAATTGATAATGTTTCATCCCTGCTGCTCATAAAAAATCCCACCTTTTTAAACGTATAGGGATAGTATTTGAGAATTGTATAGCTTTATATTCTCTGAATTGATCCATTCAGTCATTTTAAAAGATCGATTTTTCCTAAAAAGTGTGGGGAAACAACCGGAAAGAAAATTGTTCTTGCGATGAACATTCTAG
This sequence comes from Robertmurraya siralis, assembly GCF_005502275.1. Classification (GTDB taxonomy): domain Bacteria; phylum Bacillota; class Bacilli; order Bacillales; family Cytobacillaceae; genus Robertmurraya; species Robertmurraya siralis. The sequence continues at coordinate 2,895 of NZ_SWLZ01000002.1, forward strand.
AAAGCCTGTCTTTAAACTCATCGCCGTACAAACGTTAAAGAGCCTGTACTTTCGATAAAGACAACCTCTAAATTGAAAAAATCCAACTCCCAATGTTAGTTAAGCTTGCGCAAGGCTAGATTCACTTATGAAATCCAAAACAAAAAGGAACCTGCTTTTAGTGAGGTTCCTCCACTACATTCATTTAGCGATCTATTTCATCCTTCTTCTTATACGCCTACCTTTAAAAGCTTATTGTCCAAAAATTCTTTTGCGCGTGGAATGTCATCCTCATCTAAATGCTCAATAATAATAGGAATATTTGGATGCTTTTTTGCCAACAATTTCAAGTATAAATCGTAGTTTAAAACGCCTAGCCCCACAGCCGGAAGCTCAACATCCCCTGCTCCACGGAAAGTATGGGATTCAACCGCATCGATGGCCGCATGCTTCTCGCTCTTGTCTTCGGCCAATTTAATATCCTTGGCATGTGCGATTTTAATTTTGTCTTCTAACGCATTAAAGATCCGATATAATTCATGATCCACATCATTTATATTTTCTCCGTTAAAGAAATTGGTTGGATCCATTAATAGTCCTAATCCTGGATGATCGACATCTCTGAACAGCCTGAGTACTTGATCGACGCTGCCGATTATATTATTAACGTAGTTTTCAACTAAAAACACCGCGTTATGTTCATGAGCAAACTCTGCTAGATCTCTTATAACGGCAGTGATCTCACGCACGGCCTCTTCCGTACTATTTTTCTCATGATAGACCCAGTCGCTTTCCGTATTGTAAGTGCCTGTTTCACTTATAACGTAAGGTGTACCCAAATCACGGGCAAATTTTAATAACGTTTTAACATAAGCAATATTTTTTTCTCTCTTTTCTAAATCCGGACTGACGAGATTCGTGTAAGCGGAAATAGCAACTATTTGGATATTCGCCTTGCGAAATGCGTCACGAATTTTATGTGCTTTTTCAACTGTAAGCTTTTCAGGTAATGTATAAGGGTCTTCTAAGTCCATATCTTTAAAACTCAAATCCAATTGCACAGAAGTAAAGCCTGCTTCCTTAATCCTCTTTATACTTTCCTCCAATGTATAAGGATAGTATCCATTAAAAATTCCGACTGAAATCATTTTCGTAGACCTCCTTTAAAGTTTCAGAAAATAACACGGTCCTCTCCTCTTCGATGGAAAGATAACAAGCTTCGATCGCTGCCATCGTATGCAAGTTGTCACGGCCGCTTATTTCAGGTTCAGTATCATTCTCCACCGCCCGCAGCAGCTGCGTCATCGTTCCTAAAAAAGCATCCGGAAACCATACTTCATCCCATGTAGGTTCAATCCATTGGTTAGGATGTTTACGAGTCGTAAATTTAATCGTGCTCGGCTCTCTTGCCGGTGAAGCCGGCCATCCAATCGTCCCCCAAGCCATTCCATCCATTCCTTCGACGCGCCATTTTATATACATGTCTTTTTCCGTACCTTCTCCTTGCCAAGCCCAGACATCATCCAAGCTGGTTGCCATCATTTCATTGGCATATTGGAAGGTATACTGGCTTATTCCATCAATATGGGCAAATGTTGTTCTCGGATCGCGTCTTGTGACAGCGGTTACTTTTTCAGGGTCTCCAAAAAGATAGCGAAACACATCAACATGGTGGATTCCCATATTCAAAATCTCAATTCGGTCATACTTTTTCAAAAATTCCTGCCAATGTGGAATCGCTCTCATTTCTATTGTTGCTAATACAATATCACCAAAGTATTGATGATCGAGTAATGTTTTCAACGCTCTCATCGATTGGTCGTAACGCATATTGCTGTTAACACCCAATTTAACCCCTGCCTCTTCACAAAGTCTCACAATTTCAACTGCTTCTTGTAAATTCATAGCAAGCGGTTTTTGACAGAGAATCCCTTCAATATGCTTTTGCTTTACAGCTTCACGAATAATTTCTAACTGAACGTCTGGAGGAACCGCAATATCTAAAATCTCAATATTGTCGTCTGCGATTAACTCTCTCCAAGAATCAAAGACGTGGGGAATGTCGAAATCTTTTGCAGCCATTCTTGCTCCAACCCCATTAAGGGAAGTGATCCCATATGGTTTAAAACCGGCATTTTTGTAAGCAACTAAATGACAATCTCTGACGATCGCTCCTGCTCCAATTGAACCAATGCGGAAATCCTTTCTTTTCGGCAAAACGGCGTGTATATTCAAATCTAAATCAAAGGTTGACATCATAAATCTCCCTTCTTATAAATTCGGAACCTCATTTTCCTTTATTCTCCGTCTTCTCTCCACATATGCTGGCAAAATCTTAATATCTTCCTCTGTAAACCATGCAAAAGGATCTGTGCTTGCAACCAACGCAAAATTTGCCCACGCATTTAATGAGCCTGAACGTATCACCACCTTTGCTTTAGGAGCGATATTTTCGACCAACTCCTCATGCGTTGTTCCCTTAAAAATTGCTCCTGAGCCCGTATAAATATCTTGAATGCTCTTATAAAGCTGCGGATGATGCGTTTTTACCTCACCCGCAAATGCCACCTCATCGACGAAAATTTCCTTTCTAAGCATTTTTAGAATATCTAAAACATCCACTTGCCCAGCGTAATAGCCAAGATCAATACGGTTCGCATCTTTCGGAATCGGAAAGCCTGCATCTGTCACCAAGATGATATCTGTATGCCCACATTCTGCAAGCGCTTTCAAAAGTTTTGGATGTAGAATACGGCTAGGTCTCATCATGAATCCTCCTTTTGCTAATAAACTCTTCAACTTCTGGTCTAGTGTGATAGGATGGTACTGTTTCCCATTTTGTACAACACAAGGCAGCGACAGCATTGGCAAACTGAACAGCATCTCTTAATTCCTGTCCTTCCCCAAGTGCCACTGCAAGAGAAGCGTTAAAACTATCACCTGCCCCATTGCTATCGACAACTTCAATTGGGCAAGCATTTATGGCGGTGCATTTTGTTGACGTATGAATTTCAACACCCGCTCCACCAAGGGTCATAATGACTGTTCCACAGCCTGTTTGTAACAGTTGGAGTGCGACTTCCCGGTGTGACAGTTCCACTTCTGGCAGCTCTCCAATTGTGACCCGGGCCTCAGTTTCATTTGGTGTAATGAAGTCAACAAAACTTAAGTCATAGGATAGTAAATTAATAGCTGGTGCCGGATTAAGGATCGTTGTTTTCCCTAGCTCTTTTGCCTTTTTCAATGCATAAAGAGCCGTTTCAGTCGGAATTTCTAATTGAGCGAGGACAACATCAGCCTCTTCAATCAACTTTAAATGTCGCTCAATATCCCTTTTAGAGAATAATTGATTGGCTCCCATATCCACGACGATGACATTTCTAGCGTTCGTATCTTTAATGATAAATCCTACACCGGTCGGCTTCTCAGTCGTTTTCCTTATCCCCTCAAGCGTTACACCCTCTGATTCCATTAGATCCAGAAACTCAAGACCAAACGAGTCGTTGCCTACCACTCCGATATAAGACACTTCAGCACCTAATCTTGCAGCTTGTACAGCCATATCAGAGCCTTTCCCGCCAAAGGTTTCTCGATAATGATCACCTAGAAGAGTTTCACCGACGAGAGGGATGCGATCCGTCGTCATAACAAGGGCTTTTGCATAGCTTCCAATAATACATATCTTCATTCTATCACCTTCTTTCCGTTAAAGCTGAGTTTGCCATGTTAAGAGACTAGTAACTTAATAGGCATTCAGATCGCCTGCCAGCCCCTCACAAATCTCAGGTCCAGAGCTTGTTCCCACGAGTTCTGCTCCAGCGTCAAACATTGCTTTCATTTTCTCAAGTGTGTTTACTTTTCCAGAAACTTTAACTCGGCATGGTTCCTGAATATTTTCCTTTAAAATTTTGACATCCTCTACTGTTGCTGCGCATCCGCCAATTCCCCAGCCGCTTGATTGTTTAACCCAGTCAATCCCAGCTTCATAAGCAAGCTTTGTAGCTTTTATTTTCTGTTCCTCATTTAAAAAACCAAATTCGAGCATGGCTTTAACTACAACGCCTGAAGCATGAGACACTTCAACAATTTGCCGCATTTCTTCAAAATACTCCTGTTCTAGTCCACCGATTAATAATCCCGGATTTGGAGGAAAATCAAATTCATCTGGTCCAATTTTAATAAGCTCTCGTAATGCTGCAAGCTTCATTTCTAATGTATCGTTCGCCTGTGGAAAATTTAATGTCGTTGCCACCTTGATTCCTGTCCCTTGCAGAAAATCCTTTGCTAAGGATACATAGCAAGGAGCAACCATCGCTGCATTAAAACCATACTGTACACATGTCTCTAAATGCTTAATCATTCCTTCTCGCGTTAAGTTCGGATTTACATTCGTGTATTGTATTGCTTTTGCAACCTGCCTTTTGTCACTAAAGTCAATCATGCAATCCCTCCTCTGTATAATGTTACATGAAACGTTTCATATAATCATCTTATCATGATGATTTTCCTATTTCAATCCTATTTATAAAAAATAACTGCAGTCAAATATATTATTTGACTGCAGCTATTGCGATTACTTATTCTCTTCCATTAAACGATTAATGGTTTGTTCAATGTTTATTAACGCTTGCTCCTCTGATATTTGCCCACGAACTGAAGCGTTAATTTCTTTAGAGATGACATGACTGTATATATAGTTTCGACCCTTATTGTTTATTTTTACATTTGGCAGTATCCTTTTTCTGCTTTTCCGATAACTATCCAAAACCTTATTCTTCCACGGATAAGAATCCTCTAAATCATTGCTCTCATAATAGCTTTTTCTCAAGGTCGATCCACCTAAAAGTGCCAGTGGAATAACAGCGTGATCACTGCTCACCCATGTAAGAAACTTAATGACCTCTTCTATATTGGTACTGTTTTTATTGATTCCCAAGCTCCAGCCTCCCAATACTGGAGTCCCTCCCGGAATATAGCCAACTCCAAGGTTGCCGGCCACCTTCGATTTCGTGTAATCATTTAGTTCATTAGCATAAGAATCATATAAAATCGTCATGGCACTATGACCCTTCTTAAAGTCTTCCACTGCCTCATCCCATGAATACAATTGTTGCGGTGAAGAATATTTGCTGCTATTGACGAAATTCATCAATGCTGTAAGTGATGTACGATTATTGATGAGCACTTTACCATTATCGTCGAATACATCACTTCCGTATGACCATAGTCGATTAAGATAAGAGATGGTCGTATATATATTTTCACCGGATACGCTTGTAATACCATATGTCGTTGGTGATTTGCTATTGTATGCCCTTGTGAAGAACTCTGCAATAATATTGAATTGTGACCATGTCTGTGGAACGGTTAACTCATTTCCATATGTTCTAGCAAACTGCCTTTTTAATGACTCATTTTCAAACAAGTCCTTTTGATAAAATAAAAGCTGTGTTCCAGACATGATCGGAACTGCGTGATATTTCCCATCAACCACACCACACTGCTGTTCAAGTCCAGGAATAAAACCTTGGAAATCAATATTAGACTGATCGAGTGGAGCCAACACATTATGACGCACAAGCTCATCGATCCATGTAATATCCAGCATCACCCCGTCATATAAACTGCTGGAGCTGTCAGAGATACTATGTACACAATGCTCCAACTCGTCGTACTTATATAAATCAAATTCTATATTCGTTCCTGTTTGCTGTGCATATACTTCTGCAAGCATTGTTAAACTAATAGAAGTGGGACTTTCGTATAAAGCAAACTTAAGGTTTGCCGTTGAGCAATTCCGTTCCACACCGTGCAAGACCGTTCGCGTTTCTTTATATTCAGCATGAATTCTTTCTACAACAGCTTCATGTGTTTTAGGATTTTCAATCGCATCGAGCGTTTTTTCAATCACACGTTCAGCAATTTTTTTTTGAGAGAAAGAGATTTGGACCGGAAATGCCGCCTCATCCTCTATCCAGTTGCCTTCCTTCAATACCGCAACCTCAATATCTTCTATTTTCAAAAGCTTAATCGCTTTTTCTACTCCTTCAGCAATGAGATAATTACCTGAAATGACTGCATCAATTTCAGGATGTAGGAAGAAAAGCTCATAGGCAGCTTTAAATCCGCGTTCTTTACTGTAATCCGAGATTTTTAGCAGCCCTTTTACACCGTAGCGCTTATTGTATATTTCGATCACTTCTTCATTTTGATAAAAAGATTCATCAATGATCAGTGCGACATTTGTCCTCCCCTTCCGCTCATAATAATCTAAAATCTGTTCAAAAGCGCGGGAATAGTCCAAAATAATCGCATCACCCGTTATGGTACTTGCTTCGCTGTATGACACCATCACGATGGGTGTACCTTCTTTTTCCGTTATTACTTCCTTCTTCCTTTTTAATGAAGAAAATAAAATGATACCATCGACCCTTTTTTCAAGGCATTTTTCAATTGCCTTTTTCTCAAGCAGCTTGTTATTTTGTGAAAAAAACAAAAGAATGCTATATCCTTTTTCACTTAACTTAGATTGGATATGAGAGAGCAGTGAGGCATTTTCTGGATTCGTAGAATTCGGCAATACGAAGCCAATCAAACCACTCTTTTCACTTTTAAGACTCCTAGCATTTGCATCAGGACGATAACCCAATTCTTTCATGGCATGTTCAACTCGATCTATAAGCTCAATATTATTTGTTTTACCGTTCAAAACATTCGAAACGGTCCCAATTGAAACTCCTGCCATTTTTGCCACTTCTTTAATTGTAGTCAACGTAATTCCACCTCGTTAAACGTTTCATCTATGATAAATAGTAGCATATCATAAAAATGCAAATTCTGTAATTAACAGTCTTATTTGGAAAACTTCTCTCCCTTTCCCTGTTAAAGCTTCTGCAAAAATACAACCTTCAAATAATCGCCTTCTTTAAATTCTTTTATTGTCTTAAAATCGGCAGGTAGTCTGAACTCTTCAAGAACTTGATACTTGGAATCAGCTTGCTTGAATGCCTTTTCGATGAAACCTTTAAATTTGTCCATGCCAAATGTACTGCAATTAGTAGAAGCTACTATCACGCCTCCCTGTTCAGTGACATCAATTGCTTTTGCTAATAGATCTGGATAATCTTTTCCTGCACTGAATGTATTTTTTTTCGAACGAGCATAGCTTGGCGGATCGAGGATTACTAAATCAAATGAAAGGTTTTTTCGACCAGCATATTTGAAATAATTGAACACATCCTCGACAATGATATCCTCTGCTTCAAAGTCGATGCCGTTCACACTAAATTGCTCAATCGTTTTGCTTTTGCTGCGATTCGCAACATCAACGCTCGTTGTTTTCATGGCGCCGCCTAATGAAGCCGCAACTGAAAAGGCACCCGTATACGAAAACGTATTTAATACCGTCTTCCCTTTCGCATAATTATCGCGTATCGTTTTCCTTACCTCGCGCTGATCTAAGAAGATTCCTACCATTGCACTCTCATTTAAATAAATGGCAAAGTTGATGCCATTTTCTTTTACAAGAAGCGGTACGGGCGCACTTTCTCCGATAAGAAAATCATCATCTTCCATATAAGTCCCTTGCAGATCGAATCGTTTCTTTTCATATATTCCTTTATAATCAACAATGCTGTTCAGGGCCTCAATGAACAAATCCTTAAAATGATAAATCCCTTCGCTGTACCACTGAATAAGAAGATAACCATCGAAGTATTCAATCGCAACACCTCCAATTCCATCCCCTTCACCGTTAAACAAACGGAATGCCGTTGTTCCAGGATCACTAAAGAAAGACTGTCGCAGTTCAAATGCTCTTTTTAATTTCTTCTCAAAAAAGCGCACATCAATTTGTTCTTCCTGCCTCCGACTTAAAATCCAACCGATGCCCTTATTTTGCTTCCCATAATAACCTTTTGCTAGAAATAGATCGCTATCATCGGTTAGTTCAAGAATCGTCCCTTCCGCACCTAATTGTTGTAAATTTTCAACAGCTTCCTTTTTGAGAAGCGGAAACCCTGCTTTTATACTTTTCACATACGCTGATTTTACTTTTACTTTTACTGTTTGCTTCATAAAAACCGCCCTGTTCATTTGATTTTGCCTCTATAAGCAATGGTTTTTTTAAACAATTTTTGGCCCATCTCTTGTGAAACCAAGGTTTCACAAGCCTTTCAGTATGCTGAAAGAGAGAAAATGAGAATCAACACCGACATATAAATAAAGCCTAAAAAAAGAAGCCTCATCCATTTATAGAATGGGCTTCTTCCAGCTTTTCTAATACCTCTTATTATACCTTTGTTTTCAAGCTCATACCATTTTTCAATGACCAATTGTCCATTTGAGCTTTTCGTTGCTGAAGAAACTTTTTTTATCGTTATACTTCGGTCACCCATAGCTCTAACCTCGGCTTATGCCAAAGGCTTTGTTTTCAGTTCAGGTTTTAATATCCCTGCATTCATTGTTATACTGTAGCATAAAATTTTGTCACACGCATTCTTCTCGTAATTATATTTCAAGTAGCCAATGCAAAAGTAATTTCTATTCTGAAATAAAATTTCAGTATTATATATTAAGTATTGAAATTTTATTTCTAAGGAGTTATACTGAATCTGGATAACCTATCATACAACAAGTCATAAGCATGGAGGCATAGTATGCAGCACAATTTGAAAACGCTAACAACAGAATCTCGCAATGAACGTTCAATGGCGATTGACACTGCACAACCACTTGATATTCTCAAACTTATGAATGAGGAAGATCAAAAAATTGCCGAGGCAGTTGCACAAGAGCTTCCTCATATTGAAATGGCAGTGAAATACACATTGGAATCATTCAAACAAGGAGGGAGACTCATTTATATCGGTGCTGGAACAAGCGGGAGATTAGGGGTTCTTGATGCGGTGGAGTGTCCTCCGACTTTCAGCACCGATCCCAATATGGTTCAAGGGATTATTGCAGGCGGTGAACAAGCATTTATTAAAGCTGTTGAAGGCGCCGAGGACAAACCGGAAGCGGGTGAAGCCGACTTAAAGAAAATCAATCTTTCACCTCAGGATACGGTTATTGGGATTGCTGCAAGCGGACGTACCCCTTACGTTATTGGTGCTCTTCAATATGCGAAGAGTATTCAAGCAAAAACAGTCGCTCTCTCTTGCAACCGCAATGCTCTCATTAGCAAAGAGGCCGACCAAGCGATCGAAGTCGTAGTTGGACCTGAAGTATTAACCGGTTCGACAAGATTAAAGGCAGCAACTGCACATAAAATGGTTCTGAATATGATTTCGACAAGCTCGATGATATTGCTTGGGAAAGCCTATGAAAATTTAATGGTTGATGTTCATGTAAGCAATGAAAAATTAAAGGAACGCGCCCTGAACATTATCATCAAAATTACTGGTGTTACCTATGAAAAGGCAGTGAAAGCACTCGAGGCAGCAGATCTTCAAGTGAAAACAGCGATTGTCATGATACAGAACGATGTCACAAAGGACAAAGCGCTCCAAATGTTGGATGAAGCCGATGGATATGTTCGCAGAGCGATCAAAAAGGAATAAATGAATTTTAAAAGGTGGTAATCAACGGTGATTTCAGGTGGATTAAAAATTATAGAAAATATGCTTATGCAGCTTCCAGAATCGGAAAGAAAAATTGCCCAGTATATCTTGGATGCTCCACATGAAGTTGTAAACTGCACAGTGAGTGAGTTAGCAGCCGTTACATCGTCGAGCGGCGCCGCTGTTATTCGCCTTTGCAAGTCATTAGGTTTCAAAGGTTTTCAGGATTTAAAGGTTCGAGTCATTAGCGATTTAGGAAAGCCGGTTGAACAGGGATATACAGATATAAAAAAGGATGAGACGAAAGAGAATATCGTTCAAAAAACATTAAGTAACAGCATTCAAAGCTTACGTGATTCTGCTGAGGTTATCCAGTATGAGGAACTTGAAATGGCAGTTCAAACTCTATTAGCAGCCAAAAATATTCATTTATTCGGAATTGGTGCTTCACAAATAATCGCAACGGATGTTCAGCAAAAGCTCTTGCGCATTAATAAGCATGCCACCGCCTTCTCAGATACACATCTGGTTGCTACTTTAATTGCAAATGCTGAAAAGGATGATGTCTTATTTGGAATCTCTTTCTCTGGAGAAACACCTGAAGTCATTAATGTGATGGCGTTAGCAAAGGAAAAAGGCATGAAAACGATCAGTTTAACAAAATATGGACATTCTTCTGTAGCAGAATTAGCCGATATGAAGCTGTTTACTTCCCATTCTACAGAAGCTCCATTTCGAAGTGCTGCCACTTCCTCCCGATTGGCACAACTATTTATGATCGATGTCTTGTTTTTATGCATGGCAACAGAAACATATGAGGAAACCGTTGATTATATTGAAAAAACAAGAAGCGCCATCAAATTTTTAAAAGAGCAATCAACTGGAAAGTGAGCACCAAGTTATTTTTAGAGAAAAAGCTCGTCAAGTGATTTCACTATTACCACTTGAGAAAAGAGCTTTATTACAATGATAGGGGGAGCAAAAATGGCTGAAAATAAAATTTTAGCTGAAAAAATATTAAAGCAATTAGGCGGCGCCAAGAATATTGAGTCTTATACACACTGCATGACTCGGCTTCGGGTGACCCCAGTAGACGAATCTCTCGTCAATAAAGAAGAGATCAAGAAAATTGATGGTGTCATCGGATTTGTCGAAGAAGAAACGTTGCAAATCATTCTTGGACCGGGAAAAGTCAATAAAGTAACGGAGGAGTTTGGTAAATTAATAGAGCAATCAGGAGAAATCAATTTAAAAGAACGGGCAGCTTCAGTGAAATCAGAATTAAAAACGAAAAACGCTACTCCTTTTAAATTATTTTTAAGAAAAATTGCCAGCATCTTTATTCCATTAATTCCTGCTTTAGTAGCCTCAGGGTTAATTACAGGGATTTCAAAAGCGGTTATTCAAGCTGGATGGCTCTCAGCGGAATCACAGCTTGCCATGATTTTAACTGTTATTGGCGGCGGGCTATTTACGTATCTCGGTATTTTAGTGGGGATTAACGCAGCGAAGGAATTTGGAGGTTCACCAGCTCTCGGTGGTCTGGCAGGGATCCTTATTATCAATCCTGCCTCCGCTTCGATCGTTCTATTTGGAGAAGAGCTCGTTCCAGGACGGGGTGGACTTATCGGTGTCTTACTTGCTGCCATCTTTATCGCCATTGTAGAAAAAAGAGTTCGCAAATTTGTCCCACAGTCACTGGATATTATAGTTACACCTACTATCGCATTATTGGTTACTGGAATTGTCACATATTTAGTTTTTATGCCAGTAGGTGGCTTCATATCAGACGTGATTACAAAAGGATTATTAGCTGTGTTAGATATGGGTGGAATTATAGCCGGGTTTGTTCTTGGGTCGACCTTCCTTCCGCTCGTTGTAACAGGACTGCATCAAGGCTTAACGCCAGTGCACTTAGAATTAATTAATACGATTGGCGACGATCCATTGCTACCAATTTTGGCAATGGGCGGTGCAGGTCAAGTTGGGGCGGCTTTTGCCATTTACTTTAAAACAAAGAAACCACGCTTAAAAAGAGCGATTGGCGGGGGACTTCCATCTGGTATTTTAGGAATTGGTGAACCACTTATCTTTGGGGTAACGTTACCTCTTGGAAGACCATTTATCACTGCTTGTTTAGGTGCTGGTATTGGTGGAGCGTTCCAGGCATACTTTAATATCGCTACAATTGCAGTCGGAGTGTCTGGTTTACCGCTCTCATTCCTTGTTCACACCCATCAAATTGTTCTTTATTTAGTAGGTGTACTCATCGCTTATGCTGCTGGTTTCATCTTTACTTACCTATTTGGGTTTAAGGATGAAATGGCAGGTGAATACGATTGATTGGAATCTCCTTTTATTTAAATGATCGAGCTGCCGAAGAACGAATTATATTAGCTGGAAAGACAGGTGTGAAGCGGGCATTTACCTCGCTTCACCTCCCCGAGGAGAAGGGTGAATTAGCTGAGCGCGCCAAAAAGCTGTTACATTTAGCGAGTGAGAACGGAATTGAGGTTTTTGCTGATGTATCCTATAACACCCCGTCTCATCTGGGCATTAATGACCTTTTTCAGCTTAAGGATTTAGGTGTAACAGGACTTCGCTTAGATGATTTTTTTGACAATGAGCTGATTTTAGCCCTTTCTGCTGAATTTAAAATTGCCATTAATGCGAGTATTTTATTTGAAGATGATATTCTCACTCTCACCTCTAAAGGGTTAAAAACAGATAGTCTTATTGGCTGGCACAATTTTTATCCTCGGAAAGAGACCGGGTTAAGCATGGAGTTCTTTCGCCAGCAAAATGCATTGTTTAAACGTTACAATATACCAATAAGTGCCTATATCCCAGGATCTGGCGAGAAAAGAGGGCCGTTGTTCGATGGCTTGCCAACTTTAGAAGAGCATCGCACGCAAGAGCCTCTCCTATCTGCACTCCAGCTTTTTCACGAAGGAGTGGAAGATGTCTATATCGGTGACCCCGACCCAGGTGAACAATTGCTAGCAAAATTACTGTTATTTTCTGAGGAAAAAACAATCATCGTTCGTACAGAAGCCGATTTTCTGCATCAAGGCACCTATAAATTACGCCCTGATCTTTCCAGAGACGTGCTGCGCTTTATGGACACACGCTCAAAAACAGCAATCGCCCCTGCCAGGACGGAGATTCGCCCCGTAGGAACGATTACAATGGACAATCATCTCTACGGCCGCTATCAAGGTGAAATTCAAATTGCATTACGCGATTTGCCTGCTGATCAAAGGGTGAATGTCCTCGGTAAGGTGTTGAACGATGATCTTCCATTGCTAGCCTACCTTCCTCCGGGAGCATCTGTCCAACTTGTTTAATCTAGTTGGGGACGCTTTGCTTTTGGGCTGAAGACCGATATCCTTTCATCATCAATATTTTTACACACAAATATTTGAGGGTATCACCTTATTATGCGGTGATACCCTCTTTAAAATTATTCTCCAGTATATACCAACAATGCAACACATTCTACATGAACCGTGTGCGGGAATAAATCGACTGGCTGTACTTTCTCCAATCTATATCCGAACGGCTCGAGCTCTTTAATATCTGTAGCAAATGTATCAGGGTTACAGGATACATAAACAATGCGCTCGGGTTTAGAACGTCCGATTCTTCTCATCACTTTTCCACCGGCTCCTGAACGGGGCGGGTCTAATAATAATAATTCAGGCTTACCGAAATTCGCTAATACCTCGTCAATGCCTTTACGAGCATCTTTTGCTAGAAAATACGTGTTCGTTAATCCATTATCCAAGGCATTTCGTTGCGCCGATTCAATCGAGCTTTCAACAATCTCAATACCGGCAAGCTTTTCCACTCTACTTGCAAACGGAAGTGAAAATGTTCCAACCCCACAGAATAAATCAATCATTTTTTCGGTTTGCTTCGGTTCACCCATCGCAACTGCCAGTTCAACCAACTTTTGTGCTTGTGTCGGGTTCGTTTGGAAAAATGTATCGAACCATAGACGGAAGCGGTATCCGTCCATTTCATCATAAATAAAGTCTCTCCCTGCAAGGATATGGCTTTTTTCAGATTGGGTACGGTCCGCCCAATCGGTATTCTCAAGCCACATTAAACTTTTCACTTGGGGAAACTTTGCTGTAATTCGTTTAACCAAATCGCTCGTTGCTCCATCAAGTTGTCCAGTTGGAGCCTCAGTTGCAAATAAAGCAAGCATCATTTCACCTGTTACGAATGACTGTCTCACCATAAGATGGCGTAATAAGCCTTCGTGCAGGTCTTTATTATATCCTCTTAACTTCTGATCTTTTGCCCATTTGGCAACCTCCATCGCAGCCTCAACCATTTCTTTCCCTGCGATAAGACATGTTTCCAAAGAAATAATTTTTCGGAAATTTCCTTGTTCATGCAACCCTAACTCACCTTCAGGCGAAAACGTAAACTCCATTTTATTGCGATAATGCCAAGGCTCATCCATTCCAATCGTATCTGCGACAAGCTCTGGATTAAAACCTTGCGCTTCGATCGCCTCTTTCACATGGGAAGTCTTTTGCTGCAATTGTCCACGATATTGCCAATGCTGCCAAACACATCCTCCACATCGTTCAAAATGAGGACAAGGTGGAGCAATGCGCTCTGAGTGCGTCTCTAAAATTTCTTCAGCAATCGCCCTTCTTCTTCGACGTTCTGGCTTGTCAACAATAACACGAACTTTTTCTCCAGGGAGTACTTGCGGAATCGTTAGCCTTAACTTTTTCTGATTTCCGTGCTCATTCTCACGCCAAACACTAGCTCGTCCCGCGCCTTTATCGTCCAAACTTTTTATCTCAACAATCATTTCTTCATTCGTAACGGTCATAATTAATTCCTCTCCATTAAATCTTTTACTCCAATTAGTATAAAGGACTAATGGACTTTTGGGAATGATACATCCTTAGTAGATATTACAAGCCTTGACATAAAACACCTAATCTTTCGTTTCCGCTAAGAAAAATTGTTTAAAGTTCGTTTTCATCTCGGGATTTTTGCCTCAGTATCTGTATCCTATATCTTAAACAAAAAATTAACTTTGTTATACCGATTTGTTGATAAAAAAGATTTTCGGCACATTTCGTGTAAAAGTTTGGTTTTGCACAATATAACTGATTACTTATGAACAGTTCATTTCTCAGACTCCCACTCATTTTATTGAGTATTTTGCGAACGCAAAACTGCACCTCCAGATGTTGGTGCTCCCTAACATTTAAAGGTGCAGTATTTTATCCATTATTAATTCAACGCATTTGAAACGAACTCAAACATAAAGCTGCTCATCTTTGGACCGCCATTTCTCACCGGATTACCATTTCGATCAGAAAAACCGCTGCTATGTACACCAATGACTTGATTGCTTGTATTTAACATAGCAGAGCCCGACTGTCCTGGTGCTGTATCAATTGTATAATAAGCAACTTGACTATCCTCACTTGCAACATTTCCACGCATCCCATATTGATTTATGGCTCCATCTCTTCTGATCAAATCACCTGGATAACCATAGATCCCGATGTTCTGATTGAGGATATTGGTTACCTGTCTAATTCCTGCAAATCCAGCACGCTCTCCTGCATGGCGGCCATTAGATGGACTCAGTACAAGAACTGCATAATCTTGAGATATTGCTCCAGTATTAATCCAATGGGAAGTAACATAATAATCGATCGCATTATATGCTCCAAATAAAGCTGTGCTACCACTTACACCCGGATAAACTGTAGCACTCACTATTCCTCTTTGCGTAGTAGGATTCACAACACAATGCCCATTTGTTAAAACTCTATCGATACCAATTAATGTCCCTGTACAAGATCCGCGGCTACCATCTGCCCACTCCAAGGAAATATAAGTAATGGCACTATATGGGAATACTGTTGTATTTTCTACTCTAGTTCTTCCATCTGGACCGATGACAACAAATGGTGCGACTTCATTTGTGGTCACATCTTTTACTAAAGATTGTGTAGTCTCTAAAAAGCCTTTATTTAGCAAATCACCAACAAAAATAGGATTAAGCTCTCCTGTGCCTTGAAAACTTTTTGTTTCATTGATAAACGTTAAGTTCTTATTGCTGTAATCCTCATATTTTGTTACCTCTCCCTTTGAATTAACTCTATCCAAGGGATGTGAAGATTCCTTTGCATCAAAATGAAAGTCTCCTAGTGTATTGTCCGCCAAAGCATTGATTGGAACGAATAAAAAAGTAAACAAAAAAATTGTTAGAAAAATACTCTTTTTCAAAATATTACCTCCTCTCAAAATATGATTATATTATAACGAATTTTCAGAAAACAAACAATTACAAAATTAGTAAAGAAGTGCAAATTTATTTGTTTTTATCAATTTTCCTTATTTGCATTAATTTAATTTGTGCCGGGTACGATTCAAGGACTTCTTCATACCAAATAGCGACCTGATCACCACTTTTAATTCCTGTCCCTAAAAGTTTCATTCCATCATCTAGTAATATCGCTATTTCCTCAAACTTTTTTGAAAACATAGTAACATCTTCATCAGAAAAATTTTCCAAGTCAGAAGCTGTAATATTTTCTCCTTTAACGAAATATTTCGTACCATTGTGAAAAACAACATAGCCTACATCAGTTGGCTCTTGCCCTTTTATGGAAAAACGACTGCTAATTTCGCTAAAAACCCATATGCCAAAAAGCAAGAACAACAAGCCCCCAAATACAACCTTCTTTGATGTCAAAATTTTTTTCACAATCCACACCACCTGGAAAGTCATATTTTATTATATTACTATCTTCGCTACAATCATTGTGATCTCCTGTGTTATTTTATAGTTCCTTTGGTGTGAAGTTTATGTAGGGTTCGACAGTCATTTCCATTTCGTCTTTAGGTAGACCGTCACGATTTCAATCCATATCTCTATGATTAGTACCCAACTGTACAGTATTTCAATCCACGCACCTATATAAGGTGCGACAGCGATTTTTAAACAAAAAAAGTAAAATTACACTTTTTTATGTTGTAAAAATGCTATTTTTGTTGTTTTCCAACAAATATTTGTAAAAAAATACTTGAAAAAGAAGATTACGGCCTTATTTTTAGGTGCGAATCCCCTAGGGAAATCATGTGCGCTTCACATTCGTACTAAAGGAATTATTGTGAATTACAAGTCGCATAGCATTCAAACACCTCTGCATTATTATACTCATTAATTGTTTATGTACTAACTTCATAATTTCATCCAAATATTAATTATAGCAAAGTTTTAAACCGTTCAGATAAATACAAATATAAAGAGTACAATTATAAAAAAGTAATTAATAGTACCACCACAGCAACCACCTCAATCGAAATACACTTCAAACGCTCATAGCAAAAAATATACGCGGTTCAGGACTTTTCAAGTTTTGTTAAACCTAATTGAAGACATTTTCATCCGAATCAATAATAAAAGCAGTATCCTCAATTAAATTTTTCGGAATAATTAAGTCAATAAATTGCTTCAAAAACCCTCACGGCGTTACGGTGATGCTATGGGGATACTTGTTTGATTGTTTTCAGACATATAAATCAATTAATTGTAGTCCTTCCAAAGGATCTATGACTCTGTTTAACGGGGTTCATTATTGACACACTCGAACAAAATCAAAGGACTAGTATTACAATTTAATGGAAGAAAAAATCTCAATGCATGTACTCATATTGATGATGGGATTCTATAACTAATCAACAATATTGAGCCGCTCACTTGAATAGATTGCATTAAAATTCTTCTTGACAATAAAATAAATCTCGAACTAATAAAATTTAAATCGATTTTACTCTAATAATTTTGTTATTTTTGTGCGAAACCTCAGAGATTTTATGTGTACTTGGACTTCGCACCAACTATGTTTGGCTTCTTTTAGCACTTATTTTGTATAATTCTTTCAAATGAAAATCATCATTTTTAGATAGTTCTTCTTGAATCGTTGGCAAGATTTGTTTTTCTTGTTGTTTATTTAAAGTGAACCATTGATGAGATGCCTCCGAATTTTTCCCAGCCCCCTCCACTTTACCTTTTGGATATGAAATTATGTCTTTTATTTCCTGACAAAAAGTAGCAATTTGCAAAATTTCATCCCTTTGATCTGTTGTTTCCACAACTCTATTATCTCGCTGTTCCTCTGTATCTTGATGTTTCCATTTACCTATACAGTTTGGATCTGGCTCATACTGGTTTAATAACCATTCACCATTCTCACTTACTGAACGAGTTACTAACCTTTTCAACTGTATTTTTACACTTCCGTAGCCAAGGGGTTTACCTCTTCCAATCTTATGAGCACAATTGCCGTCATTAAAATCAAGCGCCCACTGAAGCGTTTTTAGCTCTTGGTCTGTTATATTTTCAAAGTAAACTCGAAAAGAGAAAACTTGGTTTTCCTTCAATGGGCGAATACGTTGTCTCATGTTTGTAAGTGCGTATTTTGTTGTTGTATTTTTAGGTTTATGATGCCAATAAAACTTTCTTCCTCTAATTGTTAAATCTGTTGGCTTCAGTTTCATTCGTACTTTCCCGTTCGTCTTATAGTCATACGTCCAAAATCTTGTTTCGCCAGATGTTTCAGTATTTCGCTTTGTATAAAATTCTACGGTTCCTGGTTTTGGTTCCCCAAGTTCAGGTAATACAACTGGCTCCTTAAAATATTGACCATTCTTTTCCTCTATCTTCGCATCACTAAACCGAACCCTTGATGCTAAGGATTGACTAGCTTTCTTTGAAACAAATCCAAACAATGCACAGCTTGGGCATACGTTTTGCCTGCATGTACAAGGTTGATAGCCGCCATTTTCTTTTAAAAGATTTTCTACTTTTTGGTGGAAGATCTCGTTTGAAAGATTGGCTGGTGATAGGTATGCTGGATAGGTTTGTTGGTTTTCTTTGATTTCGTTATAATATACAGGAATTTTATTGATTGATCCCTCACCTAACTCTTCTCGATACCTTTTATATCCCTCATGTGGAGGTTCATTCTCTTTATACATCTGTAGTAATTCTAAAAAGGCTTTAATCTGTTCAGGAGCTACCGTACAAGAGGTTGCGCCCGTAGGAACAAATACCGATTCGTGGTGTTTCCTTGGAAAGAATTCTCCAATATGAATATAACCTTCTAACCAATCTTCCTCTTTTCGGAATTTTTCTATGTTATCTACAACAAAAGGCATGTTTTGTTTTCCTTTATAGGGCTCAGGTGATTTTTTGATATAAACTTTTTCTCCCTCTCTATAATTACGTTTATCGACATACTTTCCCTCAGGGTGACCTTTTTTCACATTTAACATCACTCGTTCACATGGTTGAATCTTAAATTTTTTCTCCTTCTCATCGAAAGATAAAATCCCCGCTAGCTTTGCATCCATCGTCCGTCGATGGAGGGATTTATCGGGGGTAACCTGCGATAGACATCCATTAAAAGCCGCCTCATGTACGCTGCGTACAGCTCCTCTTATTTCGGACCCAGGAATTATAGGCTCATAATTGGGTTGATTTTGCACAGGTTGGCCCTTTAAATTGGTATACGAAAAAAATTCAAAGCTGGATGAATCCGATAGGTTATCGTTGTTTCGTTCCTCTGCTTTATGAAGAGCTTTATTATTTGAGGTATTTGGAATAAACAATGGTGTTTTTGTTATCAACTCACACATGAAATAGCCAGTATATGTTTTTTCTTGTTGTTCAAAAGGTGAAATAAATGGACTTTTGTCGCACGCCTCACCTAATGAGACAAAATTATATGGATTGACAAAGCGATCTCCCTTTTTAATCTTGGATCCCATGTGCATCTCCTCCTTCATACCAATCGACAAAACCAATTAAGCGCTCATCTGAAAAGCAATAGCTATTTTGACCAAAGGCGAGGTATTGGCGAATGACAATTCCTTTCTCGCCATCTTTCTTAATATTTTCCGGAAACCAAAGCTTAGTGCCCCGCTCTTCTTTAAGTAACGTCCAATCGTCTTCTTGAACATTAACCGCTTTTCCCCATAATTTATGGGTTTCATCTAAATAATAGGTTGGTTCTCCCTCATCATTATCCATCCGTAAACGCCATCTAAATTGGCCATCAACACGAACAGCACGAAATTCTCTTTCTTCATTAAAAATCCGTATCTCCTGTAAAAAATCAAGATTTTCTTCGATTGTCTTCCCTGTATATTGTTTGAAAGAAAGGGTGCCAGCTTCGCTCTTCCCAATACAGATTGCATGGTCAAATACGGCATAGACAAAACCATCGTGGAGCTTTTCAGGAATCGATTTGAACAAGGCGTCTTGCGTCGTAGTTCCATGTTCTATTTTAGATCGGCGACAGTTCACCTTTAATGGTTTCAAGCATTCCACTCCTTTACTGTTTGTGCAGCTTTTCTCAAACAGGTACTTTCATCTGTAAACTTCTGTCCATTAATCATAAGGCTGTAATTGGAATCCTTCATAAAAATACCACGTCCTACACTCGTCTCTCCTCCTACAGCGAGTAATCCTTCTTGTAAATCTTTAATTGCCCAAAGTAACATTCCACCAATGGCTTCATTAGAAATACTACCTTGATTAGTGCTTTGATTAGACCAACGCAAAATAAGTTCTGATTTTCCGTTTACCCAAGGTTCTCCTGTATATAAAGCACCGTCAACCGTCCCTCCAGTAAAACGATCAATGGCATTTCGTGTAATCGGGAAAGGCTCTCCGCCTTCAACTACCGACTCCTCAATACGCACTCTTGAAGCTTTAAGTGGTTCCGTAGAGCTTGTTCCATTCGTCCATGTCCCAAATAATTCTTCTAAAAGATTGTCTGCTTTTCCTTTCTCCATAAAAAACTGTGTGACGAGCACATTTTTAATTCGGGAGCGAATCGCCCCTGCCCAGGTAGTACCAGGAATAACCGCCTTATGATCGACATTGAGTTGTTCGTAATCAGGCTGCTCTGCTTGTAATTGTTCTTCTTCCGATACACGCTTAAGTTTACTATACGTACGAATCATAAGCGTCTGATCAAGAAGAAGAGGTACACGCAGACTTGATTCCTCCTGGGGTACCAAATGGGTACGAGGTCCATTTTTTAGAGATGTTTCATTTCGTAGCCACTGCTTATCGTCAATATCATTCCAATTCCAATCGAGCCAACTCTTTGAGGCTTGTTTGCTGTTTTTATGGTCAAATGTCTTAACAGCTACCCGCCGAACCGCTAATTTGCCGAATCCTCTATTCGTTTTAGCGCCAATTGTTATCGTTCCATCCATTAACCCTTCAATTAACTGGCAAAGCAATTCTTCTTTTATCGCATTGTTTTGATCCTTTTCTCGCTCAATCCATTCAAAACGAAGTTTCCATGTTGCCCCCCTTTCAACAACACGCATATTGTATTTTCCTTGATCAGTTGCCGTTTTATATTGATTTAGCTTGACGCCATCACGAGTGGAAAACCCTCCTTCTGCTTTTGGTGTAATCGTCATTGCATACACATATAAACGGCTCTGACTCTCGTCTTTTCCAAACAATTCTTTAATGCTCGGTAATTCATCAGGAAAACGCACTTTCAGCTGGTGGCGAAATACTCCTGCCAATGCACTTCCTGGGACAAAAGGACACCCATATTGGTCAACAACCGTGTCATTGTCGCTGTACTCCTCTTCACCGGATCCAGCTAATAAGGGAGAAGCAAGCTCCCCCTCTAACAATACACAGGTACGGAACGAAATCGGGTTACTATTATTCTTTTCGGCCATGAGAACCACCCCTGACTTGATACTTAAGTGTTTGAAAGTATCCTTCTCTAAATTCCCTTGATTGATTTTTACAATCTTCGAACATTTGTTCCATTACTACTTGTTTTGTTTTTATCTTTACTTCCTTAATTAGCTTGATAACAAGAGCATCGTTTTTCATGTTCATCAATTCAGCCATTTGATGGATGGATGTTTGGCCAATGTTTCTAGAAAAATCTTTGTCATTCATCGCTCGTATAGCTACATTACTACCATTTGCTATATCGAGCTTTTGTTGCTCCTGGTGTTTTAGCTGTTGTAGAACCCATTTAGTAAATTCCCCTTTGTCACGCGTATTCTTAGAAGAAAAGGACACTTCTTTTTTTAAAAAAGGAGACGACGCTTGACTATTTTTTATACTAAGTACTTTCACACGACCATACCCAGCACCTGTTTGCTGGCCCCATAATCGTTGTTCGACTTTTTCCCAGTCGACCTCTTGGTTTTTCACAATTAAAACTGTACCTGCATCCAAGGCAGGAATTTGCGGTTTAGGCATCCTCCACTTACTGTTATAGCCTGAAAGTGTCGTTTGTTTGATAAACTTACGAGTAGGCTTTAAAGTTAAATGCGACATCAATTCTTGCTCTACCTCTTTTAAAAATTGGTCGGGATCAGGATTTGCTCTTCCATAATCATCGATTAATAACATCGGTGTCAGTAAACAAATCGCAATATACTCTTCGTTCCGCAATAACTGATCAGTGAGAACCTGCTTTGGCTCGTCCAAGAATTCCATCGTCACTGTGCCATATTCAGCTGTTCTTGAGCGCCCTAAACGCAATTGACCATTCCTTTTCTCAACACACGCGATCAACGCCTGCAAATCGTCCGTCGTTCCTTGCCAAATACCGTAAAACGTTTGCTTTGCGCCTAAGGACGTATATTGAAAAAATTGGCCAGATTGAGGATCGTCTTCTTTTCCTAATGCCCTTCCAATTCCCCGATCTGTAGGTCTCGAATGATGCATACGAATTTCTTTTTTCGGTTCATAAACATAAACCGTTGAATCTTCGAGATAAATAAGCGACTGAACAGAGCGTAGAATTACATCTTCTGAATCGAGTTGATCTCTCTTGGCAAAAACATCATAGATTTCGGTAGGGTTCTTTTTATTTTGCTGAAAATGTCCAGGACACGGGACAAATACCTTGCCATCGTGTTCAGGATAGGCATAATGAAATTTGACACCGTTTTGCAAGAATATACGGGAAAATGCCTCGTCCTTATGAGCCTCTTCTCCCAACCCATGGTCAGTAATATACATCCCCGCTAAAGCACCAAGGATAGCGCTTCCTGGAATCCAGTCTTCACTGCTATGATACAAGCCTCTTTGCCCAGCTATAAGGAGGGGCTGCTCTAGTGTCAAACGAAAAGCGACTTCATTCTTTGGCATGACTCGCTTATACGACAAAGGTACTTCAGTAGTCTGTGCTTTGTCTAAGACACACTCCACTTCGCCTAGCCCTCTCGTGCGCCCTATGCCGAGGTTTCGTAGTCCTTTTACGCATTGTTTTAGCAACTCCAGCTGCGTTTTATCCGCTAAAACAATCCTACTTCGAAAGACAATCCCTTTGTGCACGGTCCGGACAGTTCGCAATGAGTGGCTTTTTGCCACTTGTCCTTCTAATGCTGTATGCGTTCGTAACGATGTAAACAACTCCAAGATAGATTCTGAACTGAATTGTGAGAAAGCACCAACATCGATTTCGCCTACGTTTTTCTTTTTTATATCAGGATCACTAGGATCAGGAACTTGATACAAAACGCCATCATAGACATGCAACGGACTGGACTCAGCAGCACCTGCTCGACCAAATAATTGTTCCGTTGCGAGCTTATCTGCTAATCCCCAATCAACCAATTCCCGCGCTACACCATGAAGAGCACCCTTTATCCGCTTAGATGGAATATACGGGAAGCCTTTCTGATGGGCAATCTCTGTATCAACCAACCCGGTAATACTACTCCCGGTTGCCACACAAAGTTCGCTATTTAATGTAATATCAAGATCATAAACCGTCATTGCTGCACCACCCTGCTTTTAAACAAGTTTTGCTCATAGTAATCCGCTAGCTCAAATGCATCCAGCCACGGTTTCGTTTCGTTAAAATCACCAATACCCCTGGACTCTAGCAATTCGTTTGCAGCTTTAATAGCGTCCTCCGTTCCTTTTAAATACGCTTGATACATTAACTTTTGTTTAGTACGTGGAATACGCATTTCTGATTCGGTTCCCTTTTCATTTAGTTGTTTAATACATTCTATTAGGGTGTTCACTCCATTTTTCTCATGTTCAGATACTCGATATGGACGATATCTCCCTAGTACAGCATTATTTGGATTAGTCGGTCTGCCCGTGACATCCCGAGCCGAGACGTCACTGCCACGCACCAATTGGAAATCGATGTATGACCCTTGCCCTCCGTTTTGGCTTCGTTTCTTTTTTGCTTCTTTGCAACATACTTCTGCAATTTCATAAGCAATATCAAATGGAAAATGCCCATGAACATACGCGATTCCCGCACATGCCGATAAAGACAAGTCCCCTGAATAAGACTCCATTCTCTTTAGAATCTCGACGACTAAAGGCAGAGCCCAGTCGGCTTGACAAAGAAATGTCAAATCATCGCCATCCATAATTAACGGTCTAATTGGAAGTATGTCCTTTTCAAATGAAATGGTTTTCATCACATTCTGAACCAGGTCCTTATAGCCTTGTGAAATCTGCAAAGAGAGCTCTCGGTGCCCTTTAACTTGTTCGGCAAATGACAAGCCATTCTTGTCTAAGTTTTGGAGTTTTCGTTTCATTTGCTCGCCCATGCCGTTGCCATCAATATGGATGACTGCGATGTAGCTATCATCCCCAGGACTCTTTTTTAAATCATTAATCTGCACAGCCCACCGCTTCTTTGGAGGCGGGTCAATGATGTCTTCCAACTCTATTGACTCTGTAGCTTGCTCTTTTAATGCTTGAATCGTAGAACGATTGTCTTTATAGGTAATTGGAAAGCCGCCAAAATGTTCTTGTGCGGAAATCGGCAATGCCCCAAACGGCTTAGGCCGTACCATCTCTTCCTTTTTACGTGCAAGTGTATCCTGCAATTCTTGATATAGTGGATAATAAGACGTGGTTTTGTCATATGAAAATTCAAGAGTTTCTGCTATTAATGTTAACGTATAACTTTTTTCAATTAATTTAATCGAAATTTCCTTGAATACTTTTTGACAAAGATTATGATCGCGATAAATAACTAAGGCATTTCCGCCCCCAATAAAAACGACTTCCGCCTGAAATTCACTGTTTGAAAATAACTCAATTTCCATGTCTTTTTGCCAATCTACTTTGATAGATTCGTGCTCTTTTAATACCTTAATCAGCTGTGATCTCATTAAATCACCGACGATTCGTGAGGCACCGACATTTTCTTTCATACGGTTCGTAGCAAATATGTATTCTTGAATCCCACTAATGTCGTAGAGGGCAAGGAGGTAGGAATCAGTTTGAGTCATCGCTGCCATCTCCTTGGTTTAAGATTTTATTAAACATACATACATAAGATTGATGAGGGAAAAAGATCGGATTGTTAATAAGCATCAGCAGTTGGTTTAATTGGAACGTAAGAGAGAGTGTGATGTTTTCATCGTTACCATCCTTAACTTTCAACTCTGACAAAGTACCTTTGTCTCCCTTAATTCTCGATACTTCTGTTCTATAAAAATTTAATTCTTTATACCATTCGGAGTATGTCCAGTTCTCATTTTCAATTATTTTTTCTAATTTATTCTCCTCTTTTAAATTTAGAATGATATCAAAATCAGCCTTAAATGACTCTACGGCACTTTTTGTTGAGAGTGCACAAAGGATGCGAATAGGGCGTGTTGATCGACTTGATTCAAAGCCGTTCGACTTTTCACTGTCAATAACCCCTTGGTTATAAACACGTACCTTGGATTGATTGGACGTCTTTAGTTTTTTTATTGATTTAATCCATGTATTAATTTGGTCTTCCTTAATTGATTTGCTTTTGCATTCTATGACAATAGCAACCGCCTCTATTGGAATGAATTTCATCTTTCCGTAATTAAAGATATAAGGGGTATACTGTTCATCAAATACAGCAATATCTACTTCATTAGAGATGTTTTGATTTGAATCAATGATAAAAACATTTTGTTCAACTTTATATTTCAATGGAATAATTCTTCTAAATAAATCAAACCACAGATCTTCACGATATCCTCCAAGAGTGGTTCCATGGTTAGAAATCTCCATTCTTAATTGTTCACTCATTGAACTTTCCATTTTCAAATGATTATCCGCAAGCTTTCTTATTGTTTTTTTAATAATTAATTCTTTCTTAGTTGCTTCACACATTCCCAAGTCCCTCCTCTTCATTGTAAAAAACAGAAAAACTGCCAAATCCATGGGTAGTATTTTTGCCAAAATGTATCCTTTCCCCTGCTTCTAGCAATGGTGTAAAGGGGGTAATATTACCTGAAAACCGGGCCCAACCTTCTATCCCCGGAATATGAAGCTTATCTTTATGGTTCATTGAATAACGCTTAAAGTCATTTAATCGCCAACTTTGAGCCTCAGTCTGAATGTCAGATGCAGCGGAGAGCATCACCTCTTCATTCCAATTAAGCTGTTTATCTGTATACGCTTGTGTTAAAAGGGCCAACCTTCTGCTGATCGATCGAATGATGTCTGCAAATGTTAGCGAGTAAAGTACTTTTTTGCTCACTTGTACTCTGACCGGACTATGAAATTTAATTCTTACCGAGTGGGCCTCTCTTTCTTTACAAACTAGGGGAGATGGCTGAATATGGCGAAGGGACATTCTCCCTAACTTCCATATCTGTTTTTTTCTTATTGCATCGCTCACCTCTTTTAATTCAAAGGGAATCCGTTCTGCCCCAAATCCTCGCTTTTCCATTTCTTGAAAAGCATCTAAAAAAAGTCCGGCATGGTCGCTCGTTTCACCAATTAAAGTAATCTCGAAGATGAGTTTGTCTCCAACTTTCCAACTTGTCTTATTGTATGTCACCATTCGTATAACAAAAGGGTTGACAGCTCCACCTTCATTTCCAACGGAGTTAAAACGATTGGCATAGTCACAGCGACTTGCAATCGGACAGACAAAACATTTCATTCTTGGCGTAGGACAATCAAATCCACGAATACAATGGCCCAGCGCACCACGAATAGTTGTCCCCAAAAATCGAGGAAGAGTCCCCGACCTCTTTGCCTCATATGTAACTCTCAAGGTAAGCAATTTTATATGATCAAACATAGAGCACTCCTTTAACAGGTTGAATTATGTATCTAGTGGTACGGTTTAATATTGATTTTGATTGCTTCATCGTATTTCTACGCGTCGATATAAAGAGGAAGGATCGATGTTGTTAAATTCCGAGTTAAAAAAACATAGTCTTACAAACTAGATGGAGAAAAATAATCACATTCCAATTTTTTTCTTAATACGCATTTTCTTTTTTGAAAGCATTAAGCCTCTTTTAAATGCGGTATAAGCAAGAAATTCATCATTAAAGTTTTGACTGGAATCAAGCAATTAATCTTTTAACGTTAGTTTATTTATTCATTTCTCGAACACGGCCAAATATACTGAATTTTCATTCTCATATGTATATTTTACCATTCCCTAATTCTAAAATCAGCAAGAATTAGACATTTTTTCCTTTTTTCAACTCTATAATCCTGATAAGAGTTTTTTAAATAGTTCAAAAGACCAATTAGGCATCTGAAGCTAATGTCAGTTAAAAAATTTCTAGTATCTGCTGTTTAAACTAAAAAAATTTCTTCCGATTTAATCATCAGAAATCGTTTTTATTCAATCACTCTCTATACACTCATGTAGAGTTCGACTGTTCATCCCGCATTTATATTTCATAGCGATTCTAATTTCAATCTACACACTCATATAGAGTGTGACGGTGTCAGCGGAAGAAATTGAAACGGCACGCTGGGCATTTCAATCCACACACTCATATAGAGTGTGACTGCGATTTTTAAACAAAAAAAGTAAATTTACACTTTTTCTCATTTTAAAAATGCAACATTTCTTGTTTTTCAAGAAATATTTGTAAATATAATGCCAAATAAGACGATTAAACCCTAATTTTAAGGTGCGAATCCCCTAGGGAAATCATGTGCGCTTCACATTCGCACCTAAAATAATATGGTGAGAGAACTTCCCAACTTTTTTAGTGGATCTATCGATTCCAGCCTTCTATGAAAATCTCTTTTTTTAACAAGCGTGGAAACACTATTCCGTGAACTTTACTTTTCCATGCAGTACTGACTGAGCCTTTGAATTGCAGCAATGAGATTATGCAATCTTCCTCTTAATTATAGCAAAAATCTTACATTTCAACTTAAATATTCCAAACTCAAGAATACGATTAGCAAACTTGCACCAATACCTTTTTGTCGCCAAGATTCTCTCTTTTACTAGATTTTCCTTAACTGTTCAAGTATCACTTGTGCTTTGTATCCTAC
The DNA here is from genome assembly GCF_005502275.1 of Robertmurraya siralis. GTDB lineage: Bacteria > Bacillota > Bacilli > Bacillales > Cytobacillaceae > Robertmurraya > Robertmurraya siralis. Next base: position 30,762 of record NZ_SWLZ01000002.1, read on the forward strand.
TTCAAAATCATATAGCTCTGCCTTTTGTCCATCAACAGCCTTAATGATTTCATCGATTAACTGATTGGGTGCTGCATCTTCTATTAAAATAGTTTCCAGCTCTTCTCCTAGTTTACCAGCCTTAAGCTGGCCCCAGTTTTCGAGTGATAGTGTTCCTTCTGAACCGAATGCTGTAAAACCAATATATTCCTTTCCAGCAATTTCACTTATGCCTTCAATTAAAACTGGAGTTCCATCTTCAAGCTTTGCGGTTGCGATAATCCCCGTTTCACATTTGAGTGGATCAGTGGGTAATTCTAATTGGGTATGGATATTTTTCAAATCACCAAAAACCTTCAATGTTTGCTGGATGAAATGAACTCCAACCTCAAGTACGAAGCCGCCCTGTTCACGATTTCCAACCCAGTTATTTTTTTGCCACGGACGCGGCCATTCCGGGAAATGCATGGCAAGCTGTAATCGTCTCAGCTTGCCAATGTAATTTTCACGAATTAACTCGGCAAATTTTGTTGCAGCCGCTCCATAATTAAGCGGGAAATTCATTGCATGAATAATATTTGCTTCTGTTGCCACTTTCAACATTTCCCCGGCCTCTTCCACTGAGTTTGCTAAAGGCTTCTCACATAAAATATGTTTTTGGGCCCGCAATGCTTCCATCACAATTGGAAAATGAAATTTCGGTGGGACTGCGACATAAACAAGTTCAACCTTCGGATCCGCGATTAATTGCTGATACATTGTATAAGCCTGTGCTCCCCTAATAGATCCAGCTGTCTCTCTTGCTAACGGTTCGAGCTGATCACAGACCGCCACAACTTCTATATGAGGATGCTGCAAAAATTGTTTCATTAAACGCTGCCCAATTGCTCCTAGACCAATAATACCAATATGTAACAAATAAAAAATCCCCTTTCCCTGTGTTATATCTATCGTACATGAGGAAAAGACAACTGTCATTTAATTTATAACATGATATACTACAGCATGATTTGGCCGTTTTAACATCCTTTTTACATCAATAACATACTTTATCAATGACCAACGCTACTAATCGTGTTTTCATGATAAAATAGTTTTATATCATTGTTCGTATTAAATGCAGCAATTCAGTTGTGTTAAATCTATAGGGAGTGAATTTATGAGTTTATACTATCAAGAGCATGGTGATAAGAATGCACCATTAATCGTGTTTTTGCACGGTGGCGGTGTTAGTAGTTGGATGTGGGACAAGCAAGTTCAATATTTCAAACACAAACACTGTGTTACTATCGACTTGCCTGAACAGGGGAAGAGCAGGCAATCTGAACTTTTCTCGATTAAATCTAGTGCACTAAAAATAATTGAACTGATCGAAAATATTGGAAAAGGGAAGGAAATTACCGTAATTGGCTTCTCTTTAGGGGCACAGGTCGCCCTGCAAATTTTGAGCTTAAAACCGCAGTTAGTTGATTATGCAATGATCAATAGCGCCTTAGTCATTCCTAGTCCACTTTTAAAAAAATGGATTAAACCTACCATTAAATTAACATCGCCATTAATCAAAAATCAATCCTTTTCCAAACTGCAAGCTAAAACACTTTATATTGATCAAGAATACTTTGACACATACTATAAAGAAAGCTCAGCCATGCCCACAGAAACATTAATTAGAATACTGGAAGAAAATATGTCCTTTGATCTCCCGAAAAATTTCCATGAAGCAAAGGCAAATATATTAGTAACAGTTGGTTGCAGAGAAAAAGCCGTCATGATAAAATCTGCTAAAAAAATCGTCACCCATAACCCAAATTGTAAAGGCGTAATCCTCCCGAATATAGGTCATGGAGTATCGTTTGTAAAACCAGATTACTTTAATCAACTCATTGAATCGTGGCTCACAAAGGACTCTTTACCACAAGACGTGCAAACTCTTTAAGCGACTACATATCAAACTTCCAATCAAGCGATTTATTAATAGAAGAAAATATTGGAAATTCTTAGGGACAGGGGGGCATGAACTCGCTTCCTTGTCTATCCTGTTTACTTTCCCACATTGATTTCTCCTACTTTATTCTCCTTTTTCCCTACATGCTCGTAACGAAACAAGGCTAATACGAATTTCCAGCTTCTTATCTCTCCATTTTTATCAGTCACGGATAGGATATATTCACAGCTAACTAATAGGTACAAACCATTCACCCTTGTCTACTCTCAATGCTCATTTCCTTTTGCCCTCAGGAAAGCTTCTCTTCCTGTCATCTGATATACTAGACTTGAAAGGAATGATTTAACAAATGAAATACATACTGAGAAGCCTCTTCTTTATTGCATTATTAATATTAGCTGGCTGCACTGATAAAGAAGAAAACAGAGGAGAGCCTGTAGTATCAACAGAAGAAGAAGTAACAGAAAGTCTAGCAGAAGCGCCAGAAGCTGAGGATGAAGAGGAAAGCCTTTATTCAGAGGAAGAGCACGGTGAGCCGTTAAAAAATAGCAATCTCAACGACAAAGAAACATTATTGCCATACTCTAGTGAACAAATTGAATACGCTCGAGTATGGCGGCAATTCGGACCAAATCAAGAGATCGATGAATTAATTGTTCACTTGATCCCAGCCGGTACGCCGCTTGATCCAAATGATGACGCCAGTGTTAAATACCCTGAAGACGTCATCCAATTAACAGGTACACGTTTAGTGGACGGGAGTGTTACTTACAGCAGCAATGGAAATGGAACGATAAATATTTACAACGTTCCATTGCGTTGGTATGGTGGTATGGCTCCTTCCGACGAGCTGGAAAAGGAAAAAGTTTACGAGGAAATGAAAAATATCATTACAAACCCTAAACTGGAATCAATTGAAGCAGATAGCGGAGAAGAAATTATTAAACTAATTGAGCTCCAAAAAGGTCATTAATTGATTAAAATTGACGTTACCTACACTTTTTAAAGTGCAGGCAACGTCAAAAGTAACATAGTAGGAATTGGGTTTTGTTTCACTAAGGGTCGACAGCGTTTGGCAGGAAGAGGGAAAAGTGCAGGCAGTTCCACCTGTACTTTTTTATCCTCCCAAATACGTTGTATCAAGGACCGATTCCACAACTGGTTCATGGTCGGACAAGCGGTAAGCCTTCGCATTTCGTCTTGAACTTACAATAGCTTCTAGCTTGTGATCAATGAAATGAAGGGCGACCCCATCGTCAGCAGCTATTCCAGCTTGGATTTGTTTCGAGGCTACAAGTTTCTGATATGCAGGTCTCCGATCGGCTTCTCCGTCATAATGTGGACAGTTGCTTCCTTCTAAAAATCGTAAACACTTAATTGGCTCGAGCCCATCTCCGTAAGAATCGGTAACTCCTTCTTCAAACCAGCAGATTGAACCGGCACTGACACCCGCCAGTATAACTCCTTCTTCCCAAGCTTTTTTAAAAATGCGATCAAGTCCCCACTCCTTCCACAATGCTAAAAGATTTTTCGTATTCCCTCCACCTACATAAATAATGTCTTTATCAAGCACATAACTTTCCAGATCTCGTGTAGGCGGTCTAAATAAAGATAGATGGGAAGGCTGGCAAGATTGCTTTTTAAAGAAATCATAATATCTCTCAATATAGTTTTCAGAATCACCGCTCGCAGTAGGAACAAAACAAATTTTTGGATTCGTTTTTCCCGATTGTTTTAAAATATATAAATCTAGCAAAGGATTATCAGGCTCCATCGAAAAGCCTCCGCCACCAAGAGCAATAATTTGTCCCATCAAAGCTTCTCCTTTCTTTAATCAAAGAATTCCATATGTAACTTTTCTTGCTTATAATAATCAAGACGATCGTGGAGTGTTCCTGTATGAAACTCGAATTTATGGCCATCTGGATCGGTAAAGTAAATCGATTTTTTATCCTTTACATCTCTCGGTCTTCCTGGCAATATATGAACCTTTAATGCTTGCAGCTTCTCGCAAATCTGTTCAAATTCTTCCTCTTCAATGGAAAAAGCAATATGTGTATAAGAATGATGAATTTCATTTCGAGGAATATCCTTTTCCATATTTAACGCCAGCCAGATGCCATTTAAATCAAAATATGCCGTATTTCTTCCCTTTACTAACAATTTTGCCTCAAATACTTGTTGATAGAATTCAATTGATTTTTCCAAATCTGAGACGGAAAATAATAAATGGTTTAAACCTTTGATCATCTCTTTCACCACCATTTTTTTCACTATTCGTGCTTCGTTCCGTAATCCTTGAGTCTATTTAAGCTCGCCTGGCCCCATACTCGCCCAATTTGTTCAGCCGTTCTCGTTAAATTCTCCCGTGCAACTTCTCGTTCGAGAGCCTTTTCTAAAGTAACAGGACCACCGACAATCGTAAAATATGCCGTAATTCCAGAATCATATAGGGAACGCTGCCCATCTGTTATATCTCCTGCAAGAGCAATTACAGGAATACCCCGTTCTTTGGCAAGAGTGGCGATTCCGGCTGGCGCTTTCCCCATCGAGGTTTGTCCATCGAGTTTCCCCTCTCCTGTAATCACCAAATCTACATTCGTCAACTTGCGCTCTAACTTGTTTATATCAAGAATTAGTTGAACCCCCGATTGTAAGCGACTATTTAAAAACCCCGCGAAAGCTGCACCTAATCCTCCTGCCGCTCCTGCCCCTGCAATATTTTGAAGATCCAGTCCCATTTGTTCAAAGACAACATTGGCAAAATGGCGTAGCCCACTATCAAGTTCCTGAATCATTTCAGGAGTGGCACCTTTTTGCGGTCCATAAATATAGGCGGCCCCATTTGCACCATATAAAGGGTTATTCACATCACATGCCACACGAAAAACCGCCTTCTTCACTTGATCAGAAACAAGCCTTGAATTGATCTTGGCAATCTCCTCCAACTGACCTCCGCCAAAACCAACCTCCTCTCCTTCCCGATTTAAAAATTGATACCCCAAAGCCTGAAGCATACCTATTCCCGCATCATTGGTCGAACTCCCGCCCAGGCCGATAATAAAATGGTGACAGCCTTTATCCAACGCATCTAAAATTAACTCGCCAACACCATAGGTCGTCGTTATATGCGGATTCAGTTGTTCCTTTAGAAGTAAAGGCAGCCCGCAGGCCTCTGCCACCTCAATGACCGCTGTTTCTTGTTCACCTAAAATCCCATACTTAGCTGCTATCCGATCTCCTAACGGTCCTGTCACAATGGTTTCGACAATGCGTCCATTAGTTGCATAGACAAGCGCTTCTACCGTTCCTTCTCCACCATCAGCTACAGGTACTGACTGAATCTTAAATTTTGGATCTGCTTGCGACAACCCTGTTTTGACCGCTTCGTTTGCCTCTAGTGAAGAAAGACTTCCCTTTAAAGAATCCATCGCAATTAATATGTTCATTTAACTCCCTCCAGTCATCTCAATGTCCTCATCCTGAATGTCATCACTATCGGAACGCACCTCTTTTACAGCAAAAACATTAGTCAAGCTGCCCTTTTATCCGCTCTACCACTTCTTGATAAAACGAAGCCTGATGTGGGACGAATTGTTCTTTACCGACTCGTTGTTCAATCATGACTCGATTTCCTTCATGGTCGAATTTAAACCCTGTTATGGTAGTTGAACTAGTTTTATCGAACCATAATTCGCTAAATTCAGTAAATTCCACCAGCACTACTCCAGCTACTTCTTCCTCTTGAAGATGAAAATCATCGAAACCATGATTGCTTTTATATAAAAACACATGGGCAAATTCTTGATCGGTTAAATCAGCAGTGGTAACAGAATACTCCATTATTCCTAATGAAATTAACTTTTCAAATTGAACTTCAATTCCTATTTCCTCTTTGATTTCCCTTACCCCATCTTGAACATTCTCATTCGCTAATAAATGCCCTGCAGCCGTTATATCCAAAAGATCGGGATAGTCTTTTTTGCGCTCGCTGCGAAACTGTAAATATAAATAATTCTTCCCTTCGATCTTTTTCACAAACCAACAATGGAAAGTTTCATGCCAATAGCCATATTTATGTACGTCATCACGAGAAGCGACACCGATTTCATTTCGATTCTTATCAAAAATTTTAAAGTATTCCTGGTCCATCTTTATGCCTCCGATTTCATTAGGGCTGCTTTCATACTGTTAAAAATAGCTTTTTACAGCATACATAACATTATAATTGCTTTTTCTAAAAAAATAGTTCAGAATTTTCTATTATAATTTGTTAGGAGGAATGAAATGACTCATTTAACTGCATATACAAGTGAATACTTAGCCTGTCTCAATCTGCAGCTTGAAAAGCCCAGCTATGATTATTTATCACGAATTTGTCATGCCCATCTAAACACTTTTCCATTCGAAAACATTAGTAAACTACTCTATTATCATAATAAAAACATTGAAATCCCTTCACTCGATTCATTTGTTCAAAATTATAGAACGAACCATTTTGGCGGAACTTGCTACACCTTAAATGCCAATTTAAGGAAGTTTCTGAGTAATCTTGGCTTTGACTGTTATCCTATCATGCTGGGAAAGGAGCATATGGGAATTATCGTCATGATTGATCACGAACGTTTTTATGTGGACTGCGGTGCAGCTGCACCTTTTTTTAAACCCGTTCCCTTTGAAAGAGATTTCAAAAATATTTCTTCCTTTGGCGATGATGAAGTTCATTTGCGCCCAGTTGATATTGAAAAGCACGAATATACCTATACACGCTTCACTAATGGCACGCAAAGCGGAAAGGTTTGGCATTTCCATTCAAGAATTAAGGCAGAGTTAAATGATTTTACACCAGCATTACAAAAATCCTTTGAAGAAAATGCACCTTTTATGACTATTTTACGATGTCAGCGATATCAAACTGACAAACAAAGAAGCGTCTCTTTAGTAAATAATAAATTTGGAATTCGTGATGCTGATGGAAATACGACTACTACAACGTTAGCATCCGTGGAAGAAATTCAAGATGTGATTGCAAATGAATTTCTCCTTCATAACATGCCTGTAGGAGAAGCCATTGATGTTTTAAACACTTTAAATGTCAATATTTTTGCTAAGGAGTAAGTAAAAAAGGGATCAAGCCATGCATGATTGATCCCTCTTTATTCTTCTGAAAGAATGAATTCCCTTAATTTATTCGTCATTTTGGGAGTTGTTTCGTAAACTTCTGTTTCATCAGTTATATATTTCATGAAGCTAGATTCATTTCTCTCTCCCAGCCACAAATGAATGGCATGGGTAGGATATCCATCTTCGTATTCAACCATAAGATCATAATCCGGTAATGAACTTCCAGCTCCTTCTGATTTTTTGATTGCGGTTGTGATCGCTGTTTCAAATAAGTCTACTGTCTTTTTGTCTTGAAAAGACAAGATGATCTCTTGATTCATATCGCCAAAGCCTTCTGAATGTGCAATATGAACCGCCGAAATTTTTTCATCTAAAAGAACCATCGTTTCTTCCAATTCAGACTGACAAGCAACAAGACTCAGCATGGCACACAAAACGACCCCTGTTAACACTAGTTTTTTCATGCTACCTCCCTTTCTTAGATGCGAAACCTTGCTTATGTACTATTTTCTGCCCGCTACCCAGTTCAATCCCCAAGCATAAGCGATGTCCATTTGCTGATGACTTTTAAAATATTCAACTAAACGTTCCACTTTAAAAGTTGTATCATTGACATTCTCAATCATCGCAATTGCACACATAATCTTCCCGTTACGGTGCTCATCAAGCTTTACTTCAATATCGGGACCAGCAGGATATTTTAATGTGATAACTCCATCAGCTTGAGACCAATTCGCTACACCTTCGTAAATAAACGAATACACTAAAATCCGCTTAATTTCAGCGACTTTATCGCCATTGATTCGAAGGTTTTCGCCACCTGTTACGGCTCCTGTTCGATCGTCACCATCCAGTTGTATATACGGCATTTGATTGAGATTGCCAAAAGCATTGCCAAGCGCCTGAATACAGCCCTTTTCCCCATTTGACAACTCATATAAACAGCCTAGATCAAGATCAATCTTTTTCGATGCTGCAAAGAGATTTTGAAAAAAACCCGTTGATTTACGTTGGCCTTGATGGCCCCAATTTAAATTTACTAATATTTCTCCCAGCTGCCGATTCGATTTTGTTAAATTAATAGCTTCTCCCTTTTTCTTTAACTCAATCTTGTTTAAATTTACCATATGCCCTCTTCTTTCCTCTTATTGTTAATTAGTATCTTATCATATTCAGTTTTTTTCTGAAATTTATTTCTCACAAATAACAGCACTGTTGTTATAAAAGCTTCCATCCACTCATCAGTATTTCAGTAAATGGCATTGCCGTGTGCCGGTGTTGATCTTTTGCTCATTTTCTCTCTGACCTTTGGAGATAACTTTGGTTTTACACGAAATGTGCCAAAATCATTTTACCAACCATTCTGTTTATCAAAACCTAAAAAAATACTTTATGAAACACAGTTTTTTATCTATTACTGTGTCTCATAAAGTATATATACACTGCTCTTCCATTTAATTTTTAGTTTTTATATCCGATGTTAGTATTTGCAGGAAAATTCTATTTTGCTATACCCTCTGATGTTAATACTTGTTCCAAAGACGCTAAGGCATCCGATGCGTCCGATCCTTTTGCACTAATTTTGATGACAGCATCCCTTGGAATCCCTAAAGACATCACGCCCATTATTGATTTTAAGTTAACCGTTTTGCCATTGTACTCCAGATTAATATCAGCTTGAAAATTGCTTACCGTCTGGACAATCATAGTCGCAGGACGAGCATGAATTCCTACCGATTCTATCACAGTGAACGTTTTTTCCATATCACAATCTCCTAAGTTTTTTAATAGAAAGTTCCGCAGGTGAAAGCATAGCTTCTAATATCAACCTAAATCTTCACCATTGCTTGCAACCACTCTTTGATACCAATAAAAACTGTCCTTCTTCTTTCTTTCGAGCGTTCCATTTCCATAGTCATCTTTATCAACATAGATGAAACCATAACGCTTAGACATTTCAGATGAGGAGCAGCTGACAATATCGATCGGTCCCCATGGATAATAACCAATTACTTCTACACCATCTTTAATCGCTTCTTTCATTTGTTCGATATGACGTCTAAGAAAGTCAATTCGATACGGATCATGAATTTCGCCATTTTCATCGATTTTATCATAGGCACCAATACCGTTTTCTGTAATCATAATCGGTTTCTGGTACCGATCATAATATAGATTTAATGCTGTTCTTAACCCGATTGGGTCAATCGACCAGCCCCAATCGCTTGCTTGTAATTCCGGGTTTAAGTATGCGGAGTTAAGCTTTTTGGCACTTTCAGCATCTGAGATCCTTGTGTAATAATAGGAGAAACTAAAGAAATCTGCCGTATTTTTAAAATCTTCTTCGTCATTTTCTCCAAATTGAATATTAATATTGTTCTCTTCAAAGAAGCGGAATGCATAGTTTGGATATTTTCCACGCATAAGAATATCAGAGAAATAATACTCCATTTGGTTGCGTTTCACCGTTGCCAGTACATCTTCCGGCTTACATGTTGCCGGGTGAGAAATAGCATCAAAAAGCATCATTCCAATTTGCATGTCAGAGTTAATCTCTTTGGCAATTTTTGTTGCTCTTGCACAAGCGACAAGCTCATTGTGTGCACCTTGGTACTTTGCTTCTAGCAAATTTTCTACACGATCTGCTGGGATACCAAGATGATTAAAAGATTCAAATGTAATTAAATTAATTTGATTTACTAAAATCCAATACTTCACTTTATCTTTATAACGGTTAAATAGAACTTCACAGTAGCGGACAAAAAAATCAATTGTTTTCCGGTTGTACCATCCGTTGTATTCGGTTGCTAAATGTAACGGCATTTCGTAGTGGGAAACGGTAATGAGCGGCTCCATTCCATTTTTTCTAATCTCATCAATGAGATCATCATAGAATTTCAATCCTTCCTCATTCGGCTCTAATTCATCTCCTTTCGGAAAGATGCGGGCCCAATTAATTGATGTACGGAACGTGTTCATTCCCGTTTCTGCCAGCAGTTTCAAATCCTCCTTATAACGGTGATAGAAATCAATCGATGTCCGTTTTGGATAATGCCCTTCTTTATCATGGATCGCAAAATGAATGTCTTCCATTGTTAATTCTGTATTTGCTTTTTTCTTAATGTCTACTCTATCATTAAATTTATTTATATCTGCTACACAAAGTCCTTTTCCGCCTTCCAAATAGGCACCTTCTGCTTGATTGGCTGCAATCGCTCCTCCCCACAAAAAATCATCTGGGAATTTATCAGGATTTTTTCTCAATTTCAATTCCTCCTTAGTTTGTATGGACGTTGCTACAATAAATTCGTGATCATTTCCTGCCAAAAATGATCACGAATTATCCGTACATAACTTGGAAGTAATCAAAGAATTTCTCCATTTGATTCAATCACTTTTTTATACCAATAAAAGCTGTCTTTTTTTATGCGTTGTCTTGAGCCATTCCCGTCATTGTCGATATCTACGTAGATAAAACCATAACGTTTTTCCATTTCTGCAGAAGAACAACTAACGATATCAATTGGTCCCCACGCACAATAAGCAAATATTTCGACACCGTCTTTTATGGCTTCTTTCATTTGTTCAATATGTGCTGATAAATATGAAATACGGTAATCATCATGAACAGTTCCATCCTCCAGCTTGTCATACATGCCAAAGCCATTTTCCGCAATCATGATCGGAACTTGATATCGATCATAGTATTGACATAAAGCATTGTATAAACCTTTCGGATCGACAGCCCATCCCCATGGATTTGCTTGAAGATGAGGATTCTTGCTAAGATCCAATGGATTCATTCCATTTCTTTTTGCGGAAACCATAGAAGAATAATAATAAGAGATAGCGAGAAAATCCATTGTATTCTCTTTTAAAATACGAGCATCATCGTCCTGCTCTCCTAAATTAATATGATTCTCGTTAAAGAATCGTCTCATATATCTAGGATATTCACCTCTAAATTGTACATCAGTAAAGTAATACTGGAGACGATTTCTCTTCATGGCCAAAACAACATCATCTGGGTGGCAACTTTCCGGGTATGCCGTACAGTCGGCTAGCATGGTCCCCATATGGAACTCTGAACTCAATTTTCGTGCCTTTTCAACGATAAGTGCAGAAGCTACCATTTGATTATGGATGGCTTGATATCTTGCTTCCTCAAGATTTTCTACCTGATCTTGACATATTGCAACGGAATTAAAAGATTCATGGTAAACCAAGTTTATTTGATTAATCACAATCCAATACTTTACTTTGCCTTTGAAGCGATTAAGCAATACTTCACCATAGCGAACAAAGAAATCAATAACTTTTCGGTTATGCCATCCTCCATACTCCAGTGTAATATTTAAAGGTGTTTCATAATGAAGCATTGTAATAATTGGTTCCATACCCAAACTTCTAATCTCGTCAATTAATCTATCATAGAACGCAAGTCCTTCCTCATTTGGCTCGAGATCATCTCCATTAGGAAAAATACGGGACCAATCAATAGATGTGCGAAATGTTTTAAAACCCATCTCAGCAAGAAGCTTTAAATCCTCTTTATAGGTGTGGTAAAAATCAATCCCATGTCTTTTCGGATAATAACCAATCTTATCATCTATTGCTTCTTTTACTTGAGCAAGAGTCATATCAGAATCATGGCTTACTTTTGTAATATCCTGATTAGAACGATATAAATGAACATCTGCAAGACTTAACCCTTTACCGCCAACACGGAAAGCTCCCTCGCATTGATTAGCCGCAACTGCCCCTCCCCAAAGAAAATCTTTTGGGAAGGTATTTATATTCTGTTTCATAACTTTGCCTTCTTTCCATCAATTTTTTCATCTAATCTCCTAAAAATCCGCACTAACCGTTTTGCCAATTCATATTCGCTCTTTACTGTCATCAATGTATCCTGTGCATGAGCAAACAATAACGAAAAAATAGGTTCTTCTCCTTGTGCTTCTTTTTGCACCGTTTCTGTTTGCAATTTGTGAGATTGAACAATATTTTTATTCGCATTTTCTAACAGCTTCTCAGCATGGTCGTATTCATCTTCTTCACAACATGCCAATGCTTTCATAACATCATTTCGGGCATCACCTGCATGTAAAATCATTTGCATTGAAATCAAATTTAGTTCCTCTAATTCTGTTTCTTTGTCTTTCATAAAAAAGCTCCTTTTATTCACAAATATAGTTTTATTCTGCAGATGCATTCAATTCCTTTTTCTTCTCTTGATTGTCATATGCTTTAAAAAATGGGAAATATATTATAAACGCCACAACAAAAATCAATAAAGCCAATATGACAGCTCTCCAATCTTGAGTAGCTAAGTAGGACGCAATTGGATATGGTATATACCAAAGCATAAATGTTTTAGTGGGAATAGCGACCAAACCTATTTTCATTACAAAATATACTATAGAAGGAATTACAATTGATGCTATCCACATTGGAATCATCAAAAATGGGTTGAAAACAACGGGTCCACCAAACATAAGCGGCTCATTAATATTGAAAATTGATGGTACTATCGTTGCTTTACCTATGGCTTTTAATCTGTAGGATTTACTTGCAAAGAGCATCATTACAGCTAGGGCAAGTGTGGTTCCAACACCACCCATACTTGTAAAAGCATAGGCCGTTTCTTGCAAAGCAATATTGGTCGGTTCAAGACCAGCTGCAACTCGTTCAGCATTTTCTGCAAGGCCCGACAGATAAACAGGATAGATGACTGGCATCATTACCCAACCACTTATTCCAAATGTATAAAGGAATACAGGGATAAACACGGATAAAACATAACCTGGATAACTTTGAACAATTTGTGCCAGAGGACTAAATATCTTTAATACAACCTCAAAGAAATCTAAGTTTAGCGGAACTGCAATCGTCCAACCTGCTAGCATCAATAAAGTAATAGGAATTAACGAATCAAACCAGACAATAACAAATTCAGGAATTACACTATCTTCAGAAAAAAAGGATTTCTTTGAAGCTAAGTTCATAACGGCCGCAACTGATAGGCCTATAACAAGTGATAGGAACATTCCTGTAGCCCCAAATCGGCTAAAAATAAACGTAATATTGCCATCTTCTGTTACAATTGGGGACAAAAGCATTAGGTATAATGCAAGTCCAGTTGCTCCAGCTATAATTTTTTTATTGTTATGTCCCTTCTTCTCCATCACGAAGTAAGGAATTAAAAAAGAGACCAATAGACCAAGCAAACCAAATGAAAAGCTATTTATCAATGAAAAGTCCGGCATATTTGGAATGATATTATTCAATAAAGAAACAACCGTTACCAATGAACCCACTAAAATTAGTGGTAAAATGATCATTACTGAGTCCTGAATCGATGAAACCCATGGATTTTTGGTAATCTTATTGACAACTGGTGTAAAAGAGTTGGTCATGAAATCCATTATTTTTTTCATTTTCCATCACCCTATTCTAATAAACTAGCAATAAGGTCGCATGCTTTATTGCCGTCTAACGTACCATAGATATTTTGTGGAATGACAGATATCTTAATAGAGTAGTCACTCGTTTTTTCTTTTAACTCATCTTCCATATATTTCAGATGAGGGCCAATTAATAAAACGTCTATTTCATTTAGATACTCTGATAATTGCGACTCACTTCTGGCCTGTACAGACATTTCCATCCCTCTTTTCTTTCCTGCTTTACGAATGGCGTTTGCCATAAATCCACTAGAAGCTCCTGCCCCACAGATTAGTAATACTCTAGTCATTTTAATTCCCCCTGTTATATGTTTTCGCTTTCATCCTTAGTATGTCATGTGTCTTTTTTTAAAACCAACAATAAAAAGTCCTATAGATAGGAACTTTAATTAAGATGTTTTCGCGCTATTCTGATAAAAGGACATTCATTTATTTGCTGTTTCTCATTAAAGTAAAGACTTTTAATGAGATCTCAATAATAGGACCTGTTAAAAGAATACAAAGAATCGTTCCTAAGCCTACTAACCCACCCAAGGCAATCCCTGTAGCGACCAAAATCCCATCTATCACCATTCTTGTGAACTTTATCGTGACGTTATATCTCTTAGAAAAAAAGAACATAAGCCCTTCCAACGGACCCACTCCTGTTTTAGTAAACAAAAAAAGACCCGTTCCCATTCCAAACATTACGATTCCTATGATAGCCATACAAAAGTCGGGCATATTTTGAAGGAATAGGACCGCCTTTAAATCTGCAGAGAGGAACAGATTAATAAAGAAGCCACAACCAATACTAAAAATCAAACTTCCAAAGCCAAAAAAATCACGGCTAATGAAATAATTAATCACTAAAAATGTTAAACTAAAGATCTGACTGCCTGTTCTAAATTGAATCGGGATAAAATTTAACACTCCCAATAAAAATGTACTAATTGGATCTGCCCCCATTTCAGCTAGCAAAACCATAGTAATTCCAAATGCTGTTACGGCCGTACTTATGACTACAAGTGTGTAGTCGATCAGAAAATGTTTCATTTAATAACTCTCCCGTCTAAATCTAACTATAAGAAGTATTCCATCTATTGAATAATGGAGCAAACTAAAAAAAGTTCCTACAAATAGGAACTTTTTTTACTCGAATATGCTTTATCCTTTTTCTATAATGATAATGAGAATTTCTATTATTTTATATAAGGAGCCCTATTATGAAAAATGATCGTAGAGAGGCTTTCATTCAATATTTAGCATCCAAAAATGATTGGTGTACTGCTACAAGTTTGGCCAATTATTTTAAAGTATCTACAAGAATCATTAGAAAATATGTCAATGAAATTAACCAGGATCAGCTTGTGATCACCTCCTCCCCACAAGGTTATCAATTAGTCACTAAAGGCGAGGTTAGTAACAACAATGATTACATTTCTCCTGTAAACCGTGTCAAAGTAATATTAAAGGAATTAATTCTACATTCGGAAGGATTAAACATTTTTGACTTAAGTGATAAACTCTTTCTCAGTGTTTCATCAATTGAAAATGACATTGTTCAGGCTAATAAAATGATCAAATCATACCATTTAAAAATTCGCCGCAAGAAAGATACACTTATTTTAGTAGGTGGAGAAAGAGAAAAGCGAAGATTAATGAGTTTCATTATTTTACAAGAAACATCCAAAGAATTTTTAAGTTTAAAGGCTGTTCATGATTCTTTTCCACATTATGATGTTTTTACATTAAAAGATGAAATCGTTTCCATTCTTGAAAAATTTAACCTGTACGTAAACGACTATATTATGAATAATATCCTTCTTCACCTCGTCATTACGGTCGATCGAATTAAAAATAACAACTCCGTCCTTCAATCGACTGATATCAATAAATTGAAAAGCAATCTTGAAACGGAAGCTGCGAATAAAATTGCAGATATGTTAGAAGTGAAATACGACATTCAGTTTAATGAATCGGAGCGGTACAATTTTATCTTGCTTCTATCTAGTAAAACAACATTACTGAATTACCAATCCCTAACTTCTGACTCCTTAATTCACTATGTTGATGAACAGTATGTGAACTTATCAAAAAAACTACTTCAACAAGTGCATGAACGTTATTTTATTGAAATTAATGATGATGAATTCTTTGTAAAATTCACACTTCATATCCGCAACTTACTATTTCGAGCCAAGTATGAACAAATGGTTAAAAATCCATTAACATATGAACTAAAAGATTCATATCCACTCATTTATGAATTAGCAGTCTTTATATCAAATCAAATTCAATTTATGGAGAATATTCATATAAAAGAAGACGAGATTTCTTATATTGCTTTCCATATTGGCTCGTATTTTGAGAGAAGAAAAAAACTGGAGAAGAAAATTTTATGCGCAGTAATCAGTCCAAATTATTATGATATGCGCCTTCAACTCGTTCAAAAGCTTGAAAAAAGATTTCATGATTCTATAGAGATTATAAAAGTTTTATCTGATGCAAGTGAAATATCTTCACTTAAAGATATAGATTTAATTATCAGCACATTGCCATTAAAGGGCGAACAAACTCCATCTGTGTTTGTTCATCCCTACTTGATTGAGAAGGACTATGAATACATTCAACTCCAGGTTAATAAATTAAATGAGCAAAAAAAGAATCAAAAGGTTAAACAATATCTTGATTTATACTTTGATGAAGATTTGTTTATGAAAAATGTTTATCTTGAAAGCGATGAAGCTTATATTTCATTTATGTCAAAGCTTCTATATGAGAAAGGCTACGTAACAAAAGATTATGGACAATCTGTTCTGGAAAGAGAGCGCATGTCATCAACGGCGTTTAACAATAATGTTGCGGTCCCCCATTCCATGCATATGGATGCAATAAAAACTGGGATTTGCATGATTATTCTGGATCGACCGGTAAATTGGGGAAAAGAAAAAGTGCAAATCATAGTCATGATTTCGATTAATAAACAACAACGAGAATTATTCAGCCCTTTTTTCGAGGGAGTAATCAACATTTTGTCCGAATGGAAAAACGTCCACGAATTGATTAAAGCAAAAGATTATGATGATTTTATGGAAAGTATGATGAGACTTTTAAATTAATGTTTATGGCTTTGTTAAACAAAATGGTTGATTAAATAATTTTGGGCATATTCCGTGTGAAGCCAAAGTTTCACCACGAAATGTACTAAAATCAACACCGACATTTAACAGAGCCCAGCTTTTAAAAAAACATTTGACTTTCAAAGAAATATACGATAGATTAATAACCAAGTTAAAAAACCGAATAGAAACACTTCTTATCAAGAGAGGTTGAGGGACTGGCCCGATGACACCTCGGCAGCGGAATCTTATTGATTCTATGCCAAATCCAGCAAGCACCAGTGCTTGAAAGATGAGAAGAGGACGGACTTGTTTCGTAAACCTACCTCTTCTGTACTTTCAGAAGAGGTTTTTTCTTTGTATCTCATTTATTTTTCATTAAACAAAGCAACCTAAAAACGAGCATAATTATACACACTTACCATAGCATTCGTTTTTTAATTGCCTCATTATGAAAAACTAAATATCAAATTTCTTATCAAGAGAGGTTGAGGGACTGGCCCGATGACGCCTCGGCAGCGGAATCTTATCGATTCTATGCCAAATCCAGCAAGCAATGCTTGAAAGATAAGAAGAGCATCCAAGTTAATTTCCACATGGATATCTCCTCTTCTTTCTTCAAGAAGAGGGCTTTTTATTTTTACAAAAAGCGTGTGAATCCAAAGTTGCACATGCAATGAGCCAAAATCGATTTTTTAACAAAGTCATACGAAAAGGAGAGGGACATCATGATAGAATTTCAGAATTTGAGAAAAGTTTATAAAAGTAGTGGTCAACAGGTCACAGCATTAGACGGAATTAATTTAACCATCAGTAAAGGAGAGATATTTGGCGTCATCGGATTCAGTGGCGCAGGTAAAAGTTCGTTAATTCGCTGTGTGAACTTATTGGAACGCCCGACTTCAGGCAAGGTTATTATCGATGGACATGAACTCACCTCGCTGCCGGTAAAAAAAATCCGCGAGGTTAAGAAAAATATCGGAATGGTATTCCAGCACTTTAATCTCCTTAATTCAAAAACAGTCTTTGCCAATGTGGCGATGCCATTAACGCTTGCAAAAGTTGACAAAGCTCAAATCAAAAAACGAGTTCATGAATTACTTGAGTTTGTCGGATTGGCGGATAAAGCGGATTATCATCCAGATCAACTTTCAGGGGGACAAAAACAGCGGGTCGGAATTGCCCGTGCTCTAGCAACACAGCCCTCCATTCTTTTATGTGATGAGGCCACTTCTGCATTAGATCCGCAGACGACAAGCTCAATCCTACAACTTTTGAAAAAAATTAATCAAGAGTACAAGATTACCATTTTAATCATTACACACGAAATGTCAGTGATTCGTGAGATTTGTGACAAAGTCGCCGTTATCGAAGGTGGAAAAATTATTGAAGAAGGAAGTGTATTCGATGTCTTTTCTGCACCTAAAACGGCAACAGCACGTAATTTTGTCAGCACGGTGATGAATGACCAGCTTCCAGAGTCCATCAACAACTTAATTCAAAAACAAGCTGGTTCACAAAGGATTTTCCGCATTAACTTTGTCGGAACATCGGCCGGACAGCCTCTTCTTTCTGAAATTGCCAAGAAGTTCGATGTTCATCTCAACGTCCTTTTTGGAAATATTACCGAACTGCAAGGAGTCCCGTTCGGGAACCTCATAGTTGAATTCCAGGGAGAGGATAAAGAGGTTTTACGAGCATTGACATATATCAACGAGAAGAAAATCAGCATTAAGGAAGTGAGTGCATATGCTAGTTAATTCAGAACAGATTATCGAAGCATTAATTGAAACGATTCAAATGGTCGCCTTCTCCCTCTTGTTTTCAGTACTCCTCGGACTACCGCTTGGAATATTATTGGTTGTTACAAGAAAGGGGCACTTAATTGAAAATCTCGCCGTTTTTAATGTATTAAACGGAGTAATTAATATTTTCCGCTCTGTTCCCTTCATTATTTTATTAGTAGCGATGATTCCTGTAACGAGGTTCATCGTCGGGACATCGATTGGAACAACAGCAGCTATCGTCCCCCTCGTATTTTATGCAGGGCCTTATATTGCCAGATTAGTAGAAAATTCATTATTGGAAGTTGAACCGGGTGTAATTGAAGCAGCTGAAGCAATGGGTGCAACACCTTGGCAGATCATTACCAAATTTCTTTTACCGGAAGCATTAAGCTCCCTTGTTCTTGCTCTTACAATTGCCACAATCGGGCTCGTTGGTGCATCAGCGATGGCAGGTGCCGTCGGAGGTGGAGGGATCGGAGATTTAGCCATTACATATGGTTATCAACGTTTTGACACTATTACCATGTTCATTACAGTTGCAATATTAGTTGTCATCGTTCAAGGTCTACAATCATTCGGCAATTTTGCCGCAAAAAAAATTAGAAGAAGATAACTCAGGAGGAAAACAACATGAAAAAATTTTTATTATCGATCATATTGCTTACATTGGCAGTATTTGCAGTGGGATGTTCATCTGACAGCACGCAGGGAAAAGAAACTACTAAAGTTAAATTAGGAATTAGCGGGACAGATACGAGAATTTGGGACTTCATTTCTAAAAAAGCGGAGAAAGAAGGAATTGAAATCGAGCTTGTAAAATTCTCTGATTATGTCGCCCCAAATACCGCTCTTGCTGAAGGGGAATTAGATGTTAACGCGTTTCAAACCGTTGCCTATTTTGACGTTTTCATTGAAGAGCATGATCTTGACTTAGTCCCGATTGCAACAACTGTTTTAGCTCCAATGGGTATTTATTCTGAAAAGTACAAAGATGTTAACGACATTCCAGATGGTGCAAAAATCGCCATTCCCAATGATGCTTCCAACCAAGGACGCGCCTTACTTTTACTACAAGAAGCCGGGTTAATTGGGTTACCTGAAGATTTTGATCCAAACGGAAATCTCAATCAAGTGACAGACAATCCAAAAAATCTTGAACTCATTGAAGTCGTTCCAGCTCAGACTCCGAGAGCATTGCCTGATGTTGCAGCTTCATTAATCAACAACGGCATTGCGAAAGATGCAGGATTAGCTCCGCTTAAGGATGCCATATATTATGAAAGTGAAACGGCCACTCCTTATATTAATATCATTGCGGTAAAAGCTGAGGATAAGGATGATAAGACACTCAACCGAATTGCCGAGCTTTACCAAGAGGAGGACACAGCAAAATTTATTGAAAAAGAATATGATGGTAATTTAATTCCAACTTTTGTTCCATTAAGTAATATCGGCTGGTAAACATTTAATTTAGGGAGGAAATGTAAAATGACTACATTTATTGAAACGATTGATATTTTAAAAAAGGGAATTACTGAAAACATTGAGAACAATCGTGATTTATATATTGAGACTAGTCATAAAATTCATGAGAAACCGGAAATCGGGAATGAGGAGTTTTACGCCTCATCCCTTTTAACAGAAATTCTCGAGAAAGAAG
Organism: Robertmurraya siralis; assembly: GCF_005502275.1. Taxonomy (GTDB): domain Bacteria; phylum Bacillota; class Bacilli; order Bacillales; family Cytobacillaceae; genus Robertmurraya; species Robertmurraya siralis. The sequence goes on from NZ_SWLZ01000002.1 coordinate 50,822, forward strand.
GTTTTGAAATTGAGAAGGCAGTTGCCGGTCACGAAACTTCTTTTGTTGCTCGAAAAAAGTCGCTAAAGCCTGGTCCAGCTATCGCCTTCCTTGCAGAGTATGACGCCCTTCCTGGTATCGGTCATGCTTGCGGACATAATATTATTGGAACAACAAGTGTTGCAGCCGCCATCGCTTTAAGCAAAGTACTGGATGCAACTGGTGGTGAAGCAGTTGTTTTCGGAACTCCGGCAGAAGAGGGCGGTCCAAATGGCAGTGCGAAAGGTAGTTTCGTTAAGCACGGATTAGTTGAAGGAATTGATGCCGCCCTAATGGTACACCCAAACAGCGAGACGCGGTTAACCAGTTCGTCGTTAGCAGTCGATCCCCTTGATTTTGAGTTTATCGGTAAGCCCGCCCATGCCGCTGCTACACCACATGAAGGAATCAATGCACTTGATGCTGTCATCCAGCTCTTTAATGGTATCAACGCCTTAAGGCAACAATTGACTGATGATGTACGGATCCATGGTATTATCACTCATGGAGGAGATGCACCAAACATTATTCCTGAATATGCAAAGGCAAGATTTTTCATTCGCGCCGCAACGAGAGCCGGATTAAATGAAGTGACCCGGAAAGTAAAAGCAATTGCAGAAGGAGCCGCCCTTGCTACAGGAGCAAAACTAAATATTATCGCCTTTCAAAATGAAGTTGATAATCTCCTTCTCAATCGAAAATACGATGCCGTTTTTAAAGAAATTGTAGAAGATCTGGGAGAAACAGTATTCGAAGAGAGAGAAGGAATCGGCTCAACCGATGCTGGAAATATTAGCCAGGTCATCCCAACGATCCATCCATATATCAAAATCGGCGCTAGCGATCTCATCCCTCACACTGTTCCATTTAAGGAAGCAGCCGCTTCCCCAAGGGGCGACGAAGCATTGATTATTGGTGCGAAAGCATTAGCTTTAACGGCATTAAAGCTGATAACAGAACCAGAAACACTGGCTGAAATAAAGAAAGAATTTGAGGAGAGAAAAGCTAGCGAAGCACAAGCATAATTAGTCTTTTTCGAAGCTGTCCGAAATGGTCATAGGAATTCGGACAGCCTCGTGTTAAGTTCTGTTGGTTTTGTCCGAATCGACAGGGGATTCGGACTTCTTTGTGCTCGTTTCTCATGTTCCTGTCCGAATAGACACGGTAATCGGACTTCCCGCTTTCATTACTCGGGATTTTTGTCCGATTCGTTTCCTTTTTCGGACGCCCTTGTATTAATTTCCCATGGCTTTGTCCGAATTCAGAGACAAGTTTAATAACAGCTTGAATGATTATTGTTGTATGCGGACAGTCCATGCCATTAAACTTGCCCCAGCGTCCATAAATGTGCAAAAAATAGTTACAGCTTCAATTGAAAAGAATCCGCTCTAGATGTTCATGAAATAAAATGGTTTGCTTCTTCAGACGTTCCATATTGTTCAACTAATTTATATAACTACTGAAGAATCTGTTCATTTATATATCGCCTTTCTCATATCCCATACATCACTTTCTTTTAATTCTACTTGTAGTTAATTCTTTTAATTCATGATAATATTCAAAGTTACCATCAAGTAGAAGTTCCTTCCCTAAAGCTTGTTGTATTTCTTTTAATTGCAGGGACTTATATGCTTCATATCTGTATGTCTCCCACTTTGTTACTACCTGGATATTGAAAATCTTTTTCTTCGCCTTTTTTGCTAAGTTTATTTCTGCGTAATATCTTTCTTCTTAAAGGCACTTAACAGTGATAACCTCTATCTATTATGGTTATGTCTTCACTCGTTTCGAAATTTTTACTATTATTTACTATTTATAGAGGGTTGAGGCCAGATAGTACAAAACTTCTTAGTAACCCCCTGAATTTCCCCATCTCTAATTAGATAAAAGGATAGTTTTGTCAGAATATCTAACAATAATTTTCAGAATTTTTTAAATTTAGTATTGAATCACATAAGGAAATAGGTATAATAATTACATAATATGTTATATAACATAACAATTACTAGTTTCAAAAACATCATATGTTACTTTATATAACATAAGAAAATTTAAAACCAAAAATAAAGGGGGAAGAACATGAAAAAAAAGTCATCATTATTACTTTTTAGCTTTTTATTGGTGCTTGTATTAGCCTTGGTTGGCTGTACGAAAGATGAGGAAGCCGGAACTGGGACAGAAGAAGAAGGTGGTACCACAACTAATTCAACAGGTGGTTCAGCAAGCACTTCCAGTTCAATCTTAGAAACGGTTGCAAGCAGAGGGAAAATCATTGCGGGCATTAACGATGCATTACCCGGATTTGGCTATGTAGATTCTGACGGAAAAAACACTGGATTTGATATTGAATTTGCGAAGGCCATTGCGGCAGGTGTTCTTGGTGATGCCGAAGCAGTTGAATATCGCCCTTTGTCTGCACAAGAGCGTTTTACTGCTGTACAAACAGGGGAAGTCGATGTTCTTATACGAAACACTACATGGACAACAAACCGTGATTCAGAAGTAGGTTTGAATTTTGCACCAGTTACTTTCTATGATGGTCAAGGAATTATGGTACCTGCCGATAGCGGTATTGATAGCTTAGAAGATTTAGAAGGAGCTCGGATTGGGGTTGAAACCGGTACGACAACTGAATTGAATTTAGCTGACCAAATGCGTGCAAAAGGGATCAACTTCGAAGCAGTTGTATTTGATAGTGCCGATGCTGTAGTTGCTGCCTATGAATCGGGAAGCATTGATGCATGGACAACGGATAAATCAGGATTAGTTTCTCGCCAATCAATTATGCAAGATCCTTCGGCACACAAAATTCTTACAGAAACTATTTCCAAAGAACCTTTAGCACCTGCTGTCAAAGGTGGCGATGATAAATGGTTTGATGCAGTTACGTGGATCGTCTTCGCTACTATACAAGCAGAGGAGTTCGGGATTACATCGGCAAATGTTGATGATTTCCTAGATGATGAAAATCCGGACATCAAGCGTTTGCTTGGAACGGAGGGAAATCTTGGTGAACAATTAGGGTTACCAGCCGATTTTGGCTATCAAGTGATTAAGCAAGTTGGAAACTATGGGGAAATTTATGACCGTCATCTTGGTCCAGATACAGTATTCAAGCTGGAGCGCGGTTTAAATGACCTTTATACAAATGGCGGATTATTGTACTCCGCTCCATTCCGTTAAGATCAGAAAAGTTTGAAAAGGTCTGCTTTTGGGAGACTTCTCTAAGGGCAGACCCTTTTTTATAAGTAAAGATATCTCTAGAAATTTTTAATAAAAGAGGTGACTGTCCATGAAGAAAACTATTACAACACCTTTTTGGCGCGATAAAAGAATTGTCCCTATCCTCTTGCAAGTGCTGTTTGCCGCACTTGTACTGGCCGGTGGATATTACTTTATTGCAAATGCCATTAATGGTTTGCAACAAATAGGAATAAACTTAGGCTTTAATTTCTTAAAAAACACATCAGGATTCACCATTTCTGAATCGATGATTGATTTTCAACCGACGGATACATACGGCAGAGCGATTATTGTGGGGATTTTAAATACATTACGAATTGCCTTTATTGGAATCATTCTTACGAGCATTATTGGGTTATTTGTTGGGATTGCTAAACTCTCTAATAATTGGCTTGTCAGTAAGCTAGCAACTGTATATATTGAGATTTTTCGAAACACTCCTCTCCTCGTGCAGATTTTCATTTGGTTTTTTGCAGTCCTTCTCCCACTTCCCAGAATTGAAGAAGCATTAAAGCTCGGACCTGTTTTTTTCTCCAATCGAGGCATTGCTATACCTTGGTTTGAAGCCCATTCAAACACCATTCTTTGGGGAATTGGTATGATCGTAGGTCTCATGGTTGCTGTTATCTTCTTCAAAGCGTTAATGAAAAAGCAATTAGAAAGCGGCAAAAGAAAATACCCGTTTATTTCAGCAATCGTTTCCTTTATCGTGATTATTTTGATCACATTGATTTTCACAAAGACTGGCCCTGTTACAATTCATACTCCATCTGTATCTGGAAGAGGCTTTGTTGGGGGACAGACGCTATCACCCGGTTATTCGGCGATTTTAATCAGTCTTGTCATTTACACATCCACCTTTATTGCCGAAGTGATCCGTGCAGGAATTCAAGGGGTTCCTAAAGGTCAGATAGAAGCGGCAAAGGCATTGGGATTGAAAAGCTCTACTACTATGCGCTTAGTTATCTTCCCACAGGGCATTCGTATCATTATTCCGCCTTTAACGAGCCAATATTTGAATTTAGTAAAGAACTCAAGTTTGGCGGTGGCAGTAGGATTTCAGGATATCGTTAGCGTCGGTGGGACGGTTATGAACCAAACTGGTAGAGCAGTAGAAGTGATTTCGATCATGATTGCCGTGTATTTAACCTTTAGTTTAATCACCTCAATTCTGATGAATATCTTTAACCAAAAAGTTCAATTGGTGGAAAGGTAGGTGAAGAAATGTGGAAGAAATGAAGCTAGAAGCAAATAAAGAACTGAATATATTAAAGCGTTCGAGCAGCCAAATAGGATCTTTGCAATGGCTCAAAAAAAATCTATTTAGCAGTTGGTCTAACGTACTGTTAACGATTATCTCAGCAGTCGTTACCGGATATATCCTCTTCAATACTTTTCAGTTTATCTTCACTGCAGACTGGTCCGTTATTGCTGTTAATTTCCGCCTACTTATGATTGGGCAATTTCCTGTTGCTGAAATATGGAGAGTTTGGACGATACTAGGAGTTCTAACCGTATTGCTCGGCTTATCATGGGGGTTGTGGAAGGGTTCAATGGCCCATGTTGCTGTTTCGATCGGTGCGATCATGCTTATTATGGTAGCAATGCCCTTTATCCAAATGAGTACAAGGTTAATACTAGGAGGAAATATAGTTCTCCTACTTCTCACCTTCTTTATCGGCACAAAGCTTCCTAAGCTGAAAATACCAGTCATTGCCGTTTGGCTCCTTTATATTCCACTAACCATTTTCATTTTAAATGGATTTGGAGTATTAGCCCCTGTCTCCTCAAATATTTGGGGCGGGTTTCTATTAACCCTTTTAATCGCAAGCGTGGCCATTGTCATCTCCTTTCCGATCGGTCTCTTGTTGGCTCTTGGAAGAAGAAGCTCATTGCCAGTTATCAAGTATTTTTGTGTGATTTACATCGAATTTATCCGTGGAATTCCACTTATTACTGTTTTATTTATTGGACAGTTGATGATCCCGTTGTTTTTAGGAAGTGGCGTAGAAATAAGCAATGTATTACGGGCAATGATCGGGATGACTCTCTTCAGCGCAGCTTATTTAGCTGAAAATATTCGCGGGGGGCTTCAGTCTCTTCCACGAGGACAATACGAAGCAGCACAGGCTCTAGGATTAAATAAAACATATATGATGACCTTTGTCATTTTGCCTCAAGCAATAAGAGCCGTTATTCCAGCTTGTGTCGGTCAATTCATTTCCATCTTTAAGGATACTTCCTTAGTAGCGATTGTAAGTTTAACCGATTTATTAGGAATGGGCCAAAAGCTTGTTGCCAATCCTGAATTTCTCGGCAAGCAAATGGAAGTTTTCGTCTTTGTAGGATTTGTATATTTTATTTTTTGTTATTTGATGTCACATGTGAGCCGCCGTTTAGAAGTATCTCTAGGGGCAGGACACCGATAAAGGGAGTGAAAAAATGGAGAGTGTTTTTGCAGTTGAAAAGTTAACCACTCCTCTTGAGGAGCGGGAAGATATCGTTACCGTAAAAGGCCTGAATAAATGGTTTGGAGATTTACATGTTTTGAAAAATGTTAATCTTTCTGTGAAACAAGGTGAAGTTGTTGTTGTATTAGGACCTTCAGGTTCAGGAAAATCGACCTTTATAAGAACTCTTAATGCACTTGAAGAATTCCAAGATGGCAAAATCATTGTTGATGGTATCAACTTAACGAATGATTTACGAAATATCGAAGAGATTCGTAAGGAAACCGGGATGGTCTTTCAATCATTTAATCTATTTCCACATATGACCATTTTGAAAAACATCTCATTAGCCCCTATTTGGGTACGCAAATGGAAAAAGCAAAAAGCGGAGCAAATTGCTTTAGAATTATTAGAGCGGGTTGGTATTCCGGAACAAGCCAATAAATATCCTGGGCAATTATCCGGAGGTCAGCAACAACGGGTAGCAATCGCCAGAGCTTTAGCCATGCGACCAAAAATTATGTTATTTGACGAACCGACTTCCGCTCTCGATCCTGAAATGGTCAAAGAGGTGCTCGATGTTATGAAAAGACTGGCTGAATCAGGAATGACAATGCTAGTCGTAACACATGAAATGGGATTTGCTCGCCAAGTTGCCGATCGGATTGTCCTATTTGATCATGGCGAAATTATCGAATCTGGATCACCTGAACAAATCTTCGATAATCCTCAGCACGAACGAACAAAATTATTTTTGGCGCAGATTTTATAACTTAGATTATTAGTTGCAAAACACCTTCATCATTGCGGTAAAATAAGACATATGCAAATAATGAGGTGTTAAATGATATGAATATTTTCATCATCAGCCGTTTTCGCAGCGACAGCAGCATGGATAAATACTCAAACGATAATAAGGAATTTAACTGAAATAAAAGCAAAGTTAGGAATCAAAAAAATATTCATTTTTTCTCAAGGTTGAAAACGATTTTCCCTTATACCAGTCAATGAATGGACAAGAAACAAATGCTAATTTATCGTACCTTCATCATTCGAAAGGCTTGAAGATTTCTTAAAGGTGTGTATAATAAAAGACAATTGAACATTAAACACCAAACAAAAAGCAGATAAGCATTTTAAAAAAAGAGCTGCTCATTTTATGCGTATTGGTTTGAACGGAATAACCAGCACTAAGGTCATTCGAACAAAACAATCCGTATTACAACACCATATTTAAAATGTTTTCTAGGGTTCCGCAAGTTCATTTGGTCTGGTCCGAGAGAAAACTCACAGCAATAGCTGTGTCACGGAGGGATAAAAGCCCGGGAGATACTGTATTTGACAGCATTCTCTCAGGGCTTTTTTTGTTTGGCGTCACTTTTAAGAGGAGGTATTCAAATTGAATCGAAACTGGATTTCACTAATTATCGCTGCCATTTTAGAGGTATTCTGGGTGATTGGTTTAGCGCATGCTTATAGTTTTTGGACTTGGACCGGAACGATTGTTGCACTTATTATTAGTAATTACCTCATGATTTCAGCAGGTCGAACGCTGCCTGTTGGAACCGTCTATTCGGTATTTGTCGGGCTTGGAGCAGCAGGGACCGTTATATCCGAAATCTTATTTTTCAATGAACCCTTTAGATGGGCCAAAGTCGCCCTAATCGCACTATTATTAATCGGAGTGATTGGCTTAAAAGTAGTTACGGAAGAAAAAACGGAGAAAGGAGCTGAAGATTAATGGCATGGCTCTCATTAATTATTGCCGGATTTTTAGAAGCATTTGGCGTGGCTATGATTAATCAATGGCACACAAAAAGAAAGTGGACATCGTTAATACTTTTAGCGCTTGGTTTCGGTTCCAGCCTTCTTCTATTAAGTTACTCCATGCGTACGATCCCAATGGGGACGGCTTATGCGATTTGGACAGGGATGGGTGTTGTCGGCGGTACGATCATTGGGATGATTTTTTACGGAGAATCCAAAGACTGGAAACGAATCTTTTTTATCGGAGTCGTGATTAGTGCTGCAATTGGTTTAAAACTGGTTTCATAGTATAGAATAGCAAATATTGTCGTAACGCTCATGCCGCCCGCAAACGCTCCCTTTTCTCGTTACTTTGCGGTACTCATGGTTACTCCACTCCTCAAACGACACACGTTTGCAATCAAAATTCATCTACATTTTAAGCGTCTCGAAGATATCCGAGACGCTAATTCCTAGACTAAAAAATCTGGCCAATTCTCCAGAAAATCAACTAACCAGATTATTCCCATGAATATAAGCCATACGAAGAGCGGAAATACTAAACTTTGCAGGGCATTGATCCATCTGTAGCTATCTCTCTTTTTCATTAAAAATCTGTCAACCACAAAATACACGATAGAAGCTGACAAGCTGATCCACAGCAATATGACACCAAAGAGCAAATGAAATAAAACAGATATATAATTTTCCATTCTTTTTAATTTGCCCCTAGTAATTAAATTCGCTAGCAGATCACTAATAATAGATGTAATTGTTCCGTAGATAAAAATAACGGGAAAACTGTACATTAAGTATATTGGAGTAACCATTACAAATGCCCACAAGTAAGCTTTTATCGAATTGATCTCATCTCCAAATGGAGATGGTGTAACGAGCCCAAACAATATGGCAAATAAAGAACCTGCTATAGATGCCGTTATTATTTTTCTTGGTAATACATTCGTTGTGATTTCTTTTATGCTCAAGGTTCTCCCACCCATCCTTTTTCTCTCAATAAAATCCTCTTCCCTCATTTCCTTTAGGACAAAAATGATGGGCACTTCGCACACTCTCTTTTTAGCACCATACTCTGCTCATGTTCATTCCTTGCAGGTTGAGATTACTAACCATTTTATTGAAGCTTCTTTACGATTTCAAAATCTTAATCTTGATACACGCTTTTTCATTAGCTGCAATTGGACATTGCTTCATTTTAACAAACATCGCAACTTCTTTAATGATTTACTTCGCTAAAAATGGTTGCACTCACTTTTATGCGATACTTCCCCCATGCATAGAAAAGAGATAAAAATCAGCATCATCTGATAAAGTCCAACCATCGAAAAAAGAGCTGGCATGAAAAACATCCAAAAAGCAGTCACCGCATTGCACAATTAGTAATGGGCACTGCTCCAATAATTGAACATCTTCTATCGTTTTACCTGCCAATAATTCCTTCATAGACTTCCACTCTCTTTGATTAGCGTTCACATCAGTTTCTCCTAAAAGGATTGCATCAGCGTTACGAATACGCCATGGACATTCAATCGTCAATGCTCCTTTTTCAAATAAGATGGTAAAATGAACGCCTGTTTCAACATCAGTAATTTTTTGCCCAATAAATTGTTGAAAAGTGACGCTACTTATCTTTGTATGCCATAATTTTCGTGCACAATGAATGATCATTTCGTAAAGCCGTTCTACCGACATACCTTGCACATTGCCTCCATACTCAAAATCCGCAATCGCATCACTTACTTCCTGCCAATTCCTCTGTTCTTCAAATAAGTCGTTTGCCACAGCACAATCATATAACTCTTTTACGATAAGAATCGCATTTTGATTCGGTAGCAATAATTTAGAATGAAGGGATTTCATATAATAGCTTATACATTCTTCCTTCGTTGGTACGCCCCATTGAATCGCTCTCATCGCAGCATCAAACAGCTGCTCAATTTCAAATGGATTTAATGCTTGCTCTATACTCATACTGGCTAACTTTTTAATCTCGCGTACATCTAGGCATAGAGAATCCACAGCCCATTCAATATAATCAGTGGGTTTTACTGTATTCATATATTTCTTGTAATATAGCTCTAAATACTCTATTTAAAACCCTCCTTTGCACTGTGGTTATACCATTTTTCTGATTGAAATTCCTCTGGGATATTGTCATCATACGGATTATCAAAACCTAATTTTTCAAGTTTATCAAACCATAAATCTCGTTTTGATACAGGGAGCCTTTCTCCACACCATGGACAAAATGAAATGAGCATACTAGAGGAACCTCCATCGTGAATAATCAAGCCATATTCATCAAATTTTGCGTTATAGTCGATTAATTGATCTGGACAGTCAAACGGATCTTCATGTTGTTCACATACTGAATTTACTTGTACCATCATCGTTTTACAGCAATGCTTTTTTGTCATCCTACTCTCCTTTTCTCGAAAAATAAGGACCAAGATAACCGCTATCATGAGTTCTGACATACGTCCAAGTAAAGTCCTTATCCACTATATATACATCTTCTTCCTCATTAAAATCAGCTGCGGTTACTTTTGTAGCATTTTCAAGAATATAGGCATCATCGTAATGCTGAAAAAACAGATAGCAAAATTTCTTGTTTTCACTTTCAAAAGCCTTATCTGCTTCATCAAATTGTAAATATTTTCTTTTATCATAACTAAATACATGCCATAAAAAACCACTAGCCCAATGGCTCGAATATAAGTAAATATCTTCCTTCTCCTGCACAGTCAAATGATGAACAAATTCGTCTTCCCATTTCTTGCGGAGATAGGTTCCCCATTTCGGAATTTCCGTTACCTTCACTCTTTTCTTTTTAAAAGCTTGAATCAGCCCTACTCTATTCTCCAACTAAGCACATCCTTTTAAAAAAAATCATTTATAAGGTGAGATACATTCCTCAACATTTAGACCTGATTGCTGCGTTTTTGCGATCGCCTTCTGACAATCTCTATCCGTCCCGATATACATATAATAGTCATAACCAAAATGTACAAAAAATCGATTCTTTATTTCTACTTTGCACCAACATACATTACGCAGAGTATGTTGAGCTAATTGCAGCAATTCATCGATCTTGATTGCTTTTCCTATCCAAATATTAGAGAGATACTTGCGGGCATTTTGACTTTCTACTCCGTCCGACCACTGCTCCAAAGCTGTTATATATATCTGATTTACTCCTGTTTCATCCCAAAATGTCTTGATGGCCTCTAAATACTTTTCCTCCGTAATGATATATTCTTCATACTCTAGCTTTGTCCCTACTTCTGAAAAACAAGTCCACTCATCCGTATCTTTTGTTATTCTCCAGCAATTCAATCTTCAATCTCCCCCTACAGATCATCTAAAAAAGTAACTTTGCCGCTTCCTGCATGAACTCCATAATGGCAATCCAATTTTCCGCATAATCGATATTTCTTCCGTTCAAAATCATAGACATAGATTGGCGTTAATTCAAAATGGTCTTCAAGCTTTGCAAAAGCTTCTTCCTTCGTTATTGCTACTGTTTCCGCAACCTCAAATTCATGAAAAACATCCAACATCATGTTATTGTCAATTAAATTTATCGCCTTTTCTTTTTCAGCATCAATGATAACCATTAATTTTCTCTGAAATACACGGTTTGTTTGTTCATTAGCTCGAATGATCGCATGAATAAATCTTTTCTCCCGATGTAATGTTTTCAAGTTCCACTTCCCGGACTGCTCAGGATATTCTTGAGCTAATACCTCTTTTACGATCCTTAAACATTTTTCTTGTTCATCCTTCGTAATCGGAAACGAATCTGGAGCCGGCTCAGAAGAAAAAGCTTGCTCTGCTGTGATATCTTCACTCCAATCAAACACTTCCCTTTCAAATGGCTGAAGAGATATAGGCTCTTCCCAACTGATCATTTCATCTATTTTGAGATACCCTCTTGAATCAACAAAAACTTCAAAAGGGATCGTTTCTGCACCATCATTTGTCACAAATATTTCTTCAAGCGCATAAACAGGAAAGATTTTTTTCTGTTCAAAAGAAGGGAATTCGATTAGTTTTACCTGGTCTTTTTTCAATGCCTCGATAGAATCAAGAGTAAGGGAAAATGTATCCTCCTCCACCATTTCCTTAGCAGGAAATTGACCATGAACGGAAAAAGAAATCAATCTTCCTTCCTCATCAACCCGAGCATCAATGAAGCCGGAAGGTGACACCGCCACTCCCTTATAACACTCCTTGAAGCGATACTCTCCATCCTCTTGTCGATGAAGCTGAAATTGCTCCCCGTAGACGAGCCCCGTTTCCTCTTCAATCCACGTTATCATTTCCTCAAGTTTACGAGTTTTAAACTCAACTCCATTTTTGGCATACGTTTTTCCCATGACAAAAATGATACTTTCAATTTTTTCTGTATGTACATTGATTTCAATGGCTGCCGTTCCAGGCGGGTTTGAATCTTCATCTTCTCGTTCTGTTTCATCACTTGGAAACCACTCCATCGAAAAGGTATATTCTGTTTCATTGAAAATATTGACCCGTCTTGAAAACCGGTAATCTGCTAGTTTATAATCCTCGAGGCCAAATTTTTTCTTTGCTAAGTCAATCCATTGCTTGATCTTTGATTTCATTGATCATATCTCCCTTGTATTGTTCTTCTTGACGATGTCCCTCCACCCATTCAGTATATTTTTCATATAAAGGGCGAATTGTTTCAAAGTCTTTGGCAATAACTTCACAGCCTCGATCATCGTAAATAAAGAAAATAATATCTTTACTGGCATTAATAAAAAATACATTTGGTGAATACACGCTATCTCGATGTCTTAGATTTGGTTTTAAAGAAGGAAAATCTTGATTACAGATCGCTTCAAGCAGCAATGGATAACGAATATCCCGCTTACGGCATAGCAGCGAAAATTGGGAAGTGCAATAATCCTTTGCCTCTTCTTCTTCCTCAAAGACATACGGACAAATTTTTTGCTGCAATCGAAATTTAATATCCTTGTTTTTTTATGTAATGCGCGTAAACCTTCAGCTTATGTCTGCTTATCCTCTGTTTTTTATGGTGATAGTAATTGGTAACTAAAAAAATTTCATCATCATCTGAGAAAAGCTCATTGAAATAGAGAATGGCCTTCTCGTAAGTCTCCTTAAAATACTGAGGATTTAACTTATCTATTCCATCTTTAAATGGAGAGAGCTCCATAGCAAGATTGAAATGAATGCTGGACTTCCATTGCCAGTAGAGGCTTGGTTTTATAACTAGTCCTGGAAAAGCTTCGTTTATATATTGATTTAACTCCATGATCATTTTCTCCGTTCCTCAAGTTTTCAAGGCCGCTCCTTTATCAAGAAGTTTCCGAATATAGTCGGGCGCTTGTCGAAGGAACAAACGTAATACCATAAATATGCCCTATCTCTCTTCTCACTTTTTCCGTTAACGCTTCTCCTGCTCTATTAAATTGTTTTTCTAATTGAATACCATCTTCTTTTAATTTATCTGTATTCCAATCAATCCACTCTCCATAGGTCATGTTCCATGAAGACAATGCCGCTACTAAATTATTGGAAAGCGGTAAATCTGCAATATCAATATTGTAACCGCAATTCGCACACCAAAGTGGATCTGCGCCCACATCCCCTTCTATTTTTAGACTTGCAGGAATACTATGTTCACAACCGCACAACACTTCGGTTCCCCCTCCACATATTTTGGTCTTAATGCTCATTATACAATATTTCCCTGAATTTTGGGCAGGATGAACAGAAAGGGCGTCCCAAAATTGATTGGGACACCCTTTTTCCGGAAAAAATCGTTTTTTTCCGGAATTACCTTCAGTTTTTCCGGAATTAATCCTATTTTCTCCGGAAATCACCTCAATTTTTCCGGAATTAAACAATTCTCTGTTCTATTGCACTCCTGCAGTTTCTTCATTACACTGCTTTTCGTTGGAAATAAAAATACCCTCCAAGGAAAAATAGCACAAAACTGCCTCCAACAACCGTTATTAATTGCTCCCATGGAATAAAAAATAGATCGTCCGTGTTGCCGCCAACGTACATCATCGAGAATGGCTGCGCCCATGGATAAAAAGGACCAAAGCGCTCAGAATTTATCGCTAAAATAGCTGGTAGTGTAAAAATCACATTCACGGTCAACGGTGCAGCAAAGCTCTTAAAAAGAATAGACATCCACAATTGAAGGGCAACAAGTGGAAACGTCGCAACCCAGCCACCTATAATGCCTCTCCAAATAATCTCAATGGGAAAAGGATCTGTATAGCCTTTTATCATTCCCACCCCATAGATAGAAACAAGGTAAAGAAGTTGAATGACAAACACAAGCAGCATCAGCAATACATACTTTGCCAAAAATATTTTTCCTCTCGCAACTGGCATTGCTAATAACTGCTTCCAGCCCCCTGCTTGGTGCTCGTATCTACAAATTGTACTTGCTAAAACACCTGTTATTAAAGGTAAAAATAGAAGGGCATAGGTTAAATTCATCGAAAGCACCAAAATATACCATTGATTGATTTCTCCCTCAATAGTTAAATTAAAGAGCAACCCAATCAGAAGTCCCACAAAGGGACCAACAAAAAGAATGAAGGTGATTTTTGATTTTCTTAGTTTATACCACTCTGACTGAAGAACTGAGAGCATCTACTTAACATCCCTTCTAATAAAATCAAACATGCCAATGATATACAACAAACACCCTACTCCAATCCCTAAAAAGACATTAATCACAGGTTCATTCCAATCATTCATCAACGATGGCCATTTCCATATCATCCAATCAGGAAGAATATGGGCTGAATAAGTGAAAATCACACCAAGTACTCCAGCAGTAATCGGAATACTTTGATTATGACTGACCGTTGCAATCCATAGCTGTAAAGCCAGTACAGGCAATGCAGCTAGATAGGGATAAAAGCTGTATTTGATAATCTCTAAATAGGGAATATCATGGCCTAAGTTTAAAACCGTTCCGTATAGGATCGTAAAGATGGTTAAAAGCACTGTAGAAAGCAATAACAAACCGGCTAGCACTGTAAATTTTGACAAATAGACGCTCCACTTGGAGACTGGAAGAGCTACAAGCTGCTTCCAAGCATTTGTCTCATTTTCAATACTTGTCATAAATGATGTTAAAATCACGATTCCTAAAACGAGTGCAAGTGGTGTAAACGAGGATACATTCAATAGAAAATACCCCCAGTCATCATCACTTTGCCTGAGCAAATATTCTTTTCTTACTCCATAATTGACCATCTGTAAGGCAATGACACCGAACGGACCTAAAAATGTTAAAAACCAAAATCCTTTTCTTTTAATTTTTAAAAATTCGGCTTCAACTAATTTTCCGATCATATTGCCTGCTCCTCTGCCGTCATTTGCAAGAATATATCTTCGAGAGAACGCTTCTCTTCTTCAACTCGATAAATAGAGAAGCCATCTTCAACAAGTATTCGTACAACATCCGCCACCTTCTCATTCGAATGCTCTAATAAGAGAAGCTGACGATCTTGATAATCTGATTTAATTCCTTTTGCCAAAAGAGAGCGCCAAGCCTTCTCCCCATCGTTAACCTTTAAGATAATATTTTTCTGCGCGAATTGGCGCATGATTTCGATGGAATCTTGAAAAATCAACTTCCCTTTCGAAACGATGCCAACTGTAGTGGCAATTTGATCGATTTCCGATAATAGATGACTCGAAATCAAAATGGTAATGCCAAATTCAGTTGAGAGACGTTTAATCAAATGACGAATTTCAATGATTCCAGATGGATCTAACCCATTTGTTGGTTCATCCAAAATCAGCAATTCAGGTTCACCCAATAAAGCAGTAGCGATCCCTAAGCGCTGCTTCATGCCTAATGAAAATCCTTTTACCTTTTTATTGGCGACATCTGTGAGACGAACAATTTTTAAGACTTCATAAATTCTTGATTTTGAAACTCCTAAAATTTTTCTCACAGCCTCTAAATTTTCGTAAGCTGTTAAATGTGGATAATAGGAGGGATTCTCTACTAAGGAACCAACCCTTTTTAAAATGCTAATTCGTTCCGCCCTTAAATCCTTTTGAAAAATTTCAATCGTTCCCGATGTCGGTTTCATTAAACCAAGCAACATTCGAATCGTCGTTGTCTTCCCTGCACCATTAGGACCTAAAAATCCATATATATCTCCTTTTTTAATTTTTAAATCTAAACAATCCACTGCTTTTTCTTGACGAAAGCTTTTTGTTAAGCCTTTCGTAATCACTACATGATCCATTTTTTCTCACCTCAAAAACAATCATAATGTTTGAAGGTTAAAATAAAGGATAATGAAAGTTTAAAATCTGTTTAAAAATCACTTGTTTTTATCAGCATAACCATAAAAAACGTGTGCAAAAGAGAAACATTCCCCTTTACACACGTTTTTTATATTTCATGATCTTAATCGATGTACCTGTCTCAGTTGAACTAATTTCCCAATCCAAATCCATTCCTTTCACCATCATATCCACAATTGATAAACCAATCCCAGCTCCTTTTTCATTGGAAACATGCTGCATTCCTTTTCCTCGATCGGTAAATAAGAATGCATCATATCGTTCAGTGGATTCTGTTTTCACTTGAATATATCGGCCGCTCCGTGCATGCCGCAGGACATTTTGCAGTAAATTATCGATAATACGACCGAGCCAAGAAGGGTCGACAAACCATTGATTGTTTTCAAATGGTTGCAGTTCAACCTCTATTTCAAATTCTTCTTTTTCAAACACAGAATACCATGTTGCTAAACATTCCCGAACTAACCGAATCACATCAACCTCTTTTTTCTCCAGCTTATACCTGCTTGCGATTAATAAAGTATACGACATCAAGTTTTCAATTAGCCGATCAATGTCAACAATGGAAGCTTCAAGCATGTCAATGGAAGCTTGTTTCTCTCCTAAACCATTTTCTTTACTTAAAGAGTAGATTTGTGCTCGCATTTTTGTTAGCGGTGTCCTCAAGTCATGAGAGAGATTAGCGATCAACTCTCTTCTCAACTGCTCTTCTTCTTTTTCCCTCTCGTTCGCTTCTTTCAGTTCCTGAATCATCTCATTAAAAGTTTGCTCAAGCCGGCCAATCTCATCATACTTTTTCACAGCCGTTTGTACAGGCAATCCATCCACGTCCCGAGTTGTCATCGATGCCTGCAAATTTAACAGCCGTTTTCGAATATTATGAAAGAACATAAAGGACACGAACAGAAATAACAAAATAATGACAGCCATGCCCATGAAAACGAATAGTGCGTAGTCATTGGATGCCTGCTGAAGAGGGGGTTGAAACTCCTTGCGCGGAAGCTCTAAGACGATAAAACCGTTGGTTTCATCCTTTCCTAAAAAAGCAATCACAGTAAATGGTTCACCGCCATAGCGTGCCTTAATAAATTTTGCCATAAAGGCAGCGGTCCATTGCTGTGGCAACTCTTCTTTCAGATCAACCGTTTCGACTAAGTCCCCTCTCTCATCCACCCAAAACATGGATGCATCAGGATATTGTTTTTTCCATTGCGCAAAATGCTGTGAAATTTCTGCTTTACTAAAAGACTGCAAATTGTTTGCCTCTTTATGCCATTTTTCTTCTATTTCTGTTGCGGTGGGTACGTCTTCAGAAACAAATTTTGACTCAATTCCTATGAAAAAAGTTCCGATAATTATAAAAGCAAATTGAACAAGAAAAATTGCCATCAAAATGATGAGCATATATTTAGCTAATAAGGATCTGAAAAACTTTTTCATAACTTCACCCTATAGCCAATTCCCCGAATCGTTTCAATGATTTTTGGTTTCGCCGGATTCTCCTCCAACTTTTCACGCAAATAGCGAATATGCACCATCAGTGTTTTGTCACCCTCAATATAAGCTTCTCCCCAAACCCCTTCATAGAGCTGCTCTTTCGTTAAAATTTGATTTAAATGACGAATAAAATATTGAAATAAATAATATTGCTTGCCGGTCAATTGAATTTCTTCTTCTGTTTTTTTATTAATAATCCTTAAATCTTCTGGATAAACAGCAAGATGGCCAATTTCAATCAGTTCATCGTTTTTTTGAAACCTTCTTAAAAGCACTTCCACCCTGGCAGCAAGCTCATCGGGATGAAAAGGTTTTGTTAAGTAATCATCAGCAAAGCCAAGCCCCTCAATTTTATCCTCAATCGCAGTGCGAGCGGATAACATTAAAATAGGAACATTTCCATTATCATTTTTTATGCGTTTGCCAATAGAAAAACCATCCAAGCCAGGCAGCATAACATCCAATATTACGAGGTCAGCAGTTGAAATATACTGCTCAACCCCTTCCCCCGATGTTAGCCATGTAACCTCATAGCCTCTTTTCTTTAAATCTTTTTTTACCCAACTGCCAATCTCGTTCTCATCTTCAATATAGAGTACATGGACCATCATTCTTTCCCTCTTCTCCATCACATAATCTGCCTACTGTCTTCTCACGATATGCGTACCTATGACAAGGAGCATAAATAAAAGTAACAAATAAATGCTAACTGCCCCTAATTCTATTGTTTTTATGCCTGAGATAAATAAAATACAGACAAGAAGCATGCTCCCAAAAAGGACAAAATAGAGAGAAATCGCATAAAAATTCTTCATATTGCTCCATGTCCTTTCATCTACATCCGGGACATTATTCTTTTTTTGTTTTTGCCTTATTTTCCCTATTGTTATAACAAGGGCTACCCCAACTATCGAGCCGCCAATTCCTGCAGCAACTAATGCAGACGGTAGGTCAGGAATGAACAGTTTTCCTAAAGAAAATCCCAAACTCATCCCACCAATGACTGTTATCGCAATAATTAACGTCTTATACTTTTCCACCCTTAATCCTCCTCCAATTGAAATAATTCATCAACCGTCACATCTAAATACTTAAGCAATTTCAACGCCAACTCTAAACTGGGGTTGTATTTATGCTTTTCAATCGCATTTATCGTTTGCCTTGTAATTTGTAAATCCTCTGCCATTTTGATTTGGCTAATCCCTTTTTGCAGACGAATTTCCTTGATTCGATTTTTAACTTTCAAAAACATCTTCTCCTTTTTGAGAAACATGTAAAGATATCTTTACAAATAGTATACATCGACATTTTCACAATGTAAAGATATCTTTACCTTCTTGAAAATAAAAAACCCTAACTTCGCAAAAATCATACGACAATTAGGGTCATAGCTAAAAAACCATCCGCACAGCAACAAAGCCATTAATATATGCTATCTTACGAATGTGCGCTTTAATTTTCTATTATTCATATACAAACTAGCAAGCTTTATCGGAATATATCCTAACATTCCTCCAATCGTGTTCAGGATTAAATCGTCTACATCAAAGCTTCCAAATTTAAAAATGAGCTGAAGTGTTTCAAAGGTTAAGCTTAAACAAAATGTTGCGATCGCGACATTTTTAAAGCCGTGGAATTTGGCGAATAACAATGGAAACATAAAGCCAAAGGGTGCAAATCCGATAATATTTCCAGTTAAATTTTCAACTCGTATACTAAAATTAATATCATTTGCAAAAAATAAATAATAGCCAATTGTTTTAAATGGAATAAAATTGTGCTTATTCCACATTCCCTCATAAGTAAAGGTAAAATGACTGATAATTTCTTGAATACTTAGGTATTTAATCAGGATAAGCTTTGTAAGTACAAGCAAGTAAAAACTAAATACAACCGCTAATCCTACTTTGACAACGAATTTCATTTTTGTCTCTCCTACTACACTACTTTTTTAAAACTAGGTTTCTTTGAAAACTCCCCAATGCTTTTAAAACTTTTAAAAAGAAGAAAACCTACCAAACTCCCACTTACATTCAAAATAATATCATCGATATCAAATTGCCCTAGCATAAAAATAAGCTGCGAGCATTCAATGAAAATACTAATGATGACAGAAATAAGAAGAACTTTGGTAAATGGACGACACTTTTTAAATAGTAAAGGCAAAAATACTCCTAAAGGCAAAAAAATCAAGATATTTCCTAATGTATTATGAATGATAACATCCAAATTAAATTTATCTAATCCCGTTATATAAGTTAACGTGTTTTTAAATGGAATAATATTTGCGTTTAGTTGTAATACCTCTAAATGAAAATAACTTTCGGAATCCGGAGGGAGAAATACATACCTACTAATAGGAAACCCATTCAAATGATCAGCGATAATATTAATGATTCTCTCAATTAGTAGCTTATATAGAACAACTGCAGCATAAAAACTAAACATGACCCAAGTTCCGATTTTAAACCATTTGTAATATGGAAAGAGCGATTCCTGCAGTCCATTTGAAATTTGCTTTTGATCGCCAAATTGTTTCAAAGCCTTCACAGTTGCTTCCGCTTCCGAAAGACCTTGAGCAACAAAGTCATATTTCAATAAAGAGAGATGATCACGAATTTCATCGATCATTTCTACCCGTTCTTCTTTACTACAATTAATTCGACTTACAATTTGCTCAATGTAGGCTTCAATTTCTTTATCCAAGTCGCTCCCTCCGAACATACTTTAATTAGCTGATTGATTTGATTCCACTCTGTTAATTTCTTCTCTAATTCTCTTTTCCCATCTTCTGTGATTTGGTAATATTTTCTTCTGCCACCGTTATCAGCATTTACCCAATAAGATAAAAGCCAACCTTTCGTCTCTAATCGTTTTAATGCAGGATAGAGCGTTCCTTCACTCATGTTGTAAAGTTCATTACTATTCTGTTTTAATGTTTTAACGATCTCATAGCCGTACATATCCTGCTGATTCAAGAGAGAAAGAAGCAAAATATCAATGCTGCCTTTCATAATTTCTTTATCCATCCTCACACCACCTTCTATATAATCCCAAGTACATCGTATCACATTAGTACATCGTATAACAAGGTTGATTGGTAACTTATCTTCTCCATAAAATATAAAAGAGGATTGAATCATTTCTGAACCAATCCTCTAAATTCCAAAGAACCCTATTTTTCTATTTAAGAAACCTTCAATATTGAACCCATAAGTATTGACCAATTCTTCATCTAAATCTTGTAAAAAAGATTCAACCTCTGTCGTTATCATTTCGATCGATAATGAATCTTCGGATTCAAATAGCTGCCAGATGGAAAATAACCTCCAGCCCTTTTCACCTTTATTATTAAATGTTAATAGGGGGCCTTCTCGTTCATCATGCTCGATTGTATAGTAAGTAAAATCTCTGACACGATCCCATTTTGTTAAAGCTACTCCTAATTCCAGGAGAGCAAGAGAAGGCTCTTTAAAAAAACACTTATTATGGATATACATTTCGAAATCGCCTTGAATATCGACTAACAATTTGCCGTTTCTTTGCTTGATCAATTTCCGATCCACTGAAATATACTTATGTAATTTGAATTCCAACCTTAAAGGATTCATCTTTTCACACTCACTTGTCTTTTATTTAAAGGCTCTGTTATATGTCGGTGTTGATTTTTGGCTCATTTTCTCTCTGATTCCATGCAATGTGCCCAAAATCATTTTAACAAAGCCTAATTAAAAATAAAGTAAATAAATAACAAAGACAAGTATAATCCGATAAATCGCAAATGGAATCAACTTTATTTTATTGATTAGCTTTAGGAAAAAGCGAATCGATATTAATGCGAAAACAAATGCACTAATAAACCCTACAACGAAAAATGGAAGGGCATCTAACGTAAAATACTGCCAATTTTTCAATAGTGATAAGAAGCTTGCACCCGCCATAATTGGTACGGCCATAATAAAGGTAAAATCCGCAGCAGTTCGATGATTCATCCCAAGCATTACTCCGCCAGAGATCGTTGCCCCTGAACGTGAAAAACCTGGCCAGAGTGATAAGCATTGAATGAACCCCACAGCTAACGCCTGTTTATAGCTAATTTGGTCTACTGTAACAACTTTAGGAGTTTTGGATCCAAATATATCTGCGATAATCATAAAAACCGCTCCAATTAATAACCCAATTAGAACTGTCTCGGTTGAAAATAGATTCTCATCAATAAAATCTTCAAACAACACACCTAAAACCCCAGCTGGAAGTAAGCCAACAATGATATGAGTTAGTTTAAGATGGCTAGTTTCTTCTTTATTTTCCTCTTTCTTTTTAAGAATCCGATTTAGACCCAATAGATCAATAAACCGCTCTCTGAATACTATGACGACCGCTAAAATCGATCCAAGCTGAATCACAATTTTAAATGTATTCGCAGCATACTTTCCTAAAAACTCGTTTGATTTTAACCACATATCATCAACAATAATCATATGACCAGTTGAAGACACCGGTGCAAATTCTGTTAATCCTTCAACGAGCCCTAGTATGACGGCTTTTAACAATTCTATGAAATCCATTCCTTTGACTCCTACTCTTAATCTATTTAGAAGTATGGAAGAATACTTCCATAGTATTTTAAACCTATTTTAAGTCAAAGTATAGTTACATTCATATTTCAAAAAAATATTAAGTGACTCATATATGAAATATTGCCATTTTCCATAAGGGATACAGCTCCCCCAAAGAAGTTAAAAAGGGAAGAATTTTGTTAGTGACGAAAAAATAGCTGAACAAACATCAGCATAACAGACCATTTAAAAATACAGCCTGCAAGTCTACTTAGTCTATTCCGAACCTTTTCCCACTATATTTGAAGTGGCCATCCATGTACTTTTCGTTTCTTAAATGTATGAATATATCTAAATCCAGCGGCTTTAGCCATCTTTAGGGCTTCATCAAGGTTAGAACCAACCGTTTCTACTCGGTGAGAATCAGAACCGATTGTCAAGATTTCACCACCAAGAGATTTATATAGTTTTAAAATGCTCTGTGTCGGAAACGGCTCATTAACCTTCATATTAGAAATACCCGAGGTATTGATTTCAATACCAATTCCTCGTTCGACAGCCTTTCTGAGTATCGCTTCCAAAATTTCGTTAAAATCGTCAAACTGGTAATTGCCCTTCGACTCCATCGCATAGCGTTTCATTAAATCCAGATGAGCTATCACATCAATATCTGCCTCGGAAACAAGCTTATAAACTTCTGTAAAATAATCATGATACACCTCGAACGGCTTTTTATCTCCCATGTATTTTCTCAGCTTTATTTCATCAATATTATGAACGGAGCCAAGAATAAAGTCTAATTCCAATTCTTGTAGTGCTTGTTTGTATTCATCCTTCATTAAATGAGGTTCACAAAGTTCGATGCCAGCTTTAATTACAAGTCTTCCTCTATATTTATCCTGCACATGATGAATTTGAGAAAAATATTGTTCAAAATCGAGATGACCATACGTTGGAAGATTCGGATTGACTGAAAAGTGCTCTGTAAAACAAATTTCGTCGATTCCTCTTTTTACAGCTTCAGCACAGACATCTTCCATTCTAGCTTTGGAGTCAAACGAATTATCTGTATGATGATGATATTCAGTAAGATACATGCCTAATTTCACCTCATTTTATTGGAATCACCACTACTCCCTGCCGTTTTTATTCAGTTAAGCAAAAAGGTAACCACATTGGCTACCTTTTTGTTACAATCCATTACAATAATGCTTTAAAATTATTTACTATGTTTTCTACAGTAAAACCATATTTTTCAATGACTTGGTCTCCAGGAGCCGATGCACCGAATGTATCAATGCTCATTACTGCCCCCTCACTTCCTACATACTCTCTCCATCCAAGCTTAGAACCCATTTCCACTGCTAAACGTTTTTGTAAATTGCCAGGCAATACACTTTCTTGATATTGTTGTGACTGTTTATCAAAAAGATCCCATGATGGCATACTTACAACATTCACGTAGATGCCTTCTTCAGCTAAACGGGCTTGAGCTTTAATTGATAAAGCAACCTCAGAACCAGCAGCAATGATAATTCCAACAGCTTTATTTGAAGCTTTGGATACAATATAAGCTCCTTTGCGGACGCCCTCGGTTGCCAGCGTTTCTGTCGTTTGCAATGTGGGTAATCCTTGTCTACCTAACACTAATATGGTCGGATGCCCCGTTTCTTCCACAGCTATTTTCCATGCTTCTCTTGTTTCATTTGCGTCTGCAGGCCGGATGACAGAAATTCCCGGCATTGCTCTAAATGCAGCAAGCTGTTCAACTGGTTGATGAGTTGGTCCATCTTGTCCTACTGCAATTGTATCATGCGTAAACACATATATCACTGGAAGTTCCATCAAGGAAGCTAGTCTGATTGCTGGACGCAAGTAATCTGAGAAAACAAAAAACGTACTTACGAATGGGCGTAAATGATGTAGTGCAAGTCCATTAGCAATAGCTCCCATCGCAAATTCTCTTACACCAAATCGAACGTTCCTTCCAGAATAATCTTGACTGTTAAGGTCTACATAATTTTTTAATCTTGTTTTTGTTGATGAATCTAAATCAGCAGACCCACCAACCAATTCAGGTAATTTATCAGCAAGTAGATTTAATGTTTCACTGGATGCAACTCGTGTTGCAAGTGTTTCACCTTCTTTATATTCAGGAAGTCCACTCTTCCAATCAACCGGCAGCTCACCGGCGATGATTCGCTTTAGCTCTCCAGCAAGTTCTGGATATTCATTTTGATATGCGGCAAAGAGGTCATTCCATGCTTTTTCTTTTGCAATTCCATTCTCTTTAATACTGCTAAAGTCTTCATATACTTCTTCAGGCACATGAAATTCATCGTGTTCCCAGTTATAGAACTTTTTCGTAAGTTCGATTTCTTCTTTTCCTAAAGGGTCACTGTGCGCTTCATTTGTTCCTTGTAAAGATGGTGAACCGTAGCCAATAACTGTTTTTACTTCAATAATAGTCGGTCTGTTTTCATCTGCTTTCGCTTCTAACAATGCCTTATGAACAGCTTCAATATCATTTCCATCTTCAACATATAAATATTGCCAGTTACACGATTCAAAACGTTTTTTAATATCTTCAGAAAAAGCCAAGTTTAGCTCGCCATCTAAACTAATATTATTGGAATCATATAACACAATTAAACGTCCTAGTCCCAAGTGTCCTGCAAGCGATGCCGCTTCATAGGATACACCTTCCATCAAATCCCCATCACCACAAATTGTATATGTGTAATGGTCTACAATAGGAAAACCATCTTTATTATATGTTTCCGCCAAATGTCTCTCAGCCAAAGCCATCCCAACACTTACAGGAATACCTTGTCCAAGTGGTCCTGTAGTTGCTTCAACTCCAGGAGTTATTCCATACTCCGGATGACCCGGTGTTTTACTTCCCCACTGTCTTGTGTTCTTCAGATCTTCTATCGTTACATCATACCCTGAAAGGTGCAGCAAATTGTACAGTAAATTGGACCCATGTCCAGCTGATAATACAAATCTATCACGATTGAACCAGTTCGGGTTTTCAGGGTTAATATTCATAATATTTTTCCAAAGGCTATAAGCCATAGGGGCTGCTCCCATTGGCATTCCTGGATGTCCGTGTTGTGCTTTTTCTACACTATCTATTGTTAACGTACGAATTGTGTTAATCGATAATTCAGAAATCCTTGAATTCTTTGTAGTCATATTAAGAACCTCCAGTGTTTTTTAATTCTTAGATGCTGAGGTTTTATAGCGATAATCCTCAGCATCACATTAAACTAACTTATTTTGTTTCTGCTTTTTGTTTCTTCACAGGTATTGCCATCAATGCAAGGATGACAATTAAACTTATTGTAATGGCAATTGGTCCAGCATAATTAGCCAATGAACCAAAGAATATTCCAGATACACCAAAATCAGCATCAGAGAAGGTTGTATTAGCGAATCCTAAATCACCAAGTACAGGCATTAAGAATACTGGAAGGAATGAAATAACTACCCCATTGACAAAGGAGCCAATAACAGAACCTTTAAAGCCTCCCGTAGCATTACCAAAGACACCGGCAGCTGCTCCTGTAAAGAAGTGGGGTACAACACCCGGCAAAATAATGACACCACCAGTGAAAATCATGATTACCATACTGAAAATTCCGCCTAAGAAACTTGCAAAGAATCCAATTAATACCGCATTTGGTGCATATGGATAAATAATTGGAACATCAAGTGCTGGTTTAGCATTCGGCACAAGCTTAGTAGATATCCCTTTGAATGCAGGTACAATTTCTGACAATACTAAACGAACTCCAGATAAGATAATAAATACACCGGCAGCAAACCTACCTGCTTGAATAAGAGAAAATACGAGGAAATTTGTACCTCCACTTAGCTCATTTTCAATATAAGTAGCTCCTGCAAAAAGTGCCACAATTACATACATGATAATCATTGTTAAGGCAATACTTACAGTACTGTCTCGTAAAAAACCTAAACCTTTTGGAAAGTTAATATTCTCAGTAGAATTTTCTTTGCTGCTTTTAAATAATTTACCAACTAAAGCACTTGCTGCATAACCGACAGCACTGAAATGACCTAATGCCACGTTATCATTTCCAGTTAACTGACGCATAAACGGCTGAAGAATAGCTGGTGATAAAGTCATTACAATCCCAAGTGCAACAGAACCTGCAGCGATCAAGCCAACTGTATTGAATCCTGCCACAGCCATAATTACGGCTAACATCGCAGCAAGGTAAAGGGTATGATGACCAGTTAAAAAAATATATTTAAATCGGGTAAATCTTGCTATAAGAATGTTGACAATCATACCGAAAAACATAATTAATGCCGTATTTGTACCATATTCTGATAATGCCAGAGCAACAATGGCTTCATTATTTGGAACAACTCCAGTAACATTAAATGCTTGTTCAAACATCGCCCCAAACGGTACCAGCGCAGTCTCAAGAATTCCGGCACCTGCTGAAATGACAAGGAAGCCTACGAATGTTTTAGTAGTTCCCTTTACGGTATCCGACATATTTCTTTTTTGCGCCATTAAACCAATTAAAGCAATGAGTGCTACTAGAATGGCTGGTTGACTTAAAATATCAATTAACGTTTGCATTTCTTTACCCCCTTTTTTTGATTTACATCAGATTAATCCTTTTTTCTCCAAAACTTGTTTTACTTTAGTTCTTAATTCGTCCATATCAATGATGCTATCCATCACAACAACCTCACCTAAATGGGCTCCACCTTCTGCAATGTCTTTAGCAAGAAAGAAAACATCCGCATCGTCTGGTGTTGCTGAGCTTAAATCAGAATGTGATACTTCCACTCCTGTCACACCAAGCTCTTCTAAAATTTGATTGATATTCATTTCTACCATAAAACTAGTTCCTAAACCTGAACCACAAACAGCTAAAATTTTCATTATTTATTCTCCCCCATTTTTATAATTTCGATTACTTGCTCTGCAGTTTCAGCAGCTTTAATAGCTTCAAGAAGTTCATTATCACCTAAAATTTTGGTTAACTGTGCAAGTGCCTTAAGATGTGCTTCACTATCAATAGCAGCTAAACAAATAAAAATATCAATTTTATGATCAGCCTGATCCAGAAGCAACACAGGAGTCTTTGTTCTTAAAAAAGACATCCCTAGCTGGTTCACACCATTTTCTGGCCTAGCATGCGGAATCGCTATACCTTTGCCGATATGAATATATGCTCCAACTTCTTCTACATTTCTTATCATGGAATCCACATATTTCCTTTGTACTTTATTGGACTCTACCAATGGTTGAGATGCTTCAATAATTGCATCCTTCCAATCCAGCTTTTCATCAGTAAAATGGATTGTGTCTTTCGTCAAGAGCTCTGATAACATTGGTTTGTTCATCCCCTTGCTTTTGTTTTGTATATATAATAAATTAACAAGCTCAGAATATAGTTGGTTTTCATCTTTTACTTCTGTATGCCTTTTAATCACTTCCATCAATTGCTCAACGGTGAATATTTGCCTATCTAATCTTGGAAATTTCTGCAATACATCACGAATTAGATAGTATTTGTCTACCTGTGACAATAAGGTTTTCACAATGAATACTGGCTTTACGGATTCTACCTTAATGGTTGAAAATACCACATCATAGTTTGCTGCTGGGATATCTTCAAATCTGTCACGATTGTGTATTCTAGAAAATCGAATTGTAGGAAACAACTCTTTTAATTGGGCTTCAAGCATGATGGATGAGCTTAATCCATTGGAACAGATGATTAATCCTGTTAATTTCTCTGAATGCAAATTATTTCCGCTATCCAGGTAACCACCAAAATGCATAGTAAAAAAACCAATTTCGGTTTCACTAATTTCTTTCCCTGTCCAAAGTGCCAGTGGGGACAATGAACGCTTTACAAACTGAAATAGATCAGGATACTCTCTCTTTATTCTTTCACTTAATTGATTAAAGAGTGGAATTTCAAAAATAATTCTAAAAAATGCTGGAACAAGGTGATTGTATAAACTTCTTTTCAAAAATGCTTTATCTTCAATCGGAAGCAATGTGTTTTTTTCAAATTCTTCGATAATTTGTTCCGCTAACTTCTCTAATTCAGGACTAGCTTGGCTTGTAACTATTTCAAGTGTTACGAGTAACTGAATCGTTACAAAATAACTCTCATCTTCACCTCCTTCAGGAAATAACCTCCTCGATAACTCCTCCCCATGTTTAAATATGCTCTGTCTTTCAAGCATTTGTTTTTCTAAGTTTGTAAAGGATAATTTTTCCTTTCGAGCACGAACCCTCAAGAGAGCAAGGTGGATAATCATCTCTGTTTTTCTGCTCTTAACTAAACTGATCTCATTTATTTCTAGATATTGATTCATAATTTGTTGTGTTTCAACAAGGATTTCCGCCTTTCCCCATGACTTAAGTGCCAAAATAATGATTTCTTCCCCGAGTGGTTGAGAAAGTAAATGATTTACGCTAAAGATTGCTAATCTCCTCTTATCCATTTCAGTTCCTGTTATATGATACCCATCCAAGCGTGTGTATAAAAATTTTACCTTCCACTTATCACAAATTTCTTTTAACCTTTTTACATCCGTTAGTGCTGTATTTTTACTTACACCCAGCAATAATTGAAAATGGTAATTGGAAACCGGCTCTTTGCGAATAAAGGTGTACAAATAAATTAAATAGGCTCTGTCTTGTTCCGATATAATGAACTGATTAGCATTCATATCTAGATAGTTTGTTTTGACCAAGCTTCTTAATGTCTTGTCAATAAAAAGCAATTGATTGGAGATTTTAATTTCCGGCAAATCATTATTGGCTAGGGCAAAATTGACTTTTTCCAAATCATACTGAAGTTGACGTTCAGATAAGTTTAGCTGCATCATTATTTCTTGCTTCGTTATTTTTTCATGCTTTGTCAATTCCTCCAATAGTTTATAGGACCGTTGATCAAACAATAGTATCCCTCCACCTCTCAATTTAATTATAAAACGTTTCCAACGTTGATATAATAACCATTTGGCACAATAATTGCGAGGTGTTCCAACATCAATTGGGCTGTTCATTTAGGTTGGTTTATTTCCATATTTTTTATACTTTAAGGCGCTGTAACAATATAAGAGAGCAAAAAGATTAGCCACAAAAAATGATAAAGACTAGTTTATGAATGGCTATGCAGCGGTTGCACTGATTTGGAGGATAGTTTGTGGTATTGAAAAGTGAGTGATAGAAGTATACTCTACCGAAAGAAAATTTGCTGGCAATTCGAGACGGAGAAAATACTAAAGAAGATGATTCTTTCTTATCCCGTATCTCCCCATCAAGATATAGCCACAGCTATTCAGGCGACTGATAAAGTTTTGGTGAAGACACGGTTGCTTTGGTTCAGCTTTCTCTGTCCTCATGAACCCTCTATGAGGACACACTTTGCTTTGGTTCAGCTTTCTTTGTCCCCATGAACCCTCTATGAGGACAAGGGCCAAATCAAAAACAATTAGATGAAAACATAACAAAAAAGAAAAAGCTGATATCAAAAAATAAAATTTTTTGACACAGCTTCATTCCAACTTAAGGATGAGAAACAACTAACTCTGCTTGACCGGAAATACGAAATGCTTCAACATGATGAGGAATGACAAAGTGAGTGCCCTTCTCTATCTCAAATGCTTGATCATTCACTGTAAGCTTTGCTAGACCCGCAATTACACTTACTTGTAAAAAATCTTTGTTCATTTCGAGTGAAGCCTTTCCTTTTAAATCCCAGTGGTACACTGAGAAGTATTTCTCTTTTACTAGTTTCTTAACTCGCAAATCATCTACCTGTTTTTCCGTTTGTTCTACCTTTGCGTCCTGATGCGGAACAGTTGTTACTTGCTTTGCACGTTCCAAGTGAAGTTCACGTTTATTTCCCGCTGCATCCGTACGGTCATAATCATATACTCGGTATGTGATGTCAGAACTTTGTTGTATTTCCAAGATTACAATTCCTTTTCCAATTGCATGAATCGTACCGCTGGGCACATATACAAAATCTCCAGCTTCTACACTGACACGACGTAACAACTGTTCCCATTTTCCACGATCAATCATATTTTCAAGTTCTTCTCGTGACGCAGCATGGTGTCCTAACACTAGCTCTGCACCCTCTTCCGCACTTAAAACATACCAGCATTCTGTTTTTCCGTATGGTACGCCTTCTGTTTCTTGAGCAAATTGATCATTCGGGTGCACTTGCACAGACAGGTCATCAGCTGCATCCAAAATTTTTACCAGTAAAGGATACGCGTCATCGTTATCTTTACTCTTATTAAACAATTCACCATGCTCCAGCCAAGCATCAGCTAACGTCTTTCCTTTTAATGGACCATTCTTTATAACGCTTGGGCCATTTGGGTGAGCAGAGACCACCCAAGCCTCGCCAGTATGTTCATAAGGAATGTCATAATTAAAATGTGTATTTAGTTTTTGCCCACCCCAGATTCTTTCTTGAAATACCGGTTGCAGAAAAATAGGTTCGTTATACATAGAATCCTCCATTAATCTTAATTTCTATTATGTACAGAGACATTCTAACATAAAATGATTAATGAATGCCGAAGAACAATTGATGGAATACAAATGTCAACCGTACTGGCCATAATGTACAGCTCCCTTCTGCAATCATCGCAGAACCAAATAAAAAGCCACTTTGTCGAAAGTTCTCCACCATTTCCCGAAAAAACCATCAGTTTAATAAGGATTGCCTTAATGAATCAGACCCTCTTCTACTAAAAACAACTCTGCAACCTTGCGCGGACTTTCACCTTCCACATTCACTTGGTAATTCATTTCTCGCATTTCATCGTCAGAAATCATGCCCGCCAGTTGATTCAAGGCATCCACCATTTCAGGAAATTGGCGTGCCGTCTCTTCCCTCAATAATGGTGCACCTTGATATGGTGGAAATAACAGCAAATCGTCTTCCAAAACCGTCAACTTGTATTGCTGTAGTTCACTATCAGTGGAATAGGCATCGATTAAATTAATTTCTCCTGATTCGATCGCAACGTAGCGTAATTTCGGTTCCATCGTTACGAGATTCGGAAACTGAATACCGTATAGCGACTGAATTCCGACATAGCCATCCTCACGATCAGAAAATTCTAAGGTGAAGCCGGCATTAATATGTTCTTCTATTCCCCTTAAATCGGAGATCGCTTCCAAGCCAAATTGATCAGCAAATTTCTCTGTAACGGCTAAAGCATACGTGTTATTATACTGCATTGGCTCTAGCATCAGCATTTGATATTTTTCTAACATCCCGTTCTTCGCCTGTTGATAAACTTCCTCACTCTCGTTGCTTACAGCCGTTTCTTTTAGAAATTCCGAAATGGCTGTACCTGTAAATTCAGGATAAATATCAATATCTCCGGACTTAAGGGCATTAAAAAGAAAAGATGTTTTCCCTAAACCTGGCTTAAGCTCCACTTGTAGATCGGTTTCTTCTTCAATTAAAAGTTTATACATATTAATTAAAATTTCTGGTTCTGAGCCTAATTTTCCAGCAATGACTATTTTTTGCTCTTCCTTTCCAATAAGCGGAGCTGCAAACATAAAGATAGCCAATAATCCGAGGGTCCCTACAGAAATAAGAGCTTTTTTATAGGAAAGATGTTCAAATTTCTTCAGCAAAAAATCGAAGAGAATTGCTAGCAAAGCTGCCGGTATCGCACCTAATAACAGCAGATTCGCATTATTTCGATCAATTCCTAAGAGAATAATGTCGCCAAGTCCACCTGCTCCAATCAACGCTGCCAGAGTTGCTGTTCCTACAATTAACACCATTGCCGTACGGATGCCGGCCATCATAACCGGCATTGCCAAAGGCAACTCTACCCTGATCAACCTTTTCCTTGAATTCATCCCCATTGCTCGGGCAGCTTCAATTAATGCAGGTTCTACTTCTTTAATCCCAGTATACGTATTTCTCAATATTGGAAGTAATGCATAAGCTACTAAAGCAATGAGAGCAGGCACTCTGCCAATACCAAACAAAGGAATGAGAATCCCCAGTAAGGCAAGTGATGGAATTGTTTGAATAACAGAGGCAAACCCGATAATTCCTTCCGCTACTTTTTGACGTCTTGTAAGAAAAATCCCTAATGGGATCGCAATGGCTACAGCAAAAAATAAAGCTATAAAGGAAAGCTCCATATGTTCGAATAACGCACTTAATAAATTACTTTTTCTATCATGAAAGACCCTTATCAACTCTTGCACAAGTTTAGACTCCTTTCTGCAATAGATTCGCAGATAAATACCTCATAACTGTTCTGCGATCGATGGAGCCCATTTCTTGGCCTTTTTTCTCAACGATCACCTGTTCATGGTCAGCTAAAATATCAATAAGCTCTTTAAAGGAATTTAATTCCGATGCTGAAACTGTAATGGCATCCATTCCTTCTTTATTCACTAATGGTTCTAGTAAATCTTCTAGCTTGAAGTCATTTATTCCATTGCCATACTTGTCACCCACAAATTCTCTCACGAAATCATTGGCCGGATTTGCTACAATTTCATGAGGAGTTCCGATTTGAACAATTTTCCCTTCTCTCATAATACAGATACGATCAGCCAGTTTCAGCGCCTCTTGCATATCGTGGGTCACAAATACGGTCGTTTTTTTGAGATTGTCCTTTAAATCGAGCATATCATCCTGAAGTTTTTCACGACTAATGGGATCCAATGCACTAAAGGGCTCATCCATTAAAATAATTTCTGGATCGGCAGCAAGAGCCCGGATGACACCAATTCTTTGCTGTTGTCCGCCTGAAAGCTCGCTTGGTTTTCGACTAGCATATACGGCAGGGTCAAGGCCGACCATTTCCAAAAGCTCATGAACTCTTTTTTGAATTTTATCTTTCCCCCACTTTTTTAACTCTGGAACAATCGCGATATTTTCCTCAATTGTCATATGTGGAAAAAGAGCAATCTGCTGCAGAACATAACCAATATTCCAGCGTAATTCATGAATATCATACTCGCTTATCTTTTTCCCGTTAATGTACAGCGTCCCATCCGAAAGAGGAATTAACCGATTAATCATCTTTAGCGTTGTCGTCTTTCCACAACCGCTTGGACCAATCATGACAAAAAATTCTCCTTGCCGGATCTCAAAATCGACTGAATCAACCGCAACTGTATCATCCGTAAATTTCTTTGATACATTTTCAAATCTAATCATAAAAGGGTTCTCCTTGTTTAGATTTCCATTTCATATTTTCCATTTTCCCATAATCCATATTGAGGATAAAACAATTTGTCTTATATAGTATCTCATTCAAGCTCCAATCGTATGAACACTGATGTTCTGTCGCCTCAAACGGAAAAACACCAGCGAAATAGCTGGCGTTTTTAAAATAACCTAGTACAGGCTCTCTATTGAAACATTTTCGGGAAGCTTAAATGGATTTTCTTTATTAATTCTGTCATAAAACATTATTCCATTTAAATGATCCATTTCATGCTGGATAATAATGGATCCGTACCCTTTAAATTTCAAAATCAGTTCTTGCCCGTTTATATCATAAGCTTTAATTTTAACTCGCTCATATCTCGGAACAAATCCTTTAACCTCTCTATCAACAGAAAGACAACCTTCACCTTCAGGCAGATAAATCATATTCACAGAATGACTAACCATTTTAGGATTAATCAGCATATATTCCTTGTCTTCAAAGAAAGCTGCAAACATGCGTTTATTAAGGCCAATTTGATTGGCAGACAACCCGACACCTGGACGCAAATGATATTTTGGGGCTATGATTGGATCCTGACTATTCTTCAAGTATTGAAGCATGCTCAATAATACTTCCTTATCTTCATTCTTTATCGGAACCTCGAGTTCTTCTGTCTTTTGACGTAAAACAGTGGAGCCATCTTTCACAATATCCTTCATTGTAATCATGTATTCAGAATGAAACTTACTCATAAAAAAGATTCACCACCTTTTTGTTTCATAAGACCATTTATTTTTTTAAGCGATAATGTAATTCTACAAATTGATTAAATATCCTCGTTCCTTTTAAAGAAAGCTCCAATTGAGAATCTCCTCCTTTAAATAACGGGATCCCCTTACCTATTATCGTTGGTGCAACTGTAATGATAAATTCATCAATTAATTTTTCTTCTATAAAACTATGCAGTAGCTCTCCTCCACCGACAATCCAAATATTCTTCCCTTCTTGAGCTTTTAACTCATTCACAAATTTAGTCACATCAGCGTTTATAAATGTGACCTCATTGGTATCACGAATCTGCGACCTTGAGAACACAAAGCATTTTTTATCTTTATAAGGAAACTCCTTTAAACCTTGTTCCATAACCCAATCATATGTCCGTTTCCCCATAATTACCGTGTCTATCGTTTCATAAAACTCGGAATAACCGTTATCTCCTTCTCCTTCAACCTTGAATAGCCATTCTAGAGAATCATCCTCTGTCGCAATATAACCGTCTAAACTCGTCGCAATAAATAAGATAAGATTTCTTTTCTCGCTCATAAGTTTCTCCTTTAACTTTTATTGTTTTAAAACACTTAATTAAAGAATCGATTCATTCCTTTAACCAATTTTAACAATTTACATTTATGAAGAGAATTGATTATTTCGTTTGATAAAGGGCCATTTTATAAAATCTAAAGGCAGCGAAACAAGAAAAATAAAAATATAGACCTATCCTTGATAATAAATAAAAATCAAATTTTTCTTTTAACTAATTTTAACGTAGCGACAATCAAAAAGCTCACGATCACTAACAGCAACCATGAACTGACCTTCCCAAGATGGACAAGACTCCATGCATCTGTTTGATTTGGATATTTCCATGCTCCAAAGAATGTAGCAATATTTTCCGCTATCCATATGAAGAAACCGATGAGTACAAAGGATAACGCTATAGGCATTCGATAACGAGTACGATTAACCTCGTAAGTGACCGCTGATTTCCAAAAGACCATTAGAACAAGAGCAGATAACCACCAGCGGACGTCGATCCAATAATGATGGGTGAAGAAATTCAAGTAAATTGCTGAAGCTAATGGAACGACGATGAAAAATGATGGCCACCTTTCCAATTCAACATTTAGTCTTCTCCATGCCTGGCAAAGATAGCTCGCAACACTTGCATACATGAACCCGCTATACAATGGAACTTCAAAGATTTTGAAAAAACCCTCTTCTGGATACGACCATGAGCCCATATGTACCTTGAAAATTTCAAGAGTGAGACCAATCATATGGAAAAGGGTGATTACTTTTAGTTCATCCTTTGTTTCTAGTCCAGAGCGCACCATCCACCATTGCATAGTAAGACAGATAAGAAGAAGCCAATCGTATCGTGCTAAAAATGGTAAAGGGAGAAGCTGTGTAATTGCCAAAGAGGCAAAAATAACGACAGGAAAAACACAGGATAATGCCTGTTCCCAACCAAAACAGACAAGTTGCGTAAATGCACTGGTGATTTGCGTCTTAAACGTTTTTTTCTGTCTCACCTTTTGTACGATGACATTCATGTACAGCTCCCCTTTATTTATTACTCTGCTACGTCATCATCACTTCGATATTCTAAAATGTCCCCCGGCTGACAATCTAAAGCCTGACAAATTCCTTCAAGAGTGGAGAATCGAATCGCTTTCGCCTTGCCATTTTTCAAAATCGAAAGATTCGCCATGGTAATTCCAACCTTCTCTGAAAGTTCAGTTACACTCATCTTCCTTTTTGCTAACATCACATCAAGATTAATGATAATTGCCATTGTATTCACCTCAGACTGTTAAATCATTTTCAGATTTGATATCAATTGCTTCCTGCAAAAGCCTTTGAAGGACAGCGGCAAAAACAGCTATCACCACGGAAGCAAATATAAGTACCAATCCGATCAAAATAATCCCTGGTGCATCATCCGCTTCCGCAACGAGATAGAAAAGTGGCATGCCCACAAATAGCAAACTACTGATCCAGATTGCAGATTTTTTTATACTCTTCAAAGCATTAACAGCCATTTGCGAAAACGCTTGGTTCTGATCAATATACTGTAAAAGTTTAAACGCTTGATAAAGAGCATAATAAAACGGGAGCGCTGCAGCGTACAAATCAATGTACACTAAATACTTTAAATACGCATGGTCTGGATAAAGCTCTACGATGAAGTTCGCCACCGCTGGAACGACAAAAATACATAGAGCAAGAATGGGAATTCCAATCAGAATAACGGCTAATTTTAAAAACAGCGTTTTACCTTGTTTCATATTAGGACACCTCTTAAATTTGATTTACGGTAAACCCATTGTAGCATAATTTTATCGTTTTTCAATAAATTATTATTGATAATTAGGATTTTAATATCGTTTTTCATAAAAAACAAAGTTCTCATTCCAACAAAAAAACCTTAAGGGTAGGCATACTATAAGTTTGCCTCCCTTAAGGGAACGAATTTCCTCAATCCTCTTGCAATGAAACCGTGACCATCTCATCCAAATACTTCGTTACACTATAGCCATACAATTCAAGCCTCTTCGGTCTTAAATATTTTTCTTCTTCGGTATTGTACAAACGAACTTTTTGTGAGATTTGAATATGGCGCGGCTGCTCAATTTCTTGATATGGCACAGGCAGCTCCTCGTTCATATGATATTCAACCCCATTTTTATCAACTATTATTCCTTCTGACTCCATC
This sequence comes from Robertmurraya siralis, assembly GCF_005502275.1. GTDB lineage: Bacteria > Bacillota > Bacilli > Bacillales > Cytobacillaceae > Robertmurraya > Robertmurraya siralis. The sequence continues at coordinate 87,415 of NZ_SWLZ01000002.1, forward strand.
TCCATAGAGACTGCGTCATTACCATCTTCACCAATAACATGTAATTGAAGCGAATCATATCCACCATTTTCCCAATCATTATTCCTAATAATGAGTTCTGTTGTTCCTCCCACTTCCACTTTATCGATAGAAAGTGTGCTACCAGCATATTCAACGGTTTGAGGATACACCACAGAAGGATCTAATTCGATATTTTTATTGTCAGCGTAGCTAAGCTGCACCAATCCCAATTGAGCGCTAAATTCCTTTGCTCTTTCTCCAAATAATGAGTCAAAATGAGCTTCAAAGGTGAGCCAATTTACATCCTCCTGTACTTCCGAGTAAAAGCTTCCGTATAAATCACCTTTTGCTTTTCTTTTGTTCATTTCAAGATATTCAAAGCTAACTAAATCTAATACTTCCTCCGCTTGACTTTGATTGACCGAATATTGCAAAACTGTCGTTGTCGGTGCGAGTGTTAATTTTTCAATTCGCAACGGAATTCCTTCCACTTCAATCTCCTCATCTAGCGCATATTCTATGATGGGATTTTTGTTTAAAGGAATCTCAAAATCCCATTCTCCTGATTTAGATTCCGTTTCCCAATAATTTGCAGCTTGCTGCAGTTTATGAATCTTCGTAATCTTAAGCTTCATCGTTCCTTTATCATCTTTTATGGGGAACAAACTAATTTTGCCATGATATACATTCTTACTTTCTTTATTCAAATCAGAATGAAGTTCAGGATTAAAATATCTAGGATTACTTCCATGATTCACACCTGCATTTTCGCTCCTCACCGAAATTCCTTCATAATAATCAAGAAGATATTGATTATCTTCATTCATATCTTCTATTTCATAGAACACTAGTGTTTGAAAATCATCGGCAATTGCACTTTTAATCGTGATTTTCACTCCTTCACTTTCTGCGACTAGATTCAACCTTTCACCTAGACCTTCCTGCAAAAAAGCTCGCAGCTCCAAATCATCTTCCGTCCATGAGTAATAAAATTTTGCAAACACACCTGTAAAAACTCCAAGCGAAATGAAGAGAGCAAAAACTGCAGCAACACTAACAGTAATTTTCAGACGCCTTCTATTTTTCTCTAAGCTTTGCTTTTCCTTTTCCGCAAGCCTCGCTTTCACATTTTCCATGAAATCGGACGGCACTTGGAATTCTTCAATCTTCTCAGCAATATTTGTCATCATCAGCATAAGTTCCTGAAAGGTAGCTAGATCCTCCTGACATTCTCGGCAGTGATAAACATGGACTTCTAAGTCGATCTTACTTGAGCGTTCAAGAGTTCTCTCTAAATAAGCGACATAATGTGGATAATATTCCTTACAGCCATTAAAGTTTGTACCGTAACCCAATTCTGTTCTTAGAGATTGAATGCCCGAGAACAAATATTCATTGAGCTTTTCTCCAGAAACTTGAAGGAGATTTGCCGCATTCTCTTTCGAAAGTCCTTTTACATATGTAAGTACGAGCGTCTCTTTCTCATATTTTTCCAACTGATTCAGCGCTTGAAAAATACTTTGACCGGATTTACTTTCTGCTGAAACTTGTTTATTTTCATCCTCTGAAAGCTCCCAGCACATATGAATAAAAATCGTTGTAATCCAAGTCTCAAATGAATCATAGCTTTTAAAGCGTGGCAACTTTTTTTGCGCCTTGACAATAGATTGATAGAAGAGCTCTTCCATTTGCTGCTGATTAGTAAGATAGAGTCTGCCTAAGCTGTAAAAAGATTGTATGTGCTGTTCAAAATAATCACGAATCGATTCCTGTCCTGATTCACGAATCTCATTGATTGAAACAGCATTTATTTCTGCCGGGCTCATAAAACGTGCTCCCCCTATTGCTCAATATGATTTTCTCTATTTTTTACGCTTTCCTTAACAACCTTTAGCTCATATCGTGTGAAATCAAGGTTCGCACACCCCTTTAGTAATACTTCAATGGTTCTCTGATTCTAGTTACGATGAGAAAAATTTCATTTATTCTTATCATTTCATAGAATCAGAGAGAAAATGAGCCAAAAATCAACACCAGCATATAATAAAGCCATTGTTTAAAAGGATGAGAACGTTCTATCTCTGCTTCAATCCTTTAAACCAATTATAGCTTTTCTTCTTAAATAATCAAAAAAATCCAGAAATATTAAATATAGGAATCGAAATAAATTTTTCCTAAGTAACTCCGATGGCAATCTGAGCACTTATGAATGATTAATTCCTGGAACTTGCTGAACTTTCACCACTAGAACTAAGAAACTAGAAAAAGATATGCTATGGAATATCGCCAGCAGTTATTCGCAGATTAAAAGAGAGGCATAAAGAGAGAGACAGTTTAGATGCCTTAACAGAAAAAGATTTTTACGCTTCCTTCATTTTCTGCAGTGGCTAAACAATTTACGATAAAATCTCGAATTTGTTTCAAATCCCAAACTGTATAATGATGTTTTGACGAGATGTCAATTTCAGTAAATGACTGGTTGAAGATGTTCAAAGCTTTTTCAAGTTGCGGCACCGTATAAGTGGCACTGTTTCCCGAACCGCTAACACCTGCATCGTATTGAGTTGCATCAAGTAACTGATACAATACAGTAACATTATGATTACTCATACTAAAGCGGGCATAGGCAATTTCATCCCCCGCTTTGTTATAGCCTAATATATCGTGGCCCAATTCGCGCTCCTCCTTCCCTATATATTTTCATATTTGACATCCCCCCTTTCAAGCAAATAATATGGGTTAAATCAATATAGAGAAAAAGCACAGAAAAGCGTTTTAAAAGAAGTAGCTTTCGTTCAAGTTGCTTTTTTAGAAGAATTAAAAAAGAGGAAATATATGGATGTGGCAATTCTATATTTACATGTTCTTTCCATCTTGTCAACTCGCAAAAATTCGACAAAGTTCGCCGGCGGCAGTTCCTAAAGCTGATAAGGAAAAAACCGAATGATTCAGCCTCATCACTTCTAAAATTCAATCATTCGGCAACAATTTGCTCAAAAAATATACCTCCTTTAAAAGCAGTGGTATTTTGCTAAGCAATCTAATCTTTAACCTTCTCTATCAGCTTTTTCTTTAAACCATTCCTTTTGGATCAATCGCATGACGTACATCATCTGTAAGCAATTCTTTTTCCTGTAGCAGATCTTTTAATTTTTTATTCTGTTCATCTGCTTGCATTCCGATTTCTGAAGCCATATCATAGCCTAGCTTTGAACTTAATCCAGTAACCAATGCAAGACTTTCCTCCATCCATTTCTGACATTGTTCTTCATTTGCCTGAATGCCATTGATACACTTTGCCTCAAGTGTCTGCAATGCATTGCTCATAATCTCAATCGAATGTAAAAAAGTATAGGCAATCATCGGCATCATTACATTTATTTCTAGCTGTCCTGCGGTACCAGCAGTTGACACTGCCGTTTCATAACCAATCACTTGACAACACACCATATGCGTCATTTCTAAAATCGCAGGATTTACTTTCCCTGGCATAATGGTCGAACCAGGTTGAACTGACGGTAGCGTAATTTCTGCCAATCCCGTTCTCGGACCAGAGCTCAGTAAACGTAAATCACTCGTCATTTTAATTACGTGAACGGCTAATTCTTTGAGCGTCATCATACAGCGAATGGGTGCACTCATATTTTGCATGAATGCAAAAATATTCACAGGTTGGCAAAAAGGCAAATTAGTCCGTTTACGTATTTCTTTCAAAATTTTTGCTGTATACTCAGCTTCCAAATTGATCGATGTTCCGATCGCATTTCCTCCTAATCCAAGTTGATACAATAACTCGAGATTATTTTGCAACTGTCTTCTCACTGCACGGACAGACTCGGCATAGCCGGAAAATTCTTGCCCCAATCGCATTGGAACTGCATCATGTAAATGGGTGCGACCAGATTTCAAAACTGGCATAAACTGTTCAGCTTTCTTTTGTAAAGATTGTTCAAGCTTTTCCAAGGCTGGCAGCAATTTAGCAATGATCATGTCAGCACCTGCCATATTCACAGATGAGGGAAACGTATCATTTGTTGATTGGGACATATTGACATGATCATTGGGATGAACTTTCTCAGAAGCTCCCATGATTTCAGTAGCTCGATTGGCAATGACCTCATTTGTATTCATGTTCTGCGAGGTGCCAGCTCCAGCTTGATAAACATCCACAACAAAGTGGCTGTCCCAAAGTCCTTCCATTACTTCCTCCGCCGCCTCGATAATCGCATTTCCCATCTCTGGAGATAGTTTTCCTAATTCGATATTCACAGCCGCGGCCGCAGCTTTAATAATTCCTTGAGCTTTAATAAATGGGCGTGGAAACCTCAGTCCACTAATTTGGAAATTTTCTACAGCCCGCTGCGTTTGCGAGCCATAATATGCGGACGAAGGTACCATAATATTTCCTAAAGGATCATTTTCCATTCGATATTGCTTTTCTGCATCCATTCCCATCTCTCCTCATAAATGATTATTTCTAGTTTTTCCATCAGAAAGAGGATTAAACAACCCACATGAAAGCATAACCTCTTATCCAAAACTCTATCTAATGATGGAAAAAAATCCAATTAGAGAGAAAATTTATTTTTATCTTTTCATTCCCATAAGAAAAGGGAAAATAGAACGCAGTACGTAGTACTATGAGAGCTCCTTCCATTAAAAAATGGCTTTGTAGAGCATAACCTCATTTCGTATGAAATCTTAATATCACATGTATGAGCCGGTATAATAAAACCTATTAAGCGAGAATAGAATATTTAGAGAAATATACAAAAGAAGCAAAAATAACTTGCAATTGCTTTAACTAAAAGCAATAGAAAACATGTCCTAACATAGCTAACTAACCTTGCATCAAAATGAAGCGAGAAAAAAACGAAAAAGGAGAAAGATTATGATAGAATTGAAATACTTCCAACATTCCGACTTCAAACAGCTAATCAATTGGATCCATTCACCTGCGTTTCTACTTCAATGGAGCGGTTCAGCGTTTAATTATCCCCTTAATGAGCAACAATTGGAAAAATACATCGAGAATGCCAACAATAAAAACAGTGAAATATTCGTTTATAAAGTCATTGATTCTGAATTAGCCGAAACCATTGGCCACATCTCATTGGGGAAAATTGATCGAAAAAACAAATCAGCAAGAATTGGAAGAGTATTAATCGGGGATAAAAGGGCAAGAGGCAAGGGTATAGGCCAGCAAATGATCAAGGAAATCCTTAAGATCGCCTTTAATGAACTACAACTACATCGAGTCAGCCTTGGTGTATTTGACTTTAATACTTCTGCCATTGCATGCTATGAAAGAGTCGGATTTACAAAGGAAGGATTGCTTCGAGATACGATTAAAAATGAGGATGAATACTGGAATTTATGGGAAATGAGTATTTTAGAAGACGAATGGCGAAACGAAAACAATCTTGTTTAATTTAAATCGCAAAAAAAAAACAATAATTGAGGTACTTTTTTATGAAAGTGAATAAGAAAAACGCGGAGCACTACATTTGGGGAGAGCGTTGCGATGGTTGGCACTTAGTGAAGAAATCTGATTTAAGTATTATCCATGAACGAATGCCTCCAAACACATTTGAAGTCAGACATTATCATGAGTACTCTCGTCAATTTTTTTTCGTATTAAAGGGGGAGGCTACGCTTGAAGTTAACGGAGAAACGATTGTTTTAAACCCACAAGAAGGCTATGAGATCGCTCCTCTTGTCCCCCATCAAATGTTCAACCGTTCCGATCATGCTGATGTTGAATTCATTGTTATTTCTCAGCCAAATAACAGGGGAGATAGAGTGCTAACAGGTGACTAACAAAATGGTACGTTTAACCCGAAACTACTTAAATTGTTACTGGGCCCCTTCTATTGTGGATAAAGCACCATGTCGCCAAAGCGAGCACGCTTTAACCAATATTTAGTTTTGATTTCAGCTTCATAAGTTCACCAATTTCGCTGATTTTATTTCAACTGTTAAATTTTCGAGGTTATCATCCGGCAGTGATTTTATAGATGAGATTTACAAAAACATTAAGATATAGGAGTGTCTTCATTGAAAAAGTTTCGTGGAAAAAGACGATATTTCCGTGACTTAGCAAGAAAAATTGCACTAGAAACCTGTGAATTGAATTTTGATCAGGATGCATGGTTTGACTTATGGCACAATCATCTTGATTTATCTGGATTAGGAAATCATAGTCTTAAAATACGAAGAAAGCACATCGAGGCACATATAGCTTTTTATAAAAATATACTAGAAAGACTTGAATACTATGAAAAACCGTACCAATCTTGGGTTCATATTGATGATGAAGATGCTAGCACTGATGCTGTTTTTATTCATACATCAAATCCAAACGAAGAAAATTTTCCTCTAAAAGTAGAAAATTTACACTGGAATTGCACAATCCCGACTGTTTTCCAAGATTTAATTAATACAAAGGAATTTATAGTGGGACACTATAAAAATCGCTCTGAAGGTGGTTACATAATCCAATCCAAAACTAAGGGACAGAGGCTTTATTCTTATTAAACTTTTGAATGGGTAAGCAACAATGCAAAATAATCAGCTTGTCAATCTCTAAAAATTCTTTAAGCGAGATTCCATGAGCATACCCTGCTGAATACAAATTTTTTTATAACATTATTAGAAGGTGTATAAAATGCAGAATTTAATTATTGATACAGAATGGAATCAAGAGAACGTCCCCTACATTCGCCAAAAATTAAGGGAGTACAATATCAAATATTTAACAGATAAAGACGTGGATTTCGTTGATGAAGATTTTTGTTTTACTATTAAGGATGGAGAAGGCCACATCTTTGGCGGCATCTCAGGAAATACGAAGCTGCAAAGTCTTTTTATCCAGTTTCTTTGGGTTGATGAAAGCATTCAAGGGAAGGGTTTTGGTAGAAAACTTATCAAGGTCGCTGAAAATTTCGCTGTCGAGAGGAAATGTCGATTAATCAAGGTAGATACATTTAGCTTTCAAGCCCCAGATTTTTATAAAAGCTTAGGTTTTGAAGTCTATGGAACAATTGAAAACTTCCCTGAGGGGCATAACCATTATTTTCTGTATAAGCGGTGTTAATTAAGACCACACAGATGATATGTGTGGTCTTTTTAATAGCATCTTTAAAATGTATGAGCCAAGTCTTTTGCTCGGGCCATTGCATTTTCTTTAATTTCTTGCGCCTTCTCAGGCATTGCTGAATGCCCTTCTATAAATAAACCTTCAAATGAAGGAACTCCATAAAATTCCATAGCAGCACTTAAGTAGCGGTGCCCCATTTCCTTCTCTGCGGCTGGGCCTTCTGAATAAACTCCTCCTCTAGCCTGGATATGCAATGCCTTTTTATCCGTTAGAAGACCAACAGAACCATTTTCTGTATATTTGAAGGTTTTTCCTGCCACAGATACTGCATCAATATAGGCTTTAAGAACTGGAGGAAATGAAAAATTCCATAACGGTGTTACAAAAACATACTTATCAGCAGAAATAAATTGTTCACATAGTTCAGATAAACGGCCTACCTTTGCCTTTTCATCTGCTGTTAACTCTTCATCATTTTTTCCTGATTGAAGTTTTCCCCAACCGCTGAAAACATCAGCATCTATTTGTGGAATATTCTCATTAAAAAGATCGATATTGATAACTTCATCATTTGGATTTACTTCTTTATAAGTATCAATAAAAGTCTTACCTACTGCCATACTATATGACTTTGTTTCATTAAGTGGATGTGCTGTAATGTACAATACCTTTGCCATTTTGTGCTAAATTCCTTTCTTCTCTTCGTTGTCATTGTAGTTTTATAAATGAACTAAACATACAGCTCTCAAAAGGAGCAATATATCTTTAATTCGAGCTAAAGTATATAAGGATTGTTTCGTTAAAGCAACTAATCTGCCTGAGGAAAAGAATTCATTTTTCCACGCTTCAATGATTATTCCACTGCAATGGTCTTTAAGTAAGTTGTATATTCTACCAATGACGGCGCTCGTGTTTGATCTTTAAAAATAATCGACAGCACTAAGAGTCGCTCAAATTATAAATTTTGTAGGAATATCCTGTCCTAGAAAGCAGCTTTTCGATATTTTTTATGTTAATAAAGTCGAGCAATGCACAATATAGCTTTGGTATTCTATAGACATCGAAAGGAGGAGAACAATGCTAAAAGAATTAAATCTTGTCATCGACTATATTGAAGATCACTTAACTGACGAAAATCTATCACTTGAAGTGATAGCTGAATATGTCGGAGTTTCTGACTACCATTTTAGAAAGATATTTTTTTATCTTTCAGGATTAACGCTTAGCGAATATATTAAGAACAGGAAGCTTTCAGAAGCAAGTATCGAATTATTAAATGGAGAAAAAGTGACAGATGTAGCTCTTAAATACGGTTATCAGTCAATGGACGGGTTTAGTCGAGCATTCAAAAAATGGTGTGGTTTTTTACCTTCGGAAGTCATAAAAAAAAGAGTTAGCAAATCTTTTCCAAAGCTTTCATTTGTTATAAATGTCAAAGGAGGAATCAATATGGAATTTAGAATTGAAGAAAAACCAGCGTTTAATTTGGTCGGTGTAAGTAAACGTGTCCCAATGCAATTTGAAGGTATCAATAATGAAATTGTAAAGCTTGCGGAAAGTATAACTGACAAACAAAAAGAAGAAATGCACTCTCTTCAAAACATTGAACCTAAAGAAATTGTCAATGCTTCATATGAAGCTGATGCTAATTTCCTCAAAGAAGAAGGGGATTTAACTCATCTGATAGGTGTTCTTACTACTAACAATCAAATTAGTGATTTATTAGAAAAGGTGCCAGTTGATGCACATACTTGGGCAATATTCCCGAATGAAGGACCGTTCCCTTCCACTTTACAAGAAACAATGGCAAAAGTATATTCAGAATGGCTTCCTTCTTCCAGTTATGAAGTCATAAATGCACCGTCTTTTTCGTTTACTAAAATGGATAAAAACAAAAAAAATTATGCTTATAGCGAAGTTTGGATTCCTGTTAGAATGAAGTAACACAATATTGAACAAAATCTATCTTGCCATCTCACCCCACCATATTCTAGGCAGTTGATACATTTTCATGAAAATTAATTTAACCCAAATCGTTGCGGTTAAAGGCAACCTCGCTTCGCTTGACGACTTTTTATATGATGATGGATGATCCGTCCATCATCATATAAAAAGGGGATTGACTAAACCCTTTTATCTCACATTCTCCACTATGCTCCCTTATTCTTTTAAACTTATGTGTTAGTAGTATTTTTGCTTGAAATCTCCCAAAACATCAATAACCAAAAGCCCTTCACTTTATTACTATTGTCAGTTTATTGATCCCTTCTAAAATCCATTAGAATAGGCACAGACAAAACAATTTATCCGTGTTCACTCCTCAATATGTTGTTTCATTTGCACTTACTTCTAAATTGAGATTGCAGATTCTGACGTCATTAATTTATTGAGGAGTGTCTAAATTGTCGATTTGAAGATAAAAACTTTTTTGTGATTTTGCAAAATTTTAAAATCCCCATTTCCAATTCATTATCCGGCAAATAAGTAAAATTCAACCTTAAATGATGTTTTTCCGGTTCTCCTGAAAAGCATGCAGAACCGGGTAGAAAGAAAATATTTTCTTTTTTGCATTCAATTAATAAATGATTCGTATTCCAGTCTGATGGAACGGATAACCATATGTTTAACCCACCCGTTGGTACAATCCAATGAACGCCGTCCGGCATGTGGGAATTCAAAAGTTTTACAACTTTATCCTTCCTTAAGTTCAAAGCAAACCTCAGCTTTTCCATATGGTCTTCCATTCTTTTAGAATGAAACAGTGGGAGTATAGCCTTTTGTGTTAATAATGGGCTGCCAAGATCTGTGTTTACTTTAGATGCAACTAAACGATTAAACAGTGTGCCATTAGCTGCTAGAAGCCCTATCCGACAGCCAGGGACCAATGTTTTACTGAGCCCTTTTAAATAAATTACAAAACCGTTTGTATCAAGACCTTTTATGGGTGTTGGTGGTTTTTTGTCAAAAAACATCTCACTCCATGGGTCATCCTCTACGATGATGATTTGATTTTCTTGGGCAAGCATTAACAATTGTTCTCTTCTTTTTCTACTTAATACTATACCAGTTGGATTCTGAAAGTTCGGTATGGTATAAATCAACTTAGGTTTGTAGATTTCACAAACTCTTTGTAAATGGTCTATCCTTATCCCATCGTTGTCCATAGGTAAAGAAACAATCGTTGCCCCACGAGCTCGAAAGGTATCAATTGCCGCTGGATAAGTTGGTGCTTCCATAGCAACAACATCACCGGGTCCAATAAATGTTTTAGCCACCAAATCAATTCCTTGTTGCGTACCATTTGTAACTAAAATATCTTGGTGGTTAATATACAAATTGTGTTTCCGCAGATACTTGCACATCGTTTTTCTGAGTTCCTCATCGCCTTGCGCAGGTCCATAGCTTGAGAGAATATTAGGATTCTTCTTTAAAGTCGAATGAATTTCCCTCTCTAAGTAACGATTTGGAAGTAAAGATGGACAGATCGCTGCAACAGAAAACTGAATACAATTTTCAAACGAACCATAATGAGCACCAAATTGGGTTCGAGGGAGATAATCTAAAACGGACAATTGCCAATCGAAATTGTTCTTTACATTTCTTTCTGGAGCGTCAATCAGGAGCTTATTTTTAACAAATGTCCCTTTTCCTTGTACCCTCTCGATTAAATCCTTCTCTTCTAACAAATCATACACCCTTACAACTGTAAGTAAACTTATCCCTAATTGTTTTGCTAACGATCTTACCGAAGGCAAATGCTCACCTTCCGATAGCGCACCTGACCTAATTCTATCGGCAATATTCTCATAAATTTGTTGATTAATTGGGATATTGGCGTTTCTATTTATTTCAATCTTCATAAAAAGCCTCCATCAACTCGGTAAAATGAGTAAGTGTTATACAATCATGTTGACTGTTATACATCTAAGTCCATTACTATAGGGTTAATCTAGTATAACACCTTAACCATTCATGTTAAATATCATTAACTTTAGGAGGTACTTATGAAATACTATGTGGTTGATGCGTTTGCCGAAAAACTGTTTGAAGGAAATCCCGCTGGAATTTGTATTATGAAGGAATGGCTTCCTGACGATTTAATGCAAAAAATTGCGATTGAAAACAACCTTTCTGAAACAGCATTTGCAGTAAAGGGTCCGCAAAATTATACGCTTAGATGGTTTACACCTGGGGGAGAAATTAATCTCTGTGGTCACGCAACATTAGCAACGGCTTTTGTCATTATGAACTATTTTGAAAAGCAATTGGAGACCGTTCAATTCGAGACGATGAGTGGGACACTTACTGTAAATAGGTGTAATGACTTATATGAGCTTGATTTCCCAACTGTTTCCTCGACTGAGATAACCATTACTGAACAAATGATTGATGCATTAGGAACCACACCCATCGAAGCTTATCTAAATAGAGATTTACTATTTGTATTAGAATCAGAAGAAGCGGTAAGCAAAATAAGTCCTGACTATTCAAAACTAGAGCAGCTTCCAGAAGGTCTTGGAGTGATTGTTACCGCCAAAGGTAATGAATATGATTTTGTTTCAAGAGCATTTTTTCCAAAATTAAAGGTAAATGAGGACCCGGTATGTGGTTCTGCCCACTGCAGTTTAATACCATTTTGGGCAAAGAAACAAATGAAACACGAAATGGTAGCAAGACAGTTATCCAATAGAGGCGGAACCCTTTATTGTAAACTCGAAGACACAAGGGTAAAGATGGCTGGAAAAGCTGCACTCTACTTAATAGGGGAGATACATATCGGATAATCAATACCGGGGAGATGTTAAAACAGCCAAATCAGGCTTTTTAATCAAATCAATCATCATAAGCTTGGCTTTTTATGCCAGGCTATTATTTTGGCTTTGTTAAATAGAATTGTTGTTAAAATGAGCCAAAAATCAACACCGACATATAACAGAACGATTATTGTAAATGAATATCAATACAGTTAACTTCAATGATTTAGAGATTCGTCTACTCATAATAAAATCATATTGCTTTTTTTGCCAAAATATAGTAGACTTTTTAAAAACTTAATTAAATTAATTAACTAAGTAAAGAGCAAAGCAAATTCTTCCTCTGCATACCTAAGGAGGCGTTAGAAATGATTGAAACTCCCCATCTAATAAGCAAATTTCAGGCTATTTTTCAAACAAGGACTGTACCGAGAGTCTTTTTTGCCCCAGGGCGAATTAACTTAATCGGTGAGCATACCGATTATAACGGAGGTCACGTCTTCCCTATAGCGATCAACTACGGCACTTATGCATTGGGCAGCATACGGGAAGATCAAAAGCTTCGCTTTTATTCAATGAATTTTCCCGAAACGGGTATTATTGAATGCGATCTATCTGATTTAGCCTATCATGAGCAAGACAACTGGGCAAACTACCCTAAAGGAATGCTCTTATTCTTGAAAAATTCAGGCTGTAAAATCCTTCAAGGAGCAGATCTCTTTTTTTATGGAAATCTCATTCATAGCGCCGGCCTTTCTTCCTCCGCTTCCATCGAGCTTGCAACTGGTGTTTTGAGCAACGGATTATATAATCTAAATATGGCTCGAATGAAAATGATTCGAATCGGGCAAATGGTTGAAAATCAATATATGGGTGTGAACAGCGGAATTATGGACCAATTTGTGATTGGTATGGCAAAAACGGATCATGCCCTTCTCCTAAATTGTCAAACATTAGAGTATAAATATGCACCCATTCTTTTAAATGATTACTCGATTATCATCATTAATACGAATAAACAACGGACATTGGCAGGATCCAAATATAACGAGCGGCGAGCTCAGTGTGAACAGGCTCTTATGGACCTTCAACAGAATCTGTCCATAAATAGTTTAGGAGACTTAACCCCTCAAGAATTTGAGGCTCATAAATACCTCATCCGTGATGAAATCAATCGCAAACGGGCAAAGCATGTCATTTATGAAAACGCTCGCACATTAGAGGCTTCGAGAAAATTACAGCAAGGAGATCTCCCCTACTTCGGAAAATTAATGAATGAATCGCATCACTCTCTAAGGGACGAATATGAAGTAACTGGATATGAGCTCGACTCGATAGTAGAGGCTGCTTGGAAACAGGATGGCGTTCTAGGTGCCCGAATGACAGGAGCAGGCTTTGGAGGCTGTGCAATTGCTATTGTTCAAAAGACCAAAGTGAATGATTTTAAGAGCAATGTCAACCGAATATATAAAGAAAAAGTTGGCTATGACGCTGATTTTTATCCTGCTTCAATCGGGGGCGGAGCAAAAGAAATCAGGAGGAGATACTAAAATGAGTGTGTTGGTACTAGGAGGAGCAGGTTATATCGGATCTCACGCAGTCTATCAGCTTATTGACCAGAGCGAAGATGTAATTGTTGTCGATAACCTCGAAACAGGGCATAAAGAAGCAGTACATCCAAAGGCCAAATTTTACGAAGGAGATATTCGTCATATCGAGTTTCTCCGCACTGTATTTAAAAAGGAATCGATTGATGTCGTTCTCCATTTCGCAGCCAACTCCTTAGTTGGTGAATCAGTAGAAAAGCCACTTAAATACTTTGAAAACAATGTATATGGAACACAGATCCTTCTCCAAGTATTGACAGAATTTAAGGTGAAAAATATGATCTTCTCCTCCACTGCAGCAACATATGGAGAGCCTGTATCTGTGCCGATTACAGAAACCATGCCGACCAATCCAACAAGTCCCTATGGAGAAACAAAACGGATGATGGAAAAAATCATGAAATGGACTGAACAAGCGCATGGCATCCAGTATGTCTCCTTACGTTATTTCAATGTGGCAGGAGCAAGAGAGTCTGCTGAAATCGGAGAGGATCATCGACCTGAAACACATCTAGTCCCCATCCTTTTACAAACAGCACTAGGGAGGCGCCCTCATATAATAATGTTTGGTGAAGACTATGATACACCAGATGGTACATGTATTCGTGATTATATCCATGTCGAGGATTTAATTGATGCCCATCTGTTGACTTTAAAATATTTAAGAGAAGGTGGAAAAAGTACGATCTTAAACTTGGGAAGTAATCGCGGATTTTCTGTCAAAGAAATGATTGAGGCTGCAAGAAGGATCACAGGAAGAGAGATTCCAGTAAAGAACGGACCACGCAGAGCAGGCGATCCGAGTATATTGATTGCAAGTTCTGAAAAAGCTAGACATGTGTTAGGTTGGAATCCTACTCGTACTTCCGTCTCAAAAATGATTCAGGATGCTTGGAATTGGCATTCTACACATCCAAAAGGCTATGAGAAGGACGTGTAGGGAATGATTGAAGAATATATAACGGGTCTCATTCATCAAGCGTTGAAAGTTGATCTAATTGAGCCTGAAGATCAAATTTTCACTAGAAACCAAGTTTTAGGATTGCTAGAAATCGAAACATTTCCAGAAAGAAAGGTTTCCGCCTATATGGATTCAATCCCGAATCTTCTGGAGAAAATCATTATGTATGCAGTTAAACATGGCACCATCCAAAATACGCTTTCTGCCAAAGAAATTCTAGCAGCAAATATCATGAATTGCTTTATGCCGAAGCCATCGGCTGTAAATTCTGTTTTCAATCAGAAATACAACGAAGAGCCTAAAAAAGCGACCGATTATTTTTACAATCTAAGTAAAAACAGCAATTATATACAGTTGAACCGCATCGCAAAGAATATTTCCTATAAAGTGAATACACAGTATGGCCAAATGGACATTACCATTAATTTATCCAAGCCTGAAAAGGAACCTGAGCAAATTAAACGGGAAGGTGAATTTAAAAACAGCAGTAACTATCCAAAATGTTTATTATGTATGGAAAATGAGGGATATATCGGAAGAGCTGATCATCCGGCTCGAGCTAATCATCGAATTATACGCATTCCTCTCAAAAAGAATAACTGGTATTTGCAATATTCTCCATATCTTTATTATAACGAGCACTGTATTTTATTTTCTGAAGACCATCGTCCGATGAAAATACATCGAAGAACATTTGAAAATATACTCCATTTCACGGCAAAATTCCCCCATTACTTTATTGGCTCAAACGCTGATTTACCTATTGTAGGGGGATCGATTTTGAGTCATGATCATTATCAGGGCGGAAACTATGAATTTGCCATGACAAGAGCAAAAGAGGACTTTTCCTTTAAACTAAAGAATTATCCAGAAATTCACGCTTCTGTCCTCCATTGGCCCATGTCTGTCATTCGATTGAGGGCGGAAAACATCGATGTTCTTGTTGAAGCTTGCGAAGATATTCTTCAAACATGGAAAGGCTATTCTGACGAACTCGCTCAAATTATGGCCTATACAGAAGATACTCCCCACAACACGATTACACCCATAGCGAGAAATCGAGATGGAATGTACGAAATCGACCTAGTACTTAGAAATAATCGAACAACTAAAGAACACCCACTGGGAATTTTCCATCCTCATGAAGATGTTCATCATATCAAGAAGGAAAATATCGGTTTAATTGAGGTGATGGGGTTGGCTGTTCTTCCACCACGATTAAAGGGAGAATTGGTCGAAATTCAAGCTTTTCTTTTAGGTAAAGTTCAACAAGTGGCAACCAAGCATTCCGTTTGGGCAAAAAAATTAAAAGCGACCTATGAACATCTGACAAATGAAGAACAGGTCAATTATATATTATTTGAAGAACTGGGAAAAAAATTTGTCAAGTGCCTGAAAGATTCCGGGGTTTTTAAAGAAAAAGAGGCTTTTGAAAGATTCATAAATACATTGAATAAATAGGTGAAAATACAATGAATATTGAAATGAAGAAGATATTTGATAAGTGGCAGGAATACACACTAGCCAATGATCGGGGCATGTCCATTCATGTATTAGATTTTGGGGGAATCATTACAAAAATATTCGTACCTGATAAATTAGGAAATAGGGAAAATATCGTCCTCAGTTACCGGGACTATCATGATTATGAAATGAACCCTCACTATTTAGGTGCCATCATTGGTCGAGTTGCCGGAAGAATCCAAAATGCTTCCTTTGAATTAGAAAACAAAACGTATCAGTTGACGTCCAATAACGGAAAAAACCATTTGCACGGTGGTCCTGATGGATTTCACAGGGTCCTTTGGAAAACAACTCCGTTTCAAACAAAGGATACTGTTGGTGTAAAATTTACCCATAAAAGCTTAGATGGTGAAGGTGGTTATCCTGGAAACGTTGAAATAGTCGTCACCTATACTCTAACCAATGATAATGAGTTTATCCTAGACTATGAGGCAAGTAGTGACCAAACAACGCCCCTGACATTAACGAACCATTCCTATTTTAACTTAAGTGGTGATCTAAAACGTTCCATCGAGGAGCACCGTGTCATGATTTTCAGTAGTAAGTTTGTCGAATTAGACATGGATTTAATTTCCACTGGGAAGCTTATCGATGTGGAAGGTACCCCATTTGATTTTCGTAATGGCGGATTAACGTTGAAAACTGGGTTTCACAGCTCCTTCGAGCAAAATGTCAAGGTTGGAAATGGTTATGACCATTATTTCCTCTTTGACGAGCAAGAGGATGTGAAAGCACTCCTTGAGGATTCCATAAGCGGAAGAATCATGACTGTTAAAACCAATCAACCGGGAATGGTGATGTATACCTCCAATTCAATGGACAAAGGCTGGAATTTAAGAGAGTGTCTTTCACAGAAGTATTTAGGTGTTTGCTTTGAAACTCAAGGTTCACCCGCCTCCTTACATCAACAAGGCTTCCCTAGCATTATTTTAAAAGCAGGGGAAAGATACGCAAAACAAACCGTATTTTCGTTTCGTTTGAAGGATGATTAATTTCATCAAAAAGATAGGCTGATCCTCCCGTGGTTTCAGTCTATTTGGATCGGCGGATCAAATATTTCAATTAATAGCAAAGCAACAGCTCCTAAGATCGTCGCATCCTCACCCAGACGTGTAACCGTCACGACCGTTTCCTTTGCCTTATTGGTTAGTACCTTCTGTTTCACCGTTTCAAGGAGTGCCGGCATAATAAATCTTTCACTTTTCATTACCCCTCCCCCTAGAACAATCTTGCTTGGATTGAAGAGATGAATCAAATTGGCTAAGCCAATTCCAATCATTTTACCTGTCTCTACAAGAAGATCTGCATAAGCTTGGTTCCCATTTAAGGCAGATTCGTACACTTCTTTTGCTGTAAGATCGGCAGAAAACTGTTTACCTGCCCTTTTAGCAATGGCAGCCCCGCTTACAAACGTTTGAAGACAGCCCTGATTTCCACACTCGCAAATATCCCCATTAATATCAATAGTCATATGACCGAATTCTCCTGCTATCCCTTGCGCTCCGTGGTACAGCTTTCCATTGATAACAACTCCTGCCCCTACACCACGTCCAATATTCACAGCAACCATACTTTCAAAAGCTTCATGCCCGCCAAACCAAGATTCACCCAAAGCAAAGGCTCTTGCATCATTTTCTACCTTTACAGTTATGTTAAACTCTTCTTCGATTACAGATTTAATTGGGATATTTTTCAAATTTAAGATTGGAGCAACGAGGGAGGTTCCTGTATCTACATCAACCACCCCATGCATGGCGATCCCGATTCCAATGATTTTATCTTGTGCTTGAAACACCCTTTTTATCGTAGCTATTAAAACAGCAAGAAACTGATCATTTGTAATCGGTGTATCTAACTTACTAGCGGCCCGTTCATAAATGGTACCCATTAAATCGGTAAGGATACATTCTACCCGTTCTGGCCCTGCATCTACTCCAATAACGTAAAAACCATTCTTATGAATATGCAACATCGTTGGTCTGCGCCCACCGCTGGAGGAACCGAGCGTACTCTCTCTTACAATCCCTTGCGCTATTAGTTCTTTTACAATGCTGCTGACAGTCGGAGGGGTAAGGCTCGTCTCTTTGGCAATCTGTGCTCGTGAAATTGGTTCAGAAAGCCGAATTTTATTTAAAATGATTGATTTATTGACCGATTTCATTAATTGAAACGTACCACGCTGCATGAAACATCCCCCATAAAATAATTATTGTCATTATAACATAGTAAATTAATTTAATTAAGAAAAGAAGAATATTAATTAGATATGAGGAGCACGGTATGCCTTTTCCTTCTTGTGACAGAATATACTGTCTATTGTTTGCAGTGACATTATCCCTTTGCAAATAGCGTTTAACGGTGAAGCATTTATCGCACTGAATGTAATCGAGGAGCTCTCCGAGTCTTCTATGTCAATTGCAAAGAAGCAATCTAGAAGAATTCAATAGATTTATTGCATGCGTTAGCTTAACATAGGTGTAGTTCCAGATTCCCTAAAGGAAACATGGCACATTAGAAGGCAGCTCATCTATTAGATGAGCTGCCTTTATGGTTTATAACCCAGGTGTAACAGAAAAAAAATAAATTGCCTGTAAAAAGATTCCGTCCTTGACCAACTAAACATTCGCCAAATTAAAAAGACCAGCGTTTGTTTCGAGTGAGTTTTTCAAGGTTGCTGCCAAACCTTAATCCATCTAATCTCATCGTCAAAACTTTCTCTCGCTCTTTGTAAAATCTACTAGCCTATCAGGAAACTGAGTTGTTCTTTATTGAACATTCTTCTACTCTTTTATTAATACTTTAACTACCAGCTTCTTGACATTTTGAGGGGTGTTAACAGATATACAAGGCATATGTGCATCTTCTGGGGCAAAATAGGCAAACATCCCCTCCTTAACCGTAAAAAAATCACCCTGCCCTTCTAAGAAGAATATATCATTTTCTTCATTATAGTCCTCTTTCATTACCATTTCATTTACATTACAATACCCCATCTTTTCCTGTCCAACCATTATGCACTGTATATCACTATATTTCCGATGAGCTTCCCAGGCTCCCTGTTCTAACCCTTTCGTTTCATATTCTGATATGACCGCAAAAACATTCTCACCATCAATTGGGTATTTACCAGATTCTAATTGGGATAAATCTGTATTTTTAATAAAGTGAATAGCTTTTTGAAAATGGCTCCCCATATTGGCTAACTGCTCAATATTATTTAGTGTATCAATCATCATTTTTTCATATCTCCAATCTGAAAATCTTTCAATTTTTTATTCTGGAGTCAATCTCATGATGATTACCAGCACCGATTAGGTCAATCTTCAATCATTGCAAAAGTAGTCCCTTATTTGAAATAACCCAGTCGCTGTGATATTTTTTCCGCCGATTGAAGTAAGTTAGAAATATTGGATTCCTTGTTTACTTCCATTCGCTGCGTTGGACCAGCAATACTTACCGCAGCTATAACATTTCCTAAATGGTCAAAAATTGGCGCAGCAAAGCAAGTCAGTCCTTCTTCTATTTCTTCATTATCTTGAGCATACCCTTTCCTGCGAACTTCATTTAATAGTTCTTTTATCTCTTGGGGATCTGTCATTGTCTTAGATGTATATTTTTTTAAGTTTCCCTTGAGATTACGCTCCACTTCTTTTGATGGTAGATGGGCTAATATCACTCTGCCAAGTCCCGTACAGTACGCAGGGCGTCTACTTCCTAATTTAGCTGTCGTTCCAATGGCGTTAGTACCCTCCTGTTTGTATAAATAGATAATTTCAGTGTTGTTATAAACCGCTAAGAAGGTTGTTTCTCCAACCTCTTCTGATAATTCCTGTAGTAATGGAATACTGGCCTTTGCCACATCAGTAGCCATTAAGCCTTTTATTCCTATTTCCAATGTCTTAATCCCTATCGTGTACGATTCGTTTAATCCATTTACTTCAATAAATTCGTGATTCTTTAAGGTATTAACAATTCGGTGTACTGTAGTCTTTGGAATATTTGTCTGTCGAACAATCTCCGTCAGTGTAATCCCATTAGGATGAAGAGAAATTGTTTCTAAAACTACTAACAAGTTATCTAAAGTACTATTTTTTTCATTCATAGTGATTACCCACCTATCATATTCCAATGCTCATTGGTCATGGCTATTTTTTATATTATAAATAAATCGGTATGATAATCCCGATATTATTTTTAATATAATCCGGATCATTGATATATTTTGGTCTCTTCTTTATGAAATTTTAATTTTTCCATCCTTTACTTACTAGGTTTGCCAAAGGAAGACCAAACTCTCTTGCTCACTCTTTTCTGTTTTTTTCGAGATAGGAATCCCTTATCCAGTCAATCCTCATTTTATCCATTTTCACATTTAAAGCATTCCTTATCAGATTGCTCCCGGCCCTGGATCAATCATCATTCAGCTGCTCTTAGCAGTCAACCATTTGCCCTCCTTTAAACTGACATAACAGGAAGATTGATTCCTCAATTTATTCAATATTATAAGCCAAAAAATACTAATAAAACAAAATAAATCACGAGAATGACCAATCCTACTGGTACCCCAACCTTTGCCCACTCTTTACTTGATATATTTAATTTACCTGCTGATATTATATTTGGAATATTTCCTGGGATTAACATTCCACCACTAACAAGTAAGCCAAGTAGAATGGCTTCAACTGTTTTCTCCGTCATGACAGGGCTAATTTCAGCTGCTGCAAGAGTTGCATTATCTAATACAGCCGACAACATATTTATCCAATATAAGACCTTTGGACTTAAATCGAGCAAATAAGTATTTATTAAAGGTTCAAAACCCGCTCCAAGCATTGTTAACCCAAATACGAATAAATAGATTTTCAATGCACGAATAAAAATTTCCAAATATGACTCTGATTCCTGAACCTCTTTTGTGCCAATTTCTTCATTACGTTTAACAACAAAAGCCGTAAAGAACCCTATAACAAATACTCCAGGAATGACAAGTGGTCCAACAAGATCGAATAAATAGAAGAAGTCCTCTTCCATTTTACTCGTAACAATTGTAGAAAGTGGTTCACCGATCGGTGTTAATGTTGCTCCAAGACCGATAGAAAAACAAGCCAATACTGTTAATAGAATTTCATCTTTCCTAGCCAACGAAAGATTTCCTACAATTAATACAAGAACTAATGCTGCAATAATAGCTGTAATGACACTGGAGAGCAGTCCCAAAATAATGACCATTAAGGCAATAAAAAGCGGAAACGGGATTTTATGACTGATTGAGTCAATGATTGTTCCAAATTGTCTCTGGTACCATTTGAATAATAGTCCAGCAATTAAAACAGCTGCTGTAATCTTTAGCGGATCTTCCAACGCTTTTAGTACTAATTCCTTGTTCAATACGCCTCCTACTAGTGCAGCAAGGATTCCCATTATAAATAAGAAATACTCTAAATTGGATTCTATTTTTCGCACGGTAAAGGGCAGGAACAGTACAAGTAACAATATTATGAATAGACCTAGAATCATGGCTCTTCCTCAATTTCATAATTAAATATATAACCATTATTTCACTTTTCTCATGAGAATAAACGATTTATTATTTTACTAAACCGGCTAATTTGGGAATTAACATAGATATTTCTGGAATATAAGTCGTTGCTATTAATACAATTATGACAACTGCAAAGAACGGCATTAACGGTTTAATAACCGACTCCAGTTTTAATTTAGCGACCTTTGTACCGACGAATAAGACAGGGCCCACCGGAGGAGTAATCGTTCCAATGCTTAAGTTCAATACCATTATGATTCCGAAATGAACCGGATGTATTCCTAGCTGTGTAACGATAGGCAATAAAATTGGAGCAAATATCAATACTGCTGGTGTAGGGTCCATAAAACAACCTACAATCAGTAAAAGAACATTAATAATTAATAGAATAATAATTTTGCTATCTGTTACTGATGTCAATAGCTCTGCAATAAGAGCAGGAATATTAGTAAATGACATAACCCATGACATTATCGATGAAATACCAATTAGAAAGGATACAACACAGGTAATTTTTGTCGACTCCAATAAGATTTGTGGTAAATCCTTAATCTTTACAGTCCGATAAATAAAGGAAAGTAACAGTGAATAAACAACCGCCACTGCAGAACCTTCAGTCGCAGTAAAAAATCCTACGAGAATCCCACCTATTACAATTACAATTAATAAAAGACTAGGAATTGCCTCCCAAATATAACGAAATTTCACTTTCCAAGTTATTTTTCCTTCACTTTTATAGCCAAGCTTTTTAGCTATAAAGAAGGCAACGATCATACAACCTAAACCCCATATAACACCAGGAAGATAACCTCCTAGAAAAAGCGCAGCAATTGATGTTCCACCACTTGCAAGGGAATAAACAATCATCAAGTTACTAGGTGGGATAAGCATACCTGTAGGTGCTGATGCAATGTTGACAGCTGCACTGAATTCCCTTTTATAGCCAGCCTTTTCTTGTTGGTCTGTCATTGTACTTCCCATTGCCGCGGCAGCAGCTACCGCTGATCCGCTAATTGAACCGAAAAGCATATTGGCCACAATATTTGTATGTGCTAAAGAACCTGGCAATCTCCCCGATAACACCTTTGCACAATTTATCAACCTTTGGGCTATACCCCCGTTATTCATGATCACACCTGCTAAGACAAAGAATGGAATGGCCAGTAATGAAAAGGAATTCATCCCCGTAAACATTCTTTGGCCTGCTGTGAGTAGCCCCTGTTCTAAAGGTAGAATCATGAACATTCCGACGATTGATGAAAGTCCAACTCCTACAGCAATTGGGGCACCTAAAACCAGGAACACCGCTAATGTAATTAATAAAGCCAATCCAACAGATGCGGCTGTTGCCATTATGTTTCCTCCTAACCAATAATAGGATTAATTAAGTAACTCAATATTATTTCTTTTTTTGATTACATCATAAATATTGTATACACAATAAAACAGGATGAAGAAGCTGCTGATCGGCATGGCGATATACATATAACCAATAGGTATTTGTAGAGCTGCAGAGAGCTGATTCCATGCAATTTCTGTAGCAAGCATTCCACCAATAGTGAGGACCGTAATGGCGAAGAAAGCAGTGACTAATTCAATTAATATTTCCGCACCTATTCTTAGCTTTCTAGGTAATTTTTCTTTCACAATGACAACAGCCAAATGTCCTCTTTCTCCAAAAACAAGGGCACCGCCGAACAATACTAGCCAGACAAACGAGTATTTAGCCAAGTCTTCTGTAATAAGGCTCGGATTATGTAATATTAACCGTGTAATAACCTGCCACGAAACTAGAATCACTAGTAAAGTGAATAGAGCTACACAAATCCTCCCCAGGACAATATCAATCCACTTTTTTGCAGTTTCCACAAAAATCACCTCATCAAGTTCGTGAATGGAAAAGACTATCCTATGAAAATAAATATTCTGTTGCTGCAAGCTGCTCATCAACTTTGCATAAATGTACAATTCAAATATCTCCATGGATAGCCCAATCTGTTTTATTAATTATTGAGCATTTTCAACAATCTTTTCATATAACTTCTTTGTATTTTCATTAGCACTTGTTTTTTCATCAATTAAAGGTTGTACTGCTTGTTGGAATGCTTTCAGATCTACCTCATTGAATTTGGCGCCTGCAGCCTCAGCCTCAGCTTTTGCTCGTTCTACTTCTTTATTAAACATTTCTACCTCGGAATCAACCGCTTTAGAAAGTTCCTCTTTAAATACCTTTTGATCCTCTTCTGACATTCCAGCTAATAGCTCTGCATTAATGATCAAATAGTCCGGAATCATTAAATGCTGTGTATAGCTATAGTATGGAGCGATTTCCACGTGTTTTAAATCATTAAAAACTAACTCGTTATTTTCTCCGCCTTCTAACACACCAGATTGGATAGCTGTATAAACTTCACCTTGCCCCATTGGCGTTCCAGTACCACCCATTCGCTCCATCATTTGGACGTTGGTATCGCTTTCCATAATACGAATCTTCATCCCTTTTAAATCCTCTGGTGTTTGAATTGGTTTTTCGCTGTTATATACGTTACGAACTCCACCATGTAATGCAGCAGCAACTGTAATACGCTCTTTCTCAAGCGAGGCGTATAAATCGCTTACAATATCAGGATTATTAATAATGCTCATTTGGTGATCTAATGAGTTGAAAATATAAGGTAAGTTAAATACTGCGAAATCAGGGTTTAAATTTTCCATTAATGGACCTGCAACGATGGACATAGCAATTGTTCCTGATTGAACGAGTTCAACCGTTTCACGTTGAGCACCCAACAATTCATTTGGAAAAATCTCTACTTTATATTTACCATTCGTTTTTTCTTCAAAGGACTTGCCGAATTCTACCATTGCCTTATATTGCGGATGTTGTTCTGTTTGGTTAAAAGCAATTTTTAAGACCTGTGTTTCTCCCTTGCTATCACCTTCACTTGTGCCTGTCTTGTCACTACTACCACAAGCCGCAAGTGAAAAGACCATTAATAAAGTGGCGAAAACTGCTAATAGTTTTTGGATAGACTTTGTCATTTTTTTTGCTCCTTTTTCGATGGATTTATTCATGATTTAAAAAGTATTTTAATTTTAATGATTGAGATTTCAGCTAAACTAAAATTCTACTAAACCTGAAATCAGAATAGAGCACTTGTTATATCTATTTTTCTACCAATCTAGAAGCATAAACATGGCCTGTGATATCTTGTCTGTTATCTTAATTTGTCCATTGGCACATGATCCATATCATCATAAGTAATATTCTCACCGCACATCGCCCAGATGAAGGAATAATCCTTTGTTCCAACACCTGAATGTATGGACCAGCTTGGTGAAATACATGCTTGTTCATTAGCTACAACTAGATGTTTCGTTTCATCGGGAATCCCCATTAGATGAAAAACCCTCATATCCTCTTCCATATCAAAATACAGATAGGTTTCCATTCTTCTCTCATGGGTATGGCAGGGCATTGTATTCCAGGAGCTTCCTTGAGATAAAATGGTGTATCCCATTTGAAGCTGACAGCTCTCACAGATATTCGGATGGATATATTGGTAAATTCTCCGCTGATTCAATGTTTCCGGTTCCCCAGCTAATCTGGGTGTAATCTTATTAATACTGATTTTTACATTAGGGTATTTATGATGTGCAGGGGTAGACACGATATAAAATTTAGCCGGATGATCTGGGTTATCAGACTTAAATGCTAATTCTTTAGTTTCTTTCCCAATGTAATATCCATCCTGCTTATTCATTTGTTCTTCAGTTCCTTCAATGATTATTGAACCAGGGCCACCAATATTAATGACTCCCAGTTCACGGCGTTCCAAAAAGTATGAAACACCCAATTCAGAAGAAAGTTCAATTGATAATGCTTCATTCTTTGGCATAACACCGCCGAATATCATACGATCATTATGAGTGTAAGTAAGTTTCACTTCACCTGGAACAAATATTGTTTCAACAAGAAACTCTCTGCGCAGCTGTTCGGTCGAATAATGGCGAATATCTTCTGGACTATGTGTATAACGTGTTTCCAATCCAACTCTTCCTTTCATTACGGAAAACTATATTTCCGCTATTATTGATTTTCTTTAGATGCTACCGAGAAATCAGTATGGTATTTCATTTGAAGAAAATTTAACGTCCCAGCCAGCCACCATCTACAACTAATGTGTGACCGTTAACATAGTCTGATGCTGATGATGCCAAGAACACAGCTGCTCCAGCTAAATCTTCTGGTGTTCCCCAACGGCCTGCTGGTATTCTTTCTGAAATTTGACGATTTCTTGACTCATCATCTATAATGGCCGTATTCATTGCTGTTTCCATATATCCCGGAGCAATACAGTTCACATTTACACCTTGAACCGCCCATTCATTAGCAAGCGCTTTGGTGAATCCCATCACTGCTGATTTACTAGCAGTATAGGCAGGAATGGTATAACCGCCTTGAAAGGACAGTAGTGAGGCCATGTTAATCACTTTCCCGCTTCCTTGTTGCAGCATCACTTTACCAACCGATTGACATAGGAAAAAAACTGCATTCATATTAATTCGAATAACAAAATCCCAATCTTCTTGCGGAAACTCAACTGCTGGGTGTCTCTTTTGGACACCAGCATTGTTAACTAAAATGTCAATATGGCCATATTTCCGATGGATATTTTTTACCAACTCATCATATTTTTCAATCATGTCAAGATCAAATTCAATTGCCTCACACTTAACCCCTAATTCTTGAATATCCTTAACCGTATCTTCATTTTTTTTTCGGTCAATAATAATAATATCTGCTCCAGCTGTTGCAAGCCCTGTGGCAATTCCTTTACCAAGGCCTTGACTTGCTCCAGTAACAATGGCCAATTTCCCTGTTAAATCAAATAGTTTCATTCCTTTTCCCTCTCCCAGTCTAAGATTTTATTTACCAATTGTTGCGCGTATTTTGTAACGTATGAAAAGTCATTTGTTTGCAATGCTTTTTTTGATAGGTCGTTGCCAATACCAACACCGATCGCCCCACCATCAAGCCAATCCTTGATGGTTTCGAGATTAACACCACCTGTTGGTATAATTTCAACATCAGGTAATGGACCTTTAAAGCTTCTGATTGCATTGACTCCTAATAAATTTGCAGGGAATAATTTAATGAGAGTGCACCCTAATTTTAAAGCTTGAACCATATCCTTTAGGACAATTGTTCCTGGGATGACAAACACTTGACATAAATGACAAAGTTTAATAATTTCCTCATCAAAATGAGGGGTTACAACAAATTCACTTCCTGCATCTATGACATTTTGAGCTGCTTCTGAGCTTAAAACTGTTCCTGCTCCTACACATACAGTATCTTTGTAGTGATTCTTTACTTCTTTAATTAAATCCATTGCACCTGGGATGGTCATGGTTATTTCAATAATGTTTATACCGCCTTCAACAGCAGCATCTATTATTTTTCGAGCGTCTTCTTTTGAATCAGTCCTTATAACTGCGATTAATTTTTCCCTTTTGATTTTTTGATAAAGGGCAATTCTCTTCTCCATTTTTTTCACCTATCGTGTGACAATTTTTATTTTACCTAGAAACTCCTCTACCTCATCCATTGTCGGCAATCCCTCATAATCACCTTTTCTACCTACTACGATTGCACCAACTGCATTGGCGAGTTCAGTTCTTTCAGATATGGATAATTGATTTAAGTAGCCAACTAAATAGCCTGCACAGAAGCCATCACCAGCCCCAACAGAATCGACCTCAATAACTGGAAAGCTTTCAGCTTCAAATTTTTCAGTTGAGGTGGCGGAAATTGCTCCCTTTGCCCCTAGCTTCAAAATAACTTCTGGGATGCCCCAGTCCAGAAAACATTGGATACATTCATCAGGTGTTAAATTTGAATTATTTAACAATAGATGAGCCTCATTTAATCCGGGAAAAAATAGGTCTGACTTTTTCGCTAAAGGAAGCAGCACTTCCCTCATTGTTTCAACGTCCCACAGCTTCATTCTAATATTCGGATCAAAACTGACTTTCACCCCATTTTCTTTGGCTATGTCAACTGCTGTTTCAATTGTTTCTTGACAATTTTTACTTAATGCGGGGGTAATACCGGTGATATGAAGAATACGTGATGTTTTAATTAATTCAATTGGCAAATCTTCTGGATTCATGTGCGTTGCTGCTGAATTTTCCCGATAATAAAATACTCTCGGGTCGCCTGTTAGTGACTTCTCCTTCAGCATTAATCCCGTTCTCCCATCCGTTTGACGGACAGCTGAGGTATCAACGCCTTCAGCCCTTAACCTGTATAAAATCTCGTCACCAAAAGGGTCTTTTCCTAATAAGCTGAACCAACCAGACTTTCTCCCCAAACGTGAAATTCCAATCGCCACATTCGTTTCCGATCCACCTATACTTTTTGTAACGATCGTTTGCGTTTTTAGCTTTTGCTCAAAATCACTTGGCATAAATAGGCCCATTGTTTCCCCAATCGTTAATACATCCAATATCATAAATAGACCTCCTTAATCATCAAAACTGAACATTACCTTAATTGCATCACCTCCAGAAAGTAGTATGTCAAAGCCTTTTTGAGCCTGTTCAATAGGAAATACATGAGTTATCAATTTATCAAAAGGAAAATCAGAATTGATTAGCGTCACTGCTTTTTTAAAGTCTTCCTTTTCATACACACGGGTTCCTACTATATCAAGTTCTTTAAATTCAATATCAAGGAGGTGGAATTCTGCTGGTCTTCTATATGACCCAACAATTTCAATCGTTCCTTTCACACGGACAACCTTAGTTAATAAGGCCGCGACAGATGGATGAGCTGCACAGTCGAAGACAAGATCTGCTCCCACCCCTTCAGTAAAATCTTTAACAACCTGAATGACATCATCATGATTGGAGTCAATAGCCACAAACCCAAGACTTTTTACGACCTGTAGTCGGTAGGGATTCGTTTCTGCTACCATGATTCTCTCTATGCCCGATAATTTTAGAACTGCAGCTAAATTTAAACCGATTGTTCCAGCTCCAAAAATGACAGCTGTATCTCCTCTTTTAGCATTAGCGCGTTTTACAGCATGTACAGTAACAGCTAACGGTTCAATAAATGCGGCCGTTTTAAAAGATACGTTTTCTGGAATTGGAATGACTACATCCGCAGGCACCTTTACATATTCAGCCATCCCTCCAGCTGCATCAATCCCATACAATCCTAAATGTTCACAAACATAACTATGGCTACTCTTACAAGTAAAACATTCTCCACATGAAATAAGGGGATAGACTGTAACATGTTGACCTTCTTGAAAATGGCCGTTTCCTTGAACGATCGTTCCAGAAAATTCATGCCCAAGGATTAACGGAGGTGTGGCCCTCGGGTGAGAACCTGTATAAATATTTAAATCAGAACCGCAAATTCCGGCATGACTTACTTTTATTAATACTTCATCTGAGTTTGGAACAGGGATTGGAACATTTTTCACACTGATTTGTTGAGGTCCTTGATAAACGATGCTTTTCATAGTTTGATATGACATATTTTCATCCCTTTACATTTTCTGAAAAAACCTTATTTACCGGATATTCTGGCTTTTTGTTTGTTAACACTCTTAGAACCTCTTCGGCTGCCTTCCGTTTTAATTCTTGACCAGCCTCTATTGAGTACCACGCAATATGAGGTGTAGCTATAAAATTATCAAACTTAAATAATTCTGAATTAATTGGTGGTTCCGTTTCAAATACATCAAGAGCAGCACCAGCTATTTGCCGTTGTTCTAAAGCTTCTAAAAGGGCTTTTTCATCAATAATTCCGCCACGTGCAGTGTTAACTATATAGGCGGTTTCCTTCATCAACTGAAACTCTTCCCTACCTATTAAATTTCTTGTTTCTATTGTTAACGGAATATGGATTGAAATGATATCTGCTGTTGCTAGCATTTCCTCTAAAGTTACTGACTTTACGAAAGAAGGGAAATATTTCCGACTTCTCGTATGATCGTAACCAATCACATTCATGCCAAGTCCATGCACCTTCTCTGCTAAGCAGTTGCCGATTCTCCCTAAACCAATAACACCAACAGTTTGCTCTTGAAGTCGATATAATGGAATAGCTTTTTTGTAATCCCATTCATTGTTCTTTACATTTCGACTCATTTGAGGAATCTTCCGTGCTAGGGCCATCATTAACGCAAATGCATGGTCGGAAACCTCATTAACTCCATAATCAGGAACATTACATACTTGAACACCGTACTCACTTGCCGCATCTAAATCAATAGTATCTACGCCTACTCCATAACGGGATATCACTTTTAAGTTTGGTAAATGCTCGAAAACTCTTCTTGTAAACGGAGCATATTGGACAATTACACCTTCTGCCTCTTTACATTGTTCAATAACCTCTTCTTCGGTGGAACAATTGAACCACATTACATCACTTGTAATCGGTTTCAAAACCTCTTTTTCAATCTCAATAGAATCATGATCGCAATCCGTTATATAAACATTCATCAGATCACCCTTTAAATTTATTTGGTTTCGATCGTAACTTTATTTTGGAACTTTGTTCCGGAACTTTGTTCCAATTAAAATATAATTCTTTTTCATTTCGATGTCAACGCTTTCAACAAGGATTTTTTCTAAACAAAAAAAGGAATCGGCACGAAATAATCAATCATCCCTAACTGCTTTCAGCTTGAGTTAACGGTAGAAGAGTATTTCTCTTTAGTTTCTGGATAAATGGAAACTGAGATAAAATCATTTACTGGCATACATTTAAATACCAAAATGTAATCTTTATTATTTGAGACAAAAAAAAATCCTTTATCATGGATAAGTCAGGTGGCAACCCCTAAAAACCCATTAATAAAGGATATTTCATATAGAAAAATTTTACAAAAAAATACATTTGGACAATAAAGCTTCGATCTTCCCTCCAAATTCTATTTCTCGATTTAATGCATACAAAATATTTGTCTATATCTATGAACTAGTCTTGCACAAAATAATAGTTATTTTCTCCATTTTTTAAGAAGCCTTATTCTTATTATATATATCAAATGCAACCGCTAATAACAGAACAAGCCCTTTAATTCCTTGCTGCCAATCAATACCGAGCCCCATGAGTGACATACCGTTATTCATAACTCCCATAACAAGACCACCGACAATCGCTCCGCCGACCGTTCCGATCCCACCGTATGCGCTTGCCCCACCGATAAAACATGCAGCAATTGCATCCAGTTCGAAAAGGTTACCGGCTTTAGGAGTTGCTGCATTTAGCCGCGCTGCAAAGATTATCCCCGAGAGAGCTGACAATACTCCCATATTGACAAACACCAGGAAGGTGACTTTCTTTGTTTTTACCCCTGTAAGACTCGCAGCTTTTTCATTTCCTCCTATCGCATAAACATGTCTGCCCATGACTGTCTTCTTCATTACAAAAGTGTATAAAAGAATTAATGTAAATAGGATGATTAAAATCGTTGGAATTCCTTCATATGTCGCTAATACGTACGTGAATATATTAATGAGAGCGACAATACCTACCAATTTTCCAATGTATAGGCCATTGGAGGAAACCTCAAAGTCATAACGAAGTTGGTTTTTTCTGTTTCTTTGTTCCATTAGAATATAAATAATAGAAAAAACAAGCCCGAGTAAAATTGTTAAAATATGTAGCCCACCGTTTCCTATAGGATCAGGAATAAATCCTGAGCTTATGCCCTGGAAGGATTTTGGATAAGGGGCAATCGATTGGCCATCTAAGACAAGCATCGTTGCTCCTCTAAACAAAAGCATGCCTGCTAAGGTAACAATGAAGGCTGGGATTTTCACATACGCTATCCAAAAGCCTTGCCATGCACCAATCACTGCACCAATGATTAAACAAATAAGTATCGCCAAAATGGTTGGGATGTTATGGTTAATAATCAAGATACCTGATATCGCTCCTACAAATGCAGCAATTGACCCTACCGATAAATCAATATGTCCTGTAATAATAACAAGTACCATTCCAATAGCTAACACTAAAATATAACTGTTCTGCAAAATAATATTCGTAATATTTAACGGTTTAAGCAGTATTCCTTCGGTTAATAGTTGGAATAAGAGGATAATTAAGACCAGGGCAAAAAACATCCCGTATTGGCGCATATTGCTTTTCAATACTTGAAGTATGGAAGTTGTCGATTTATTTTCCAGACTAACGTCATTTTGAATTTGCGGCTTCATGCTCATGGTATTGCCCCCTTTCATATGTCATATATTTCATGATATTTTCTTGAGTGGCATCATCTTTCAATAATTCTCCTGTGATTCTTCCCTCACTCATAACGTATATTCGGTCGCACATCCCTAATATTTCCGGGAGCTCAGATGAGATCAGCAGTACCCCTTTATCTTCATTGGCCAGTTGGTTGATGATGGTATAAATCTCGTATTTTGCCCCAACGTCAATTCCTCTTGTTGGTTCATCCAAAATGAGGATATCCGGGTCTGAGAAAATCCATTTACTTAAGACAACCTTTTGCTGGTTTCCTCCGCTTAAATTACCCGTTTTCTGAAAAACACTTGGCGTTTTAATATTCATTTTTTGGCGAAAGCTTTCAGCTTCGATCACTTCTTTATGTTGATTCACGACTTTTGTTTTCGAAATTTTTTCTAAGTTGGATAAAGTGATGTTCGTTTTAATATCATCAATAAGAATTAAGCCATATTGTTTGCGATCTTCAGTGACATAGGCTAAACCATTGTTAATCGCATCTGGAATATTCTTTATATCAAGCTCTTTCCCATGTTTAAATAGGCGTCCGCTTATTTTTTGTCCATAAGATTTACCAAAAATACTCATCGCCAGTTCTGTTCTTCCCGCACCCATCAAACCAGCAATCCCTACAACTTCTCCTTTTTTTATCGTTAAATTAACTTGATCAATAATTTTCCGTTCACTATGAAGGGGATGATACACATTCCAATTTTCCACTGCAAAAATAACTTCTCCAATATTCGATACCCTTTCTGGATAGCGATTTGTTAAATCACGTCCAACCATTCCTTTAATGATTCGATCCTCAGATATACCTCCATCAATTACATCAATGGTTTCAATCGTTTGACCATCACGTAGAATCGTAATGGCGTCCGCCACTTTAGAAATTTCATTAAGTTTATGAGAAATGATAATGGACGTAATCCCTTGCTTCTTTAAATGTAATAAAAGATTAAGCAGGTTTTCACTATCATCTTCATTTAACGCAGCAGTAGGCTCATCTAGTATTAGAAGCTTAACCTCTTTTGATAGAGCCTTCGCAATTTCCACTAACTGCTGTTTTCCAACTCCAATATTTGTTATTAACGTAGATGGCGATTCTGCTAACCCTACCGTTTTCAATAGCTTTTTTGTTTTGACTGTCGTTTCATTCCAGTTAATAATCCCTCTTCTCGATTGTTCATTTCCAAGAAAAATATTTTCTGCAATCGAAAGCTCAGGAATTAACGCGAGCTCTTGATGGATAATCACAATTCCTAATTTTTCACTTTGTTTAATATCCTTGAATTGACAAGTGTTTCCTTTAAAAAGAATATCCCCTGAGTAGGAACCATACGGATATACTCCGCTCAGCACCTTCATAAGCGTTGATTTACCAGCTCCATTCTCCCCGCATAAAGCATGGATTTCTCCCTCTTTCACTTGTAAATTGACATTATCAAGCGCTTTTACCCCTGGAAATTCCTTTGTAATTCCAATCATTTCTAAAATAAATTTCGACATACACTCACCTCGCCTTCAAAATGTATGAAATAATTTAGTGATTGTTTTAGGAACAACCACTAAATCATTTCATCGGCTTTAAAAATTACTGAAGCTGGTCCGCCGTATAGTAACCGCTGTCAACTAAGACTGATTCATAATTTGTAATGTCAACTGACACTGGTTCTAATAGATAAGAAGGGACAACTTTTACCTCATTATCATAAGTCTCAGTATCATTCACTTCCGCTTCTTCTCCTTTTAACACTGCTTCAGCCATTTCAACAGCCTTTTTTGCCAATTCACGCGTATCTTTAAATACGGTTTGTGTCTGCTCACCAGCAATGATTGATTTAATAGAAGCTAGTTCAGCGTCCTGTCCAGTAACAATTGGAATTGGTTTATCAGCTGAACCATAGCCAACACCTTTTAAAGACGAAAGAATACCTATGCTAATCCCATCATATGGTGATAAAACGGCATCTACATTTTCAGTTGTATAATTTGAGCTTAATAGATTATCCATTCGAGCTTGGGCTGTTGCTCCATCCCAACGTAAAGTAGCCACTTGCTCAAAATCAGTTTGACCACTTTGCACAACTAATTTACCAGAATCTATATATGGTTGTAGTATTGACATAGCACCATCAAAGAAGAAGTATGCATTATTATCATCAGGTGATCCTGCAAACAATTCGATGTTAAATGGACCTTTCCCATCTTTTAATCCCAATTTCTCTTCGATATAAGAGCCTTGCTGAACCCCAACTTTAAAATTATCAAAAGTTGCGTAATAGCTTACATGCTCTGATTTTTTAATTAAACGATCGTAGGCGATAACCTTAATATCTTGCGCTGCTGCTTTCTCCAGGACATCGGTTAATGCTTCGCCGTCAATGGAAGCGATAACAAGAATATTGACGCCTTTTGTAATCATGTTTTCAATTTGAGAAACTTGATTTTCCACGACATCCTCTGCATACTGTAAGTCCACTTTATAGCCTAATTTTTCAAACTCCTCTTTCATGTAGTTTCCATCATTTATCCATCTTTCAGATGATTTCGTTGGCATGGCAATTCCTACAAACCCTTTGTCTCCATCTCCACCACTTGACTCACTGCTACCAGAACAAGCAGCAAGTGTAAAGACAAGAGTGAAGAGCAACAAAAATCCTAGAACCTTTTTCATTGAAGTACCTCACTTTCATTTCTTTTTTTATACATACAACCCGATTAAAGGTGTACGTCCAAGAACAACCATTAGAATACGCTTTCATTTTAATATGAAAAATTAGATGTACGTACAATAACAACGTTATAACATCGGATTCCTTACATCCAAAACACAATTGTACGTACAAATATTATAGGATATTATTACCAATTTTTGCAATAGTTAAATTTTAAATATTTAAAATTTTCTTAATTTGATAGTTTGAAAGCTAAATCACGGATTTTCAAATCCTGCTTAAATGAAACCAGCTTTGTCTCTTTGTTAATAATGACATACTCTATTCCAGCCATTTCCGCCCAATCAACGAGTTGTTCCGTTGTAATTTGAGTCGAGAATACTGTATGATGGGCACCACCCGCGTATATCCATGCGGCTGCAGATTCACTTAAAGAAGGATATGGCTTCCATAGTACTCTTGCAACTGGTAATTTAGGCATCTCCTTCGGCGCCTTCACTGCTTCTACCTCATTAATAATCAGACGGAAGCGATTTCCTAAGTCAATTAAAGAAGCGTTAATTGCCGGACCTTCAACTCCATCAAACACAAGACGTGCAGGATCTTCTTTTCCGCCAATTGCTAGTGGATGAACCTCTATCCTTGGCTTATTAGCCGCAACAGATGGACATATTTCCAGCATGTGAGAACCTAAGACAAGCTCATTCCCTCGTTCAAAATGATAGGTGTAATCTTCCATAAAAGAGGTTTCTTTCCCTGCCGCCATAATTTTCAAGACTCTAGTCATTGCTGCTGTTTTCCAATCCCCTTCTCCGCCAAAACCGTAGCCTTTTGCCATTAAACGCTGGACGGCTAAGCCAGGTAGCTGCTTCAGTCCATGAAGATCCTCAAAGGAAGTAGTAAATGCTCCAAAATTTCCTTCTTCTAAAAAGGCAGTTAAACCGAGTTCAATTCTTGCCTGTTCACGAATAGCATCCCTAACCTGTCCTCCCCGTCTTCCTTCAGGTATGATATCGTATAATTCATCGTATTCATCTAGCAATTCTGAAACGGCGGATTCTGAAATATCATTAACCATGGAAACTAAATCCCCTACACCGTACCCATTGGTCGACCATCCAAATTGAATTTGCGCCTCAACCTTATCACCTTCTGTGACAGCTACTTGCCGCATGTTATCTCCGAAGCGAGCAACCTTTAATTGTTTCCCTTCAACAAATGCTACGGCAGTATACATCCACTTCTCTAATTTGTCTCTTACAGATGAATGATTCCAATAACCTACCACCACTTTTCGTGGTACTCCCATTCGAGTTGTCATGAAGCCAAATTCACGATCCCCGTGCGCTGATTGATTTAAATTCATGAAATCCATATCAATTTGGCTCCACGGAATATCTTGGTTAAACTGAGTATGCAGGTGAAGCATTGGCTTTTGTAGCGATGCTAAACCGGCTATCCACATTTTTGCAGGGGAAAAAGTGTGCATCCAAGCAATAATCCCTGCACAATTTGGATTTGAGTTTGCTTCAAACATAAACTTGTGAATGCCCTCTGGTGTAGTTAAAACCGGTTTAAAGACGATTTTAAAGGACAGAGATGAATCATTTAATCCGGCAATCATTTGTTTTGCATGATCCTCAACCTCTAATAAAGATTCTGCTCCATATAAATGCTGACTTCCTGTAACAAACCAAAATTCATACTGTTCTAATCCACGCACAACGTTGCCTCCCCCAATTAATTTTTCACTTTCATTTTCTGGTAGACGACTTCCTCTCTAATCGCTTTTAAGCGTTTCATTACATCATTGTCTCCTCGGCCAAAGTAATCGTGCAACGCCGAATACTCTTTATAAAGTTTCTCGTAAATTTCCACATTTTCAGGAATTGGCTTAAAGGACTCTTCACGAACACGGCCCATCTTGTTTGCCGCATCAACGATGGAATCATAGCCGCCATTTTCCCTGCCTGCTGCAACTGCTGCAAACACTGCAGCACCTAAGGCAGGTGTTTGGCGAGAGGCAGCCACCTTTATTTCAAGATTTGTGACATCTGCATAAATTTGCATAAGAAGCCTATTTTTTTGTGGTAAACCTCCGCAGGCATAGAGCTCATATACAGGAACGCCATGCTGATTGAAAGCGTCAACAATTTTGCGTGTGCCGAATGCAGTTGCCTCAAGCAAAGACCGGTAGATCTCCTCCGGCTTGGTTAATAAGCTCATTCCCAAAAGTATGCCTGTTAAATCTGTATCAACAAGAACCGAACGGTTTCCATTCCACCAATCTAAAGCCAGTAATCCCGTTTCACCTGGCATATATGTTGCTGCCTGTTTCTCCAGCCATTCATGAATATTCATCCCTGCTCGTTCAGCCGCTTCCTTTGTATAAACAGGAACCCCTTGATCCACATACCAGGCAAAAATATCACCTACAGCGGATTGACCGGCTTCATATCCTAGATAACCAGGAATAATACCGTCTTCTACAACCCCGCACATTCCCTCTACTTCTTTTTCTTCTTCACCAAGGAGCATATGGCAAATCGACGTACCCATAACCATAACCATTTTTCCCGGAGTGACAACTCCGACAGCAGGTACTGCCGCATGGGCATCAACATTTCCAACAGCAACAGCTATTCCAGGGATTAATCCCATAGAAAATGCCATTTCCTCTGATAAAGTTCCCGCCCTTGATCCAAGCGGTACAATTTCACCTCGAAGTTTAGTTTCTGTTAAATACTCTAATCGAGGATCTAATTCCTTAAAAAAATCATTCGCTGGATAGCCCTCTCTTTTGTGCCAAATCGATTTATACCCAGCTGTACAGCTATTTCTCTTGATATTTCCGGTCATTTTATAAACTACCCAGTCCGTTGCCTCTAAGAACAAATCCGTCCGTTTATAGATATCCGGTGCTTCATTTAGAATTTGCCAGACCTTTGCGATCATCCACTCAGAGGAAATTTTCCCTCCGTATCGTTTAAGAAACTTTTCTCCCCGCTGCCCGGCAATCTCATTTAATCGGTTCGCTTCGCTTTGGGCAGCATGGTGTTTCCATAGCTTTACCCAGCTGTGCGGTTTTCCTGCAAACTCTTCCAAAAGACAAAGAGGGGTACCGTTTTCATCAACCGGCAGCATTGTACATGCCGTAAAATCGATGCCTATCCCGACGATTTGTTGTGAACTTACTCCGGATAAATTCATAATTTCTGGGACAGATCGTATGAGAACGTCAATATAATCATTTGGATGTTGAAGAGCCCAATCATGTTCTAATTCCTCTCCAGTTCCCGGAAGATTTTTGTCGATAACCCCGTGGGCGTAAGGAGTCACATGCTCCGCTACCTCAGTACCATCTGATAAATCCACCAGCACAGCACGCCCCGACTCTGTACCGTAGTCAATGCCAATTACATATTTTCTTTCCATTAGCTTCACCCTTGCTATCTGTTATTTTTGACCATAATAAGCATTCACACCATGCTTTCTAAGAAAATGCCTATCTAGTAATCTTTGATCGATTGGTTTTAAATCTTTATTTAGAAGATAGGTATGCGTTGCTATTTTGGCTACTTCTTCAAGTACGACAGCGTTATGAACGGCATTGTCAGCATCTTTCCCCCAAACAAAAGGAGCATGGCCATGGACAAGAACCCCCGGAATAGATAACGGCTTTAACCCTCGATTTTTAAACGTTTCTACAATTACTTGACCCGTCTCAATCTCATAATTCCCAATAATTTCCTTCTCAGACAATTCTCTTGTACACGGTACTTCCCCATAAAAATAGTCAGCATGAGTCGTTCCCAACACAGGGATTCCCTTGCCAGCCTGCGCCCAACTAGTCGCATTCGCGGAATGTGTGTGGACAATCCCACCTATCTCAGAGAAAGTTCGGTATAAAACTAAATGAGTCGGAGTATCTGATGATGGTCGTAAATCCCCTTCGACCACTTCCCCATCGTTTAAACGAACAACGACCATATCATTTACTTTTAACTTATTGTAAGGTACACCGCTCGGCTTAATGACCATCAGCTCTTGTTCCCGGTTCACTCCACTCACGTTCCCCCATGTAAACGCTACCAATTGATACCGTGGTAAATCTAAGTTTGCTGCAAGAACTTCTTCCTTTAATTGCTTGAGCATTGCACTCACTCCTTTTGGAAAAAGATAACTATAAACCTATTATATATATGTACGTACAAGTTGACAACTATTTTTCGAATATATCACTAAAATTTGTATTTTTTTCTCATAATGTACGTACATGTTAAAGCAAAAAAAACTGACCTTTTCTTAAAAAAAAGTCAGTTTTTATTTATATCTTTTGTAGAATTCCGAATAACTAGCTCCGGTTCATAGACCACTTGATCATTCACCGATAATTCTTTCCCTTCTTCAAGGGCATCTACAATCATTTTTGCTGCAAGCAATCCCATTTCTGTTTGAGGATGGGTTAAGGTAGTGAATTTCACCTCTGAAGCTACCGCAAGTTGAGAATCATCAAACCCTACAATTGAAATATCTTCAGGTACCTTCAGTTGCATATCACGGAGAACATTTAAAATCATGAGGGCAATCTCATCATTGTAACAGAAAAAAGCTGTGGGAGGATTCGCCTCTTTTAATAATTTTTGTACCTCTTGAATCGGTTTCGTATGCCTATCCTCAGTATGAAAAGTAATCATCGTACCTGGCAAAATCGAGATATTATGTTCCCGCAACGCTCTCATAAATCCTTTCATCCGATTGACACCCTGCTTGTCATCGATCTTGAAAATTCCCCCAATTCTCCGATGACCTAACCGAAGAAGATGCTCTCCTGCCTTGAATCCTCCAAGCTCATCATCAACAGTAATACTTGCTGGTTGAAGCTCCGAATAAAATGCATTAATCATCACATAGGGGATATGGTTTTTTTCAATACTTAAGTACGTATTCAGATTTGGATTATAAAGTGCACTTTTCGTCGGTTCTACAATGAGCCCATCAAGTTTTTTTCCGAGCATATTTTCGAGACATTTACGCTCTCTGCTAATATCATGATTTGTACTTGCCAATATCAAGTTATACCCTTTTTCACTTAAATAGGATTCTATTCCTCGAATGATGGATGGAAAAATATAATCGGAAATCGATGTCGTAATAATGCCAATGGTCCGATCAATTTGTTTAAGATTTCTCTTGCTTTGGTTCTTACAAAATGTCCCCCTTCCTTGTTGTCTGTACAACCACTCTTCATGAACAAGTTCACTCAGAGCCTGTCTAATTGTATGTCGGCTGACTCCGAAAGATTCAGCCAGTTCGTGTTCTGACTGGATCTTCTCATCAGGCTGAATGATTCCCTCTAGAATCCAAGATTTTATCTCTTCTTTTATCTGCTTGTACTTTATTGTCATGGTCTTCACTCACTTGTACGTTCATATTTTGTATTTCTCTTAATTATACAAGAAAAATAGAAAAAATCAGCGTTTTTATAAAAATTGTACGTACAGATAGTGAAGTAATTTGATTTTTCTCAACCTCTATTCATTTTCTCTAAACAAAGAGAGAATGAATAAAGGATTATTTCAACAAAAACAAACGAATGATTTTTAAGAACCTTTCTTATATTTATTGTTAGTGAACACAACTAGAAAATACTCACCGCACTCGAAGTAGCTGAACTAGTAAAATTGTCAAAATGTAAAATCTGTGCACTTGCTAAGACAATATAGTCAATTTCATTCAATAAAAGTAAAACATTAATAAGGTATGTGCACCCATCTAGCAAATTTAACGTATTATTTATGCCAAAATTTATTTTATATACTCAATCAACCAACAATCTCGATATTCTCCTTCATGAAGTTCATTTTTGGGCAAAAGTTTGACCCTTTCAAAACCACACTTTTCATAACATCGAATTGCTCTCTTATTCGATGTTTGAGGATCCATAACCACTCTATCTGCTTGTTTCTGTTCAACTAAAAACTCTACCATTGATTTAACAAGAAGGGTTCCAATACCCCTATTCCAATATTCGATTTCTCCTATAAATTGATCAATTCCATATATAATATCAGGAACATCTACATACCCATACAAATTTCTTGTCTCATTATCCAATTGATAATATTGGGTATATCCAATTTCAATATTTTCAAACTCTACAATACATCCGATTACACCGTTTTTACACTGATAAAATTTCTTATTTACCTTTCTAAATCAAAAGGATTGTCTCTTCCTTCATAATATTCAAGAACTAAAGGGTCAGAAAGCCATTTAGCCAATAAATAGTTATCCTTCAATTCTAATTTACGAACTAATAACTTACCATTTTGGAATAACATTTTTATCTCCTCTAGCAAAATCAATTTTAATATTAAATTCGTTATTTTAGATAGAAATTCCTTTAAATCCCCATTTTATAAAGCTAACTGAAAATACAAGTCTTCAGGCAGGTATCTTTTCTTTAGGTGTTTACAATGGTTTTATATTTATTTTCGCAACTTTTTTACCCATAAAACGATTACTATGGAGAAAGGAGAGAGAAAGAAAAACAAGTTCAGAAACAAAAAGAACTAAAGCGGAGCACCTTACAAAAGTTTATTAGCGAGGAAAAATCTAAACAGGAGTATAATGACTTTGTAAATATGGTTCAAGAAAAGCTACAACAACTTGAGTTAGAAAAAGGAGATGGCAGAAAGTCACGAACCAAGTAATATCTCTCCCATCATAGAGCAACTTAAAGGGTTTTTACATTTCAATATAGTAACATCCGAGGCGTTATCACAGTTAATTGATAAAATCGAACCGAAAATACTATCAGTTTGCACGGATTGAGGGGTACACTCCCCCTCAATCATTTTTTAAAACTAACTGTGAAATGGACTCCACGTGCCTTGAATGGTCAATAAAGATGCCGCTTGAGCCTGGCGGGGCTTTGGCAGAATGTTTTTAATTTCAAACATTTGCTGTAAAAAGTTAAACTGGGCTTATTATCCTGCCATCTAGATGCTCTGGAGGACTAAGCTTTAGCTGGTGAACATTATAAATAACTGTTGATAATTTATCTAAATAAAATTATTACATTCCTTTATCCTCGAAACTCAATTAATTCGCCATCTGGGCCTTGAAAAACAACTTTTTTCCAGCCTGCTTCCTGAGGTGTTCCTGCTGGGAAATATGAAGTATAATTCCTCCATATTATAATTTATAAACCTTTACCTGTTAAATCCTGACTTATTCAATAAACGCTAAGGGGGCAAAATTCCGTTGCTTATTAATGAGCGCCTTAGAAAGTCCTACTTTATAGCTTTTTAAACTTTATTTATTTTGAAAACAAATGACCAGTCCGGGAATATTTCAAATTATGCCATTATACATACCCAACCATTATTCTCCTTATTGATTCCCCTACTTTGATAGAAGCGACTAGCTAATCCCTTGCGCTTTCGATTCGTCTTAGTTTCTCAGTGTCCCGAGCTGGAGATAAACCGAAGAAGCGGGAGTACTCTCGATTAAACTGTGAGGGACTCCGATAGCCAACTTGATATGCAGCACTGGCTACAGCATAGCCCTCAAATGCAATGAGGTTTCTAGCCTCCAAAAGCCTTAATTGCTTTTGAAATTGAATAGGGCTTAAACCCGTTGCCCGTTTAAACTGCCGGTGAAAGGTATTTATAGCCATACCAGATTTTGATGCCATCTCACCGATTTCTATTGGCCTCGTGTAATTATCGCGGAGCCATTTTACAGTCTGAGAAATCTTAGAGAAATTACTTTCTCGCAAGCCAAGTTGCCTCAGATACCATCCTTGCGGTCCCATCAGAACGCGGTAAAGGATTTCTCGTTCATAAGCTGGTGCAAGAGCTGGAATATCTCTTGGTGTTTTCGATAATCTCAATAAGCGCAGCCATGCCTTCATAAATTCAATGTCTATTTCACAAGCTTCGAAATGTTCAGAAGCAGTTGGTATTAGATCTTCGGGAAGATCTCTTAATAAGCTCTGAAGAACATTCTGATTCAACCCAAGACCGAGGCCCATGTAAGGACGGCCATCACGGTCTGGATGTACACTCGCGGTTACAGGAACATGTACCGGTAACACGTGATATGAAGGACCTTTCAGGGTAGTGCTACGCTCCCCAATTGAAAGGATCTTTGTTCCTTGAACTGTAAAACCAATCATCGGACTGTAGAGCGCTGCGAGTTGATGCGCTGGAATATCTCCCTTAATCATGCTTAGCCCCGGTACTCCGGTTTCAATTGGTCGAGTACCTGCTTTATTCATTAGCTCGATAATTTCATCCAAAACTTTATTCATACACATATTCTATCACATGACTTCCTATTACTCAACACAACCCTGTAACTATTAGGCATTTTTAGGCTATTTTTATGAAAAAAAACAGGTGATAATACGGATGTTTCAAAGAGTGGTTGGTGATTTTAGGCAATTAAAAGGCATTATTGAATCTAGATTATTTCAGAGAAACGACTAAAATAAAATCTAGATTGAACACAAAAAGGAGGATTCTATGAAAATTGCAATCGTAACAGGTGGAAGTAATGGCATTGGAAAAGCGACTGCGCTTGAACTTGGCAAGCGCGGAATTAGCGTCATTCTCACCTACAATTCTTATCAGGATAGGGCAGAAGCAGTCGTTAAGGAAATTGAGAAAAATAAAGGAGTTCGGGCCGTAGCACTAAAGTTGGATCTGACTCAAATATCAACATTCGAAGGTTTCGTTCTGGAGGTGAAAAGGAACCTCAAAGAAATTTGGAACAGAACGACTTTTGATTACCTAGTCAATAATGGCGGTGTTGGTGGGTCAATGATGTTGGCCGAAATGAGCGAAGAGTACTTCGACAAGATTCTTAATACGAACTTTAAAGGACCCGTTTTTTTAACACAACACCTCGTCCGATTCATGGATGATGCTGGAGCCATCGTAAATACCACGAGTACAGCCAAGAACCAAGCATTTCCAGGGTACTCCGTCTACGGCTCGTTAAAAGCAGCATTCTCATCTTGGAATCGCTACATTGCCAAAGAACTTGCACCACGTAAAATTCGGGTCAACGCAGTTTCTCCCGGTCCTACGCACAGCAACTTTGGCGATGGAGCATTCGATAAACATCCTGAATTCATCCAGCCGCTGGCAGAGCAATCTGTATTTGGCAGAATCGGCCAACCCGAAGATCTTGCAAAGGTCATTGTGAACCTATTGTCCGATGATTTCGGCTGGGTTACAGCCCAGGACATTGAAGTGTCTGGCGGACATTTGCTTTAAGAATGCGAGGACGACATGGGAGTCTAATATTTCTGTCCAAAATGACTAAAGAAAAAGACGTGAAAGCTTCGTAGGCTCTCGCGTCTTTAATAATAGTCTTTTTAAATAAGGAGGAACGATATTTTCTACTTCCTCTCCCGGACAATGAAGAAGAACTGACTTTAATTTTCCTATTTCACTGTATATACAAATACTATGGTCTAAAGACATGTTCTCACCCGCCATATACTATTTTAAACATAATTCTTTGACCAAAATAATAAAAGGCAGATAAACATTGAAGAAAAAATATATTATAAAAATGCGTAAAATCAAGGGTTTCTAGGAATCGGTTCGACATAGCATTACGCAAGTTTCGACATGCGCCGTTTGCGGAAACATGTCGACAGGCTGCATATATTCAACCTTATACTTTGGTGCCAGTACAGCTATATCCTTTGCTAGCGTTGATGGGTTGCAGGAGACATATACTACTTTCTTCGGCTTTACTTGTAAAATCGTTTTTAAAAGTTGCTGGTCAAGCCCTGTTCGAGGTGGGTCGACGATGACCACATCTGGCTTCCATCCTTGCTTGACCCACTTTGGCATGATCTCTTCTGCCTTTCCAACTACATATTTGGC
Source organism: Robertmurraya siralis (assembly GCF_005502275.1). Taxonomy (GTDB): domain Bacteria; phylum Bacillota; class Bacilli; order Bacillales; family Cytobacillaceae; genus Robertmurraya; species Robertmurraya siralis. The sequence continues at coordinate 131,773 of NZ_SWLZ01000002.1, forward strand.
ATGCTTAATGCCATGACGTTCTGCATTTTTCTTCGCATCTTCAATGGATTCACGAATAATGTCCATGCCGCGGATTTCTCCCGCCTGCTCTGCAATCCATAAGCCAATTGTGCCGACACCACAATAGGCATCTACTACTTTTTCCGTACCGGTTAGCCCCGCTGCGTTTTTTACCTCATTGTAAAGTCTAATCGTTTGTTCAGGATTCAACTGAAAAAAAGTTCTTGCAGATAGCTCAAATTGGAGATCCCCTAATGTTTCCTGAATAAAGTCTGTACCTTCAAGTGTGATTGATTGATCACCAAAAATAAGCGATGTTTTTTGTCCATTAACATTTTGAACAATCGATCTGACCTCTGGTACTGCCTTTTTAATTCTCTCGACTAATAAATCTTGTTGCGGGAGGTTCTTTTGTGATGTAATTAAGACAATTTGCAGTTCACCTGTCTGGATCCCTACCCTTGCAACAATCGTTCGGACAATTCCTTTTCTTGACCTCTCGTTATATATTGGAATTTTCAAGTCTTGTAAAATTTGTTTCACCGCTTCAGTCGCCTTATTTGTCAAAGGATGCTGAACGACACATTGCTGGATATTCACAAGCTTATGGGAATTGATTCCATATAGACCTGCTAATATTTGCCCATCACGGCTTCCCACTTGAAATTGGCTTTTATTACGATAATTCCATGGATCGTCCATGCCAATCGTTTCTCGGATGTCGATTTGTGCTACCGGTAGCTTTGTATGTCGCTCAAGTGCTTGAATCACAATATCGCGCTTCTCCTTCAACTGCTGATCATAGCGTAAGTGCTGAAGCTGACAGCCACCGCATTCTTCGTAAACAGGACATGGGGGCTGCACGCGATAAGGAGATTTCTTTCGTATTTTTTTGATCCGACCTTCAGCAAACTTGGGCTGCACCTTTGTTGCTTCGACAACGACCTCTTCACCTGGCAACGCACCTGGAACAAAAACGACTTGCCGCTTAAAATAACCGACCCCTTCCCCATTAATACCAAGGCGCTTAATCGTTAAGGGAAAGGTTTGCTTAGGCTCGATTTTCACAGTTTGCTCTTTTTTCATCGTTGTTCATCTCCATTTATTCGTTCTACAAAATTACCCCACTTCTTCAATGCTTCTCCATAAGTACAAAGAAGCGAAGCTTAAATATGGCTCCCAATCCTTTTTATATACGTCAATCTCATCTAGCGTTGGTTTTCTATCAAGCTCATACAGCTTCTTCAACGCATTTTGCAGGCCAATATCAGCAGCAGGAAAAAGATTCGGTCTTCCTAATCCAAATATCAAGAGGTTTTGCACAGTCCAAGGCCCAACTCCACGGAGCTTAATTAGTTCGTTCATAACTTCCTCATCAGATTTATCATAAAGACTTTGTAAATCTAACTTTCCGTCCACAATCGCTTGAGCTATTCCAATCACGTACTCAGCTTTGCGCCCACTAAATTGCAGTTCTCTTAAATCTACGATGTTTAAATTCGCTACCGTTTCTGGCTGTGGATAAAAATAGACTCCGCCTACCTCAAAGCCAAAGGTTTTCACAAATCGTTCCGTAAGCGTATGGGCGAAAGATAAATTCAATTGCTGATGGATGATAGACTTCAAAAGACAATTATACGGATCAAAATCCAATACAAGCGGCGTTCCTCGATGCTCTTTAAAAAGCTGTTGAAGATCAGTCATTTGAAAATGGTCGTCAACTTCCGTAAGTGACTGCTTCCATTGGAAAATATGAGTCAATTTCTCGATTATTTCGTTATTTTCCTCATCGACCCTAAACTCGGGCTCATCTGTTGTACCTATTGCTGTCACTTCCGCCACTAGTGGCTGGTCTTTTATTATGAGTGGTACTTTAACACTCCTCTTATTCCTGTCTATCACATGAAGAGGATCAAGAGAAAGTCTGTCTAGCACTGAATCAAAATTATACGGACCTAAAATACGCATTGTTATCCCACCTACATAATTTGCTCGTATTATAGCATTTTTTGCAGGTAAATACGAAAAAGCTCCCTCGCAACAGGAGCTTTGACATGTTTTAAAACAGCATCGGCTCTTTAATCAATTTTCTTTTTCTGAGATCGTCTAAGCTTTTAAAGGTGTAACCCTTCTTTTTTAAATCCTGAATAGCTTGTTCCAAAGCATCAGCATTATCCTTTGACACTGTATGAAGGAGGATAATGGCCCCTGGATGAATTTGTCTCATAATATTGTCATAAGCATATCTGGCTCCTTTTTGTTGGTCAACCTTCCAGTCTACAAAGGCAACGGACCACATCACATGGGTATAGCCTTGTTCCTTCGCTAGTTTTAATGTTCTTTCACTCAAAATTCCTCGTGGGGGACGAAGGTAGACCATATTTTTCACCCCAGTAAGTTCTTCCGTTTTAGCGCGAACCATCTCGAGTTCTCTCTTTAAACGCTCGTTATCCACCTTTGTTAAGTCCGGATGATAATAGGAGTGGTTGCCGATAATATGACCTTCTTTCGCCATTCTTTTTACTAACTCAGGCTGGGTTTCTAAATAATGCCCAGTGACAAAAAAGGCTCCTGGCACCTTTTCACTTTTCAGCACATCCAAAAATTTCGCTGTATAGCCATTTTCATAGCCGTTATCAAAAGTTAAGTATATATCCTTCTCAGCTGAGTCCCCTTTATAAAAAGCATCATACTTATCTAATAGCGCATCCAATTCTTGCCCAGCTTCCGCAGGTTGCTCATTTTTCCCTTTTTTAAAGCCCCAATGAATGGGGGTATTGCTAGTACTAGCATAAGCAGATGTGGCAATAAAAAATAACAGTATAAGTAATCCTATATAACGACCTCTTTTTAATATCATTTTTTCCTTCTGCCTCCTAACACTTTTTCTTTATTTTTTGTTAGAAGAGCACGAAAAATGATTTACAGATATTAGCAAATTAAGAAAGCTGCAATACTTCATGAATTCTAAATGCGAGCAAGCAAAGTTAAGGTTGCAATTATAACAAACGAAAGTGGAATAGAGAATGCCTCTGCTATTCGAAGGTAATCTAAACAGAATCTCGTCTGCTCAAAAACTCGGCATATTCTAGTGTAGATTCAATTCCTTACTTATAATATAACCGCTACCTGAAAACTTTTAAATTATCTGATATAATGGAAAAAATATTATATATTTAGCTTTTGAGACGAGTTTAGCATTTGGTATTCTCAATCCTAATTTCTTTATTAATAACAGTTACATAAAAATTTTTAATTAAAACACCTATAATTTAAACGGTAATTATTCAGTGCGAATGTGAAGCGCACATGATTTTCCTAGGAGATTCGCACCTTGAAAATAGCAGCTATTTCTTTTAACCGCATGGTTTTATTCCATTTTTTACCTATATAACCACAAAAATAGCATTTTCCATACGACGATAAGTGTAATTTTACTTTTTTTGTTTAAAAATCGCTGTCACACTCTATATGAGTGTGTGGATTGAAATATACGGACGCCGTAGTAACAGAAATCAGTTCTACGGTCACACTCTATATGAGTGTGTGGATTGAAATAATTACGGTTGATAAAGGTGTGCTTTGTTGGATGTGTCACACTCTATATGAGTGTGTGGATTGAAATATCAATGATTGGAAATCAGAAGAGTACGAGCCTTCGTCACACTCTATATGAGTGTGTGGATTGAAATGGTTTTACTTTCGCTCGCTTGTCCTACGTTTAACGTCACACTCTATATGAGTGTGTGGATTGAAATCGCCCGCTGCCTGCGCACGTCGTCCGGAGCCGTGACGTCACACTCTATATGAGTGTGTGGATTGAAATTATGTCAAAGTTACACCAAAATTTATGCCTGTCTGTCACACTCTATATGAGTGTGTGGATTGAAATTTGAACTAGAAGACTATCTGAATTGATTAAGCATGGTCACACTCTATATGAGTGTGTGGATTGAAATAGACATTGATCTTATAGACTTATCCAATGCTTTAGTCACACTCTATATGAGTGTGTGGATTGAAATAACTTTCCATAATAAGTTTTTGGCTCATATTCTCGTCACACTCTATATGAGTGTGTGGATTGAAATTTTCGAACTTCTTAATGACCGCATGAATCGCCGTCACACTCTATATGAGTGTGTGGATTGAAATGCCGAACTTGTGCGAGTAGTTCATCACGTCCTTATGTCACACTCTATATGAGTGTGTGGATTGAAATATCAATGGCAACTACGAGGTACGGCACGCGATGTTCGTCACACTCTATATGAGTGTGTGGATTGAAATGGTTGCCGAAAAAATATTTATCGGACAAACATCGTCACACTCTATATGAGTGTGTGGATTGAAATGGAACGTAATAAAAAGGGGGTCCCTGTCAGTATAGTCACACTCTATATGAGTGTGTGGATTGAAATTATAAACTCTAACAGATTATCTAAAAAGTCTAATGTCACACTCTATATGAGTGTGTGGATTGAAATTATTTGAACAGCTTGCACAGCATCATCTGCTTTAGTCACACTCTATATGAGTGTGTGGATTGAAATCGTTGGAACTTTAAATAATGAAACATCATAACTCGTCACACTCTATATGAGTGTGTGGATTGAAATCTTTATAAGCTTTCCTGTCTTTGCCGAGTACCTAGTCACACTCTATATGAGTGTGTGGATTGAAATTCCCTTTTCCCTAAGCTTTTTGGTCAATTCCATTGTCACACTCTATATGAGTGTGTGGATTGAAATTAATTAGATACCAGGTATAAGTTATATTGAGGTAGTCACACTCTATATGAGTGTGTAGATTGAAATTCTTCCTGCAAAAAAAGATAAGCGGGTGTCCAAAAAACATTGGATACCCCGCTTATCTTTTTAATTTAATTGCATGGTGGTTATACAAGTCCCATCATTCTCAAAAGTGGATAGCTCGGATTCGACTGTCTTGCCATCGTAAGAAATCGTAACAGTGTACGTTTTTTCCCGTGGAAGCCATAAATCAAAAAATCCATTTGGAAGGGACGTTATTTTTTCATCTACCATCACTTTTCCATCTTCGTCTTCAATATAGACATCAAATTCTTTTTCGACCAGCTCTCCTTGACAACCTGTCAAGCTATGATTTGTACAAGGATGCGTTTCATTGATGTATGGAGCGATTGATACAAAAAATTCCTCTTCCGGCAGCTCATACACTGTCTCTTCCTCATTTTCTTCATTCGTAACAATTAATTGTGTAGCAGTAATCGAGGCTGTTTCACCTTCAACACTTCCAGTACTGTACTCACTGACCAATTTTTTGATGTCTACCGAATCGTTATTGCTAGAAGGTACTGCATCAGCTCCATTATCTTCAGAACTGCAAGCTACTAACAACATGGTGGCAAACAACATAAGAGATAGAATTTTTAATTTCATACTGCTGTCACCTCTCACTTCAAATTCCCTTATTATCGTATTATACTATCTCTCCATCGTTTGAAAATTGTTTTCCATGACTTGACACAATATCTTCAACAAATTTAAGGCAAAAAAATGAAGACCCTTGATTTCTGTTAGGTCTTCATTTTCCCTCATATTAAAATACTCTCTCTTTAAACTGTGCCAGTTTTTCCAAAGAAGATTTATCAACATCCTGATGGAGACTATTTCCATGGGCATCCATTGTAACAACTGCTGTAAAGCCTTCAACAGTTAAATGCCACATCGCTTCTGGAATCCCAAATTGCATTAAATCAACACCGTCAACAGACTTAATACAATCTGCATAATACTGGGCAGCTCCACCAATCGCATTCAAGTAAACCCCACCATGTTCTTGAAGCGCCGCCAACGTCTTCGGTCCCATTCCACCCTTACCAATAACAGCACGGATGCCAAATTTCTTCATGATGTCCCCCTGATAAGGCTCTTCACGAATACTTGTCGTCGGACCAGCCGCCTTCACATGCCATTTCCCATCTTCATCCTTAAGCATTACTGGACCGCAATGATAAATAATTTGCCCATTTAAATCAACAGGTGCATCATTTTCGGATAAGTATTTATGGATAGCATCACGTCCCGTGAACATCCTGCCGTCAATACGAACAACATCACCAACTTTTAATTCACGAATTTGTTCTTCCGTTATCGGTGCCTGTAAAGTAACGACTTTTGTATCAGTTTCAGTTGCGGTAGCGGCTTCCTTTTCTGCCTCTTGTGCAAAATCAATCTTGTCCCCTTCTTGGTAGAGCCATTCGTTGATTTCACCAGTTTCCGCATTCACGGTTACTCCTAGGCGACGGAATGCCCAACAATTATAAGCGACAGAAACGAAAAAGCTGGCAGGAATACGGTTCATCACGCCGATTTTACATCCAAGCAACGTTGTTTCCCCACCGAAGCCCATCGTTCCAATGCCTAATTCGTTAGCATTTTCCATAATATACTCTTCTAATTTCCGCAAATCATCATGTGGATTTACATCATCATTGGAGCGGAATAACTGTTCCTTTGCAAGGTCATAGCCTGAAGAGCGATCTCCACCAATTCCAACGCCAATAAAGCCTGCACTGCAGCCTTGACCTTGTGCTTGATAGACTGAATGCAAAATACATTTTCGAATTCCGTCCAGATCGCGGCCAGCCCGACCTAGCCCTTCAAGCTCACACGGCAAGCTATATTGAATATTTTTATTTTCACAGCCCCCTCCTTTTAAAATAAGGCGGACATCAATATAATCCTTTTCCCATTGCTCGAATTTCACAACTGGAAGGCCAATTCCGAGATTATCGCCGCTATTTTCCCCCGTTAGAGAATCTACAGAGTTTGGACGAAGCTTCCCATCTTTTGTCGCTTTTGCAATTGCATTATGAATAGCTTTTTTCAACTCAATTTGATTGACCCCAACAGGTGTTTTAATTTTGAAAGTTGGAAGGCCTGTATCTTGGCAAATCGGTGATACATTATCATCAGCCATCTTAATATTATTGGTAATCGTGGCTAAACTCATCGCCGCTCGAGTTCCTGCACTCTCCATTTCCTTCGCGGCTTTAACTGCGCGGCGAACATCCTTAGGTAAATTCGTTGAAGTTTCAACAATTAGCTCATACATGCTTGCTTGAAACTTTTCAATATTCATCCGTGATCCCCCTCTTTCCCTTTTGAAAACCTCTTTGTTCAATGAAGCGTAACGTTTACTTTAACCCCTTAATTTAAGTAAACGTTTTAATAATATCATTTGAATATTACAATAATTCCCCGTTTTTATTATACTCCTAACAGCATTTGAATGAAAGACAAGTGATTTTAAGTTTACCCACTTAAATATAGAATAAATCAATTGCTGTGAACCGTTAGTTTCATTTTTCTCTTTTCGCGGCATATCCAGGAGTTTGCTAAACATTAAAAAAGAGGCAGTCAAAAAGCTTAGCTTTTTAAACGCCTCCTCTTAAAATTCATTCATCTCGATTTTTGAATTCACGACATTTTGATTCTAAGTCATCTATAATCGAAATGAGCCTATCGATGTCTTCTAAATCTGCACTTTCAGGCTCTATCGCATCTAAAAGATCCATAAACATCGTCAATTTCTGCTTTAAAAAAACGACTTGCTCGCCTTTTTCCTTTATAGGACTTCCCAAAAATAACTCGCTCCTTTCAGCATTGCTCGTCTCCAATCGTACACATAAATATGGTTATGATGCAATAACGATTTTTGCTTATAACTATTATTATATTTCTGTGCATATATTTAATCTGAAACATTTTCCGTAAAACCATTGACAGAAGTAATCTCTTAAACTGATAATAACGAAGTGCATTTATACATGGTCCTTTTGACCATTTTTGTTTAGAAAAAGGAGTTTTTACAATGAACGCAAATACAAAGGCCATTACCCCAAGCTTCGATCCATGGGAAGCTTACATGGACATAGAGCAATATCAGAAATTAACTTTGACCAACATTGAATTTACGACAACAACTCTTTGCAATATGCGTTGTGAACACTGTGCAGTTGGTTACACATTGCAACCGAAAGACCCTGAAGGCCTTCCTTTTGATTTATTAGTTAAACGGCTCGACGAAATCCCAACTCTCCGTTCTTTAAGTATTACTGGCGGGGAACCGATGCTCTCAAAAAAATCAGTTGAGAACTATGTACTTCCTTTACTTCAATATGCCTACGCACGGGGAGTTCGTACACAAATTAACTCGAATTTAACCCTTGACCTTGAACGCTATGAAAAAATAGCACCTTATTTAGATGTATTGCATATTTCTCACAACTGGGGAACTTTAGAAGATTTCGTTGAAGGCGGATTTGCGATGATGGAGCGCAAGCCTAGCCCTGCGCAGCGAGCAGTTCTTTTCCAACGAATGATTGAAAATAGCCGTGCTCTTTCTGAATCAGGTGTAATGGTCTCAGCCGAAACGATGTTGAGTAACCGAACCTTGCCTTATTTAGAGGATATTCATCGCCAAGTAGTGACAGAAATGAAATGTGGAAGACATGAGATCCATCCGATGTACCCATCAGACTGGGCTTCAAACTTAGAAGTTCTAACCCTTGAACAAATTCGTGATGCCATCCATCATCTCTTGGACATCCGTAATGAAGATACTTGGATGCTTTTTGGAACGCTGCCATTCTATCCATGTAATCATGATGAAAAAGATTTAGCGCTATTACAAAGATTATATAAAAGTAAAAATGTGACCGTCCGTAACGATCCTGATGGTCGCTCACGATTAAATGTAAATATTTTTTCCGGAGATATTATTGTTACTGATTTTGGAGATACTCCTTCCCTCGGTAATATTCAAACAGATTCACTTTCTGTAGCTTATGAGAGATGGATGCAAACTGATTTAGCTAAAAGCTTGAACTGTCATTGTCCAGCCGTTCGTTGCTTGGGTCCCAATGTGTTAGTGAAAAACAGCTATTACAATGGCGTTGACTTTCAACAAAGAACAGCAAATATCGCAAAATAAAGTACAGTGCTTCTTGGAAAAATATAAAAACGTCGAACCACGAGATTCGACGTTTCCTATTTATCTTGGTCGCTCCGTTGCGACAAACCCAAACGAAATATAATCCTGAACAGGAATCCACGCACCAATTCCTTGAGAAGTTACATTTTTGACGACGATCATTTTCTTATTTCCTTTTAGCATTAAGTAAACTTCTCCGTACGTCACTTTCCCTTTTTCACTAACTGCTGGAACAAATCCATATAAATATCCCAATCTTTTTGGAGGGATATTATAATATTGCTCTTTTTTCGTTCCTGCTCCAACAACCGTTTCAAACGCAAGGGGGAGATTTGAATTCTTTGCAGCTTCAAGGAGCATCATTTTTTTTACATCCTCAGCTTGTGGTACCTTAGCCGTTAATCCACCTTTTACGACTTTTTGTGCTTCTTGAACATAATGGATTTGATAATTCGCTTTTCCACCGCGATTATCATAGTAATTTGTATTAATCTTTTGGTATTCCCAATTTGCTGAAGTCTCTGTCGATTCATAGCTAAGCGGCCACTGTCCTAAATAAATAACAGCTCGATAGCCAAAGGCAAAAGGTGTGCTGTTTACATTGGTTTCATTGAGCATTCGAATTAAATCCGGATTTTCAATTTTTACTTTTGAACTAGATATGAGTTCTTCTGTTAGCTCACTCGGCTGCAGCGTTGGCAAATCCTGTGTCGGATTCGGATAAGTGTTTTCCTTTGTAATATTTAATACCGAACTTGGGATCTTTATCTCTTCTTTCTTTGCAGCAGAGACAGATATAACAGTCATTTGGATCAATAGTAACCCAATAAAGATACTAGAAACCAATTTTTTCATGATGAGTCGAACTCCTTTCACTATGTCGATGAGTCAATGTCAACCCCAACACAAATTGAAATTAACTCATACATCTAGTTTTTTCAGAGTTCTTACATCTTATCCAAAATTTTGTTCGCATTATTTGATTTCGAATGTTTCTTCGATTTCAATACTTTCCATTACAGATTGAACCATTGAACAGTTTTTCGCAGTAAGAGCCATGACCTTTTCCATTTGAGCTTGCGAAATTTCAATGCCTGTAAGCGTAAAATGAAGATGAATCTTTTCTATTTTATCCGCCTTTTCTGGATTGCGAACAACATCGGCTTTAATATGGATATCCTCATACGGAATCCGTTTTTTCTCTAGAATTTTTCTCATTATCCCGCCGCTGCAAACCGCAACCGAGGAGACCAATAATTGAAAAGGTCGGAACCCGTGCTCTTCATCTCCAGCAATATTTAAGCGCCCATTTGCCGTTTCTGTATAAAAACCTATTTCTTTCATATGAAATTCCATTACCATCATCCTCCTAAGCTCTACTCCTATCATACAAATTGCAGAGCTTCTTGACAAAAAATCTACTTGCCAACAATCGTTTTTCTCATGTACCATCAGGTAGAATACATAAATAATGAGGTATGAAACATGAATCTACGGCTCTGGATCCTCGTAGGAATTGTTGCCATTTCTGGTTTTTCACAAGGGATGATCCTCCCGCTAATCGCCATTATTTTCGAACAAGATGGGGTTTCATCAAGCATTAATGGTCTGCATGCGACGAGTATATACATCGGAATTTTATTGATTTCACCTTTTTTAGAAAAACCGTTAAAAAGATTTGGCTACAAACCGATCATCGTTCTTGGCGGCTTGATCGTCCTCCTATCACTTTTTCTATTTCCATTTTGGAAATCACTATGGTTTTGGTTTATTTTGCGGTTATTGATCGGAATCGGCGACAATATGCTCCATTTTGGGACACAAACATGGATCACTTCTTTTTCTACTGTGAAAAATCGCGGCAGAAACATTGCCTTATATGGACTCTTTTTTAGCTTAGGTTTTGCAATCGGACCAATGATGACCCGCCTGCTGTCGATAAATGAGTCACTTCCTTTTATCATTTCAGCAGGGCTGAGTTTCACCGCTTGGGTGACTATTTTTCTCCTTAAAAATGAAATTCCTGACCATGATTCAACGGAAGCAACTTCTTTTTTTAGTACGTTTCAACGATTTAGTCAAGTTTGGAAGTATGCATGGGTGGCTTTCCTTCCCCCTTTTGGCTATGGTTTTCTTGAAGCAACCTTAAATGGGAATTTCCCTGTTTATGCGTTAAGAATCGGCGTTGATATAAATGCTGTTTCGATTATTTTACCGGCATTTGCAATTGGAACAATTGTCTTTCAAATGCCGCTTGGACTTATGAGCGATCGCTACGGGCGCAAGAAAATTTTACGATTCGTCATGATTTCAGGATTTCTCACCTTTCTTGCGGCTGCCATTCTTGAAGGCTCAGAGGCTGCTTTATTTTCCTGCTTTTTTATCGCAGGAATGCTTGTCGGTTCCACCTTTTCGCTTGGCATATCCTATATGGCAGACCTCCTGCCAAAGCATCTCCTGCCAGCGGGAAATATAATGTGCAGCATATTTTTTAGTTTTGGAAGCATTACGGGTCCGTTCATTGGCGGATTGATGATTGAATACATTGAAGGGATTAGTTTCTTTTATTTAATTGCTTTCATGTTACTTACCATTTTTATTGCTTTATTTTTCTTTCAGCCGCAGCAACAACAATCAGCCTATAAATAAGCTTTGTTAGCTGTCCGTGTTCATTTTAGCTCATTTCGTGTGAAATCAATCATTACACGAAATGAGCTAAAAAAATTTTCAATACAATTGGTTAATAAAATCTATAAATAAAGCTTTACATATTGAAATCAAATGTTATAATTAGAATAAATATAAATAAGTAATTATTATGATTTTCTGCTGTTGCCTATTAGGTGACAGCTTTCGTGTTTTATTAGGGTATTGATGTTGATTATTTTTCTCAATTAGATCAAGATAATTGAAATAGGTTATCATTGGGGGATGCGGAGATGAACACAGACATTAAAGGAATAACGAATACTGGAGCCAACCAAGAAGGGCTCTTGGATAAAATTTGGCCACATGTTGAACTAATTGCCGCGATTACAAGCGGTCTCCTGATTGCTATCGGGTGGTTACTTGAAAAAAACGACTTAACAACCGCTTCAGTTGTTTCCTTCGTGTTAGCTTTTTTGATTGGAGGCTATGCGAAAGCAAAAGAAGGCATTGAAAGTACGATAGCTGAGAAAGAATTAAATGTTGAAATGCTGATGATCTTTGCGGCAATTGGATCCGCTGTTATTGGTTACTGGACTGAAGGGGCCATTCTCATCTTTATTTTCTCCTTAAGCGGAGCTCTGGAGACTTATACGATGAATAAAAGCCATAAGGAAATATCAGCACTAATGGAATTGCAGCCGCAGGAAGCATTAGTTGTTTCAAATGGGGTGGAAAAGATCACCCCTGTTGCTGAATTAAGGATTGGCGATCTCATTCTTATTAAGCCAGGGGAAAGAATTCCTTCCGATGGGAGGATTGTTAAAGGACAGAGTCACCTAGACGAAGCTGCCATTACTGGAGAATCTATTCCAGTTTCGAAAGGTGTCCATGAAGATGTCTATGCCGGGACAGTCAATCTGAACGGCTCGCTCACAGTTGAAATTACGAAAGAAAGTAGCGATACTCTTTTCCAAAAGATTATCCAACTTGTTCAATCTGCTCAAAGTGAAAAATCCCCTTCCCAGCTATTCATTGAGAAGTTTGAAGGAATGTATGTTAAAGTTGTTCTTGCTGTCGTTGCACTCATGATGTTCCTGCCACATTTCTTGCTAGGATGGAGTTGGACTGAAACTTTTTACCGCGCCATGATTTTATTGGTTGTCGCTTCTCCATGCGCCCTTGTCGCTTCAATCATGCCTGCAACCTTAGCAGCGATTTCGACCGGTGCAAGGCGTGGAATTCTCTTTAAAGGTGGAGTCCATTTAGAGAATCTAAGTCATTTACGCGCCATTGCGTTCGATAAAACGGGTACGTTAACAAAAGGAAAGCCTGAAGTCACGGATATTTTAACTAATGAGGAAATCTCCAAAACGGAATTTCTACTAAAAACAGCAGCGATTGAAAGTCACTCTAATCATCCGTTGGCAAATGCAATTGTCAACTATGCAAAAGAAAATAGAGAGGAAGCTCTTATCCACCCTGAGAGTATTGAAGATATTTCAGGCTATGGAGTGAAAGCCACATACGAGCATGAATTGTGGAAAATAGGAAAAGCAGATTTCGTAGGAAGGGAAGCAGCAGAGTCATTCTTAGATGGAGCCGCATTGCGCTTAGCGCAGGAAGGGAAAACGATCGTTTTTGTGCAAAAAGATGGGGAGATCGTCGGCTTAATTGCTTTGAAGGACGTCGTTCGTGATGAAACGAAAAAAGCAATTGATCAATTAAAACAAAAAGGAATTTACACCGTTATGTTGACAGGTGATAGTAAAAATACAGCACATGCGATTGCCGCAGAAAGCCATGTAAATGATTACACCGCAGAATGTTTGCCGGAGGATAAAGTAGAAAAATTAAAAAGAATTAAAGAAGAGTATGGTCATGTCGCCATGGTTGGTGATGGTATCAATGATGCACCTGCACTTGCAACTGCCAATGTTGGAATTGCGATGGGTGACGGCTCTGGCGTCGCTTTGGAAACTGCTGATGTTGTTCTAATGAAAAATGATTTGCCGCGCATCGCCGAAGCTATTCAATTGTCAGAAAAGATGAATCGTATTATTAAGCAAAACGTTATTTTCTCCATTTCTGTTATTATGGTGCTAATCGTCTCCAACTTCCTGCAGTTTATCGACCTACCTTTTGGTGTAATTGGTCATGAGGGCAGCACCATTTTGGTCATTTTAAACGGCTTACGCCTATTAAAGTCGTAGCTTTGCTCATCACTTTGTGAAATGCAAAGTAGCAGGGACAAGAAAAAAAGCGCATGAAATCAAGGTTTTGAAACTTGATTTCATGCGCTTTTGCTTATGTTGCTCATCGCAAGCATACCTCTTATTTTGCACACTCCCTGCGTTTCAGCATGTTTCATCCTTTAACAATTGGTTCAATGCATTCACTTCTCCACCAAGAATAATAATAACGCCCGTTAAATAAAACCAAATCAATAACACAATAACCGCACCAATACTCCCATATGTGGCTGAGTAATTGCCGAAATTGCTTACGTAGAAAGAAAAGCCCCAGGAAACAATTAACCAGCTTACGGTTGCAAAAATCGCACCTGGAACCGCATCAATACACTGAAATCTTTTGTTTGGAGCAAGCCAATAAAGCACTAAAAAGACGATAAATATAATCAAAAAGCTTAAAATCCACCTTAACATATGCCAAAAACTTAAAAAATGGCTTGAAAATCCGAGCTTCGCAAATAAAAACATCCCAATTTGTTTACCGAAGACCGGAAGTAAGAGCGCGATAATGAACACGAATATCATTGCAACCGTAAAAATTATTGCCATCCCTCTAGCTACAACAAAGGAACGATTTTCCTTAACATCATAAGCTTTATTTAATGCACGAATAATTGCATTAATTCCATTCGAAGCAGACCACATCGTCGCAATAATTCCGAAAGAAAGCAGCGTTCGACTTTGTTGATTCATAATTTCATTTAAATTCGTTTCAATGAAAGTCATCGTTTCTCCTGGAGCAAAATCAGCTACAACGCTAAGCATTTCTTCTTGTGTAATCGGTAAATAAGGTAAGAGTGTAACTAAGAAAATAAGGAGCGGAAATAACGACAACAGAAAGAAATAAGCCAATTGAGCTGCTAAGCCCATTACATCATCTTCGCCGATTCTCTTCCACAGCAACATTAAACCTCTAACATTTAACAATGCCATTACTCCACCCCTACCTTACCTTGTTAAACATCTTCCTCATCATGTTCTTTAATAAATGCTTCTTTCGTATCGTGAACAATTCCAACCACAGTTGGCGTTACTTCTCTGAGCTCTTCCACTTTTTCTGCAATAAAGGATACGTCCTCACTTACTTGTTCAACTGTAGAACGCAGTTGTGTTGTTGTGTTTTTTAGTTTTTCTGCCGCCTCATTTGGATGCGTAATAAAGTGGGCAACGTTTTTTGCTCCCGTTTTACAGCTTGCTGCTACCGCATTTCTCGTTTGCCGATCAAGCAAACTAATCGCTCCACCGGCTATTGCCCCGAGTAGAATACCTTTCCAAAATTTATCTGTACTCCCCATTTTTATGTCCTTCCTTTCTATCTCAATCACTGCCATTTATAATTTTAAGCTGAACTCTACTTAAGGGTGTTTATCCTGTCCGATCAAGTAAAAATAATCAGCTACTCCAAAACATGTTCATGTTTAATATGTTGTAATAGCTTTTCACAACCCTGCTTCAGTAAATCAAATACTTCTTGGAAATTTCCCGTATAATAAGGATCAGGAACATTCTTATCTTTTATATGCGGAACATAATCCAGTAGAACTTCAACACTTGCTTTTGAAAAATCCGATTGCAGTTTCGCAATATTTTTCTTATTATCGCTATCCATCGCAATAATATAATCAAATTCCTGCAAATCTTTTGGCTGGATTTGCCTAGCTTTAATTCCTTCAAACTCAATACTATTTGTTTTTAATATATTGGCTGTTCCTTGATGGGGTGGTTGTCCAATATGCCAGTCTCCAGTCCCCGCTGAATCAACCATAATTTCCCCTTCTAAACCTTCCCTCTTCACAGCATCTCGAAACATCGCCTCAGCCATCGGAGAACGACAAATATTCCCGAGACAGACGAATAAAACTTTTACCATATATAGCATACCTCCCATCTACCATTTTCTTCGATTTACCCTCAAACATGCAACTGTTTGTTGAGATTTCAACAGATGATTTCATAAAAAATCATGGAATACCTGTTATAAACTATGGAAAGATGATAATATTCACTAAAGGATGTTACAAATATGAAATTGCAAAAATTTATCCGTTTATGAATGGGACAAAACAATGAAGAATATGTAAATAATAGAATTGATTTTACCATGAAAAAGCGATGTCTAAGCAAAATGAAAGGTGGAAAAAGGATGAATTTAACAACAGCATCGGTAGAAAATGTGGAGTATATGATTGAAAAGATTAAAGAAAAACTTAAAGTTTTAAATCTCGGGGCTATCAAACCGTCCCATTTCGATGAAAATATGTATGAAGAATTAAAAGAAATTTATGAGCTTGTGATGAAAAAAAATTCCTTTAGCCCCAACGAAATGCAAGCTCTCGCAGAAGAACTTGGAAATTTAAGAAAGCAATGACAACTTATTTACATAGTAAATAGAGCGTTACCTACCCACTTCAATTTAAAAAACAGTTTCAATCGTGAAATAACGATTAGCGTTGGACACGAAAGATCAATGTCGGTAAGAACAAAAGTGCCGGAGCTAGATGAAAACAAATTGATTTAGTGTATACACATTTTTTACATTTTATGATTTCCTAGACAATAAAAAAACGGCTCCCATGAACTGTGATTATTTGGGGGCCTCTTCTTTATTCAGCGCTCAGCTAGTAAGCACTTCCGATATGAGAAGTGTATGGCAGTCACCTAATGAGACTTCCTCTTCACTATCCAAATAGCGTATGTACGGCCTTTGTAAATTTCTAAGAATCTTCGTCACAATTGCTTTACGACCGTTATTGAGTCTGACTTTCGTTCCGGGAATATAACTTGGTACTTGTTGGACAAATAAACCAATAAGTTCGGCCGTAAACCATGTGTCACTTTTTGTCATAATATATTCCATTGCTTCATGTGGTGGAAGTCCGTTATTTGATATCGCATGGTCGTACACATTTCCAAGCGCACAAATTTGAGCAAGTTCATGAATTTCTTTCTCTTCTAATCCCCTCGGCTTCCCACTTCCGTCAATTGCCTCGTGATGCTGATACGCGACATGGGCGGATAAAAGACTGACTTCTCTTATTTTTCGTAAATACTCAAAACCACTTCTTGCATGGTGCTGTGTTTCTTCCTTAATTGCCTTTCCGATATCGTGAAGTAGACAGCCCATAGCCAATTCCCTTAATTGCTTTTGAGAAATTCCCAGCTTTTTCGCCAATTGCAGAGAAATAAGAGCGACATTGACGGCATGGGCATACTCCCTTAAATTCTCTGTTAAAGAGGATGTCGGAACAAGAAATATCGCTTTCCGTTTCGCCACCTCATCGACAAGCGTTACAACTTGCTTTTGAATCTCACGAATCGGGAGCTTCTGATTTTCCTCGACAGCTCGATAAGTATTTTTCAACGCATCAATCGCTTCCATCCAAGTTGGTGTATCGACCATTTCTTCCATCGTAATCCCAAAGGAAATGGCGTCCTCAACAAATAAATAGCGAATATCAAGGGCGCCGAGCTTTTCTAAATAAGTAGGATGTATCGTTCTTCCGGCACCTAGTAACACACGTCTATGCTTATCATAAATCGGCCTCGCAAGTTGCATTAGCTTTGGATTATACTCATCAATACTAATCAGTCTCATGACACTTCTCCTGTACAACTTTATTTACCGGCTCTATTTTAAATTCGTGAATCTAGGTGCTTAGAACTCAGAAAAAATACGCACTTCCCCTTACGCATCTTCCTGATTGGTTAAAATAATCGGACCCTCTTTTGTAATCGCGATCGTGTGCTCATATTGAGCAGAATATTCTCCATCGATCGTACGGGCAGTCCAGCCATTGTCGTCCATCTTCATTTCATACTGTCCAATGTTGACCATCGGTTCGATTGTAAAGACCATGCCTTCTTTAATACGAGGTCCTTTTCCCGGAAGGCCGAAATGAGGCACATCAGGTTTTTCATGAATAACGGAGCCAATACCATGCCCGATAAAATCACGCACAACCGAAAACCCTTCAGCTTCCACATAAGTCTGGATGGCATGACCAATATCACCAATGCGGTTGCCAACCTGCGCTTGTTCAATTCCTTTATATAGTGCTTCCTTTGTTACTTGTAAAAGCTTCTTCGTCTTGTCAGATACCTCCCCAACTGCGTACGTCCAAGCCGAATCCGCTAATGCTCCATTTAAATTGACCACCATATCAATCGTCACAATATCGCCATTTTTTAAAGGTTCTTTCCTTGGAAATCCATGGCAAATTTCATCGTTTATACTTGCACATGTTGCATACTCATAACCTTTATAGCCCTTTTGTTCAGCAGATGCTCCCTTTTTTGCCAAAAAGGAATCGACGAACTCTTCTATTTCCCAAGTTGTCACTCCCGGTTTAATCATCTTAGCAATTTCTTTATGAACAGAAGCCAACACTTCTCCAGCTTTTTTCATCATTTCAATTTCTCTTTGTGATTTTAAAACAATCATCGCTAGTCCTCCTTCATACAAGTACAGATGTACCTTTCATCATTGTAATACTTTTCATGTAACAATCACAATAATTTCTATTTCATACACCTTTTAATAGGTGTTAAATTTTCTATTTGGCAATATTCGGCTTTTACTACAACTTTGTACACCGGGAAATCGACTCATTACCCATTGTTTTAGTTATGTTCATCATACGATTATTGGCTCATTCCCGTGCAAATTACTGCCTGTCCACGGGAACAAGCCAAAGGGTCAATCGAGTTATTTAAAATGTGTCTTATTGGGCATTGTCACAATTGAATGAATATTCTACTATGTAAATAAATATTATTTTCTTACTATGGATAGCTGAAAAATTCGAAAGAACTTTTCGTTCTAAATATGGAACTGCTTTTGAATATTTGCTATTATTAAATTATACATTTTGATAGGATGTGTGATTCATGATTGGTGATCGTGTAAAAAAACTTAGACTTGAAAAGAAGATGTCTCTTTCAGAACTTGCTGAGCAAGCTGGAGTGGCTAAATCTTATTTAAGTTCTTTAGAAAGAAATCTACAAAACAATCCGTCGATTCAATTTCTTGAAAAAATTGCTGGCGTTCTCCATGTTCCAGTTGATTACCTAATCCATGAACACTTAAATGATGAAGAGCTCGATTCAGAATGGATTAAAATCGTAAAAGAAGCTATGGACTCTGGTATATCCAAAGAACAATTTAGAGAATATCTTGAGTTTAATAAGTGGAGAGCCAATCAAGGCAAATAACAGAACTAATTGAAGCTAGACTAAATAGAAGCTAAACCTGCAGACTGCCCGCAAACGCTTGCTTTCTCTGTTGCTTCGCCTTGCCCGGTGCCCAATAGTAACTCTGCTCCTCCCAAGGCTTCGCTCCGCGAAAGACAAACTTTTTCACTCAGTCTGAAAAGGGAACTCTTTGACTTTGTCTAAACTCTGAAACCTGTTCTATTAAAAGAACAGGTTTTTCAATTTTATGCTAGGTAACTAAAGCGGTGATGATCTAAAATGTTAGTCTAAAATGAAGTCAGAAAAGATACATGTAAATGATTAATAGTTTAATAAGTAGAAACGCAAAAAAACTTATTGCTTTACCGTATTTTTAGCAAGAAACTCTCGGATTTCCTCTTTCTTAATTCCTAGTTTCTTCGCCTCTTTAATTAGTTCCAACCATTCCATATCCAAACCTTCAATTCTTCCTTTCATTTCTATCACCATTTTTCCCCCTAAAATCCGGCACGAATTTCAGCAGTCCAGCCGTCATAGTACTTCTACCTTAGACCTGAGACTTTGCGTCCCTATCTTTCAATAGGTTTGCCCTTTTCTTGCGTCCTTTATTTTTTCTGAAAGTAATCCCATTTCTAGTCTACAGCCTTTCAAACAATAAAAGTGTAACTATTTGTCAATGCTTAAAATTTTTTACATATTATTTTTAAACAATTTTCGCCATCTAGCAACATAAATGCTCCAGCTACTATATGAATAAATAGTAGAATGTTCTTTATTTCGCAATTATTGTCGAAAGTCTTTGCCCCATTCTCGTAATTTTAAAAGGAAAAGCATTGACAATTTGAAATCTTTCGTTATTATTTCATACTTCAAAATGCTGGACCTAATTCGTCTTGTTTACTTCGGACTTGCTTTCACGCGTCAGCGATACAGGCAATTTTTTAATGAAAATCTGCTCGAACGTAACCGGATCAAAGAACGGATGTGCCGTTAAATCATTCCCACACTCAGGACATAACCAAGTCCCGAACTCACTGCTACTAAAAGAAGGTTTATGACACTTTTCACAATTTTTTCGATACAACAGCAACATCCTCTCATTTGTTCTTTCAAAATCACCAAATGTTCTTTATTACGAATTTAATATAATTTTAATCTTTTTAAAATGTTTTTGAAATATGGAAATTTTGTCATTTTTTCGTTTTAACGAACGTTTTTCTCTTTATTTCGTCCACATCCTTCAAATATCTTACTTTTTACATTTTATTTCATTACTTGGCCAAATATGTCAAATGGATAAAAAAATTTTGTTTAGGTCAAATGAATCAATTTTACAAAATTTTCAAACATATATGTCTGAATTATCTAAATAATACTATAATAATAGTAATAACCTTTTAAAATATATGAAAGGTGGTATTGAAATGACTTTTTTTCATATTTTGAACTTCGCGATTCCAATTGCCTCCATGGTCGGGCTAGGTATATTACTCGATCGGATGTGCAAGCCAACTAAAGATTAGGGCTCTGTAATTGGCTCATTTTGTGCAGACCAAGCTTTTATAAATCCCCACTGACAAAGTTATGTTTGGATAAGAAAACCAGTTAAATATCGGTCTTTATTTCATTTTATCAGTCTAAATCGAAATATTTCGGTCTTTATACAAATATATCGGTCAAATCAGTCCATATATCGGTCTAGGCATGATATTCATCAACTAACTACGTAGATACACTCATTGAAAGTGGTATACACCACGGCAAAATCTATCATTTTCTCAGCAACAAAAAATAGTGCAAACCAATCAGGTCTGCACTACTTTCTATTTTTATTTTTAATCCGATGTTATTGGCAAAATAAGTACTTCAACACGGCGGTTTTTTGCCCTGCCTTCACTTGTATCATTGCTTGCTATCGGTTGAAATTCACCGAAGCCTTTAGCACTAAACCATGCCGGATCAAGCTTTTCGTTTTTTAAAACAATTTTCATAAAGTTTATTGCCCGCATGACACTTAATTCCCAATTGGATTCAAAGTGAGGATTACTAATCGGGACATTATCTGTGTGTCCGCTAATAATGATATTGCGCGGCGGACTCATAACAAGGAGTTCAGAAATTTCATTTGCCGTATGAATATCTTCTTGCCGCACTTCTGCACTACCGGATGCAAATAAAACATTATCGCGTATTGTTAACAGTAAACCTTCATCAGTTAATGAGGTTTCAAGCTTATCCGTGAGATTATTTTCATTAATATAGGCATTTACTTTCTTCTGAATATTTTCTAATTCTAATTGCTCGATTCTGGCCGCTGTACTTTCCTTATTCTTTTCTGCTTCAATATCGTCTAATGCCTGTGCATCCTCTTCAGGCATTGGATTTGGATAATCCAAAATACTCGTTCCACCGGTAAAAGCTTGATTAAAAGCCTGTGAGAGCTGTTCTAATTTTTGCGCATCTATCGTACTCATAGAAAATAAAACGATAAACAATGCCAATAGTAGCGTTAGAATATCTGCATACGGAATCAGCCACGATTCATCTACATGATCATCATGCTGTTCCTTTTTTCTGCGTTTACTCACCGTTCTTCTCACCGCTTTCCTCTAGGAAGTTCTTCCTTTCACTGACTGGTAAGTATGAAGCTAATTTCTGTTCAATTACTCTCGGTGCTTCTCCCTCTAATATCGATAGTACACCTTCAATCATCATATACTTTAATTTTGCTTCTTTCTTAGATTTTCGCTTTAATTTATTTGCAAAAGGATGCCAAAGAGCATAACCTGTAAAAATCCCTAACAATGTTGCAACGAAAGCAGCACTAATCGCATGACCAAGTGCATCAATATCACTCATATCTTGTAATGCAGCAATTAGTCCGACAACAGCACCTAATACCCCTAAAGTTGGCGCATAGGTTCCTGCTTGAGTAAAGATAAGAGCACCCTGATGATGTCGTTCCTCCATCGCCTCTATCTCTTCCGTTAGAACATCACGTATGTAGTCAGCACTTTGACCATCAACAGCTAAAGAAAGGCCGTTCTTCAAAAATTCATCGTCAACCTCAGTGGTTTTTGCTTCTAATGCAAGAAGCCCTTCTTTACGAGCCAATTGTGCCCACTCTGAAAACATTCCAATTAATTTGACTGGATCCATTAATTTTTTTTCTGTAAAAATAATACCGAATAATTTAGGTACCTTTTTTATCTCTGATGTAGGGAATGCAATTGTCACAGTACCAATCGTTCCCAAAATAATGATTAATATGGCAGCAGGGTTTACCAATACGCCTACCCCTACACCTTTTAAAACCATTCCTACTCCAACACCAATAACTGCAAGAATTAACCCAATTAACGACGTTTTATCCATTATTGATCCACCTATCCCTTATGCAACTATTTGACTATGCTTTATATTTCAAGGTTTTCCAGTAAAAGAAAGATAGTTTCTATCCTAAAGACTGCCCGCAAACGCTCGTTTTCTTCATTGCTTCGCCTAGTCCTCTGCCCATTACCTACAATGATAACTTCGCTCCTCCAAAGGCTTCGCTTTTGTGATGCGACAAATATTTATAATCAGCCTAAAGGGTGATGGCTATCTATCATTTTTTACTTTGTCCAAACTTTGGTTTCTATCCTATCATTTATTTCGACAAGAACCGCAAGATTTTTAGTTTTCGCGACAATTTTTCGAAATAATCATCACGAACGCTCAAAAATAGGTGTCAACAATGGGAAAAAGGAACCAAATTCTTAAGAGAGATTATTGGAATGGAAAGATTTATAATAAATAATAGTAGAATCGAATTGACCATTTGCCGATTTTGCATAATAAGGAATTTTACCAGCCTGAATATAAGCAAGAGAGGTATACAAAATATTAGAAGGATCTCCTTCTCTTGTATCAAGGACTAACAGTGATCTTCCTTCTTCTCTCGCTCGCTTTTCAGCTGCTTTCATTAGTGCCCGCGCTACCCCAATTCGGCGATAATTAGGAGCGGTCATGAGTTTCGCAATTTCGGCTCTGTGCATCCCACTAGGCTTCATACATAAATGCAACTGGATGCTGCCCGCAATTTGATTGTTTATTTTTGCTACAAATAAAACAACATCTCGGTTTAATACATTCCTCCAATATTTGTTTGCAACAGAAAGTTGCATTGGAGGCAAAAACCCAATTGAGGCACCATCATCCACTACCTGTACCAATAACTCCGAAAGTTCATTCACATTCTCTTCCATTGATTTTATCTGCTCTATTCGAATATTCTCCACAAAAATCACCTTTGCTTTCGATTATTTGATTTTAAATTACCAATAAAAACAATTGATAGGCAAGCTAATTGTAAGTCTATTTAACATGAATATTGCCCATTCTTGTTACTGAATCTCACCAAAAAAAGAGGGCAAGCTAAAGAACAGAAAGGGGGGTGGAAGATGGCTAGAGGCAAGGAGTTCAAGCAAAAACGAAAAGGGCATCCAGGAAAATTCCCTGAAGGGACACTAGTTGAACGCAAATCAAAAGATGCGATTGGTGATGAAGAACTGATCGTCGTTCAAGAAGCGTTTAAAAACTGTCTTGAAGAAAAAGAAGTTGAATAAAAAAACATTTTTCCCTTAACGAAACTTCCTCACCTTCAAAACGTAATCATTATAGATATAACTATCTAAAAAGTGCGCCTTCAAGCGTATTTAAAGGAGGAAGGACAAATGCTGGTATCTACAACACCAACATTACAGGGAAAAGTCATTGATCGTTACTTAGGAATTGTCACGGGAGAAGCAATAATGGGGGCCAATGTCGTTCGCGATTTCTTAGCAGGCATCACTGATGTCATCGGTGGACGCAGTAGTGCGTATGAAGATAAGTTGTCTGAAGGTCGTGAAATTGCCATTCGCGAAATGGAAGATCAGGCTCGCCGACTCGGCGCCAATGCTGTCGTTGGCGTTGACCTTGATTTTGAAACATTACGCGACGGCATGATGATGTGTGTTGCTACCGGCACCGCTGTATTTATAAAAGAGCAATAATAAAACGCCGAAAAGAGGCGGTTTTTGCTACCCGTCTCTTTTCAATCTTTTCATAAAATGGATAACGCCAATATCGCCGAACACACTTTCACCACTTTTCTCAAATCCTAACCTTGAGTAGAATTTGATCGCAGGTAAATTTTTTGCACCTGTTGACACAATCATCATTGGCCGAGACTCCCACTTTTTTTCAATATACTCAACCATCTGTTTGGCAATACCTTTTCGAAAATAAGCAGGATGCACCATTACCCGATGGAGATCAATCACATCTTTCACAATCTTAAATGATAACACCCCTACTAGCTGTCCATCTATAAAATAACCAATAAACGCCTCACCACATTGCTTTAATTGTGCGAGCGTTTCTTTTAATGGAGGGATCTCATTAGATCCGATTAGCTCTGCTTCGACCTGATAGGATCTCTTCTGCAATTCCAGTACTTCCTTACCATATTCTTCAATCAAAAATTCCTTAATCATTTAAACCTCCTAATACGACCCCATTACCATTCTTCTTTATTATCCGTTATACTAATAAGGAATATCAAAAAGGAAATAAAGGTGAACAAATGAAATCTTTAGTACTTGCTGAAAAACCAAGCGTTGCTCGTGAAATTGCCCGCGTTCTTGGGTGCAAACAATCTCATAAAAGTTACATCGAAGGAAATCAATATATTGTTACTTGGGCGCTCGGTCACTTAATCGAATTAAAAATGCCTGAACACTACGATAAAAAATATCAAAATTGGAATCTTGAGGATCTTCCCATTATTCCTGAGCAAATGGGTACAAAAATTATGAAACAAACGAGTCATCAGTTTAAAGCTATCGAGCATTTAGCAAAACGCAAGGATATTAAGGATTGTATCATTGCAACAGATGCTGGTCGAGAGGGTGAACTTGTTGCCCGCTGGATTTTGGATAAAATCCGTTGGCAGAAACCGATAAAACGCTTGTGGATCTCGTCCCATACGGACCGTTCTATTAAAGAAGGCTTCCAAAAACTGAAGCCTGGGAAAGAATTTGAGGCACTTTATCAATCTGCCGTTTGTCGTGCCGAAGCGGACTGGCTGATCGGATTGAATGTCACTCGTGCATTAACGACTAAATTCCAGGAGCCCCTATCCGCTGGAAGAGTACAAACCCCTACCCTCTCTCTTATTTTAGAAAGGGAAAAAACAATTCAAGGTTTTAAGCCGAAAGAGTATTGGACGATTGAAGCCCAAATCGGACCATTGAAAACAAGCTGGGAAGAAAATGGCGAGAAAAGAGTTTTCGCTCTGGAGAAAGCTCAGAGTATTGTCGAGAAGGTTAAAGGCCAAAAAGGTAGTGTTCAAGCACTCAACCGAAAGGAAAAAAGTGAGCAGCAGCCACTGCCTTATGACTTAACAGAGCTTCAAAGAGATGCTCATAACCGCTTTGGCTTCTCTGCGAAAAAAACGCTGTCTGTATTGCAAAAACTTTATGAACAACATAAACTCGTTACCTATCCAAGAACCGATTCGCGCTATTTAACAAAGGATATGGAAGGAACGATGCTCGATCGCTTGCAAGGATTGGCATCCAGCTATCGGGACGAAGTTAAGCCCCTTATCGCAAATAAAGGGAAAGTGTTGGCGAAACGAGTATTTCACAATGATAAAGTCAGCGATCATCATGCGATTATTCCAACAGAAGAGCGCTCTCACTTAAGCGATCTTTCCAGTGATGAACGAAAGCTTTACGACTTGATTGTTAGAAGATTTCTCGCCTTATTCCATCAGCCTTACAAATATGAATCAATAAGAGCCCTTATTGAAGTAAACGGTGAAACTTTTACTGCCAATGAAACGGTCATTATCGATCCGGGTTTCAAAAAGCTTTCACAAAAAGAGACAACGACCGACATAAAAATGCTTGGGACGATTGCTAAAGGGCAAAACTTTACCGTCCAAAGCATAAATTTAGAAAAAAGGCTGACAGAACCACCTGCAAGGTACTCTGAAGCAGATGTCCTCACGCAAATGGAAAAGTATGGGCTCGGAACTCCTGCTACTAGGGCAGAAATTATCGAACGGTTAATACAAACAGAAGTAGTCGAAAGAAAAAATGGCCGCTTCTTCTCGACGGCAAAAGGAAAGCAATTGATTGATATCGTAAACGAGGAATTGAAATCCCCTGAACTTACAGCAAAATGGGAAAAAGAACTTGAGGCGATCTCCAGAGGAAAAAGCAGCCCTAAACAGTTCAAACAAAATATTCGTAAACAAACGGAACAGCTCATTTCAGAGATTAAGAAAAGCAATCAAAAATATAAGGCCCATAACCTAACTGGCTCAAAATGCCCAGACTGCGGCTCATTCCTTAAGGAAAGAACGACAAAAGAAGGAAAAATGCTCGTCTGTTCAAGCCTTGATTGTCGTTATCGCAAAAGAAAAGATCCGAAGCTCTCTAATCGCCGCTGTCCTACTTGTCATAAAAAAATGGAGATGCACGAAGGAAAAGCCGGACTTTACTTTCAATGCCGTCCGTGCAACGTCGTAGAAAAAGCTGAAGGAAAGAAAAAAGCAGTAACAAAGCGCGAAGAGCGTAAATTAGTGCAAAAGTATTCACAGCAGGATGATTTTGGCACAAGCCTCGGGGATTTATTGAAGGCCGCGATGGAGAAAAAAGACTAATCTTGAAAAAACAAGTTTTTATTGCTTGATTTCAGACTTTAGACAAACTCGATTGATCGAATTTGTCTAAGGTCTTTTTTAAATGAAGGATAAAAGAACCTAGAGCTAGTTGTTTAGAGGAGATGATCTGAGCTCATGGGAGAGTATCGTTATACCAGCGTGGTTTCACTTTCCAGTCCAATTATGCCTTGCCGTTGCAATAGCGGCAAAACGAAACGCCACCGGAAACTGCCTAGTGCATAAAAGCAATGAAAACTTATCGCCATTCCGATTAAAGACAAGTTCAGCTGCCTTTTGTCGAAAAACTGCTGCCAAATTTTTTCTTGTATTTTCCTTGTAAAAGATTGGTTGTAAGTCGTATCATATTGGGAGTATGATTTTTCCTTAAAAAGGATGTTTTTTATATAATAAAGAATCGAGGATATCATCATGAGAATAAGAGATTGGGATGTAAATTTAAAGATCCGTCTATTTGGAGAAGCAGCGATGAATATTACCTTCTGGATGTTTTTTCCCTTCCTGACAATCTATTTTGCAGAAGCCTTCGGGAAAGGAACGGCCGGCTTTTTACTCGTCCTTTCTCAAGCATTCTCAGTCATTGCTAATCTATTAGGTGGTTATAGCGCTGATCGCTTTGGACGTAAAAAAATGATGGTTTTATCCGCATTTGGCCAAGGCATCTGCTTTTTAATTTTTGCGCTGACGACATCTCCAGCTATTGGATTTATTGCTTTTGCTTTCGTTAGCTTTTTCAGTTCAATCTACTGGCCAGCAAGCCAAGCGATGGTAGCGGACGTAGTATCCGAAAAAGAGCGTAGCAATGTCTTCGCTGTTTTTTACACATCTATTAATATCGCGGTCGTTGTCGGTCCCCTTCTAGGAGCGATCTTTTACACTAAATACTTTTCAGAGCTCCTGTTTGTTTGCAGCATTATCTGTTTGGGCTTAGCCCTTACACTGGCAAAATGGACAACAGAAACAGCACCTGCCGTTTCCCGTCAAAAACAATTAGATGGCAGATGGTATCATTTTTTGTTTAAACAATTTAAAGACTATGGAATTATATTTAAAGATAAAATCTTCATGCTCTTCATGGCTGCAGGGGTATTAGCATCGCAAACTTTCATGCAGCTCGACTTGCTTTTTCCGCTCTATATTAAAGATGTTGTCCACAATCAAACCCTCTTGTCATTTGGTGATTGGACATTTAAGGTAGGCGGAGAACAGGCCTTTGGCATTGTTCTTGCTTTTAATGGTTTATTGGTCGCAATCTTCACCGTATCTGTCACAAAATGGATGAGCAAATATTTAGAGCGAAATGTCTTTGTCCTTTCTTCTGTTATGTACGCCATATCAATCCTGCTTTTTGGACAGACACAATGGATCTGGGGATTATTGCTGGCAATGTTAATTTTCACATTTGGAGAGTTAATGGTCGCTGGATTGCAGCAAAGTTTTATTTCCAGAATCTCTCCAAAGCATATGCGTGGACAATATTTCGCAGCAGCAAGTCTCCGTTACACGTTCGGCAAAACAATCGCACCAATGACAATACCCTTAACCGTGTGGATCGGATACCAATGGACCTTTTTCGTCCTATCTCTACTCGCCTTAACTAGCGCTTGCTTGTATTGGCTGATGTTTTCATTTATCCAAAAAAGGAAGCCATTATATTTCCACTCCAATGTGACTGAGTGAGCATTTGTTTGGTATAATATGATCTGTGAAAATATCATTTCTTATCATTTATCTTAAATAGAATTGAAAGTGAGTGTTCAATTATGGGCCGTAAATGGAATAATATTAAAGACAAAAAGGCGGCAAAAGACGCTAATACAAGTCGCATATATGCTAAATTCGGACGGGAAATTTATGTAGCTGCCAAACAAGGTGAGCCCGATCCAGAAGCAAACCAAACTTTGAAATTCGTATTAGAACGCGCAAAAACGTATAATGTACCAAGACATATTATTGATCGGGCAATTGAAAAAGCAAAAGGTGGTTCCGAGGAAAACTACGATGAGCTGCGCTATGAAGGATTTGGACCAAATGGCTCCATGGTCATTGTCGATGCTTTAACGAATAACGTTAACCGTACAGCATCCGAGGTACGCGCTGCCTTCGGTAAAAACGGTGGAAATATGGGTGTCAGCGGATCTGTATCCTATATGTTTGATAAAACAGCCGTTATCGGGGTTGAAGGCAAAACGGCCGATGATGTGTTGGAACTACTTATGGAAGCTGACATTGATGTACGTGACATTCTAGAAGAGGAAGACTCCATCATTGTTTATGCGGAACCAGACCAGTTCCACGCTGTGCAAGAAGCTTTTAAAAATGCAGGAGTTAGCGAGTTTACAGTAGCAGAATTGACAATGCTTGCACAAAACGATGTAACTCTTCCAGAAGATGCCCAAGCACAATTTGAAAAAATGATTGATGCATTGGAAGATCTTGAGGATGTACAGCAAGTTTATCATAATGTAGATTTAGGGCAATAATTCGGCGAAATTCACTGATTCAGACCGTAGCCAAACTAGATTTCATCAAAGTTTGGCCTACGGTCTTTTTTGATATTGAATATTCATTAATTAGGAGTTATGTAGAGGTGATAGAAAAATGATGACGAGAAATCCTTCGGACTGGTGAGACCCGGCAGGAGCGTCTGCTCCGAGTACTCTTGATGCCTTTGTCGACAAACTGAGTCGGCGAAATTCGTCGATTTTTTTCTATATTCAAAAGATCAACTTATTAGACTGAATAGTTTATTTTTTCCATCATAAACGGTATGATAGAACTGATCTCACGATTACCGAATTTTTTCTAAACTTTGCAATGACAAATTAACAAAGGAGAATACCTATATGAATGACTTTCAAAGAAATTTAGAAAAATATGCCGAACTCGCTGTCAAGGTTGGCGTCAATATTCAAAAAGGGCAAACTTTAGTGATCAACACCGCTCTAGATTCAGCAGAATTTGTACGTCTTGTTGTGAAAAAGGCCTATGAAGCAGGTGCGTATAATACGATTGTCAATTGGAATGATGATATCGTTTCCCGAACTAAATATGACCTTGCACCGGACGAAGCTTTCCAGGAATATCCTGAATTTCGTGCGAAAGAAATGATCGATTTGGCGGAAAACGGCGCTGCCTTCATGTCTATCGTTTCATCTAGCCCAGATCTGTTAAAAGGGGTTAATCCCGAGCGAATCGCTAACTTCCAAAAAGCATCAGGAAAAGCATTAAGTACATATCGAAAATATATTCAATCAGATAAGGTGAGCTGGACAGTTATTGCAGCTCCATCGCAAAAATGGGCAGAAAAGGTTTTTCCTAATGAAGAACCAGAAATCAGCATTCAAAAGCTATGGAATGCCATTTTCAAAGCAACTCGTGTTGATCTAGACAACCCAGTTGAAGCCTGGAAAAAGCATGATCAGACCTTGCATGAAAAGGTCAATTATTTAAATGCAAAACGCTACAAAAAACTGCACTACAAGGCACCAGGAACAGATTTAACAATTGAACTTCCTGAAAAACATCTTTGGGTGGGCGCAGGAAGCGTCAACGAAAAAGGGTATGAATTTATGGCCAATATGCCTACTGAGGAAGTTTTCACAGTCCCTCACAAAACTGGTGTAAATGGGACAGTTGCCAGTACAAAACCATTAAGCTACGGCGGCAATTTAATTGATAATTTCTCTGTTACTTTTGAGAATGGACGAATTGTTGCTGTCAAAGCAGAAGAAGGAGAAGAGATATTGAAACGTCTTGTCGAAACAGATGAAGGCTCTCATTATCTAGGTGAAGTTGCTCTAGTCCCTCATAATTCTCCAATTTCACAATCAAATATTTTGTTTTACAATACTCTTTTTGACGAGAATGCTTCAAACCATCTTGCTATCGGAAGTGCTTACGCATTTTGTATTGAAGGTGGAAAGAAAATGTCAAGCGAAGAACTTGCCGAGAACGGTTTAAACGAAAGTATCACCCATGTTGATTTTATGATTGGTTCTGCTGAAATGGACATCGATGGAATTAATGCAGACGGCTCAAAAGAACCGGTCTTCCGCAAGGGCGATTGGGCGTTTTAGCAAGCATGAAGACGGTACATGTTTTTGTATCGTCTTTTTTTATGACAACCTTTATTGAATATTGCATTGTTGTTAAGTTTATGGGAGGATATTGGTAGAATAGATAATATAGTAAGCACATAAAAGGGGGGAATCCACTTGGTCCGATTGCATATTACGGTAAGTGGAAACGTTCAAGGAGTTGGGTATCGCTATTTTGCGCAAATGAAAGCGTCACAATTTGGGATCACTGGATGGGTCAGAAACCTTTCAGAAGGCGGGGTCGAAATTGTTGCAGTTGGTGACAGAGAAAATCTTGAACAATTTATGGACAGCTTGCGTGAAGGAAACCCTTTTTCTAAAGTAACTGACATTAGCTTTGTCGAACTGGAAGATACAGAACCTTTTCATTCTTTTAAAATAAAATATTGAAAGCTCTTTCTAAGCCATTCTCATGTAGAAAGAGCTTTTTTGTTTACAAAGCAGAATCCTGTATAGCAATCCTCTTCGTCAACAAGCTTCCTAGAATGAAAGCTGCTAATGACAGCAATACTGGAAACGTTATTGTGTGCATCCCGAAGGCATTTGGCAAAAAGCTATGAATCAAAATATACGAAGCTACGCCCACAACCATTGATGACAATGCCCCATACTGTATTCCCTACTTGCCAATATAGGCCAAGGACAACAGGCCAAATAAACGCTGCTTCTAGTCCACCAAAGGCAGTAACAAGCAGAAGCATTAAGATGAAGCCTCCAACACAGCTATAAAAAAACAAGCGGGCAGTCCCATAACATAGGAATAGTTTGCAATAGGCCCAGATCCCATTCCATAAGCAAAAGCAAACCACCAAAATTAATAATAACAAGAATAATGCCTATTACTGCTTCTCTATTTGCAATTTTAAATCGAGGCTCCGCACCCTCCTTATTTTTCTTCACTTGGCTCTCCTTTCGCAGGCTTAAGCCTTTTGTGCCTGCATAACCAGTTAGCTCTTTCGCCCTATTAATTGTATATCGATTATATTTTACATTATAGTAAAAGAAATCTCACACCCATTCAAAAAAATCGACATGTTTATAAGGAGGATTTATATGTGGAATGAATTTAAACAGTTTGCGATGAAAGGAAACGTCATAGATTTGGCAGTTGGGGTTGTAATCGGAGCAGCTTTCGGACAAATTGTTACTTCGCTTGTCGAAGATTTAATTATGCCTTTAGTTGGTCTCTTAATTGGAGGATTAGATTTTACCGAATTTGCTGTGACGATTGGTAAGGCTGAAGTTAAATACGGCCTGTTCATCCAAAATATCGTCAATTTTTTAATCATTGCTTTCTCCATTTTCTTAGTCATCCGTGTCATTAATCGCTTGAAACGCAAAGAAGAAGTAAAAGAAGAGGCGCCAAAAGTAGATACAAAAGAAGAGCTTCTAAAAGAAATCCGCGATCTATTGAAAGAAAAATAAGCGGTCTTTCTCTTTAATTAAGCAAGGACAAAAAAATCGTGTGTATTACTTTAACGAAGAAGAATTCCGGAAAAATTGTATTAATTCCGGAATTTTTCTGCTTATTTCCAAAAAAAGCAGACGTATTTCCGGAAAAATTACATTAATTCCGAAATTTCACCCTACAATTTTTGATCGTTTTAAAGCACATTAATTATAATTGAAAACCTTTCCATCAGAAAAGTCTTTTTTACATATTGATTGTATTGGAAAAATTAAGGTTTGTCACTACAGCCCGTTGTGGGCACAAATTGGAGAAGGAGCCTTTGAATCTCTAATAGGAAATTCGTGACCGCTGCATGTTTGTTTCCATCCCTTTTATGGTCTTGCACATGAAACGTATACCAAATATGTATGGCATGAAGACCTTCTTAGAGCCCATTTTGTTCACTTTTTGGTTGAATTGCTGGAATGGCAGTTAAGCCAGCATGTGTTATATAACTATGAAGAACCATACCAATGACCACTAACATAATTCCCATCCAAGACATAAGAGATGGAAATGCAATCGATAAAAATAGCACTTCCCCAACTAGCGCAAATAATACTTCCATAGATTGTGTCGCCTCAACGGAAGCAAGCTGCTGCATATTATCTTTAACCATATCTGTTGCTTTAAAAAATAAAACGGTTGCGATAACTCCCGAAAACAAAGCCACAATTAATGATTGAAAAATTTGATTTGCACTCGGTAAGCCGACAGTTGTTACCCCATATATGGATAAAAAAAGCCATAATGGCATACTCGCTAATGTCATTCCAAGCACTCTTTGAAAAACATCGAGGCGTCCATCAGCAATTACCATCATTTTTCGGTTTCCTAATGGATAAGCAAAAGAGGCAATAATAACTGGAATAATTCCTAGCCAAACTTCTTTAGCAGAAAGCTGACCAGCATGCTCAATCTGCATAAGAGCTATTCCTGCAAGAATAATAAGAGAGAATAATAATCCTTTAACAGGAATCTTTCCTCTCATCTTTGTCACTCCAGTTGCCGTCCTCACCGTTTCGTAAAATAATGGCGCTAATAAAGATCCTGCAATAATGGTAAATTGCCATGTGCCTGCCACAAGCCATCCTGGTGAATATACTGTCGCAAAACATAGCGGTGCATAAAACAGACCAAAGCCAATAAAACTCCATAGTAGCCAAGCACCTGGTTTTTCCTTCATAATTTCAATAAGTGTCCGTAAATTCTTCCTCTTCACAACAATTAGCAATAAAAACGGAATCATAAAAATAAATCTCAGTGAAGCACTCCAAATCCAACTTCCTCCCGACGTTTCCATCGATCTATTCAAGACAAACGTAGTGGCAAAAAAGAGCGCTGCACATAAACCAAGCAAAATTGGCCGCAAATTTCCACACCCCCTGTTTCGAGTCAAAGTATTTTCATTATAACAATTTATTTTTTAATATTCTAACTATATTTACGATTCTCATTTTTGCCATTCGTCAAATTTCTTTCATTTCCGTGGAAATATTTCTAACTCTTTTTTGTGAAACGACAAAAAACTGCCTCTGTACAGGCAGTCAACATTCTCATCAAGAACCCCTATCCTATCATGATTCATCACATTCAGACAGTCAATCTTCAAGCTAGTTTGCTGCTATTTCCATCAATAATGTCTTTTCTTTTAATTGATTTCTTGCTCTTCTCATCCTCGTTTTCACCGTAGAGATTGGCAGTTTTTTCGCTGAACTTATTTCTAGTAACGATTTATCCTTAAAATAGTATAAAAGAATTGGTTCTCGGTAAATCGTAGGCAACTCGTTTATCGTATCAATCATTTCTTTTGTTGAAGTTCTAGTTATAACATAGTCTTCAGGTTCTGGAATCGAGCACTCCATGTCATAATGATATACTTTTTCTTCCCAAAATTTTTGGGCTGCCTTTTGTTTTCTCCAAAAATCTCGACATTTATTGATCGCAATCTTATACATCCAGCTCTTAAAATTAGCTCGTTCCTCAAATTGTTCTAGATTTAAATACGCCGAAATTAATACTTCTTGATACAAATCCTCCGCTAATTCTTTATTTCGTACTTGTTTATATATAAACATAGTTAATGATGGACCATTTTCTCTAATCCAGTCTTCGAATTTCTCTTGCCATTTATTTTCTTCCACTAAGTATTCCTCCTCAAACCGTCCACTTGAACTATCAATAATAATAGACGCAATAGATAGGAATACCCCTACATTTTTAAAGAAATTTTCTTTTTAAAAAGCTTGGTTAAACAATAAAGAAAAATACAAAAAACGAGTAGAAAGAACATGCTCTCTACCCGTTTTTTAATACATTTTTAATTATGCTGATATTGATTGGCTTGCTTCATTTTTGCCTTTATTCACTAATTTGCGAAGGTATGGCAACACGTAGCGGTCTAATCCATATTTACCAGCATTATAGCCTGCTGCAGCAATGAAAACACCCATCATGATGTCAGTTGGATTATGAGATACTGTACCAGAAAGCATGAAAGAGAAATTCATTACTAACCCGAAAAATGCTGCTGCTGTTGTTAAACATCCTAGAATAAGTCCTAAACCTACCAATAATTCGCCCCAAGCAACAAGAGTACTAAACAAGCCCGCATTCGGAATCGCAAAGCTTTCTAAAAATGTTACCCAGCCACTATAGACTGTTGAACCATCCGGACCTGTTACAGGATTTGCTACTGCCCCTTGTAAGAAACCACTTGCATCAAATCCACCTGTGATTTTTCCCCATCCCGCTGTCATCCATGCCCATCCAAGGTAAATACGAACAACGGTTAAAATGCCGGCAACAATGTTGTTCTCTCTTAATAATTTACCAATCATGATAAATCTCTCCTTTGGTATATGTTAAATTATTATTTCTAACTACAAGTAAAGATTATCATTTTCATTTAGGAATAACATTATATTTGTGATAAAT
The DNA here is from genome assembly GCF_005502275.1 of Robertmurraya siralis. Taxonomy (GTDB): domain Bacteria; phylum Bacillota; class Bacilli; order Bacillales; family Cytobacillaceae; genus Robertmurraya; species Robertmurraya siralis. Next base: position 167,041 of record NZ_SWLZ01000002.1, read on the forward strand.
TTCACATTTTTGCAATAAAGTTTTGACAAACTGTTGAACTGCTGATTTCACCCTTTATAACAATAACGTTGCACAATAATAAAAACCCTTGATACACAAGGATTTCTATCTAAACATCTTCTTCATTTATTTATGTCAGATGTTTGACATAAGGTGATTATCTTCACCTAAAATGAAAATTTTTTGACTATTGTTATATTAGAAAAAGAGAATGATGCTTTTGCTGTGACTATTGACTCATTTCATCCAAATTTAAATCTTCTGTATGAACAACTTACACTTGCTTTACTTCCCTTCTTAATGAATAATAGGACACCCCGATTTTTTTGCATATCGTCATATAGTGCATAAGAGTAATCAGGACTGTTCCAGTATTCATGCCGATAATGACACCGTCCATCTGAAATTGGCTCATAGAGCCTAGAAGATAAATCAAGCCAAAAGCAATGATGGACGACCATATATTGTGAAGGAAAGCATCCTTCATTAACCCGAGACCAATTAAATACGCCTGCAACGGAATTACGAAAAAATGCAATAGAAAATAGGGCAGTAACACCTGCAAATATCCTGCGGCCGTTGCGGAGTGGAGAAACAAATTTGTTAGTGGTTCAGCAAAGAAATAAAAAACAAATACAACTGGGACTCCATATAAAAGTGTAAAGGTCATGACTTGTCTAAGAAGCTGCTGCAGTCTATTCATATCCCTTTGTGCGTAAGCCTTTGAAACAGTTGGGATTAAAACAATTAATAAGCTATGGGCAATAAAACCGGGAAAAAAGCCAATCGTCATAGCAACGCCTGCCAACAGGCCAAATTGCTCTGTTGCCACGGTCGCACTAACTCCAGCATTTAAAAGAGCGGCTTTAATTAGAAACGGTTGTACAGCATGAGTCAAAGAATGAAATACTCGTATGCTTGTGGTCGGAATGGACACTGAGATAAGGTTTTTCCTGACTTCTTTCCCGCTAATAAAGCTCGCTGGCCTCCCTTTCAGTTGCTGATATTGAATGTAAAACATATGGATCAAATAAAGAAAAATAACAATCTCGCTTCCAACAAACGTAAAAAAGGCAATTAAAATTGATGTCTGTGAATCAAAATGAAAGAGCTGAAACAAGAACACAAGCAATCCTAATTGAACAATTTTCCTCAATAGGTTTGCCAATGCAATTTTGCCCATTTGATGCTTACCCATAAAAAATCCCCTTGCAATCGCAGAAAAGGATATGAGCGGGATTAATAAGAGAACGAGCCATTTGAACAGCGGATGATAGTCATGAAACATCGTCAAATAAGGCATAAGCAAAATGAACACGATCATAAAAAAAACGGTAGTTATTATCGTGAGATGAACAGCCGACTTCAACATGCTGTGATGAAACTTCGCATCTTTTTCAGCAATAAATTTTGAGATCGAAATCGGGAGTTCAAAGCTTGCCAACAAAACGATTAAAAAAACGGTAGGGAGTATGGACATATATAGCCCCAATCCTCTCTCACCCAACTCCTTTGCAAGAACCATATTCATCACAAATTCTACACACTCACCTATGAAGGAAGCGACAATTAGCAGTAATGATCCCTTAATAAACGTACTCATGATGAATGCATCTCCTAACCATTAATAAAATACTTGTTATGATGAAATGGGTCCATTTCATTTATAGTTCTAAATATATGAGACAAGTTTAGAGATTATTTCTATCACTAATCGTCAATTCCAACTTTGATGAAAATTATCAAGTTTTCATCTTAAGGGATAAGTAGAAAAGCGAACAGATTCCACATCGCCGGAATATCCTGTCTGCCTATAACGAACAGATCTGAAACACAAAAAAGAGCTAATTGACTGCTCATCAATTAGCTTCTTGCTATTAAGAAGATTTCTATTTATCGTATTATAGAAAATTTCCATTAGTGGTATATTTTACTTTACCAAAGAATGCTTGAAAGCATAAATAACAGCTTGGGTTCTGTCCTGAACTTGAAGCTTGCTTAAAATATTACTTACATGTGTCTTCACTGTTTTCAAAGCGATGAATAACTCATCCGCTATTTCCTGATTTGATTTTCCCTCTGCCATCAGCAGCAATATTTCTAATTCTCTTGTTGTTAACTCTTCGTGGAGCTCTGTTTGTTGCTTCTGACGCATCTTCGACATCATTTTTCCGGTCACTTCTGGTTCGAGAACGGATTGACCGTGGAAGGTTGCCCGCACTGCATTAGCGATCTCACTCGCTTTCGAGGTTTTTAACATATAGGAAGTTGCGCCTGCCTCCAATGCAGGGTAGACTTTTTCATCATCAAGAAAACTCGTTACAATGATAATTTTTGCTTCAGGCCATTTATCAATGATATTTCTTGTTGCCTCGATGCCATCCATTTCTTTCATCACCAAGTCCATGAGAATAATGTCTGGACGTAACTCAAGAGCCAGATCGATAGCGGTCTTTCCATTATCCGCTTCAGCAACAACTTCTATGTCCGGCTGTGCTGAAAGGTATGAAGATACACCGATCCGCACCATTTCATGGTCATCTACAAACAATACTTTAATCATTGACCTCATCCTTTTCCATCAATATCGGTACTTTAACCTCTAATCGCGTTCCTTTATTTTTAACACTTATGATTTTAAGAGTTCCACCAATTTCTACTGCCCGTTCATACATGTTTTGCATCCCATATGAGCCTGCTTTTGATTCTTCCACATCGAATCCAACTCCATCATCAACCACTCTTAAAATGACAAATCCATCTCTCTTAATAAGAAGAACCTCTACCTCTGTTGCTTTTGAATGCCTTAATGTATTGGACACCGATTCTTGCAAAATCCGGAAAAGGTGATCCTCTACCCCCTTATCAAGAGGAAAGTCTTCTACTTTCCAATCAATTGCCATCGTTACCTTTTGTGAAAGCTCAACGAGGAGCTCCTCAATTCCTTCCTGAAGCGTTTTTCCTTTTAGTGCCACTGGTCGCAAATGAAGAAGCAGAGCTCTCATTTCAAGTTGTGATTGATGGATCATCCCTTCAACCAATTTTAACTGCTTCGATTCATGTTCATTCGTTTCATTAATTGCCGACATTAGCATTGAAGCTGCAAAAAGCTGTTGGCTCACCGAATCATGTAATTCTCTTGCTAATCTATTGCGCTCCTGCGATATAATTTCTTGAATGCGATTTTCCTGGTCTACCGCTTTCTCATTAGCCAGTTTTTGCGACAAAATTACTTGCTCTGAAATTTGCTTTTGAATTTTCTTAATCCGCTGCAAAATTATTTTTTTATCTTCAAACATACCTACTTCATCTATATTTACGTTTCTTCCCTCTTCCACTTCATGAAGAACAGCATCGAGAGTTTGAAACTGTTTTTTCCAGTATAATCCTGATCCAATTCCAAAGACAATACCGATTAAAAGACTTAAGCTCGGGATAAATAGTAAAATGGGAATATCCATTAAATTTTGTTTCCAAAGCTCCTGAAAACCGACAAAGGGAAAAGAAAAAATAAAAGACAAAGTAATGACAAAAAACACAGCCAGGGCTACTAAAACCCCCCAGCCAATTTGTCTTTGTATAATATTCATACTCTTTTCACCTCTAAATCTCCTATTAGAAAAGAGGTGAATATTTTTACCTTTTGCTCAGCTTTTTGATAACCGGCAGTCTCATATTGAACAGACTGGTTAAACCTCTTCGGGCCCTCATATTGAAACACCGTTGCTTTTCCTGCAATCGAAGAATGCTGAACACTCACTTCAATATCATATGGAATAAGGACTTGCACATTTCCAATAAAGTTACGAATAAAGATAACCGTTTCTCCTTTTGGCAAAACGGTATAGCTTAAATCGACATTTGTATCGCCAATACCCGACTGAATATTAATATCATTCCATTCAAAAACATGGTCAGGGGTTTTCCGATCGCCAAACAATGAATTTTCGAATAACGGTTTTTTCTCTATTACTATCTCTTCAGGCGTTTCTTTATTTATAATCGGCTGAATTGTTTTAGGCTCTTTCCTTGATTGATAATATTGGATAATAAAATGAATAACAATTGCTAATAATAAAAATTTAAAGGTCATCATGCTTAAAATGCTCATGGCAAAGAAAAAGATGCCAAACCAAAAGAATAATTTTCCAGTCGTGCTCGGCAGTCTTTTCCTGCCGACATAAATCATACCCATAGCAACTAGAAGAGAAAAAATCACACCACTATTAAAAAACGATACCTCAAGAAGTAGTAGAATTATCCCTAGTGGAACTGCTTTATTAATGTAATCGTCTTTCATTTTAAAATGCATGATGTTCTTCTCCTTTCTAGGAACAAATGCGCAGGGCGCTTTCGGAACAACTAAGATCAACCGTTCCTACGAGGATGAATCTTAGTTTTCATCACTGGACAAAATAACTGGATCCGCAGTTCTCAAGATGGATTGTACAGCCTCAAACTAGAAGTTTTGCAGGGCTTCAGAATCAAAAAATTTATTATTTCTAAAAAGGCGTAGAATACTACGCCCCTTCTGTGACAAATCAGCAGAACGTTACTTTTTTAGTATGCACTCCCTTATTTATCATTTCAAGGGATTTTGCCATAAGAGAGAGCATTCGCTTAAAAATTTGCTGATTTTTCATCCCTTTTCATCTTTTTTTCGAGCTCTGCAATGCGAGCATCTATCGTATTTTCTTGATAAGAGTGGTTAATGTCTTTCTCCAATCGTTCTAAATAAGATTCTATTTCTCCAAACCGTGAAGCTGATTTGTCAGCCAAAGAATTTTCGTTAATCACCTGATCCATTTTATGATTTGCTCTAGATACATTTTCACGGCCCATTAACTCCATGCGACGAATATGCATATCCTTTAACTTATGCTTCATCACTTCATACTTTTCTTCTAATTTTTGCAATTCAGCCGCGGCATCATTTAATGCTTGATGCAAACGAGAAGCACGTTCTTCATGGTGGATTGCTTCTTTAGCAGCAAACTGCTGCAATTCTGTCTCGCCCGCTTTTTCTGCAATTTCTGCCTGTTGCTTTCGCTTCTGTGCCAGCTCAGCGGACTTCTCATACTCATTCGCAAACTCTTCTCTTAATTGATATTGTCTAGCAATTAACTTGCGCACTTTCTCAGTTTCCTGTTCACACTGACGCAAATATTGATTTATCATGGCAATTGGATTCTTTTTTTCCTTCTGTTCAAGTACTTCATTCAAATCAGCCATTACTGTATTTTTAATGCGTGTAAATAAATTTGTCATCCTACATTCTCCTTTTCATATAAATGGACTTTAACGTTACTCATCAATTGAATTCACATGCTACACTTGTAAAATAACTCAGTTCTTATTTAAGTCAGACCATTGCTTTTCAAAGTTCTGAAAAGGGTCGTTCTCTTCTTTATAACTTGGCTTTTTATCGTTCCATTTTCTATAGATAACATATAGAACATACGCGGCAACAATAGCGATAATCGCCGGAATATTAGATGCTGCTGTCAATAACACGAAAACACCCAGTATTCCTAATGCAACTTTCCATCCGAAAGACTCTGTCTTTAAAAATTGTTTAAAGATGAAGTATAGAACCGCTAAACTCACAGCCAATCCGATTAGTGGACCCAAATTAGAAAGCAATACTATCGCCGCAATACCTCCTGCTAAAAGCAACCCGAAATTTTTCATTTTGTTTGTTGCCTCCTTTCTTGTTTCCATCTTATCTCGTTTTCAGAGCTTTCATAACGAGCCTGAGCTTTATTTTTAAATCAGTCTTGAGGCTTAGTTGAATTGAATTTAAGTCCAATTAAAAAATAGAAACCCTGTCAACACAGGTTGTTGACAGGGTTTTTTGGAATTATGGTTACTTTTTCCGGAATTACACTGATTTTTTCCGGAATTCCACATCATTTTTCCGGAATTATTGATGGTTTTTCCGGAATCGCATAGAATCTCATCATATTACACCACGCTAAACCGAGGACTCTTATCTGGAGATAAACATTTGTGTCCAGTAATACCGCTGCGAGCCACCTTTAACATAGCCTACACCAATTTCAGTGTAACCGGAGTTCAAAATATTCGCCCGATGGCCTTCACTGTTCATCCACGCTTGTACCACTTGCTGCGGACTCGTTTGCCCTGCTGCAATGTTCTCACCAGCACTACGATAAGACAGACCAAATTTTTTTATCATTTCAAACGGTGAACCGTAGGTTGGACTTGTATGAGAAAAATAATTTCGGTCCCGCATATCGGCTGACTTGTAACGGGCAATCCGAGACAATTCCCAATTTGCTTTTAACGGTTTCAGCCCATATTTTGCCCGCTCTTGATTTGTCAATTGAATCACTTGATTTTCAATGCTTTTCGTGGCATCGACATCTGGAACTGTTATTTTTTCGCCTGGGTAGATTAACGCTGGGTTTTTAATTTGCGGATTTGCCGAAATGATTTCCGACAACCCAACCTGATACCAAACTGAAATTTTCCACATCGAGTCTCCTGGACTTACCGTATGTATTCTCTGAGCGTGGGAAATCGTAGGAACAGTTAGTAACGTTATGAATAGTGAAATAGCAATTACCATTTTTTTTAGCATTCATTCACTCCTCCTCGTTGATAGAATTCAACAAAGAGTGAAAAATAAAACATGGATGTTATTGGCAAGAATTACTTTGTCAAATCTCTCGTTGAAATGACGATCCCATCTTGATCTGCATAAAGATAATCGTCTGGATTCCAATCGAGAGAGAGGAAGCTTAAAGTAATATTCTTCTCCCCTTTCCCCTCCTTTTTGCTCTTTAATGGATGAGTTCCTAATGCCAAGATGCCCACATTAATTTGAGAGAGTTCTTCTGAATCCCGGACACACCCATTAATAATGATCCCTGCCAAACCTCTATTTTGTGCAATTTCAGCAAGCTGATCTCCCAACAGCGCTCGACGCTTAGAGCCTCCTCCATCAACAACAAGGACAGAACCTGTCGGGATCGTTTCAAGCGCTTCTTTCACGAGCACATTATCTTCAAAAACCTTCACCGTTTTAATTGGTCCGGAAAAGCTTTTTTTCCTGCCAAAGGATTGAAACTCAGCTCCAATAGCTCGAATTTCACTGAAAAATTGGTCACATAAATCTGTTGTTTTCATGGTCATTCCTCCTTATCTCAATTTCCTACTTTATTCTTGATACATAAAGTGAATTCCTCTTCTTTTCCCAAATTCTTCGCATATATGTAGGAAAAGAGCTATTTTCAATGAGGAGGAATTTGATGCTTGAATGGACATCAACCCTAATTGGTTTTCTTATTGTTTTCTTTATTGTCGGTGGAGTATTTTTTCACTTTTTGTTGATATCGCTTAATACAGAAGATTGTACAAAAATAGATCGTTACCCTAATATGAACGAATAGTGGCGGTATTTTGAAAGAGGGCAGCATTCATGTAATGCTGTCCTCTTTTTGCGTTGTCCGCAGCATGCATAAACTTCATCGAATTGGAAAAATTATGAACATCATGATTTTTTGGAGGGTTACCATGACTGAGATAAATAAAAAACAAATGCCGACTTTTCCTGAATCGTATTGGAGAGAATTTGAGCTTCCACTCTTTAACAAGCTAACAGAGGATCAGAGCTTCGATGTCGGCATTGTTGGCGGTGGAATCACAGGTATTACAACAGGCTATTTGTTAGCAAAAGAAGGGCTTCGCGTTGCGATCATCGAGGCTGGCAGAATATTGACTGGCACAACAGGGCACACAACAGCCAAAATTACTGCACAGCATAACATCATTTATGATGAATTTATCAAACACTTTGGTCAAGAAAAGGCAAAAATGTACTACGAGGCCAATAGCGATGCTCTTCATTTCATTCAAAAAATGGTTCAAACTTATGAAATCGATTGTGATTATAGTGATGAGGACGCGATTATTTATGCAACAACCACTCAGGGCCAAGATAAAATTAATAAAGAACACGAAGCGTATGAAAAGCTGGGGATTAAAAGTTCCATTCTAAATAAAATTCCCTTTGAAATTGAGATAAAATCCGCCTTAGCAATGCATCAACAAGGGCAGTTTCATCCTCTTAAATACTTACATAAGCTTGTAAGACTGTTTATTGAGGCTGGAGGAACCATTTTTGAAAATACAACTGCGCTCGATATTGACGACGGAGCAAAGCCGCAAATTATGCTTCGCAACGGCAAAAAGATAAATTGCCAACACATTGTTGCTGCCTCCCATTTTCCTTTTTGTGATAAAAAAGGACTCTATTTTGCGCGAATGTATGTAGAAAGAGCATATATTCTAGGATTAAAAACAAAAAAATCGTTTCCTGGTGGGATGTATATCAGTGCCGATTCTCCAACCCGCTCCCTCCGTTCTACCCCTTTAAATGGAGAAAAGCTCGTATTAGTGAGCGGGGAGGGCCATAAAACTGGGCAAGGAATAGATACGCTGCAGCATTATTTAAACTTAGAAGAATTTGCAGAGCAGGCTCTTGGAATTAAAGAATATAAATATCGTTGGTCTGCTCAGGATATGTATACGCTAGATAAAATGCCTTTTGTCGGACCAATCACAGAAAATCAACCAAGAGTGCTTATTGCAACAGGGTATCGAAAATGGGGCATGACGAACGGAACAGCAGCCGCTCTTCTTCTGAAGGACCTTATTCTAAATAAAGCCAACCCGTATGAGGAGCTTTTTACACCACAGAGATTTCATGCGGATCCTGATGTAAAAAAATTCATAAGTGTGAATGCCGATGTAGCAAAGCATTTTGTTAAAGGTAAACTCGAGTTTATCCCAAAAGGGCCGGATGAATTGACGAATGATGAAGGCTCTCCTGTGATGGTTGACGGCAAACGCTGCGGTGCCTACAAAGATCGCGAGGGAAAACTGCATATCGTTGATACCACTTGTACCCACCTTGGTTGTGAGGTTGAATGGAATCACGGCGAACGAACTTGGGATTGTCCATGCCACGGCTCAAGATTTTCCATCGATGGTGAGGTGCTGGACGGTCCCGCTGCAAAGCCTTTGATGAAAATTGATTGGGACTGAGCCTATATTTGGATGTCTTTTCGGGAAGTCTGATTTTGGAGGATTGTTTAGTGCTTTTCTGTTAAAAATGCCCTCATGACAAATGCTTCATGAGGGCATTTTTTATTCCCATAGCTAAAATTACCTTTAGAGGGTCTAATTTCTATTCGCTTTCATTATTGCTACTCACTTAATCGACGATTCTCTTCTGGCTCCGCTCATCTTTCGGAGTAAATTCCACTAGCTCTGAGCTCACCTTTTGCTGTCGTTTATTTTTATTGCGCTCAGCATTGCCATTGCCCATTTTGGTGCGACCCACCTGTCTCAACTCCTTCATCATGTTTTTCACTAAGTAGTATTGGTAGTCATACCTAACATCATGCGATCGTCAGCAAGTAAAATTTACCTTCTATCTTCCGGACTGACTATTTCTCCTTTAAAAAATACTTTTCGCACAACTTCTATTCCAAGCTCCCGTCCGTATTTCTTAAGCTCTCTTTCTTCACGAGCGGTTACAAGAGAGATGACTGTACCATCTGCGCCAAATCGTCCTGTACGTCCAGAACGATGAACATATTGTTCTAAATCCTTAGGGAAATCCAAATGAACTACATGCGTTACTCCCTTAATGTCTAAACCCCTTGCTGCCACATCAGTAGCGAGCAGCATATTTACTTTCCCGTTTCGAAAATCTTTTAATGCATTTTTTCTCTTATCTTTGTTTAAATCACTGTGGAGACTGACCGTTTCAATGCCGGCAAAAGCGAGTTTCTCACTTGCCACCGTTAAATTTCCAATATCCTTTATGAATACAAGCGCTTTGACATCCGGTAAACGCGTGACTTTTTCTAACAATTTGAGCTTTTCGCGCTTCTCAGCACTAAAATATATATGTTCCACCATACCAGCGGCAATGGTCTCATCTTTTTCAATGCGAACAACTGCAGGATCCCTCATTAATTCCTTCGCTTCTTTTTCCACATATGCTGATAAAGTGGCGGAAAACAGCAGAACCTGACGCTCAGCCAATGCGGAACGGATAATATTTTGGACGGTTGGCAAATGCTCATATGTTAAAAGTTGATCGCCTTCATCTAAAACAATTGTTTTTACCTCATGCATTTTTATTTTCTTTTGTTTGATCAATTCATATAAGCGCCCAGGCGTTCCGGCAATAATATGAGGATGCTTCTTTAATTTTTCCAATTGTCTTTTGACATTTGCTCCGCCAATAAAAGAAGCGGTACGAATATTGCTTCCGTGGCTCCATTTTTGAATCTCCTGCAGGATTTGCATTACAAGCTCTTGCGAAGATGCTAGAACAACTGCTTGAATTGCCTTTTTTTCTGGGTCAATTTGATTTAAAACCGGCAATAAGTAGGCAAGGGTTTTTCCTGTTCCTGTTGGAGATTCTGCTATGACATCTTTCCCCTCTAATATGAGCGGAATCGCACTCTCTTGAACTTGAGTTGGTCGTGCAAATTGTTCTGTTTTCCAAACGTCCTGAATAAAAGCTTTCAGTCTTTCCTGTATTAACTCACCCATTATTTTCTCCTTTTACAATAACTACTTCCATACTAAAGATACAGAAAATTATCCGAAAAAGCTAGCTGCATTCCTTTAGTCCTCTTTATTCGCAGGAACCTCTGATAAGAAGCTTTTATTTCGGATTCCACTTCTGCGGATGGCTACATGGACATTCACGTCGACATCAGCTCTTGCAAATTCCTCGTCCCACTTTTCCTCGACCTCTTTAGCCTTTTGATAATTCTGACGGTGTAAAGCCTCTCCAAACCCAAAAATATCAAGGCCAAATTCGTCCTGCACTTTTTTTATCGTAGCTACAATCATATCCTTCACATACTTACTGCTCTTCTGCTCCAAATCAAGATACGTTTCTTTTTTTGAAAGGTCTTCATTGCATTGCATACTGGTTAATCTTGCCTCAGAATAAATATCGACCTTTAAGTGAGGCTGATCACCTTTATAAAAAGTTTTAATGGTAGACTTATTATTCATAATAGCCAGATCAAAATATAATTTTTCTTTCAGTTCTTCACCATGCTTCCCACACGGAATGGTGACCATTGTTGATTCTAGCTTTTGTGTCCATAAATAGTTTCTCGTATCCTCTAATGAAAGATAGCCGGCCAATTTATCCTTTTCAAATACAGCAATTCCAGCCAGCAAAATTCTTGCCGGTGCTTTTGTCTCCATATTACTCTCTACATTTTTTCCCTTCTCAGGATTCCCTTCGATAGTCACTGAACTGGCTATAGGTGAACGCCCCTGCGAAACAATCGCATCAATAAAATCCGTTAAACGCACGCGGGGGTCTCCACCCCAATTCTTTAAAATCGATTTAATCTGCTTTTGAACCTTTAGTGATGGTACCCTTTCAACTGGGTCATTGATCGTTGGAAACTTTTCGGCTGAATCCCCTTTCGTAATCAAAATATTAAAGTCATTTCGAAACTGCGGATTTCTCTCTAGAGAGTCTAAGAAACTCCCCACACCATCATTTTTAGCGACCTCCTCATTAATATAGAGAGCTCTTGTATGGGAAAAAACAAGCTTCCTACTTACGCCGATATTCATTCGCGCCGATATTTCCGGAAGCGAATTACCTTCCAGTGTCATAACAGAAACTGGAGCTCCCTCAAATGGGATTTGTGGGGACAATATCGAGGCATTTACATACCCAACTGTGAGCCGGTATCTCTTTTCCTTACCTGGATCAATTGCTATACCTGTCACAATTGAGACATCATTCAGTTCTGTGCTATCCCAACAACCTGTTAATAAAAAAGAAGAAATACATATTAGAATAAAAATTCGCTTTTTCATTTCTTTCCTCCTTGTACATGCGGAGGGCTTGGCTTTTGTTTTTTCTTCTCCTTAACTGGTGACTTTGGAAAAAGATAGGATGGTCTTCTTTTATTGGCCCAAGCAGGCAATCTTAAAAAAACATCGTCTTGATCTGTTAGTTTAAACGGTGCCACAGACGCTAAATAGGGAACACCAAAGGAGCGCAAACTGACAAGATGTATGACCATGATAATGAGAAATAATAACACACCATAAAGACCAAACACTGCTGCAAAAAGGATAAGCACAAAACGAAGTAACCTTGTGGCAATGGAAAAACTATAAATCGGCGATACAAAGCTAGCGATCGCTGTGAAAGCAACAATGATCACTAATACACTTGAAACCAATCCTGCTTCTACTGCTGCCTGTCCAATCACTAAAGCTCCAACAATCGAAACCGTTTGTCCAACAGCTCTTGGCATCCTTACCCCTGCCTCCCTCATAATCTCAAACGTAAGCTCCATCATAAATATTTCGATCACAGCTGGAAAGGGAACCCCTTCTCTTTGTGCTTGAATACTAATCAAAAGCTGAGTTGGCATTAGTTCCTGGTGAAAGGTCGACAATGCCACGTACAGGGATGGCAGTACTAAAGCAATCATAAATGACATATAGCGGATAATACGGATAAAGCTTGGCATTAGAAAAGGTTGATAATAATCCTCAGACGACTGAAAAAAATCAGTAAATACGCTTGGGACTGCTAAAACAAATGGACTCCCATCAACAATTAACGCTACTTTACCCTCAAGCAAATGACTGCAAATACTGTCAGGCCTTTCTGTATTGAAAACTAATGGGAAGGGGGTAAAAGATTTATCAACAATCATCTCTTCAATATTTCCCGAATCTAGTACGGCCCCAATTTCAATTTTTTCAATTCGCTCCCGGACCTCATTCAAAATATCCTCATTTGTAATCGTTGATACATAACCAATAGCAACGGTTGTCTTAGTATCCCCTCCAATATAAAAATCCTCAAAGATTAAATACGGATTTTTGATTCGTTTTCGAATCAAACTAATATTTGTATTAATATCCTCTGTAAATGCTTCTTTCGGACCACGAATAATCGTTTGGGTGCTTGGCTCAGTGATCGCACGCTTTTCAGTATCTCCGATTTCCAACGAAAGAGCTTTTTCTTGACCATCGACCATAATCACTGCAAATCCGTTCAAAATATGCCAAACCACTTTATGAAAGGTATCTGCATATTCAAATGCCATTGTTGGAAAATAGCGATCGCGAATTTCCTCAATATTTTTTGGATTTTTCGATACGGATGTTTCCCGTGGTACATTTAAAACTTTGTCCGTAAGAGAATGAATGTTTAACATCGTCCCTAAATAACAAACACAAGCTTCTGATTCCCCTAATCTGATGTCATCACACGAAAAATCAAATGTTTGCTTAAATAATTCGTGAAGAGATCTTTTGTTTTTATCTAAGCTTTTAAAATACTCTTTTGAGATATTTTCGTTTTGAAAAATCTCCTCTTCTGGAGTGCTATCTCCTTTTTTGTTTTTTCTTCGTTTAAATAGGAAATCACTTAGACCCATTTGTGTCCGATCCCCTTTTTTGTTTTTTCGTTCTCCAGAAAAGCAGTGGAGCGAATAGCGCTGGTAAAATGAATTGAAATGGCACATGCATATAGTGCGGAATAAATCGAATTCCTTCTTCGATATGCTCGGCAAAGTTATCGCTAATTAAAATGGTACCGTAGGAAATAATCGTGGCCATTGGCAACACCATATAGCGATAGGAAATATTTGTAATATGTTCCAATCCCTTTAATCCTGCAAAAAAAAACACACTCACTTTTGTAATAATTCCAAACATCACAATAAAAACGACAACTAAATCCACTCTTTCAATAAATTCTAATAAGGATATGTATCGTGCCGCAGATAATAAAGGAAAGACCGTTCTTTCCAACTGCTCTGTTCCTAATGTTACGATCTCGATAACTGTACCATAAATAATGATCATCCCACTTACTAAAACCGTAATTACACTTACCTTCCCGGCCTTATTAAATTGTGTAACATAAGGAATAATCACCATAAAGGTAATTAATTCTCCAAATGGAAAAGTTAACAGCCTTGGAAAGATGTGTTGAATAATCGGACCAGACCCCTCCGCCATTACAGGCAGTAAATTTTTAAAATCCATTTCACCTGAGAAAAAAGTGGCAAATCCAATTAATATCGTAAATGTAAACACGTATGGAATAAAAATCTCACCTGTCCTTCCAAAAACTTCAAGACCTAAATAAATCATGTAAGCAATAACACCCATCATTGTAATCGAGATAATCTCTATCGGAGTATTTTCAAAGATAACAGTAGTAATCAGCTCACAAAAGTCCCTTAATACCCGCTCTGCAATGTAAAAAAAATAAAACACATATAAAAGTCCAATTCCTTTGCCAAGCCATTTTCCAAAAGAAATAGTCATCAATTCGAACAAATTCTTTCCAGGAGCACGCTTTAATAGCATAATGTAGAACGAAACAATACCCGCTCCTAGCAACGTTGAAATCGCTACGGCGATCCACGCATCCTGCCTCAAATCATTTCCTACTCCAACTACGGCAACACTCCCGATTTCAAAGGTAAATAACAATACTGCCAACTGCCATAAGGATAGTTTTTCCATAAGTTTTTGCTGCTTCATAGCTGCTTCTGCCCTTTATTTTTTCTTAAACGATAATCAATCACGATACTGCAAATGAATCCTATAAATACAGTACCGCCTATCAACCACTCATTCGTTCCCTCGTCTAAGGTGAACAGTCTCAGAATCACTTGAAAAAAAGACTGTTTCCATATGAACATGTCAATAAGAGAGATAAGAACCAGCATTCCGATATACATCACTAAATACACGAAAGTCACCAATTTAATCATCCTATTATTCATCATTATGTTCTTCTATTAATTGCTTTCCATTCCATATTTTTCTCAAAACCCGGCCATTTATGTGAAAAAATTTGTAGTCATCACTTAATGACAAAAAAAAGAACCTACCCGAGTAGGCTAAGTTCTTTACAACCTTGATTTAGAATATACCTTGGGAGGCAGCTTTGCTTTACGAATTAATTGATTAATGACTTCTGAAAAGACAAGTCCTAATGCAATGGCACCAGAAATCAACCCTGCTTTTGCCGCCAAGCCCAAACCTATTGTATAATTGCTTTCAACAAAATTACGCATTGCATCATAGGCGAGCCCACCTGGAACTAGCGGAATAATGCCCGCAACATTAAAGATAATAATTGGCGTTTTATACCTCCTTGCAAAAAATTGACTAATCAACGCAACAACAAAGGAACCAGCTAGCGATGCTGGAACGGGATCAATCCCATTGCTAGTCATTGTAAAATAAACAAACCAACCTGCCATCCCAACAATTCCACATTTTATTAAAGATGCCTTCTTCGTATTAAAAATAATTCCGAATGCGGCAGATGCGATAAAACTTGTGATTAATTGTTCTACAACCATTTCAACACCCCTATATAAAGGTTAAGACAACGGCTACGCCAGAACCGATTGCGAAAGCCGTTAATAGGGCCTCTGCTCCCTTAGACAGTCCCGACACTAAATGCCCCGCCATCAGATCCCGGACTGCATTCGTTAAGACAAGCCCTGGAACAAGGGGCATAACCGAACCAATTATAATTTTATCAAGCTCATAGCCCCATCCTGTATAAACAAAAATCCAAGAGAGGATCGCGATAATGAGAGAGGCAACAAACTCTGAGAAAAACTTAATGGGGACAATTCTTTGAGCATAAATAAAAGTTATTAAGCCTGTTCCTCCAGCTACAAAGGCTGGAAAGAAATCATCCCATGTCCCTTTAAACATAATTAAAAAGCATCCACTGGCAATTGCGGCAGCTAGAACTTGAATGATAATTGGATAGGAAGGGGTAGAGCTTTCAATATTTTTCAAGGACTGATATGCTTCCTGAAGGGTCAGCTCCTTATTGCTAATTTGACGGGAAACACTATTTACTAACGTAATTTTATGTAAATCCGTTGTCCGATCTGTAATACGAATAAGCTTCGTTTTCGTTGGTTGTTCACATTCAATTGAAAACATAATTCCTGTCGGTGTTACATAGCTATGGGATTCCTTCGCCCCAAAAGATGAAGCGATTCTCATCATCGTATCCTCAACACGATAGGTCTCAGCACCACTCTGAAGCATGATTTTCCCAGCAAGTAAACATACTTCCATTACATCTGTCTTCATTGCTTTTCTCCTTGCTACGATTGTTGAACTAACTAGATTGTTAAGTCTTTTTGAAATAAGAAAAACCAAAAACACTATGTCCTATCATAATATTTAAATAACCTTAATACAATTTAAAGCTGTTTTTTTCGCTAAATTGTAATTTTCATGTAAAAGCATGATTAAAACCACGAATTCTACTTGTTTTTCTTTACCTGACTTCTTTACACTAGTAAAGAGGTGAAAAATAATGGATGTTTCAAAAGTAAAAGTACTGGTCTTTGATTTAGACGGAACCGTGTACGAAGATACACATCATTTTGACTACCAGACAAAAAGACTAAAGGAAAGGCTCCCTATAGACAAACAACATCTTTTTGAAAAAGATGTTGCTGCGGTAAAACATAATGAACACCCCATTAAAATAGGCAGAGTCTACGATGCTAGCAACGATTTAATTCTCGTTCAAATCGATAATATCGTTCAAGATGCTTACGATTGGCAAGGACAGAAGCTTTCATCAAGAGAAATGAAGAATCTCTACCGAGAACCGATTGAAATCAATTCTGAAGCAATGCTAAGCATCGGAGACCCTTGGTGGATTTCCACCGCTATTGCAGGACACTATGGTTTAAGCAGTAAAGAGTGCTATGCCGCGTTCCTTGAAACGAGAACATATATGATGGGACCTGAGTTTAAGATGAAGCCGATTGCCGGATTCAAAGACGTTCTTTCCGACATTCATAAAAGTGTCAAACTCGTTCTTTTAACGAACAGCCCTCAACCGGATAGCGAAGCGATCCTGACAAAAATCGGACTCGATCAGGTATTTGATATGAAAATATTTAATGGTGAAAAACCAACGCTGACAATTGAACGCTTTGAAAAGATAAAAAATCAATTTTCTGTTGAATTCGATGAAATCGTTAGTATTGGCGACAATTGGATCAACGAGATTCGCCCGGTTCGTACCCTCGGATGCGGAACGATATTCATTGATCCGCATGGTGTCGGTGATCCGAGTTCTGCTGACTTTGTCTGCGCGAATATGCGAGAAGCCATTCCCATTCTAAGAAAAATCGGAAGCTGATTGAAATAATCTACAAAAAGCAAGTGAAAAATGTAGGCTTCACTTGCTTTTTGTAGATATAGCTTTTAAAACCTCTTTACTAAGCTTCCTAATCAGAGCAGTACCTTTTTTAAAGGGAATTTTTCGTTTTGAACGAACGCAGGAATACTTTAATCATTAAATAAGATATTTTATCTGGAAGTAACTCTTTAATCGGCTTCAGCTTTTCTGATCCCACCTCTTCTACCGCTTGTTCAAGGAGCGGCAAGTATTGATCTGGAATAATCTCAGACACTGCAATATCCAGTCCTTCCGCCATACATTGTTGGATATGATTCTCGATCGTGCTCGTTGCCATTTCCCTGGTCTTTGCAATTTCCTTCACTGATAGCCCTTCTTTAAACAGCTTATATGTTTCAAGGTGGGAATTTTTCTCTCCCTTTTTTCTTTTAGCCACTGGTGGTATCAGTTTTTCCCTCGACCTATCCGGATTTTCTTTACAAAACTCCTCGATTCCGTTTATAAATGGTGCTCCATACTTTTCTAATTTCATTTCACCAACACCACTAACTAGCAAAAATTCTTCCTTCGTTTGCGGCAATTTTACACACATGTCCTTTAAAGACGCATCGGAAAAGATGACAAATGGAGGTACATTCTCAATATTGGCAATCGATTTTCTTATATGGCGTAGTTTTTCAAATAAAGGATCTTGTGAAGAAACTTGCGTAACTTCAACTACTTCTTTTCTGTATACTTGTTGTTTACCCAGCAATACTTCCTTTCCAGCTGGTGTGACAAAGACGGTTGGGAATTGCCCCTGTTCAACTCCGATTAACTCCTGTGAAATGAGAAATTCAATGAAATCACTTGCTTCTTTTATACTCATGTCATTTAAGAGCCCGTAGGTCGGTAATCGATCAAATTTCAATTCCTTCATTTTCTTATTGTTCGATCCTGTCAAAACCTGTGCCACTGCTGTCTTTCCGAAGCGTTGACCCATACGAATTATACAGGATAAAACCATTTGTGCTTCTTTCGTTACGTCAACGCTTGAGCGGGAATCCGTGCAATTTCCACATTTCCCACATTTCGATGCATTCCTCTGTCCAAAATATTCAAGGATATAAGTCTGAAGACATTTTTCAGTATGGCAATAATCGACCATTGCCTGCAGTTTTTCCAGTTCTCCTGCAATCCGCATTCTTTCAGCAGACTGGTCAATTAAAAATCTTTGAACTTGAACATCCTGTGAAGAATATAAAACAATACACTCACTTTCGAGCCCATCTCTCCCAGCGCGTCCTGCTTCCTGATAATAGCTCTCCATATTTTTCGGAAGCTGATAATGAATGCAATAACGAATATTCGATTTATCGATCCCCATACCAAATGCTGAAGTTGCAACCATAACCGCCGTTTCATCCTGAAGGAATTTTTCCTGCTCCCTCTTTCTATTTACATCACTCATGCCTGCATGATAGCGACCAACGCGAACGCCTTCTCTCGCCAATTTTTCATAAAGTTGATCAACGTTTTTTCTTGTTGCAGCGTAGATAATTCCGCCCTCTTGCTCATTCTTTTTAACATATTCTTTTAAAAAAGCGTAGCGATCCTGCCCCTTAATAACATGAAAAGAGAGATTTTCACGGGCAAACCCTGTCATAATGGTGTTCTCATCATCAATATGAAGAGTATTGCATATATCTACGCGAACCTGCGGAGTTGCGGTAGCGGTTAACGCCATCACAAGCGGCTTTTGTGGGAGCTGCTCGATAAGCCTTTGAATTTGCAAATAGCTTGGACGAAAATCATGGCCCCATTGGGAAATACAATGGGCCTCATCAACAGCAACAAGCGGGATCTCAAGGGCTGATAATTGCTCAACAAACACACTTGATTCCAGACGCTCAGGCGCAATATAAAGAAGCTTATACTCCCCGTATATAGCAGCTTCCATCCGTTCAGTTGCTTCTTGCGCACTTAAAGAACTGTTAATAAAAGTCGCTGGAATTCCTACTTGCAAGAGACTGTCCACTTGATCTTTCATTAATGATATAAGCGGGGAAATGACGATTGTCGTGCCCGGAAGTACGAGAGCTGGAATTTGGTAGCAAATCGACTTTCCTCCACCAGTCGGCATAATACAGACAGTGTTTTGACCTGCAAAAATGGATTGAATTGCCGCTTCCTGCCCCTTTCGAAAAGACGGATAGCCGAAATGGGCCTGTAATAGTTCTTTTGCTTGCTCTAGCATTTCCATAACCTCACTTTTAGGAGAGAGTCCCTCATACTGATTAAATACTGTTATTCTACTGTCTCCAAGACCAGAAATAATTCTTCTAAATGGCGAATCTCATAATCTGGTTCTACGTCATTTCTTTCCTTATCATGGCGATTGATCCAAACGGATTTCATGCCGATCCGCGATGCTCCCAGTATATCTGTCATCAAGTTATCTCCGACCATAATAGCTTCATCCTTGGAAACTTCCATAAGTTGGAGCGCATGCTCAAAAATGGTAGGATCGGGCTTACCTCGCCCAAATGCTCCTGAAATCACAATCTCGTCAAAATATGGAGCAATTTCTGGTGTAATCGCTAGTTTCGTATTTTGCAAATCAGGAGAACCGTTTGTAAGAAGCAATAATTTATATTGTCCTTTTAGCTTGTCCAATACAGAAAAAGTGTCCTCATAAACAAATGGTGCCTTTTTACGCTCCAAAGGAAATCGCTCAGCCAGTTGCGCTCCAAAATCTGCATCCTCGATTCCTAAGGCTGACAATCCTTGGGTCCATGCGTCCTTGCGATAAGTAGGAACGAGAGCCTTCATTTTTTGAAAGTTCTCATCTCCATCATCGTGAAAATTCCCCCATAATCCTTCAAACGGGTTTATCCCGATCATTTTTGTGAAAGAATACGTTTCATAAGACGCATAAAGCTTAGTTGCTGCACGTCGAACAACCTCTTCTAATTCCTCCGGATCGACACCATATTTTCTCTCCGCTTCCTTGCATGTTGCGACAAACGCTTCCTTCACACTTTTATGATCCCAAAGCAATGTATCATCTAAATCAAAAAAAATAGCTTTAATCATTTTCAGTCCCTCCCGTAAAAATGTTCAGCTTAAAATTAAGAGTACAAGGAAAAAGGGAAATAGTAAATAGATGAAGGATCCTATATTGCCCAAGTGTTTGCTTCAACTCATTCCTATTAAGGCAATCTTAAAAGATCCGAACATTCTCTCCAGCAAAAGGCACGGACAATCCCAATGTTTTCTTAAATGTCAAGTGAAATTCTTGTAATTTTTCATAATTCAGTTATTATAATATTTAGGAAAACGAAATTTCTTCTTAGAAAGAAGTGTTCATATGGACG
The DNA here is from genome assembly GCF_005502275.1 of Robertmurraya siralis. Classification (GTDB taxonomy): domain Bacteria; phylum Bacillota; class Bacilli; order Bacillales; family Cytobacillaceae; genus Robertmurraya; species Robertmurraya siralis. The sequence continues at coordinate 187,648 of NZ_SWLZ01000002.1, forward strand.
AACAACTTATCGCAAAACGCAACCTTAAAATTATGTGGTTTGCAAACTTTTTTATTGCGGGAAGTATGACGATGGTTCTCCCGTTTATCTCCCTTTATATTGACTCATTCGGCAATTTTTCCGACCAATATGTCCAGCATTGGTCAGGGATCACCTTCGGTGTTACCTTTGTTACCGCATTTATTTTCTCACCTCTTTGGGGAAGGATCGGGGATAAGTATGGACGAAGAAAGCTCCTGATCTTTTCTGCATTTGGAATGGCCTGTTCAATATTGCTGATGGGATTCGTGAATACCGTTTGGCAGCTGTTTTTATTAAGAATGTTCATGGGAGTATTTGCTGGTTTCATCTCGATGTCTCAAGCCTTTATCTCTACACAAACACCTAAAGAAATGGCTGGAAGAGTGCTAGGAACTCTCCAAACAGGGACGATTACGGGACAGTTAATAGGGCCTCTCTTAGGCGGCTTACTTGCGGATACCTTCGGTTATTCTGCCACATTTAAATGGACCTCAATCGCCATTTTCATTTCTGCCGCTCTTGTCATTACGACAAAGGAGTATAGAATGAAAGATGTAAAAGGGACAAAAACCTCCTATACGACTAAAGAAGTCTTTAAACATATTAGTCGGAACCCACTGTTATTAAATGTATTATTAATCTCAACATTGATTCAAATAGCACATTTTAGCATACAGCCGATTCTATCTCTATATGTAAGTGAACTTCATGGTCCGGCTAATTTAGCTTTATTCTCTGGAATTGCCTTTTCTGCCGCTGGTTTGGGAAATTTAATGATGGCTCGTCAATGGGGGAAAATGGCGGATCGCTACGGCTATATCAAAATTTTAATCGTATTATTATTTATAGCAGGACTTGTCTATCTACCAGGTGCCTTTGTAACAAACATTTGGCAGCTTGTTGTCATCCGTTTCGCACTTGGAGTCGCTATTGGTGGGATCATTCCCGTGCGCGTAGCTTATATTCGTCAGGAAGCACCGATTGCCATGCAGGGGGAAGTCTTGGGATATAACACAAGCCTTCGTTTTTTAGGAAACGTTATTGGACCTGTTATGGGCGGATTTATCGCTGGATATTTCGGCATTTCATCCGTTTTCCTCATAACAAGTGGATTACTGCTCTTAAGCGGGTTTCTTCTCTTTGCTGCCATGCAAAAGAACCCAAAACTCGTGAAGCATTCTGCTTAAATTTTTTAAGAGCCCGCTTTTCTGCGGGCTCTTATTATATGATGTTGTTATTTTTGGGTCATTTCGTGAGAAACCTTCGTTTCAAGTCAGTAAAATGACATGTTCTACCATTTTGTTTAACATAACTAAGTGAAAAAAATTCAGTAACTCATTTTACTCTTACTAAAATTCAATATTTGTGAGGATGTTTTGTCCCTCTTCATTTTGATAGTACTCAATAGTAACTGGCGTATCCGGTTCAATTGCTTCGAAGTCAACATCTGCAACACCCGGATCTAAAATTTGTAAGGCCAGTACATCAGACTCGGTTTTCACTTCAATAGAGTGCGGATCTTGCATCCCAGTGTATGTTGCCTCTTCTTTTATTACAGCTCTATCGTCTTCTGTTACTTGCTCATCTGTTTCTGCTTCTTCATCATCACCAGCATGACTGGTTTCGTTGTTTTCTTCAACAACTTCATTTGTTTCATTATCAGGATTTTCCTCTGCTCCTTGATTTTCATCATTCCCTGTACCACAAGCAGTAATTACTAGTAAGGTTACGGCTGTTAATACTGTCCATAATAGTTTTTTCATTTTTTTCACCTCATCCTTTTAGACGTAATTGATTGTTGAACGTTACACTGAGTTGCCCAAATTAAAAAACCGAGCTTTAAAATGCTCGGCTTCTACTATATCATATCTATAAAACCTTACTCAAGAATGCCTTCGTGCGTTCATGCTGGGGATTGTCAAACAACTCGTGTGGAACATTTTCCTCAACGATATAGCCTCCATCCATAAACAAGACCCGATCACCTACCTCACGGGCGAAACCCATTTCATGCGTAACGACAACCATTGTCATTCCTTCCTTTGCAAGTTGCTTCATCACCTCTAGTACTTCCCCAACCATTTCCGGATCGAGCGCTGAAGTAGGTTCATCAAAAAGCATGATTTTCGGTTCCATTGCTAATGCCCGCGCAATGGCTACCCGTTGTTTTTGCCCGCCCGATAACGAATCTGGAAAAGCATCGGCTTTCTCCTCTAATCCTACTTTTCTCAGTAGCTCTAGCGCCTTCTCTTTCGCTTTCGCAGGATCGATTTTCTTTACTTTGATAGGTGAAAGCATAATATTATCTAGCACTGTTTTGTGAGGAAATAAATTAAATTGCTGGAATACCATCCCGACTTCCGCTCTGATTTTATTAATATCCGTTGTCTTTGCTGTTATGTCGATTCCTTCTATAAAGACATGTCCTCCTGTAATGGACTCCAATAAATTAAGACAACGGAGAAAGGTTGATTTTCCCGAACCTGAAGGACCAATAACCACAACAACCTCCTGTTGCTTGATCGAAGCATTGATATCCTTCAGAACTTCATTAGCACCAAACGATTTCTTTAGCTTTTCAACTTTGATCATTCTGTTGCTAACCTCTTTTCTAGACGACTTAATAAGTAGCTTAATGTTAAAGTTAAAATAAAGTAAATAAATGCAGCAGTTAAGTATGGCTCCCATACTCTATAATATTGGCCTTGGAACGCTCTACCCCAATACATAATCTCCGGGACAGCAACTAAGGCAGTAATAGCAGATTCTTTTAATAGCACGATAAACTCATTGCCGAGCGGTGGGATCATCCTTTTAAACGCTTGTGGTAGAATAATATATCTCATCGCTTGAACATGATTCATCCCTAATGAGCGGGCTGCTTCCATTTGACCACGATCAATTGACTGAATTCCTGCTCGGAAGATTTCAGCAATATATGCGGCAGCGTTTAGTGATAAGCCGATAATTCCTGCTGCAATCCCATTGGTCGTGCCAATAATCGCCGGGACTACACCAAAGTGAATAATAAAGATTTGCACGATAAATGGCGTACCGCGGAAAAATGAGATATATAACAGAAAAGGGAAAGCAAGTATTTTGTTTTTCATCATTTTCCCAAGGCCAATAAGCAATCCTAATATCGTTCCGAATAAAATTCCTAATAATGATATACCAATCGTATACAATGTTCCCCTTAAAAAGAAAGGTAAATAATCCATAATTAATTCAAAGCGAAAATCCATGCCGTCTCACCTCTTTTGAAAAAAAATTGCGTAACACAAACGTGTGGTTACGCAATTTTGAGTCGTAAACTTCCTCTATTATTGCTGTGCCTTTAACACTTCTATATCCGGTTCTTTACCAAACCATTCCTTATAAATTTCCGCATATTTTCCATTATCAAAAAGCTTGTTCAGAGCTTCATTAAATTCTGCGACCAGTTTACTATCTTTCGGAAATAATAGACCATAAAATTCTTCTTCAAAACTATCATCAGTAATTACAACTAAGTTTTGCTGTGAGTTGTTTTTAACGTATTCATCTACGACCGGCTTATCTGCTATAACAGCATCTGCCCCGTTGCTCAATAGTTCCTGAATCGCAAGTGGAGTCGTTTCGAAAGGTTTTATATTTTTGTGATTGCTTCCTAAAATAGATTCTGCAATTTCATGCCCTGTCGTGTCCTTTTGAACAGCTACAACCTTGTCAGTTAAATCCGCACCACTTTGAATATCACTGTCTTCAGGAATTAAAATTTCATTTGAAGATGCGTAATAAGGGACGGAAAAATCATATGACATTTTTCGATCATCCGTGATCGTGATCGATGAAATAGCCAGATCAGCATTTTCAGTGTCAATTTCAACAAATAACGGATCCCAACCAACGTGGTCAACCTTTAATTCATAGCCGGCTTCCGCAGCAGCAGCTTTTGCTAGATCAATGTCAAAACCGAGAATTTGATCCCCATTCATATACTCCATAGGTGCATATGCTGCATCTGTTACGAGCCTTAGTGTTTTCTTCTCATTTCCGCCATTATTTTCTGAATCTTTCGAACCAGTTTCATTCGCTCCACAAGCTGACACCATCAGGACAAGCCCCATTAATAAAATGAACCGTACCTTCTTACCAATCTTCACAAAAATTTCCCCCTCAACAGTAATTTCGAGTTTTGAATTTTCTCTAAATTCAGATATAACATTATTATACTGAGTTAGGATCACGTTCGCAACCTAAAAACTATCGGCAAAGTTTTATACTGAGATAGAATTAATTACAAGCAGGAGGAGGATTTATACAAATTCCCCCCTCAATCATTAACTTGCCTTTAATGATTGTTTTTCGCCGCTGCGTTGCTGATGATGAAGTGAAAGCCAATACAGCATGGCCACAAAAATGGAACCTCCTACTAAATTCCCTAAAAATACAGGGGTAAAATTAGAAATATAATCAAGCCAATTTAAATAACCGGCAAAAATAGCCGCTGGGATGACAAACATATTGGCAACAACGTGTTGAAAACCAATAGCAACAAAAGTCATCGTCGGAAACCAAATTCCTAAAATTTTTCCTGATGGCGTATTTGAACCGTAACAAAGCCAGACGGCTAATGCTACAAGCCAGTTACAGCCAATCCCTGAGACAAATGCTTGAATAAATGAACCATCCAGTTTATGTTCGGCAATATGAATCATTTTTTCTAAATAAACACCTGACTCAGTAAGACCAACTATATGCCCAAAAAAGTAAGCAACAAATAGCGCACCGATAAAGTTGCTTAACGTAATAATGGCTAAGTTTCTTATTAAAGCCACTGTTTTTATCTTTTTCGCATATCTGGCTAGAGGGACAGCCATCATATTGCCTGTTAATAATTCGCCACCAGCCATTAACGTTAAAATAAGGCCAATTGGGAATAACGACGCTCCAATAATAGTGGACAATCCTTCTAATTCACCACTGAGAGGAGCTGTGACACGTATGTAAAGCAAATAGCCAAGAGCAATAAAAGCTCCAGCCTGAAACCCCAATATCAGCGATTTCAAAAAGGGGTAATTTGCCTTTTTCACACCGTGGTTAATCGTAATATCAATAATTTCTTCAGGTTTATAAGAAGCCATAGGATCAACATTCCTTCCGCTTTTATAGTTTTATGTGAAATAACACACATACTCAATTTTATACCATTTTGTGCTATTTTCCTGTGAACATTTTGAGTATGTTTTTCACGAGCGGAGGGAATATGAGCTTTTACTGTGCCGCTTTTAGCCCTTCTATATCGGGTTCAGTTCCGAACCATTCCTTATAAATTTCTGCATACTTTCCATTGTCTAATATAGTATTGACAGCTTTGTCAAAATCCTCTTTTAGTTCACTGCCTTTAGGGAAAAGGATTCCATAGAACTCAGAGGCAAAGTTTTGTTCATCACTTACTACTTTAAGCTTTTGCTCGGGGTTATTTTTAACATATGTTTCGACAACAGTATTATCAGCGATGACAGCGTCTGCTCCATCATTCAACAGCTCCTGGATCGCTAAATTATTGTCCTCAAATTTTTTAATGCTGTCGTTGTTTACGCCAAGCAGTGCTTCTGCCGACTCCTGCCCTGTTGTACCATTTTGAACCGCGACGGTTTTGCCTATTAAATCGTCAGCGCTTTGAATATCGCTGCCTTCTTTTACTAAAATCATATTAGTAGATAAATAATAAGGAACAGAGAAATCATATGTTTCCTTTCTATCATCATTAATCGTGATGGCAGCAACCGCTAAATCCGCGACTTTATCTTTCGCTTCGAGAAGCATGGATTCCCATCCGACATGCTTAATATCTAATTCATAGCCGGCTTCTTCAGCAACAGCTTCAATAAAATCTATATCAAAACCGACGATTTTATCCCCTTCCATGTACTCCATCGGTGCATATGCAGCGTTTGTAACAAGTTTGAGGGTCTTATCTTCATCTCCTCCACCTGTTGTGCTATTCGTTCCACATCCAGAAAGGACAATTGTAATCGCTAAAATCATTAAAAAGCTAAGCTTTGTTAGTTTTTTCATGCTTCTAATCTCCTTTAGTCTTACACTCTCGTAAGTTCATTCTATTTAACATGTTTTAATTATACTAATATATGATTATTTATGCAATATAATTTTATAAAATATTATTTTTATAGCATATCATTGTATAATGATGAATAAAAACGAAATAACAAAGAATGCTTTTAAGTGATAGAAGGAAATTCATAAGTCACTCATGTTAGAAGGAACATTCCATGACGAAATGATTTAATCGGAGGACGGTGTTTAACCGTAATATTAAGATTCTGAGACCCGTCATAAAATCTCAATAAATTTATGGAGTAAAGTGGCAACTTCCTTCAAGCATCCCATTATGAATGTTCTTTCGAAAAGTCATGAATGATTATGAATATTGGTAAATAGAAGCTTAAAATATCTAGATTTCATAATGGTAAATTTCCATCTTCTATTTTTGAAAATCATATGTGCTCTACTCTATGTCATCACAAAAGCAGCGTTAATTTAAAACCTTAATTAGTTCAATCTCATCTCTGATTGGAATACCATCATTGCCAAGCAATGGGATCTCAGGTTTGATTCTTCTAGCCTTTTCTACAGCATTATTTAATATTTTGGATAGAGTAAAACCTCGTTTTTGATAAAACTTTAATGCTAATAAATTATCATTTGTAGTGATCACTTTTATAAGTTGACAATTTTCCTTAACAGCGAGATTTTCTACTTCCTGAACTAAAGATGTACCTACTCCCTTACCTTCTTCAATACTATCTAATGAGATTATTTCGCACTCTTTACCTTTAATGATGTAAGTTATCAGTCCAATGATATTATCTTCATCATTTACAATGGTGAAACCATCCAATTTACTGCAATCATAAACACCGCTGGAAATGACCATTTCTTGACTACCCCAATGGCGCTTAAAAAAATCCACTATCCTACTCTTCGGTATATCTTTTGTTGCATACCTTTTCATTTAATGCCACCTCTAAACTTTTTTGATTTAATTTCCATCTTCTTATCAGGTTAAAAAAGTTGACAAAAAAATTTGTTTATGCTATAATTTACTTTTAATTTTATATGTTATACAATAAGGTTCTCCTGGCCAGGGGTACCTTATTTTTTATATATGGGAGAGAAATGGTATGAAAAAAAATGAATCCAGTTTAACTTCCTTAATATCTGCTTTTGGACGTGCGTATCACAGTAAATATGATTCTCCTAAAATTTTTGATGATTATATTGCATGCCAGTTCATTTCCAATGAAGAGTTTTCTGCGATCAGTAACAATATGATTAATGGTGTACAGTTTTTCAACGGTGATATTAAGCAAAGATTCAAAGATGATCCCGAAGAAATTTTAAAGTGGATTACACAGGTTCAGCTTTCTCCAACACCTTTAGCACGCTCAGCCTATTGTGAACAAATATTAAGTAATGAAATTAAGTTAGGTGTCCAACAATATGTCATACTTGGAGCTGGATTAGATTCTTTCTCCTTCAGGTATCCAGAACTAAAAGACTTGTTGCAAATTTTTGAAGTTGATCATCCAGCAACACAAAAATTTAAAAAGGAAAGATTAAAAGAAGCTAAACTTAACGTCCCGAGCAATCTCAATTTTGTGCCAATGGACTTTACAACTAAGTTTTCTCATCAGGATTTAGGAAAGAGGGGATTTCAAAATAAAAAAACGTTCTTTAGCTTATTAGGCGTTTCATATTATTTAACGAAAGAACAAAATACGGCATTGATCAATCATTTATTTGAAAATGCCCCTCCAGGCAGTTCTATTGTGTTTGACTATGCAGATGAACAACTCTTTAAAGAAAAAGGTATGTCCAATAGAGTTGAAAATATGGTAAAAATGGCCGCAGCAAGTGGAGAACCTATGAAATCAAGTTTCACTTATAATGAAATAGAAAATATACTTGAAAAATCTGGTTTATTAATTTATGAACATTTATCACCAACTAAAATAGACAAGCTATTCTTTAATAACAGAACGGATTATTTAACTGCATTTGAGACAATACATTATATCCACGCTGTTAAGAAATAATTGTGCATGTAAGAAAGCCTCTCCAGCCTTTAAATGCTTGAGGGGCTTTCTACTGCTTTTGCTTATTCTTTTGCAAACAACTTTTCTGAAAATGGGGATATTCAAAACCCAATCTTTCTCATGTTACTTATTATTTGATTTTTGGTTCCCAGAAAGGAGCTAAAAATCAACCGCACATCCCATTAGTCCGATATGAAAAAGAATTCCTACCTTTAACATAAAAAATTACTTTCTAGTAAGCTTTCTTAACTCCCCCAAGAAAACTCACAACAATACTGCTAATCCCAATAACAGTACCTAGAACACCAATGATAATAATCCAAATACTTGGAATCAAAAACCCTACTAAAATAAGACCTAAAAAGGTCAACACTACAAAGCCTTGATAAATGGCAAAAATAATATTTAAGACAAAATGATTAAAAAACGACAATATTAATGGAGGAAATAATAGCACAACCAGTGTTCCAAGAGATAACCATAAGTTAAGCGGATCAGCAAATGAAACTGTATTGGGACCTGTTGGATTTTTAGCAGCTAATAATAAAGCTATAATAGCTAACACCATTATCATTAACGCCATAGAAAAACGCTTTGTCATAATGAATACTCCTTTTTAAATTTACTTTTTATAACAGTAACAACACCATTAACCTTATACGCATTACTGTCTTAAAAGGTTTCGATATAAATATTATGCATGGATTTACCCAAGTTGAAATGATACTTAGTTTAATGGACAAATGGAAAGTGAAACCATTTAAATATGCGTTTGCAGACGTTCAGCGCAAGTGCTGTAGCAGCTGTTACATTCTAAACGACTTTCAAAAGCTTGAGAGACATTCCTCCATTGTACAGCTCGGAGGTATTAAGTCTCATTAAATACCTATCCTATTCTGCTTATTCTCAAGTATGAGCCTTTCCACCCGATATTTCTCAACAGTTGCCCAGTCAATTTCATATCCAATACCAGGGGTAGTCGGAACTTGTATTACTCCTTGTTCCATTTTCACTTCAGGAACAACAATATCTTTTTCCCAATAACGATTTGAAGGAGAAGTGTCTCCAGGTAAAATAAACTGATCCAATGCTGTAACGGCGATATTATGTGCTCTCCCAATCCCAGCCTCAAGCATCCCCCCACACCAAATGGGAATGTTATGAACTTTGCAGTAATCATTAATTTTCTTAGCTTCCGTTAGTCCGCCAACCCGCCCTACTTTAACGTTGATGATCTGGCATGCACCTAGCTCAATGGCCAGCTTGGCATCATCAAGTGAATAAATACTTTCATCTAAACAAATGGGTGTTTGAAGTTCCTTTTGCAGTTTTGCATGTTCAACGATGTCATCCTGTCCAAGAGGTTGTTCAATCATTAATAAGTTAAAATCATCAAACCTTTGTAAATGGGCAATATCATTTAATGTATAAGCTGAATTGGCGTCCGCCATGAGCGGAAGATTAGGAAATGCTCTCCTTACTTCTTTCAACACTTCCAAATCGTACCCAGGCTTAACCTTCAGCTTCACCCGCTTATAGCCTTCCAGAGCATACTGCTCAATTTTTCGCAACAGCTCTTCTATCGTTGATTGGATACCAATACTGATTCCAACATCAATAGTTGTTTTTCCACCTCCCAGACATGTAGCAAGAGGGAGCTTTTTTCGTTTTGCATACAAATCCCATACTGCCCCTTCTAAAGCGGCTTTTGCCATATTGTTCCGTTTTATTGGAGAAAATCGAACTGAAACATCATCAGGATGGTTAATTGGGGCATGAAAAAGCAGCGGAATTAAGAAATCCTTCATTATATGCTCAACTGTTGTAACTGTTTCCTCTGTGTACCACGGGCTTATGAAAGCAACCGATTCACCAAAACCACGAAAACCAGCTTCATCGACCATCTCTATTATAAAAAATTCCTTATCTTTCATCGTACCGAAACTTGTCGCAAACGGAGCCTTTAACTGCATCTGAAGTCTGTGTAAAACGACTTGTTTTATAAGCATAACTCTATACTACTCCTTTATTTATAGTGTCTCATTCCATTATATTACAATAAAATGACCTTACAGTGGTGGAAATGAAAGAACTTCATGAAAAAAACCGATCATATAATCTGGTAAAAGAATTATCTCTAAACCGGATACAAGTGTAATTTTTTCCGCTTTTTTTAGTTAACTTTTATGAACCTTTCGGCTGTTCCCCTTCATACATTATTGTTATGGAGGTGGACCATTGAAAAAAATACTGTTGTTCCCTATTTTTCTTTGCTTTTTGGTGATGAGTGCCTGTTCTTCAGAGGATCCGATCAAGGAGGAATTGGAATCCTATTTAAATGATGATCTCGCCAATATTATTGGATTGGAAACAGAAGCGGTCTCAGCATACGACAGCGTCACTGGTGTCAACTATACATCTGATCAATTATTGTACGATGTACTTTTAATGGATGTTATCCCGACCTACCAGGAATTTATGAATAAGCTGGAAGCCATCCGTCTTGAGTCAGAAGAGCTGCGCGCGATACATGAAGGCTATATTGAAGGCGTCAACACTCAATATAATGCTTTTACACGTATCGTCACAGCATTAGAATATCAAGACCGTGCCATGATCGAGGAAGCCAATGCAATGCTCGATGAGGCGCGAAAGCTTCTTCGCGACTTCAATTACAATATTGAAAAATTAACGAAAGAACACGGTGTAGAAATGAAGAAAAGCTTCGAGTCCGAAACGACTGGATTATAAGGAAAGAGGTCAGTCCTCTCATAAAGCGGACTGACCTCTTCAGATTAGAATATAATATGAGCAGCAATCACAATAATCGGTAACGTAATGATTGTTCGTAGTAAGAAAATAAAAATCAAATCTTTTATGTTCAGCGGAAGCTTGGAACCAAGCAATAAACCACCTAGCTCAGACATGTAGATTAACTGAGTAACTGAAACCCCTGCAATAACGAATCGCGTCAGTTCACTTTCAATCCCGCTTCCAATTACTGCCGGAAGAAACATGTCAGCAAAACCTATAACCATCGTTTGCGCCGCAGCTTCAGCTTCAGGAATCTGCAATAATGTCAGAATCGGCTCAAATGGCTTCCCAAGAATCGTGAAAAATGGAGTAAATTCTGCAATTACTAAAGCGACTGTACCTATGGTCATGACGATTGGCAGAACACCTAACCACATATCGAGAACATTTTGAAACCCTTCTTTCAAAGTTCCAACTGCACCATTATTTTTTCTTGCTTTCGATACTGCCTCTGATAATCCCCATTTTAACGGGGACTGACCTTGTGGGATCGGGCTTTCTCTTTTTAACTCCACACCTTCATAGCCAGTATCCGCTTTTTTTGATAGTGGTGGGATGCGTGGCATGATTAACGCTGCGACAAAGCCTGCTAAAACGATCGTAATGTAGTAAGGAGCAAAATAATGCTGCAAATTCATATAGGAAAGAATGGCAATGGAAAAGGTGATCGATACAACCGAAAAAGTAGTCGCCACAACTGCCGCTTCTCTTTTTGTATAATATCCTTCCTCATACTGTTTTGTTGTTAATATAACACCAACTGTACCATCACCAACCCATGATGCTAGACAATCTAAAGATGAGCGGCCTGGTAAAGTAAAAACGGGTCTCATCACTTTCATTAACAACGCGCCAAAAAACTCGAGCAAACCAAAATTCAATAGCAGTGGCAATAAAAAGCCTGCTAATAAGAAAACCGAAAACAAAATCGGAACTAAATCATAAAGGAGAAGCCCTCCTGTATTTTCAGAATAAACCCATTCCGGTCCCACTTGAAATAACGTTATTATTGCAATTACCATCCCAACTAAGCGGGCAATTAACCAAAATTTGTTAACCGCCAATAAACGATGCAGAAATGGACTATTCTCGATATAGCGCGGCTTTAAGAAAACGGCAATCAAGGAACCAAAAACGGAAAGTGAAATTAAGATGACTGCCAGAGCTGGAATTAACGGAGATAAAAATTCCGTTAATTGATTCGCAATCAATGCTACTGGAATAGTAACTTCCCCTTCCGATTTCACAGGAATCATAAATAAAAAAATTCCAATTAAGGACGGAATTAGAAACTTAAGAAAATCTATTGTTGAATAAGACAATGCTCTAGAACTCGGATCATTACTCATCGCACGCACCTCTTGTTATTGTATTTTATCGTTGACTAATAAAAAATATTCCACGATATAAAAAATAGCCCTATTTCCAGACTACTCCTATAAAATTACTTTCTTAAAATACTATTTGTTTAATTCCTTAAACATCATAAATGATCAATCTTCTTTTTTCAAGCAAATTCCGAATAAATAATATAATAAATTCATATTTATACATAAAGAATAAATTGGATGTTAAAACTAAACTTCGCAGCGGTACATAACCTGTTATCTCCCATAATAAGCCCAAAAATACGAATCCGGAAGCACCGTCCCTGCGAGGAGCAATCAAATAAGCGAACAATTATGCTGAAAAATCCTCTGATTCCATGAAGCGACTTGTGCTCTCTCTATCCCTTCATGGTATCAGAGAAAAAAATGAGCCAAAATCATCACCGACCTGTAGCAAAAGTCTGCGATAAAAGAAATCTAAAGTTTGAGATCAAATGCATTTTAGGTTTGACTGTCATAAATACACTCAATTAAAAAAAGTGAGGCACAACAAAAGTAAAAGGCGCCACTTCAAGAATGGCGCCTTTCCACTAATCTTCATCCTTCACATCCAAATCCTCTGGGATTGGTTCATTAAGGATTTCCTCCATTAATTCCCTATATCTTTCTACTTGCTTTAAATGTGTTTGAAATTGATCTCGATTCACTAAATACTGCTCACCATCATGGATAGCACGGATTCTCTTAGTCAAAATAAGCTCCGTAATAACTGAATCTGGCATTGTCAAATATTCGGCCGTCTCTTTCACTGTTAAATACATATTTAACTCTCCATTTCTCACATCTCTATAGTATTATATTCCTTTTTTTATAATTAACAAATACAAATAAGAGATTACAGCAATGGCTTTAATTGATTTTTGTTTAGTTATTTAAAACGGCTAAAGCATGCTTTCTAAAGGCATCGATCGCTTTATTGATATTTACGGACAACCCTTGCTCATCCAATGTTTCTCCAATTAATACAATTGCTTTTTCTAGCATTTCAACCGTTGTATTTCCCATATGTCCGATTCGGAACGCTTTTCCAGCTAAATGTGACAAAGCTCCAGCAACGATTAAGCCTTTTTCCGCAAGGGCAGAGCGGAAACTTGCATCATCAATTCCATCTGGATATAACATGCAGCTTAATGTAGCTGCTGCAACCTGCTCATCTGCCAGCGCTTTCATTCCATACACTGAAAGTCCTGCCCTAACAGCTGTTCCATATGCTGCATGGCGCTTGTAACGTTGTTCCATTCCTTCTTCCAGAACTAATCTCATTCCTTCTTCAAATGCATAGACAAGATTAACGGGTGGAGTAGCAAAGTATTTCGACGGATCATTCATAATCGGAATCCAATTGTAAATATCACAATAATAGGCGGACACTCGCTCCATTTTTTCACGAACTGCAAGTGCTGATTGATTAAACGCTACAATGGCGAGACCTGGAGGCACAGCAATTGCTTTTTGCGACCCTGTTAAAACCACATCGATTTTCGCCTCTTCATTGCCATAGCCTTTACTCATATCCTCTTCCATTGCTGCCGTCGCACATACGCCATCAAGAATGACAAGTGCGCCATTCCTTTTAATAATCGGTACTAATTGCTCAAGGTTGGCTGCAACACCAGTTGATGTATCTGCATGTGTAATCGTAACTGCTTTAAACTGATCTGTAGAGAGTTTCTTCTCTACTTCTACTGGATCTACTTGTTTCCCCCATTCCGACTGAAGGACATCAACTTCAATACCAAAAGCTTTTCCCAATTTAATGAAACGGTCGCCAAAGTAGCCATGACTGATTACTAACAGCTTCTCTCCAGCTGCAACTGTATTAACTAAAGCCATTTCCATCGCTATCGTACCTGAGCCAGAAATAACAAAAACTTCTCCATCTGTTTTTAACATTGTTCTTGTTTTTTCGATCGCACTCTTATAGAGTGCAACAAATCTTGGGTCAGTATGGCTTCTCGTTTCACTAGCTAAAGCTTCATAAATAGATTCGACCACAGGTGTTGGCCCTGGGATTAATAACATCTCATCATTCCGCATGTTCCTCGTCCTCCCTAAGCATTCTTTTGTCTATCTATCACTCTCCATTATACAACTTAAACCGCTTTCATTTACACGGAAAGCGTTAATCTTTAGAAGATTTTCAAAAAAAATGACCTCTTCAAAGAGTCATAAAAAATATGATAATAGAGAAGTGGTGGATAGGCTACTCCCCTTTTAATTTTTTTGCATTCTCCTTTGAGGTTCTCACCTCAACGGTAAGGGAGCCACCGTTGACAAATGCCTTTATCAAAAACGGGACATCATGAGAGTTCTGAAAACGGAAATCTAATCCTCCATAGGATACTGTCGCATCTCTCCCGGTTGGAACATAACCGATATTAATAGAGTGGTGATGCCATTCAATATACTCTACTCCAATTTGGTCAACCGCATTAAATAAAGTTGAAGATGTTTGGCAAACTCCACCGCCAATCCCTTCAACAAGCTCTTTGTTGACGATTTCCATCGCTTTTTGGTAGCCGCTTGCTTCATCCCTTGGCCCGACAATTTCATTATAGGAAAAAATATCTCCAACTCCGAAGATGACATTATTAATTGCAGCAGCAGACAGCTCAATATTTTTTGCCCTTCCGATGACACTGCTGTCAAAGTAAGTCGTATAGGATGCAATCACGACTTCATCCAACTGTGGTACATCTTCAGGAGAGTACCGGCTTTCTGTTACCTTTAACGGCAATTCTACTTGACCACCTCTATTCATCGCTTCAAGAACTCTATTAACCAGTTCCTCTTCTTCAAGGATGATCATCGGCTTCCCTTTTTTTATCTGTCCATTTTCTTCTATTTTATCTAAAACCATCCGCTGATCATAGCCTTCAGTTTTTTCTGTCCCCCTTGCTAATTCCCTAGCCCAATTCTTAAGCTCTTCTTTAAAACTATCATCATTCTCATCCACTTCTTTCGGGTCAATGGTACGAATAATCTCCCTTGTCGACGGATCGACAATATCAATAACAAACTGCACTTCTTTCTCTATGATTCTATTATTTATTTCTTCTGCAGCTGCGACCCTATGTGTTTTTATGTTTTTTACTTCTGTCTCTGGCTCTTTTGAGCAACCCCCTAGTACAAGCAAAATCACAATACTAATTAATAAATGTTTCCAACGAAATTTCCCCATATTTCCTCCCCATTCTCTTTATTCTCTATACACTCCTGTAAGGAAGGTATTGCCATTTACCATTGTATGCAGGGGGATACCCACATATGCTGGGGAGACAAACCATTTTCCCCTATAAATAAGATGAAAAATGTGGTTATTGAAAAAGCAACTCTTTGAATTAGAAAGCATATCGGAAGAGATTCCTCATAAGCAGCGGTTCGGGAGGCAAACCCTCGAACGCGATGAAACATACTATATTGGCGTCGGAAAGATCATATTCTGAAAAAAATAAACAAAAAATACAATTTCGCTCGATTGAGGGTCTTGTAAGATGTATTGCGGATTTCTCTGTGAATGACCATGAAGAACAATAAGGAGGGGTTAGACGTAGATACATAACAGCATAATTTTCTAAGCTACAAATAAAAGAGCAGCCAATTAGCCGCTCTTTCACTTTATCCGACAGTGTCCGCTTCCTGAAATTTAAAAGTTTTCGAAAAACAACCGAATTACATCGGCTCCGCCAATAAAAGTACCCAGTGAACTGCCAAGGTTTGCGAAGACGATGACGAGTAAGACGCGCGTAACTTTATTAGACCAAAAGCCTTTTACTGAAAATACATCTTCTGTCAGTGTTTCAAAATCACTCACATTTGGTTTGCTAAAAAAAGCTTGGACAAATCCGGCGAACCAACCGGCTGCTAGAAGCGGATTTAATGATGTAATTGGGGCAGCAATAAACGCTGTTACTATCGCGAGTGGATGTCCTAATGCCATTGCTGCCCCAATCGCTGATAAACAACCATGCCAAAGCACCCAGCTAAGCGTTTGCTGCAAACCGGCATCAGGATTGGCTAAAAATGTATAAGCTATAATCGCCAATATCACAATTGGAATCGACCAACCAATTATTTTCGGAGCCTTCGATTTTGGAGGAAGCTTTGATAATTGTTTTAAATCATGATCCTTGTTGATTTCCTCTTTAATGCCTGGAACATGGGCTGCCCCTAGGACAGCAACAATTTTTTTGCCTGGTGCCTCCTTAATTTTTTGTGAGAGATACTGGTCTCGCTCATCAATTAACGGCACTTTTAGACGTGGAAAAGACTCAGTAAATTCATTCAAAACCGTATTAATCATGTCTTTGCTTTTCATTTTCTCAAGTTCTTCTTCAGAAATGGTGTCTTTGCTGAAAATACTTGCCACTACCTGTGTTAACAGCTGGGCCTTTCCCCACAGTCCCACTTGATGCCATATTCTTGAAAAGGTCGTCTGAATATTTCGGTCCGCAAGTACTAATGTAGCACCTGTTTCTTTGGCAGATTCAATTCCTTGAATCATCTCTTGTCCAGGTTGAATTCCTAACTGATTTGCCATTCTTTTTTGAAAAGAAGAGATAGCAAGATTGATAAGCAATAATGAAGCTTTTTTCTGCTTAATGACACTGAATATATCCATGTCTTTCCAACTGTTACCCTCCATGATCGATTGGTATCTTTGTTCATCAAGCTCAACACAGACAGAATCAGGCTTCTCTGCTTCGATCACTTCTTTTACTTGCTCTGCACTTTGCTTGGATACATGGGCCGTGCCAATTAAAATGTATTCTTTTTCATCTAAAAAAATTCTTGTTACATTTTCTTGTTCCAATGATAAATTACCTTCCTTTATGTACAGATAATACCTATTATTATACACTATTCACTGTTGAAGCGATAAAAATAACCCAGCGAATTTGGAGATATTCGTTCCAGTCACTCTGCTAAGAGAATTTAGTAGCTAGTTTTTCAGGGCTAGAAAAAAGAATTCATAAAACACATAATCATGTACGAATCCAGGTTGGAATACCGTCATCCTCATCAAATTCAATGATGACATCTGTCACTCCTTTCATTCCATGAATTTTCGCTTCAATTCGATCCTTAATTTTCCCAGCTTGACCAACTGTGAGATTTGGATCAATCTCCAGCTTCATTTCAATATGGAAATCTTCCCCCTCCTTAACGGCATATAAAGTTTGAATATCTTTGATTTCCGGTTGCATTAATATAAATTTGGCGATGATTTCTTCAAGATCATCATCGGCTTCACCGAGAATTCCTTTTGCATTATCTAAAAAAACTCTCCCTACAACAAAGAACATCATACCCCCAATTAGAATGGAGGCAACGCCTTCTGCTGCATGGATCTCGGCAAAATAGGCCAACAGGATCCCGATAATTGCGATAATTCCTCCAAGTGTGGCAACGAAATCCTCCATAAAAACAAGTTTTGTAGCTGGCTTCGCCCGTTTTAAATGCCGAAAACTCGTCGGGATGATGGCTAATTTTTTTGCCTTAACATTCGATTCATGAAGCACCTCTTTCATCGCCTTAAAAAGAACATATGCCTCCAACAGCACTGCTACTCCGAGCACTAAAATATTCACGACAATTCCTTTTGATTCTGTCGGATGAAGAATATGATAATACCCTTCTTTTATCGTTTCATAGCTCATAATTCCAACAATAATGACCGCTCCAAGTAAAACCAAATTGACAAGGCGTCCAAAACCATTCGGGAAGCGATCCGTTGGCAATTTTTTACTTAATGCACTGCCGATATAAACAAAAAATTGGTTCGCTGCATCTCCCAACGAGTGCATCGTCTCTGCAAACATCGCCACATTTCCCGTAAAAAAATAGGCGCTTCCTTTTACAGCAGCAATAATCGCATTCACGACTGTCGCAATTAATGATGATTTATTTCCTTGCTTCAATAGACTGTTTCGTGGCTTCATCTGTTTCCTCCGTTTGGAATTGGCCTTATAAGTCAATCTAAGCTTTTTGCTCATTATAGCTCTCTGTTAATAGATTTTACTAAATACAGCTTATTTATTTTTTGTTTCAACAAATCGTGAAACTCCTCTCTTCGTTCTCATATAATGTACTATCTTTACTAGGGAGGTTGCCTATTATGATCCATACTGTAAAAGCAGGGGAAACATTATATCAAATTTCAAGAGACTATCGCACCCCTTTATCCGCCATCATTCAAGCAAATCCTCACTTAATTCCCGATCGGATTTATCCTGGCCAAACAATTGTCATACCTGGATTTCCCAACATTGACACGATACCTTATACGATCGATATATCGACTACTAATCGAATATTGACCTTGTTACACAACGGCGTTCAACAAAAACAATATCCGATAGCTGTTGGAAGAATGCTTCATGCAACACCAATCGGCAATTTTATCATTATCAATAAAGCACCAAATCCGGGAGGACCGTTTGGAACAATGTGGATGAGTTTATCAAAAGAACATTATGGCATCCACGGAACGAACGATCCAAGTTCGATCGGCAAGGCTGTATCTAGAGGATGCATTCGCATGCATAATCATGATGTTGAAGAACTGGCCCGCATTGTACCTATTGGAACACCCGTTTTAATACATCCTTGAAAATTAACCGAATAAGCTTTTCTCTGTAGTCAAGACTAAGGAAAGACAGGTGAATCGATTTTATATTGTACAATCGCCTAATTAAAAAACGAACAATATTACGTTTATTCATCTTTTATACGGCATTTTATGATTTTAAATTCTGAAAAAGCTAAATGATGTTCGTTTTTTAACTTGAAGTGCGCCATTATAAATGGATTCAGCAATTAAAAAGGAGAAAAACAGAATGATTTCATACGAGGATATTGTAAAAGCACATAATAAAATGAAAGGCATTGTCCATCTAACCCCATTGGATTACTCTAAAACTTTTAGCAATTACGCACATAATGATATTTATTTAAAATTGGAAAACTTGCAGAAAACCGGCTCCTTTAAGGTACGAGGCTCCTATAATAAAATGATCTCTTTATCTAAAGAGGAAACACAAAAAGGAGTTGTAGCCGCCTCAGCAGGAAACCATGCTCAAGGAGTAGCTTATGCAAGTACGATGCTCAATATTCCCTGTACGATTGTGATGCCAATAAATGCTCCATTGAGCAAAGTGCAGGCAACAAAAGAGTATGGAGCGAAAATTGAATTACAAGGTAAATCCTTTGATGATGCTCTCGCCTATGCACTGGAGCTAAGAGAGAACACAGGCGCAACTCTAGTCCACGCCTTCGATGATGATCAGGTTATGATTGGACAAGGTACTGTTGGTCTTGAGTTAGTCGAGCAACTACCCGATGTAGAAGCCATTGTTTGCCCGATTGGAGGAGGGGGCCTCATTGCGGGAATTGCTGCGGCTGTAAAAGAAAAGCATCCTCACATCAAAATTTATGGAGTAGAGGCAGGAGCTTGTCCAAGCATGGCGATGTCGCTCGTTGAAGGTCGACCGATTACCGTTGAAGCTGATCCAACAATGGCTGATGGAATTGCTGTCAAAAAACCCGGAATGGCCCCGTTTGAGCTAGTTCAAAAATATGTGGATGAGATATTTACTGTTAATGAATTGGAGATTGCCCGAACAATGCTCATGCTATTGGAAAGAAATAAGCTTCTTGTTGAAGGCTCCGGTGCTGTCGCCTTAGCCGCCATGCTCTATCAGAAAATTCCCGTCAAAAACAAAAAAGTCGTCTGCCTTGTAAGTGGTGGCAATGTAGATGTCAGTTTTATATCAAGGATTATTGAAAGAGGAATGGTCGAAGCCGGTAGATTTATGCGTTTCAGTGCCATTTTGAAGGATCAGCCTGGGAATCTTGAAAAAATATTGGGGATCGTTACTGCACGTGGAGGCAATGTTCTCGATGTTTCATTAAGTCATATTGGCAACAAAATTTATCCAAGCTATGCCCAGCTCTCCCTGTCAGTCGAAACCAAGGATCAAAAGCATATAGAAGAAATTACTCAAGCATTAAAAAATAAGGGATACGACCCAGAGCTGGGGTAATGGTTCAAAGTCGTATTAGTCATATTGCTCTATGCCTGCTTCCATCAAAAGGAAAATAGTAGTCTGTCTTGTATATGTTGGCAAGGATAAAGCTCATCTATAAGAGATGAGCTAAGGGCAGACCGCAATGCTTACTCTCTTCGTTACTTTGTCTTGTAATTAGATGCATTTAGTTTAATCTGCACTCTGAGTTTCTTTATAAAGAAATTGATTTATCATTCGTTTTCGTTATATTTAACAACCGGTGATTTTTCCTTTTGCAACGCATCCATTAAATCAGGACCAACATTCAAATGCTCTTCTACTAGCTTTTTAGGAGTTAAGGCCATCCATTGATTCAATGAAACATCTTCAAAACGATTGCTCTTAAATATTTCCAAAAACCACAGGCTTTCAGTACCTATATTCTGAATGTAATGACCCATAGCAAAAGGTACGTAACCAACGTCCCCTGCTTGATAATTAAAGGTGCGGGCCTCCCCGCTTGCGGCAAAGACGGTCATTCGACCTGTCCCCGTTAAATAATACTGCCACTCATCATTGTTCGGATGCCAATGAAGCTCACGCATACCTCCCGGTTTAATTTCAACCAAGGCTGCCGCAATATTCACCGATGCAGGAAAATTTCTGGCATCAACAATACGGACTGAACCACCGGATGTTATTATTGGAGCTTGTTGATGCAAATGGTAGGTAAGATTTTGCGGAATCGCTCCATATGGACTTGATACCTTATCTGATTCAATTGACCCAGGCACCTCAGCCTGAAACATATATCTTTGTTTAGTGGGGATATGTTCAAATGCCCGTTCTGGAACACCAAAATTTGCGGAAAGTACATCCCTTGGTGTATGCGCAAACCAATCCGTAATCGTAAATGTACTCAACTCGGAAAAGTTTCCATCATCGAAAACCAGTAAAAATTCACAACCATCATCTAACCCTTGAATTGAGTGGGGAATTCCTGCCGGAAAATACCACAAATCACCTGCACTTACATCAGCAATAAAGTTTCTTCCGTTCTGATCCACTGCTGTAACTCGCGCCCTGCCTAAAATCATATAAGCCCATTCCGCTTGCTTATGCCAATGCATTTCCCGAACCCCCCCCCGGAGTAAGACGCATATTCACCCCTGCGAGTGTTGTTGAAATTGGCAGTTCTCTTGCTGTAACCTCCCGCGACCAGCCACCATGATATAACTGCATATGGGTATCAGAAAAAGAAAATTTCAAATTCGGAATCGTTCCGGCATCTGTTTTAGGCGGTACAAACATATCAGGATTTTGAAGATCTCTCAACACATTTCTTGGTCCAAGATCGGTTGCGCCCGCTCCATCCTCTCTTATCGGCTGGGGAATATTCTCATAAGGATTCCTACTTGCCTTTTTTATTTTCGAGCACCTCTCTTTCAGGAAAAAATTATTCAAATTAATTTATGTTGCGAGGTTCCATTTAATGCTAAAATCGCTTAAACAAAGAAATAGCACATGGAGCCCATGTACTATCTACTTAAGTTTATAAAAGCTTACTACGATCACCCGAAAATTTCACTTTATTTTATCGTGCTTCAGTTTAGACTATCCCATATTTGCCGCTTTCATTACTTCCGATACGGAATATTCAATAATTCTGGAACTGTTGCAAACTCCAAGCCCTGTTCCTTTATTGCTGGAATAATTTGACGAAGAGCTCTCACCGTATTCGTCCGATCCTCATCCCAAGCAGCTCCATCATGCATGAGAATAATCGCTCCTGGATGAAGATTGCTAAGAATATGATAAGCAATTTGATTTGGCGGGGACTCATGCCAATCCAATGAATCAATCGACCAGGCAACAACTGTGTAATCCATATCCCTAAGCTGTTCTACTAACTCATTATATAAAAAACCATACGGGGCACGAAATAATTTTGTCCGATAAGCAATTAAATTGGCCAAGCTGCTCTCTGTTCGTGCAACTTCTCTTTCTAAAATACGAACATCTTCCTCTTCTACAAGATTCGGATGCCAATATGTATGATTTCCAATAATATGACCTTCTTCCAAAATTCGTTTCACAAGATCAGGATATGCTTCTGCCCTTGATCCTAACAGAAAAAAAGTGGCTTTTATTCCATTTTCCCTTAATATATCTAATATTTGCGGAGTAAAGCGTGGGTCAGGGCCATCATCAAAGGTTAAAGCCACCATTTTTGATGTTTGTGGTCCACTTAAAACAACCGTTTCTGGATATCTCTCCTGCAATAAATAATTGGAAACGGGATATCGTACACGCTCTTTATTTTCTGAGCCTCCTTCGAGTTGAGGTAATCCTTGCGGCTGTTGTCCTTGAATTAAATCTCCTTTAGCGAATAAAGAAAACATCAATACGAAACAGAATGATATCCATGTGAGCGTTGTTTTTCCCATATACTCCCGTTCCTTTCTCAATATAAAAATTTACAAAAAAAGTCATTTGCAATTAGTATCTTTATTGGAATATTACTTTATTCTTTTTTCTCAAAGTTGTCTTAAAACAATCTTATTGAATATGTGATCTTAACTTTGACTTGATGAACCGAGAAGGAAGATCTGCTTTCTCCAAGCGTTTCATCAAGTCAGGGCAAGCCTTCAGCCAGGCCAAAAAAAAGGTTTGCTTGTTAGCAAAACCTTTTTAACGAATATGTTAATATGTATTGGTTGCAGTAATTAATTTTCTACTAAGAGCAGACGACCGATTATTAGGCTAAAAAATTCATAATGATCATCAATCAATTACATAAACAGTTAGTTCTTTTTATGAGAAAACAGCAACTTATATTTTTTTTCATCAGCAGTATCACAATCCATTCTGATCATATGTCCGATGAATATACTGGTTTCCCCGTCTACCAATCCATTTAAAGAAACTCTAGAAATTGTGACCCCTTGAACACTAATATTTTTAACAAATCCAACTATATCATCTTGGTTTTCAGTTTCATCTATACAAATTGTGACAACTAAATTATTCTTTTGGGCAAAAATAAGAGTCTCTTCAAATAAATCTTTGGTTTTATTGTTTTTAACAAATGCTTGATGTTGTTGTTTCTGTAGATTATAAAGTAATTCCAGGTTTTTTTCATATTCCCCGTTAATATCTACCCTGAAAACATCTTCTATTCTCCTTACAATATAACCATCGTAGTTTCCGTCAGGTGCAACATGCTTCATAATAAAATGTTCAGATGTTATGAAGTCAATATAACCTACGGAACATTTTTCGGGCTCAATATAACTAGAATAGACAGAAACCATTACTCCTTCATTAAGTGAACGTTTTAATGCTGAAATGATAACATTCTCCTCCATGTTTATTCTCCTTTATTATTGTTTATTTTTTCTTGTTACTAGGTGAAAGAAGCGATCAAGAGCTTGCATTTATAATTAAACTGAGTATCCTTCTTTAAGTTCCGTCGTCATACATATAGCTTTGACCGTTTACTAAAAAAACGTTAGGAATCACCTAACGTTCAGATAATACTTTTATGCAAATCTCAATTCCTCTTTTCAAGTCAGCATGTGACCAGCTTGGAATCTTACCGTGCTGTATTGCAAGTTCATGGGATGCTGGAATATGGATAAATCCTGAAGGCATCTGTATTTGACGGGTCTTAGCATAATGTAGTCCCTGATACATCACATGGTTGCAAAGATAAGTTCCAGCAGTGTTTGAAATTTCAGCTGGAAGCTCCTCCTCTTTTAAACGATTGACCATTTGCCTAATGGGCAGTGTTGACAAATACGCATCCTGTCCATCACTTTCAATCACTTCATCTTCCAATACATTTCCACTGTTATCTGATTCACCATCGTTTATATTTATTGCAATCCGCTCCGGTGTAAGCTTATATCGACCACCGGCTAACCCCAATGAAATAAGGGAGTCTGGTTGTATCTTATCAACATGCTCAAGCAGGAGTTTTCCCGCTTTACGAAAGTCAACAGGAAGTACTTCACTTTGAATCTGATAATCGCCAACGATTTTTCCATGCAACTCCTCAACAATGCGCATTGTCGGGTTTATCGTAAAATTTAAAAATGGTTCAAAGCCAGTTAATAATAGTTTTCGCATCTCTCATAGCCTCTTTTCTAATAATCTCGATTAACAATATAATTCATGAAATGCTTTAAGAAAGAAAGATCACGCGGCATCTTCTCCAATGCTTCCATCGCGAGACAATAATGCTCCCACATCGCTTTTCTCGCCTCCGTCACTCCTAACACAGAAACAAAAGTTGCATTGTTATTTGCTGCATCAATTCCAATTCGTTTCCCAAGCAAACTCAGTTCCCCTTCCACATCAAGAAGATCATCTTTTATTTGGAAAGCAATCCCAGCATGTGAAGCAAATTTTTTGAGGGCCTCAACTTCCTCATCGCCTGCCTGAGCAAGAATAGCAGGCATGACAAGTGAAGCTTCAAACGCTAGCCCTGTTTTATGAAGAGATAAAATATGTAACTGTTCTAAAGATAGCGTCTTTCCCTTCGATTCTAAATCCATTGCCTGGCCATTACACATACTGGCAGTCATTTCAGAGGCATAACGAATCAATTTTAAAACTGTTTTCGCATCAAACTGGGTAAGTGAGGCTTGCTCTGTAATCGCCTTTTGCGTTAAAAAGAGTCCCGTTAATTCCGCAATAGCAACATTATATACTTCATGAAGTGTAGCCCTGCCTCTTCGTAAGGGGGCGTTGTCTTGAGCTGGCAAATCGTCAAAGATTAAAGAAGCTGTGTGCATATACTCTAATGATTTTAACAGGGGCATAACTGCTGCTTCCTCTAGGTTATACTCCTTCACCGCCATAAACCAGGCCATAATCGGTCTAAGCCTTTTACCATCTCCTGCTAAACTATAATTTACCGCTTCATGTATTGGTTCTTCAGTGATAGAATAATCGGGAATGACCAAAGCGTCTTTTAGACGAGTTCGCATTTCTTCCATAGCATTTTGAAATTCATTCTGCTCCTGCCGTTCAGTTCTTAAAGCCGCAATCATCTGATCGCGTAGCAATTTGTCAAAAAAATCAACCTCATCTGCTCTTGCAGCCATTTTTTGAATAAAGCGATTAAATTTCTGATGGGGAGAAGAAAAAAGGTTCATCACCTCTTCATATTTAGACGGACCAACTCGTTCTTTGAATCTCTTTAAACTATTGATTGCCCGATCAAGAATCACTTCACGCGTTTTCGCATCGGAATGATACACATCGTGAATTAAATAGGAAATGACCGTCCAATATAATTCGAACGGGTTAACTAAGTCCGGGCGCTCTTGATGATATTTCATATAATAGGTGTACGGAGTAACAGCTCCTGCCTTCCAATCATCGAACAGATCGGAAAAATCATCAGCAAGCTGATTGTAAATCCCATAATAAAAAGTACGTTGACCAAAGCCTTCGTCCAAGCTTGCACCAAGGACCGTGCGAACGATTAATCTCGACGAAGAAGATTTTAAAATAATCGGGATAAACAAATCCTCATTCGTATAATTGCGATTATTCAAATCCTTATTCCGATCGATTTCCTGTGACTGAAAAAAAACATATGATTGCTCAAAAAACTCATCGATCGTTGTTGAGCGCTGCTGCTTCTTAATCGCTTCAAAGGCCTCACGAAGCTCAGCATGAATATACTTCATTAAAGGCTCGGTTTCCTGCGTCCATTTGCCAAGTGCAGGCACCGTTCCGGTCGTTAAAGTAGTTCGGATCAATTGAGAATATTGCTTTTTCTCACTCGGTGACAGGACATCCGAATCGAGAAGATCATCAATAAACGGATAGGTTAACCCGTATGCGTAACCCATTTTAAGCGCTTGAGTCAATCGCTCCACCCTGAGCTCACCTATTACCTGCTCATTCTCAATCTCTTCTATTTCGTGCAATAGGACCCCGCCAATAATTTTCAATAATTTGCGTTGGGCATGTTCTGCATCCATTCCTTCAGGTAACTGCTTTGATACACGCTTAAGTTTATCGATTAGCCATATAACCGTTGTCTCTACTTTTTCTCTTTGTGCCCATCTATACAAGCCCTTCATGCTAAAAGGCTCTTCCTTCATTTTCCGCTCTTGCGTTAAATATTCTTTTAAAGATTCTACTATTTTCCTTACTCTTTCCTTTGTCTCCGGCGAATCAAGTGACTTCCCCAGATCGCGCATATAAATATAGGAAAGGCTCCGATCAAGATAAGAATCTAATTTCCCTGCTTCGTCCAGCCATTTAATATAGGATCGATACTCTCCAGAAACCTTCTTTTTTTGCTTTTTTGAGAAAAATGAAATAACAGAATGGTAACGAATATGGTCATGCTTCCATGCTTTGAAATCATTTATTAAAATAGAAACATAGGATTTTTGCTGAACTCGTTCGAGCAGCGACTGAAAATAAAGCGACGCTCTCTCCTCAGCTCTTTGATACGATTGTTCTACTTTCCTTTGCAACTCTTCTCTCATAAACTATGTAACCTCTACTTTTCTAAATATCCTATGTTATTTTATTGAACTACCACTTTAAAAATAACATCTTTTCCATCAGATAGTAAGTGAATCGGCTTTCTTATTGAATGTTCTCTTCGTAAAAAAAATTTAACATCCATTCGTTATTTTTTAATAATTATTCAATTGGACACAGTTTTGCTGTAAATAATTGCTCAAATTTTACATCACCCTCATTTTTTAGCAGTTTCTATTAACTGACTTTTTCCCATGAAAATGCACCCCAAACGTTAGTTTTCATTCTAACCTTTGGAGTGCGGTACACATTGGCAAGGCACCTTTCTAGTAGTTAACGTTATTATGTGCCACAAAATGTTTGGTAAGGTATATTAGACGGTTCTGGCTCTAAACAATACTCCTCATGCTCGAACGTATATTCATACGGTTTTTCCAATACCTTTAAGAGCTTATTCATTACTGTAAAATCAGCTTCTTTTTCTGCGGCATTCAACGCTTCTTCCACTCGATGATTTCGCGGAATAACTGCAGGGTTGCTCCTTTTCATTAATTGAATGGCAGATGCTTTTGATTCTTTTTGATGCTCAAGCCTTTCTTGCCACCGTTGATGCCATTTTGTAAACGATTCCTTTCGAAATAACTTTGATTCTTCAGGTTTTTCAAGAGTTAGGAAGCGAAATGTATTGGTAAAATCAGCTCGCTGTTCCTGCATCATTGTAAGTAAATCATCAATCAGCTCTTCATCAGCTTCTTCTGCGTTAAACAAACCTAATTTGGCTCGCATTCCCTCTAACCAATAATTATGGAACAAGCTCGAATAAGCGGAAATTTCATGTTGAGCAATGGCGACCGCTTCATCCTGATTTTCATGAAGGAGCGGCAATAAAGCTTCAGCAAATCTCGCAAGATTCCAGCCTCCTATGTAAGGCTGATTTCCATAAGCGTAGCGCCCTTCCCGATCAATCGAGCTAAACACCGTTGCTGGATCATACGTATCCATAAAAGCACACGGGCCATAGTCAATCGTTTCCCCACTTATCGTCATATTATCCGTATTCATAACTCCGTGAATAAAACCGACTAGCTGCCACTTCGCAATTAATTTCGCTTGACGTTTAATCGTTTCCTGAAGGAGAGAAAGATAAGGCTCATTCTCCAGAGCAATATGCGGAAAATGGCGTTGAATTGTATAATCTGCCAACATGCGTAGCTCGTCTGAACTGGCCCAAGCAGCGGCAAATTGAAAGGTTCCAACACGAATATGGCTTGAAGCAATTCGAGTTAAAATAGCACCTGACAATCTCGTTTTTCGAATAACGCTTTCTCCTGTAGCAACAACAGCAAGACTGCGGGTTGTTGGAATTCCCAATCCATGCATCGCTTCACTAATGATGTATTCTCGCAACATCGGTCCGAGTGCCGCTCTTCCATCGCCTCCACGTGAATAGGGAGTTCGACCAGAGCCTTTCAACTGAATATCAACACGTTCTCCACTAGGGATAAGTTGTTCGCCTAACAACACTGCTCTTCCATCCCCAAGCCGAGTAAAATGACCAAATTGGTGTCCGGCATAAGCTTGGGCTAACGGCTCTGCACCCTCTGGAGTCTCATTACCGGATAAAAAAATTGCACCCTCATCACTGTTTAACAGAGTTGGATCAAGTCCTAACTTTTGGGCCAATAACTCATTAAATACCACTATCTTTGGAGAGCTGACCGGAACAGGATTTACCTGTGCAAACATCAATTCATGTAGGCGAGCATAGCTATTATCAAATTTCCATCCTGCTTTCATCGCTTCTTTGCTCATGATTTCTCCTTTACATCTATGTCTTTTGTTTCAAGATTACCGAAGAATAAGGGGTTATGTCTATTTGTTTGCTTTTCTTTATAGTATGCTCATTATCTTTTTTTCAATATCTAAAAAAATCTCCCAATATCTTATTCAGGAGATTTCATTCTGCCCACTAAACACTTCATCCATACGGAATCACTTCCTTGCTTATAGAGTAATGCAGCATTTCCTACTTTCCTCGAACATTGCGTCTTATTATCTTTAAACGGAATTAATCAAGTACTTAAAAACGCACCAAAAACACTCGGCCCAAAAAGGATACGAGTGTTCTTAAAATTTTCAGTTATCCATTCACTTTCAACTTCTTTTTAAACTTCGTTGCAAATACTTCTAAAAGGATGGCCACAGCTAGAATAAAGAAGGTAATCGTTCCGATTTCTCTAATATCTAAATAGAAATTGCTCGCCATGAACATGTCAAAACCGATTCCTCCTGCTCCAGCTGCCGCTCCCATTGCAATGGCAACAGCAAAGTTAATTTCAAAGCGTAGGAATGTCCATGAAATCATATAAGTAAGGGAAGACGGAATCACTGCTTGAAATATGATTTGCCAAAAGTTTGCTCCACTTGCCTGCAAAGCTTCAATCACTCCCTTATCCAATTCCTCAAATGACTCTGAATAGGCCTTCACTAAATAACTGACAGAGTGAAACGTCATTCCAATGACAGCTGCCACACTGCCAAGACCAGCCGCAACAGCAAAAATTAAAACCCAAAGAACAGTCGGAACTGCTCTAATAAAGGCAACAGCTCCTTTAATAACAGCTGATACACGTTTGGATGTTAAATTTTCGGCTGCCAATAAACCAAGGAAAACCGCAATTATGGCACCGAATAATGTCGTTAAAAAGGCGAGCCCTAATGTCACAAACACCTGATGGAGGGCATGAGTAAAGGTGAAATGCTTAAAATGCGGTTCCAAAAACATCGCTTTCATGTTCGCAAATGTGGCCAGCATCGCCTCTCCAATATCAAGCTCCTTGTAATCAAAGTTAAAAAAGGCAATTATCGTTAATAATACTAAGAAAAACATGGTAATGCGAATGACGATCGTTGATTTCGTCAAAGTTTTAATTTTAATTCGTTTTGTTGATTTTGAATTAAGCAATTGCTCTCCGGTGACGACTTGCTCATTTGCCTCCATTATAAAATCACCCTCCTTACATAATTAGATATTGATTCAATGAAGAGAATGGCGACGATAATGGTGATGACAACAAGTGAAGCAATATCGTAATTTAAGCTTTTGTAATATAAATTGAAAGTAAAACCGATCCCGGAACCAGTCAGGAGACCGATTAATGTGGCACTTCGAATATTGGTTTCAATCATAAAGAGGACCCAGCTAATCATCTGCGGAACACTTGATGGAATAACCGACTGAAAGATGATGGAGAAATAGCTAGCCCCAGTCGCCCTCAATGCTTCGACCGATCCGCCGCTCGCTTCATCTATCGTTTCCACAAAAGCTCTGGTCAAAAAGCCGAAAGAACCAAAGAATAATGCAAAATAACCCGTCAATGAACTTTGTCCAAAAGAAAAGAGTAAGATCATCGCCCAAGCAGCGACATCTATATTACGAAAAACGGTGGCAATTCCTCGACTTATACTTCCAAAAAAAGCGTTCACGCGAGTCGTATTCGAGCCCATAACCGCAAAAAATAAAGCAAAACTGGCTCCAACCGTAGTGGCAGCGATCGACACTAACAAAGTTTCCAGCAAGCTATTCAAAATTCCCGGCAGCCTTGATAACGATTCCTGCGTTGGATAAAAGTTGCCTAAAGCCCAAGTAACAGCCCGTGGTAGAGATTCAAAGCCTTTGACCAAATTATATTCCGTAATCACAATGGCACCGAACGTAATTGCCCCTAGAATCAGCAAAAATCCGAGCGAATTCCTTCTTTTTTTTGCAAAAAAATCAGCTTGCATGGATGCCTCCTATATCAAAAATCAGATCCTCAGCTTCCGAACCGTATATACGCTGAATATCTTCTTTTGTAATATCCTTCGAGCTCCCATTGAAGACGACCTGACCTTGATTTATTCCGATAATCTTATCGGAATACTTTAAAGCAACATCTACTTGGTGTAAATTAACAATCACTGTAATCCCCATTTGCGACGAAATCGTACGAAGATGATCCATAATCGTTTTGGCTGAGTTCGGATCTAAAGAAGCAATAGGTTCATCGCACAAAAGCATCCGAGGATTTTGAATTAGTGCGCGAGCAATGCCAACACGCTGCTTTTGACCACCGCTTAACTGATCTGCCCGCTTATAAATATGCTCTCCCAAACCAAGCATGGATAAAATTCGAACTGCCTGCTCCCTCTCTGCTTGATTATAAAGACCAAGAACACCAGCAATCGTTGATTTTTTTCCTAAAATTCCGTGTAGTGTATTCTCAATCACACTTAAACGATTGACTAAATTATAGTGTTGAAAAATCATGCCGATTCTTGTCCGAACCATTTTCAATTCTTTCTTCTTCAAGTTCATCACATTCATGTTATCAAAGGTTATTTCTCCGCCTGTTGCATCAATCATTCGATTGATACAGCGAAGGAGAGTTGACTTCCCCGCTCCAGATGGACCGATGATCGATACAAACTCTCCTTCATTGACGGTAAAGTTAACATCTGATAACGCCTTGGAATCATTTCCAAATTGCTTGGATACATGATTGACTTCTAATAAGGCTGTCATAGATTAACTCTCCTTATTCATATGATTATTTTGAAAGCTCACGAATCGGGTTAAACCAAGCATCCTCTACTTCCACTAAACGTTCGTCAGCTGTCTTACTAAATAATCCTGAGAACTCAGAATCCTCTGGTACAAACACTTTTTCATTATTGGCAATATCATCTGAAGTCATGATCTCAAGAAGCTGCTTTCGAAGATCATCACTAATGTTTTCCGTGTTAATGGCAAATGGGGCATTTAAAACCGGTGTAACAGAGATTAAAATAAATTCTTTTCCTGCCACTGTGTTAAATGGCTCAGCTGCATCGTCTTTTACTCGGTAAATCGCACCTGGACGATTCTCTTCTCCCTCAACAAGCTCTACATAGTTGTTCACACAAGTATCACAGAAAGCCGCAACATCCGCTTTTCCTGATAAAAGGTTAACCGCAGAACCTTGGTGAGAGCCTCCGTACAAAACTTCACTAAAGAATTTGTCTGAGCCGCCTTCTAATAGGTCATCAGCAGTTAAATCACTAAATTCCGCTTTTTCACTGAAATAATCAACAATTCCAGTTGAAGGAACTTTAAAACCTGATGTGGAGCTATTCGATACGAACGAGAATTTCTTCCCTTGAATACTGTCAATCGCAAAATCTGCACCATCTTTATATTGATCTGCATTATCGACTTCAACCGCTAACCAGCTATAGTAAACTGCATCATCTAAAGTACCGGAGGCACCTGTTGGAACCACCAATGGCTGAACTTTATCATTTTTGTTATTTGCTTCTATATAACCTTGAGCTCCTAAGAAAGCCATATCTGCATTTCCATTCGCAATCGCTTCAATTGCAACGATATAATCTGTTGTCGTTTGATGTTTGACCGTTTTTCCTGTTTTCTCTTCAATGACCTTACCAATTTCATCACGAGCCTCTGTCAAATCCGCACCAGATTCATTTGGCAACCATGCAATCGTAAGCTCGTCTTTATCTGATCCTCCAGAATTTGTTGAAGAGGAACAACCAGCAATGAATAGAATGACGAAAGATAGTAATAACAAAAACGATTTCTTCATTTTAAATCTCCTCACCTTTTAATTTATTTCCCTTATATACTATATCTAGTAAATGTCAATCTACCATTAACGCAATATTATGAATTGTTAAGAATCAGTAAAGCTAGCATGTAAGAAAATTCCGTTTTCCATGTTGTATTCCCGATCACATAGATCGTTCATAAATTCCAGATCGTGGAAAATGCCGAGCATCGTCGTACCTTCTTTTATTAATTGTTCAATAAGCTGCTTTACCTTAAGCTTTGAATCATGATCTAGACTCGCTGTCGGCTCATCTAAAAGAAGAAGGCGTGGCTTTTTCACCATTGCTCTAGCAATATTCAATCTTAATTTTTCGCCACCAGAAAAAGTAGTAGGGTAGCTATCCCATAACTCCTGCGCCAATTCAAAATGAGAGAGGATCTTTTCTGTTTCACTGTCTGCAAACCGTTGCTCTTCATTCATTTCCAAAATTGCCTGTGTTACAAGCTGCCTCGCAGTTGTTCTTGGCATCACATTTAAAAATTGCGAAACGTAACCTATCTCGTGTTTTCGCAAATAGAGCATTTGCCGCTCTGTCGCTTTCGCTAAATTGATAGCTCCAAACTTTTCAGAATGATACCAGATACTTCCTTCCTCAATGCGGTAAGTACCATAAATACATTTTAAAATGGTCGATTTCCCACTGCCGCTTTTTCCAGTAATTCCGACAAATTCACCTTCTCTTAGCTCTATCGCCACCTGACTTACAGCACGAATATGCTTGCCCAGATTGTGAAGTTTAAAAGACTTCGATAATCCTTGAATTTTTAATATAGATCCCACCCGCTTTCATCCTTCCTTCTTAAATCCGGTAATTTGTTTTTTGAATTAGTTTACCGTCAACAAAGACGCTTGTAATAACAGGAAAATCATCCGATATTTTTTCAATAATTAATAGATCAGCCTTTTTCCCTTCACAAAGGGAGCCGATGTCATGATCCATTTTGACTGCCTTGGCAGGATTAATTGTAACTAGCTTCATCATGTCTGCTAAATCGAGCCCATTTTTATCTACTAAAGTAAAGATAGAATGGAGCATCGCTGCTGGATAATAGTCACTGCATAAAATATCAATTGCTTGCTCGTGAATTGCTTCAGCTGCCCCTAAGTTCCCACTGTGAGAGCCTCCTAACAGCACATTGGGAGCTCCAGCAATGGTAAACATGCCGAGTTCCTTAGCCCTTTTCGCCACCTCGAGTGTAATCGGAAACTCGCTAATGCTAGTGCCAAAGCTATGAACGAGCTCTACTTTTTCAATCGTATCGTCGTCATGGGAAGCAACGGCAATCTGATGCTTGTGGGCGAGCTTGGCAATTTCCTTAATGTCTTCAATCGACAGCTTTTCCTTCGTCTGATGATTACGAATTAGCACATCAATCGATGTATCACTAAGGCTGTTATAGCCTCGCACTGTTTTGCGGTAAACCTCTAAATGACGATATTGTCCCTGACCTGGAGTATGATCCATAAACGATACTAAGTGAACTTTATTCTCGGTAATATAGTGTTTTAGATTGGCAATTTCCTCAACATTATCAATCTCAAATCGGGCATGAAAACGATGACGTACAAGATGCTTTGTATGGTGACTCCTCTCAATTAAATCGATAAATTTACGAACGTTGTGAGGCTCACGAATTGGCTTATAATCATAATCCGAACCTTTATAAAGAGAAAGGGAATGAAACATCGTTGTGATTCCATGGGTGATTAGCTCCTTTTCCGATTCTCGCAAACTTAAGTCAAAGTTCATTAGCGAAGTCGGCCGTGGAGCCGCCATATGTTCAATATAATCTGAATGGATGTCAATAAAACCTGGTGACACATAACCGCCACCTGCATCAATAATTTCAAGCCCTTCCAGAAACTTAATTTCTCCTCTTGGAGCAATCTTAGCGATCCGATCTTCCTCTATTAATAAATCATAGCCATGTAACACCGTTTCTTCGGTGATCAATCGACCGTTTGTGATGACGTACAAAATCCTTCCTCCTTAACATCCAAATTTTTCTACCTCTAAAGCAAGGAATGAACAAGCTGCTGTGTATATGGCTGCTGTGGATCCTCTAAAATCTGATCCGTGAGTCCTTGCTCGATCACTTTTCCTTCTAGCATCACAAGTGTCCGATCGGCAAGCATGCGGATAACGCCTAAATCATGGGAGACGAGAACAATACTAATGCCAAGCTCTCGTTGCAAACTTTTAATTAAATCGAGAACACTCGCTTGAACAGAAAGGTCAAGTCCTGTTGTAACTTCATCTAACAAAAGTAATGGCGGATGATTGGAAAGGGCTTTCGCAATTTGAACACGTTGCTGCATACCACCAGAGAAATTTTTCGGCGCTTCTTTTCTGCGGTGCACGGGGATGTGGACTTTATTCAACAGTTCAGTTCCTCTGCTTTCCATCATCCCAACATGGTTATTGCCGGCAGCTATCAGCTTTTCTGCTATATTGCCAATCGAGGAAAAATTCATCCGTAAACCTAATAATGGATTTTGATAGACCTTCCCCATAATATGATTGCGAATATAGCGTTGCTGCTGGGAAGATTCTTGAAATAAATTCTTCTCCCCATTTTCATAGTCACTAACGTATGCCTCACCACTCGTCACTTCCTGATCAAAGTAAAGACATTGCATTAATGTTGATTTCCCACTGCCGCTTTCACCGACAATTCCTAAAACCTCTCCTGGAAAAACATCAAAGGAAACATTGCGACAGGCGTATACCGTTCCGCAAACTTGACAATAGTTTTTTACAAGACTGGAAGATTCCCCACCTCGACACTTTAAACAGCCTGGCCCATATTGCTTATTCAAATTTTTCACCGATAAAACCGGCACCTCAAAATCTGTCATTTATTTCACTCCAACGGAATTTAATTTTTCGAGACAATTGCTCGTGTCATTACATTGATAAACGGTTTCATCCGTTAATTCATCCACAAGCTCATCCAAAAAGACGTCAGTCTGCCCGCATATGCGGCAATGTTTATCAGCAAAAATTTCCGCTTGAAATAGGTAGTCCTCAAAATCTAGTGAAACCACCTTTGTATATGGAGGAACAGCGTATACCTTCTTTTCACGTCCTGCTCCTAACAAGATCAAAGCCTCATTTGCATTCATTTTTGGATTATCAAAACGGGGAATTGGACTAGGCGCCATCACATAGCGATCATGAACAAGAACTGGATGATCGGCACCTGTTGCCATACCCCCATATTTCATAATCTGTTCAAACAGCATCAGCCATGCTCCACTATATTCTTTTTCCGCATGGAGCTTTTTTGTTTCCGTTTCACTTGGCTCATA
The DNA here is from genome assembly GCF_005502275.1 of Robertmurraya siralis. Classification (GTDB taxonomy): domain Bacteria; phylum Bacillota; class Bacilli; order Bacillales; family Cytobacillaceae; genus Robertmurraya; species Robertmurraya siralis. The sequence continues at coordinate 223,458 of NZ_SWLZ01000002.1, forward strand.
ATAGCGTAGCGGCTCCGGCAACGGAACCTGCAAAACCAGGATTTGCTCCTTTGTTAAAGGCACCTCAGGAATGCGGTGCCTTGATTGAATCAAGGTCGCCTTAGAAGTGTGCTCGGTTACCTCCACTCCTGTCGTATTGGAAACAAGCTTCTTTATATTGACGGCATTAACCGATTCGTCTGAACCTTGATCGATTACCTTTAGAACATCTTTCATTCCTATTAATGAAAGTGTTAATTGCAGACCACCGGTTCCCCAGCCTCTGCCAATTGGCATCTCTCTTGAGGCAAACGGAACTTGATAGCCAGGAATGGCGATCGCCTTAAGAGTCGCTCTACGAATCTCTCGTTTTGAGCCCTCATCAAAAAAAGCGAAATTATAGGTTGTATTCACCCGTTCTTCACCTCTTCTCTTGCTGCTTTTCTCGTTTTTCTCACACTGTCCAATTTTGATTGGAAGGTTACATAATGGGGCATCTTCAAATGTGAAATAAAGCCTGTTGATTCAACAGAATCAATATGATAGAGCACAAATTCTTCATTATGACTTGGAAATTCTAAATTTGGGTGCTCAAGACAATGATCCAGAATCCCCATTGCAATTGCTTTTGTTTCATTTTGTCCTAAGCACAGACCATAGCCGATTTCGAACTCCATCTCTTTTTTCCCATACTCTTTTTCAACAGTGAAGGGCATAAGCATTTCTACTTCCGTGGCCTTAACGCCCCCAATATAATAGTCATTTTCCACATCATTCTCCTCCGAGGCTGGAGGAGCAACTGTTACAGGCAGCTTCCCCACTCGCAGTTCCCCTACTGTTGGATGCAAATCACCATAGCCACGAATAACCGCATAAGCAAACGACGTCACAGCCCCCGTTTGTCCTCTCGTTAACACCTGTAACCGTTGGCTTCGAGTCGAAGGGAATTCAAGGCTTTCTCGCGTCACATCATCCGGCTCTCGATCGTTGTTTTCACATGGAGAAATGAGACCTTCTTTTCGTAAGTAATCAAGCACTTTTGGCAGTTTCAGTTCTCCTGATAGCTCCTGATCAGATTTTTCGGATAGATAATGATGCAACCATTCTTGAACACTATTATCCGTTTCAGTCATTAATTGAAAATCAAGAAGCCTGTGTGTATAATCAGTTGTTGCTCCGAGAATTTGTCCACCGGGAATATCTTTAAAACTGGCGGAAATGCGGCGCTCCACTTTCATATCCTGGGACTCTATTACCTTTGAATAATGCTTTCTTGGAACGGTTGAGCGAAATGCCCTTAATAAAAAGACCGCTTCCTCTGGATTTCCTTCAGCCTGCTTAATGGCTAGAGCTGCAAGCGCTTCGTCGTAAAGGCTGCTTTCAGACATAACCTGATCGATAAGTCCACGCATTCCTGCTTGTATTCTTCCCACTTCAATCGTTTGCCCTCGTTGGATCCGTTCATATTTGAGGCGCTTTATCGATTCCTCAATCGCAAGTGTGCCACCCTTAACTGCTACATATCCCATTAAACAATCACCCTATTTATCGTAATTTGTGTTGTTCGCGGCAACGCAAGAAGCTGTTGGCGACGATCGATAAACATTAAATCCACTCCAAGTGGATACTCCTTGTTTTTCACTTGACGCTCTGCCAGCCACTCGCTTTCCGTCTCCACATGGACTTGCTCTTCGCTTTGAATGCCTGGCCCCGTTAACTTCAATGTTGAGGTATTGGTAATTTCATCAACTTCCGCAAAAATCGTTGCAGAATCATGCGGATTTTTTAATGTGCCATGTTTAGCTCTTTCAATGGCGCCCTTTAAGGCAGTTTTCTCTGCATCCGCCAAAACAAAGATGTAGTCTGCTTCCTCTATAGCAGCTGGTCGCGCATTTGTATACTGATGGATCAATTTTGAAATCGCTGCTTCTCTTTTTGAGAAAACTTTAAATGTTACTTCTTGATCAAATAACGTGAACGCCAAGAGAAGAAATGGCCTTGCCTCGTTCTCCTCAATTAAGGCCGCTTCCTTCGATAAATCAGCCAATTGCCCAGGTCTTGCCATCGCATCAACAAGCTTCCGATACACTGTTTGAATATCGTGAACCATATCTAGCTTCACCTTCTATTCCTCCTTATGAAACATCCATCGTTTCAAATTGAACCTTTGTTTTCAATATTGACTGGTCTTCTAACTTTCTCGCCTTTAAAATCTTTTCTTCCTCACTTTCTAAAAGCTTGCTCCATTCGTCAGTTTCTGCTAATTGTGCTTCAATGGCAGCATCGATAATAGCTAATTTATAAGCAAGGTCCTGTTGGTCGCCAATAACAATGCCCATTCCAACCACCCCTTCTACCTGAACCTTGCACTCCGTCACAAAAGCCTCTCCTAGATAAAATAGTGATTTCTTTGAGGTCTCTCTCACTTTCATCATCACTAAACCATGCTCTGGCTCTTGAATCACCTTTACCCGATAGTTGTCAGCAATGGTTTGAGCCAGTTGTTCTACTAGCGTTCGAGAGCCATTGATTAAGATTTCCGTTCTTCGTCTTCTTTTCATCTCAGGGCCTCCGTCTATGTATTGATTTCACATCTTAAATCTACCTTGTTGCCAAGTAAGTGAACGTAAAAGAATCATAAAGTTTGTATTGGTTTTGTAAAAAGCGTTACATACAACTCTTTTACCAGCTAATGCTAGCTCAGAGATTTTTGGAAAGTCAGTTGTCGGAGATTGCGGGAGTTTTGGTTGGGATTGCACTGGTCTATGTATTGACTACGTGCATTTTCACGGGGGAGGATTCACGTTTGCGCTGGAATTGCGCGGGTTTCTGTGTTGATTGCGCTTGTTTTTGCATTAATTGCGCCGATTTCCACTTGGATTGCCCACGTTTCCACATTGATTGCGCCGATTTCCGCATTATTGCGAAATATTGACTCGGTTGCGTGGAGCTGCATTCGCATTGCGCGCATTTCCGCATTAAGTGGCATAATCTCATTCTTTCTTTGCAGTTAAGGCTTAGAACCATATTTGCGAAACGACTTATCCGAACGCTATCAGATTTCACATACTCTGATTCGCGGTAGAAAATAACATTAATATTCATCCGAAAAAAGGCAGCATCGTTGCTTACATTGATCTTGAATCTGTCGAGCAGCTTATTTTCTTAAGAAGTAGATTGGAACAAGAAATTACGGGGGAAAAAAGGACCATCTTCCATTAAAGGGGTTGAATGAATTAAAAACAATTCTTGCCAAACAAAAAGGATGGTTTAGAGACATTTCTCCAGCTCGATGATGCTTTTCATAAAACTTTATATGATCTTGCCGGGAGAGGATTTCTATGGAATTTAATACAGCTGTTTCAAGTTCACTATATAAGATTCAGACGACTTAATATGCATCGAAAGACAAACTAGCAGAAATCCATAAAGAGCATGAATTGATGATTGGTCTTCTTGTCCTAGGCGAAGCAGAGAAAATTGCTGAGATCGTGCGTCATCACCTATAAGCAGATATAAACTCGCTAGATTTTCAGGAGCACTTTGGCGAGTATATTAAAAATTCCGAGTTTTTTTGACTTAAACCATATACGTCCTGAAAATACGGAGCAATCACCTTGACTGCTCTTTTTTTTGCAAGGAACTTAAATAATATAAGTGAAGCAGTCACTTCTGTAAATATTTTTCGAATACTCCAACACCTGCCCTGTTCTACGATCTATGCAGCCTGATTCTAAGCTTAACAGCGGTACAAGACTAGGGCATTTTAGCAGTTCTCTTTCCTTTTTATTCGGAAAAATGACAGTCAGCTTTGTTTTCAGCGCTTCAAAGTCGCTATAGCCCTGTTTTCGGAAAAATTGAAAAATGGAAGAAATTTCACTCCCTTCCCTTTTAATATTGGCAAAAACAGTTTGAGATAAATAGGAAGTATGCACCGCTATCGGGCAATCTTCTACAATGCGCAAGCGACTGATTTTATATACAACAGCATTTTTTCCAGCATTTAAAGCATGAAATATGGAAGTGTCGTAGGCAATCTCTTCACAAGCAATATTCCTTGTCTCAAAGCGATAATTCAGTTCTTGCATTTTTTCACTAAAGCTTACATCTCCTGTTAAAATGAGAGGAATTTGCAGCTTTTGATTTTGAACATAGCTCCCTTTTCCTTGTTTCGAAAAAATATAACCAAGTTCTTGCAGACGCTCATAAGCTTTACGAACAACGATTCTCGGTACTTGATAATAATCTGCCAATTCATTTTCAGATGGCAGCTTATCATTCGGTTTATAATTTCCTTTTTGTATTTCCGAAATTAATGTATCAACCAATATTGCTTTTTCAGACAATTTGGCATATCCCCCTTTGAACGATCTAAAACGAGTATAACGATTCATTTTAAACTTCGTGTTACGCCCATGTTAATTTTATAAGGTAACTCTCGATAAGAAGCTCTTGTACAAAACAAAGCCCGTCGTTAGTTTATCTGCTCTTTTAAAGGCTTTGCCTGTATTAAAACAAAGATATCTGACCAGTACCGTTCCATATGTTCAACTTGAAGATGTGATTTTTTCATAAGTTCGGGAAAATTCCGATTACAATGACATCCAGAGATTTGTTTATAGACTGGATCTATTATTTTTTGAGCAAGGGAAAGCAACGGATTAGAGCTCAGGCCATGCTCCATCAGCAATACACGTCCTCCCTCACGGCACCAGCGGTTGAATTTTCGTAAAACGGCAATTGGGTCAGTATAGGTACAAAGAGAAAGAGTCGATACGATGCAATCAAAAGAATTATCTGCAAACGATAACTCTTCTAAATCCTTTGTCATAAACTCTGCTTTCACTTGAAACCTGTCTGCAGCTCTTTTTGCACTTTTTATCATCTCTGAACTAAAATCAACACCTGTTATTTCAACATTAGCCTGATTATAATAAGGAAAATTTGCCCCAGCTCCAACTCCCACTTCCAACACTTTTCCGTATGCATTTTTAATCAAGTCTTTTCTCCATCCTGCAATTCTGTGATGATGTTGATTGTTCTCATACATTTTTGCTTGTTTATCAAATTTTTTAATTAACCGATCTTTTTTCATTTGCTCCCACCTTCCATTCGTCCGTATCATTTTAAAAATTTTCAAAAAAATAAATGTGCACTAAGTTGTTGTGGATGGCATCCGTATTAAATAGGAAAAGCCCTAACTAATTAGGGCACACCATTTATTATACTTCACCCATGCTTTTTAATAAATGTCTCCATATCATTGAAATCCTCAAAGTGGGTTTCAAGCTTTTCTCTCGACCAGTTCCACCAAGCAATTTTTAATAGTTTTTCAGATAATTCTTGCGGAAATCTTCGCTTTAACGGTCTCGCTGGTATACCGACAACGATCATATACGGGGCTACATCTTTTGTTACTACCGCCCCAGAGCCAATAACGGCACCTGTTCCGATCTCCACATCCTTCATAATGATCGCCCCATGTCCAATCCAAACATCGTGTCCTATTTTCACTTTTTTGGTACGGCGCCAATCAAAAAAATCCTCATCGTCCTTATCATCAAGGCAATAGGCAATTTTTCGATAAGTCATGTGATGCTGCGATACCCGTTCCATCGGATGTTGGACAGGATTAATGCATACATGAGAGGCAATAGAACAAAATTTCCCTATTTCTGAATAATTAACAGTGACGCCGTCCATCGTATAAGTGTAATCACCAAAAGAAGATTCCACAATCTTATTATTTGCGCCTATTGACGTCCAAGCCCCAGCAAAGCTATCGATAATTTGGCTCGAGGGATCGATACTAGGTGTTGTCGACAATTTCCTTTCTTCGTTAGGCTGATAGATGAAAGGCATATTAAACTTTCAACCTTTCTTTCCGTAATTGTAGAGCATGCAATGTTTCAATGCCCGGACTTTTACTTCCAATCAGAACAGGCTTTTCCCCATACGCCCCATGAAAATCCGAGCCTCCTGTCATAACAAGATCATATTCCCCTGCCAACTGTTTTCCTTGCGCCTCATGCTCTTTATTATGAAGTGGATGCCAGACCTCTATCCCTTCTAGTCCGGCTTCCACCAATTCTGGAACAATTTCAAAATTTCCATATTGGCCTGGGTGGGCTAACACTGGAACACCACCTGCTTGTCGAATCATTTTAACAGCCTCTTTAGCATCAATATATTGCATCGGAATAAATGCAATACCTGGAGGTTTTCTATTAAATATTTTTTTATAAAGTGAACCATAAATAGAGTTCGTATATTTTTTCTCTATTAAAACCTGCATAATGTGCTGTTTGTATACACCCGTTCCTCCACGGGCAATCTCTAAACATCTTTCCCAAGTAATATCATACCCGCTATCTATTAGCCTTTGAACCATTTCCTTTGAAATCTCATGTCTTTGTTCTACCAGTGGACCGCAAACCGCCTCAATCGCTGCATGTCCGGGTTCAATAAAATAGCCCAATATATGAACTCTTCTCTCCCTTTGAAAGTCATAGCCTGACACTTCAATACCCGGAATAATTTCAATTCCATACTTCTTTCCCACTTTTCCCGCTTCTTCCAAACCTTTTGTTGTATCGTGGTTTGTTATCGCCAAATGACTTACATTTTGGAGTAAAGCCAACTCTAAAACTTCCTCAATGGATAGTGGACAATCCGAAATATTGGTATGACAATGAAATTCTACCTTCATGAAGGCTACCTCCTCTATATTTTTAATCTATTTAAACCGCATCCATGTCCCGACATCTTCTTAATTCAAGAATAACTTGGTACCAAGTACAAATGGTTAAGCAGAAGTTAAGTTCTTTTTAAGGGATTGTAAAAAAAGATTTCAATAGATCCTTTCATTTTTAGTTTGTAAAGCTAGAATATAGGCTAATTATGGGTGCTAAGTCTTACCTTATTTGTTGCTAATTTAGGCCGTTTTTACCGGAAATAATTAACAGAAAGTAGCATGGCTTTTTATATTCCATTAATAATCTGGATTTAAACTAAGGTAGTATCAAAAAAATTTACGTAATGAGGTGATTCTTTTGAAGTTCAAGAATTTATCATTAACATTGCTTGCAGCGTTACTTTTCACTGGAGTTCTAACAGGTTGTGCAGACCAAAATGAGGTTGATACAGAGGAGAATGAAACTGAAACACCTGGAGAAACTGAAACCGAAGAAACAAATGAGTAAAATATAAAGTGAGACCTTCCCATATGGAAGCGTCTCGGCCTGTCAACAAACGACATCGAGACCCTCGATGTCGTTTGTAGTTAAAATTCGTTGATTTCCGCTCCAGACACTTGCTTTTCCGGGGAGCATTCACCAATCATATTTGGCTCATTTTTGCTATAAAAGGTTCGTTGATTTTCCACTGATAGCACAGATCAATTTTATACCACCTTCTGTTTGGATAATTTTAGCGAGTTCAGACGAATGAAACGTTAAATAATGAACAAAAATAATGCCAGAAGCTTGACTGATTTCACTTACATCGCCTTCTTTTTTTGCATAATTCCCCAATTCTTTTCATTGTCGTTTGCAATAATTCCTACACATTACATCGAAAAGTTTGAAAAAATATAATAAAAAGAATGGATGCCTCTTTAATATTTTTATTCTTTTGGAAACAACGTTGACCAAAAACTCTTAAATGTCCAGCTTGATTCTTTACTTTCAATCTGTTTTTTATTCTCATGAGCTTTTTCACATAAGATTTGTTGACTATCAATCTCTTCTTCACCATCTGCTCTTTTCACATAATGATACTTTCCCGTTGAATCTTGTTCACGTGCTTTGCAATTGTCTCTAAGCATTAAATTTAAAATATCATGAATTCGCAGCTTCAGGTCGCTCTCAAGAATAGGAAAGAGAATCTCAATTCGATTTTCCATATTACGGGTCATTAAATCCGCAGAAGATAAGAACACTTTATTCACACCGTTATGATGGAAACCATAAATTCTCGTATGCTCTAAAAATGTGCCAACAATACTGCGTACCGTAATATTTTCACTAACCCCTTTTACCCCAGGGCGCAAGCAACAAATTCCCCTTATAATTAAATCGATTTTCACCCCAGCAATGGAGGCTTCATATAATTTCATGATGAGCGTTTTATCTGACAAAGAATTCATTTTCAAAATCATTTTCCCATTTCCAAATCGTTTATGATAAGCAATTTCCTCATTAATAAGCTCTATAAAAGCATCTCGAATCCCAAAAGGGGCAATAGCCAGATAATAAAACGTCGGTTTGACCATATAGCCACTTAGAAAATTAAAAAAATTTGTCGCATCTATCCCAATTTTATGATTGACAGTAAACAATCCCATATCTGTATAAACTTTTGCTGTTGCATCATTATAATTCCCCGTACCTAAGTGGACGTATCTCTGGATACCTCCATTTTCACGTCTCACAACGAGGGTAATTTTGCTATGTGTTTTCAAATGGGTCATTCCATAAATAACATGGCACCCTGCCATCTCCAATTCTTTAGCCCATTGAACATTATTTTCTTCATCAAATCGCGCCTTCAGTTCGACTAAAACCGTTACTTGCTTGCCATTCTCCGCAGCACGCTTAAGGCTGTTGATAATTGGAGAATCGCCGCTGACCCGATAAAGCGTCTGTTTAATGGCAAGAACATCTTTATCATCAGCAGCTTGTGAAATAAAGTCGATAACCGGTTCAAAAGAATCATACGGATGGTGGAGCAAAACATCACGCTGCTGAATAATTTGAAAAATATCTCCTTCCCCTTCTAAATCAGCAGAAGGTTGAGGGATAAAAGAGGTTCCAACTAAATGTTCGTGTGTAGCTTCAATGGTTTTTATAAACGAAAAAAGAAAGGTCAAATCAAGTGGTGCTTGTAAGGAATAAACATCATTTTTATGAATTTCTAACTCCTCGATTAAATAATCAATTACCTGCCTATCACTGCGCTGCTGTTGCACTTCTAACCGAACTGCCGCTCCCCACTTCCGTTTCTTTAATTCCTCTTCAATCTCATGCAGGAGATCCTCAGCTTCGTCCTCATGAATATTTAAATCTGCATTACGGGTTATCCGAAATGGAGTGGCAGATTTAACATTATATCCTAATAAAAGCTTGTTAATGAACTTAGCGATAATCTCTTCTAAAAGAACAAACACCCTTTCGTCGTTCTCTAATGGCAATTCGACATAACGATTGATAACAGCAGGAACTTGTACTATAACAAGATTTCCATCAAAAGGAAAATGCTTCTTTTTTTCAACTAGCTTTTCTTCAATCACAACAGCAAGATTAAGCGATTTATTTAAGAGCATTGGAAAAGGTCGATAGGCATCCACTGCCATAGGGGTTAATACTGGAAAAATCTGTTCATCAAAAAAATGCTCCAGAAAAGTTAACCATTGTGGTGAAACATCATCTATTGATACAAATTTGACACGTTCTTTTGCCAATAATGGCGTTAACCGATTCAGATAGGCATGGTCTTGTATCTTTACGAGCGTATGAGTCAATTTAGAGATCGCAGATAATTGTTCCTTCGGAGTCAATCCAGCCTTATTTTCAGGCCTATTATAGCCTGCTTTCACTTGATCAAGAAGACCAGCCACACGTACCATAAAGAATTCATCCAAATTGGAACTAAAAATGGATAAAAACTTAAAACGTTCTAGCAAAGCATTCCGTTTATCCAATGCCTCTTCTAATACTCTATAATTAAAATCCAACCAGCTTAATTCTCTATTATTGTAATGATCAGGATTATTTAAATTTACTGCTACAGAGCTTTCATCAGCTGTTTGCACTAATCCCAACTCCTTTTTTCTTTCTAACATCATTACAGTACACTATTAATGTAAAAATTTTGTAAATTATATGTATTTTTTTGTTTATTTTTAGGCATGGTGATTTTTCTAGCATTTATATAGTTATAATAGTTAGATAATCATTTTTAAAGGAAGTGTTTTAAAATTGAAAAATAAAGTTGTAGCATTAATCGATATGGGCTCCAACTCTATTCGTTTAGCGATATATCAGATAGATTGCGTGGGTCATTATAAAGAGATCCAAAAAGAAAAAGTGGCTGCACGTCTTATTAACTATATGGAAAACGGCAAATTATCGAAAGAAGGAATCGAGCTTGTCATTACGACACTGAAAGATTTTCAAAGGACTATGAATTCACTGGAAATTGATGAACTGATTGCATTTGCGACAGCCGCCATCAGACAATCATCTAATCAAGAAGAAATCTTAACCGAAATCAAAAAACAAACGGATATTTCGATAAAATTGTTAAGTGAGTATCAAGAAGCTTATTACGGATATTTAGGTGTGATTGATTCCATTGAATTAAAGGATGGCATAACCATTGATATTGGCGGCGGAAGTACAGAAATTACCCTCTTCCACAAACGAAATTTAGTGGAATTTTTCAGCTTTCCGTTTGGCGCCGTTTCCTTAAATTCGAAGTTTGCTTTTGGGGAACAGGTTACAACAAAACAATTAGGGGAACTTCGAACATTTCTACTTTCGCAATTTCAAAATCTTCCTTGGCTTGCCAATGTTAACTATCCGATTATCGGAATCGGTGGAACGGCCAGAAATCTCGGAAGAATTTATCAAAAAGCACAGCATACAAACGAACATTCACTAACATTCGATGATATAAACAAAATCTTATTAGAGCTATCTTCATTATCCGTTGAGGAGCGTTCAAAAATCAAAGGGTTATCAAAAAAACGAAAAGACATTATTATCCCGGGAATTATAACATTTTTAACTCTAATGGAGGTTGTACAAACACGTCACTTTATCTTTAGCGAAAAATCAATTAGAGATGGAATTTTAAAGGAAAAGTTAAGTGTATCAGGTGAGCAGCATAATATCATTTAGTTGGGCCCGTCTTAACAGACTATGCAGAAGAAGTTGGAAATAGAAGAAATCCGGAACAAAAAGGAAACGAACCAGAAAACACAGAGCGCAAATTTTTGTATACGAAGGAGCCCCCATCCCGTACACAAAAAATTGAATAAAATTGTTTTGTTTTGGAGTAGATTCACACATGATAATGGGCTTGACTTCATGAGCACTCCATGCGGACACGAGTTTTATTTTTTCGTTTGAGCGTGTCCTCTTGAGCTCTTCATGCGAACATGGTTTTGCTTTTTGCGTTTGAGTTTGTCCTCATGGACCCTTCATGCGGACATGACTTTGCTTTTTTGGCTTTAGTTTGTCCTCATGGAACCTTCATGCGGACATGATTGCCGTTTTTTCACCCGAGTTTGTCCTCATGGAACCTTCATGCGGACATGATTGCCGTTTTTTTGCACAAGTCTGTCCTCATGGAACCTTCATGCGGACATAATTGCTGTTTTTTCACCCGAGTTTGTCCTCATGAGCACTTCATGCGGACACGATTTTGCTTTTTTCCTCTTGAGTTTGTCCTCATACGAGTTTGCTTTCTTCACTTAAGTATATCCTCATAGATACTTCATGCGGACATATTTAATAAGATCGGCAAGTTTGCCTGAATATTTTTTGTTCTATACAAAATAGAACAGATTTGTTATAATAAATATAGAACAGATTGGAGGAAGAATGATGATCATTCGAATTGAATCCGAATCAGACATCCCCATTTACTTGCAAATATCGAATCAAATTATTGAGGGTATAGCACGGGGATATATAAAAGCAGGGCAGGCGCTTCCATCTGTTAGGAGTTTTGCAGCTGACCTTGGCGTTAATATGCACACAGTCAATAAAAGCTATCATCATTTAGAACAAAAGGGCATTATTCGGATCGTTCCGAAGTCTGGTGCTGTGATTGCATCACCGCAGGATTTCAACGAGAGTACTATCAATAAACTTAAAGATGAATATAAGCATCTTATTGCTGAATCTTTAGTTATAGGAATGCCCACCATACAGATAACAGAGCTTGTTGATACTCTACTTGAGGAGTTTAAAAAAAGCAACGGGCAACTAAAATAATACAGGAGGTATTACGATGACTTTAACTATCTTTCTTTTTATCGCCATTATTATTGCCGGAATTCAAACAACGATTCCTTTTCTAGTAAATCGCTCCATCATTTTCGGAGTAACGATCCCTGAGAATTATTTGCGCAATGAGACGCTGCTCTCCTATAAGAAAAAATATTCACTGTTTGTAAGTGTGTTTTCGCTTATCCTTTTAACAAGCTATCTTTTATGGGCCCTCTTACAACCGGTCACCCAGGAGCAAATTGTTTTGATTGGAACGTTCCTTGAGTTTGCGATTATTCTCTTTAGCTTTGCCCTCTATTTTTACTTCCATGGAAAAACCATGCGGCTGAAGAAAATAAATCATTGGACTGAAAACTTAAAGAACATCAAAGTCGCTGATTTATCAGCACGCGCTCATGATGAAATGCTCCCTTGGCAAGTGTACTTACTACCAATGATAATTACGGTTGGCGTCATGATTTACACCATTATTCAATACGATTTATTACCGCAGCAAATTCCAACCCATTGGGGAGTAAACGGAGAACCAGATGCCTTTACTGAAAAAACAATGCTCTCAGTACTTCTTCTTCCTCTGACCCTTTTGATTATGCAGCTCATGTTTTTAGGCCTTCATGTAGGAACGAAGAAATCGGGCATTAAAGTAAACAGCGAAAGCACAGAAGTATCGCGACAAAGACAGCTTACCTTACGAAAATATTCAAGCTGGTTTATGTTTTTTATCAGTATGCTTCTTACGATGTTGATCAGCTACTTTCAATTACAAACCATTCACCCAACTATTTTTTCTGCAACAGCCATGTTCTTGGTACCGCTAGGCTTCCTTGTTCTTATCTTAGTAAGCGCGATTGTCTTTGCTGTCAAAGTGGGGCTATCAGATAAAAAAACAGCCCCGCAAATACAGGAGAAAATCGTCGACTCCAATGAGGATTCCTATTGGAAAGGCGGTCTCTTTTATTTCAACAAAAATGACCCATCGATTTTTGTTGAAAAACGGTTCGGTATTGGTTGGACAATAAACTTTGCTAATCCACTTGGTTATCTTATTGTCTTTCTGCCACTTATTGCGATTATTCTCTTTACATTTTTAGCGAAATAGTTGCCTGTTCGAAAAGTGTCAATATCATTGAAGCCATTATTCGCTATCTCCACTTCTTTTTTTGCTTGATGATCTTTAGGAAGAGCCGCTTACAAATTGGTCTCTTTGGAACATTCTTAAAGGGCACCCGAAAATCTCGGCTGCCCTTCTTCCATATCCCCCTATAAATAGCCCTTCTCCATAAATTGCAGTAATTCACTTTCGGCAACAACGATGTCATCTTTCGCTTTAAGACTAATTTTCTCTGCTGCTTCTTGCGCTTCTTTAATCGCTGCTTTTTCATCGACAGTTAATACGACACCATCTTCGACAATAATTTTCCCATCAATAATCACCGTTTCCACTTCATTCCCTCTCGCAGAGTAGACTAGATTTGGCACAATGTTACGGATCGGACTAACGATAACTGGAGTTAAATTTGGCTGCTCCATATCGATAATGATTATATCGGCTTTCTTCCCTTTTCGTAATGAACCAATTTCGTGTTCTAGACCAATTGCTTTCGCAGCTTCAATGGTCGCCATACGCATTGCCAGTGATGCCGGAAAAACAGTCGGATCACCGTATTTTACCTTATTCAAAATGGCAGCAAACTTCATCTCGTTGAACATATTATTATTATTGTTGCCAGGTGCTTGATCAGACCCTAACGCACCAACACCACCAGCCTGCAAAAATTTAATGATAGGGGGCACTAACCCGTCAATAATCCCAATGCTCCCCGCACAATAAATCATCGAGGCTCCACTTTCGGCCACGGTCACCGTCTCCTCATCATTTGCTTCCGTTAAGTGTACTGCAATAAGGCGTTCATCCAAATAATTAATTTCTGCTAAAAATGGAATCGATCTCTTGCCGTATCTTAATACCATTTGATTTATTTCCCGATCACCTTGTGCCAGATGCATATGTAACTTCGTATCATAGCTTTTTGCTATTTCACGTATTTCTAGCAGAAGCTCCTTCGACATCATATCAGGGCCATGAGGTCCAAACATAACCGTAATTCTACCATTTTCACTCTCATGCCACTTTTCCATAAGCTCTAAATTGTTCTTTAATTTTCGCTCACCAATCGCCGGATTAAATGGATACAACTCTCCTACTGGTACTTTGCCAATGTCATGAGGAATTTCATTAATCATTTCTGCTAATCTTGCTCTTGCCCCGACTTTGACGTAATTATGAACAAGCTTGTTCATCGATTCGTCATAATCACAAAAAGTCGTCGTTCCTGCTTTCACTCCTTCTATAATATTAACGAGCGAGCCTTTCATCGCATCATCAACTGTAACATGTTTATAAAATGGCCAAAGCCCTTTTTGCATCCAATTATTGATATCCTGTGCCACTCCCCGCAAAATGGAAAGCCCTGTGTGAATATGGGCATCAATGAATCCTGGCATAACGACTTTTCCTTTTGCATTGATCATTCGTTCTGCCTTAATATTTGCAAGGAGCTCATCCGTTCTGCCCACAGCGGCAATTAAATGATCTTTAATGGCAACAGCCCCATCTTCAATAAAACCGACACCTGGTCCTTCCATCGTTAAAACATGTGCATGCGTAATCACTAAATCTACTTTCAAAATGACGCACTCTCCCTCTATTTTTTCCCAGTCATCGCCCAAATAGCGATAGCGGTTTCATTCCCCGGATTAAAAAAACTATGTGGGAGTGTACTATCAAAATAGATACTATCTCCCACTTTTAAATGATGCTTCTTATGCTCAACTGCGACAACGATTTCGCCCTTCATGATATAACCACACTCTTCCCCGCTATGTGCTAGCTGCTTTAGATTTTCTGTATGAAACGGTTCTACTTGCAGTTCAAAAAATTCAATTTTTCGAAGGGAAGAGCTTCGAGTTAATAAGCGATAAATCACATTAGGGTGCAACATTTTCACTGTTTTTTGTTGTTCTCTTTTTATTACTTGGACAGAGCGATGCTCAATATTTTCAAAAAAAGAAAAAATTGGAGTTCCTAAAACATGACTAACCTTCCATAAAGTATCTAGAGAGGGGTTCGCTTGACCCCTTTCAATTTGTGAAACCATGCTTTGACTAACTTCAATTTTTTGAGCTAGTTCCTCAATGGTAAGTCCTTTCTCCTTACGGATATTACGAATTTTTTGACCAACTACAGTCGATGGAAAATTTGAATTTTCTGTCATCTATTACCTTCACCTCCCACTTGACCGAGATAAAATTTAATGGCCCTTTTAAGCAATTTCGGAAAGACCTCTGTTGAAAATTTAACTTCTAAACGTTCCGTACTTTTATGTGCGTCCTTTCCGAACGGGCCGATGTTGATTGTGGGAACATTAAACTCTCTAATCGCTGCGATCGGGATATTATATCCATTCCCGAGCAATGGCATATTTTCATAGATGGCGCTAAGTGATTCTTGATCATTAAGCATTCGACAATAACTAACATCAGATAATCCGTTAAAAAAAGGTTTTACTTTAATTTTTTCCTGAAACTGTGTTTCGCTTTCTTCAATAATAAAAGCAACCATTTTTGAAATACGCTCTTCTTGCTTTGTTGTATGGTTCAAATACACATGGGGGTAATACGGCGGTGCAAGCATTATTAAATAAAATGGGGCCTCATGGGCAAAGTAATTCATCAGTTCAACAGCTATATCCACTGTTTGCTCACGAAAATCTTTTTCCTGCTGATTGGCTATAATTCTCTCTAACGATTGAACAAACGGACTTCCATAGTCTTTCTGCCCTCTTTCATACAGCTCAGCAAAGGTAAACACAGCCGGTCGAAAAGCTCTCTCTTTCGTTTCATCGAATGCCAAATTATACGTTTGATATTTTTCCACAACTTTTTTATGAATCGATGCTGCTGATTCTAAAGCAATCTCCTTAATTGTTTCCACAATCTCGTTTGGCGTCCTTTGAAGCGTCAAGACATTATATAAGGCATATGCAACACTTGGAGTTTGGACATTGTATTGCTCTTTTAAATCGGTCACCTTCAAACAAGTTGGCAGGGGGCTGATCTCTTCATCCTTTTTATCTACTAGCTTGTTCGACAGTTCCATTTTCGTTACTAAATCAGCGACCATCCAACCTGCATTTAAACCTTCCAACGGTTCACCAACATGCGTTTCTTTGCCAACACACATGATTAAAGGCAACAGTTTTCCAACCGATCCTGTATAAATATACTTTTCCTCGCACCCTGGTTCTGAGGCAAAGCTTGGTTCCGAACATATACAAAGCTCATATTCCAACTGATGTGTTTCTTTTAATGTATTTAAAAAAGGAATGACAGCAAACATGCCATCAGAATTGCGCTCTTCATCAGGAGAAGCTATTAAAAGCAGATTTCCAGAAAAATTTTCCTCGTCCATAAGCGCTGAAAGAACGGCAATTTGTCCCGCAAGACCTGCCTTCATATCCATAATCCCTCTAGCAAACAACCACTCACCACTGGAAAGATCTTCAACCACTTCAGGATCAAAAATCCTTTCGTTTTTTAATAGCTTCGTATAGGCTTCTGGAGCAAAAGCATGTTCTTTTAAATTACCAAAATCCTCGACCCCGACTACATCGAAATGACTTAACAGCACCACTGTTTTACTAGAAGGACTCCCCTTCCCTCTAAAAAGCGCAACTACATTTTCCCTGCCAAGGGGGTCACCTTCAATCGGAACTTTCATTACATTTTCAGGATTTTCTTGAAAATAAGGCAGCTCCAGCAAAATTTTGCAGATTTCGTTAGCCATCTCTACCTCACCGGCAGTATTAGAAATACTAGGAACTTGAACGAGACGTTTGATTAACCTTTCAATATCTGTTGAGCTGACATATGTCACGTAATCCATTATATCTACTCCTTAAAGACTATATAGTTTAAAATACAACATTTCCAGCACAATTCCAATTATTCATTATTTTCAAAATTTAATAGACATTTTAGGCAATTATAAACTATACTTATAAAAACTACAATGTTTTTAATATTTATTAGTAGGAGGGAGCTAATGACTAAAGTAACGATTCAGGGAGAACGGTGGTTTCCAGCGGAGGAATCCTTCTCAGACGAATTGCCTAAACTTTGGGGCGACTGGTATTGCGATTCCGAAACCGGCAAGCTTAGAGATGTTTTAATGAGAAGACCTGGAAAAGAAATCGAGATCATTTCAGAGAATAATTATTCAATATATCGTTGGAAAGCTCCAATGAATGTTGCCAAAGCACAGAAGCAACATGATGAGCTAGCAAACATATATCGACAACACGGCGTAAATGTACATTATGTTGAAACGCAAAGAGATGATCGACCGAATTCTCTATTCATGCGTGATCAAGTATTCATGACGCCTGAAGGTGCGATCGTCTGTCGCAACGGAATTTCTGCCCGTCGCGGGGAGGAGCGATTTACAGCGGAAGCACTTGGTCGTCTCGGTGTTCCAATAGTAAAAACGATCAATGGGGACGGTTGGTTTGATGGAGCATGTGGAATGTGGGTTGATCGTGAAACGGTCATTATCGGCACGGGAGCTAGAGCGAATAAAAACGGAGCTGAACAAGTAGAGTCAGAATTAAGAAATATGGGCGTCAGTCATATTATTCGCTTTGAAATCCCCTATGGCCATGCTCATCTTGATGGATTAATCAATATTGCTGACAAAAAAACGGCTGTATTGTTTCCTTGGCAAGTACCTTATGATGTCGTGAAACAATTAATAGATAGGGGTTTTACAATTATTGAAGCTACAGACCTTGAAGAAATTAAGGTAAAAGCTTCTATTAATTTTGTTGCCCTCGAACCTGGTAAAATCGTTATGCCAGCTGGATGTCCAGATACAAAGTCGAAGATGGAAGCTGCCGGCATTACGGTTATTGAAACGGATATGAGCGAAATATTAAAAGGTTGGGGAGCGATTCATTGTATGACTGCTTTTCTAAATCGAGATCCAATTAACTAAAATTTGCTGAAAAGGTGCTGAAATAATATGAAAAAAATATCAATGATTCTCATAATCATTTTTGCTGTAATTCTTGCAGGCTGTACGAAGGAAGCTAGTAATGGAGAAACTGTTCCATCTACAATTGACAATGTTTTAAAAAATAAAAAACTCGTCATTGGAACAGCTCCAGGCTATTTCCCTTTTGAAATGATTGATTTAAATGGGGAGTTTATGGGATATGACGTAGATACGGCCAAGGCCATTGGCGAAGCATTGAACGTTGATGTCGAGTTTAAACAATTTGGTTTTGATGGATTAATTCCTGCTCTTCAAACAGGTGAAATTGATATGATCATTGCCGGAATGACTATTCGTGGTGATCGTGCCTTAGCTGTCAGTTTCGCCAACCCTTATTTTACAACTGGACAAGTATTAATGCTACCAAAAAGTGATACGACAACAAAATCATGGGAGGATTTAGATCAAGCGGGAAAGAAAATCGCTGTATCACTCGGAACTACAGGGGCGTTATTGGCGAAGCAATTATTTAAAGAAGCGACAGTTGTAGATTTCGAAGATTTTCCAGCAGCTTCATTAGCGTTAGTGCAGGGACAAGCAGACGGAATCGTCTATGATGAACCAGGTGTTCGCACATATGAAGCAATGAATGCGAATAGTGTTCGCGGTGTATACGATTTAATTTCAGCAGAAAATCTCGGTATCGCTGTAAGACATAATGACTTAGAAACCGTACAATGGTTAAATTCATTTTTAGAGTCGTATAAAGGTAGTCCAGCAGAATTGGAGTCTTTTGAAAAATGGTTTAATAGCGCTGACTGGATGAATGATGTAAAAGAAGAATAGAGAGCTATAAATTTTAGATATCTAGGGGGAAGAATGGATGTATCAGCCAGACTGGAGTGTCATTCCTCAGAATATGGGCCTATTTTTGGAAGGGATCTTACTCACATTGGAGATCTCGGCTCTAGCATTGGTCATCAGTATTCCAATTGGGATTATATTAGGATTATGCCGTATTTCAAAAAACAAAATCATTTCGTTTTTAGCAACTACTTACATTGAAATCATGCGAGGCGTTCCACTCCTTGTCCTCCTTTTTTGGATATTCTTTGTAATGGGCAGATTTTTGCAGCTTGGGCCATACTGGTCCGCGATTGTCGGATTGGCCGCATTTTCCGGAGCATTCGTTGCAGAGATTGTCAGAGCGGGAATTCAATCAGTGCCTCGCGGGCAAATGGAGGCAGCTCGTTCTTCAGGAATGTCCTATGTCCAAGCAATGAGACTAATAATCTTACCGCAAGCATTTCGAAAAGTATTACCACCTTTAGCATCACAGTTTATTATTTTAATTAAAGATTCATCACTCGTTTCCGTTATTTCTGTAGTCGATTTGACATTAGTAGCGAAAAATCTAGTTGCCACTTCCTTTCGTTCTATAGAGGTTTGGACATTTGTTGCAGTATTGTATTTCATAATGACCTTCACCCTCTCGCAAATCATCCGATTTTTAGAAAAGAAATATAACTCATATGATTAACAGAAAAAGAGGTGAAGCAAAATGATTTCAATCAAAAATGTACAAAAACGATTTGGAGATAATATTGTTCTTGATGATATTAATTTAGAAATTCCCCAGTCAAACGTTTTTGCGTTAATCGGCCCAAGTGGCGCCGGGAAAAGCACACTAATCCGGACAATCAATGCCTTAGAAGGCATTGAGGAGGGTGAAATTATTGTGGATGGAAGCTCCATCCATCATAAGCAAACAGATATTAACAAGGTGCGTACAGAGATTGGGTTCGTTTTCCAATCATTTAATTTATACCCATTTCTTAGCGCTCTGGATAATGTCACCATTGCACCTATCAACGTAAAGAAAATGGGGAAACAGGAGGCACAAGAAAAAGGAAAACAACTGTTGGAATCGCTGGGGCTTGGCGATAAAATCAATTCCTATCCATCTCAGCTTTCCGGAGGGCAGCAACAAAGGGTTGCAATTGCCCGTGCTCTCGCTATGGATCCAAAGGTCATGTTATTTGATGAACCAACCTCTGCTCTCGATCCAGAAATGATTAAAGAAGTGCTGGATGCGATTCGAGGCTTGGCGAAGTCTGGAATGACCATGATTGTCGTTACACATGAAATGGGATTTGCACGGGAAATGTGCGATCAAATTGTTTTCATGGCCGATGGAAAAATCGTTGAGGTTTCTCCGCCAGACAAGTTTTTCACAAATCCCGACTCGGAAAGAGCTAAAAGCTTTCTATCAAAAGTATTAAATCATTAATGTCCAAAACCCGGCAGTCCGGTTAAATACGGTTAACTCACAATTCGGTGCAAAGCTTGCAGAGAAGTCATCACACTGAAGAGGATATGCATTTTCGACAATTTAATTAATTAATTTTTCATCATTTAAATTCATTGATAAGAGAGGCGATAAAATGCCAGTTACACAAAAAGTCACTGTCCAAGGTGAACGGTGGTTTCCATCAGAACAACCCTTTTCTAATGAAATAAAAGAACTTTGGGGAAATTGGTATTGTGATTCAGAGGTAGGAAAACTTAGAGCTGTTTTAATGCATCGACCAGGAAAGGAAATAGAAGGAATCACCTCGGAAAACTTTCATGATTTTCGTTTTCGAGCCCCTATCAATCCGGAAAGAGCACGAAAACAGCATGATGACTTAGCTAATGTTTATCGCACACATGGTGTAGAAGTTCATTATATCGAGGGACAGCGTACAGATCGACCTAACGCCATGTTTATGCGTGATTTAATGTTTATGACACCGGAAGGAGCAATCGTATGTCGACCTGCCATTCCAGCCAGGCGCGGCGAAGAAAAGGCAGTTGCCAAGACACTTGCTTCATTAGGCGTCCCAATCATCAAAACGATTAATGGCGATGGTTATTTTGAAGGGGCAAGTGCCATGTGGATTAACCGTGAAACTGTCATTATCGGCACCGGAAGCCGTACAAACGAATCAGGCGCATGTCAAGTAGAAACCGAGCTGCGCAACATTGGCGTGAAAAATATTATCCGCACGCAAATTCCATACGGTTCCATCCACCTAGACGGTTATATGAATATGGTAGATAAGAACAAGCTTGTGATTTTCCCATGGCATGTAACCTATGATTGTGCGAAACAACTGCTCGATCTCGGAATCGAACTAATTGAATTTACCAATATTGACGAACTTAAGCTGGGAATGGGCTTGAACTTTGTAGCCCTTGAACCGGGAAAAGTCGTCATGGTGGCGAATAATCCTTATACAAAGCAGCTATTAGAGCAAAATGGAATTGAAGTCGTTGAAGTGGTACTTGATGAGTTATTAAACGGCTGGGGTGCGATCCACTGTACAACCGCTTTTCTCAATCGAGATCCGCTAAAGCCATAATGAAGAAAAATCGTTCCCTTTAACCAAAAGCCTGTTGCCACCAAGTAAAGAAAAATCAGGGTACTGACTTAGCTTATGGGCTGACATTTCAAGGAGACAAGCTGCTTACACCAAACATTTTTGGAGTTAAAACTTGGCTTTGTAATAAGCGGGTGTTGATTTTTGTTCATTTCGTGTGAAGTCAAGGCTCTAACGAAATAAGCCCCGAAAAATATTTTATCAACAGTATGGATGAACTTATAAAGAAGGCATTTGGAAGTACAAAAACCACTTCCCAAATGCCTTTTTTATTACCTATCCATTTACAAGTTTTGAGCGAAGCTTATTCGAGATAAACTCAATAATCAGAATGAGGATTACTAAACCGATTAAAATAGATCCTACTTGCTCCCATTTATAGCCTTGCATCGCAAAAATGAGTGGAGCCCCGATTCCACCCGCTCCAACCAAACCAAGAATAGCCGCTTCACGCATATTCATATCAAAACGGTAGATCATAACCGATAAAAAGATCGATGCCAACTGCGGAATAATGCCGTAACGGATTTTTTCGAATGTTGTACAGCCGATAGAAGTCATTGATTCCAACACTTTCACATCTAATTCTTCAATCGCATCGACGTATAATTTAGCTAGCATCCCGATGGAAGTAATACCTATTGTTAATACACCTGCAAAAGGTCCCGGCCCAGTCACCCTGATAAACATCAAGCCATACACTAGCGCAGGAACAGTACGAATGAAAATTAACAATAAACGAATTATCCAAGAGATTGGCTTTGGAACAATGTTGGAGGCAGCCAAAAACGCCAATGGCACCGCTAAAATAGCCCCCACGATTGTTCCTAATAGCGCAATCGCAAAAGTTTCCCACAATAAATAGATAACGCCTTTATCTGAAAGATTAAACAAAAAGTCTAAATCTGGGTTTAAAAGTCCACCAACTATATTAGAGGCAATCTTCATGCCATTACTGTCCAATTTAAGACTAAATTCAGTTACAGACCACGCCAGCAAAATCACCACGATTGCCACAACTGTAAGGACGTAACGATGATTGCGAGGTGCTTGCAATAACTGTTTTTCTATTGTCGTCATACCCCGAACTACTCCTTTAAATTAACTTTTTCCTAAAGTGCTCACTAATGGTCTCAATCGTGTAAACGGTAATGACTAACATTAAGACGATCATCCCTAGACTTGAATAATCGCGCCAGCCGATCGTTTCATTAATCAATTTGCCAATTCCTCCTGCTCCAACATAACCAAGAATGGCTGCGTATCGAACATTTCCCTCAAAACAAAACAGAGATGTGGAGAGATAGCCAGGCAATATTTGCGGTATGATTGCATAACGAAATGCTTCAATTCTCGTCATACCAATTGATTCCATCGCTTCAAATGCTCCCATATCGACATTTTCAATCGCTTCATACATTAATTTTCCCACATAGGAAATCGTGAACAGAAAAATAGCAACCGTCCCTGCTGTTGCAGGCAAATCAAAAACATATGTTGCAATTAATGCTGTTACAAGTGTTGGCATTGTCCTAAGTAAACTAAGAACGGTCTTACATACCGCTACAATAACCCTATTTTTTATAATATTTGCAGAGGCAAGTAAAGCAGCAGGCAATGCAATCAATGCCCCTGCAACAGACCCAAATAAAGACATCTTAAGTGTCGACATCAGTTCCGGCCAAATACCATCAATATAACCCCAGTTCGGCTTAAGCATCTCTTTAATAATGATAAAAAACTCAGAAATACGTTTAAATAGAACTTCAAAACTAAAGCCTGTTACTTGAGCAGAGTAGTAAACCGCAATCATGACAATGAGCAGAATGAGCGGGGTACGAGATCTTTTTTCTAATACGACTCTGCCATTCGATAACTCAATTTTTTTCGGAGGAAAAATTTTATCATACATGTGCATGACTCTCCTCTAACGCAGCTTTCAATTCTTCAATGTTGCCACTATAAATTTCGTGGAGAATCTCATCCGTAACCTTTGCGGATTCACCATCAAAAACGACTTCTCCTTTTCGAATGCCAATGATGCGATCGGCATACTCAAGCGCTACTTCAACATGGTGAATATTCATGATAACAGAGATATTCAACTCTTGATTGATTCTCTTAAAATCATCCATCACTAGCTTTGATGTTACCGGATCTAACGAAGCAATCGGTTCGTCCGCTAAAATAATGTCAGGATTCTGAGCCAATGTACGAGCCAAGGCTACACGCTGTTGTTGTCCGCCTGATAATTGATCGACACGAACATACGCCTTGTCAAGAATGCCTACTTTATCTAACGCCTCAAGAGCCTTCCTTTTTTGTTCCTGTGTATAAAGTCCGGTTATCTTGCGCCATAACGGATTATCTGGAACAAAGGAGACGAGAACATTTTTAAGGACGGTTGTTCTCGTAACAAGATTAAAAGATTGAAAGATCATCCCGATCCTTCTACGAAAACGGCGAATTTGTTTCCCTTTTAGATTAGAGACATTCGTTTCATCTACATACAGTTTGCCATCTGTTATATCATGCATGCGATTAATACAACGAATCAGGGTAGACTTTCCTGCACCGGACAAGCCAATAACCGCAACGAATTCACCTTGATCAATTTTTAAGTTGATATTTTCCAATGCTTTTGTTCCATTTGGGTAAACCTTTTCAACATTAATAAACTCTATCATGGGTAATTCTCCATTCTTTGAAATGTCTCACATTCATCATAAACGTGAAAAAGTGAGAACATCCTTAAATATGATGTTCTCACATGTATATAACCTCTCACTCATCGCAGTTTACTATTTTAAATTCTTTAGAAATTCTTGTGCATCTCTTTCGCCATCGTAATTAGAGCCTTCTGCTTTTTGATAGCCTTCATGACTGTAAATAGCAATTACTTCTTTTCCTGCTTCTGTTTGAGCGATGTTGATGAATGCATCTTGAATTGCCGCTTTTAAGTCATCTGTCATGATTTCAGAGTTTTTACTTATGGAAACCGTATCGTTAAAAATCGGTTGTGTCACACCAATTACATTAGTCTCGTCCCAGATTGTCGCTTCACGTGCGAAATCAGTTGTCCATTTATCAACATTGTCGCGTCGTGCATCTGCGTATCCAACAACAATATCCACTTGTTCTGCTGCTAATTTCGCAAATGAGTCACCATATCCATTCGACTGAACAGCATTGTCTATATCTGTAATGCTCTTGCCGAACTTATCTTGTAACCATAAAGTCGGATAAATATATCCAGCCGATGAAGACGTTGATTGTACAGACCATCTAGCAGTCTTTAAATCTTCCCAAGTTAACTCTTCACCATTGTTTACCTTTTCTGCAAGCTCTTGTCCTTTTTTAGAAGGACCCGCAATGATAATACTGCGATAGTAAGTTGCTTGCTTATCTTCCAACCCTTCCGTTGGCTTATTCTCATTCCAATCCTTTGGATTTTCGGAGTCATTTGATAAAGCGGCACGCGTTGCAGTTAAAACCACTTCAGCACCATCATCATATAATACATACGTTCCACCTGGAATTAACCCGACATCCGTGGTACCTGCTGAAAGAGCTTCTCCAACAGCTTCATATGTTGTACCAACATTAATATCTACATTTTTTACATCATAGCCAAGATTGCCCAGCTCTTCTTTTAAAAGCTCTTTGAGTGGTTCAGTCGCTGTTACAATTTCTTCTGGATCACGTGACGGTACGAAACTTACTTTGAGTGTATCAATACTAGTATTTTCTGAAACTGCCTCGGAATCACCATCCGTGTTCCCTTCATTGCTCTCCGTTTCATTGTTTGAACTACAGCCCGCAATGATTGCCATAAGCAAAGCTAGTCCAATTAAAAATCTCAGTTTGTTTCTCATTCATTTTTCCCCCATCGTTTCACTAATTTTGATTCAAACCACTTGCAAGAAAAAGTATAGCATAAATAATATTAAACTATGTAAAGTATTTGTAAAAGTTGTTATCTTTCGAAGTTTCTTGTCGTTTTTTGTTTTTTGGAGATATAATGAACTAAGAAATAAATGAAAAGGACCGTTTTAAATGAAAATGAATGAATCGTGTGAATTGGTTATACTTGAGACAAGCGACATCCACGGTAATATATTCCCGATAAATTATGGCAATCAAAAGAAATCAAACTCAGGCTTTGCAAAAATTGCCCATCTTGTTAATGAAGAAAAGGAAAAATTCGATTATACGCTGCTCATCGATAATGGAGACGTTATCCAAGGAACTCCATTAACCTATCATTACGCAAAATTTCTTTCTAATAAAAGAAATCCGCTGATCAGCATCTTAAATCACCTCAAATATGATGCGGCTGTCATTGGCAATCATGAATTTAATTATGGAATGAAGTTGCTAAAAGAAGCTGTGCAGCAATCTCATTTTCCTTGGCTATCAGCCAGTATCATCGCGGAAGAAAATAATAAACCCGTATTTGGCCCTCCCTATTTTATAAAAGAATTCCCCAATGGATTAAGAGTAGCTGTTTTAGGAGTTACTACCCATTACATTCCAAATTGGGAAAATCCGAATCATATTGAAGGCTTACTGTTTATAGATACATTTGAAAGTTTAAAAAAATGGGTTCGGTTTTTAAAAGAAAACGAAAGATTTGATCTACTTGTTGTTTCCTATCACGGTGGTTTTGAAAGAGATATAATCAGCGGGGAAGCAACGGAGTCTTTGACAGGAGAAAATCAAGGTTATGAAATTTGCCAAGAAATCGAAGGCATTGATGTTCTCTTAACAGGCCATCAGCATCGCACGATCGCTACTGAATTAAATGGGGTAACAATCGTACAGCCTGGGTTTAATGGTCAAGCTTTAGGGAAGGTCGTCCTTCAATTTAAGCATGATAATGAAAAATGGCAAATCGTCAGCAAGTCTGCTGAATTAATAAAGGTCAGTGAGTCTACCCCTGCTGAAAAAGAGGTGCTAGCATTGGCAGAAGAGTTTGAACAAGAAACGCAAAGCTGGCTCGATCAACCGATTGGTGAAATTGTGGGCGATATGACGATCTCAGACCCATTTCTTGTGAGAACCGGCGATCATCCACTGATTGAATTTATCAACAAAGTACAAATGGATGCGGCTGGTGTCGATATTTCCAATACAGCTCTATTTCATAATGAGTCACCAGGTTTTCCCGAGCACGTGACGATGAGAGATATTGTTTCCAACTATATTTATCCAAACACCTTGAAAGTAATTCGTATTTCTGGTCAAGATATTAAGGATGCTTTGGAAAAATGCGCTTCCTATTTTACTTTAAATGATAAGCAAGAGATTGCTGTTAATCCTTCTTATATTGAACCAAAACCTCAGCATTACAATTACGATATGTGGGAGGGAATTGAATACGTTTTAAACATTTCAAAGCCTATTGGCTCACGTGTTCAATCACTTACTCGTAATGGCGAACCGCTTAATCTAAGCGGACAATATGAAGTTGTCATGAATAACTACCGTGCTGGGGGAGGCGGCGACTTCGAAATGTTTAAAGACAGACCTGTTATAAAAGAAATTCAAACAGATATGACAGAGATACTTGCCGACTATTTTTTAAAAAGAAAAACCGTTGCAGCTAGCTGCGATCATAATTGGAAAGTAATTTCCTAAAACATAATGGCATTTCGGAGTTGTTTTCCAAATGCCTTTTTTATTACGCACCTGACTGAGAGGGCAAAATATTACGTGACTCAATAGGAACAGGATGAAAGGGAGATTCGTAATGAATATTGAAAAGATAAAATACTTCATCGATCTAGTTGAGTGCAAAAATTTTACTGAAACCGCAAAGAAGAATTTTGTCTCACAAACAACAATAAGTCAACAAATCGCATCACTTGAAAAAGAATTCAACACGCAACTAATTGATCGAAAACAGATTCCGATAGAACCGACAGAAGCTGGTTGGTTGTTTTACAGTGAAGCCCTTTCTATTTGGAAGCAGTTTAATCATATGAAAACGAAGATGGCCTATTATCACAAAGAAAAGAAACATATGCTATCCATTGAATATTCAGCTATCACCGATATGGAAAGTTTATTAAAGTTCATTCCTTCTTTTAAAGAAAATTACCCCAATATTGAACTGGAATTAAATAAAGTGCTGTTGAAGGATATTTCCGATTTTTTGAAAAAGGGGACCTTTGACATCGCCATCGCTTTTGACTCCGCTTTTAAAGGGAAGAATGATATACAAACCTATCCAATCTATCAAGGGCAGTATTGTGCCGTTTTAAGTCATCAACACCCTCTGTTCCAGTACACATCTATCTCAAAAGAGGAACTCTATCATTACCCACTCGTGATGTTAAGTCCAGCGGCAATTGGTGATTCCTATCATTTAATGCTTCAACATGCATTACAGGATGGGTATGAACCCCATATTATACGAACGGTTGATGATGTCGAAACAGAGCTTTTCCATATTATAACCGAAAATTTAATTGGCTTCTTTCCAGATAATTATCAACTACCTTATGCCACTGAAGAAGTTCGATTAATCCCAATAGAGGATTCTCACCATACATTTAAAATCGAGATAGGCTATTTAAAGGATAATCGCAATCCTGCCTTGCAACCATTTCTCCAGCAAATGTATGATTCGTTTTCCCAATAGGGAATGCGCTTTTTCTATTAGACTTTGCTCAATATTTCACATACTATATAATTGTAAGGAGATTTAAAAAGGAGTGTGTGGAAGATGGGTAAACTATTATTAACTGGCGTCGATGGAAATCTCGGTAAGCAGGCCGCAGCCTATTTATTAGACTTAGTAGATAAGGATCAAGTAATCTTTTGTGGTTATGACCCGTCATCATTAAAGCAATATGAAGAGCAAGGTATTGATACACATGTAACCAATTTTAATAAACTTGACGGTCTTGCTGAAGCATTTGCCGGAGCTGATAAAATTGCTTTAATCTCTATGCCATTTGTAGGGGTAAAACGGCAAAAGGCGCATAAGAATGTCGTCGATGCCGCCAAAGCGGCAGGAGTCAAGCAAATTATTTATACATCATTAGTAAACGCGACAGATGACACCAATCCAAGTGTTGAAAAAATCGATCATGCCTATACAGAAAACTATATTAAAAGCGTTGGCCTAGATTTCATTTTTCTTCGTAATTCCCAATATGCAGAAGCAATGATTACAAACTACTTCACCTTCGTCAAGACAGATGGAGTATTGAAAAACAGCCAAGGCGATGGAAAAATGGCCTATATTTCTCGAAAGGACTGCGCTAAAGCAGTTGCCCATGCCCTCGCAACTAACGATTATCATGAAGCGATTTTAAATATTAATGGTCCAGAATTATTAACCATTACTGAGTTTGTTGCCGTCGGTAATGAAGTTACTGGCCACAATATCAGTTATCAAGAAATTACTGATGAAGAAAACTATCTTATTTTTGATGCGATGGGCGTGCCGCGAACAACTGACGGTATCTTTAAAGAAGACTCAGAAGCCCCGTTCTCTTCTGAAGGCATGGTTACTTTCGCACAAGCCATTCGCCTAGGGAAAATGGATCAATTTACCGATGACTTTGTAAAGCTTACAGGTCAACAACCAATAACGGTTAAATACATGTTTGAGCACTCTGATGATTTTCAAGTTGGAGAGCGCCATTCAAAAGATAATTAACATAATGACTCCCCAAAAGCTTTTACTTTCGGGGAGTCATTTATAAAACCGATGGATGCTCCTCTGTTCATTCCGAAGCAAAGGTGATCTTAATGATTAAACTGTCATCCTCCAACTTGACAAGTGCAACCAATTTTCTTTTTCCTTATAATCAGGCATGATTTTCCCAACAAGTCGCCAAAAGGAGCGGTCATGGTTAAGGTGAACCATATGACACATCTCGTGGACAACCACATAGTTGATTACCGCTCGCGGCGCCATTGCCAGCCTCCAGTTAAAGGTTAGCCTGCGATTGGAATCGCACGTTCCCCATGTTTTTTTACTGTCCGTGATTTGAATAGACCGTGGCTTTGTTTGGAAGTTACCTTGATAAACGGCAATACTTTTTTCCACTAAAGCTTTGCATTGTTGGTAGTAAAATCGTTTTAGAGCTTGCTTAATTTTCTCTGCATCACGCTGCTTCACGTAAATATGTAGTTTCTCTTCCTTAAACTCGACCCGTTCATTCATATCTTCAAAGATTTGAATCGGATAGGAATTGCCTAGATAAAGAAAACTTTCTCCATACTCATTAGTCTTTTCTTCTTGTCCGCGAAGCCGGGACTCCATCTCCCTTCTTTTCCCTTGAATCGTGTCCCAATGCTCCTTTATTACCTGACGCACTTTCTCATCAGATGTCCCCTTTGGTGCATGGACTTCCACCGCTCCATACCCATCCATTTTGATGGCGATCGATGGACGATTCTTGTATTTAATTTCAATATAAATCGATTCACCTAAGTGCGTATATATCATATAATTTATCCCCTATATCGAACAGTCAACCCTCTTAAAAATTTCCTCGCAAAATTATCTCCACATTGCTTATAATTTTTATGTCCTTCTTTTCTCAATAAAGCTCCAAGTTCTCCTTTCGTCACCCTAATTCCTCCTTCATCGAAAATATCCAGCATCTCCTCGGTCGTTAATGCTAAAGCAATTTTCACTTTCTTTAATAAAAGATTATTCATATTCGTATGGTTACGAATCGGGGTCTCTTCCTTTACAGGCTGACCAGGTTTTGGTTCTTGTTTTCCCCTTTTAAAAATAATGAAGCCATTAAGAAATGAATCCAACATACGGTTATCACATTCAATATGCTCTTCACTTGCTTCTGCAAAATCGTCTGTTCTCGTTAAAATCTTGACGACCTCTGGAACGGTTACACTCATTCCACCCAGTTTAAAAATTTCTGCCATTTCTTTGTTTTTTAAATCCATCGCAAATCTCAAACGAATTAATATATCGTTATTATCCATTATTGAACCTCCTTTTCGGCATCAGTTCCAAAACACTGATTTCCATGTTTGCGTTCTTTGTCGCCCTCATTTATTTCTTGTTAAATATAATACTTTTTAGTGATATAATCCATATTTCATTATTCCTTGTAAGCGGCAACAACGTAAAAAAGCCTGCTATATGCAAGCTTTTTTATAATTTATTGTTCGTCATCTCAACATCCTTTTCAAAGATGTTACTATCCTGCATGAGTATCAGTAAAAATATCTAACTCCATAAACTGACGACATACACGTTTTTTATACACAATCGAAAAAGGTACTATATTGTAGGTTATTTTTATTCAAGATTGCTATGCCTATTAAATGTCTCATCTTCATCAGCTTGAGTTATCTTTGAATATAAGTAGCAAACAACATCCAATATAATATGAACACTTTGGTCAAATAGCGAGCCCAGTGGCTGAATTGATTCTACATCATCATTTGTGCGATACTTTGTCACAGCCGGGACGTTCACTACAAATGATGCATGCAATGCAAGCTCTGAATTGGGAGCAGTTGTAATAGCAACCACTTCACACCCTAAAGAACTTGCTTTTTCCGCGGTCCACACAGCACTTTTTGTTTTCCCTGAACCAGAAACAGCAACCAGGATATCCTCCGCTTCAATCGATGGTGTTGTTGTTTCTCCAACCACAAAGGCATTTGCTCCTAAGTGCATTAATCTCATCGCAAATGATTTAGCCATCAAACCAGATCTTCCTTCGCCTATGACAAAGATCCTTTTACCCTTTGCCAAAAAAGCTGCAAGCTTTTCTAGTGAATGTTCATCTACATTCGTCATAACACCTTGTATTTCATCTAAAATTAATTGGATCGTTTTCATTCTGTCAAAGCCCCTTTAAGAGTTCTTTAAATCTTTTGGCAGTTTTTTCTGGTTTAGAGGAATTCGTAATCGCTGATCCAATAATCGCAATTTCCAGTTTTTTATCAACTAGCTGATCTACAGAATCTGTGGTAATTCCTCCCGCAACAGCATAGCGAATCGACCAAACGTTATCCAAATGAGAAAATGTATTTCTTTTTCCCGATATTTCTTGTTCATCTTTACTTAAATGATCACAGAAAATCACATTTGGATTACTTAATGAAAATAATTGGTTTCTTTTATTTTCCGTGGTATTCAATAAATCCACCATGACTATCTTTTGTTTTTTATTTGTTATTTGCAAACACTTTTTTATAGTCTCTATAGAGGATACTCCCATAACAGTAGCTATATCTGCACCCGCATCAAAACATAAATTAAATTCGTACTCGGCATTATCTATTGTCTTAATATCCGCAACAACTCGCTTATGGGGATATGCATTTTTTATTTTCCGAACACTCTCTATACCGTACTCTTTGATTAAAGAAGTTCCCACTTCAATTAAATCAATATACTCCTCTGTTTCTTTGACTATGGCTAGTGCATCCTCTATCGTTACTCGATCCAGTGCCAATTGAATATCCATATTTACACCTCTAACCAAACCGATTTATAACGTCTATAAATTAGACAGCTTTCAAACTATTTTGTTCTAACTATTCTAGAGGAATCTCTAATTAATAATTGACAATTATATACAACATCCTGTAACTCTGAATTTTCCTTTTCTATAAGGGATAATAGCATTTGAGCAGCTTTTTCACCCATTTCATATGAAGGCTGAGCAATGGTTGTAACTGCCGGTGTCACTAAGTGTGCGAACGGAATATTATCAAAAACAGCTAAAGAAAAGTCAATTCCAATCTTTAGCCCGTTTTCCTTTGCGAACTCAAGAATTTCCAAAAAAACCAAATCGTTTCCAGCGATCAATGCAGTTGGTGGATTTTTCTTTGCGAAAAGCAACTTAAGTTGACTATTAATATCTTTTGTCTCAGCGCGAATAATAAAATCTTCATTTAATTCCATCTCATTTTCTTTAATCGCTTTTCTATATCCATTAACCCGTTCAATTCTAGTTGATATGGTTAAAGGTTGAGTCACAATCGAAATTCTTTCATGTCCGTATTCAATAAAGTGCTGAATAATCGCTTCTGTCGCCTCAGAATTATTTACTTTTACAGATGGTATATTAACATCATCGACTTTTCGATCCATAAAAACAACAGGATAGCCTGATTCAACTAAATTCTTGTACAAATCAAGATTTTGTTCAGTTGGGAAAATAATTAAACCATCTACCTGTTTTGCCTGTAGCATTTCGATATATCTTCTTTCCTTTTTAGGATCATTGTCTGCATTGCATAAAATAGCATGAATATCATGTTCAATAAAAAAATCCTCTATGGCTCTACTTACTTCAGTTGAAAAATGATGTACAATATTTGCCACAATGATTCCGATCATTGATGTACGCTTTTGTTTTAGACTCCTTGCTAAATAATTTGGCTTGTATCCAAGCTGTTCGATCGCCTTTGCAATTTTTTCCCGTGTTTCTACACTCATATATTCAAAACGTTTATTCAAAAATTGAGAAACGGTACTTTTAGATACACCTGCTTTTTTTGCTACATCTGCCATCGTTACTTTTTTCATTAAATTACCCTCTTTTTATAAATGACTACATAAATTGTATCTATTATGTTAGTTTAATTCCAGTTTTTCGAAAAATATAAAACTGATAACTTTAACATTGTAATCATTAATCCAGAGGGGTCATTCGAAACAGTAAAGCGATAACGGCTTATTAGAAAAAAATACTCCTAAGAGTATTTTTTTACTATTTTACTATGACCGTAAACAGCCTTTCTTTTCCATTTTTCAAACCCGATATATGTTCTATGCTGTCAATTTTTTCTGTATTGGTTATGACAATAGGTGTTATACAACTAGAGGCTTTCTCTTTAATTAAATCCAATGAAAATTCAATTAGGGGATCGCCAACCTGTACACGCTCACCCTCATTTACCAAAACCGCAAATCCCTCGCCCTTCATATTAACCGTCTCCAATCCAATATGAATAAGGAGCTCTAACCCACTATCTGAGCGAATTCCTATTGCATGTTTGGTTGGAAACACATGAATGATTACTCCATCAACCGGAGATGATACGCGACCTTCACTCGGTTCAATGGCCACCCCTTCCCCAAGCATCTTTTTTGAAAAAGTTGGGTCCGGTACTTCCTCAAGCTTTAACAAAGTGCCTGATAATGGTCGATAAATAATTTCCTCTATTATTTTCACTTTTCTCATACCAAACATTTGTTTAAACATGTAAATCCTCTTTTCTTCCGTTCTACTCTCTTTATCAAGTTCATTTCTCTGTTTTGCTCACATCTCGGCCTTCATGAAAACCCGGACCACCTGCTGCCATAAACCCTTTACTGTGGCCCTCTTCACCCTCAGCAATCCAGAAGGAGTAAATTCTAGCATTATCTAGATAGAAACGAATTTTTATTATTTTATTTTTTAATGCCTCGAGGTTCTTATTTTTCCATTTTATTTGAACCTTTGTACTATCTCCTGTTACTGGAATACAGTCTGCTTTACTGTATCCTTCTATAACATTCGAATGTTCATCAAGTATCTCTGCACAAACAGATCCAGCTTCACAAGCAACATTAACAAATAAATGATTACCATCAAACTGGAGTTTTGTAGTTAACAGTTCTCCTCCGTTCCCTTTATCACTTAAAGAAACAAACCCATCTCTTCTAAGCTTTGCAAAGCCTAAATTCCCTCCTGCATATTTGTGAGAACCTAATTTAGGAGATACTCCTGAAAAACAGGAAAAATAAAAATAGATTTCATCCTCTACAACTAGACATAAACCATTTACAGGATGGGCATATCCATAATTCCAACTACCCTCTTTTCGAGAAGAGGAAATGAAATTTTCATATGAAGGTCTATGCCAATGAAAGCCATCTCTACTATAGGCTAACTTCAGATCGTTAATTTTCGGAGTTCCTTTTTTTCCACTTATATCATTAGGAGGCCCCATGAAAACGCTGAAGACACCTAGCATCAAGCTTTCATACGGCGTAGCACTAACATCATAAAGCTGTGTATAATACCCCATATCTTTATCAGGTCGATCATAAATATCTGTTCTTGTCCAAAAAACAATATCATCCTCGGTCCACTTCGTACCTTTAATAAAGTGATCGGTTTCATAATACCCTCTAGTTCTAATTCTTCGATCTAGAGAAGAAAATGTTCTCAAGCTGAAAGTCCATTTGTTAGTGAAGGGATTATAATAAAAGCCCGTATTATCCCCACAATGTCCTACTGTGCCACATTCCTCCCAATCAATACCGTTAGCTGATTGGAACAATACTCCTTTTTCCTCTGGCGGGATTGAATCAGGATCATCGTGTGCATGCTTTGGTTTTTCATGATAATACTTAATCTCAAAGTCAAATTTACGCAGAAAGACAAACATTTTATACCTTTCATTGCGATTTGTTGCATGATAATCAATCCAGACTGCTGCCCCATCTCTAATCGTTCCAAATTCATGGGGAAGGACGCTCTCCGATTCCCGCTCTGGATATAATTCCTTTAACCTTTTCCAATTCAGACCATCTTCACTTTCTGCATAACCTACACCATTAAACCAACCGGCATGATACCACATTTTAAACTTATTATCCTCATCATCGTAAAAAATCCCATCATTAAATGGACATGCACAAGGATAATAGCCACCATTCATTTCCAAAGGAGTCTTCGGTTCGAAGATTGGTTTCTCGCATACTTTAGGTTGATGAAATTCCCTCGATAAATTACTCTCTTCAATCAAAAAGTCATCCACAAATAATTGTCTGCCGATCTCAATATTGACAATATCCTGTTTTTCTTTTAGATAAGGAACTTCTAAAGGCTTGTCCAATGTTTTCTCCTCATACTTCGGTGGCCATTGCTCCGGCAGTTCTAAATTATTATATAAACGAACCATTATTTTCTCCCTCCCGGCAAATAATTGGATGATTATTCTTCAGATTTATAGAAAAAGTATGTCAAAGTAAAAGCAACACCCAAGCCAATCAACAACGCGATAAAATACGTGAGCAACTGACCATTTAAATACAATAACATTCCAGGGATAACCGTTATCGCCATTCCCGTTGCTTTTAAACCAACGATTGAAGAGAAAATTCCAGCAATTCCTCCACCGATACAGCCAAATACAAATGGCTTAATAAGCCTTAAATTAATTCCAAAGATCGCCGGTTCAGTAATTCCTAAAAATGCCGGGATGGTTGCAGACATATATAAGGATTTTTTCTTCTTATCCTTCGTTTTTAATACGACTGCCAATGCTGCCCCTGCTTGAGCCGCAATTGCTCCTGAGACGAGTGCGTTAAATGCGTTCGCACCTGTTTGTGCCAATAATTCGATTTCTAATGCTTTAAAAATATGATGAACACCGGTAATAACAATGACTTGTTGTAGAGCACCAATAATGGCCCCACCAATACCTAACGGAAATGTTAATAGCACTTTGAAAGAATCAAGAATAAAAGCTTCTATCACATGCATTAGTGGTCCAATGATGAGCAATCCGCTAACAATACTAATTAAAAGCGTTAAAAATGGTGTAATGATTAAGTCTAATGTATCCGGAACAATTTTTCTTAATTTTTTCTCTGTTTTTGCCGCTAAGATAGCAATCACTAAAGCTGGTAGTACAGATCCTTGATAGCCTGTCACGGGTATTGATAAGCCAAAAATTGATAATAGGATAGGTTCTGCTGCCCCTTGTGCAACAGCATTTGCGTTCGGAAGCTGAGGAGCTACCAACATTAATCCAATTATAATACCAATAACCGGGGAGCCTCCAAACTTCCTCATTACTGAATAACCGACTAATGCGGGCAAAAAGGCAAATGCAGTATCCGTTAATACTTGGGTGAATGTTAATAACGTTGGATCAAATTCAACCCCTAAATTCATAATAAATCCCCGTAATCCCATAAATAAACCAGTTGCTACTAGTATTGGGATAATCGGGATAAATACATCGCCAAGAGTTCTTGAAATTTTTGCCAACAGACTCATGTTTTTATAAACTTCTTCTTTATTATTATTTTCTAAGCTTGAATCACCATTTACAAACGCATCATACACTTTATTGACAAATCCAGTACCGAGTATAATTTGAAATTGACCAGCTGAGAAAAATTGCCCTTTTACTCCATCAATATTTTCAATTGCTTTCTCATCAATAATTGTTTTGTCAACCAAAACAAGTCTTAATCTTGTAGCGCAATGCTCAACTGATTTGACATTTTCTTTCCCACCAATATATTTAATAATTTCACTAGCAACCACTTGTTCTTTCATCTCTAGCCCTCCCATTCTTTATTCTCATTTAGTGCACAATAACCGTTTAACTCGTATACATTGCCATAAAATCATCTAATTGCTGTTTTGTTGGGTAACCATTATAGTCTCCATACGATTGAACCGCTAATGCTCCAATAGCATTCCCTCTTCTCACAGACTCATAGATTGATAAATTTTCGAATAAAGCACTAATAAATCCAACTGAAAACCCATCCCCTGCTCCCACTGTGTCGACTACTCTCTCTACAGGAAAAGAATCCACTTGACCTTCCTCATGACTAGTCTTATAAAAAGTTCCTTTCTCACCCAATTTAACGATAACCGCCTCTACCCCTTGATCCAAATAGAAAGAGGCAATATCTCTTGGATGTTCATAACCAGTTAAAATTCGTCCTTCCTTTAATCCTGGAAGAACAAAATTGGACTTAAAAGCAAAATCATTTACAACACTAATCATTTCTTGTTCTGAATTCCAAAGCGCAGGACGCAAATTGGGGTCAAACGAGATGGGAATCCTTTTCTTTAATACACTGCGAACAATACAACTAGCAAATTCTTTAGCATATTTTGAAATTGCTAACGGAATTCCTGTTAAATGGACATGACTTGAATTTAAAAAAAAGTTTTCTTTAAACTCTTCCTTTCTCATATAACTAGCAGCGGAACCTTTCCTGAAATACTGTACTTCTGGATCGCCGACAAGAACTTTTGATTTTATTTGGAAGCCAGTGGGATATTTATCATCTATTACAACACAACTAGTGTCAACGTTTTCATTTTTAAGACGCTCCATAACAAACTTTCCAAATGAATCATCCCCCACTTTACTTGCCCAGCCGCTTTTTAATCCAAGGCGTGCTAGACCAATTGCCACATTAATTTCTGCTCCGGCAAGTTCTCTATAATAACGAGAGACTTCATGTAGTGGTCCTGGTTCTTCTGCAATAAACATCGCCATTGCTTCACCAAATGTGGTTACATCCAAATTCGTCAAACTAAATCGCTCCATTCTATAATACTTTTGCGCAAATAATCGAAAATAGCTTTTTTCTCCCCTTCCATTTGATAAATCGGTTTACTAAATCGGTTTAGTAATCTTATCGTAAATTATATGTAAGCGTTTGTCAACCGAAGATTTCAGAATTTTTCCTCATGGGCACTTTATGAGGACATAGTTTACGTTTCGCTAAGGTTTTTGTCCTCATGAAACCTTTATAAGGACAAACTTTGCTTCTTTTCTGCTTTCTTTGTCCCCATGAACCCCTTATGAGGACACAATTTGCTTCTTTTTAGCTTTCTTTGTCCTCATGAACACACCCTTTTCGCACACATGCTGTTTTGCTTATTCGCGATTTTTATTAATTAGTGAACAACAAGCAAGCAAAAACCCTCAAAAGTGAACTGCCTCCCAATTGTTAGACATTATCTAACAATTGAGAGGCAGTTCAAACCTGGGGGTTTAGGATCAACTTAGTGCTGCATTTTAGTCTCGTACTATTCTTTTTCAATTGCTTTTAAACGAGGCGCCTCAAAAAAACGGTAATGCAAATCTTCAGTCACTTCAAAAAAATAAACTATCATAATGATCGAGCCAACTTTTTTAGTCCTTGGAATTGGCCAGTGTTTGGAAGAACAGTCATTGCAAAACTTAGAAAAATTAAGCAATCTGCGCAAGCTTTATAAGGAACAGCTGCCAAAGTTAAAATGACAGGCAAGGCTGAAGCTGGATTCGCGAGTTCACTATAATGGATGAAGTACTTTCTCATCAGCTTAGAGGCCACTGATTTTATGGAAATCAACGGCCTCTAAGCTTAAACTTATGAATTTAAGTCTGAGCGCAACATCCCGTACACAATACTGTCTGTCCACTCACCTTTATTCCAATAATCCTCAATAAAATGGCCCTCTTTGCGCATGCCTATACGTTCACACAACATTTGTGATGCTGTATTTCTTGCATCAAGGTTGGCTTGGATACGATGCACTTTAAATTCAGTAAATAATCTTTCCACTAAACCACGCACCGCTTCAGTGGCATAGCCCTTTCCTGATGCTGCACTGGCAAAGCTATATCCTATTTCAACTGTATCCTTCATCCCTGTATACCATACAGATAAATCACCGATAACCTTTTTATGGAAAACAACTGCCAAGCTTAAACTAGATTCTTTTGTGAGGACATTATTGTTCAGCTTTTTATTAAATTCATCCTCCTTATTTTCAGCAGTCCACTTGTCATGCAAAAGGTATCTACATGTTTCCTCGTTATTGTAAATGGTAAAGACATCGTTTAAGTCATTATGGTTAAACAATCTAATTATCAGTCTCTCGGTTTTAAATTCCAACCAAAAACCTCCCTTAACGGTCAATTTAATTTTTGCCAAGTTGCTTTTAGCTCTTAAAATTCCTCGTAGACTGCAGGGTCTTGATTGGCAATTCTACCATCTGGGTGTGATAATGCTGAAATGCTCGCCATTTCTTCTTCATTAAGGACAAAATCAAAAATAGAAATATTTTCGAGTTGCCTTGTCGGCGATGCTGATTTCGGTATTGAAATGGCTCCAAGTTGATAATGCCAACGCAACACCACTTGAGGAATCGACTTGTTATAGCGATCAGCTATCGCTTGAAGTGTATCAATTTTTAAATCCTTCAGTCCTCTTGTAAAAGGACTCCAAGACTGGGTTGCGATGTTTTTTTCCTCATGATATTTTCGTTGCTCGGCTTGATTAAAAAACGGGTGCAGTTCTATTTGATTGATGCTGGGCTTTACACCTGTTTCTTTTTCCAATCGTTCAATATGCTCTGGGAGAAAATTACATACTCCAATTGAGCGGATCAAACCCCATTTTTTCGCATCTATTAGTGCTTGCCATGCCTCTACGTATTGATCTTTACTAGGATTAGGCCAATGAATAAGGTATAAATCATAATAATCTAATTGAGCTCGATATAATGATTCTTGAATAGCACTGACTGCCTTTTCGTATTCATGATAGCGACCAGGTAATTTGGAGGTGATTCTTAGCTCTGATCTTGGAATAGAACAGCGTCTAACTGCTTCCCCCACTGTTCCTTCATTTTCATAATTATAAGCTGAATCAAGAAGTCGATAGCCCTTTTCAATCGCACTTTGAATTGAAGCAGCACCACTACTCCCTTTAAGACTGTATGTACCAAGACCTACTATCGGTATTTTCAAACCATCATTAAGCGTTATTTCTGGAATTCGACTGCTCATTTTCAAACACTTCCTTTCTTCGATTACTTTAAAAATAGCATACTGCACTGAAATAATCACAGCACTTGTCTTGAGGAAAAAAATCCGCTCAAATAAAAAGCTCCATAAAGTAGCATGCCAACTACTTTATGGAGGTCCAACGGTTTGCTTTTAAATTTCAATTACGATCAATCATCAAGTCTATCAATATCTTTTTCCAAAATTACACCCGTCCTTGCATCAATTTCAAAGTCCACTTCATGCGTATCCGTGTGAATTTCTATTTCATACTCGCCATCGTCATACTCAACATCGACTACTTTACCTGGAGTATCTTTTGTTGCGATAGCAATCGCTTCTTCTTGCGTTAGTACTTTTCCGTTAATTGTTTTTGTATGGGCCGATTCCGTTTTCGTACCTTTCGCAGTTGAGGTAACTATTCTATCGTCATCATCATACTTCACTTTTAGTACTTCGCCTGAATACGCATCTACATACACTTCAATATCATCGTCATCCCCATATCCTCCATCGATCTCGACTTCATATGTTAAACGACCTTGCTTCTTGTCTAGCTCCACACTTTCAATTACACCGTTAACCTCTGCAGCAGCAATTTCCTTCACTTTATCAATGGAAAGCAGATTTTCATTTGGCTGTAATTTTTCATTGCTCTGTTGTTCAGAGACTGCACTTACACCTAGTGAACCACCTAATAACAACAAACCAGCCACACCAAAAATAATTATTTTCTTCTTCATCATTGTTTCCTCCTTATTTGATATATCTACAATATAGACAATCAAAATGAGAATTCACGGATAGCAAAATGAGAATTTGATGAGAAAAGGATGAACAGCCTATGATTACATCTATCGGTCGACATGCCTTGAGTTCATTCAGTTGTCTGACCATTGGGCAATTCCGACCCATATCTACACTCTTTTTCGCATAGAAAAACGGGCATTTTTCGCTCCTAACAAAAAAAGAGATGACCTCACCTTTAGTCATCCCATGTAATCGACATTACTTCACCGGAAATTGCATTAATTTGTACTGTCGCTTCCCTATCATTATTTGTTTCGATTTCTACGAGATAATAGTTTAAACCATTTGATTGTTCGATGTCCACATCATCTATTTCACCCTTCACTTGGCTAAGAGCAATTGAGATAGCCTCTTCTTTACTAATATGCGTTTGTTCTTTTTGTTCTTCAGGAGGTGATTCAGGAGTCACCACTTCTCCTCCACCTTCTGAACTTTGTTCCTCTGGAGTATTAGCAACCGCCTTGCTTACTCTGTTCAACTTTCCAATATCGCCCGTATCGCG
Organism: Robertmurraya siralis; assembly: GCF_005502275.1. Classification (GTDB taxonomy): domain Bacteria; phylum Bacillota; class Bacilli; order Bacillales; family Cytobacillaceae; genus Robertmurraya; species Robertmurraya siralis. The sequence goes on from NZ_SWLZ01000002.1 coordinate 264,771, forward strand.
AGCAATTTCTATCTCATACTTCCCGGTGTCGAGTTTTATTGTAATCTGATATACTTCCGCTGTTTCTTCAATATTGACGATTTCACCTTTATATAGTTCTTGAACCTTATTCTTAGCCTCCTCGGCCGAAACCGTTTGTTCAACTGTCATTAACCTTAACAGTTGCCAAGTCAATATCACGACAACAAAAATAACGACCAAGCCGATGCTCATTTTCTTCCAATTGACAGATTCCAACCATTTCACCTCATTTCGTTCCTGTAAAAAAATTATACATAATGAAGATGAGAATTTAATGAGAAAGTGCGGGTGGAAGAATGATTTTGACTGTCGTTCCTAAACCTTCCACACTCTCTAAGCTAATTTTTGCTCCCATCGCCTCGGCAATATCTGTTGCCAATGATAGTCCAAGGCCAAAGCCACCTGTTTTTCGCGTTCTTGCTTTATCCACTCGGTAAAATCGGTCAAACACTTTTTCCAACTCTAGAGCAGGAATGCCTATTCCGTAATCAATTATCTCCACAACAACTTCGTGCTGCAACGTCATAATTCGCACCTTGATCGTTTCCTCACTGTACTTCCGCGCATTATCAAGGAAGATATAAAATAATTGTTTAAATTTTTGCAAATCAGTTTGAACCGTTACTTCACCTTCAACCTCCAATTCAATTTTTCGTTGATAAGATTTTTCAATCGTACGGACCATTTCAGCGACCACATCGGCAAGAGCAACCTCCTCCATTTCGATTCTCAAAGGTTTATCATTTCTTGCTAAGTTCAACAACTGCTCTATTAAGCCCTTCATTCGGAGTGCCTCAGAGTGAATAGCTTGGACAGATTCGGCGAATAATTCAGGATCTTCATGTCCTCTTCTTTTCAACAAAGATGCATATGATTCAATAACAGTCAGCGGAGTATTTAACTCATGAGAAGCATTCGAAACAAACTGTCCCTGTTTCTCATAGTTCACTTCTAATAAATCAATCATCTCATTGAAAGTCTCAGCCATTTGATTAAGCTCATCCTTTGATTCCTTCGGCTGTGCAATTCGTCTAAATTGCCCGCTTTCTCGAATTTCTTTCATCGTCTGAATCATTGAAGTAATCGGACGAGTAATCAAGTTGCTTAGAAACCTAGAGGAAAGAAGAACTGGAATTGTCGCCAACAAGGTAACAATAATTTGTACTATTCGCAAGGTGGATAGGATTTCATCCGTTTGCTGTAAACTTACAGTTATTTGAAGATTTGCTACCTCCCCATTTCGCCAAATAATCGGAAGCGAGGCAAAAGTATGCGTCACCCGATCGTAAGAAGTGATTTCTTGAACTTGCTTCTCATAATACTGAACATCCATTTTATGTAAATATTGGTGGTTTGGATCAACGACCGCTGTTCCAGGGCTCCCATCGTTATTGACAATTTGCAGCATTCCATTAATCGGCATGTAAGCCCGCAAAACTTCCTGATGAGGAACCTTTCCCTCTATTTGGCCTACCCCATCAGCAGCACGCGTTGCTTGAGCTATTGTCCTTTCCAGTTCATTATTGTACATCATCTGACTAAAGGAAAAATAAATCGCCCCATTCAGTAAAATCAATAAAATAATAAACAATACCGTCGAATATAAATTAATTTTATTTCTTAGCCTCATTTTGCATCCTTCAGCACATAGCCGACTCCTCTTACCGTATGAATGAGGGAAGTGCTAAAAGGCTTGTCAATTTTATTGCGCAAGTAGCGGATATAAACGTCCACCACATTTGTATCTCCGTAATAATCATAACCCCAAACACCGTTTAATAATTGTTCCCTATTCAAAACCTGACGTGCATGCTTCATTAAAAAAGCTAGCAGTTCAAACTCCCGTGGTGTTAGTTCGATCGCTTCCCCTGCTCGTACAATTTCTCTCGTAACCTCATTTAATTTTAAATCTCCTACAATGAGCCAATCATCAGCATTTAAAACAGCCTGAACCGGAACCGGCACTCGCAAATTTGCTCGTATTCGCGCTAACAATTCCTCGATTTCAAAAGGCTTTGTCATATAGTCATTTGCACCAAGATCAAGACCAGATACTTTATCTTCAATTGAATTTTTTGCTGTAAGCATTATAATTGCCGTATGTTTGTTGACAGAACGAATTCTGCGCAGCAATTCAATGCCGCTTATCCCTGGAAGCATAACATCTAATAAAATTAAATCCCACTCTTGCTCTTGGAAAAGCTGTAAGCCTGTCAAACCGTCTAACGCCTTCCCGACTTCATACCCTTCATAAGTCAGCTCCAGCTCTAGAACTCGAGCAATCTTTTCCTCGTCTTCAACGATTAAAATTTTCTGCTTCGCCATTTTCCCTCTCCATCCGCTCTAAGTTTTACCGTCATTTTAACATGGTTACTCAACGAAACAACCGTTTTTGATCATTCTATCCATCTATTTTTTGAGCTAGTCGTTAAAAAAGAAGAGGTATTTTGACAAATTACTCGACCTAAAACCGCTTGTTTAATGATTATTCAAAACACGAAAAATCAACAAAGTAATTTTTTCTGGATACTCAAAAGCATCCAACAAAAGAGTTTCTCATAATCTAAAAACTGCTCTGACTCCATGAAGATAAAGAATTTATTTCAAGGAGCCAGAGCAAAAAAGGCACTAAGATCATAAAAATCAGCACAATAAAATATATACTTCAACTAACTGATACTTGCTGTCCAGTTCCCTCCCCCTTGATTACATGTGAAAGTGCCGCTTGCTCTTCTCCCTTCAATTCGCCCATTGTACTCGCAGTTATTTCCATCACTGCTGTTTCTTCTTAAGATTCGAACATTGTTGCCCTCCTGTGTCATCGTTAAGACAGCGGTTACTGGTGTTGCCCCTTGCCTCGTCCATCTTGCATCAAAAGTGTTACTGTTTCCTCGGCGAGTCCAAATGCCACGCCATGCTCCTTCTTGTACTTCCCATCGTCTTCCCAGATCCGGCTGTAGCGGTCTCCTGTGAATCGTTGCGCTCCAAGTGCCACCACCACGAATGCATACATTCGTCCCTCTTACTCTATTACCCTCAATAATACCAACATACTGACAATCGTTTCCGTCACTGCTGTTTCTCCGGGATATAGATACAAAACGATCATGTACATTTACTGTCATCACAGCTGTTATTGGCGTTGCCCCTTGCCTCGTCCATCTTGCATCAAAAACATTGCTATTCCCTCTACGGGTCCAAACTCCGCTCCATGCTCCTTCTTCAACCTGCCACCATCTTCCTAAATCTTGTGGCTGGCGCAACAGATATTCCTGCTGATCTGCATATGGAACAGGTGGTTGAAAATATGAATTGACATACGGGTAACCATAATAGTTCATTTTGGAACCTCCTCAACTTAAGTTATTTCATGACCATCATATGTAAAATTGAGTAAAGTGTACTGTTCCAATCTGGTTTTTATTAGGCATACTACAGCAGCCTTTTCCTCCTCCATTATAGTGACAGAACTCACTGATCTTTATCCTCGTGTAGTCTTATAATGACTTTTGTTCATCAATTTAATGAAGGTACGTGAAAAAATGGAAAAGCAAATGAACTACATTCCCTCTCGATTTAATGCTCTATCCCATACTGATGATGGCGGCGTTGTTCTATTTAATAGTTATACCGGTGCCATTACCCATTTTAGCGAGGAAGAAAAACAATCTGCTATTTCTGCTTTAAAAAGAACGGGTATAGAACTACTGGAGAATCATATACAGAAAGAATTATTTCGCAGTGGATTTCTTATTTCTAGTGATGTTGATGAAATGAAAAGGGCAAAATATCTCCATCAGACCTTACATCGAACAGATCTTTTACATCTCATTCTTATGCCTACGGAATCATGCAATTTTCGCTGCACTTATTGTTATGAAACATTCGAACGGGGAAAAATGAAACGAAGTGTCATCAACAGTTTAAAAGCTTTCGTCCAAGAAAAGGCCTCGCATCTATCGGCTTTACATATAAGTTGGTTTGGCGGCGAACCGCTTATTTCTTTGGATGTTATTGAAGAACTTTCGCAGTCTTTTTTATCCATTGCCGAGGAAAAACAGATCCGTTACACCTGTGACCTTGTAACAAATGGATACTTATTAACGAAAGATACTTTTAAGCAATTGCTATCATGGAATATTAATCAATTTATGATCACCGTTGATGGGGTCGGAGAAATACATGATAGGCGAAGACATTTATCGGATGGAGGTCAAACGTTTGAGCGAATCATCGATAATCTCATTGCTATCAAAACCATTCCTGATTCTTTCAATCTCACCATTCGTTCCAATTTTGACGAAGACAATTTAGGGGATGTTTCCAAGCTAACGAAGTTCTTAAAACAACATTTTGCTGACGATGAGCGTTACGGAGTCCTGTTTCGACCAGTTGGACAATGGGGTGGGAAAAACGATGAGGCTATCCCCGTCTGCAGCCGCACGATGGCGAATAAAAAAATTTGGGAATTAACTGATGAGGCAATAACAGAAGGTTTAAAAATGAGCCCCATGGTTATCGAATCATTAATGCCCTCAGCATCTGTCTGCTATGCGGCAAAACCACATTCATTAGTCGTGGGCGCTGATGGTCAATTGTATAAATGTACCCTCTCCGTACAGGAAGACTTCAATAAGGTTGGGAAAATTGACGACAACGGTCATTTTCAGCTTGACTATGACAAAATCGCTCATTGGGTTACATCTGGTGAGGAAACGGATTCCTCCTGTCAATCGTGCTTTTATCGACCAGCCTGCCAAGGAAACCACTGTCCATTATATCGAATGAGAACAGGTAAAAGACCATGCCCCTATGAGAAACGAAATATAAAAAAGGTCCTAAATTTAATTTGGAAAAATAGCTGACATCCCTATTTTTTGAAAGGTGGTGAGCAAACATGCGTATATTACGTCCAGCTGCATCTCCAGTTAATCAGCAAAATACCGGAAAAATCATGAAATCCGTGCCGGGTAATTTAAAATAAAAGTGAAAGCACCCAAATGGGGTGCTTTTACTTCTCTATACAACTGCTCATTGAAAGCAAACAATTACAAATTTAATTAATTTTTTATGCCATTTCCACGTTTAAACTTCCACTAAAAGCAACTGCACTTTGTTTTTAACTAAAAATACAGTTATGAAATGGATGCAACGAGATAGTCTTTTAATTTTCCCTTCGGCTCTCCAAAAATTTCAGCCTCCAGTCTCCGCCCAGTTGGTGTTGCTGCTAAACCGCCTTGTGCCGTTTCTCTTAATGCAGAAGGCATTGTTTTTCCTATTTCATACATGGCAGCAATTACTTCATCACACGGAATTCTACTTGTGATTCCTGCAAGTGCCATATCCGCAGCCGTTAACGCATTGGATGCTCCCATCGCATTCCGTTTCACGCAAGGAACCTCTACAAGTCCTGCCACTGGATCGCACACAAGTCCCAGCATGTTTTTCAACGTAATCGCCATTGCTTCAGCCGCTTGTCTTGGTGTACCTCCAGCCATTTCAACGATGGAAGCAGCCGCCATTCCTGCTGCTGAACCTACTTCCGCCTGACACCCTCCAGCAGCGCCCGAAACGGTCGCATTGTTTGCTACGACAAACCCAAAAGCAGCAGCCGTAAATAAAAACTCAATCATTTCCATTCGAGTTGGGTTCAACTTTTCTTTTACCGCAAATAAAGTTCCCGGCACCACTCCGGCAGAGCCTGCTGTTGGGGTTGCACAGATCACGCCCATGGCAGCATTCACTTCATTGGTCGCGACCGCTTTACTGACCGCATCCAAAAGCAAATTACCTGATAATCCCTTACCGCTTCTTATATAGTTTTGCAATAAAACGGCATCGCCACCAGTTAATCCAGTTTGTGATTTTACCCCGCTTAAACCTCTTTCTAGGGCCTTTTCCATCACATCTAAATTTTGCTCCATTTTTGCGATGATTTCTTCTCGTGGTCGTCCTGATACTTCTATTTCTTGACGAATCATGATTTCTGCAATTTTTACTTGAGACTGTTCCGCGAGCGAAACAAGCTCTGCAACATTTCGAAACATTTCTTGTCCTCCTACTTATTAACGTTAATCCTGATATTTCACAATATACACAGGTGAAGGATTCTGGAAGTCAGTCATTATGAAATTGAATTATTTAGCTGGATTAAGCAACCATTCGGATGACTCCTCTTACATTGGAAAGTTCTTTTATTTCATTTAATACCGCATCCTCAATTTTTTGATCAACTTGGATAACCATTATCGCCATATCTCCCTTTTCTTTGCGTGAAACCTCCATATGGCCAATGTTTATTTTATACTTTGACAGAATGGATGTCACACAAGAAACCACTCCAAATTTATCCTGGTGCATCACTAAGAAGGCCGGGTCGCCTGAGAGTTTTAATTTAAAAGAATTAATTTCTTTAATTTCAATCGCTCCACCGCCGATGGACACCCCAATTACTTCAAGTGTTTGCTCATCTGAAGCTAAAACCAACTTGACTGTATTTGGGTGCTCCGGAATTGCTCCTTCTTCATGAAAAACGACCTCCATATTGACTTCATTGGCGATTTTTAATGAATCGGGAATTCTTTCATTAAAGGTATCAAAATCTAAAAGCCCGGCAACTAATGCTAAATCCGTTCCATGGCCTTTATAGGTGGTTGCAAACGAACCGTACAAATGAATATCGACTTTCTTTGGCTGTTTTTCAAATAAGCTTCGAGCCACTCGGCCGATACGAACTGCACCAGCCGTATGGGAACTTGAAGGTCCTACCATCACTGGTCCAATAATATCAAAAGCTGATCGGTATTTCATCGTCCATTTCCCCTTTATTGTTGAAGGGCACAAAAAGTGCCCACTACTTTTTTCTCTTATTTAAGCAGCTGAGCCCTTCTCTGTCTCAAGAGTTTGAAGCTGGTCAACCGTTTTAATTTTATAATTTTTGAAGACCACTGACCCTAAAAACCCGCACAGCAGGCCTACTGCTGCACATGCTGATGCGATTAGTGTTACTTTCATAGGATCATTGAAACCATACATTACAGCTAAGCCCGCAATCGGTGTTGCTGTTCCTGTTGCATTGTTAATTAGTCCAGAAAGAGCAATAATTACGCCTGCACTTGCCCCGCCGACAAAATTTGTCACATACACAGGGATTGGGTTCGCAGAAATAATATGCGCTTGTGTTAAGGGTTCAATCGCAACAGAAATGGTTGTTTTACGATCGCCGAATTTCATGCGGTCAAATAAGATATAGTTCATAAACGAGGACCCAAATACAGCTAGAGCACCAATCGCCATCGGAACACCTGTTAAACCAAGCATTGCTGTTAGCGCCATTGAACTAAGTGGGGCAGTAGCGACCACGGTAATAACCCCGCCTAAGATAATTCCCATTAATACAGGGTTGCTGTTAGCAGTTTCCGTAATAATTCCCCCGATATTTAATAGAGTTGCATTAACAACAGGTGTCATTAATTCCCCTAATAAGCGCACAAGTGGAGCACAGAATAAGATAATAACGATTAAATCTAATCCACCAGGAACTTTTTTCTCGATAAGTTTTACAAGAAAAGCAATCAAATAGCCTGCGATAAATCCTGGCAATAATCCAAGTCCAGCACAACTAACACCAAGTAGTAATGCATATACAGGAGAAACTCCAACTGCTATTGCTACTAAAGCGGCAGCTGCGACTCCGCCCATGCTTCCTGCTGCTGTCCCAACTTCACCTAAAAACTCAATCCCAAGTAAATCGCCACCCACATATAATTGGAATGCCTCAACCAGGAAAGCTGCACAGGCAGCTCCAGCAAGCGCGGCCATCGCCTTCATTCCTTTAGGTGCTTTATAGCTAAATAGTGAAAAACCTGCTAAAACTAATAATAAAAGTGCTGTACCCTTAATAATATCCATCTGCTTTACCCCCAGTTATTCATTTGTTTCTTCTTCAAGATGATACTCATTTTGAGTCCTTATTTTGTTCAGATAGTTATAAATTGTAAACTTCGAAACTCCAAGTACGCTTGCTAAATATTCAGTAGAACCTTTTATTAAAAAGGCACCTTTTTCTTCCAACAAACGTACACATTCAATTTTTTCTTCTAAAGTCAGTTGTGTATGCGCTTTCTTGAAGTTTGTTAAAACTTGGTGAACCATATCGTGTATGACATCTTGCACAGTACTGTGGAAGTTTTCGGATTTATCATCTGCTACATTAAAGGAGAGAAACTCCTCCAGTTCTCCGACGTTGATCATCATCTGCGAAATATCATAGTTGATGCAAAGTGCTCCAATCACCCTTTTTTGTGCATCACGTAAAAATACAGTTGCTGATTTTAATAGTGTTCCATTACGTGCCTGTGTTTTGTAATTGGGGATATCTTCAATCTCAGCCGGGTCTTTTCTGAGCTCAGTTAGAACAAGATCAGTAATAGGTGAACCAATCTTTCTATTCGTGACATTACCCGCTATATAGATTAAAGATTTTTTTAAATCCTTGAAATCATGGACAACAACCTCGCAACGCTGACCAAACATTTTTACAAGCATATCTGCTGTCCGTTTCGCCAAATCGAATACTTGAACGTTGTTACCTTTTTCCATACATGTCACATCCTTTTGCAATCGTTTACATATAAAGTTAAAAAATATATTTCTAGAATAGTATCTTGATATAGAAATCATACCACGCATTATATAAAATTAAAATAAAATTTTAACAGTTACAAAAATATTTTAATAAGAGAATTTACTAAAAACCCCCTTCACACACTATTACAAGGGTTTCGTAAAAAAAAGACCATGCTCACAAAATTGTAATCATGGTCTTTATAAAAATGTAGTTGCATCTAAACTGTTTAAAATTATTATTATCCCTTTAAAGGGTTTCATTATTATTCAATTTATAAATCCTGCATGTAATCAGAAACCCAACAGCTAACTGTTTTGGGGATAACTCAAGTTCAAAGGAAACTTCAAAAGTTTATCGACCTTCCTCCTCAATTAACTTTACAACATATTCTCATTTGGACACGAATGGGAGGATCTTTACCATTTTCTGTCCTCATAATAAACTCACCATGGGGATTCGATAAGGTCTCAGATCAACCTTCAGATTTTCACTTGACAGTAGCTTTCAACATCCTGAATCCGCCAGCTACTTTAGAGTGTCTTCAAAAAACACAAAAGGGAAGGCGCTTATTTTTGCCTTCCCTTCCTCTTCTTTTATGCTTCGACCACTTCGTCTAAGCCACCTTTATCATTGTACACTTTTTCATCAAATTCGCCTGTAATTTTTCCAGTTAAGACACCGGATGTCATACTACCACTTACATTTAATGCTGTACGGCCCATATCAATAAGCGGTTCGACCGAAATTAATAGACCCACAATCGCTACAGGTAGGTTTAGAACTGAAAGTACGATTAAAGAAGCAAATGTTGCTCCGCCTCCTACACCGGCAACTCCAAACGAACCGATGATAACGACAAGGATCAATGAAAGGATAAAGCCAGGATCTAGCGGGTTGATCCCGACAGTTGGTGCTACCATAACTGCCAGCATGGCCGGATAAATTCCTGCACATCCATTTTGCCCAATGGTTAAACTAAATGGACCAACAAAATTAGCTATTCCCGGAGATACTCCAAATCCATCAGTTTGCGTTTTAATATTTAACGGTAAAGTACCTGCACTTGAGCGAGATGTGAAAGCAAAAGTTAATGCAGGCAAACCTTTTTTCACATACGTAACCGGGCTTAATTTAGCCAGACTAATCATTAATAAATGGACAAGGAACATTGCTATTAATGCCACATAAGAAGCAACGACAAATTTTCCTAAATTCACGATTGCTGCATAGTCACTAGTTGCGGCTACTTTTGTCATTAGCGCCAACACACCATATGGAGTAATACGTAAAATTAATGTTACGATGCGCATCACAATCGCATATAAAGAATCCACAATTTTGGCGAACAATTCTGCCTGTTCCGGCTGCTTTCGCCTTACACCTAAATAAGCAATTCCAATGAATGATGCAAAAATAACGACAGCAATCGTCGATGTTGAACGGGAACCTGCTAAATCTGCAAATGGATTCGTCGGAATGAAGGACAAAATCTGCTCAGGAATTGTCATATTTTCAACTGTTGCCACTCGCTCAACGAGCGCCTCATTTCGTGCATTCTCGGCATCTCCTGCTTGCAGTTGCACGCCTTCTAAACCAAAACCAAGAGCAGCGCCGATTCCAATTGCCGCGGCAATTCCTGTTGTCACTAATAAAATCCCAATTCCGTAAAGGCTAATTTTGCCAAGATTCTTGGAAACACTCACTTTCGTAAATGCTGCAATGATCGAAATAAAAACTAGCGGCATCACAACCATCTGCAGCAAGCTAACGTATCCAGAACCGACGATATTAAACCATTGAATCGTTGTCCCGGTTACATCTGAAGATGTGCCATATAAAAGATTGATGATAATCCCGAATAAAATACCCAGGCCAAGTCCAGCAAAAACTCGTTTAGAGAATTTCACATGTTTCTTTTGCATGATATATAAACCAACAATGAGTGCTAAAAGAATAGCGATATTCACAATAACAAGAAATGTATTCAAATTGGTCTCCTCCTTAATGTTATTAAACAACATTAACTACTATAATACATTAAAACCTATTGGTAAAGTATGAATTATTTTTAAAAAAGTTTGTGAGTAATTGAATAACTCACATTATTATTCCATGAAATCATCAAAATGGTTATCTGCTTTAATATGTCGGTTTTTCATTAATAATTGCCGGACGAATTCTTTCTTATTTTTTGGAGAGACAGCTATCGTCTGAAATCTAGCATAATTAATTTCAATCTTGTCTAGTGACAGGGCTGGAGCAGTAAACGGATTTCTTGCCGCTCTAATGCTTGTAATCTCGTTAATGTTAATTTCCTTTTTTATCGGCCCAAATTCAACTTTCAGAATAGATTCTTTTATCCAGTACCCTGTTTTAAACCAAATCCAGATTAATAAAGTGCCCACAAGAAATAAAAGTATAATACTAATCAAGGTTGCGACTCCTATGTCAGCTAATCGATCAGCCCCAAAGTCTAAGGAAAATATCGGTAAGAAGATAGAGACGGCACTACAAAACCAAATGATTATGCCCATCCACCAATCCTTCTTTGAAGGAAAAAACAAATGATCCCCTCCTTTTACTTAAGATGATTTTTTCTCACTTTCCTTCAATTTTACCAGAATATAATTATGAGTGTGTAAAACGATTTGGTTCCGATCATGATCCATAGAGGCAACGTGGTAGGAATTATGAAGTGTGACTACTCTCTTTTCTCTGGAACCAATCCGTTCACATATATATTCCGTATTTTCAGGTGGGACAACATGATCGATGGATGATTTAAAGGCTAATATTGGAGTGGTGATGGTAGGCAGGAGCTCTGGTGTTTTTTTCATTAATTTTTGCAATTGATGGATTGCTTTAAGGGGAACTTTAGAATACGTAATTTCTTGAACGCCCTCAAGCTTAATATCTGGTGCGCTCTCCTTTATATATCTCGGAGTTGATTTTCCGCTCCATTTTTCATAACTTGGTAGCGTCAGTGCTGGATTAATCAGCACGATTCCCTCTATATCATTATATTTATTTGCCAACCAAAGGGTTAAAGTGCCTCCCATTGATTGTCCTATCACAAATACAATCGAACAATGTTCTTTTAAAATTAGATACCCCTTTTCAATTTCTGAGAACCAATCAGAGTACGTAGCATTCTCCAAATCTTGATAATGTGTACCATGCCCTGTTAATCTAGGCGCAAATACGGAATAACCTAATTCAAAAAACTTTTCTCCTAAATATTGAACACTTTGTGGTGTCCCCATAAATCCGTGTGTTAGCAATATCCCTATCTCATTACCTTTTAGAAAAAAAGCTTCCGCTCCAGCGATAACCGGATATCTCTCCTTCATAGCGCTCCCTCCCCTGTCGGCTTTTCGAAAGTATTACCTCCGTTAATAAGTAATTCAAAGTATAAATCATATTATTCCTACCTGTCAACTTGTATTTAAAGACGTTTTTATAGCAAGAAAATAAATTCTCCTTTAATATACTGAATGTTCCATGAAATGTTATCAAATGAAGCAGTTTAATTGTTGAGTTACAACCTTTAATGAACTATTATATAAATGTAATCATTCTTCGGTAAAAATTTACCAACACCACATAAGACTATTCATTTCTATTAAATTTTTGGCTCGTTTCGTATTAAGACCAGTGTTTCACACGAGATAAGTTAAAAATCAGCACCGACATACAAAGCCAAATTTTTCAAGTAAAACGTTCTCATTCTCAACAATTTGAGAATTTATAAACACCCATTACCGTTTACATACCTCAATTCTATCGTTATTCGCTTTTTTTATGATTCTCCTGTCCCTCGCCACTATTAGCTTTCTAATATTTTTTTATTTTATAAGGGTTATTGCTTTTCTTTTTTGAAATAGATTAATATAATGATTACATAATAATAATTATTATTATGTTCTAGTTTCGACTAGATTCATAAATAAATATATTTAAAAGGAGAGAAGAGTAATGGACAACAAAAACAGTGCAAACATTGAAGGCTGCCCATTTCATGGAGGTGCTACTAGTCCAAAAACTAGCGGTACAACAAATACTGATTGGTGGCCAAATGCATTAAACTTAAACATTCTGCATCAGCATGATAAAAAATCTAATCCTATGGGAGAAGACTTTGATTATGCAGAAGAATTTAAGAAATTAGATTACGATGCTCTCAAAAACGATCTTAAAAAGTTAATGACAGACAGCCAAGATTGGTGGCCAGCTGACTATGGTCATTATGGTCCATTCTTCATCCGTATGTCTTGGCATGCTGCTGGTACATATCGTATCGGTGATGGCCGTGGTGGCGGAAATTCTGGCAATCAGCGTTTTGCTCCTCTTAACAGTTGGCCAGATAACGCTAGCCTTGATAAAGCACGTCGCCTATTATGGCCTATTAAGCAAAAATATGGTAACAAAATCTCTTGGGCAGACTTACTCGTTTTAGCTGGTAATGTTGCATTAGAAGATATGGGGTTAAAAACTATCGGTTTTGGTGCTGGTCGTCCAGACATTTGGCATCCAGAAGAAGATATCTACTGGGGTGTTGAAAAAGAGTGGTTAGACGATAAGCGTTACACAGGTGATCGTGAGCTTGAAAATCCACTTGCAGCCGTGCAGATGGGTCTAATCTATGTAAATCCTGAAGGTCCTAACGGTAAGCCAGATCCAATTGCTGCCGCTCGTGATATTCGCGAAACGTTCGGGCGCATGGGTATGAATGATGAAGAAACAGTTGCATTGATTGCTGGTGGGCATACTTTCGGTAAAGCACACGGTGCAGGCGATGCTGCTCATGTAGGTCCCGAGCCAGAGGCTGCTCCACTTGAAGCACAAGGTTTAGGTTGGGAGAACTCTTACGGCAGCGGAAAAGGCAGTGACACGATCACTAGTGGTCTTGAAGGCGCTTGGACTGCTAATCCTACACAATGGGATAATGGCTACTTTGATCTATTATTTGGATATGAATGGTGGTTAACGAAGAGTCCTGCTGGAGCATGGCAGTGGATGGCAGTGGATCCTGATGAAAAGGATCTTGCGCCAGATGCACATGACTCTTCCAAAAAAGTCCCAACTATTATGTTTACGACTGACCTTGCGTTACGTCATGATCCAGAATACGAAAAAATTTCTCGTCGTTTCCATAAGAACCCAGATGAGTTTGCTGATGCATTTGCAAAAGCGTGGTTCAAATTAATCCACCGTGACATGGGTCCAAAAGCTAGATACTTAGGTCCAGAAGTTCCAGAGGAAGATTTCATCTGGCAAGATCCAGTTCCAACAGTTGATTACGAACTAACTGAAGAAGAAATTGCTAAAATTAAAACATTAATTCTTGACTCAGGACTTACAATTAGCGAACTAGTAACAACAGCTTGGGCTTCTGCAAGTACATTCCGTGGCTCTGACATGCGTGGTGGAGCAAACGGAGCTCGCATCCGTCTTGAGCCTCAAAAAAACTGGGAAGTAAACCAACCAGAACAACTTGAAAAAGTTCTAACTGTACTTGAAGGAATTCAAGCTCATTTAGAAAAGAAAGTTAGCTTAGCTGACTTAATCGTGCTTGGTGGTAGTGCTGCGGTTGAAAAAGCTGCACAAGATGCAGGCTTTGACGTTACAGTTCCATTCCTTCCAGGACGCGGAGATGCGACTCAAGAACAAACTGATGTAGAAAGCTTTGCCGTACTTGAGCCAGTAGCTGATGGTTTCCGTAACTATCAAAAGCAACAGTACAGTGTAGCTTCTGCTGAATTACTTGTAGACAAGGCACAACTTCTAGGCTTAACAGCTCCTGAAATGACTGTCCTAATCGGCGGTATGCGTGTTCTTGGTACAAACTTCGGTGGAACAAAGCACGGCGTATTCACTGACCGTGTTGGTACACTAACGAATGACTTCTTCGTTAACTTACTTGATATGAATGTGAAATGGACTCCAGTAGGTAACGATGTATTTGAAGGTCGCAATCGCCAAACTGGTGAACTTGTACGCACTGCAACAGGTGTTGACCTCGTATTTGGTTCAAACTCTGTTCTACGTGCCCTTGCTGAAGTTTATGCACAAGACGACAACAAAGAAAAGTTCGTACGTGACTTCATTGCTGCTTGGGTAAAAATCATGAACGCTGATCGCTTCGACGTTAAAAATAGCGAGAAAAAAGCTGTTCAATTAGCAGTTAAATAATAATGCTTAAGGAACCCCTCTTGTTGCCATGAGGGGTTTCTTTTAATATTGCCCTCACAATCCCTTCGACAATATAAGCTGCTATTTCCGCTAGCTACATCGAAATCGCATTTTTTGCAAGCATCATATCATTTTGAAGAAGTTTATTTAAGTCATAGGAAGGATACATCCCGTTTTGATACATGTAATTAAAAATCCTTTCGTGACAAGCTATAGCTTGATTTAGCTGTTTTTGCAACACCTCTCTTAAAGCTGGGGTAGCCGTTTCTGTAATAGCTACTCCGTAGTTTCTTACCGCTGCTTTTGAAAAAGATAATAAATCCCCTGCTGAGAAGCTATCTGTGATCCGATATTCACTTGTTGGACCAGGATGAGGAGCATAAGGATAAAATTGAAGAAGTTCATTTAAGTTCAATTCCAGCTCTTTTATTGTTTGCAGGTAAATCCTTCTCAAATGTTGATCTTGGATATTTTTTAACCCCATTTTAATTTTCATTAAACCGATAGATTGAAAAGCCACCAATTCATGCATTTCAAGTGTTTCATGCCAAGCTAAAGTCGCTCTGTCCATTTATTAATCTCTCCCTTCATTGTTTCAACGCTAGTTTATGTACAAAAAGATAATTCAGGTGCATATCCATATTAGTTTCTTTCCGTGTATAAAATAAAAGAAGGAACCTAAAAAGGCTCCTAAACCAAGTTATATACTGTAGTTCCCTTAAAAAACTTCATAGAAATACCATGAAAACATACGGTCAATAAAAAGGGGGAACTACTTGGGTCACATCGATTTATTCGCATATTCCTTCCTTTTTTAAGGTGCTCTCGATAAACTCTATCGCCTCAACCTCGTCCGTCCCCGCAGTTTTAATCTTTATATGTTCTCCTGTAACTACCCCTAAGGTCATTAACCCGACTATCGATCTTAAATTTGTCTCCCTACCTTTGTATTCTAACGTTATCGTACATTTAAATTTATTTGCAGTTTGTACAAGTTTCGTAGCAGGTCTTGCGTGGAGACCGGCACGGTCGATGATTTTATACTGCCTTTCTAACATATTCTTCACTCCAAATCATTTCGTTACCCTCCAAGAACAAGGGTGCCAGAAATACCAGGCACCCCGCTCAAGAAAGATGTATTATAGTTTTTTACTTCCAAGTTTTTTATGAAATTGAGGGTCTTTCGGGATACTCGGATCTACACCTTTTAAACTTGGTATTTCTGCACATATTAACTGAACAGGAATAATATATTCATAGGTTCTATAGTATGGATGGTTAATAAAATCTGCCTTGAGGTTCTGTTCATGATCGTCTATATCAGAGCCAATCACATAAATATGCTCAGTCCATTCAGAGAGTACCTCAATCATTTTTTGAACTCTTTTCTCTACTCCCGTATCAAGGATAATAATTGTTGAATCTTCATTTATCGCATTATAAATACCATGAATAAATTCTTCAAATTCATAGCCTGTTACCGGGATCCTTATCGTTTCAAGCAGCTTTAGGGCACTTTCCAACGTATCGCCGTAAATCTCACTTGTGCCAATTACCCTGATATCCTTAGCTTGTGATAGCTTTTCTTTATTCTTCTTAATCCATTGAAGAGAAGTGTCGTATATTTTAAGGAAATGATCAGCATTTTTTTCAATTGCTTTAATCTCTTGTTGATACGCTTCTTCAGATAAAACTCCTTTTTCTCTAGCGTACTGAAAAGCAAATAATGTTAAATTTAACTTTGTACAATAGTATCCCTTTGTTTTTGCACCCGCTTTTTCATCACCGCATTCAACAGTAAGGGTAAAATCTGCTAATTCATCAATTAGCGCCTCTTTTTTACCAGCCATCGAAGCAATTTTACAGCCAGCTTCTTTTGCTAATTTCATCGCATTATAAGTTGAATAGCTGCTACCACCTTGTGAAATTCCTATCACAAGAGTTCTAGAAGCATCACCAAGAAATGTATCCTGGTTAATGGCAAAAGGGTAGTAGACGTCAACTCGAATTTTTGTTACAGCCTGCATTAATTTTTGAGTTTGAAGCCCTGAATGATAACTTGTTCCTGAACCAGTAACAACAATTCTATCAAAGCTCTCTTTTCTCACTTCGGCAAATAACTGATCGGCATGGCCAATGATTTCTTTCATTTTTCCTGGGGTTTCTTGCAAATAATCTTGTATTCTCATTATTCTAACATCCTTTCAACTTATAATAATCCAATCCAATGAAGGAAAATTCCCGCAACGATAATTCCAAGAGTTAATTTTGTAATACTCACTTTCCTTTTCATTAAACCGTAGACAATGAATGTTCCTAGTAATGGCAGGGCATTCGGCAATATTTGATCGAATATATCTTGAACTACTACCTTTGCTCCATTCATATCAAATTCAAGAGGAGTGGTTATATTTAACATTGTCGCTACCATTCCGCCAACTACAAGCAATCCAACAGTTGTAGTCATGGACATAATCTTTTCCATTAACCCTTCCTTTTGAATTCTTTCAAGTGAATTCACCCCAACACGATATCCCATCCTTAACCCAGCTATCCTTAAAAATAGGTGAGGTATGTTATATAGAATTAAAAATAAAATTGGACCAAAAATGTTACCTTGTGTTGCAAGCGAAACACCGATACCAGCAGCGATAATGCGAAATGTTCCCCAAAAAAGCGAATCGCCGATTCCTGCGAGCGGTCCCATTAGAGACGCCTTTACTGCATTGATTGAGTTAGAATCAAAATTTGAATCATTCGCATTTTGTTCCTCCATTGCTGCAGAGATTCCCATAATCGTTGTGGAAACAGCAGGAGTTGTATTAAATATTTCAAGATGTCTATTAAGTGCTTTTACTTGATCATCATGTTT
The DNA here is from genome assembly GCF_005502275.1 of Robertmurraya siralis. Classification (GTDB taxonomy): domain Bacteria; phylum Bacillota; class Bacilli; order Bacillales; family Cytobacillaceae; genus Robertmurraya; species Robertmurraya siralis. The sequence continues at coordinate 282,485 of NZ_SWLZ01000002.1, forward strand.
TTCGTACAATTTCTTAATTACCGGAATCATTGCATAGGCATACCCTAAATTCTGCATTCGTTCGTAGTTGAAAGCTCCCTGGAGGGCAAATGATCTCCAAAATACTTGGCGTAGTTCACGTTTCGTTACTTTCTTCTGACTACTCAAAATCAATCTCTCCCTCTGTTAAATTATTGTAACTCTCCTTTTCTTGATGTCCTTGATTGCCATTGTTATTGTTTATAACGATATAGATCACCACAGCAATACACGCTCCGAATAGGGCAATCGCTGTAATATCTAAACTTGTGTAAGACGCTGCCAAAAATCCTAAGAAGAAAAATACAGCCATCTTTTTTGAGAACAGCATATCCATTAGTAAAGCAAAACCAACTACAGGTAACAGATTTCCAGCAACCTTCAAACCACCGAGAATTGTTTCCGGTACCGCTTCTATTAGGTTTTTCACTTGCTCAGCACCTAAAATGATGGCTAAAAACGTTGGAATGAACACACTGAGAAAGAAGAGTATCGGTGGAATCCACATCATCAATGTGACACCACGGAAATCTGCCTTTAAAGCAAATTTATCCGCTTTATGCATAAAATAGGTATTTATGATTCTGACTAATACACCTAAAGATTGGGCCAGTACTGCTATAGGAACTGCAAGAACTAAAGCAACCTCTGCTCCTTGACCGGAGAGTATGGCAAACGCTGTTCCTAGCACACCCCCTGTTACTACATCTGGCGGTGTTGCTGCACCAATTCCGGCTATTCCCATCCAAATTAATTCTAATTGCGCTCCTATTAAAACCCCTTGTTGAACATCTCCTAAAACCAATCCAACTAGAAATCCAGTAACGAGAGGGCGCTCCAACATCAAGACACCAAAAATGCGGCTATCCAGTATTCCAATACCAGCAATAATCCCTAACATAATTGCCTGCGCTACCATTTTCTCACCTCAATTTCTCTATTTTAGATTAGGTCGTCCAGTCCTTTTTTCTTATCTCGCGGCAGCATCCTAAATTCCAATTTGACTCCTAATTTTTCCATTTCTTTAAAATTAGAAAGATCCTGCTCATCAACTGCTATTAAATCTGTTAGTTTCTTTTTTCCCTCTGCATATCGGAGTCCACCAACATTTACTTCTTTTATAACGCCGCCGGAATTTTTCACAAGAGACAAGGCATCATCCGTATTTTTTACAAGAACTAGGACATTGCTTTTTTTAGAACCAGCAAATTTTTCAACAATTTCTCCAGATTCTTTAACACCGCGAATATACAAATTTACATTGTTTGGTTTCGCAAGGTTTAGAGCCATTGCCTTCATTTGATCCTTTTGTGCTTCATCGTTCACTACCAGAATAACGTTTACTCCAAGTGCCGAAGTCCATCCATATGCCACTTGGCCATGTATCAAACGGTCATCAATCCGTAATAATGAGATCATCGTTTGCACATCCCTTCTGCTTTTCTATAAATCTGTTAATATGAATAATTCCTTCCTGGGCCGCCGCAATACCTTGACTGATCGTTTCTTCCACACCCAGATCCGCGTCTGCTAAAATCATGGACAGCATCATTGGTAAATTTACACCTGTGATAATATCAAAATCGTCATTTTCCAGAAGTAGTTCCGTACAAATATTAGAAACACTTCCTCCAAAAATATCTGTCAATACAATAAAGTGCTCATCTTCCTTTTTGTTTTTTAATATTTTTCTTAATTCTGCTTTCGCCGTATCACCGGATTTTAATTTCGTCATTCCAAAATAAGAAACATTAGTCGACTTTCCAGCAATCATCTCCACTGTTTCAATAAATGACTTCGAAAGTTCTCCGTGAGTGGCGATTAAAAAGTGCTTCATTTCCAACCCCCATATCATTTTTTTATTTTTCAGATATTGATAATGCAAAAAGCATGCCAACTAGTGACATGCTTTTTAAAAAATAATAAATATTATCAGAATGTAGACAATTCATAAATAGATAGCCGTTTCCCTTCAGACTGAGCGAAATCGTTTGTCGAATCACAGAGCGAAGCCTTGGGAGGAGCAGTGTTTACTATAATAAGTAATGGCACCGGACAAGGCGAAGCAACAAAGAAAGCGAGCGTTTGCCAGCAGTCTGATATTATATTAATTTCTTTCTCTCAAGCAAATTAGATTGAATAATATTAAAAATGTAGCCAATCTCTGCTAACGTCATCTTCACACTATAATTTTCTTCTAGCACACTAAAGGCATTTTTAATTAGCAGGATTTCATCAGTGTGATTAGATTCAAATTCACTCATATTTGGGTATTCAGTAATTGGTGCTTTTCTAATTAAGCGTTCAATCATACAGCTAACATGAACAAAAAGAGCGATTTTTTTATCATTAGGAAGTTTTTGCCCCATCAATTTTTCTAATTGAATAATCCCTACCTCAACTTTGCGGATGATCTTCTCTGTATCCAGAATTGTTAAAGAATCAATCACTCTACTTAGTGAGAAGTTCATTATGATCCGATCGTTCACTTGACGAATTGTTTCTGCATCGGCAATTTTGCCAAATATACGAAATACATCATCTTCTCCCTCTCCCGAAATAATATCCTCTAATGAGATAAAGTTAATTCCTTCAATCTCTGGATTGGCAGTTCCTACTATGGCAAGCACATCATAAATTCGTAACGGTGCTTCTGCTTTTCCATACTTTCTTAATCGATCATAATCATGTGCCACTACTTTTATCTCCAGTAAATCTTCAATACTTTCTGAAAGGAGCTCTTGAATTTGGGTTGCGGTCCCTATTCCAGTAAAACAGGAAGTAATGATCGCGTACTCTCTTCCTTTTGTTGGATAATACAAATTGATGTTAGGCTGCACAAACTCCTTAATGGGGCTTATGATTTCTTCTACGGACTTACCTTGAATTAAATGATTTCCAATTTCTAAGGCGACTGGAGTTGATACTTGATCTATAAAGAGAAGTGGACCATCAATGGCATCTTTGATATGTTCATGTATCAAGCTTAGTGACCCCATATCTACTAATACAACAAGTCCAGAGGTTGTATCCTGCTCCTCCATATATTGAAGCATCTTTTTCGTAATGTCTCGTACAGTTGCGTCTACCGGCATATCAATCGAATCAAAAACATTGATTCCTAATAACCGGTTACATACATTGGCAATGCTGCTGGCAGTGGCATAACCATGAGCTACAATCATCGCTTTAACTCGATTATTGAAATTCTTAATCTTTGCCTTACAAAAAAACAATGTCATTAAAATAATATCTTCCATATATAAATTTATATCCAATCGTTTTTCAATAATGAACATAAGCTTTGTGACAATTGAATGCTCAGTTTTGTAATACTCCTTAATAAACTGAAGCATTAATTCTGATATATGCTGTTCCTGTTTTGTTAACTGAAAAGGAATTGACTTGAAAAACAAATAGGACGACAATGTATAAACGCTATTTCCATCATACTTCACATTATAGTTCACTTCCAAATATCTAAAAATATCTTGCACCGTTGATAAAGTGAACTCCATCATTAAATTTTTTGATTCATTCGGCCGTTCGAATATTAATTTATCCATCATTGCTGTAATTTCATCTGTACATTTGTCAATCAGGACAGATTCATTCCAAATTTGATTCGCAAATTTTTGGTAGTAATTGAGACAATTTTGAAAGGTTTGCTCAATCAGTGAAATCTTCATTTCATGAACATAATTAAACGGCTTACTATCAGGTGAAAATAGAATACTTCCTTCCCTTGCAGCATAATGGTTAAAAAGTTGCGGCGACTTTTTATATATGTCTTTTGGTAAGTCTTTAAGAGTTACATGTATTTTATCTGTTGTACTAGACTTCTTGGAATAGGCGAATCCACAAGCATATTTAATCATATTTTTACACTCGCCAATATTACCGGTGTAATGATACTTGTTTAAGATATCAAGCGTCTTATTTGTTACTTCAATTGGAAAACCAAGTAGTTTGCTCTCCTCCATAAAGAAATGGTGAATAAATTGATTTTTTTCGTCTTGCCCTCTTTCATCTAAACTAGGAACATTGACTGTAATAGGAATTCTTCTTATAAAAGTATCTAAAAAAACAGATAGACTTTCTGTTGTAGCAAAAACGAGGCGAACCTTTGATTTCCTCACAACACTAGTTTCGCCTAATCGAGTAAATATTCCCTGATCCATAAAGGTAAATAATTTTTCTTGCCCTTCTTTATTCAAACGATGAACCTCATCTAAAAATAATATGCCATTATGGGCCTGCTCAATGAGGCCAATTTGGTCCTTTAAGGCCCCTGTAAAGGCCCCTTTCGCATGGCCAAATAGATAGCTTGATAAAAGTTCCGGATTATTTGCATACTGGGCACAATTAAATACATAAAAGGGAGCATGATCTTCGATTACTTTTTTCGCACGTGAATAGTCATATAAAATTCTCGCGAGAAAAGTTTTACCTACTCCAGTAGGACCAAGAAATAATAAAGGTAGCCCATTATCAGGGTATAAGACGGCAGTTTTAACCTGCTCTATCGGTTCCTTTAAACTCTTCTCATACCCAATTAACCTTTTGAAGATTTCCTCAGATTTGTCTGAAGACATTTCCTTCTCAAAAGCATCCAAGCTTTCATATATTGATTTCTTAATTTGTCCATATTGTTTTTCTAGTGTCTCTCTATGAAAAAAACATACAGGGCGAGTATTAATTTTTATTAAGATATGTTCTTTCGTTAGATCATTTAGTATTCTACTTGCCCTCGTACGGTCTATATCAAAATGTCCTGCAATCACCTCTGTTTGATAAGCTTCAAGGCGGACCCCTTTTTTAAAGGAAAAATCAGACGTCGCTACTTCCATATAATTAACAATCTCATTCTTCATCGCTGTTCCTCCTGCCTATTAACTCTATGTTAATATTTCAGAATATTTAAAGCTTTCATAACTTAAATTTAGACTATTTTTACTTTTGTTTCAACACAACAATTTGAACTGTAGTATGTTCTGTTACTTTAATAGCTTTTACGCCTTCTCACTATGCCGGGCAACAAAATAGTTTAGCAGACGGATAATTTCCGGGCAAAACTTTACTCTGTCATTAACGCATACGCTGAAATTGCTTTAATTCGCCGTGAAACGAGCAAAGAAACAATATAGGCTAAAATCAGAATGCTGCTACAAATTAAGATAATAATAGGCAAATGAATGGTAAATTCCAAGCGTTTAACCCCTGCACCCGATAGTAAGACGGATAGCATAGGATTTGTGAAAAAGTACCCAAGGACTCCACCTAAAGCAACGCCGATCGTTATCACTGGTAGAAAACTAATTGATATTTGATTCATTAACTGCAGGGTTGAATAACCTAATGCTTTCATGACCCCAAACTCTTTTTTTCGCTTAATAATCATCGTCCTGATCACTAAATAGAGAATCAACACAACGACTAAAATCGTAATCAATAACACTAAGAGCATAAGCGCAAGCACTGCAGCGGTATACATCCCTGTTTGGCTCTCAATATTTTCATCTATATCCAGCGTTTCAATGATTTGCTCTCCGTATTGATTTTGAACATTTTTAACAAAATCTTTATTCGATATTCCATCTAAATAGACGTAAAGGGAAGTACCTGTATAGTCTGATTGCAATCGTTGTATCCCTTCCATTGTCACCGCTGCTACCTGCCCCAAATTACCGATAGACTGACTGATTCCCGTTACGAGAAATGAACTTGTTTCTGTCCCGTATTCCAATTCAACCATATCGCCAATGCCCTTGTTGATTTGTTCGGAGACAACCCATGAAAGTGCTATTTCATTTTCATGCTTTGGCTGCCGCCCTTCATAGACGATATTATTTTCTAATTGATTATAGTGATCAGTAATATTTGTATAGACTATTTGATCTTCAATCTTTGTTTCAATTAAATCGAATATATTTACTTTCTGAACATGGTCCATTTGCTGGATATTGTGCAAAAGCTCCTTTATGTCTGCATCCGCCTTAACCGTGATCATCAAATTTGCAGGTTCTGCACCAAATATATTTACGAATGCTGTTTTATCTGAACCAATGTTATAATACAGTACTGCTGAAAAAACTGTGGCAAAGGTCAAAGCAATAACAATGAGGAGGATCATCATATTTTGCTTTGCATTTGCTAACGTCGATTTAATCGCAAGGACGAAATGAAGATCGCCGCCTGTCTTTTCCAAAGGAAAGTAATTCTTTTTAAAACTGTGCGTTTGAATACCTCCTCGAAGTGCCGCAACCGGTAAAATTTTACGTACTCGATAAGCTGAAAATAAGGTAACGATAACTACGGAAAAAACAATAAGAACAATACTGACCAAGTTAATAAAAATATCTAATTTTTGTACCCATATTAATCCAGATAAGGACGAGATAATATTGCCGAAAAGGGGCATTAATCCATAGGATAGGACGACCCCTACTCCACTCGCACAAAGGGCGATTAAGATGAACTGCAGAATAATGGATAAAAGAATTTGTCCGCTTGTATAGCCAATCGCTTTAAGAGCTCCAATATTCCCCATCCCATCTTCTATATTATTGGAAACGCGGAATCTAATCACAATTAGTGACACAAGTACAATAATGGCTGCAAAAGCAACTAATATTGTTGCGACAATATTAATCGTTAATGTATTCACATTTTTAACCATTTCGATATCCAATCCAAAAATATACGCTCCCGCTTTATCCTTTTGAGAAAGTTGAACTTCCTTCATAAAATCGTTGCTTAGCTGGGAGGACTCTGTTTTATCCTCCATGATCACAGATAACAGCAACGCTTCTGAACGATTGTCCAATTCACTCGCTAATTTGCGGTAAGTGGTTTCCGGTAGCATAAATTTCATTACGCCTATATTGTTCGTACCCATCATCGTCGTCTCAAAGAATCCAGAAATCCGATATTCATAGTCCTTATTTTGTGATGTTAAGGTAAACTGATCCCCCAGTTGATAACCCCCATCTGTTTTAAAGCTGTATGGAACAAAAATATCATTGGTGCCTGGAGAATCTAATTTTTCAATAAACCTCGGCGCACCTATGTTACGTTCGGCATCTGCATTAAAAATAACCGCACTGCTATTCAATTCACCATTACCATATTTATAAGTGGAATTCTCCATATGGATAACATCTTCCTTTTCCGTCTCTGTTACCCCTTGATAGTCCTCTAAATATTCACTGCGGGAAGGATGATAGCTTTCCTTGTTGATAACAAACATGGCATGGGGATCCTTTAACTGATCAACTTTATCGTCAAAAAAAGGATTAACCTGTGTAACAACCATTAGTCCAATATTGAGTAATAATGAAGCCACTAAAACAAAAATAAACAAAGAAGCTGTAGCCGATTTACCTTTTCTAATATTCGCCAGCGCTAGATTCAGTATTTTCACATTACCACCCCATTTCTGCAAGGAACTCTTTCAGTCTTTCATGACGTTCGAGATTGTCATCGTCACTGTAAGAACCTAGTTGTAAATCGCCACAAATGACCCCGTCCTTTAAATAGATAACGCGATTTCCACGCAGGGCCGTATTTACGTCATGGGTGACCAAAACGATACTTTGTCCAGAGCGATTTATCTCTGAGAATACGTCTAAAACATTTTTACTAGATAATGAGTTTAATGCCCCTGTTGGTTCATCTGCAAACAGTATTTTCGGATTGTTAATGATCGCTCTGACAATTCCAACACGCTGAGCCTCACCCCCAGATAATTGAGTTGGAAATTTAGACCATGAATTTTCATTAATTCCTACTTGAAGAAGTAACTCTTTTGCTCTTTTAACAAGCTCCCGTTTATTTTTATTAACTAAAAGACCGCTCGCCAACACATTATCGAGTACGCTCATATTGTCTAGTAAATAAATCTGTTGAAAAACAAAGCCGCAGTGATTTCTTCTAAATATAGCCAGTCGATCATTGCTGAACTTAGTTAATTTTTGACCGGCAAAATCAATTTCGCCTAAAGTTGGTTTATCCATCCCGCTAATAGCGTAAAGCAGCGTTGATTTTCCAGAACCCGAGCTGCCCATGATTATGGTAAAATCCCCTTCAACGATACGTATATCAAGATTTTTTAATACATGCTGTTGAATCCCACCACTTGAGAAGGTTTTACACAATTTCTCCGTTCTAATGATTGTTTTTGTCACCGTGCGCATCTCCCTTTATATTAAAGTTGGTATCTTCTCGCCATAGAAAAAAGACTGTATAAAAGATTACAGTCTTATCTTACAAAACATTTCCTTATTAAATCTTTGTGCAATTCTTAACCAATTATTAATTATTATGCAAGCTTGATTTTTAAAGCGACTGTAAATCCATCATTGCGGTTGTAACAGACAATATCGCCACCCATATTTTCCATGAAATACTTTGAGATATATAGACCAAGACCGGAGCCGTTTTTACCTGCGACATTTCCCCCGCGATAATATTTATTAAATACTAGGGGTAATTCTTCATCACTCATCCCTGCTCCGAAATCATTAATCATCAATTCCAGGTACTCTTGATTAATCTGCGAAGCGATTTTAATTTTGGTGCCTGCATATTTATATGAGTTACTGATAATATTGTCGATTACCTGCTGGATTCGCAGCGGATCCGTTAAAATGATACAAGCTGGGATAGGATCATACTCAATTTTGTGGTCATAATTGACATTTTCAATCATTTCCACAAGCACATCACTCGCTACTTCTGTGACTTTTAATTTCAATTGTTGAAGTTCCTCCAGAGTGGCGTGAAACATATCTGTCACAAGCAAGTCAATTTGCTCTGCCTTTGAATAAATCGTATTCACTTGCCTAACTATCTTCTCATCTTTTGCTTGCATGAGCATCAACTCACTAACCGCTTTAATGGAAGCAACAGGCGTCTTAATATCATGGCTTAATGTCGCGACAAGCTCTTTCTTGCTGCGATTGGATTCATACTCCTTTTGCCGGGCAGCATCAAGCTCTTCACGCAATAAGTCAAAACTTTCTGTAAATGCACCAAAGTAATTATTCTTCTCCATATTTAAAGGGATGTCGAAATTGCCTCTTGCTATATTAGCGGCAAACTGTTGAAGCTGATGAAATGGCTGCAATAAAGTTTTGTTCAGATAAAAAATGTAAAAAATGCTTATCAGCATTAATAAACCAACGAAAAAAATCACAAATAAAAGCAATTCCCATTTCATTTGCTGGACGAGTTCCTGTTCATTATTGCGAATAATCAATTTTCCGACCAATTCGTTATCCTTCTGCAAATCGATAAACAGATCCCTATTTTTTATAGAATCATATACATCTATAAATTGCGCGTCAGGTGTTTGATAGATTACGTTTCCTAAATGGTCCGTAATCAAAAATGGTTGTGTTAACTCAGCATTGTGAAATGTTTCATCACTAACTTGGCCCCAATTTTTTTCGATTGTTTTAACTGCATCATTGATTGCCACAACATCCACTTCTGCCATATTTTTATTACTTATCGTAATCACGGAGAAAACAATTATTGCGCTAAAAAAAACTAGCATTGTTATCAAGGTAATCTTTAGTTTCATTGATCGTGGTCCTCTAAAACATATCCTGTTCCCCATACTGTTTTTATAAATTGCGGGTCATTCGGATTACTTTCAATCTTTTCACGCAAGTGGCGAATGTGAACGTTAAGGGTCCCATCTCCCACGAAAGCATCTCCCCATACATGTTGGAAAAGTTCGTCTTTAGAAATGATTCGATTTTTATGCTTTGCCAAATAAGAAAGAAGTTTATATTCCATCGTTTTTAAGTGAATGGCGTCTCCATTCACTTTGACTCGTTGTAGCTTTGTATCAATTTGGATTGGTCCAAATGTTAGGATGTCCTGGTGATCATTCGAAGCACTGCCATATCTTTTGAGCACTGCTTTGACCTTTGCTAAGAGAATACTTAATTTATAAGGCTTTTGAATATAATCGTCTCCCCCGATATTTAAAGCGATCAAAACATCGTCATCGCTCGAACGGGCACTGATAAATAAAATAGGAATCTGCATCGTTTGCCGCAGTTTTTTACATAAATCAAAACCAGAACATTCCCTTAAATTAATATCAAGAAGAATCACTGCCGTTTCATGTTCCTGCAAAAAAAGCTCACACTCCTCCGCACTTGTTACAAATGCTGTCCTAACATCAAACATATTAAAATACTCACACGTAGTCTCAGCTAACGCAAGTTCATCATCTACAATCAAGCAATCGTATTTCATTGTAAATCTCCTTGAAAAAAATTATCCTCACATGTTATCAGGGATACTAACAGTATACATTAGATTTAATTAGGCAGTGTAAATCTTTAAGAGTTGCATGTTAAAAACTCACTTGAGCTATGGTAAACTCCAAGCGAAAAAGTGGATTTCAGCAAATGTCTAAACAAAGGTTGGCTATTGCGTTAATTTCCTCATGACCGCATATTTAACTGTTATATTTATTTTTTACATCCAGTTTCTTACTCTTACAAATGATTTTAAATTGATCTGGAAAGCAGAAAGTTTGCATAGAATTGCGGGATTTGCCAATTAATCGTGGAATTTTTGAGGGAAAACCTGCGAATGACTCATAGCTCAAAAAAGCAAAAGGAGAAAAATCAAGCATTTTTCTCCTTTTGCTTTTTTATATCTGCCGAAAATATCCGGGCTTAACTCCCCATAATGAGAACAACGATACACTGTTCATCTTCTGTAAAAAGCAGACGTCCACACTCCATTTCCCTTCTGGATGGCATGACTCTTCGTATTGCAATCAAGTGTATATTCGCTTTACTTTTATTGCGCGTCTGTATAAAAATCTTCGATCGCTTCATCAACGTAAACCCAGCCCTTCCAGCCAAGGTGGAGCGTATCTTTCAAGAAATACGGATCATATTCATGATTTGTTAAATCAGCGACTTGAAAGCCTTCTTGTTCGATTTCTTTTTTTATCTTTTTATAAAAATCAGTCCGACCTTTATTTGGGAAGCCGGTATAATCATAAAATTTCCCATGTACAGGAACTAAGATAAATAGTGGTTCTGCACCGGATTCTTTCAATACATCCATCATGAGGTGGAAATCATGGAACTCAACGGACTCAGCATAATTCATATTTTTTTTACGGTCTTTAAGCTTTGTTAGCTGTGGTTCCAACCTCTTATAAACGCCGTTTGAGATTTTAAACTCATTGTTGTTGGATTCTTCGGCCCCAACCTTTTCGGCCATCTGCTTTAATTCATCCCACGACTTGTTTTTTACATCTTGAGAAATGGTCCTCTTTGGACTGATTCCTTTAACGATGGAATAGTAGATATCCTTTTTCTCCAGAATACTTCGGTAAGCTTTTGCCGGCGGAGTCAGAAGAGACAATGCCACTTTGTCCTGCTCGAGCTCGGCTTTAAAAAGAGCTGAAAGCAGAACGTCATTTTTCACTGCATGAAAATTAAGCATGCGTTTGATGAGTTTTTTATTCAGCTCGGAATCATCATTTTGATTAAACACAAGATTGTAAGCCTGCAAAGCCGAAAAGTTCGGCGCGAAGTGAGCTTCGTCTGAACCGCCTTTTTGAAACCACTGTGGAGAAATAATGAAAACAATTTTCTTGCCCTTTAATTGATCAGACCGTACCGCAAAGTTGATCGCATGGATCAAAGACTGTGAGCCGCCTTTTCCGACTAGGTAAGGCGTGAACCCTTGATTGTTTACTTTAAAATAGTTAGACGGATGGAATGCATCTAACCGGGACAATTCCGATGATCCGTAAATCGGCAAATATTGCGGATCTTCAAGCGCTTTGTCTTGAAGATACATCCCCTGAAACATCGTTGGGTTTAATTCAGTAGCTGCAGTTTCGACGCGTTCTTTAGGAACAAGCTTTAACAGCCATGCTTTTGGGATCAAGATCACGGTGAAAAAAAGGAAAAATGCCAAGATGATTGGCCCGAATAAAAAACGCTTTTTCATTATCTCAACTCATTCAACTGCTTTATGATTTGATTTGGCGTGCTCCATTCATCCCGATCGAATTCCGTTATCGGCACGGTAATGTTAAAGTGATTTTCAAATGCAATCAGCAGTTCCACCGTTCCGAAGGAATCAAGGATTCCCTCCTCGAATAGATCAATATCCGGATTTTCCTTTACAATATCGTCCTGACATACCTCTGCTAAAACTAAAAGTACTTCTTGATTAAAATCCATTATAAAAATCTCCTTTTAATGTATTAATTCGCCTGAGAAAATAAAAAATCCAAAACAGACAAAGTGGAAAGTCACCACGACTGAGACAGCTGTCGTCCACTTATTGTTCGGCCACCATTTATATTTCTTATTCCATTTTTCAAAGAAGTTAAAGCCGACCATAAGCAGCGCGTGATACAATCCATAGACGATGTATTGAAGAGCAAGGCCGTGCCAGACGCCCATAAGCAAGAACAGCAACAAATATCCAATATTGGAAACAGCCATCCTATTTGTGATCCATTTTTTCTTCGTCATCCACAGGACAAAGCGCATAAACACATAATCTCTGAACCAAAAGGAAAGCGACATATGCCAGCGATTCCAGAAATCTTTAATATTGCGGCTGATAAACGGCTTATTAAAGTTTTCAGGGGATTTGACTCCCATGATATAACTGATGCCGACCGCAAAAGCCGTGTAGCCGGCAAAATCAAAGAACAGATAGAGACTGTACGCATACATATATGCCAATCCATGCGAGAAACTGCTGGAAGTCCAATACTGCATTGTCATAATGACATACGTATTAATGCAATAGCCAAGAATGAACTTATATAAAAAGCCGAGAAAAATTTTATTGATTCCTTTGTAAAGCAGGTCTTCGTATTGCTCCTTCGTCCATACCGTCTGATCGTCTTTCTCAAATCTGCGATACCTGTCGATTGGACCTGATGAGATGGTTGGAAAAAAGAGAATAAAATAAAGCAGTCTGCTGATTGGGAGCTGCTTTTTAATGAGACCGTCGCGGGTTTCAATGATGAGCTGAACCCCTTTAAAAGTTAAATACGAGATTCCGAGAAATGTTGCCCAGTTGTCAACAGCGAAAAACGGCAGCAGCTTTGACAACGCCAATGGCAGAATAGAAGCTGCTGCTGCCAGACAAAATATGATGCCGCTGTTCGCTTCGCGACGGTAAGCGATATAGCTTTTGATCAAAATTGTCTGCCAAAGCGTAAACAGGCACAGCATGATCAAGCCGTGCAGGCTGTTGGAAAAAATAAGTGCCAGAACCAGGACGGAAACCAGCATATTATATAAACGAAAGCTTTTTCCGTTCAGTCCGAGAATGATGGTCGGCGCCAATAAAATCCCTAAAATAATGAAGAATAGAAATGAACTATAAGGCGTCATACGGTTACCTCTTCTTTTAATCTCTTGCGATCAATTTTACCGTTTGCCGTCATCGGAATCTCGTTTTGATACATGAATTTCCTCGGAATCATATAGGCCGGCAGCCTGCTGCCCAAATCTTTCTTAATGGCACTGGTTAACTGGTAGTCCTTTTCGAAATTATGTTCGGCAGGCACGATCATGGCGATCAGATACTCAATTTTTTCCTCGCGATAAAATGGAGTAATGACTGCCGACTGCACGTATCGGGACTGTTTGATTTGATATTCGATCTCCTCAAGCTCAATCCGGTAGCCATGCAATTTAATTTGGAAATCAAGTCTTCCGAGGAAGAACAATTGCCCATTTTCTTTATAACCTGCGTCACCGGTGCGGTAAGCAGGAGCGCCGTTGTAAGAAAAAAACGCTTTTTCCGTCAGCGCTTTTTCACCTAAATAGCCTTTGCTGACACTGGTTCCGGTAATAATGATCTCGCCTTTTTCCCCATCTTGGACGGCTGTTCCGTCTTCATTGATGATCACGATTTCGGTTTCGGGCTTTTCAGAACCGACGGGAAGTGAAGAATAGTTGTTTAATACGTCGTCTGTTACTTCGATGGAAGTAACGGCAACGGTCGCCTCGGTCGGGCCGTATGTGTTAAAAACACGTGCCTTTGGAAATCTTTCTTTAAGCTGTCTGGCGACTGACGCAGGCAGCGTTTCTCCGCAAAACATAAACAAGCTCAGGTCCGGAAGCAGCTCTTCCGAATAAGAGGGATCCATCAGGCACATTTGTGCGAAAGAAGGCGTCGATGTCCAGACGTTAACATTCGACTGCTTCAGTGCTTTAAACAATAGTTTAGGCCGATTAATCATGTCTTTCGTAACCGTCCATAATGTACCCCCAGACTGCAGGCACGGATAAAGATCCATTACCGATAAATCAAAGGAGAACGGGGCTTGATTTAAGAACACTTGACCGCTTTCTACCGGAAAGTCATTCGTGACCCAATCTGTGAAGCTCTGAAGATTGTCAGCTGAAATTTGCACGCCTTTTGGATTTCCCGTGCTTCCAGATGTATAGATAATGTAAAAAGTATCTTCACCATCAACCCAGAGTCCGGGATCTGTCTCCGGCCCCCCGTCTCCTTCAAGAACGCCCGGTTCCACTACAGAAATGAGGACATCTCCCGTGTTAACCAAAGTGCCTGAATTATTGAGTAAAAGCTCGGTTTTTGAACTGTTGATGATTTTCAGAACCCGGTCTGCCGGAATCGATACGTCAACTGGAATGTACGGATGCCCGGCTTTCACACAAGCCAGGAAGGAAACCGCCATAGCCGGTTTCATATGCCCATAGACAATGATCGGAGAAGCATCTGTTAAAGCCTCGCTTTGAATCCTTGCGGCAAGGCGCTCAGATTGTGACCAAAGCTCTCCGTATGTCAGTTTTTCTTCTTCATTCAAAAAAGCAAGGGTATCGGGTTGTGTTTGCGCATATTCTTTAATTGTTTCTATCAATCTCATTGTTTTTTCTCCATTAAAAATCATTATAAATATATGAACCTGTATTAGCTGTATGGAATCCGTAAATTAAAAACAGCAGCATTAAAATAAGAAAATAATAGGAAGTTTTGAGCAGCCACTTCATTGCTGTTTTTTCATACAACATTTTTAGCTTATTTAACATTGGTCTGTTCCTTTCCAAAATGTCTTAACAAAAATATATAACGAAAATGTTTATATAAAAGTTTCACTTATGAGGAAATTTGTATATCCAAGTGATACAATTATCAGCTCGCTGCCTGACTCCATATTAAATTTTTGTTCTATAATAATTCAGGATTATTTGCATACTGAGTGCACTTAAACACATAAAAAGATGCATTTTCCTCTATTACTTTTTATCACGTGAACAGTTATATAAAATTCTTGTCAAAAAGATTTTGCCTCCTTCTGAAAAGCAGTGAACCCATTATCCGGATAAAACACGGTTGTTTTAACTAACTCTATCGGTGCTTTTAAACTATTCTCGTACCCAATTATTTTTTTAAAGATTTCTTCTGATTTGTCTAAAGAAAATTTCCTTCTCAATAAAATCCAAGCTATCATTTATGGACTTTCTAAGTCTCAAGATTTTAAAAAATAAAGGATAACCCTGCGTAATTAATAACTTTTATTGACCCTTCATATTTAATTTCAACAAAATATGATCGGATTTTTTGTAGTATTTTTTAGTTTTTTGTAGTTAAGATAATATGATGATTGAAAGGTTGTACTAAATCATAGAATTAATAACTAGACTATTATGTAACAGGAGGCGAAAATACTTGATCCTTTTTCGCAATGTAAATAAACACTATGGAAATTTCCACGTACTGAAAAACATTAATCTTTCCATTGAACGTGGAGAAGTAGTTGTTATTCTTGGACCTTCAGGATCCGGAAAAAGCACAATGCTCCGCTGTATCAATCGTCTCGAAACAATATCTGACGGCGAGTTGATCGTAAATGATATTCCCATTCACGATAAAAAGACAGATATTAACAAATTACGCCGCAACATCGGGATGGTTTTCCAACATTTCAATCTATACCCTCATAAAAAAGTTATTGATAACATCACGTTAGCTCCCAAGAAAGTTGCAAAAATCTCCGACGAGGAGGCAAAAGCTACTGCAATGCAATACTTGCAAAAAGTCGGCATTCCAGAAAAAGCTGATTCTTTTCCATCTCAGCTATCTGGCGGTCAACAGCAGAGGGTTGCAATCGCTCGAGGGCTTGCCATGAAACCTGAAGTAATGTTATTCGATGAACCAACATCTGCCTTGGACCCAGAAATGATCGGAGAAGTACTTGATGTTATGAAAACACTTGCAAAAGAAGGCATGACAATGGTTGTTGTTACCCATGAAATGGGATTTGCAAAAGAAGTAGCGGATCGAATCATTTTTATGGATGAAGGCCAAATCGTGGAAGAAGCAACTCCTGCTGAGTTCTTTAGCAACCCTAAGGAAGAACGCACTCGGATTTTCCTCAGCAGATTGTTGCATTAATAAAAAATAAGCTTTGTTATACGATACTGTTGATTCTTAGCTCATTTCGAATATCTCACGTCTTTCAGCTATGCAAAACAGATAGCTCTGACTCGCTGAAACGGGAAGGCTCACTTTCTCGTTTCAGCGAGTCAGAGCTTAAGGAGCCAATAATCAGCAATATTGTATTGCATCAAAAAATAATAAAAAAAGGGGTATGTTCAATGAAAAAGCTAATTTTTAGTCTGATTTCACTTACCATGATCTTCGTATTGGCGGCATGCGGCGGAGGTAATGAAGAGGAAGCCAATGGCGAATCTGGATTGGACGCAATCAAAGAACGAGATAAACTTATTGTCGGTGTTAAATATGATACGAAATTATTCGGTTTGCAAGACCCATCAACAAAAGAAGTAGAAGGCTTTGATATCGATATTGCAAAAGAAATTGCAAAAGAAATTCTTGGAGATGAATCAAAGATTGAATTAAAAGAGGTAACTTCAAAAACAAGGATTCCTATGCTAAACAATGGCGAAATTGATGCTATTATCGCAACTATGACCATTACTGAAGAGCGCAAAAAAGAAGTTAACTTCTCAGACGTATATTTCAATGCAGGGCAATCTTTACTAGTTAAGAAAGGAAGCCCGATCAAAAGCATTGATGATGTAGGTGCAGATACAACCGTTTTGGCCGTTAAAGGTTCCACTTCATCTATTAATATTCGTGAAAAAGCACCGGATGCTACCTTATTAGAATTCGAAAATTATCAAGAGGCATTCCTTGCCCTGAAAGCAGGTCAAGGTGATACTTTAACGACAGATAATGCAATTCTTTACGGTATGGCACAGCAAGATAACAATTATGAAGTTGTCGGTGACACCTTCACTGATGAGCCATATGGAATCGCGATTAAAAAAGGAAATGATGACCTGACTGAAGCAATCAATGAAGTTTTGAACAAATTAAAAGAATCAGGCAAATATGATGAAATCTATGAAAAATGGATTGGTGAGAAGCCGAAAAACTAATTCTTTCAAAGAATAGGAGTAAGTATACTCCTATTCTATTGATACACAGGAGGATCTTACCTTGATTAACTTTTCCATTCTAATCAACTACTGGGACATGTTCCTCGAAGGGTTCCAAAATACACTCATTGCCAGCATGATAGCACTGCTTGGCAGCTTTGTGCTCGGAACCATTATTGCAGTATTTCGAATTGCTCCTTTTCGTCCCTTAAATTGGGTCGGAGCTGCCTATGTTGAATTTATCCGTAATATTCCCCTGCTCTTAATCGTTTTTGTATTTTTTTACGGTTTTAAATTTGGCGGATTTACAGCAGGAACACTTGGATTAATTATATATACGGCTGCCTTTATTGCTGAGGCAATTCGCGCAGGCATCCTTTCAATTCCAAAGGGCCAGACGGAAGCAGCTAGATCTTCCGGTCTAACCTATATACAAACAATGCGATATGTTATATTACCTCAGGCGATTAAGGTTGTCATTCCGCCACTTGGTAACCAATCGCTTAATTTAGTGAAAAACTCCTCTATCTTAGGAGTTGTAGCAGGTTTAGACCTAATGTATTATGCTGATCTTGTTTCTCTACATACATATGTAGTTTTCAGTGTCTACATTATTGTTGCATTGTTCTATCTTGCTATTACAATACCGCTGAGCTTCTTAGTCGAGTACTTAGAACGCCGGCTAACAACGAGTTATTAAGGAGGGAAAGCAATGGATTTCATAGGTGCTTATTCTCCAGAGAATCTAACGTTTTTATTGTCCGGCTTCATGGTTACGCTTAAGGTAGCGGCAATCGCTATTGTTCTCAGCTTTTTACTCGGTACTATCATTGCGATAATCCGCTATGCAAAAGTACCGGTGTTGTCACAAATACTGGCTGTTGCTGTAAATATTATACGGAATCTGCCGTTACTACTCATTATATTCTTTATGCGATTTGCACTTCCGGAAGTCGGCATCAATCTTGACATTATGACGGCAGCGATTGCAGGATTGACTATTTTCGAAGCTGCTCTTATTTCTGAACTTATCCGTAGCGGTCTCAACTCGATTGATAAAGGACAAATTGAAGCAGCCAGATCCTCTGGGTTGAATTACATTCAAACATTATGGCATATCGTATTACCACAGGCAGTTCAAAGAATGGTTCCGCCTACTGTCAGCCAATTTATTGCCTTATTGAAGGATACATCGCTGGCAGTCGTTATTTCCTTGCCAGAGCTCATGCACCATGCTCGGATCATTAACGGTGGCCATCAAGACTATGTCATTCCAATCTTCATCATGGTTGCCTTTATGTACTTTACAGTAAATTATTTGCTTTCCATATTTGCAAAACGTTTTGAAGCAAAACATGCATAAAAATGCAAGGTGTCTTTGCACCACTTACATTAAGATAAAATGCTAACCCGTTGAAGCAATTCGAAAGCTGATTGTATTTGGGATGATAAAAAAAAATAAAGTGATGCGGTTTCTGTCAATCCCCCATCACTTTATTTTTTCCAATGTTTCCAGGTAAAGCACCTGCAAAAACTTCTTCACATTCACTTTCACATTACTCCGCTTCTCGTTGTTTTCAAGCTCTTGCATTTTTAACCTCACATCTTGAAAATCAAAAAACAAGGGTGCAAAATGTTCAAACTTAGGATGTGAGTAATCTGTCAATCCTAAAGAAGCAATATTGTTCAATGCTGATACTACTGTTCTGCGTATTCTCTGTTCAATTGCCTTTACTTCTTTTAATATATCTTCCCTATCTTCCTTCAAATGTTCTGCAATCATCGTATACAACTTCTTTAATGGTGGCAATTCAATGGTTGTCTCTTCATTGATGAGAAGTTCCATTGCAATGACAAGATCCTTGCTTCCCTTCTCTGCCAATATTCCCATATCTTTTAAAATTTGCGAAACAATCTCCTTAACGGAAAGCCTTTGAATATCCCTTGAAATTTCAGGCTGCATTATCTCCAGACCTGTTAATGATCGCCTGATTTCGACAATGGAGCGGTCCAAAGTCATCTGCATCCTGATCCGATTTAATACTGCCTCAACCTCTATACTATTGATGGGTTTATGAATAAAAAATTCTATCCCCACTTTATAGGCCTCTCCTACCATTTCTTTATTGCTGATTTGAGAAATCATGATAAATTTTCCATTATAGCCACGTTTTTTCAATTCTACAATCATTTCTATTCCATCAATCTCTGGCATCAGCAAGTCGATTAAAACAACATGCGGTTTTTCCTCCAAAATTAAATGAATTGCTTCTTCTCCTCCTGTAGCACTTCCTATCACTATGCCTAATCTGCAATCCGTAATGATATTCTCGATCATTTTGCGACTGGCCGTGTCGTCATCTATAATACAATAGGTAATCATATACTCTACTCCCCGACTTTTAATTTCGCCGTCAGTATCTTCATAACAAAAGATGTCCCTTCGCCTTCAATTGAGTTGACCGTTATCTCACCATTGAAGCCTTCCACAATATTATTTACATGCGAAAGACCAATGCCTGTCGCCGCAACACCTCTCTGGTCATATTTCGTTGTATATCCAGGCACAAAGATATACGGAAGTTCTCCTTCTTTTATCCCTTCCCCAGTATCTTCAATCTGGAAAATAGTCATCTTCCTTTGTTCAGATACCCTAATTCTCACACTGCCACTTCCCTCTATCGCTTCCACTCCATTTGCCGCAAGATTATTTAAGGCAGTCAAAAGCAGCAGATGATGTGATGTCAGATAATTTACATGTAAGTGGCAGGAGAACTCTATCTCTTTTTGCAGCCATTTACTATATTGCTGATTAGCTCTTATTACAAAATCTATAATATCCGATAGCAGCATTTCATTATTCAGCTCTGTATCGTTATGTAATTTAAGTAAGCCGGCCCGGATTCTCTGAGCGTCTTTTTTAATTTCATGTATGCCTTCTGCTATCGATAGGGCATGCTTGCTATGTGCATACAGCCGCTCTTTTTTCAAGCTACGGTAGTGGTCATAACTGCTTAACGTTAAATTTTCAATTTCATCCATTATTTTCTTCATATAAAAACTTTCACTGTATAAACTTGCCCCAACACTTAGAGTATGTTCGTATCGTTTCTGCTGTTCAAAATGAACTGCCTGCAATTGTTTTAAAATTATATTGGCGTATAAACCAATGACAAAGAAGACTCTGATACACGCCACCAACAAAAATGTCATCCACTCTGTAAGGGAAAGTGATGTAGTTTCAATTAGAATTTTTCTAAAACCTATTTCGACCATATTGGAATAAAAATCGACAAAAGTCACAATAATGCCTAGTAAAAATAAGCGAGATTGAAAAAATTGCTTCGGTATCCTGCTCATCCCGAAAGCAAATGCAATATAATAAAACATTGCTGGCACGTGAGTAACAAGGACTTCCCAAAACAAACTAGGTTCGATGATAAAGCTTCTACCCGTTAATGTCCGAAACAAGACGACTACCATTCCAGTAACTACACCTGTACGAAGCATGGGAACATTATTCATCAAAAGCAACAATAGAAAAAACATGCTGCTTCCCAATCCAAAGCGAAACTCCCAGCCAAAAGGGACTATTCGCAGTTCTCCAAATATAGCCGTTGCTACTGCAATAAAAAGAATTTGCAAACTAATATACTTCCTAATAAAATTTATCAAAGGTTCTACTTCTCCCAAACATACAATGTTCGTCATGAGCAAATGACGATACTCATTTTTTGAAATATCTGAAATTATATTTACAATTATATCATTACGTTACTTCACTACACCATATCTTTTACTACTTAATCCTTTAGGGCCCTTCGTTAAGATAAAAGGTTCAAGGCAGAAGCCTGCTAGTTATTTATGTTTCTAGTTATGCTTTCAAAATATAAAAACCACCTCATTCTTCGGTGAGTGAGAACTGTCAACACTACCAAACAAAAGAGGTGTCCCTTATATGATAAAATACAATGACCAAAACAAGCAACTGGAAAGCCGTTTTCCCTGTTATAGTACGAAGTGATATAGAATGGTCTATTAAAATTTTAATAATTGTTAAATAGTTTCTCATTCAGACTTGTCTTTCTCTCTTACCCTTCCACTTTCTTTGCCGAAAAATGATCGAGCATGGCCCGGACTTCATCTGTTGATTTTGTACTCATCAATTGATTTCTTAATTCACTCGCCCCGCGAAACCCTTTTACATAAATCTTAAAGAAACGTTGAAGAGCGGTAAATGGACGTGGCTCCAATTCCTTTGAATATTTATCATGAAGATCAAGATGCAGCCGCAAAAGAGCAAGATGTTCTTCACTACTATGTTCCTTCTTCTCTGTTTCAAATGCAAATGGATTTTTAAAAATACCGCGTCCGATCATAATGCCATCGACACCATATTGCTCAGCAAGATTCATGCCTGTTTCACGATCAGGAATATCCCCATTGATCGTCAATAGTGTATCAGGGGCTATCTCGTCGCGAAGTCTCTTAATGTCCGGAATCAATTCCCAATGAGCATCCACTTGGCTCATTTCCTTTCGTGTGCGCAGATGAATAGAAAGATTCACGATGTCTTGTTTCAAAATATGTGTGAGCCAGCTCTGCCACTCATCTACATTCGTGTAACCGAGCCTAGTCTTCACACTTACCGGCAAGCCACCCGCCTTTGCAGCTTCAATAATGTCTGCAGCAACTTCTGGACGAAGGATAAGGCCACTTCCCTTCCCTTTCTGTGCTACGTTAGGCACCGGACAGCCCATATTAATATCCACACCTTTAAAGCCAAGCTGTGCCATGCCGACACTCATTTGCCGAAAATACTCGGGCTTATCTCCCCATATATGAGCAACGATTGGCTGTTCATCTTTTGTGAACAGCAATCGTCCACGTACACTTCGATTCCCTTCTGGATGACAATAACTTTCCGTGTTGGCAAACTCTGTGAAAAATACATCAGGTCTACCCGCTTCACTTACGACATGGCGAAACACAACATCTGTCACATCTTCCATCGGTGCAAGTACAAAAAATGGTCGTGGTAACTCCCGCCAAAAATTTTCTTTCAATTCAAACTCAAATCCCCTCGTCATGGTAACGACGTCAAACCTCGTCCCAAAGTTGTAAATATATTGTTCATACTTATTTTACATTTATATCATGCTTAGCGACTTATTATCAAACCATATTTACTTTACACATTTTTGAAATATCTCTATCTCTTTCACTAAAACAATCCGGTTTCCATTTTTAACATAAAATTCCAAAAATTACGAGACAGGTGTTTAATCTGCTCCTATGATTGTTCCTTGAGTTTCTCGTAAATACGTCGTTTCTTATAGAGCATTTTCCCCGTTTCTCCAATATCGTGAATCATCGATTTATTAATAAAAGATCCAAAAATCATGCCGGCAATCGGAATCATCTGAAATAGCTTTTTCCAGCCAAAATTATCTCTGTATGTCATGATTACCTCTCTCCAGCCTTGCACCTGAGAAATTATTTCATCATTCTTTTCCATCGAAGGGTCTGAGTAGGCCGACAATTCTTTTAAAACAGCTTGCTTCCCGACAATATCCGAAGAAGTGAATTGTAGACATTTTACGATAAAAATTCGCTCCTTTTTATCATTCGGGTCATAGCCATAAGCAACAGCAATTTCCTGAAGTGTCTTTAGTGATATACCAAGAAGTAGCGGAATATCAATCGACAATGTAAAGATCCCGCCTATTCCAGTTGTGGCTCCTTGTGTCATCGCCATATTTTTTCTTGAATGAATCAATTCATCACTAACTTCATCCATCATGTTTAGCGGTAACTCAGGAATGGATTCTAGTGTGATCTCCTCAACGCCTGTTTTCCGAACGTACCTTTTTAAAATGTCCTTTTCATTTAAGAGATAACGGCCACCCGTTTGTAAATAGCTACCCAATTCATCCAGTGCTTGTCCGATCTTTTTGTGAATAAACTGTGGCGTAAGGCGATCAAGAAGCTTAAAAGGGAGACGTCCGAGCTTTTCCCAAAACCATAGACCCTTTTGTTCTTCCTCCCACTTTTGTATGGCATCTAATTCTTTTAGCAGTTGCTCTTTTGTTTCCATTCTCTACTCTCCCCCGGAATTTCCTATTCGAAATATTTTTATCAATCTTTGCACAAATTCTTGAAAATCAAACGGACTGCCCTGCTTCTGGTTATACCATTTTCTCACCGTTTCGATGAGCCACAAAGGGATTTCTTTTCCATCAATTAAATCATAGTACTCTTCATACCCTTTTCTCAAATAAGTCCAGCGATGGTCATTTCCTTCTTTTAAGTATTCAGAAACATCGAGAAGCTTTCCTCTTCCTTCATGTAAAAGGATATTTTTCAAATGAATATCTCTCGGGTTCAATCCTTTCGATATCGCATAAGCACGGGCTTCCTCCACATCCGTGATCACTTGCCTTGGAATGTGAATCCCCTTTACTAAACAATCATAAAGCGTAACCCCTTTTTCATAACTTAAAATAAGAAAATGACTACCTGCCCCATAATAAATTGGAAAATAGGGGGAATCGCCAAGTTGTTCATATACTTGCTTCTCCCTTTCCATTGTTTCTAATTTATCCTCACTAAATACCTTATACACATATTGCGTGTCCCCTTCAATATGGAAAACTGCCGCATCTGTCCCAACACCAATACATTTCAATTGGTCGGAACCACCTTTAACCGTTACAGGGTTATTATTCTTCGAAGAAATGACCTGAATATCCTTTATGATATTTTCAACATTATGATTTTTCAAATCTTCACCTCAAATTTAGCTTTCGTTTAAGTAACATATGATCTCTTTCATTCCTCATTCCCTAAATTTTTAAAATAAAGCCCTTGTTTCGTTACTTTCGTTTATTAGTCCTTAGTTTCCGAATATAAAACAAAAAGACCTTTACCATATGTTTGGTAAAGGTCTTGAAAAATCGAATATATATCACCTTTACCGAATGGCAAAGGTCTCGCAAACAACTTTCGTTGCCAGTTTAGCCGGTGATCATATGATCACGTAATGACGACATAACTGTAAGCTACTCCCCTTTGGAGTAATTAACTTTTACATGTGTACAGTCCTAACTCTAAGACTGTACTTAAAGGATACTATATTTTTGCAGTATACGTCAATTGAAAGGGTTCATGCCCATATATTATCTAATTTCTCAGGGCTTCTTTTGAAAATTTTCTTGTGTTTTTTGTTCACATCTATTATCTTATATCTAAATGATATATATCCTTTAGATAGGTGTGGGAATATTGAAGCGTTATAACGATACAACATATGCAATATTAGGAATATTAACTACGGAATGTAAATCTGGTTATGCAATTAAACAGATAATGGATCAAAGCTTAAATCATTTTTGGAAAATAAGTTATGGTCAAATTTATCCAACTCTTAAACTAATTGTTCAAGAAGAATTAGCTGAAGTTCGTACTTTATCAAGTCAAGGAAGACCTGATAAAAATGAGTACCATCTAACCTCGAAGGGTATCGAGGTACTAAAAAATTGGTTGGAGCAGCCAATTGAGCACTTCCCAATTGAGCGGAATGAAGTTTTGCTTAAATTATTTTTTGGCCGTTATCAAACTCAAGAAAAACAGGTGTTTCTTTTACAAACTTATAAGAAAGAACTTGACAGACGTTATCAAACCTATATAACTATTGAACAGGCTATTATCAATCAGAACTATAACGATGAAGATTCAAAATATTGGTTGTTAACATTGGATTATGGTAAAAGAATAACCAAAGCCGCAATTGAATGGTGTGTGTTTACTCTAGAAAATAAGCTATAGGAAGGGGAATTCGTGATGAACCATGTTTATACGGGCCGTTATACCACTGACAATAAAGAGGATATTGTCGTCTTCATCATTGGAATGCGAATAAACAGACGGCTAGCCATTCATAAGTGGTTACCAGTATTCACTGCCATGCCTGGAATGATAAAAGAACTTAACACTAAGAAAGAGGAGCTAGGATTTTTATCGATGGAAAGTTTTTTTGGTCTTAGAACAACGGCGATGATCCAATATTGGCGTTCTGTCGATGACCTGCTCGCCTATGCTAAAAATGATAAACATTTAACTGCTTGGAGAAATTTCAATCAAAAAGTCGGGAATAATGATGCCGTTGGAATCTATCATGAAACTTATCATGTTAGGAAAGGAAGATATGAATCGATTTATGCAAATATGCCTCTCTATGGTTTAGGAAAAGCAGTAAACCATATTTCCACTACTCCTGAACGAAACTCCGCTCGTGAACGACTTAAAAATGTTTAAATAAGAAAAAGGAGGCAAATTATATTTCAATTGCCCAGAGTGTAGACAAAGTCAAAAATAAATTTTAGCTTTCTTTGTCCTCATGCATTCCTAGAAGGGAAAGTACCTGTTGTTCATCCAGAGTTATCAGGCTTGCCAACGATGCCAGCCCGATGGACAAAACTCATTGAATTCGCTCAACAATGGATTACCCAACAGTGGTCTGCCTCACTTTTTGTTTGCAGAAAACGTTTGATAGCTTGATTTATAGCAAAAAACCCGGATTTGTATTAGAACAAACCCGGGGATTCTTTTATTGGGTACAGCTTCATCATTGCTTCGCAGTGACTTGTGAGGAAGTATTTCCGTTCTCAGAAACGTACCCACGGTTTGAATCTTCAGTATGAGAGAACTTATCTATACCATTCTCAACAATTAGCCTTTTTTTCATTAACATATTTTGAAGACGCTCAGATGTTAAGACACGTCGCTATAGACCTTTTCATATCATTAACAAGTTCAGCCACTTCAGTCTCCATTCCTTCCCAATTATCCTCATACTCTCCTAAATAGGCCTTTCTTGCTTTGTCGAGTAAAATCGCATGCTCTTTATTTAATTGAGGTATCGCCCATTCAGCCGCCAAATCTTTTGAACTAATTTCACCGGTAGAGGCAGTCAGCCACATTCTGGCTAAAGTTAAAATTACATTGCGTTCATCCCCTTTCATGCCAGCTATCAACCCTGGTAAAGACTCTTTAATCGCCTTTTGAATATCTGTCATTGGTACTGATTCAAGAACTTCTGTTGCCTTTAGTCCAAAAAGGTTAATACTATTTTTTCTTAATTGAGCTAAAAGAATTGTTAAATCCGGATCAAAAGTCGGCTCTGGAATTTCTCCCTTCTCAAATTGTTCTCTTAACCACTCTCCGTACATAAATTCATATTTGGGAGGAAATTGCCAAGGAACAACATCTTTTTGATTGATAACCGTAACTTCCAGCGGTCTTATAGCATCTACGTTTCCTATTTCCCCAGATATAAGCATCAGCCTCTCTGCAAGCTCTTTTCGAGTTCTTTCAGATATATTATCATTAGTTACTACCAATATATCTATATCACTATCCGTGCGCAAACCTTCCATTACAGCAGAACCATATAAATATACTGCCACTAATATCCCGTCAAACAGCTCCACGATAATTTTTAATGCTTGAATTGCTTCATTCGGTATTTCTTTGTTATTCATATTCTCGGCAGGGAGCTCCTTTCATTCAAACAAACTTAAACACTCTTTTACCTATGCGCTTTATTAAATTTATCGCCACTGCAGTATTACCTGACACCATTTGCCCGCTCCATAATTTCTTGAACGATCGATGCTTTGGCATCTGCGTAATGCTGAACATGATGCCACTTACTTTTTGCCAAACTTCGCTTGACTTGCACACTTTCTTCCCAGTCTGTTTCACTGGCTCTTAATCCATCTCGATTCAGTGTTTTTTTTATCATTCTTATTTTCTCCTGTTGGCTTTTGGCCATTTGTGGAACGGTACATATTGCACCATTGTTTTAAAAATAATACTCCACTGCTTTTCATCGAGTGTTCCAATTGCCTTTTCATTGTTGATTTTTAGGTTTTTTCTCAAATATTTCATCTGAGGTGGTGTAAAAACACCAGATAAAGCAATTTCGAATGGAGCTTGTGGTTGCCTTAGAGCATATTCTGCAAGCCGTAAAAAATTTCTATACTCTTTTTTTGGCATTAACTCTTCTTTTTTTCGAGTAATCATCACCATTGCTGAATCTACTCTCGGTGGAGGCGAGAAATTATTACGGGAAATTTCTTTTATATAACGAAGATCAAACCACATTTTCCAAACTAAAACATATGAATTCTTAATGAATTTTGACGTGAAGCGCCTTGCTGCTCCTTTTTCCATTACAATTACACCACTTTGAAATCCACTTGATGGATTATCAAGAAGCATCTTCATAATTGGCGTCGTGATGGCATAGGGAATATTCGAAACGACGACAAATTTCTCTTTTGGCAATTGGATTTTCATAATATCTCTATGAATAATGATTGTATTGGAAGATTGCGCTGTTTTTCTGTTTAAAATATCTACAAACTTGGCATCATATTCTACCGCCAATACTTTTCTAGCTCTTTGACTTAATATTGTTGTTAAAGCACCCTTTCCAGCACCTAACTCTAAAACAATATCGTTGTTGCTAACATTTGCCCGATTTACAATTTCATCTAACAACTTCTTATTATGCATTAAATGCTGACCAGAAAAATTGGGAGGCTCCCCACGACTTAATTTTTTCCCACTATACTTATGAAATTTTTTTGTCATTTCTTCTCTTCCTTTCCTAATAAAAAATCACAGGCGATCTGCCTGTAATTCAGAGTAAAAGGGAGAAGACCCATCCTTATTAACCTAATGGATTCAGTAGCTTCATCAAATAAACCTCCTGTTCAATTAATAAGGAAGGAAAATTAGACAAAAATAAAGAAAGGCAGAATTATCCGTCTTTCTAAACATTACATATTTTACTATCTCTACACAAAGATAGTATAAAAAACACAGCGTAATTGCTGAATGGCAAAATACGTGTATTACAATACGAAATGAAGATTATTAAAAAAGGACAGACTTATCCCATCTACTCTGCATTCACAAACAGAGCCTTTGAAAGTATTCAATTACTGATTCAAAGTTGAGAAACGAAGTCTGATAGAATGTGTCATTTTTTAATAATCCTCCTACAAATTTAAAATACAATAGTCATTATAGACTCCCTGTTAAAAAAAGTCAAATGGAAATCATACTACCTACATTTACCTTAACCTAATTTTTTCTAACTTCCATATTTTCGAAATCAATGATTAATTCATGGGCAAGAAAAAAATCACTGCCGATGACATCATCAAATCCATGCATTTCTCTAACATCACCAAGTTGTATAGTGAATTTATCGAGTTGAAACATATCAATTGTCATGCTGCTTACTTCTTGTTCTATACAAATTTCTGTGCCGCCAATTCCGTACATTTTTCGTGTAACGACATTTTCTAAATCAAGCATCAGCCCGATTTCTTCACATAAGTCCGTATCTAAAATGGTTGAAGAACAGCCAGTATCAAGGAGCACGTTATTGAATGTCTTTCTGTTTCCATTGTATTTAATCTCAACAGATACTAGAGGTAAGTGATCATTCATCTGAAATCTCATACTCTTCTTCGCACTCCTATATACGGCTGCTCAATTATCTTTATTTCTTCATTATTTGTGTGAAAAATATATAATTCACGATTTTGATTTTCCGCATGTAGCTTTTTATATACTTTCCATGCAGCATTGCCATTTTCAAAGTCATCGATTACTGACATTTCTTCGATAATTCTTTCTTTTCCTCTTGTTTCTGATTTTAATGCTTCTACTAAAACACAGCGTTCTGGAAAAAGCTGACGAACTTCAGACCCTTTCAATTTAAAGTCCCTCCATTTGGAAAGTGATTTACATTTATTATAACATTAATTAGATTTATATAAGTTAATCCCCTTACAAACAAACACTATTAAGGACTTTAGAAACATTGATACGTCTTTATAAATCCGAGAATCTTCCACCGATTTTCGACTTCTGGTGATCATCCATTAATTTAACACTTAGAGTCGTTTTCTGTTTAACACAGACCCTTGTTCTTAAGAGGATACAGGTAATAGGTTAAAACTTGATGTATCTTTTATATATACCAATAATTTACACATTCATTCCACTTGCCTAATATACCCCCATAGCCGGGCAAGGGAAAATGCACCTATTAAAATTGGGTATATTTTTTACGTATACTTTCTATGTACATGCTCACTTTCTCATCATAATCAGGATATTTATAATTAAATGTTTTTGCAATAAAATGGGACGTTTCTCTAAATAATTCAATACTAGTATTAAGTGCTTCCCACATTTTTTGATACGAGCCCATATCATAAGTAGATAAAATGTTATTCCACATTTCTTCAGAAATATATTCTTTTAAGAACTTATCCGATTTTCCAATGCTTACAGAAAAACCTGTTTCCACTCCAACCTTCCAACGCAACATGGTATGCAAACTTGGACGAAATGCATGATTCATGATATCAATAGCAAAGAGAATTTCCCTTCTTGCAAGACCTTTTACAACATATGTAGATGTCATCCAAAACTCATTACAGCAGTCATCAAATGATTGTTCACTTGGCTTATGAATGTGGTACAAGCGATCTGTCGGAATAACTGAATTCTGAATAAGATTATCCTTATCCAACAAGACTTCAACGAGTCCATCGCTATTTTTGAAATAATCTTCATATTCATTAAGTGGAATAAGTGTAAGGTCGATTTTCGTACCGTCTTCAAAAATCATTAGATACGAGTACCAATTACCCAGCTCTGGTGGATACAATTCCATGGCTTCTGGCTTTTGCATAATTATCCTTTCACCAAAATAACTTAACCAATCATCACTTTTTTTGAAATCATCCATATCTGTAACAAAATAACTAAAATCATAATCTTGAAATTCATCCTTCGGAATATTTATATTTGTTCGTGACCCCTCAAGAGTAAAGAGTCTAATTTTTTCACAATTAAGAGCAAAATTCATCCCTAAATCCATCATTTCTTTCTTACTTCTCAATGTTATCACCTCCATAGACTGTTATAAAAATTATAATTCATCTGAAAAATTTATCGCAATGCTTTCAACGATTAATATGGCGAACGGGAGATAGCCAGGAGCATTCAAAGAGTGTATAAAATGACGCAAGACTTTATATCATTAATCAGTCAGTCAATGAAAAAAGGAAATGAAAAGATTGTATCTTACTGAAAATCAACATGATCTATGTAACTTCTACACGGATATTCATACAGGAACTGTTGATAATCGTTAGGGGTTAAAAAGACTCATACAAGTCGCTGAAAACAGGGGATTTAATATTGTTGTTGCGAAGGAATAAGTAGATTCAGCCTTTTCAACTAAAGCATGTTGATGGATTATTATAAAATTAGTCAATGAAAAAAGGGGCGAGGAACGAAGCCCCCGAAGTGAGCGAACCGAACGGAGAATACATAGGTACTAATTAAAGTATTGCTATGACTCTTATTTTTCTTAATACTTTTCTATTTAATCCATTCATCAGCTAGTATTCCATAAACAACATGGTCAACATAATGGTCGTATAACCATTCTGCTCTTCTAATGCAGCCCTCATTAACGAAAGCTAGTCTTTCAGGTATTCTTCTACTTTTCTTATTCCCCACAGCAGCCCTAATTTCCACTTTATTTAATTTTAATTCAGTAAATGCATAATCAGTTAATGCTTTAGCTACCCTTGTCATAATACCATTTCCTTGATATCCTTCCCCGAGCCAATAGCCAATATATGCTGTATTGTTTGACCAATTAATACTATTAAAGCCAGTAACTCCAACGATATTTCCTTTGAATAAAATGACTGTACTCAGACTTTTATTTTCAGCAAAACCTTTTAAGCACATTTTTATATATTCAATTGTATCTTCAATTTTTATTGTAGTATCTAGCCATGGAAGCCATTCTCTTAAATACTCCCTTGAATTATTGATTAATTCGAATATTCTTTCCCCATCCCTTAATTCAATTAATTTTAAAGATAAATCTTCATCGATTTTATGAACAAACATATTAACCCCTCCATACAATTTAATCTATCAAATTATAAATTGAAAAGATTTTACCAAATCGAGGAACTAAATTCTAGTAAACATTTAATTCCCTTCTCCTAAACTTTAGAAAACTATTCGCCCACATAGAACGATTGCTAGGTTTGAGAGGGGCGATAATTATGAACATTAAAAGAGAATTTATCGGAACACAGTACTTTGGTTCAGTTCAAAAGATTAACATCCGAGATGTTACTACGTTTCATTGATAAAACCGAAGTAACCGAAAACAAAGTTGTTAAGATTTACTACAAGTTTGCACAGGTTGAGGGGTTATAATTCCCCTCAATCATTTTTTAAAACTAACTGTGAAACACACTCCACATGGCTCGAGTTGATGGCATTGATGTCTAGTGTCTATTTTTTATCCCACGTATGAGGGAACATATCAATAGATTTTATCTGTTTTTTTTAGAAATGAAGTATGGGGAAACATATCAATGATGAATTAACTTTTCTTAGTATAAGTATATATTTTTTTATGTAATCAGTAAAAGGAAGACCTTCCGTAATATATCGTTGCGAAGAGTTCATTCTCCAATCAATAATAACATACAAAAATGGTTTCAATCCTTCAAACACCTGATTGAAACCATTTGAAATAACTATATGTCGATATTTTCGTTATAAAAATATGTGGTAAACTACTTATGAATTTTATTAAACAAGAGGCTTATTCGTCTTTTTTTAATTTTACTGGCAAAATATAATCGATAACTACTTTTTCACCACGACTTAATGGAAGGGAATATCGTTCTTTTGTATATATCTCACACCAATAAAACTGTTCAAAATCAATTTCTTGATCAGTTTTTTCAATGGCTTCTGTAATTAACAAGAAGGCTGAGTCAACAATTTCTGCGATGTTATTTCCCTCAATTTGGATACAAGCAACCGTTCCGCTTGGAATATGTTTTTGGTACAGATCATGGGGAACCGGTGTATTTACCCTCATAAAATCTCCTAATATTAATTCAAAAGTATTTGTATCTTGAAAATTAAACATCATTCCTATACCATCATTTTCATCAATATCCTCACAATAAGTAAATTCAGATAAACTTTTTAAATAGTCAATCTTATCACTTTCAAAATAAGATTTCCATGCGTTCCCAGCCTCAAAAAATGAAGTGTTATTATGAACTCCGACCATTAGACGTTCCTCAAATTCCTTATAAACAATCTTCTTTAATTCTGCCATAATTCTTTTCCCTCCTATATATCTCATATCAAGATAATTCATTGGGTAATATTCATTGAGCTTTGCATTTTTTTGTTTTGCTTGAGAAGGTGTGATTCCGTGGTATTCCTTGAATGCTCTTGAAAAAGCAGAATGTGAATGAAAACCATACTTAAACGCTATATCAATAACAGAATCGTTACCTTTCTTTAAATCAAGTCCTGCTTGCGTTAGCCTTCGTTTTCTTACATATTCAGCAATCGTAACATTTGAAATAAAAACAAATATTCTTTGAAACAAAGCTACCGGAGCAACTACAATTCTTCCAATCTCCTCATAATCAATTTCATCGCCGCTAACAACTAACTCCTCAAGGTATTTAATAACCTTACCAAATGTTTTACTATAATTCATTTTTCCTCCTTTCATTTATATGTTAAATCTTTTATTGCCCCGTTTCTTTACATTTAACATACAAATTCTGCACAACATTTAATAATCATCTTACATAAAGGTAAAAACTTACTAAACTATCTGATAAGCAGTGAATCCGGACTAATCGGAAAACTCTTTACGAATCCCGATGTTGGTTAAATAAATTGACCCTTTGTCGCTTTTATCAAAGACAAATTTAATCTTTGTCATATTTTCTGGTTCAAATTGCTTATTCACTTTTTTAAACTCTTCCAACTGAAAGGCAAAATTCTGAAATATCGGCTCTTTCGTTGGTAGCAAAGATGTAAATGGCCATTTCACAATATCCCCTTCAAGCATTGGCAACAAGAAGGTAACACTGCTTAATGGCAAGCTTGCTATATTGCCGCTGCGATCCTCTACCTGTACAGACAGATCGAGTAGTGGTTTCTTTGCGTCCAACTTTTTTTCTTCTCGATCAGCCATTGAGAAAACGATATAATCACTTCCTTTTGTATCAATTTCTATATCAGATAGTAAAACCCCGTAGTTTGGAACTTTATTAGTCGTTGCACGATCCCAGTCAAGCCTAACCGCACGATGTAGGCCATCAACATATTTCATCTTGACCTTCTCTTCGATCCACTCCTTCAATGCCTTTCCAGCCAATCTTCCCCCTTTTAATGTCGTCGTAGAAAAATCAATGTCCTCATCAAAGTTTGCAACCATCACAGTATTTCCATCCCAGTAATCACTGATATACATCGTATCCGGAAGCCAGTCCTTGGCATAGCCAATATCTTGAAATATACGTCGATACTCTGTTTTTTGTTTCAAGGTTGCTTCCAAAAATGAAGAAACAAGCACCTTCCCGATTTGTAATTGTTCCTCCTGTGGTAAAATTTTTGCTGTATTATAGAGCCTATTACCAAAACCCATTCCGTCATATTTTCCCCATTTTGTGTTAAACTGTCCATGGTTAGCCCCATATACATAGATCGTTGATTTAAAATGGGGACTATTTTCTGTAAAATCAATTCTCTCGTACTGATTGACACTGTCAAACGAACTTACATCCATGTCATGTGATCCTTGAATGGCTAAATAACTGATATCTTTCAAATGGGTCAGTTGTCCCGCAGGTTTATATTGACTGTCAGTACCTGCAATAGAAATAATGGAACGAATGCCAAAATGATAGTCGAATTTGATAGTTCCATTTTCAGGATATGAAGGCAATTGATTGTAAAGAGCCGCTATCGCCACCGCCTCACCACCACGAGAATGTCCAATCAATGAAATTCGGTTCATATCCACTTTGTTGAAGAATGGATGATCCTTTGTATGATTCCACTTCTTCCATACCTTTAAATGTTCTAAAATAAGCCAACCACGAGCCGGATTCTCATTTTTTAATACCTTCAACATGAATAAGTCATCATATGGCGAAGTATTCAGAAAGTTTTCATCAATTGATACAAAAATATAACCTTTGCTGGCAAGCAGGTTCCCTAAATAAGCATATCCAGGATCTGAATAATCAGTTGCTAGATGATTACCATGAACGGCGATGATCAAGGGGAACGTTCCTTTTCCATCGGGATACCATACGGTTCCGTTAAGCGGCATTTGATCAGGCCCGAATCCAAATGTTTTCGTGCGGATGGAGGACCAATTTTCCACAAATGACGAACCATCCACTGGCTTCGTAATCAGTGAATGTTCAGCATTGAATTCCTTTCGATAGCTGTTGGCGCCTCCATACGATAATGTCTTTACATGATAATCCCCCAGCTCAGATGGATTTGCCAATGGGAGCGAATACTGTTCCATTGCTTTCATCGTCTTCAGTTTATATAACATCGGCAATTCGTTATCACCATTATGAAATAACCAATAACCACCAATAAGAATATAGGCCAGTGAACAAAATGACAGCACGATCGTCATGATTTTTGATATCTTACTTGACTGACGATATTGACCTTTCAACATGCACCAAATCGTCATCCCCATGATAGAAAAGGAAACCATGATGGATAGTGTGACAATAAACATTAATTTCAAAGGACCGATAAAACATATAAACACTAGGAAAAAGCAGGCGAGTGCGATCCACATGTAAAGAGAAGGTATTTTCTTCGTCCAATAAATGAACAATGTGATGAAGCCAGATAATAAGATCATCGTAAACAGAAAAACAACACTACCAATCATGTAATCTACGATTCCACGAGTTCCTATCATGTAATACCCTTGTACAATGTATAATAGTAAAGATACGGTACCCAATCCTATTGCTGCTCCTTTCCATCCTGTGGAAAGCTGTGCCCAATGCTTAAACATATTCATCCTATATAAAAATTTAACTTTTGAAGTTTTATTTTCTGGCATAACGTTCTCTACCTCCTTTTCAAAAAATATAAACTAAAAAATCGATGATGTTTTCTCTTTATAGTGAAATACAACATTTATAAAACCATCTTCATCAGGATCATTGGACAAAGGAATAAATCCAACGGACAAAAATAATCGTTTGCTTGCTTCGTTCGTATGGAAAATACCGGCGATCATTTGTTTTATAACGGTATTCATATATTTATTTATGATTTGCTGAAGTGCTTTTTTTCCGTATCCCTTGCGCCTGTAATCAGGCCTTATTATAATGGATATGTAGGCCTTGTCTTCTTCTATTTCAACACCTACTTTACCTATAAACTCGTTATTGCTTGAAATCATCCAGCAGTCATAATCAGAATTTGAAGTTACATAATGGATAAATTCTGTCAGCTTCTCAACATGAAAACTGTCAGTATCGCAATACCAACTATTCACAATCGGAATGTGTTCCATGTTAATGTCGTGAAATATAAGTTCTTCCATCGTTGCTTAAACCCCGAACATTCTGTAAAAATCTGCGCAATCCATTCATATTCTGTTTCTCTTGTTCTCCATTTAATTGAACAATAAAGGGAGAAGGAGCCATTGACTAATGACGTGCGTAGAGATATGTCCCAGCATTGCATATGCTAATCCGTGCTTCCAATATAAATAGCCGAACCCAATCCCCGGCAAAAAATTAAGAAACAACGTGCGGATGACAGACACTTGGCTTAACCCCAACATTTGCGCGGTCGCAGGAAGATGTCCAGCTGCAAATAGAAGCGCGGCGATGATAATACCGGCAATGTAAATTCCATTGCTATTTGTAGATTTCGTCATTTTGCTGGCAATCCATATAATAAGCGTCATAAGTCCAAACCTTAGAAGTATTTCTTCAATAATTCCCCCGTATAATACGCTGCCAAGAAAATAAAGCCAGGAGAATTCAAATTTATCCTCCAGCCCCAATACTTCGGCAAAGACAAGCTTTTCCGGAATGACGATGAGGCTGGCAGATACGAGTCCGATAACCACTGCCGCGGCAATGCTTTTTCTGTTATAAATAATCGGTTTGTTCAAACCTACCTTTGGAGAAGCCCAAGATCCTACTATCGTGGCAATACCCGTCATAACTGCTGTTTGCAACATAGCCACGATAATAATGACTTGCTTTGACCCGAGTTGGGCAACGATTTGGCTTTCCCTTTCAGGCGTTAAAGACATGACTTGCTGTGCTCCTAAAATCGCACCTGCTACCAACCCTAAAATGAATACAGCAATCACTTTTTTCATCATTAACATCTCCTAACATTCTCAGCGCACAGCTTGAAGCCAATTCTTAATCTCATCGACAAGTTCAGAGACAATTGGTTCATTAGCCGATTTTTTATAGATTTTTTTTAATGCTAATAAAGTACAAGCTTCTTTTTGCTTCTTCAACATATGATTCATATCATCAATCATTACCGTTTGAACATGGTCTAAATCTAAATTTTTCAAATGATAGAAAGGCTTTATTGGCGATTGGACGTCTTTGCTTCCGTAAATGGCTAGCACTTTGCACGTTAATGAGGACAACAGCTGCAAAATTTGTTGATCGTTCAGAAATAAATGCTCTCTTAACCACTTCGCTTGAACGATCTGTCCACTAATCCTTACAGTCGCTTTATTCGTTTGCATGACTTTATCAAATAGCTTTTTCTGCTTGAGCCGCTGTTTTTCAGGCGACACAAGCTTGCGCAGAAGCGCTCCGGCAAACCCGGATTTTCTAGCGATTTCTGATAATAATGCCTCATTTTGAGAGGTTATGACACTTCTCAATGATGTGCCGGCACCACACAATAAAATGATTCCATCCACCTGTTTTCGACTGGCGGATAGTGTGGCTATAATCGTGCCCTCACTATGTCCTAGCAAAAAGATTTTTGTAAATGCCATATCCTCAGATGAGTTGCAATAATCAATGATGTCGCTTACGCATTGAACTGCATCGTCAAGTCCCGCGCGGTTAAAATCGCCTGTGCTTTCTCCTACGCCAATTTTGTCATATCTTAAGGTAGCAAATCCCGACTGTACCAATGCATCAGCAAGTTGTTGATAAATACTTGCACGCATTCCTCTCATATTGCCGTCGCGGTTAACTGGTCCGCTTCCTGGAATCATCACAATGAGAACGTCCGAATTTTTTTCATCTCCAGGTTTTTCCACTGTTGCAGCGATTTCGATTCTCCCATAATCTACTGGAATTTTTATATCTTCTTTTATCATCATTATCCTCCGTATCAGCATTTTGTTAGCTTTCAATTGATTGATCCGTTTTCTCGCTTGGATTGAAACATACGTTGCAAGTTGTTGACTATCCACTTGAATTTTGGATCTTCATGTAACGGAACAAATAGCGGTTCTTTCTGTAACATGTTCAGCAAATCGTCTTTGATAGCTTGCTCATTGCGCGGAGCATAAGGACCCGAGCGAATATTCTGTTCAATCCAATTGTCAACGGTATAAAAATAATTATCCCCACTAATTTTAATAGGAAATGACAGATGTTTATTTGTATGATAAAAGTGCTCTAGCATACGCAATGCGTCTGTATGCCGATGTTGTTTCATATAGCCTAACGAAGCTTCATAAAAAAAGATGAGTTTTATAAGACCATTTAATTGTTCAATATGGTATATGTCTATCACTTTTTCCAGACGATTGACCATTTCATCAAATAGATTTTGACTATCTGAAGTATATTTCAATAATTCTATCTCGCTTAATACCATACTAAATAAGTGTTGAAACGTAGTAACCTGCAATGTTTCTTTGACCTTATCATAATCTTTAAGCATCGCATAAGCTTCTGCTATCAGTTTTTCTACCCCCAATTGAATAGGAACTTCAGATCCTACACTTTTTAAAAGCTCTTGTGGATTGTTCTTAATTAACAATACAGAGCCATAAATGATCTGCGCTTCTTGGATCAGTTTGTGATCGTCGCTTAATTCTACGACACGCCCGCACCATTCGACGATTCGTTCCAAAACACTTTGAGAATTTTGTGAGTAGGAATAGTGGTTCAAATACAACTGAGCCATTCTTACCAATAACGGGAAACAGGAATAATACTCTTTTACCATCTTCTCCACATCCGCTTGAACTGTTTCAAAACTTTCTTCAAGGAATCGCTTTGAAAAATTATGGTACATTTCCATTATTTTATGCGCAGTCAGTTGTGGTTCATATCCCAACAATTCGTCAATGGTCGTGTGAAACAAAGATGCCAATTTAGGTAGCAAGGATAAATCTGGATAACTTAATCCCTGTTCCCATTTAGACACTGCTGCACCCGATACCCCTATATAAGCGGCAACATCCCCTTGGGTCATTCCAAATTTTTTTCGCAAAAATATAACATTGTCCGAAAATTTAAACTCCCTCATAAAATTTCTCCTTTTAATAAAAGTATAAATACAGATAATAAATCCAACAAGGGAATTATAGTTGTTTATATACTATTAATTCAACTAGTAGTTGAATTAATCAACTAATATCCAATGAAATATTCATTACAGTATTATTCCTGATTAACTTCAATACCTGATTTGAACTTAACTAGAAATTTATCATTGAATACCGTTATTTCTTCAATAAGCCGCCTTACTAACTGCTCATCATATTCCTCCAATTCGCAGAATTGTTCATTCAAGAAATCAGTCATTTCAGCGATTCGTTGCCTTTTTCCTTCACGCTCTGCATTCTCTACAAGTGCATTTTGCTTCAATTCTCGAAGGCGGTATATTTCATCAGCCACATCTTCATAGTCATTCTTTGACTTTGCTTGTATAAGAAGCTGTTGCTGTAATTCTTCCAATTTGCTATCAATATCATCGGTGACATTATCATTTTCTTCATTAAATATAGTAGCAATATTTTTCTGCAAGGTTGAGAGGAAGGGTTCTTTTTTAGCCAAAAGGTTGTTAATAGCCTTGACCACTGCTGTCTGCAATGTTTCCTCGTTTATGGTAAGAGCAGTGCATTCAGATCCTTTTTCCTCCAAACGGCTGACGCATCTCCAAACAATAGACTTATAGCCTCGGTTATTCCAATGTACCCGTCGGTAAATATCGCCGCACTGTCCGCAGTAAACGATACTCGATAAAGCATACTTGCTGCTGTAGACCCTTTTTTTGCCGTTCTTGCCGCCTCGAAGATTTGCTCTTCGAACCATCTCTTCTTGAACCTGCATAAAAAGCTCGCGTGGAATGATAGGCTCATGGCTGTTTTCCACATAATACTGAGGAACAATGCCGTTGTTCTTGACTCGCTTTTTAGAAAGGAAATCAACCGTATATGTTTTTTGTAGAAGGGCATCACCGATGTACTTTTCATTCTGCAGTATCTTTTTCAGTGTTTCCGGTCTCCATTTGGCTTTGCCTGCCGCAGTAAGAATACCATCTGCTTCTAACCCTCTTGCTATCTGTAAAAGGCTGGCTCCCTCAAGGTACTCTCTATAAATCCGTTTAACAACCACAGCACCCTTTGGGTCAATAACCAGTTGCTTGTTTTCATCCTTGGTGTAACCAAGGAAACGCTTGTGGTTGACCTGGACTTCACCTTGTTGATATCGATACTGAATACCTAGCTTTACGTTCTGGCTTAAGGATTGGCTTTCTTGTTGGGCAAGGGATGCCATAATCGTCAGCAAGATTTCACCCTTAGAATCCATGGTGTTGATATTCTCTTTCTCGAAGAACACAGCAACGTTTTTATCCTTTAATTGACGGATGTATTTAAGGCAGTCCAACGTGTTTCTGGCGAATCGGCTGATGGATTTTGTGATAATCATATCAATATTGCCCGCCATGCACTCTTCAATCATGCGGTTAAATTCATCACGCTTTTTGGTATTTGTACCTGTGATACCGTCATCCGCAAAGATACCCGCCAATTCCCATTCCTTGTTCTTCTTAATATAATTTGTATAATGTTCAATCTGAATGTCATAGCTTGAAGCTTGCTCCTCACTATCCGTTGAAACACGGCAGTAAGCAGCCACTCGTATTTTGGGTTTGCTTTCACTATTTTTATTATTTCCGACTCGTTTAATTGCCGGAATGACTGTTACATTCCTCCTCACTGCCAATGGTTACACCTCGCTTTCTATCAAACTGTAGGCATATTCCGCCTGCTTGTATGGATCTTCATATTTTTGCACCAGAGGTTTTGCTTTGAACTTTACAGGATAATCCTTCTCTGGTTCATCTTTAGGTTCCCATATCCTTCCGAGCTTTTCTGCTCGTTTTTGTTTTTCTACTTTAGCTTTTTCGAAGGTCTCCTCATCAATAATTGAAGGGTAGAATTCATCTCCAAGGTAGCACTTATTCTGTAACATCTTTCCTGCAGTGGCATGGTAGCAGTCTATCCCAGCTTCTTTAGCGGCGCCCTTCAAAGAAAGTCCTGCCAAGTACCCCAAAAATAATTCTCTTACTTTTTTTGCTGCTATATCATCCACAACAGCCTTTCCATCTTCAATTCTATATCCATAGGGTGTGTGACCCATTTAATTCACCAACCTTTCCTTCAATGTGATTCCACATTTTAATTCAAATCCAACTTCCTCTCGTGAAAAAGCAATAATCTTCTCTACGTAATTTTCAAAAAGTTCATCCTCATGGGCTGTAAGCATTTTGGACTTAGTGGCAAACTTGAGCAGTCGATCAACTTCTTCCACTTTTGCAAAATTTCCATTGACGGAACGGGTAAGTTGATCCTTTTCGGCAAGAAGCCTTTCTCTTTCTGCTTCCAGTGAGTTCTTTTCTTTATTAAACAGAGCAGGTTCCAGATATCCTTTGGCCATTAAGCCCGTCAGCATCTGGCTTTGCTCCATGTTGTTTTCAATCTTAGTTTCCAACTCTTCGATTCTACGAAAACTTGCTGCATTGTTCTGGTTACGTAACCCATTTAAAAGTGGTCTTAATATGAATTTCTGACCGAAAATGAGTTTATTCATCATCGTAACAAATGCAGTCTTTATATCTTCATCTCGAATGAACTGCATAGAACATTCCGTTATATTGCTTATATGCTTACTGCAGCACCAAG
The DNA here is from genome assembly GCF_005502275.1 of Robertmurraya siralis. GTDB lineage: Bacteria > Bacillota > Bacilli > Bacillales > Cytobacillaceae > Robertmurraya > Robertmurraya siralis. The sequence continues at coordinate 324,080 of NZ_SWLZ01000002.1, forward strand.
CAATGTATTTTCTTCCAGATGAATGAATCCGTCTTTTAAAGGTACTGCCGCATTCCGAGCAGATAATTTTGCTAGAGAAAGCATATCGATTTAGATATTTACTGTTGCGCTTTTCGATGCCTTTTTCCTTTGCTCTCTGATTGAGAATAGCTTCCACAGCTTCAAAATCTTCATGGCTGATAATTGCCTCATGATGATTTTCTACTAGGTACATATTTTTCTCACCGTAATTGGTGTGCCTGTTAAAACGGCTGTCAGTATAGGTTTTTTGCAAAATAACATCGCCAGTATATTTTTCATTGGTCAAGATTCCACGAATGGTAGTAGCCGTCCAACGACCACCTCTTTTTGAATGGATACCCTTTCGATTAAGATCATCTGCAATTTTCTGAGTACCTTTGCCTGATAATACTTCTGCAAAAATATACTTCACAATTTCAGCCTGCTTAGGGATTACTATCATTTGACCATCAATGTTTTGATAGCCATAGGGTGGGTAGGAAATTTTAAATGTTCCGTTTTGAAATCGTCTTTGAATTGCCCATTTAGTATTTTCTGAAATGGAAATTGACTCACTCTCTGCAAGGCCACTTAAAATGGAGAGCATCAATTCACTTTCCATTGACCCCGTATTAATGTTTTCCTTCTCAAAATAAATATGAACCCCAATGTCTATCAGTTTGCGAACCATCTCTAAACAGTCTGTAGTATTTCTAGCAAACCTACTGATGGACTTTGTAATAATTAAGTCAATGCTTCTGGTTTCACAGTCTGATAACATTCTAAGTAAGCCAGAGCGATTCTGCTTTTTCGTACCACTGATACCCTCGTCATAGTATAAGCCTGCATATTCCCATTCTGGATTTGCCTTAATGTAGGTTTCATAATGAGCCTTTTGTGCTTGAAGGCTGACTAGTTGTTCATCGCTATCTGTAGAAACTCGGCAGTAGGCAACTACTCGTGTTTTTGGCTTAATAAAAGAGTTGACCGTATTTCCTTCTATTTTCGTTATCTTTTTCATCCTCTTACCTCCTTCTTGGTAGGTCACATATTACCTCTGAAACCCTTATATATCAACGATCTGAGGGCATTATCTCTGCTAAAAAAGGGGAGAAAGTTTGGCGATTTAGTGCGTCTATCTTGTTGAATTCCACTTCATTTATTAGGCCTTTTCCAAGCATCTTTCTAAGTAATTTCTCTGCTTGAATATAATCAAACTCACGCTGTAGCTGCTCCTGTGACATTTTCTTTAATTCGATGCTTTTGTCTATAACCCCATCTGAGATCTTCATAACTTTTTTATCCTCATGCTGATTCACGTAGAATCACCTCCTACCTAATAGCCGCGGGAACAGGTCGAAGTTGAGGATTTGTAAAATTTAATTAAATCAAGGCATAAAAAAAGAGCCTGCAAGGGAAGAATCCCCACAGGCTAGATAAATTAATAGTTTAATATTTTATTTGAGAGACTTTGTAAAAATCTAGTAGCACCGTTTTTAACTCGCCCTTTTGATTAATCATACTTAATAAATGCATCCGTAAAGCCTGCCTTTTTAGCTTTGGCAAGCTGTGCATTCGCATTTACTTTGTCAGAATAAGCACCAATTTGCACACGGTAATATTTCTTATTCACCGGCTCAACTGTTTTATTTTCAGCACTTAATAGTTTCTTTACATCCGCTCGAAAGGTGTCCATACTCTTCCCATGCTTAGGAAACCAATGCATCACATCTGCATGATTACTGGCAATGCCTCGTTTATAACCTTCGCTATGACAGATGATATCTTTTTCACTAAACCCATAGAGTTTGCAAAGATATACACAAAGAGCTACAGCTTCATTGTAAACAGCAGAAAAATACGAGGCATCGGTCAAACCGTCCTCGCAAATTTCAAATCCAATATGAGTATTGTTCGCAGCTCCGCCAGCATGCCAACCTCGGTGATTCCAAGGTAATGTTTGATAGGTAGCAATGGAACCATCTGCTAATTTACCAATGAAGGCATGGACACAGACTTCACGCCCTCCAGGTTTGTCTTGATTCCAATGGTTGTTATACTGGTTCTTTCCTAGCAAGCCATCGTCTGGGCCAACGTAGCGTTTCAACCATGGGTTGTTTGCACCAGTCGAGTGAACCATAATACCCTTTGGCGTTATGGTTTTACCCGCTTTATAGCAGGCATTGTTCGTAAGTAATAGTTTGCGTAACTTCATTAAAATCACCTCTAATCAAATATTAAGTCAATCATCTTCCACCACCAGGCTTAGGCGGTTCCCCATCACGTCCATGTAGTTGCTGTAAAACCGATTTTAGGTTTTCTGGAATAGGCAGTCCAATATGTCCAGCGTTCTCTAAAATGGATACTCCTTCATTACTTAGGTAGAAAAAGATTACTGCTGTTCGTAAAATGCCACTATTTTCTCCAATACTAACCAAAATTTGTGTATCGATAATATGAGCGATGCCTACCATTATAAAGATGAGTACCTTTTTGAAAATCCCCTTAGCACCGATTTCGCTACACAGTTTTTTGTTTGCAATTGCACAAAAGACACCTGTCAGGTAGTCAATGATTACAAAGGCTACCAGTGCATAGAGAAATCCGTCATAACCGCCGAGAAACCACCCAAGAAATCCACCGACTGCGGCAATAGCCAGCTGTATCCAATTCCAAATTTCTTTCATTAAAGACACCTCCGTTTCGTGTATTTCCATATAGAAAAGCGCCCCTGCAAATGACAAGAGCACTGAATTTTATTTTTACATTATTTTTATTAGGTCATGAATTTGTTGCATCACATCTGCCCTAGGTCTTCCTGTACCAATAGGTAGCCATGTGACAGATGGTATATCGAATGCATGGGAAGAATCAAAACTATTAATTATCATAATAATCGCATCAATAGCTTTACGCATTTCAACGATATGGAATGGCCAATTCTTAACAGTGGTCTTTCTTGCGATGATCTCCTCTTTCCAAGTTGCAGGGGACATATTGTAATAGCTACGTACCCTGTTTATAGCAGTTCGAAGCGTCTTAATATGCGCTGCCTTTACATGTGTCACATTAGCGGTGATGATTTCAAAAGGTAATGCTAAAATCGTGAAGGTACGAACAACTTCTGTGCTTGCTGACTCGATATCACTGTCAAGGCAACGAAAAGTAACCGTATGATTTCCTACAGAAAGAGGTTCTGCTTGGTAAACCGTCTTGACACCATTACCAAGATAGCCGCTTACAGAAAACCGCTCAGGATTGTCCACGCTATTTTGCCATGGACCAGAATCAATCCTTACCTCCACTATTTGTGTTTGTCCATCTGGTTCAATTCCTGTTGTAATCATAAAACGTGGTGTAGAGTTATAAGTAAAATTGCCAGACATTGGACAGTCCACTACTGGTGATGCAGGTGGGCTGTTTTTCTTTACCATGTTGCTAACTACAAAGGCAGAAACTGCATCAAGTGCATCTGTAACACTGATTCGATAACGGGTATACCGACCAGCTATTTGTGAAGCATTTACCTGAAGGCTACCTGAGGTATTGCTTGAAATAATAGTCGTCAGTGCTACGTATGCCGACCAATTCACACCATCTGTCGATGTAGACTGTTGTATGACATACTGCTTAATCGCACTGGTTCCAGGTACCGTCCCACTCCATGAAAGATTTATTGTATTAGCTTCATATATAGGAGGGTTTGCGGCAAAAATAGTCGGTGGTATGGGCAGTATGTTTTTACGAACAGTATTGCTGGAAATAGTCCAGTCTGAGTAGTAATCCTCACCTGCCGTACCACGAGTTCTTATTTGAAACCGACGATAATGGCCACGTGTAGCAGGTGGACTGACATTTAAAATACTGCTTGTTGCAGAAGTATTGACTATAGCCAATGCCAACCAGGCACCCCAATTGATGTTATCATGTGAATCACTGTACTGTATTTCATAGGAAGTGATAGGGTTACCTGCACCGCCAGATGCTCCGCTCCAAGAAAGAGTGACATTTCCTTCAGATAATGTTGCACTTACCGTGCAAAGGGTCGGTGCTGCACAAGCTGTGACATTACAATAGATACTATTGCTGACTTTTTCTATTGAATAAACATCCAATGTATCAATTGTCCAAATACCAAATTGAGTATATGTTCCTGGAGTCCTTGAAACTATTGGGTTATAGCTCCCTCCGCTTGCCGCCAGTGTCAACGTGGTCAACACATTCCACGCACTCCAAGTACTATTATCCGTAGATGTGCGACTGGCAATTTGATATCCCTTAATTGGACTGGTACCGTTAGATGCTCCGCTCCAAGTAAGCGTGATAGTCTCATCGCTATATGCTGCCGGGGAGGCAACAGCAGTCGTCGCTGGCTTTGGCACCGTATTTCTGCGGACGCTGTTTGTGGATACTTTCCAGCTAGAGTAATAACTAGCACCTGCTGTACCACGGGTTCGTACCTGAAATCTACGATAATTACCTCGGGTAGGGGGCGGTGCAACAGATACACTACCACTTGTCGCTGTGGTGGTCACCGTTGTCAGAGCAGTCCATGCTCCCCATGTGACATTATCGGCGGAATCACTATATTGAATCTCATAACTGGAAATCGTATTATTGATGCCCCCAGAAGCACCGCTCCAAGAAAGAGTCACATTCCCTTCCGCAAGTGTTGGAGAAACAGTACAAGATGTTGGGGCTCCACAAGCTGTAGTAAGCAATGGAGCACTTAGTACCGTATAGCTTGAATTGGTAATTACACCAGAGGATAATGGCAATCGTCCATCAGATACCACTTTGAATGTGACTGGCTGGATTGCATTACCTGTAGTAGAAGCGCAGGTCACCGAAACATATCTGAGCCTTGGTGTGGTCCCTTCCCAGTTATCTCCATCCGCCTCTTTAATACGTACCTGTGAAGAAGATCCATTTACAGTCATAGTGCAAAGCAATGCATAACCACTACGGATAAAGGAACCTGATGAACCCAACGCAGCGGATATGGTGAAGTTGTATCTCATCTGACTATTATTTAGACGGCTTTTGGTATAAGTAATTGTGTAATGGACGGTCGGGCTAGAACCCGCCTGCAGAGTGATGCCATTAATATCCGCCACTTACATTCACCTCCTCCTATTCATAAACAGCCGAAACTAGCGAGTTTACCAGCCCACAAAGGCTAGTATTCAATCGGGTATCTATAATGTTATTTGCTGAAATCGATGTGGCAGCCGAAGGTACTAAAACATCAGCGATGCCAAGTTCATAGACATCGCTTGTTCTTGTCAACTCTGGAGCTATGGGTGTTGCTGCGGGAGTACCCGTGACAATGGCAAGCTGAATGCTCCTCGTAATTTGACTTAAGCGAACCACAACCCGGTCTATGCGAGGATTGCTTCCGTCTGCTGTAGAAAGTGGTTTGTTTAAAACATCCGTATTTTCATATCGATAACCATTAATCCACGCACTGCCCGCTGCTATGCTCACTGCCAACCCAATCCCTGGAGAAACCAGAAGGTTTGTTGGTGTAGAATAAAATACACCATTCGAGACAAGGCTTCCAAAATATGCAGCGAAATCTGTTGCGTCATAGATTCTATCTCCATCAGATGAGTTGAAAAATCCACTTTTCTCCATAAACTATTCCCTCCTTACTAAACGGTTTTTGTGTACTCTATAACTACATAGCCTGTATATGCAGTTCTATCATTGCCTGGTTCGACTACAATGTCGGTCATATTCACGAAGAGTCCGATTTGAGATGCAAAGTTGTTGTAACGAGCAAGGGGCAGTGGCAAGAAAACACTCCCATTCGTGACAAAACCGGTTAAACTGACAACAGTTCTGAGGTTTGCTATACCATGAGGTACATGTTTTGGTGTTGTATCCGTAAGCGAACCGAGATTTATCTCTTTACGATAAATCGTCTTGCCATCTATCCATATCCGCCCTGTGTTTTGTTCTGTAGTTGAGTAGTCGCTAAAGGAAGAAGCCAGTTTAGTGGCTGTAATTGTACGGTCTGCAATTTTCAAGCCAGTGACTGCTCCATTGGCAATCCTTGCAGTAGTTACCGGTTCGTTATTGATATTGAGCCAGTTTGCTTGACCAGAAGGGTTGTTAAATACGAAAACAGAAATCACATAAAATGTCATGGTATTACGAGAAATAAAGAAACCCATTGCCCGCTGATAGCCATTCCCCGTGTTATCCCCGTTATGCTTTACCAAAAAGACATGACCGTCATCACTTGGCTGGTCACTAAACTTATTGCCACTCCATGAGGTGAAATAAAAGGCATCCCCAGAGTTCATATGGTACAACGCATATTGTCCAATGGATATAGCACCTCCGCCCACATTGATTTCGAGTGCTGGTAGTTTACCATACAGATTATTGATAGTAGATACTACGCTGTCTCCTTGAATCTCTGAATCTACCTCAGTCAAGTCACCTAAGGTTTCCTCCACAATTCCCAGCGTTTCCTCCACGGTCCCTAAAGCCTGTGCAATTTCGGATATGCCCGTTGGAGCCAATATCGCTGTTTTAACCTCGCTTAAGTCAGAGCGGATTTTTTGTGCTATCGTTAACTCCGCTTTTCCAAACACTACACTGATGCTCTGGCCGTCTGCGTCATAGGTTTCCTCGACTTCGGTGATACGTGTCGTCATGGATACACCCCACGCTTTGGAAATAACTTTGACGGTCTGCCCAAGATCGAAGTCTATCTTATATGTTAAATTGCCGTGTGGATTGACCGATGTATCAAATGAATAGCGTATTGCCTGCTCACTAAGCTTACTTTGACCTCGAAAGATTAGTGTATCAATGTAATCCGAACCAAAGTCTTCCGCCCGCAAATCCTTAGCATCCACAAAAATTTCATGTCTTGTCTCACCTGAGCCACCTGTAATCGAAATAAAGGTTCGCTCTGTGCCTTCTCCTTCACCAGCAACAAGGGCAGTGTTGGCATAATCTCCTGCACTTATCGTATAAATCTGTTCCGTAAGATTTTCATATTCCTTAGAAAATACTGCTTGTGATTCCTTTCCTCTATACAACGATATGGTAAATCCCCCTGTCGCGGGAGAGAACACGGTCTTAATGCCAATATCTGAAGCAACACATAGTCCTGTCACCACATCCATCAAATTTCTATACGATATTTGTGTGCTGATGGGAACATTTAAGTTTGGAGCAGAAAAGGTTATGTTTGAAATCTTCCTTGCTATATCAGAAGGATTGATAAGATTATTATTTATCAACTGCTCCACACAGACAGATATGTCACCAGACAGTTTCTCCGTTTGCCAAACAATGCGGCGGGAGAGGAAGGAGGTTGCAAAGCGACCACTTGCAGTAATAATTTCATGCTCGGTTTGAGAAAGTTCTAGATGCTCGATGATCCCGGCTTCCTCATCATCATTTTTCCAGATGATATTCCCTTCCTTTAATAGTTCTGTATTCTCTGGAGTTGCTATGGCTTTTAACTCAAATGAACCACACTGGGAATAGCGTCTCGTCCAGCGTAAGTACTCGAAGGATTCAACAATGCCTGCAAGCTCCCGGTTTGAATTGTAGATATACAGTTCCATTTTCACACCCCCAGAAACTGCGGACGAAAGTAAATACTAACCTCTAACAATTCCATATTGACAGAAGCATCGTATCTCAGTGTATTAAGGCCTGCCGCCAGTTGAAAGAACACCGAATTGGTATCCAACAGTGAAAAAGCATTTGTAACCGTTGAACCATCAACTTGGATCACACGCTTACCAGCGAAATGGGTATATACACGAAGTTCATCCCCAGCGCTCATTGTAGTGAGAAGTCGGATATATTCTCCCGTGTCTATGTTTAATAGTTCAGGGTTCGACACAGTACCTAAGGCCCTAAACACTATCTCGCATCCACAAGATACATCCCCTATATTTTCCACCGTAATGATTTGGCTAGGTTGACGCATTCCGAACTCCATCCCAGTCATTGGAATTTCCAATTCAAACTCAAATAGCGGTATCCATGATGCCAGTTCCTCTCGCACCTCATTTAATGTCTCAAAGAAAGGGGATGGGCAGAGCAGACTGACAAAGAAGTTTGGTATTCGTTGCCGATTAGAAACACTAAAACCTGCCTCCTCTACCACACAGGAAATCTGTCTCTCACGGTATTGAAGGGTCCCTAGTAGCTTTGGGCTGAATATTTGAAGGAAGTGTTGTCTCCTTTTATAAGCTTCATCGGGAGTATCAGCAACAACCGTACCCTCAATCGTTATGTTTCGCATATCTAGTGTGGAGGAAATATAAAAAGCGCCATCTTGGTCTGGCGCCTTGAAAGTGTTGACAGTTTGACGGATGTTGCCAGTACCATCTATCTTCATAAGAAAATACGGTCGGCTTTGCTTAAGCGTAATGCTCTCTCCATCTCTATTGGTGTATGTTAGCTCCATTTCCGTACCTCCTTTACAATTCAAGTGCCAGTTTACGGGATAAGTTCTTAAACTGCCGTGCTAGTTCTTTTTCTGATAGAGCCTTAGGTGTCACTACCGAGATGTTTTGAGTGATACTTGCACCAGTGGCATTGCCTTGCCCAGATATACCTCTGTAATTAAAATCAAAGCTGGTTGGTACTGCATTTTGCATATCCCTTGAAACTGCTGTCATTGCATCCTCAAACCCCACTCCGATACCTTCACCCATGTTGCGGCCAATTCCAGCAAATAGAGTTGAAGGGGAGCGGATACCAAAGAAGTCTTTAATCTTCGATACAACATTTCCGAAAAATCCAGATATTTTACTCCATAGCCATGCACCTGCATCTGATATACCTTGCCATAGACCTTTAATCAGATTGCCACCCACTTGAGCCATTTGACCGATATAACCAGTAAAGGCTCTGACCAGTCCAGAGATGATCTGCGGTACTGCTTTAACAATCTCTACGATTATCCTTGGCAGATTTGCAATCAGTGCCACAAACAGTTGAACACCCGCTAAAATAACCTTATCGATGTTACCAATAATGGCATTGACCAGCGAGGTAACAATCTTGGGAATAGCACCTACAACAGTAGTAATAATCTGTGGCAATGCTTGAATGAGAGATACCAAAAGCCGGATACCTGCATCAATAATCAAAGGGATTGAACCAATAACAGCACTGATGATACTGTCGATAATTTGCGGTATTGCTTCCACAACTGCTGTAATAATGGTAGGCAAAGCTGTAACCAGTGAGGTCAATAATTGAATACCCGCTTCAATAATCTGCGGAATAGATTTAATGATAAAATCCACTATTGCTTTGATAATGACAGGCAATGCAGAAGTAAGCTGTGGTATGGCATCTACCAATCCCTGTGCTAATCCTAAAATCAACTGCAAAGCGGCATCCAAAATGAGTGGTAGGTTATCCATCAATCCTTGGACAATCTGCATAACTGCAGAAACTGCCGCAGGGATGAGTTGTGGTAAAGCGATGCCGATCCCCTCCACAAGTGCTGTTACTAATTCAATTGCTGCATTTATTAGCAGTGGAAGGTTATCAATTAACGCCCCAACAATCGTCATTAGAGCACTTACTGCAGCTGGGATAAGTTCCGGTAAAAGATTTAACATTGTTTCCAGTACTTGCGTGAATATATTTGTAACTAATTCAAGAAGCATTGGAAGCAAGTCTGCAACCGCCGCTAATATTGCGCCTGTCGCTGTTGGTAAGGCGGCTACGATATTTTCTAAAACTGGTACGATATTAGTGACAACCGCCTCGAAAGCCTCCACAAGATTCTCAGTCAGATTTGTCATATCCGCATTGGCATTGCCAAGTCCAGCTGTAAAAGAACCAAGTGCAGCCTGTAACAATCCAATAGAGCCAGAAATTGTTTGAGTTGACTCTCTCGCAAAATTTCCAGCATACTGCTCCGTGTTCTCAAAGAACATCTGCATCGCTACTTCAGCTTTTTCCGCTTGTGTTGCCGTATTCCATGTAAAATCCAGACCCTTTGCGAGAGCGTAGGCTTCGATGTTTGTAGCGTTCATCGCAACGCCTAAGTTATCCATCATATCAAAGTTACCCTTTGCCGCCCCTGTGACCGCCTCCAGCGCAGAGGACATATCAATCCCCATAACAGATGCCATGTCTGCCGCACGTTGCATGGCCTTTTCTGTTAGCTCAAGACTTCTCTGTTGCTGTATACCAGAACCTTGTAACAATGCCCCCATTTTATTGGCAGTAGCAAGATACTCACTTTGGGAAATACCGAGGTTTTTATAGGCTTCCTCACCGGTTTTCTGAATCGATGCAGCGTATGCTCCAAAAACCGCCTCCGATCCACCTAAGTTTTGTTCCAGCTCCCCAAATTGTGTGACTACTTCTTTACCTAACTTAATAGCAGCGGCTCCAGCTGCAACGGCAACTGCACCCATAGCCACACCAATTCCCTTTAGTACACCGCCAAGCTTTTCAAACCTGCCACCTGCGTCTTCTGCACTTTTACCGGAATCCTCTAACTCTTCACCAAGATTCTCGGCTTCAACTGTGGACTCCTCAAGTTCACGCTCCATAAGGTTCAGTTCTGCTTGTGCCCTGTTCAGCTGAATCTGCCAGTTCTGAGTACGGCGGTCATTTTCACCAAAAGAGGAGGAGGCATTATCAAGGGCAGCCTTAAGGGTAGAAATCTTTTCTTTCTGTGCGTCAATTTCTTTATTCAAAACGGCATTACGAGCGGTAACTGACTGAATGGATTTATCGTTTTTATCAAACTGACTCGTTACAAGGGCCATTTCACTGCCCAATACTTTAAATGATTGATTGATTTCTCGCAGTGCGTTCTTGAATTCACGCTCGCCTTCAACACCTATTTTTAAACCAAAATTGTCTGCCATGCCTTCACCTCCTCCTAAATACCTGGTGGGATAATATCGTCAATGGTCCGTGTTTTCTTTGGCTTTTCAATACGATGCCATTGTTTATGACAAGTCCATAAATCAAAAAACAGCCCAATTGGCATAAGCCAGAATTCCTCTGTCTCCATGCCCATCTGAACTGTTCCATAATAAAGAAGCCGGGTAAAGACCTCATCGTCCGTTACCCGACTTCCACGTTTTTTGGAGTTTCCTCCTCACTTTCTACATTTCGCTTTGTACCTTTGAACATCGCCTCGGTAATTGCAGTTTTATATGCCGATAAATCAAGCGGTGAGGTAAGAAGCTCTACTTCTTCCTCTGTCAGTAATTCTTCTGGTGCATTCTTATTCTTTAGGTTTCGAATCAAAATGGACTGGTTTGCAAGCAGCGTGATTAACCAAACAATCTCGTCCAGTGCCATCTCGAAGTTTTCTGATTTCATCAGTTTTTCTCCAAGGTTTTCAAGACCACCATAACGACCGGCAATGGCCTTTGTAGCTCGTGTAGTTAAAACCAGTTCATACTCTTTGTCACCTATGTTAATTGTGGCACTTCTCTCATTATCCATGATTTCTCCTCCTATGGTACAGGTGTATAAACAGGTTCATAGACCTCAGTGAACCAACCTGTTATGGTGGTCGATGAAACACCAGGATCACCTTCTGTAACTTCCGCTTTCCATGGGTGCTTGCCCAATCCATCCAGCTTATTCCTGCGCATAACGGTTCCTTCAATGGTGGGTGTAGAAAAGGTAATGGAATCAGCCTTTGTCTGTAAGTTGGTAGCTGGTAGTCCAAACTTAACACGATACAGCCAAAAATAGCGGTATGTTCCATTAGCCCTTTGCGCACGAAACCCCACTGCAACAGGTGTACCCACGTTTTCACTAGCAGAGATTAGTACCCCGTTGTCATCAGTAGAAGCGCCAGTTAAATCCGCTGCGACCGTTGGACCAATGTCGTCTACACCGAGAGTGAGAGTACCACTGTTAAAGTCTTTCACAACCTCAGCCGCACCATCGTCAGCATACAGAATTGCTTCCACCAGTTCTACCGAGAGTTCAGCAGTGATGGCTTTTGCAAGTACGGAAGGTTGGGCATAAGTTTCCTCACCGTTAGTGTCCTCGGTTATTTTTGAATAGTACAGTCTATCAAGACCGATTGTTGCCATTTGTTATTCCTCCATTCTATAGTTTTTCGCCACATCGATGGCGTAATGGTGATATCCAGTATCATCCTCGTGACCGATATATCTTCGTTCAGTCACAGTAAAATCCGCATTTATTAAAGCAGTTGTGAGCTGCCATTTCCGCTCTAGGTAGTTATTTTTTGAGAACAGTGATATCCTCGCTTCCTGCACATCAAAGCCTGGACGATTATCCGCATGAACTTCAAAAATATCCGAAAGAGGGAGAATCACGACATACTCATCTGGTGCCAAACCTGAAAAAACCCCGGTTTCCACGGGGAGCGGTATGGCGGTCACAAGTGTATTAAGTTCCTCTAAGATATTCATATTTTGTCGATCTCCTCCTCCAGCTTGGCAACCATTGCGTTGATACAGGGTTTCCTAGATGCATTCCTCGCAGGCTTTAGGAAGGGTTTTGCAGGCTGACCATGCTTCCCATATTCGATGATGCTGGCAAGTTTAGCATTGCTCTCACCATCAGAACGTGGCTCTGCAAAGCCAACTTTTACATTGAAGTTACCGTTTCTATCCTGCTTTGCTCCAGAAAGACCCAGTGAAGATAGCAACTCACCAGTGCTTTTGGATGGATATTTCGTGCCCTTGCCAACCACCTTACTTAGATTTCCTTTGACTTTATCAAGCACCACTTCACCGCCAACTTCCAAAACCTTAGGAAGAATCACATCGGTCTGGTCAGCTAATCGAGATACCTTTAAAAGGAATTCTTCTGGCATCTTTATATTCGCTTTTGCCATATCCATCACCTCACAGTTGGTTCTAGCTTTTCGGCTAAAACCTCGACATACATCCCTCGATTTCTTACATCCTCAACACTTAAAATTTGATATCTGCCATCATCACAGACGATGACCATTTCATTCGTCACCTTAAGCCCAAAGATTTTCCTAAACCTGAATAAGGAAGTTGCAGAAGAAAAGGATGCCATATTCGTCCACCGTTCACTGCCATGCCGATCTTCCTTATAAGCAAGTACACTTGCGAGTATGTTGTCACCTTTTGTGGCGAAACCTTCCTCATCCTTTATTGGTACCGTGCTGATGATATCGATGAAGGTGTTCATCTTTCCAAAACTCATGCTAAACACCCCACTCTCGATCAAGTCGTAAAAGCAAGTTCACTGTGTTCCATACTTGTTGCCCTGCCTGTACGCTATCAGCAAAGAAACCTGCCGTTGAGCCATCCCTGCTTTCATAGAAATGACTCGACAACATAATCACTGCTTGTTCTGTTGTTGGAGGCATGGCATGTGTTTCATAATAGTTTTCAGGAACGTGTTGATAGCTCTGTGCATATGAAATTGCAGCAGTAATAAATCCAATTAGGAGGGCATCATCCTGATCATGCGTTAAAATTAAGTTCGCTTTAACTTTTGGCAAGAGATTATCTGCCACTGCCATACCACCAACCTCCTTTACATTCCACCTTAGTCAGTCTCCATAAGCCCCGCTGCCTTTAGTTTGGCAAGCAGAGCATTGAAGTCCGTAACTAGACCAGCAACATCGGTGGCTGTGCTGTCTTCTTGGTTTTCAAGAACAGGAAGCCCCGTAACCGAGGCCCCCTCTTTGATTTCTAAAACACCACCGATGACAGTTTTTTCTCCGCCTTGTTCGGTATAATTCTTCGTGTTATAACTCATAAAGCACCTCCGTTAGGCTTTCTGTTGGAGTACCTTAACGGCCTCCGGTAAGATAAGCTTTCCGTCAACTCGTTGAGTCGCAATAAATCCTACTTGACCTGTGACAGCATAGAGTTCATTTAGTCGTTTGAATACTCGTCCTTGACGGTCTGCCACCCAGTAATAACTAAAATCACCGAATACCACTGTCTTTGCACCTGCTTCAGCAGTAGGTACATAGGATGAGGTATACAGCGGGCGGTTAAGAATCGTATCAGGTGTTCCCGCTTGGATGGAAGGTTGCCATAGGTACTGTCCATTACCGTCTTTTAATTTGCGGATAGCTTTTATAGTTGCATCATTCATTACGAAAACTGCCTTGTTTCGATAAGGTGCTTTCAAGCTATAGAATAAATCTAAAACCTCATCCAAAGTGATGGCAGTTGCACTTGCCGCAGTAACACCAACTTGACCACCGCCTGTGGCATTTAAAATCCCTGTTGGCTTACCTGTGCCATCACCTACAAAGAAGGCTTCCTCTTCCTTGTTACCAATGCGACGGGCGAATTCTCTTGTGATGTAGCTTTCGAGATTAAATACGGAATCATTTAGCAATTCCTCAGAGACTTTAATCATCGTTGCTAGTTTATAAGCACCGATGGATACTTGACCGAAGCTGTCATCACTTTCGGGAATGGCTCCTTCTTCATCGATCCAGCTTGCAGTGCCTTTGCTTGCAACAACAGGAATCTTACGGTCACCAGAAGATGTAGTGATTACATTAGCCAATCTACGGAAAATATTTTCTTCCTCAAGAGCTTCTACTAGAGTACGTTCAAACTCATCTGGTACAAGAAATCCGCCTTCAGAATCAGTGCCAATCTTTAGAGCGTTTCTTACTTCATAGCTAACATTGTCACGCATCGCATTCCAGAAAGCTTTTTTGTATTCAGCACTTGCACGACCGGTCTTTTCCTCTCCAGTTCTAGTAGGTTCGTTGGTAATTGGGTTACTGGTTGCTTTCGACAGTTCCAAGTCGATAGATGCTTGGCGTTCTAAACGTTCAATTTCCTTACCAAGAGCCACCACATCGGCTTCCATTTTTTCATAGGTGGTCGTGTCCTCAGCGGATAACAGTCCATCACCGCCACGTTTTGAATCAAGGAATGCCTTTGCTGCGTCCCAAGCTTTAGCGCGTTTCTCACGCAATTCAAGAATTTTACTCATTGTTATTTCCTCCTTTAAATTAGTGCGAAATTAAAGAAAGCCGCTTATCCAGCGACTCAATGGGTGTACCTGTTTTCTGTTTTGGTTGTTTTGGCAGTTTGCTGATGAGCGAGTTAGTAACCGCCATCCTGCTAAAAATAAGACTATCCGTCAAATCCGGTGTTTCACTTTCCATGAACATGATTTTGTCTGCAAAACCAAGTTCAATCGCTTTGTTTGCATTCATCCATGACTCTGCATCCATTAGATGGGAGAGTTTTGTTCGAGAAAGACCCGTTTTTAACTCATAGGCATTAATAATGCTTTCCTTGACCTCATCCAATAGAGCCTTTGCCCGCAACATTTCCTCACTGTCACCGATAGCAATTGTTGAGGGGTTATGAATCATAAGCATAGATACAGGAGACATATATACATCTCCACCAGCCATTGCAATAACGGATGCCGCACTTGCCGCAAGCCCATCAATCTTTACAGTGACTTTTCCGGTATACTCCATCAGCATGTTATAAATCTGAGCTGCTGCGAACACATCACCACCAGGGGAATTAATCCACACCGTAATATCGCCAGTGCCTGCCAGCAGTTCATCCTTAAACATCTTAGGTGTGACCTCATCGCCCCACCACGTTTCTTCGGATATCACTCCATTTAAATAGAGGGTACGTACTTCATCTGAATCTCGCACCCAGTTCCAGAACTTCCTCATTTACTGACCTCCTTCGGTTTTGGCAAACGCACCTGCGTCAGCCAGTTTTGTCATATTTCCGTTAACCAGATATAAATCGCCACCTTCCTCAGCCGGTATCCGGTTCATATCCTCCAGTTCACGGATATCGTTGGCTGACATCCAGCCATTTTGTCGACCTGTAGCGTAGCCATTCATACGACTTTGGTAATCACCACGAAGCAAACCGTCCAAATTGAACTTGATAAACAGTGAAGTTTTCTCAGAAGGCAAAATAAGCGATTGCTGGAGACTTTGTTCCCATCGCACCACCCACGGATCGAGGGTGTATTTTACAAACTCCAACGATTGCTGCTCAATATTGGAAAAACTAGACTTCTCAAGATCACCCACCATATGAGGCGGTACTCGGAAAATCCTCGCAATCTCATTAATTTGGAATTTCCGTGTTTCAAGAAATTGCGCCTGTTCCGGCGGGATACCAATGGCTTGAAACTTCATGCCTTCTTCCAACACAGCAATTTTGTGAGCATTTCCTGTGCCTTGGTAGGCGCTATTCCAACTATCTTTGACCCTCTGTATATCTTTGATTACTCCTGGGTGTTCCAGCACACCTCCCGGATTAGCACCATTGGCAAAGAATGCCGCACCGTATTCTTCAGTAGCAAGTGACATACCGATTGCATTTTTTGCCATAGCGATTGGGCTATAACCAATGAGTCCATCAAAACCTAAGCCGGGGATGTGTAGAACTTCATCTTTACGGAGTGTGACATAGCCACCTTTTGGGTTTAGACCACTTTCGTCAGTATCACGGTAATAGGTGTAGACCAGCTCACCATTTGTTGCTCGGCTAACTTCCATTTTGTTGGGGAGTAGGGGATAAAGAGCCACTGCCTGCCCACGACCGTTTCTGACCACCTGTGCATAGGCATTGCCCCAAAGCAAAAGATGACTCATCAGTGTTTCTCGAAACACGAATGAAGTCATCTCTGGATTTGGTTCATCATGAAGAAGGTAATACAGCGGATGGAAAGGAATCTTTTCTTTACCTCCATCAGAACGATATCTATATACATGAAGTGGCAGTCCGGCAATCGCTTCAGCTAATATCCTTACGCAGGCATACACTGCTGTTGCCTGCATTGCAGTACGTTCATTAACCATTTTGCCAGATGACGTACCGCCAAACAGGAAGGAGAACGCACTACCCACACGGTTTTGCGGTTTGTCTCTTGAACGAAACAGTCCTTTTATTAGATTCATAGGCATCACCTCCGAATATAAACATTGTGCTAACCATTAAGGTTTAAAAGACAATCAAACCTCGCTCGTCATACACCGAATCTCCACTATTACCTGAGCCACAACGAATAGCACGATCAAGTGCCATGATAGTTGCCACCGCGCCATCTATTTTTTCTGTACTTTTTTCTTTATCCGGCTTCACGTTGCCAGCCGGATCGGTTTTTATAAAGATGTTGTCCATCATCCAACGAAGCACTGGATGCCCACCGTGCGCTATTCTTTCTTCTAATGTCAATTTCATCAGTTCTTTGGTTGGTGGTGACATATCTTTAAAGCCTTGACCGAAAGGAACGACAGTAAAGCCTAATCCTTCAAGGTTCTGAACCATTTGAACAGCTCCCCAACGGTCAAACGCAATTTCTCGAATGTTATACTTTTCGCCCAGTTCTTCAATAAACCGCTCAATGTAGCCGTAATGCACTACATTGCCTTCTGTGGTTTGAATATACCCTTGCTTCTCCCAAAGATCGTATTGCACATGGTCTCTTCGGACTCGGAGGTCAATGTTGTCCTCTGGCATCCAAAAATACGGAAGAACAATGTATTTATCTGTTTCATCCTCTGGTGGGAACACCAACACAAAGGCTGTAATGTCTGTTGTAGAAGATAGGTCAAGACCTCCATAACATACCCTCCCTTCAAGACTTTCTGGAATAACTGGAAATGCACAGGCATCCCATTTTGCCATTGGCATCCAACGGACAGACTGTTTAACCCATTGATTCAAGCGCAATTGCCGGAAGCTATTTTCCTCAGCTGGGTTCTGCTTTGCACTTTCACAAGCAGCCTTACCTTGTCAATCCCCACCGTAATTCCCAAGCTTGGATTTGCTTTCTTCCACACTTTTGGATCTGTCCAATCATCCTCTTCTTTGGCACCATAGATTACGGGATAAAAGGTAGGATCGTATTTTCTGCCCTCAATAATATCAACCGCTTTTTGGTGTGTTTCGTAGCAGATACTCTGAGTATCCGTCCCCGCAGTGGTGATAAGAAAATACAGCGGTTGGGTCCTTGCATCCCCAGATCCTTTCGTCATAACATCAAATAGTTTCCGATTTGGCTGAGTATGAAGTTCATCAAAAACAACACCATGTATATTGAAGCCGTGTTTGGAGTAGGCTTCAGCCGACAATACCTGATAGAAGCTGTTGGTCGGCAGGTACACCAATCGCTTAGTTGAAGCAAGCAACTTTACTCGTTTATTCAGCGCTGGACACATCCGCACCATATCGGCTGCTACTTCAAATACAATTGATGCCTGCTGGCGGTCAGCGGCACAACCGTACACCTCTGCCCGTTCTTCACCATCACCGCAAGTGAGGAGAAGCGCAATTGCTGCGGCAAGCTCGCTTTTTCCCATCTTTTTAGGTATCTCTACATAAGCAGTGTTAAACTGCCGATATCCATCTGGCTTTAAAATTCCGAATAAATCACGGACTATTTGCTCCTGCCAATCGATAAGTTCAAAAGGCTTACCTGCCCATAAACCTTTCGTATGGGAGAGTGCTTCGATAAAAGCTACAGCGTAATCAGCAGCATCCTCATCGTAATATGAACCATCAGCTATAAAGGCGGTCGGCTTATATTTCTTCAGTTTCCGCATAAACACCGCCCCTTTATGAAAAAGGACAAAAGAAAAGAGCCTCAATCCTATAGATGAAGCCCTACTTCTTATCCTAGTTTAATTTTATTTACTTATTTTCATCCACTTCCCCCGTCAGTATGAAATGAGCATATTCCGTTTTATGGTCTATTATATAAACTACCAATTCATAAAACCCTCGTTCATTTGCTTCATACTGGACTCGGTTCACATCAAACATATTTGTGACTCCACTTTCTCGGATGGAAAGGATTTGTTCCTTGATTATTTCATTCATTAGTTGACTCCTTCGAAAACAATACTACAATATAAATCTACATATTTACTGCCACATTTGGCTTAAATTGTGTATGTTTTACTCTTCGATTTTCTTGCATAAATCCTCACCAAAGGCCACTCCAAGAGAGCCACCGGAATCCCAACTGACATGAATCGTTCCTATGTCGTCAACACTAGTAACCGTACCTTTAGATCCAGTTTGAAGTTTGGTATAAGGGTCGTTCATTTTAAGTAGCATGACACGAGTTCCTGGAGTGTAATAGCTTCTTAGTTGCTTTAACATTTCAGGGTGAATGATATTCATTGTTCACTCACCTCCTGCTTGAACGTTCCGCTTTTGAAAGCGGAGCTACCTGAAAGCTTCGAGAGGAGAATCTTTCGTCCCATCTTATATTCTGGTCCGATAAAGCCGAGCCTTAGTAGGAAGCAACGGAAAGCGTACTTTTCATTCTCTATTGATTTCTCGGTGGAATTGACACGGGTCTGTTTTTTCGCCATTTCGCAAAGTGCCTTGACAAAATGGGTGTATGCCTTAACCTCCTCTGAGGCGCACTTACCTTGAAACCAAGGGAAGGTAACATATTCCTCATCTTCAATGATGGGAATGGAGTCCGTATCAAGTGCTTTCTTTATAAGAGTAGCTTTACTTTCTACTAATCCTTTTAGGTTCTCGATTGCCGTGTCGGTAAAATCCGCCCGTGGCATTTGAATTATCAGATTGATAGATTCTTCCCTTTCATTTACTTCTGCTTTCGGAAGTGGTGTGTCAAATTCTTCTGAAATTGCTTTGAGATCGTGAAATCTCAATAGATCATCGACCAGTTCCTTATTGTCTGGTCCACTTAGAACTCCGTTTTTGTTAACATTGTAGTCTGCCACCTCATATGCAAATGTAGGTGCTCCGAGATATTTTACAGGGGCATTTAGTTCTTGGCTGATTGCGTTAACCAGTGCTTTTCTTTTTGGTCCTGTAACATTATAGTTAATCTGCATTTTCATACCGCCTTTCTACTTTCGGTACGTACATATATCACTCTAAAAGCTGTTATTATCAAGTCATTTAGAGCATCTTTCTGTAGAAAATACGGTTCCATTAATCGGCGGTATTTTGTGTAGATAACACAATGCCAGTCAGCACAAAACAAACGCATGGAAGTGCTACACCATTACCCCACATTTTATATTCAGCTGAATCAGAATGAGGATTGTTAAGCCATTTTATAATCTGATTTCTTGTTTTTGGTTTTTTACTTTTACCTATAATTTTGCGGTGGGTTTCCCAAACCTCCGTCCAGAATGAAATTTCATCTTCTGTAGGATTTTCCGTACCAAGGTCATCACACCAATCATCGGGGAAGCCTTGCAATCTTGCACATTCCGTTGGTGTAAGCCTTCGAACAATATAGTCCGGTTCAACCAATCCATTTTGATAGCCTGGATTGGTGCCATTGATAATCGTATTTGATGTACCGTCCTGTCTGTAGCATTGACTTTCAGCTTTCATCTGAGGATAAAATGATGCTGGTTGTGCCACTGCTCCAGGACCTTTTGCTGTAAGCGTAGGTTGCTGTTCTTCATCTATAGTCGGTTTATAAAGAGCGTTCTGTCCTTGATTAAAAGCCGCCCGATCAATACCGTAAGAAGGCTGAGTCACAACAGGAGCATCCTTATAATCTCTCGACAATAGAGTAGGTGCTTTATCTTCTTCAACCTGTGCATAGGCTCCGGTAGTCATGGCATAGGCAACAGCATGACGATCAGCGGTATTAAGCGTAAAAGAAACATCTTCATCTATACCGCTTCCTTGGGGACCGTTTTTATCCTCTCTTCCAATCATCGAGCCTTGCAGAGCAACTACTGCAATACCACCTTGATTACATCCCGGATTTCCCCCATTGGCATCAATGGTCCGAGAAGTATCAGCTTCATATATACCGCTATGCGGATTGCTAGACTGCATGGAATTGCTTTTATCAGAACAGATGCCATATGCGGTGGGCACAAAAACGGTCTGATCATTATTGCATCCAAGAGTTGCAGACTTGTCATCCTGTATCAATGCACCCTTGCCACCGCCTTCACAGCCGGAGCGGATTTTTAAAGTTTTAGGAGTGTTCATAACAAGGGGTACATTTCCACCACCAGTTCCCATCCGAGAGGTTAGCGTCTGTACTTTATTATCCTCCGAGAGTTTCACACGGCTATCGGTTGGATGGTTTTCTATTACAACAGCTGTTTGATTATCTCCCATGTTTGCACGAAGTGATCCACTTAAGTTTTCGTCAGTATGGCCACCAACTTTAGAAGCAGCCCCCGGTTCAAAGGACATGACTGCACCTGGGACAACACCTGCTCTAAGTGTAGGGGAGCGTTCTTCCTCATATCCTACACTTCTGCTCTTGGCACTGTGTTCGGTGCAAAAACCGCTTGACTGCATTACACAAGGCTGATGTCCATGTTCCTCTGCACGAAGTGTTGCAGTAATATCCTTTGAAACAGACATCACTCTTCCACCTTGGTCATTTAGGCAAGTTATGCTATCGCCTGTTTTTCCAGTGCAGTTTTTAGCATTCTCGGCAGTTCTTTGCCACGGGCTGCCGCTCGGCGTAAAATTCCTTGGCATGCCTTCGGACTCAAATAGTATTTCTCCGGCACATCTGTCTGCAAAATCTGCGACAAGGTAGATTCTACGACGACGTTGGGGGACTCCGAAATATTGCGCATCGATAGTTCGGTAAGCCACACTCCATCTGTCTCCCATATAGATGTCTGCGTAAGGCCATCGTCTTTTTTCAGGAAAAGGCACCGAGGTGTTCGGTTCTTTGACACCGATGACCGTTTCGAGGACTGCCCTGAAGTCCTCTCCTTTATTTGACGAGAATGCGCCGGGGACATTTTCCCAGACTGCGTACCTTGGATATTGTCCATTGGTCTTACACCTCATTTCTTTAATAATTCGGATTGCTTCATAAAAAAGGACTGATTGCTCTCCGTCCAGACCGGCTCTTTTACCCGCCACACTCATATCCGTGCATGGAGAGCCAAAGGTTATGATATCTACAGGCGGAAGCTCCGCACCATTTAATTTGTTTATATCTCCATAATGCTTCATCTGAGGGATACGTTTAGTCGTAACCCTTATAGGAAACGGCTCAATTTCAGATGCCCATAAAGGTTCGATGCCACAAAGCAAACCACCCAGAGGAAAGCCACCACTACCATCAAAGAGGGAACCAAGTGTTAATTTACTCATCCTCATTCACCTCTGGCAGGTCACAATATCTGAATTTCGAACCATCTCTTAATAGAAATACACCATCAGAATTTCCCACTTGCTCAATATACCTTTTTACAATGACATCACAGTACTTTTCATCCAGTTCAATGGTGTAGCAGATTCTATTTGTCTGCTCACAGGCAATCAGTGTACTTCCTGAACCGCCGAAGGGATCAAGCACGATACAGTTACTAAGGCTCGAATTCATAATGGGGTATGCCACAAGTGCCACTGGTTTCATGGTTGGGTGGTCGCCGTTTTTCTTCGGTTTCTCAAACTCCCAGATGGTGGTCTGCTTACGGTCTGAATACCAGAGATGCTTGCCTTTCCTTTTCCATCCAAAGAGTACAGGTTCATGTTGCCACTGATAAGGAGAGCGACCGAGAACAAGGGACTGCTTTTTCCATATACAAGTACCAGAAAGATAAAATCCTGCATCGGAGAATGCTCTTCTAAAATTGAGTCCTTCCGTATCAGCATGGAATACATAAATAGAAGCGTCCTTTGCCATCGCTGCCTCGGTGTTTTGAAATGCCGCAAGCAGGAAATCATAGAACGCTTCATTCGCCATATTGTCATTTTTGATTTTTCCAGCAGTGCCTTCATAGTTGACGTTATATGGAGGGTCCGTAACTACCAGATTTGCAGCTTTCCCATCCATTAAGACATCAAAGGTGTCTTTCTTTGTACTGTCTCCGCAGACTAATCGATGCTGTCCGAGTATCCAAACATCCCCTAAATTCGAAACAGCGGGCTTTTTCAGCTCGCTGTCTACATCGAAATCATCTTCTTTTATATTATCCTTAAGGGAATCTTTGAAAAGATCCTCCAACTCTCCTGGGTCAAATCCTGTAAGAGAAACATCAAAATCAGAAGCATTTAGGTCTGTAATGAGAAGTGCCAATTTATCTTTATTCCAATCGCCACTTATTTTATTTAGTGCAATGTTTAGAGCCTTTTCCTTTTGCTCATCCATTTCGACAACTACGCATTCTATTTCATCCATGCCCATACTCAGCAGGACTTTCAAGCGTTGATGCCCTCCGATAACTTTGCCTGTGGTCTTATTCCATATAACGGGTTCTACATATCCAAACTCCTCAAGGGAGCGTTTAAGTTTCTCATATTCCGGATCACCCGGTTTTAAATCCTTCCTTGGGTTATATTCAGCGGGGATGAGTTGTTTCGTTTTAATCTTCTCTATCAACATACTTTTCCACCGCCTTTCTAAATTCACTGTATTTATTTACATCCTCCCACGGGAACAGACAACTATTAAAGTGACCATAAGCCGCTGTGTCAGAATAAACCACATTTCTAAGACGTAGTTTTTCAATGATGGCCGCAGGTCTTAAGTTGAAAGTCTCCTGAGCTGCAATAGTTAATATTTCATCAGAAACAGTTCCAGTGCCAAGGGTATTTACAGTAAAGGCTACTGGATTTGCCTTACCAATGGCATAGGAAATACTCACTTCACACTTCTTTGCATAACCACACCAAACAATATGCTTGGCAATATACCGAGCCATGTAAGCACCGCTTCGGTCAACTTTGGTTGGGTCTTTACCACAAAGAGCACCACCTCCATGAGATGAAAGCCCTCCATAGGTGTCGACCATGATTTTTCTTCCAGTCAAACCCGTGTCGGCAGCGGGTCCACCAAGAACAAACTGACCAGATGGATTGACGAGAAGTTCTGTTTCATCATCAAAAGGGAAATCCTCAAAGCATTGCCATAAGACATTGTTAAGAATATCCGCCTTAAGTTCTTCCTGTGTTTTATTCTTATCATGCTGCACAGAAATCACAATCGTCTTTATTCTCACTGGAGTGTCGTCCTCATATTCTACTGTTACCTGTGCTTTACCATCGGGAAGAATCCCTTTGATCAGCTTTCCTTTGCGACAATCATCCAGTCTCTTTACGATTCTGTGAGACAGTACAAGAGGGAGAGGAAGCATTTCTCTTGTTTCCTTTGTAGCATAACCATACATAGTTCCCTGGTCTCCGGCACCTATTGAACTGTACTGTTCATTTATTCCATTTCGTGCTTCCAGTGAGGCATTCACACCTGCCGCAATATCTACACTTTGATTATGTACATATACATAAATCAAAAATTTTAGAGGGTTGTATCCAATCTCTTTTAGGACATTTCTAACAATGCCTCGGATATCGATTTTCTCGCTGCAGGAGATCTCGCCCGCCACGATAATTTTTCCTTTAGTCGCCATAACCTCGCAAGCCACCCTTGATGCCCTATCTTTACGTAGGCAAGCTTCCAAAATGCTATCTGCTATGATGTCGCATAGTTTGTCAGGATGCCCGGCGCATACACTTTCTGCTGTTAAGTATTTTTTACTCATTACATCATATCTCCTTATCTTTATTTTCCTCTGCGGGCAGATAGCAATCGCTCCATCACGTCGTCCTGTGGATTTAAACCAGAATACTCTGTAGCACAATTCTCTCGAACGATTTGATATATCTCCATCCATAGCCTGTTTGTCTGACTCATAAAGTTCTGACTCATCGCTACATAGGGACTTTGAATAGCATTGCCGGTGGTTGGGTGCTTGGCTAGAAAGCCAAACTCAGTTACTGCTTCCTCACACTGTATCCATCTGGCCGCACTCATGGCATATCGCTCTAGAAGCTGCGGAAGTACCAAATGGGCACACCCACGTTCCTCAAGCCATTTCCATGTAATTTTATAGATTTCACTTGCTACTAGGGTTTTCCCATCCTTTTGCACTGCGGAGAGCATGGCCATTGGCTTTGGCATTTCTTGCCCCTTCAGGTCAGCGGTATTTTGGAACTCAACGACTTCAATTTTTCTCTTACCGGGATTTCCCTCTGCAATTTTGTCAGCAAGCGGTTTCTTCTTTTGACCGGAGCCTATACGGGCACCTCCACGATTTGTTCCGTCTTTGGCCATTCACTCACCTCTTTTCATCGATGGGCGCCTATTACCCTGTTTGAAACCGCGAATTTTCACGCGTTGCCCCACGCCCGTTACACAAAGAAAAAGCTGTAGAGATTTGACTCCCCCTACCGGTTTCCCCAACGGTCTCCATCTCTTGCTGTGATAGCAGAGTGGCAAGGAGTACAAAGAGCCATCAGATTACTCCTATCGTGAGTCCCTCCTCTTGCAAGAGGAAGAATGTGATGGACTTCATTTGCTGGGGTCAGCTTTCCTTGTCGATGGCATTCCTCACAAAGAGGATGAGCTGCAATGTAACGGTCACGAATTCTTTTCCAAGCACGACCATAACGCTTACGGGTTGCTGGGTCACGGTCATACTTCTCATACCGTGCAGCTTCCTTCTTGCCATGCTCTTCACAAAAGCGCTTGTCGGTTAGCTCTGGGCAACCAGGGTAAGAGCACGGTCGCTTAGGTTTCTTTGGCATACGGCACCTCCTTTTACCCATAGAAAAAGCCCTCGCAGGAGAAATGCTCCCGTGAAGGCTTCTGTTTATTAATATTCCATACTACCATTATATAACTTTCACTACGGACAAACAGTGTCAGCGTGTGCCAAACTGTGCCAAAGTGTGCCAACTTTATAGATTATCGTCTGGAACTATAGCTTTTGATGTTAGCGTAACAGAATAACTTAACAAAGGAGTTGTAATTCTTGGTAAAATGTATATGAGGGGGGAAGATATGCCATTCGTTAAACATTTTGGGGTAAATGTAGTTGAAAAACCTAGTGGATTAAAATTAACAAGAGAAAATTATATAGAGAAAGTAACTTTTAAAGATTCACATTTAAAGAAACTCTATACTGATTCAATTATAAATAGCCACACAGAAGCTTGTTTATATAATTACGATAAGAATATGAACTATTTTCATTCATTATCTCATGAAGATTTTAATGAAGAGTTAGAAAATTTCATCCGTGAAAATATGAACTTTAAGGAAATTACAGACCTAACTTCTGTAGATGGTAAATCTGGATATTACATTATGGTGTTAGACGAATATGCTCAAGCTTATATTGGTACAAGCCGTGATATCAAAAAACGAATACAACAACATTGGCGTATGCAAATGTTTTTTGATCGAATGATATTTGGCACTAAAGAAAATTCAATTTTATCCATAAATAGCTTTAGGGCTTTAGATACTACAAGGATATTTGTATATTTAACATCTAACACTTATCATCTCGAAGATAAATTAATTAATCAATTTGATAATAAATATCTTTTGAATAGAACTGCTGGTGGAGTTTTAGATGGATTATTGGGAGCTATAACAAATGGAAAAACCAGAGATTTGTCTGTTTAGGACAATTAGTTGAACAAAAAAGGCATTGCATATTAGCAGTATAAATATGTAATGCCTTTTTCCTTTATTTTAAATTTGAGTATCAACCTATCCACACTGTTTTCCTTTTTATTTCGGCACCTTTAAATGTTGCAAAGCGGATGAATGGAGTCTATGCACGGTTCTCATAGAAACATTAAGGTTAACACAGATTTCTTCCCAGTTAAGAAAGTTAATATATCGGTAGCGAAGGAGTAGCTTCTCATCCACGTTTTCCATTTGGTTAATCGCTTCACGGATATCTGATTTCAGCTTTATTAATCGTTCAACCTCATGTTGTATCTGTTGCTCCAAATCTATTATCCTAATCACATATTTTTCAAAGGGTGGGTCAGTACTCTTGGTTCGACTGACTTTCTCATCAAGCACAGGGGATGAAACACTTCTTGATAAATCCCTTAAGTTTTGTAACTCTTCAAGGTCGGAATTAATCAATTCATTCAGACGATAGGCCTGTTTTAAGAATTCCTTAGCCGTCATCATCGCACCACCTCCTCTTGTAGCTGTTGAATTAACATGTCAGGGTTTAGGGAGGTGAGGACATTGAACAATCCAGAATGAAAGAAGCACTCAACCTCACGTTTTGTATATAAAGCAGAATCATTGCGAGGGTGTTTTGCTAATCTTTTCAGTGCAAAACGATAATCCTTGACTGCCTGAAGAATAATGGCATTTGCCAGTTTTTCAAATGCATCCATCATACGGCATCCCTCGCTTTCCCAAGATTTGCTTTGACCGCATTAATAAGATCGGATTGTGTCTTGTCCTTTCGTTTCAAGGCTCCCATCACATCTTCATCGATTGTGCCTTTAGTAATGATGTGATGGATTACTACTGTCTCTTTTTGTCCTTGTCTCCAAAGTCTCGCATTTGTTTGTTGATAGAGTTCCAGACTCCAAGTAAGTCCAAACCAGATAAGCGTTGAACCTCCACTTTGTAAGTTGAGACCGTGCCCCGCTGATGCAGGATGGATAACTGCCACAGAAATATCACCGTTGTTCCAATCCTTAATATCCTTGGAAGTTTTAATTTCTCTGACATTGAATTTTGCCTTAATACGCTCTAAATCGTGATTATACCAATAGACAATAAGCACAGGTTTGCCGTTAGCACCTTCAATTAAATCCTCAAGAGCATCTAGCTTGCGGTCGTGGATAATATGGGGGTTTTTATCATCATCATAGATAGCACCGTTTGCCATTTGCAGAAGTTTGCCTGAAAGGACAGCTGCATTCATGGCATCTATTTCTTCATCGCCAAATT
This sequence comes from Robertmurraya siralis, assembly GCF_005502275.1. GTDB lineage: Bacteria > Bacillota > Bacilli > Bacillales > Cytobacillaceae > Robertmurraya > Robertmurraya siralis. The sequence continues at coordinate 351,788 of NZ_SWLZ01000002.1, forward strand.
CAAGGACCATCTCTTCACGAAAGTGATCATATACTGATTGTTCTTTTTCATTTAGATAGACAGGTACTTCATTGATCACGCATTCTGGCATTTTGAGAAAATCTACCGACTTCATGGAAATGGTAATATCTGAAATGAGCCGATATATGGCATCTTCAGCACCTGGCAATGGTTTATATGAAAACACAATCTGCTGATTTCGTTTATCCGGTGTAAAGTAGGAATTGCGGTAGTGTGTTATGTACCTGCCGAGTCTTTTACCCATGTCGAGAATACGAAACTCTGCCCACAAATCCATTAACCCATTACTGGAGGGTGTACCCGTAAGACCCACAATCCGTTTTGCCCTCGGTCTTACTTTTAGTAAACTTTTAAACCTTTTTGCGCCATAGGACTTAAAAGATGATAGTTCATCAATGACCACCATATCGAAATTAAAAGGAATACCGCTTTTGTTTACCAACCAGTCAACATTTTCTCTGTTTATAAGATAGACACTTGCAGGCTTCCTTAGAGCCGCCAATCGCTCCTGCTCTGTACCGATTGCTACCGAAAACTTGAGTCCTTTTAAATGCTCCCACTTATTTATCTCAGCTGGCCAAGTATCCCTAGCTACTCGAAGTGGAGCAATAACCAGAACCTTTCCAACTTCAAAACGATCAAGACATAGGTCAAATATAGCAGTTAGAGTAATGACGCTTTTGCCAAGACCCATTTCTAAAAACACCGCAGCAATGGGATGCTCTAGAATGAAGTTCGTTGCATAGGTCTGATATTTATGAGGATTGTATTTCACCCAGTATCCCTCCAATCTGCTTAACATCATCAATGACATAGCAGGCAAAGCCTAACTTCTGTAATTGCTTTATTCTTCTAATCTGTAACAGGCGAGGTTTCTTTCCCGGAGCCTTTAATTCCACAAAAGCCATCTTCCCATATGGTAAAAGCACTATGCGGTCTGGCATCCCATCTAAACCTGGGCTAACAAACTTCGCAGCAATGCCTCCCATCTTTTTTACCTCAGCCACCAGTTTCTTTTCGATATATTTTTCAAGCATAAATACCTCCCATATAAAAAGCTCGGAACAAGAAAACAACTTTGAACCAATTTTCCTATACGCGCGTGTATGCGTGTATGCACAGGCTACTCTTACTTCTTTTGACTATTTATAAATAAATAGGTTACTTCTTGTTCCACTTGTTCCGAACCGTTGATTTTCCTTATTATTACTAACTTTAGGGAAGGAACTAGTATGGGAACAAGGTAAGGTACAACTTAGCGTTGTTCCTCGACTCGGGAATAAGCTCGTTGCTTTCCGTAGACAGGAAACGTCACAACACCATTCTTGTTCCCGGTGTACTTGTTCCACTCACTGATCTTTCTCATAATGGCACCGATGGCATAAGAATCTGAAGGCTTTAGCATTGAGGCCTCTTTACCGAAACACTCGCACCAAATTTCCATATTGCAAACAAGGGTTCTCTTTACTGTTCCAACACGGGTGCCGCCGCCAAATTCGCTACCGCCGAGGAAATTTCTACGCTCGTACAAAGACATCGTGTCCCAATCATCCGGCAAGAGCGTATCCAAGTAAGTACGAACCAGTCCTTCTCGTTCATCTGTTTCCATAGCATCTGCCTGTTCACTAGTTGCCATGGATACATCATCACCTTCAAGATAGAGTTTTTCTCCATTCTCATAAAGCACTAGTGCCTCTGCCCAAATCTGCTGTACTTCCTCTTTGGTCATCTGCCAAGCTTTCTTTTTACCGTTGCCGTTAATGCGGACTGGCCAAAATCTGCGGTTGCCCGTAATATCCCGAAGAAATCCGCTTTCTGCATTCGTTGAACCTACAATTACACACTGACGGGGATGACTTTCGACGTTGACTCCATAACTGGCACGATACTTATCATCCGCCCTTGAAATAAAGGACTTCACAACCTCCACATCCGTCTTACGCATTCCAGCAAGTTCCCCCAGTTCCAGTAACCAATATCCCTGAAGTTTCTCAGCCCCGGATTTATCCTTCATATCTGTAATAGTCAAACTATCTGAAAACCAGTCTCCAGCAAGTTTGGCAAAGAAGGTTGACTTACCGATGCCTTGAGGACCGTTTAATATTAGTACACTATCAAACTTTGTACCTGGTCTATAAATGCGGGCTACCGCTGCAACCATCGTTTTGCGAATAACTGCTTTTGTATAGGAATTATTTGTTGCACCGAAATAATCAATTAGCATATTTTCTACTCGACTAATACCATCCCATTTTGGTAGTGAGTCTAGATACTCCTTAACAGGATGGTAGGCTCGTTCTGACGCTACCGCTAACACAGCATCCTTGGTCTTGGTAGGAGAATAGACTCCGTATTTGCTACTTAAGTAAACTTTAAGAAGTGCATTATCTGAATCATTCCAACCCGCTTTGATTTGTTCCCAAGGCAGGCCACCCTTGGCATCGATCCCATCACGGTGGCAGTTGAAAGCTATATACTGTAAATCTTCATCATGCCGAATAATCTGAACGATATTGTCCAGCGTGTCTTTTATCCGACCTTGCTTATCCAATTCCAAACCTGTCTGCCAATCCTCATCACTAAACTCCTCTTCAGCCTGAGCCTGTCTCTCCTTTGCGAACTCAGCTTTTACCACTTCATCTTTTATAGCAAACTCGCACATTGCCACAAAAGACGGCATCCTGCCAGGAGCCGTAGTAGTGGAAGCTCTATCATCTAAAGAGCCGAATTTATGAATACGAACGAGATCAAAAGCATTAAGGAGCAGGCCGCTTGCTGGATCAGTAGCATGGTGGCTGTATGCAAATTTATCATCATAGATAATCACACCCGCACTACTGTCAGCTGGAATATAGTCATATCGCCCTTCCATAGCAGATGGTTCATAAACTGCACCTAAAAATTTATCAATTGCTTCACGAACGGAATAGGCGCGACAGAAAGTTCCTACCACACCTTCCTTTAAAAGAGGATCTGCTTGTTCTTTCAGACTGCGATTAATAACTTCAGACTGCCTGCTTGATACAGGCCAAGTTGATGTATCCCGCCAATTTTCATATTTTAATAGATAAACATCGGGGTCAAGTAATTCTCCATCCTGCTCTTCGTAGACAAATTGACCATTAGAGGAAGTGGATGGCCAATACATAAGGCGATGGGGTTCATATGTCGTATCATCGAAAAGATCAATACCAATTTCTTTTGCCACCATACGTCCAACAGCTGCATATTCTTCTTCGCTGATCTCACGAGCAAGGGGAACGATAAGTCTGAGTCTTGGATTTTCTGGTGTGTGCTTATGAGTGGAGTAAACGCAACATTTGAAATCGAAAAGCAGACTGATTTGCTCCCAAATATCTGGTCTACCGTAATCCATATCAAGGGTAAGCAAAGAACGGCATAAAACATTGCCCTTCTTTCGCCTTCCTTCTTTTAAATGCCCTCCGACAAAGCCACCCACGTCTTTGATATCATCTTGCTGGCCTTTTTTAAGTTTCCGATATTCTTCTACCGTTTCTGTAGTACGTTGGGTTGTCTTTACACGGGAGCAAAAATCCTCCCAGGAGATATCTTTGTTTTTCCATTTTCTATCCATCCGGCTATTGCCCACTGCAATTTTCATAAGCTTTCAACCTCCTCATGCACCGGACTAAAATACCTGACCGTTTGCCTGCGTTTCTTGGCTACTTCAATCTCCCTTGCCATACCGCTTGAGATGGTATTGCCCAGCACCCACACCTCGGAGCATTTACCCATAAGCACGATGTCCATAAATATGGCAAGCTCTCGTTCCTCTGGGTTTTCATCATCCATAAACTGCGGAAACATAAGGTGGGGAGCAATTGGGATACAATTACTCTCCAAGGCAAATCTACAAAAGCTACGAGCCTTTTTAACATTTCCTTCTACATCACCGGAATAGGGAGAACAGATATATACAAGCGGCTTAAAGGCAGATTTTTTCTCTGCCTTTTCCTTTCTCATTATGTTGGTCAGTGCTTCATGGGGAGTTGGGCCATGGTATCCTTCATGGTTAAATTTGTTGATTTCCATTACACACCCTCCATTTCTATCTGTGGCAAAATACCGTCTGCCTTCATCAGTTCGTAAATGAAGAGTCTGCCTTTTTGTGTCCAATATGTATGGACCTTTGTATGCTGTTGCCCATTACTGCCAAGGTAGCTATGAGTCTTAGTGCTGGTGTAACCTTTTTCCGCATACTTCTGATATAAAAGCCAAATGCCGCCTTGTTTAAATTGGATGCCCTTTTTATTAAGATAGCGGTTCATCCAAATAGCTGACTTACCGTAATCTTTGGCGATTGCTGATGTGGAAATGAGGTCTTTGCAATTTAAAACCACATCGTAATAAGACACTTTCGGTTTCATTTCTGCAATTTGCTGATTCTGAACAGCAATCGTACCTTCAAGCATTTTATTTTGTTTCCTTACTTGAGTTAGCTGTTGATTGGCAATCTGAAGTGCCCTTGCCATGATCGCTTCTGGGGAATTCCATCTTCTTTCTATTTCAAGAAAGTATTGACGGCACTCTTTCCCTTTTGGAGTACGCTGTATCATGCATAGCTCTTTTGCCATGTCAATTGTTAACTGATGGTCTATGCTTGGTCTGCCTCCAGTACTTTCGCTCAAAAATGAGCTAAAGTCTGATCCTTCCTCAAATCCGTACTCACACATTCTTGGAAACCAATCTTTATAAGCGGTCTTTACATCCAAGGCTTCATGTAAATCACGACCGAGTACGGTTGGTCGTTGATTTTCATAATTGATTTTTACTAATTCGTCCATACGAATTACCTCCTGCAATATAGTCAGAGGAAAGTTCCTCTACCTAATAGCCACAGGAGGTAATGATTGTTGAGGATTTAAAAAAATAAATTATACATCCGATTGTTTTTCGGAATTTGAGTATGTAAAATAGATTTAACAGTTGATTCAGTAATTTTCTACTTTAACAAACGGACTAGATTGATAAACAAGAAATGGTAACGTAAACAGTAATAGGCCTATAGTGATTTGGGGCTAATAGGAAAAGAGAAAAACAGTCATTTTGGTATCATATTTTATCTATGACCTGGATGAGTAAGGTTGGTAGAGTCTGAGGAGAATCAATTAAAATAAAAAATACAGAGCGAGAAATTCTCACTCTGTATTTTTTATTTTTGCATCGTTCACTTATCGCTTTTACTTGATGTTATTTTACGAGTGGCTAAAGCTATGATCCCACCAACTGCAATAAATACAATGTCCAAAACGATTTCCAACCCTTGAAACGCATCAATATAATTTACTAAAAACCAACTTTTTCCTCCATTAGTCAAATGATTGATTAATCCTCCTACTCCCTGAATAATAAAAAGTAGGCTGAGTCCACTGATAATTTCTTTCATGATGAACACCTCTTTAATATTTTTTCTAATTTAATATGCCTCTAAGACCGATATTAAAAAAAACTGCACCTATGACTCCTATCGCTACCAAGAGTGAAGAGATTGGAGCTTCATTTAATTTTGACCTCATTTTAACAAGAATTTGTTGCAACCTTTCTTTAAATATAATATTAACCCCTAATAGTAATAGAGAAGGAAGCACCATTACTAGATTGTATCCAATAATTATTAAGATAGCAGGTGTAGTCTCAATTGTTTGATGATACATTAAAAAGATTGAATAGAAGTAAGGCAGTGCCGTTACAAATTCAATTAGGAAAACAATGATCCCTAATATAATCATCCCTTTAATAGTTGTATTATTGGGGATAAATGAAATTAAACGTTTTTTTGTAGTCTCTTTTGGTTTACTGAAGCTTATAAGAACAAGAACTGCTCCAAGTAGGATATAAAACCAATTGATAAAGTCAAACTGAGACAATTGTTCTATTCTCTTCAATAATGAATTTCCACCAAAGTAGAGTAATAAACCCGTGATGAAATAGCCTAACTGCGTGATGAATAAAAACACAAATAAACGAGAAGATAACTGATTCGGTTGTGTCAGTAATAAATAGGCTGTTACAGTCAGTACACCGGGACTTAAAATATCAATTAAAGCACACAAAAAAATAATCATTAATGCTGAAGAAATGTCTAATGATGAAGAAGGCATCAATGCTTCAATAGTTTCGATCAAACAAACTAGTCCTCCTTTAAATGTTGTGGTATTATCTATTTAACACATCGTGCTATAAAAAGATAATAACACACTGTGCTAAATAAAGGAAGTGATTTTTATAATGCCAAAAATTGTTGATCATGATGAAAAGCGCAAACAAATTGCTGAGGCTGCATGGAATATTATTGGGAAAGAAGGGGTTGAGAAAGCGTCTATACGAAGAGTTGCAGCTGAGGCAGGGATGTCTTCTGGTGCGTTAAGACATTATTTTTCAACTCAAGATGAAATGTTATTATTTATTATGAATTACTACTTAGAAGAAGGGAAAAAACGTTCTCAAAATATAGAATGGTCAGAAAACCCAGTGCAGGCAGTAGAAGAAGTTTTATTAGAGCTAGTACCAATAGATGAAGAAAAGAAAATTGAAACGAGTGTTTGGTGGATTCTTGCATTACGTTCACTTACAAGTGATACAATAAAGGACAAAAAAGATGAAATGACGGACGGTACATATGAATTAGCAAATTCAATGATTGAAATCTTAGCTCTAAAAGGCGTATTATCAGATTCAATGAATGCAGAATTAGAAAAGAGTAGGTTAACGGCATTAATAGAGGGATTGTCGATTCATGCTTTATTAAGACCTGATGTATACTCTCCAGAAAAGGTGAAGGAAGTTATTCGTTATCATTTAGAGACACTCTGCAATAAAATCAATTAAGCTAATCGGTCGATGTATCAATTATTGTCCCATGTGTTTTTAATAGATTTAGTCTTACCCCTTGATTTATTATTAACTTTATAGAGAGAGGAGTCAAAATCGGTTCTTTCACTATATTTCTTCAAGATTCGAATTTTAACCCTTTATTCCACAAAAATGGAGCGTTTATTAAACAAACAAGATAGCACGTGCCGGTCATAAAATAAGTGCTATCCTGTTTTCATTATTTAAAAATTGAAGGTCTTTTAACCTCCTCCCACACGATTATCCGATTACCAATTAATTTAATCTTTTTGATAAAACAGACACTCATAGCCATCAGCACTAAGTAACAGACCATTTGCCCATGTTGGTGTCCTAGCCATCTGTTCACAGATAGCGGAAAGTGACATTCCCATATCTGCCTCGATGATAATTTCATCGTGTACATGAGCCACAATAGAACAATTCTTTAATGTCTGCATGGCATGACACAAAATGTCACGACTGATTGCCTGAACAATATTCTCTACAAATTTGGGTCCATAGCTATCGATTCTTTCCCATTTCTTCGTCCCACCGACCCCTTCGTAAGTAACCGACTCACCGCCAAACATATTCTCTCCCATACGAGGTTTCACATAGGCAAGCCGTCTACCAGAGGGGAGGACAATAAAGAGCATTCCACTTTGATAGATAAATTTAATGCCGTGTGTCTCTGTAGGAGTTTTTTGCTTAACACAAGTTTTTACTGCACGGTCAACATCCCACCAAAGTTTTGTGATATTGGGATTGGATTGTCTCCAAGCCGTTACAAGGGGCTGAAGTTCCTCTTCTTCAATTCCCATCTCCAAAGCACCCATTGATTTTAATGCTCCAACAGATCCACCATAACCGAGGGCAAGTTCGGCTATTTTCCCTTTCTGACGAAGGTGACCGTTCACACCATGCTTTTCAACAGGTACATTAAACATCTGAGAGGCACTGGCACAGTAGATGTCACCGCCGTTTTGGAATACATCTATTCTCCATTTTTCACTTGCAAGCCAAGCAATGACGCGAGCCTCAATCGCTGAAAAATCTGCCACAATGAACTTCATACCTTCTCGCGGTATAAAAGCAGTACGGATAAGTTCCGACAGTACCTCTGGGATTGAATCATAGAGTAAAGTAAGAGCATCAAAGTTTCCGCTTCGAACTAAAGCACGAGCCTGTTCCAAATCGGGCATATGGTTTTGGGGGAGATTTTGCAACTGAATCAGCCTGCCAGAGAATCTGCCGGTTCTGTTGGCTCCGTAAAACTGAAACATTCCTCTTGCACGACCGTCACTACATACCGCATTTTCCATTGCCGTGTATTTTTTCACCGATGATTTTGCAAGCTGCTGGCGAAGTTCCAAAACAGTGCCTAGTGGTTCAGGAGCCGTCTTTAACATCTCAGCAACCGCTTTTTTACCAAGGGTATCTGTTTCTAGCCCATTGTCGGCAAGCCAGTCTTTCATTTGTTGTACAGAGTTTGGATTCTCCAAATTAGTTATATCTTGCATCGTAGCCATTAGCTTTTCACGAGAATTTTCATCCATCTCTACAGCCTGTTTTACGAAAGTCATGTCAATGGCAATGCCACGATCATTGATTACCTGGTCGAGATGATATTCCTCCCAGATGTTCTCTGGTACTTGAAACTTGGATAATTTCTGTTGTATTGACATCTCGGATTCCACATCGCGAATGTTATATACTTTAAACCGCTCCCATTTATCCATGTCGTGTTCTGGTAAATTACGAACTCGATCACCATTAGATTTTGTAGGGGAGCAAGGTGTACAGAAATATTTGATGAGGTCTTTACCCTCTGTTAGCTTTTGTTTCTCCAAACCTAGAACTGCACCGACTCCCTCCAAAGAAAGAGGTAATCCCATATATGCCGACCATATCATGGAACATTTCCAGGATGCGGGGTTAAGATATTCAGTAAGGTTAAGCCATTTTGATAGACACACACGCTCAAACATTGCATTGAAAGCCCACTTGGTAACGGAATCATCCATAAGTGCGTTTATAATTTCATCGGGGATTTCCTCCCCACTGGCAAGGTCAACCACCTGTACTTCACCGCCATCCACCGAATAACCAAATAGTAGAATTTCAAAATCATCACTCTCTGCATAACGGTAAACTCCAGACTTTTGAAGGTTGGCACTACTAAATGTTTCAATATCAATAGAAATAGAATTCATATATTACCGCCCTTTCCAATGCAAACGAGGTGGCAGAAGAACAACCTCCACCACCTCGTCTGTATTTATTCCTTATGCTAGAAAATCATCATCATCAATAGTTGTGAAGTCATCAGCTGCATTGGTCCTTCCACCTAAAGGCTCTCCATCTCTTATCTTCTGGATGTTGCCAAGACCACATGCTACACCCTTATTGCCATTAGAGTTAAAAGCATAGAAATTTAGGGATACTCTTGCATAACAACCGCTGTAAACCTCGTTGCGATCCAAGATAGGTCTAACCGCTTTATCTACTATTTGGGGTGGCGTCTTGCTGTTGGCATTTACGAAATAATGTCCTTTATAAGCCTCATCATCTCGTTCTACATCACCATCTCGAAGTGGTAGCTTGATAGCAGCCTTATTTGGCTTTTTACCACCAAACTTTGCAATGCCCTCTTCAATGGCTGCATCTACTGCTGCATTGATAGCATTGATGGTTTCCTTATCTGTTTTGGGAATCAATACAGATACGCTGTACTTTTCCGCTCCGCCATTGATGGATACGGGCTCCCAGCCGTGAAAGTAGCTAAGACGTGTGTTGACGCTTGTAACAACCTTAGTTCTGTTTTGATTATTCATATTCCAATTCCTCCGTTATTTCGTTAAATTCGTTTTTTACGTTTGATATATTCATAGCCTGCCGCTTATCCGAATTTGGAACCAGCGTTGGCTTGCCCGGTGGTTTATGTATGAGACCACCGAGAATTTGCTCAAATTTCTTTTTGCCCATCAGCTTCTGCATTTCCGTAAGGTTAATGAGACTCTGACGATAGATATCCTTATAGCCGTTTGCCTTGGCTGCTTCAGCCACAGCTTCTTCGTCCTTATATTTACGGATTGATCTGCCCTCGACTACCTTAAAACCGTGCCACTCTTTCCCGTGATTAACGGCAGTATCCGTGGCATAAGCAATGATTTCATTTGCCCACTTTGTAAGGTCAGACAGTTTAGAAAGAACTTCTTCAATTTCGGAGTCCGGAAGTAGGGGTGGCAATTTAAAGACAATTATCCTAAGGCAGTGGGTTTAGCAAAAATCGCAGAGAAGCATTGGGATATATTTGGCAGGATTCAGCTCATTCGACTTAAAAAAGGTGTAGATGGTCGTGAACATTTCTATCGACTAGATATGGGAAAAACAACGATTAGGAATAAAGTTCGTGGCATAACATCAAATGAGGAACTGGATAGAATTTTCGATACAGATGCTGTACGAGAAGATTAAATAATACATCTATCCTGTCTCCTCAACCTCAATAAAAAATCTAATCTGTCAACTCGACCCTATCGTTTTCAGGGTAGTTGATATGTTTCCTCAAAGAATAAAAATGAGGGTTTCCCGACTTTAACATCCTCGGCAAAGTAGCCGTGAGCAAAGTTCAATGTCAGGAAACCCTTTATTTATCAGTGCTTTGAATAGCCTTATTTCTCCACCTGTACCATAAGAATAATCATCTGCTAAATCCCACCTCTCCAACCCGCATTCCACCGTTCGAGTCATAATAAAGTTTTGCTACAGACCCCTCATTTTTATCCAATTTTGGATTAAAATCGATCGTTTTACGAGCCTTTTTTAGCTGTTTTTTCATGGTTTTTTCGGAGTTAGAATAAAGTTTTGACATAATAGAGGGAAGAAAATAATGGAGATAAGAGATCAAGAGGAAAGATAAAAATATTGGATAAGTATTGATTTGTTATTGAAATAGTATTGAATCGAATATTGGAAAAAGCCAGTAACATCAATAGTTTGGGAACATTACTGTATTGAAAAGATATTGAAAAAGACATGAAAAAACCCGGGTTCCTGATGAGGAAAACCCGAATTTTTAATGAGTTTTATATTGAAAAAGCAAAGGTTTATTCTTACAGAATTGGTGGTAAAGTTAGCAAAAGTTTATTATGACTGTCAAGAGTTTATTATTGATCTACATAGTAGAAAAAGAGTTTCAGATATAAGAAAATAGATTTTCTACTTAAATTACTTTCTTAACCTTTTGGTACAAAACCCACCAAGTAAGTCATCATCCACACTACTTTTCGAGAGTGAAGTATTTTAGAACAAAGATCAGAAGAACCTATTAAGCATCCAGTCCGATCTTAATTTAATTGTTCTTTTTCAATTTATCTATATGTCCACCTATTATGAACTCGAGATTATCACTAATTTTCTTAGAATCCCAATCCCACCACTTTATTGTTAGCCAATCCTCTATTACTTTATCTGAATAACGTTTTTTTATAACTATCGCAGGATTTCCTCCAACAACTGTATAGGGGGCTACATTTTTTGTAACAACTGATTGTGCAGCAATTATTGCTCCATCTCCAATTTTGACTCCAGGCATAATTGTTACATCTCTTCCTATCCATACATCATTTCCGACTTCAGTATCTCCTTTAATCGGCAGGTCGTCTAAGGTAGGTACATACATATCCCACCCACTGCCAAACAAATGGAATGGATAAGTAGAGCCATCCATTTGATGGTTCGCTCCATTCATAATAAAGGTTGTTCCTGGACCTATCGAACAAAACTTTCCTATAATCAGTTCATCACCTATTACTTCATAGTGATATAGAACTTGTTCTTCAAATGACTCTCCATGTTTACTATCATAGTACGAATAATCCCCAACAGAAACATTTTTTCTTGTTATAGTTGGCTTAATAAATTGAACATTTTTATTTCCTTCTAATGGAAATGGAGTTTGTGGATTTGGTCCAGGAAAATTATTAGCAGACATAAACTCACTCCTTTATATCATTGTTTAAAGATGACTTGCTAATTTAATCACAACGAATTATTTCACACAGGCCGAGGCAGCGGTCGTTTTTTCCATTTCCCCTACTAACTGGTTAAAGTCTATTTTTTTATAGTCAAAAAATGCTTAATAATGTTACTCGAAGTATGAATCAATTAAGAAATGGATTAAACTACCATGAAAGATATACTTTTAATAGAGGGGCTCTAAAAACGGAACAGCTGTATCATCTCCAATTCTAGAACTTCTTCAGAAAAAACCATATTGAACACCAATAAAAAAGATATAATTAATGGTCATATTCTTAATTTTAATTTACATTTTATTCAAAAAACACACGAGGATATTCAACAACTCCTGAAACTTTATCAAGGGTATTTCCGCCTAACTCCACTGCCATAAACGACTCGTCTGGCACTTCAAAAGGTGCTTTTATTCCCCAAGTGGATGCTTTTTTGAACCCGAACTTCGGATAATATTCAGGATGCCCTAAAACAACAACCGAATTAAATCTAAGCTCTTTTGCCTTTTGCAATGCTTTACTAATCAATAATTTACCTACGCCTTGATTTTGATATTCTGGTAGGACAGATACAGGTGCAAGAGCGAGTGACTCTACAACTTGATCTTCATTTTTAATTTTTATCTTGGATAATAGAATATGTCCCACTTGTTTGTTATCATCATTATCCATCGCCACTAAAGATAATTCTGGTATAAATACGTTTGAATTTCTAATACGAGACACCAAATGATGTTCATTTTTATCACTGTGCTCCGCATTAGCGAATGCATTCTTTACCACTTCTTCAGTTATTTTATAGTCTTTCACCTGTTCTTGTTTAATTACTATGTTCATTTCTTTATAGCTCCTGTTCAAGTACATATTTTTACTTTACTCTTTCCCTAGAAATGTTGTAATAACTCGGGTAAACTCTTCCGGTCTCTCTTTCTGTGGCCAATGTTTACACCCTTCCATTACATACAGCTCGGAAGCCTTCATAGCCTCATGTGCTTCAAACGCATGTTTAATAGGAACTGAGGTATCTTTTGACCCATGAACGATTAATGTCCGTTTTTTAATTTCAGATAGATTTTCTGCCAACTTAGTTCTAAGTCCTGTGCGTGTAATCTCACTTCTCTGGAATGACATAAATGCTTTACCAGCATGTGGTGCTTGTAAAAATCCATAAATTTCATCTACAAGTTCTTCTGATACATTATTAGGATTTCCAAATAAACTATTTAGCAGCGTCCACTTCACAAATCTTCTGCTTTTACTTGACCATTTATACGAAAGTTCATTGAGGAATGATTGTGTATACCAATAAGTGAGAAGATGATAAGGAAGTTTACTAAATAGCCCCCACGCACCTACTAATACTAGCTTTTCTACTCGAGCTGGATATTCGAGCGTATACCCAAGAGAGATTCCTCCACCTAAAGATAGTCCAACCAAGTTAGCCTTCTCAAGGTGAAGACGATCTATTATTTGATTCAATATATCAATGTAAAAGGAAAGTGAATATTCCACATTAGGTTTATCACTTTCTCCATACCCAGGAAGGTCAGGAGCAAATACACGGTGATTTTTTGATAAAGGACCTAATACCTCACTCCAAGATATATTTGCTGAATCAACTCCTGCACCATGCAAAAGTATCACAGGAGAACCAGATTCTCCAGCTGTATAGCAATTGACATTTATATCATTTAATTTTAGTTTTATCGTTTTAATTTCTGGAAAGTTTCCTATCATAATATTAATCCTCCACAGCATTTTAATAGATTCATGTTTCATCGCCTTTAAATTATGAACTATTTTAACTCGTTTATTTCATAATATACAAAAACTATTTTTTCTGCAACAACTTATGAACTATTTTTATTGTTTTATTACATAATTTTTATTAAACTAACAATGAGGTGAAGAAAATGGATGGGTTTGAAAAACGTAGGGAACAAAAGAAAAGAGACATTTTAAATGCCGCATTAGCCCTATTCATGGAGTATGGATTACAAAAGGTATCTATTACAGAAATAGCTAAAAAGGCCAATGTATCGCAAGTCACCATATATAATTACTTTGAAAGTAAAGAAAATCTAGTTCGTTTAGTTTTTAAGTTTTATGTTGATCAGATATGGGATGAACAAAAACATCTATTAGTTAATGACCTTCCATTTAATGAGAAGATTAAAAAGATTATATTTGAAAAAGGTATTGCCGCTAATCAAATAAGCGAACGATTTTTTCAAGACTTTATGAAAGATTATGCAAGTGGGCAGAGTTATGTTGAAGAAGTATATCAAAAGGAAGCCCTTCCACTCTTCATTAAACTTTTTAATGAAGGTAGAGAACAAGGATATATTGACTCTGAGATATCAGATGAAGCTATTTTATTCTATTTAAAGATGTTTCAAGAATATTTGCAGCGTGAAGATGTTGCCACAATGACACTTCCAATTGCTGAGGATCTTACCAAGTTATTCTTTTACGGCATAGCAGGTAAGAAAGAAGATTAAGACCTTGTTTACCAAGTAAAGTTGGGTAGGAATTCTTAAATTAAGTATTTAATAAAAATGAAGACTTATTTTCGGAATTACTCCTTGGGCTTATCCTCGATTAAACCAAACAAAAGCATTTGAGAAAAAACTTTACTGAGGGAATTTTCAAACTATAATTCAAGTAAATGTTCTTAAAGAAATATTTTATCAAAATAAGGAGTTGAATCTTGTTTTAGATTCAACCCTTCATTTTTTATCTATATTTTCTCTCTTTTTTCTTTTAAGAACTTCCAAATGTTCATTTTAACGATATTCGGATCAGAGTCGGTAATGTTTATTTTAATTGAGAGATTTACTTTTTAAACAGACAATTTTCCACCATAAGAATAATCATTTGCTAAAACCCCACCCCTCCAACCCGCATTCCACCGTTTCACTCATAATAATGTTTTGCTACAGACCCCTCATTTTTATCCAATTTTGGATTAATATCGGTCGTTTTTCGGGCATTTTTCGGCTGTTTTTTCACGGTTTTTTCGGAGTTGGAATAAAGTTTTGCCATAATAGAGGGAAGAAAATGGTTGAGATAAGAGGTAAAGAAAAAAGATAAAAATAGTGGAAAAATTATTGAGATTATATTGATTAGTATATTGGATAAACCCACTATTATCAATCGGTTTAGGTACATATATGTATTGAAATGATATTGAAAAAGACATAAAAAACTCGGGATCCTGATGTGGAAAAACCGAGTTTTTAATGAGTTTTATATTGAAAAAGCAAATGTTTATTTTGACAGTATTGGTGGTGAAGTTAGCAAGAGTTTATTTTGGTTGCCAAGAGATTAATATTTATCTACACCACTGTTCTTTTAAAAAAATCTCACCCCATCTTCACCCCACGCCAACCCGCATTCCACCGTTGCCGTTTAAAATAAAGTCACGCTATCTTTCCCTCATTTTCACACATTTTTAATCACGTTTTGCACGTTTTTCCGCCCTTTTTTCACACTTTTTGTTCACGTTTTTCTCGATTTAAAATAAAGTTCTGTAAGATTCAAATCAAGAAAAGATAGTAGTTACAAGGGTTTCGGGCATTTTGGGTACAGGACTTTATTTTAAACGGTTGAATATGGATATTGCGACTTTATTATAAAGTACAGGAGTTTATTGCTTGTCTACAACCACCCTAGACATCCACGCCACACACTCCACATGCCCCGTATGCGGAAACATATCCACTGGCTGAACTTCAACGGTCCGATAGCCCCCGTCCTCCAGGATTCGTAAATCTCGCGCCAGGGTAGCAGGATTACAAGATACGTAAACAACCTTTTTCGGCTTCATCTTGATTATGGTCTGGAGCAATGCCTCGTCACAGCCCTTGCGTGGAGGATCAACAACCAGCACATCAGCCTTATTGCCTGCCTCATACCATTTCGGAATCACGATTTCGGCTGCTCCTGATTCAAATACTGCATTAGTAATCCCATTCAATTTAGCATTCTTCTTGGCATCCTCAATCGCTTCAGGAACAAGCTCGACCCCGAATACTTTCCTTGCCTTCTGGGCTAGAAACAATGAAATCGTGCCAATTCCACAATAAGCATCAATAACTGACTCTGTTCCTGTTAGTGCGGCATATTCAAGGGCCTTATCATAGAGCACCTTTGTCTGAATGGGATTCACCTGATAAAATGATAAAGCAGAAATGGCAAAGCGCACATCGCCAATATAATCATAAATCACTTCATTGCCCCAAAGCACCTTTGTATGCTCGCCAAGGATAACATTTGTTCTTTTTGAATTAATGTTATGAATAATGGATTTGACCTTGGGCAAACGAGTAATGATCTCCTCCATAAGCTGCTCTTGATGAGGAATATCTGGAGTCCGAGTTACAAGCACAACCATCAATTCCCCAGTTTGTTGACCATAACGGGCCATAATATGACGCAGAACCCCTTTATGGGCACCCTCATCATATGGGCGAATGCCGAGCTTGGCGCAAATTTCTTTCACTATCTGAACTGCTTCATTAATTTCTGGAATTTGAATCAAACTTTCATCCGTATCGACAATTTCATGGCTTCTCGGTTTGAAAAAGCCCGCAATCAGTTGGCCATCTTTTTCGCCGACCGGAACCTGCGCTTTATTGCGATAATGCCACGGATTGTCCATTCCTAGAATCGGGTGAATTACAACATCTTCAAGTTTCCCAATGCGTGCCAGAACTTGGCGGACCTGATTTTCCTTATACTTCAATTGTCCATCATAACGAATATGTTCAAGCTGGCAGCCACCATATTTATGGAGTTCTTCTTTGCTGATTTCGACCCGATATGGACTTTTTTCATACAGTTCTATTAGTCTGCCAAAGCCATATCCTTTATTGACTTTAATAACCTTGATTAATGCTTTTTCTCCCGGCAGACCATTAGGGACAAAAATCGGATAGCCCTCAATTTTTGCTACTCCTGCTCCTTCATGAGTTAGATCTTCAAATATCACATCTATGTATGTATTCTTTTCAACCGGTAATGTACGTTTCATCGATAAATTCCTCTTTCATTCGTCCTTCATACATGTGAGATTGTATCATACCTTTATAGGAAAATAAAAAAAGCTAACATAATGCTAGCTCTTCATTCAATCAGTGTCGTTCACTTCGGCGTCCTTTGTTTTCTTTGAATCTGTGTGTATAAAGTCTTTTAAATCGTCTTGTACAGATTCTTCAGCGAGTGCTACATTTGAGCGATAAGCGGACCGAACTAACACGTGCGCTGCAACCGGAGCAGTTAAGAACACAAAAAATATGCCTAAAAATAATCGAATACTAAAGTAATGTTCCTCTAATAGAAAAAAGAGAAATGTTCCTACTAAGATAAAGAGAACTCCAAGAGTCGTGCTTTTGGAAGCAGCATGCGAACGAGTATATACATCAGGTAAACGCACTAACCCAATTGCACTTAACAAACTAAAAATGGTACCAATTAAAATCAACAAAATGGGCAGAACTTCACTTGGGATGTTTGCGTTCAATGACTACACCTCTTTCCAGATATCTTGCAAATGCAATGGTGCCAATAAAAGAGAGAATGCCGATCAGAAGGATGACCTCAAAAAAACCCGTACTCCTCATTAATACAGAGAAAACAGCAACCCCGGAAATAATATTAATTCCTAATGTATCAAGTGCTTGAACGCGATCAGACGCTGATGGTCCCTTCACTAACCGATACATAATAGCAATAATCGATAAAGTGAGAAAAATTAACGAGCAAATTAACATAATCTCTATCATAATCTCGTCACCCTCTTTATAGCCGTTTCAAATTTCTCTTTTGATTTAATAACAGCATTACTTGAGTCTGGAATATCCATGGCATGAATAAAAAAACGTTTGTTATCAGGTGAAATTTCAACTACGACAGAGCCAGGAGTTAGCGTCAATAATAATGCTAATAAAGTAACCTCCAAATCACCTTCCAAATCAGTTTCCAAAGTAAAGATCCCAGGTGAAATGTCAATCTTCGGCTTTGTGACCTGCCGAATCACCAGAATACTTGAGGAAAATAGTTCATAAATAAAAACGAGAACTAGTTTTAAAATGGCTAATAATGTTACAGGGTAAAATTTAGCAGGAAGAAATCTGCGTAAAATATATAACACTAGCAGTCCAAATAAAAAACCACTAAAGAACGTCAGGACACTCCAATTATCTTGAAAAAACATCCAAAGTACACCGATAAATAAATTAATTAAGATTTGCACGGGCATTTTAACCACCCCTTTTCATTTTTCCATCTAGGATTATGGTTTTGGATTAACGCCTAATACTGCTTCAATATATAAATTCGGATTCATTAATACCTCTACTGCTAAGTCCACATAATCATGAATCGCTTCTGCCCCTAGTCCAAGAGCAATGGTAAGGGTAGTTAGCAGGCCAATCGGCAGTAATAGACCTTTCGTTGTGCCGTACTCATCCTCTTCTCGAATAACCGTATATCCCCAAAAAGCATTCATAAAGACCTTCATAATGGAGTAAAGAACTAAGAGGCTGGTAATTAGACCAATCGCACCTAGCCAAAAATAACCCGATTCAAATGTTCCCTCCGTAATGAAGATTTTTCCGAGAAATCCACTTAATGGTGGTATCCCTGATAAGGATAAGGCAGCAACGAAAAACATCCAGCCTAATTGAGGATGCAAGCGAATAAGACCACTTAAGTCTTTCAGATTGCTCGTACCCGTTAGATAGATAATCGTTCCTCCTAAAAGGAAAATAAGTGCTTTAACAATCATATCGTGAATTAAGTAGTATAGCGCACCCGTCATCCCAACTGTAGTAAAAGAGGCAACCCCAGCTAAAATAAAACCAACCCCAACGATCACATTGTAGGTGAGAATTCTTTTGATATCCCAATAGGCAACCGCACCAATTGCCCCTAATCCCATTGTGATGGCAGCTAACAGCCCAATAAACCAGTGAGTCACCTCTGGCTCATGATAGAACACCAAAGTAAATACTCGAATAATTGCATAAATTCCTACCTTCGTAAGAAGTGCAGCAAAAATAGCTGAAATGGCTGTTGGTGGGGCACTATAAGCTCCCGGTAACCAAAAGAAGAGAAACAGTCCAGCTTTTAAGCTGAAAACAATTAAGAACAATATCGCAACAGTCGTCATCAGTCCTCCTTGGCCAACCTCCGCCACACGAAGGGAAAGATGAGCAAAGTTTAACGTCCCAGTCATTGCATAAAGAAAGGCAATTGCCACTAAGAAAAGGAAGGATGACAATATATTAATTAAAATATACTTTATTGACTCCCTCAGTTGGATTTTGGTTCCACCTAAAGAAATGAGGACGTAAGAAGCTACTAGCATAACTTCAAAGCAGACAAATAAATTAAAGATATCACCTGTTATAAATGAGCCATTTACTCCGGCAATTAAAAATAGAAATAGAGGATAAAAGTAAAACTTTTCTCTTTCCTCTCCTATGGTATGAAAAGCATAGAGTAAGCAGCAAAAGGCTACTATGCTCGTTACCATAATCAGCAGGGCTGCAAACAAATCAATCACCATACTCACTCCATAAGGTGCTTCCCAACCACCTAATTGAAGCGTTTGGATTCCCTCACTCTTAATTTGAAATATTAAATAAAGAGTTACAGAGCCTACAGCAAGCATAGAAAAGAGGCTTAAAAACCGTTGAATCTTTATCTGTTTTCTCATAATCACCATTATCATCCCTATAACAACTGGAATAATGATGGGTAATATCACTAAATTATTCATCTTCTTTACCTCTCAGTTGCTCCGTATCATCCGTACCTAAAACCGTATAGGCACGATAGCTTAATACTAAAAATAAGGCTGTAGTAGCAAAATTAATTACGATTGCTGTTAATAAGAGAGCCTGGGGCAAGGAATCAGCATAAGTCACATTTTCAATCCCCAAAAGTGGTGGTCCCCCTTTTTTTAACCCGCCCATTGTAATAATGAGAAGATTTACCCCATGTCCAATAATAGATGTTCCAAGGATAATCCTTAACAGTGTTTTCGTTAAGATCAAGTACGTCCCGATCATGAACAACAAACCAACAACTATGCACATTAATGTCTCCATTATCGATCATCCCCTATACTCATAATAATCGTTAGAGACGTTCCAATTACAGCAAGTGCAACCCCTATATCAAAAAGAACAGCTGTTGCTAATTCGGTTTTTCCAAAAATAGGGAGATTAAAGTAATCAAAGGCTTGGGTCAGAAAAGGAACACCCAATAACATAGCTCCAACTCCTGTTAGGACTGCAATTAATACCCCTAAAGCCGCTATCACTTTAAAATCAACGGGAAAGTTTTTACGAACCGTTTCAATATTAAAGGTTAAGAAAAGAAGAACTACGGCGGAAGAAAACGCTAATCCACCAATAAAGCCACCACCAGGATAATGGTGTCCTGAAATAAATAAGTTGATCGCAAATGTAAAAATAATCACAACCGCAACTTTTGAGACACTGCGAATCAAGACATCATTCGGCTCCTTCATTCTTATCCCTCCTTGCCATTCTTAATTTAATCAGCGTGTATACACCTAATCCCGCCATCGTTAAAACCAAAATTTCTAACATCGTATCGATTCCACGGAAATCAACAAGAATCGCATTAACAATATTCTTTGCACCAGCAAGTTCGTATGAATTTTCATAGTAGCTTGATATTGAATCGAACAACCGTGTCCCTTTGGCAGATAGTGCAACAACTGTAATGATCACTCCCACTCCAATAGAAATGATCGCATTTGTCATTTTAAACGGAATCTTCCCAATCTCTTTACGTAATTCTGGAAGATGATAGAAGCATAATAAAAACAGCACAGTCGTCACAGTTTCTACCACTAATTGGGTGAGAGCCAGATCGGGAGCTCGAAAAAGAACAAAGAAAAACGAAACAAGAAACCCTAATGCTCCGATTGCGAGGATCGACGTAAGTCTGGATTTTGAAAAAAGGACGGTCACTGCTGAAATAATCATGGCGATTACTAATCCCGCCTCATATATATTGATATCAGCATCCTGTGATACATCAAAAGTAAAGCCGCCAAACGTCCAAAATACCCCACCAACAATCACGACGATGAACGCAAATATATACACGAGGTAATCTCTGATAAAGCCAGTCATATATTTGTTGGTTGCCTTCTTTGATAGAACTTCCATATTCTCTAGACTGAAATTATAAATAGTATTCAGCGTTAAAGCTTGAGGATAGTAATTATAAATCCGATACCACTTTCTTATATAGAGATACATCAATATCCCTAATCCCACAACCCCCAGAGTCATTATTAGTTCTGGAGTCCATCCGTGCCATGGGCTAAGTTTGATACTTAATTCTCCTGCTTGAGCAAGACTCGGCAATACCCCTTCCCACGCAGGCAACAAAAAGTACTTAGAAAATAGATTTGGGAAAAAGAAAATTGCCACTACTAATATTGCTAAAATTAGTGGTGAGATTAACATCCCAAAAGGTGCCTCATGTACTGGTTTATCCACTCTTACAAATCTATGCTTTCCTCTAAATGTTTTAAACACAAGAATCATACTATAAATAAATGTAAAAATACTCGCTACCCAAGCAATAACCGGGATGACAAATCCAAGGTTAGCCAAATTGAAAATAGACATATTCGCTGCCTGAAGAGTTGCAGTAAAGAACAGTTCTTTACTAAGAAATCCATTGAATGGCGGTAGTCCTGCCATTGAAAAGCCACCAATAATCATTAATGTAAAAGAAATTGGCATTAGATGCATGAGACCGCCCAACTTTCGCAAATCACGCGTCCCTGTCTCATGGTCAATAATTCCTACCACCATAAATAGGCATCCTTTAAAAGTGGAATGGTTAACAAGATGAAAAATGGCTGCAAATATAGCGGTGGCATAAATGAAAGATTCATCGCCGTAACCGAAGTATAAAGCGCCAGATCCCATCCCGAGAAGACTCATAATTAAGCCCAATTGACTGATGGTTGAGTAGGCTAAGAGAGCTTTCAGGTCCGTTTGACGAACAGCATTGACCGAACCGTATAGGAGGGTCACCAAACCCACTCCCGTGACAATCCAGAACCATTCACCAGTCCCTCCAAAAATAGGAGTCAGCCTTGCAACTAAATAAATCCCCGCTTTGACCATCGTTGCTGAATGTAGGTACGCACTAATCGGGGTAGGTGCTTCCATAGCGTCGGGAAGCCAAATGCTGAATGGAAATTGGGCAGACTTCGTAAAGGCGCCTAATAAGATCAAAATCATTGCCGGTAAAAACAATGTGTTAGAAGTGATTGCTTCCAAATTGTGACTGGTTAACATTTCCCGAATACTATATGTATCTGACATCATCGCCAACATAATCAGACCAGCCAGCATCGCAAGTCCGCCAAAAACCGTAATAAGCATTGATTTTTGGGCACCATATTTTGATTTTTCACGTTCATACCAATAAGCAATTAATAAAAAAGAAGACACGCTTGTCATTTCCCAAAATACATATAAAACAAAAATATTATCTGAGAAAACAAGCCCGAGCATCGCTCCCATGAACATCAATAAATACACATAGAAGTTATGCAATGCTTCACGGTCTTTAGACATATAATAAATGGAGTAAAGCACAACTAGTGCACCAATTCCTGCAATAAGTAGGGCAAAGATGAGGCTTAATCCATCCATATAGATTGCAAAATCAATATTATAGGATGGGAGCCACGGTAATATTTTCATAAAGGTATTACCGCCAGAGATTTCGGGGATAAATGTAATGAGATAAGCAAATATGAATACTGGGATAAAGAACACAAACCAACCAGTATGAATTTTCTGATTGAATTTTTTATATAAATATGGCACAATCGTTGCAAAAATAAATGGTGTCAGCACCATTACGTGTATCCAAGACAATAGGTGTCCCTCCTCTACATTTAGACAAAAAGCTGTCAATTTCCAAACATTCTCCAACTTTGAAGTTCGAAAATCCATTGACTGAAAATGTGGCATGGGTTATAGTCATACATAGTTTATAAAATGGAACAAAAAATTAACCAATGAATACCCATTTTTATTTGAGGTGAATCAATAATGAAAACAATGAAAGAGCGGATGGATGAAAGCATCCTTGTCTGTGTTTATTATGGTCCGAATGGTGAACGTCTCATTCAGCGTGGCTGCAAAATAGCCAATATGCTTAATTGCCCCTTATATATTCTTACGGTTGACCCGAAACGTTTTGATGATTTAGACGCAGAAAAAACAAATTATATTACTAGATGGAAAGAATTAGCTGAACAGCATAGTGCAGAAGCTTTTATTTTGAAAGACAATGAAAAGAGACCTGTTCACCAAGTGATAGCAGAAGTTGCTCGAGAAAAACATGTTACTCAAATCATTATCGGTCAAACAGCTCAGAGCCGTTGGGAACAGATTGCAAAAGGATCCATTATCAACTCCTTACTTCGAGAGATCCCGTTTGTAGATCTGCATATCATTTCTGTTGCCCGCTATTTAAAAAATCCGGATAAACATTATGATAAAGGAATTCGCGCTTACTTAATCAAGGAAGATGACCATTATCGAATCATCTTTAAGCATACTAAGGATGTAGAATATGAAGGTATCTTCTTCAAGGAACTTGGAACAGATTTTAATAATGGCATCTTCAAGTTCATAAAAGGAACAGAGACATTGCAGGTTCATGTAGATGAGAACATTGTTAAAAGCTTAACAAATGTTGAAATGGATACTACAATAGAGGATGAAGACGACTATTTGTAATGTTAGCCCTCCAATTAAATGGAGGGTTTTCTTTATCAAACTCTTTTTTAAAAAATGGGACTTAGATTTTATAAATGGCGAGACTTTCCTCTATAAAAATGAATCATTTATAAATTCACATCTACCTTTATCAGCCTTTTTTCATTTTTATCAATTCCCAAATACCTTAAAGTTTCTGACGCAGATTGATGGCTGTAAATTTTCATTAAAATCGATATGGCAATACCTTTCCGATAAGCATGATAGCCGAACGTCTTTCTTAAGGTATGCATCCCAATTTTCCCTTTAATTCCAACTTCCTTTGCGGCGGCATTGATGATTCGATACGCTTGCTGACGAGAAATGGGCTTGTCATTTTTCTTTGATTTAAATAAATAATCTGTTTCTTTAAAATCATATTGGCTAAAGTAAATACTCAATGCCCACTTTACACGATCGTTGAGATAAAACGCCCGTTCTTCCTCTCCATTTGAATCCTTTAAATAAAGGAACTCCTTAACCTTCTCTCCATCCCATACATCTGTGATCCTTAATGAAAGCAGTTCACTTACTCTTATTCCTGTATTAATTCCAAAAATAAACAATAGCAAATCCCTTTGAGAACTCTTTTTTAAAATACGTTTAATCGCATTAATTTTTTCGATATCCCTGATTGGCTCGACGTACTCCACAGAATCGCCCTCCGCTTATGTTACATAATTATATCCTAACATATACTAAGTTACATGACAATTCCTTAGTATCCCTTTTCACTAGAAACCTTTTGAAAACCGAAAACAGTAATGTTCATCTTTAAAAGTTCAACCTTTGCATAGAATTGCGAGGATTTTCCGGTTGATTGAATTTAGATGCGGGATTTATTGAAATTCTGAGGAAATAAAAGCGGGGGCAAAAAAGCCCTTGAATGTGAGAAGAAAGCCACCATCTACAGCTCGACACAAAATCGAAATAGAAAGTGTTCTGTCACATCAAGGGCAATCAATTTTTCCATGTATTTTTACTGCGGGTTATTAATAAACGACATGTCTTAGTTCGAAAATTGCAGCATTCACCAACCGCATCCTCAGAGGACTCATCAAGAGAAAAACGAACCGTTTTTTTCTCCTACTGTCAAGTGTTTTATTTGGCAATCCTTCTAATCTGGCCGGTCTTCATCCCGTATTTGATCAATCGGAACGAATACCTCTAGGTGACGGTATAAATTGACGAATTCTGCCGGAAGTATTCCTCCGAATTCCCCATCTAAGTTCAGTTGAACTTTATCATCAGAATGGACTTTAATGCGGTTTGCCTGTGTATAAATAACAGATGGATCATGAATATGTTCACCGCGAAGAGCAAGGGTGGCGACACGGATAAAGTCAGCTAGATTAGTTTTTTTCAAAATGAGAAGTGAAAATAAACCATCATTAATCGAGGAATTCGGTGCGAGCTTCTCGAAGCCACCCACTGAGTTTGTGAGGCCGACTAAAAATAGCATGACCTCTCCTTCGAACAGTTTTCCATCATACTCGATTCGAACTTCCGTCGCTTTGAAGGAAGGGAGCATCTCAATCCCTTTCAAATAATAAGCTAGTTGTCCGAGCATCGTCTTAAGCTTACTTGGCACCTCATAAGTAAGCTCTGTAATACGACCACCGCCACTTATATTGATAAAATATTTATCATTCATCCGACCGAGATCAACCGGGATTGTGTCACCCTTAACAATGATCTCTGTTGCCGCATCAATATCTCGCGGAATATGCAATGCCCTGGCAAAGTCGTTCGTTGTGCCAGCAGGAATAATTCCAAGCTTCGGGATGTATTTTTGTTCAGCTAAACCGTTGACGACCTCGTTGATCGTCCCATCTCCTCCAACCGCGACAACAAGATCATGCTTACGCTCAACCGCAACTCTTGCTGCTGTAGTAGCATCACCAGCACCAGTTGTTGCATGACATGAAGTCTCATAACCTGCCTTCTCTAGTTTTTGTAGAACTTCAGGCAAATGCTTTTTGAATGCTTCACGGCCTGAAGTTGGATTATAAATAACTCTTGCTCGTTTCATATCTATCCATCCTAAACATAATATTTAAATCGCTCCAAGTGCTTTTTACATTAGTAAATAATTCCATACCTATCATATCGCAAAAGAAGTCTGACTTCCACTTATAGACCTTTTTCTTTCTTCATAAAAAAGAGAATTCCCAGCCTAAACTGAGAATATCTACTTTAAGGACTCACCGTTGACACATTTACCTGATAGGCTCTTTTTATATCAATACTATGTGTACCTGCGCCTATTTTCATCCTACCATTTTGGTTTAAATCGCCATCAAATTCCGGTTTTGAAGTTACCGTCCACTCGCTAGTCTCACTGAGTAAGTCTTGAACTTGTTGGGCAGAGATTTCAACATCGCTATTTTCCTGAATGAGCAGTGAAACCTCTCCGGCATTTTCGATTAACCAATTATTGCTAAGCTCCCGCGGTTTTAAAGTGATACGATTATTTTGCCCCGTTATTTCAAATTTAACATCCTTAGGCACTAATATTGTCACTTCCATATTGCCATAGTAGTGGTAAAACGGTCCATTTCCGTTTGGTAAATTTTTCATTTCGAGGTATAATGTATCCCCCTTTGTGTTGATGGACATATAATCTTCCACTTTCGATAGAAGTTTCTTTTCTCCAGTTGGAAAGGTTGCTGTATATGTCCCAAACATTGATATTTCTTGACTATTCGTTCCTTCTATAGCAATCTCATGTTCCGTCTTTAACACAATCCTTTTTATATTCTGATCAATCGTTTGAGAAAATGGCGGAAGCTCTACTGTTCGTTCCTCACGGGTCATCAATTCTCCGACAGCATTCGTAATCCCCAGTGAACTTACAATCGCAAATGCAATTCCGATTGTTCCTATCATTCCAACAAAGAAAATACTTAAGAAATCATATTTTAAGAACGGCTTTTCTTTTCTTGAAACAAAAAGATAAAGAAGGATTTCAATCCCTAAAATAATGAGAATAATTGGCCACCACGAAATCATAATGCTCATCATGCTCAAATCGAAAAACTGTGAGAGAAGAAGGAAAATTCCTAGAAAAAGTAGAGAAGCTCCCATTGAAATCGTCCCGACTCGCCATGTTCTAATCTGTTTCTCCTCCATCATTCTGCCTTACCTTCTTTCTTTCGTTTACTTCCCATTAATAGTTTGATTCCGCCGCCAATCATAAGAACACAAACGATTCCTGTTTGAAAATAGCGATCGAACCAATAACGTACATCAATATTGATCAATTCACTAATCATTGGAGAGAAAGCCGGCAGTACAATATTGCTTGTTAAATAGTACAAACCTAATAAAACGAGTCCAATTCCAACCCATTTTTGATGATTAATAAAATGGGAGATAATCGGAACATCCTCCAACTCTTCCCTACCATATCTTGATGCTTTTTGTAAGCCGTCAAAGAAACTGTAAAACCAAATAATTGGGATGAGAAATAAGAATATCCCTAATCTTAAAACATCTAAAATATAAATGGAAAAAAGAAATGCTGCCATTAGCTGAATCCCGCGCTTTTGTAAACCAAGGTATAAATGACCCGCACCCGGGAAAATGGAGAGAAACGTCGCAATTGATTTGCTCTTTTTCCCGACCTCTCTTTTCATTTCTAAATCTTCTAAAATAGAACGGTCAACAAGTTCTTCTCCTAATTGCTTTTTGTTCAATTGCTGCATCGTATCAAAAAAACCGTACACCCAAATAACCGGGAGCAATGCTAAGAAGAGAAGAAACTCCATTCTTGACGACAATACCGTCACAAAAATCACCATGATAATGGTTCCTAAAAATGCTGTTAACAGCGTCATGCCACGATTCATCAATCCCAATTGAAAATGCCCAACCCCAGGAATGAAAGAGAGGACAATCGTAAAAAAACGCTCCTGTTCATTCGTTTGCACTTTTGATGGCTGCTGACCCTCTGTTTGCATGAATCCTGCTTTATAAACTGTTTTCGGCGCCGTTATGGCAGTATCAATAATATTGACTATATAGAGGATCACGCCCAAGATAAAAATAATGATCGCCAATCCCTCTTCCAATGCTGACATGAGGACAATGAACAAAAAAATTAACGCAAATTCTCCAAACATATAAGCTAATCCCCGAACAGTTTGCCTTAAGTACAGCAAACCGCCACCTGGAAAAAAAGATAGTAAAAACGCCAAAATCGGGTTTTTCATTAATTGTCCGCCCCCTTATTTTTCAGTTGATCCATCCACGCAAATGTTTTATTGACAAGCTCTTCTGTTACAGAAGGCGTACTTTGCTTGAGCTCTGAACCTTCTACTGCATCAACATAATTCGTAATTGATTGAAAGATGCCCGAAGCCATGAATAACAGTGTCATCGCAGCTGCAATTGTATAATGGAATAAGGTCTTTTGATAAAAAGGAACTTTTTTATCAATCTCCTTTTCCTTTGACTCGATCACTTGAGCCATGATAGCATTCGTAAAATCATCCGTATTCGACAAAACAGGTAATGTCGGTTCGAGTTCTGTTACTGCCTCAAGATAAAGCTCCAAACATTGGTCACAGGTGTATAAATGATCTTCATACCTTTCTCGGTCTCTTTCATTTAATTCATTTTCCACGTATCGTTTCCACTCGTCATATGAAATATGGGTCATGAAAAATCGTCCTCCTTCCAATGCTTTTTCATCCAGAGACGTGCCCGATATAACTTTGTTTCAATCGTCTTCACTTGGACTTGCTGTTCTTCTGCGATTTGCTGATAGCTTTTTTCAGCGATATAAAAATCGTAGATCACTTCCCGATAGTTTTCCGGAAGCTCTCCCAGCCTCTTTCGTACTAATTCTCGTCTTTCTTTATTAATGACTTCCTCCTCAATCCGATCACGAGTTGTTGCGAGAGAGTCATATTCAAGCGATTCGACCATTTCTTCTGGCTTTCTTGCTTTTTTTCGTTTTAGATCAATCGAATGATTGACAGCAATTCTTTTCATCCATGTTTTAAAGCCCTGATTCTCATATTGGGGGAGAGAATGGTAGATCTTTATAAACACTTCTTGAGTAGCATCTTCAGCATCCTTTTGATTCCGCAGCACCGCATAAACTGTTTTAAACAACTCCGTCCGGTACTTTTCAACAAGTAGCCTGAATGCATGATCATTGCCGCTTAATATTTTCTTAATTAGAACCTGATCGTCAATCTCTCTCTCCCCCTTTCGAGCAGCTTCTAAACAAATAGACGACATCCGTTGATAGAACCCCTACACTATTTTTAAAAAGGCTTTATTAAATAGAATTGTTGTTAAAATGAGCCAAACATCGTTTTCTAAACCATATAGAATGAAATAATTATCTCATAAAAGACTCTCAAGATATGGTAAGATTTATGTACAGCTTTTTATGCTGTGCTTTTTCGATCGGCATCTCCTATATTTTAACTACAGAGCGTGAAATGCACGCTATCAATTATTATTGGAAACACTATAACTATAAAACTGGGGGTGTATTATGAACGTTATTTTCTTGCTTGCGGCCTATTTGATCGGTTCGATTCCAACAGCATTAATTGTTGGAAAGCTGTTTTTCAAAATAGACATTCGTGAGCATGGGAGCAATAATCCTGGAGCAACAAACACGATTAGGGTGTTGGGAAAACGTGCTGGTCTCATTGTCTTAATTGTCGATATTGGAAAAGGAGCTTTAGCCGCAGCACTCCCGCTTCTATTTCATTTAGATATGGAGCCACTTACGCTCGGATTAATTGCTGTCGTCGGACACTGTTTTCCGATCTTCGCCCACTTTCGAGGCGGAAAAGCGATTGCCACAACTGCTGGCACCTTGCTTGTCGTCAATCCATGGATGCTCTTAATTGCCTATGTCACCTTTTTTGGAGTCATCTTCATCACAAAATATGTCTTTCTTGGCTCAATATCCGTTGGTGTTGCTCTATTGATCTATTCCTTCTTTCAACCAGGAATGGGATATGAACTTATCTTTTTCTTATTTATAGTATTTTTGCTTTTCCTGCACCGATCGAACATTCGCAATTTCATCGCCCATAAAGAGCCAAAAATCAATGACAAAAAGGTTAAAGACGATCGCATAAAGAAATAGACTCCTTGTAAAAACATTGTCAATTTATAAACAGCGTTGTAACAGTAAAATAAGAATTCATTCCGAAACAATCAAAGCCGGTGGAATTTTACGCGTCGTAAAATCTCATCGGCTTTTCATTGTCATTATAACTGATGTGGATGTTGATAGTGCTCATATACGCACCCTTTTCCCTCTTAAAGGCAAGATGCTTGAAAATGGCGCTCACACCATTGTTTAACTGAACCACCTGCTGAGTCACGCTTACTTGTTTCCTTCGTTTTAGTCGAATCAAGCTTGGATTCGAACTTATTCCCGATGGTTTGCTGCCCGGCTGGTCTAATCAGTCTTCTATTCGAACTTAATCCCGCTAATTGATGCTCGGGCACGTCTAATAGACCTGTGATTCGGACTTTCACCCAATAGCTGATGCTCGTTACGTTCAAATGAACCTGTGATTCGGACTCATCACCGCAATTTCTTGCTTGTTCCAGACGAATAGGCCTTTTAAAAAAGCTCACTTTAACTACTCAGCTCGTATAATCCGTCGAGCTTGCTTCTATGGATTTTTGTTATCTGTTGCTTTTCAGTTTTTCAATCATGCTGGTCGCACTGCGTGCCAAAGCTCTTGATCTGCTAAGTAGGTTTGTTTGATTTGCTTGTACATTTCTTTTTGTCTTTCTTGGAAATCAACTGCATCTTTAGAAGGCAATTTCTCGCGAAGATCGTCGACAAAGCTTTGTGCTTCAGGTGCTCTTGGGCCCCAAACAGCCTTTTCATTACCCTTATCATCAATAAAAATAAATATCGGGATTGAGCGTGCTGTTCCATTGGTCAAATATTGATCCATCAGTTCAAGATTGCTGTCTCGTAACACAAAGTGAACCTCTATTTCCAGCTCCTTAGCGATTTTCATTAAAATGGGATTGTTCATTAATGCATCTCCGCACCAATCCTCAGTCAAGACGATCGCTTTTGAAGCAACGTCTTTTAACGCTTGTAATTCCGCTCTAGCCGACTCATTTAGGGCAAATTGTTCGTAAACGGAATTCATTTCAGCAAGATTGACCTTCATTTGTTCTTTGTACTCATCATATGTGAACCCTTTATCAAACCATTCAAGTAAAGTCATTTCGATTCCCTCCATATAAAAAGCTGGTAAGCCTATTATAGCCTACCAGCCCTACTTACTAATAATTTAACGCTTTTGAATTTCCTGTTGTAAAAGTTTATTAACGATCTGCGGGTTGGCTTGACCTTTTGTCGCTTTCATCAATTGGCCAACAAGAAATCCAATTGCTTTGTTCTTGCCATTTTTAAAATCTTCAATCGATTGTGGATTCTTATCCAATACTTCGGTTACGACCTTTAGAAGCTCACCCTCATCGGAAATTTGAACAAGCCCTTTGTCCTTAACAATTTGTTCAGGATCGCCGCCGTTTTCGATTAATTCTTTAAAAACCGTTTTCGCAATCTTCGAGGAGATTGTTCCGTTCTCAATGAGTTTAATCATGCCCGCTAACCCTTCCGCCGTAAGGGCAATATCTGCTAATTCTTTTTGTTCCGCATTCAAGTAAGCTGAAAGCTCACCCATCAACCAGTTCGAGGCCTGTTTCGCATCAGCTCCGGCTGCGACAGTCGCTTCAAACAGATCTGCCATTTCCTTTGTCATTGTAAGGACACCCGCATCATATGGCGGTAGTCCCAATTCTTCTACATAGCGTTTTTTCCGTGCATCCGGAAGTTCAGGAATCTCTGCGCGAACCCTTGCTTTCCATTCTTCATCAATATACAAATCTAATAAATCAGGCTCCGGGAAGTAACGATAGTCATCAGAGCCCTCTTTAACGCGCATGAGCACAGTCTTTCCTGTCGCTTCATCAAAGCGGCGTGTTTCTTGTTCAATTTTGCCACCTGCAAGAATGACTTCCTCTTGACGCTTTTCTTCGTATTCCAGGCCTTTACGGACAAAGTTAAATGAGTTTAAGTTTTTCAATTCCGTTTTCGTACCGAACTCTTCCTGGCCGACTGGTCGAATCGAGATGTTCGCGTCACAGCGTAATGAGCCCTCTTCCATTTTACAATCAGATACACCTGTGTATTGAATTATCGATTTCAGTTTTTCCAAATATGCATAGGCTTCATTTGGCGTGCGGATATCTGGCTCTGATACGATTTCAATTAACGGCGTCCCCTGCCTGTTGTAATCACAGAGGGAATAACCTTGCTCATGGTTAAGCTTACCTGCGTCCTCTTCTAAATGAATGCGAGTAATCCCGATTTTCTTTTTGTAGCCATCCACTTCAATCTCGATCCAGCCATGCTCACCAATCGGCTTATCAAATTGAGAGATTTGGTACGCCTTCGGATTATCAGGATAAAAATAGTTTTTACGATCAAATTTTGTCTCCGTGGCAATTTCACAATTAAGAGCCATTGCTGCCTTCATGCCATAATCAACGACCTTTTTATTTAAAACCGGTAGTACACCTGGATAACCTAAATCGATAACGCTTGTATTTGTATTTGGTGCTGCTCCAAAATGATTGGGGCTGGAGGAAAAGATTTTTGATTCTGTTTTTAATTCAACATGGACTTCAAGTCCGATCACCGTTTCGAATTTCACTTATTCTCACCCCTTACAATTGTGGTTTTTGTTTATGAAAATCTGTTGCCTGTTCAAATGCATGCGCGACCCGATAAACAGTGCTCTCATCAAAATGCTTTCCGATAATTTGCAATCCAAGTGGAAGGCCATTGCTAAATCCACATGGAACAGAAATTCCTGGAACGCCTGCAAGGTTTACTGGGATTGTTAAAATATCATTTCGATACATCGTCATGGGATCAGCCGTATTTTCCCCCATTTTGAAAGCAGGAGTCGGCGTTGTTGGGCCAATAATAACATCGTATTTTTCAAAAATATTTTCAAAGTCTTGTTTAATAAGAGTACGTACTTTTTGTGCCTTTTTATAATAAGCGTCATAGTAGCCGGAGCTTAAAGCAAAGGTACCTAGCATAATCCGTCTCTTAACCTCATCCCCAAAGCCTTCTGCCCGCGTATTTTTATATAAATTCATCAATGTGTCTGCATTGGGGGAACGATATCCATATCTCACTCCATCGAAGCGAGCAAGGTTTGCGGATGCCTCTGATGAAGATAGTAAATAATAGGTTGCTAACGCATACTTAGAATGCGGCAGCGACACTTCCTCCCATGTTGCTCCTAATTTTTCAAGTATTTTGAGAGCATCTAACACAGATTGTTTGACCTCTTCTTTTACTCCTTCACCAATATACTCTTTTGGTACAGCTATTTTAAGCCCCTTTACATCACCTGTTAAAGATTGCACAAAATTAGGGACATCGACATTCACAGAAGTGGAATCCATCGGATCAAGCCCTGCGATAGCTTGGAGCAAATAGGCATTGTCCTCTACCGTTCTTGTTACAGGTCCAATTTGGTCTAATGATGAAGCAAACGCAACAAGACCAAAACGGGACACTCGTCCATAGGTTGGTTTCAGTCCCACAACACCGCAAAAGGATGCCGGCTGACGAATCGATCCGCCCGTATCAGATCCCAATGAAAATGGTACTTCTCCAGCTGCAACGGCAGCTGCCGAACCACCGGATGATCCGCCTGGCACCGTTTCAAGATTCCACGGGTTTTTTGTTTTTTGAAAGCCTGAGTTCTCTGTTGATGACCCCATAGCAAACTCGTCCATATTTAGCTTCCCAATTGTAATAGATTCAGCCGCTTGCAGCTTTTGTACGACCGTAGCATCATAAATTGGATTAAAATTATCGAGGATCTTACTCGCACAAGTTGTCCGTAAATTACGCGTAACGATATTATCCTTTATCCCGATAGGCATTCCAAAAAGGAGGCCTTTCGCTTCATCCGTACCTAATTTTTGCTCAAGCTCTTTTGCTTTTAAACGGGCTCTCTCTTCATCCAATGTCAAAAATGCTTCCACTTTATCATCCACTTGTTCGATTCTTCGATAAGATTCATCGACAAGATCGGAAACAGAAATTTCCTTTTTCTGCAATTGTTCATGAAGTACACTTAATTTCTGATCAAATAAACTCAAGCCATTTCCCCTCCTTACTCAATAATCGACGGCACTTTAATTTGGCCCTTTTCATGTTCAGGTGCATTTTTGAGAACTTCTTCTTGTGGAAGCCCCTTCGAAGGGATGTCTTCTCTCATCACATTTTTCATATCTAATACATGTGAAGTTGGCTCCACATTTTCAGTATCTACTTCATTTAAAAGCTCTGCGTATGTAATAATCTCATCAAGACTTTTCTTAAATTGGTGCACTTCTTCTTCTGTTACTGCTAATCTAGCTAAATGGGCTACATGTCGAACTTCTTCCTCTGATATTCTTGACATCGTCGTCACCTCCATATTTTATAGTTTTTTCACATTCCTCATTTCATTGTGAAAAACTTCATTCTTTATTGATTTTTCGTAAGTCAACAATAACTTGATAATATCAAAATTTACTGCTATAAAGCAACAGAGAGTAGATTTTTGCCTATTTTCATATTCAACAATAACAAAAAAGGATGTCCTAAAAACTTAAATTTTTAAGGACATCCCAATAGAGCATTTTCACATTGTGCTAGTATCAATGACAAAACGATATTTTACATCTGAAGCTAACACCCGTTTGTAAGCTTCATCGATCTGTTCTGCCGAAATCACTTCAATTTTTGGAACGATTTTATGCTCAGCGCAGAAATCCAGCATTTCTTGAGTCTCACGGATACCTCCAATCATCGAACCTGCAAATGAACGACGATGGCCAATCAAATTAAAGACATTTAAAGCCAATGGCTCTGCTGGTGCCCCGACATTTACTAAAGTGCCATCGAGAGTAAGCAAACGCAAATAAGCATCTAAATTAATTTTTGCGCTGACTGTATTAATTATTAAATCAAACGATCCATTCAACTTCTCGAACGTTTCTGGATTGCTTGTCGCATAATAATGATCTGCTCCCAATTGCAGGCCATCTTCCTTCTTCTTTAATGTTTGTGACAACACGGTCACCTCAGCCCCCATGGCATGCGCAATTTGCACAGCCATATGTCCAAGACCACCCATTCCAACAACGGCAACTTTTTCCCCTGGTCCGGCTTTCCAATGATTTAATGGCGAGTAGGTTGTAATCCCTGCGCAAAGTAATGGCGCTGCCTCATCAAGCTCAATATTATCGGGAATTTTGAGAACAAAATTTTCCTGTACGACAATATGAGTAGAATAGCCACCTTGAGTGGGTTCGCCATACTTATCAACACCTGCATAGGT
Organism: Robertmurraya siralis; assembly: GCF_005502275.1. GTDB lineage: Bacteria > Bacillota > Bacilli > Bacillales > Cytobacillaceae > Robertmurraya > Robertmurraya siralis. Next base: position 386,957 of record NZ_SWLZ01000002.1, read on the forward strand.
TTGAATATTTCCTTTCAGGCAATACTGTTCCTCACCTTTAAGGCAGTTTTCACATTCGCCACAAGAATCTACCATACATCCGACTCCAACACGATCACCGATCTTATATTTGGTCACTTTTTCCCCTACATCGGTAACAATTCCTGCAATCTCATGACCAGGCACAAGTGGATAGTTTACCTGACCCCATTCTCCATGTGCCGTATGGATGTCAGAATGGCATATTCCGGCATATTTAATTTCAATTAAAACATCATGCAAATCTAAATCACGTCGCTTAATTTCAGCTGCACGGAACGGTTTGTCCGGTCCATCGACAGCTCTTGCCTTTGCCATTACCATTAATAACTCCTCCTTAAAAAGCTACATTTCAAGCGAATGAGTTTACTTTGTTTTCTCTTGCAACCTTATGTTAATCGTTATAGTTAACTCTAGGTCAAGTGTTTAACTTAAATTTTTCTAATCAAATTTCTTGAAATTTTGAATGGATGTAATTAGAGTTAACTCAAAGTCTATATGATGTAGAGAAAGAAGGTTACGTATTGAAAACTTATTCAATTAGTGAAGTAGCAAAAGAGTTGAACCTCACCACTTATACGCTACGTTATTATGATAAAGAAGGTTTGCTCCCTTTTGTTGAACGAAAAGCAAATGGCACCCGTATATTTAACCAATCTGATATTGAAGCTTTAAAAATTGTTGAGTGTCTAAAGTCAACAGGGATGCCGATTAAGGAAATAAAGCATTTCATTGATTGGTGTGGAGAAGGTGATTCAACCTTGCAAAAACGTTATGACATGTTTATGGAAAGGAAAGCTTGCGTAGAAGCACAGTTGGAGGAACTGAAAAAAACAATGGAAGTTATCGAACATAAATGTTCATACTACAAAACAGCGTTAGATGCCGGTACAGAGGATATTCATAAAAACGTTCATATTGCTGCTTCCCTTACTAAATAAAGAAAGTTACATGCGTTTAAAAGCAGGCAGTGGCTCCTTCTAACACTTTTAAGCCAAAGTTTTTGTTATAATTTGCTCATTTTTGCTTCGATTCCATGAAGCGATAAAGTTCCACATATAACTGAAAGACGTGTGAAGCCAAGGTATCATACGAAATAAGCCCTTTTTACCAAGGCCTAAACTCTATAGGCATGAGTTCAAATTCCGAGCAATAACTATAACTACTTTATTGCTCGGAAAATGGTGAAATTTGGCGACTTATTAGGAAATCTCTCACAATCGCATTAGCATTGGAACAAAAAGCTAGATACGAGCGTTTTTCGCTGCTTTCTATGTCTTAGAGACTTGTTCATCCGCGCCGCTTAAAAAGCTTCGAAAAGAAACCTTTCTTATCATTGCTTTCTTCATATGTGATCTTTGATTTCGTGACGTAAATGTCCTCTTTATCGATAGCATAGTCATGAGCAAGGACTAATCCAATATCAGAATTATGTTCTTTGTTTGTCACAATCGTATATTTGACATCATGATCAGTACAAATTTTCATGTATTTGGATAGATGTCTATAATCAATATTGCCATTTAGCAACAATGTAGCAGTACGGTTTAATTTTATCGCTGCTTCTACTTCTGAAAAAATGGTTTCCTCCCGGACTTGCGCTTGAGTGAGGGCAATAACGACTCTTTCCCTAAGTGTCCCTAAAAACTTTCTCCTTTCATCCGGATTAATTTCCTTTTGCCCATGAATCCCCTGCTGAAGATAATCCTCCAAATTTGGACCTGACATTGTAAACCCTCCTTACCTTAGGCTATTATGATCTATGTATAAACAAGAGCCAATGTTCATCATTGTTCAAACGATTGATTGAATAATTATAGTGTACCCAATTTCATCATAACAAAAAAGGAATACACCCTCTGGCTGCCAGCAAACCTTACTTTTTTGCCCTCTCTTCCTGTACGGAGTGTTTTCAATCAAACAACAAAAGAGTACTTTACCTTCCCCTGTTGAATTCCTTCCTCAAAACTTCATACTCAATGCAACATTTTCTACCACCTGAAAACAGTTTTAATATGTCGGTTTGATTTACGGCGTATTTCGTGTAAAATTTTGTACACACGAAATACGCCATAAATCATTTTATCAACCATTCTGTTTAACTCCGCATGAAGGTCTCATGAGGACAGCAAAGCCTAAATAAAAAGATGACTCCCTATTCAATACGGGAATCATCTTCTAGTTACTTAGACTCTTTTTTTTATGGTCCTGGGCACAGGTACATGGTTAAACATGAAATCCTTTTTTCATTAGTCCTTTCTTTAAGACAACTTCCATGCAGGAATTAATGAATGAAACTTAAAGAAGTAACTCATTGGAATATGCAGGACTGTGTATAGGACAAGCGTCAATAAATAGGTCAAAAACCATTGCCAGACGGATACGTTCAAGAATGTATAGAGTAAAAACATTCCGACTGGAAATGGAATGAACACAATTAACCACATTGGGCTACCAATTGCTTCCGTTAAAGCTCCAAGAGAAACAACGACAAAACCAATAATTAATGCTTGCCACAGAGGCAAGCCCTTTTGCAAAATGAGGCTTGCTATAAAATAAGAACATCCTGTCAAAAACACTGCAAGTAGAAAATTAAATAGATATTTCACTAAGAACCCTCCCGTAAGTTCTTCATTCATGCACCCCGTGAATCGCAAAATTCAGACAACAAGAGTTTATCATAGAAGGGTTCCGCCTGAGAACAGATTATGTGCATTCTTTACCTAAAGTTAATGATTCTGTTTGTAAAATTACTATAATCTGCATTCTTTTTTCGAATAATGGCCGTACAACGTTTGTTTTTCAAGGAATACAATGAAAATTCGAATGATTGCTATGGGGATGAATCGACGGACTTCTCTTAGCGCTCATCTTTATCCAACTATAATGGGGGCTTAGCGGTCGTTAAAAATGCTGGTAACAAGGCTGCTTTGCAACGTTGCTACCAGCATTACTTTTACACTTACTTTGTACTACTTGCTGTAAACTGTTCCTCTTCCGTTGAGCCTTTTAAGGCAGTCGTTGAAGATGTTCCTCCTGTGACAACCATCGACACTTGGTCGAAGTAGCCTGTGCCAACTTCCCGTTGGTGACGAGTTGCTGTATAACCATCGTGCTCACTTGCAAATTCTGCTTGCTGAAGCTCTGAATATGCTGCCATTCCCCGTTCTTTATAACCTAAAGCAAGCTTAAACATACTGTGGTTCAAAGCATGGAAACCGGCTAATGTAACAAACTGGAACTTATAACCCATTTTTCCTAGCTCAATTTGGAAATTAGCGATTTCTTCATCACTTAATTTCGCCTTCCAGTTGAAAGATGGCGAACAGTTATAGGCCAACAACTTGCCTGGATATTCCTTATGAATTGCTTCAGCAAAGGCGCGAGCCTCGTCGATATTTGGCTCAGACGTTTCGCACCAAATTAGATCGGCATACGGCGCATATGCAAGACCACGCGCGATTGCTTGCTCTAGCCCTGCCTTTGTACGGAAAAATCCTTCTGCTGTGCGTTCTCCGGTAATAAAAGCCCGATCATAAGGGTCGATATCACTTGTGATTAAATCTGCCGCATTGGCATCTGTTCTCGCCACAAGCACAGTTGGTACACCCATTACGTCTGCTGCTAGACGTGCAGAAATAAGGTTTCTAACTGCCGTTTGTGTTGGCAGCAGTACCTTCCCACCAAGATGTCCGCATTTTTTCTCGGAGGAAAGTTGATCCTCAAAGTGAACGCCTGCTGCTCCCGCTTCAATCATTCCCTTCATAAGCTCGAACACATTGAGTTGTCCTCCAAAGCCTGCTTCAGCATCCGCTACAATTGGAGCAAACCAATCGATCGAATGATCGCCTTCTAAATAATGGATTTGGTCAGCACGCTGCAGCGCTTGGTTAATCCGCTTTACAACACTTGGTACACTGTTGGCAGGGTACAGGCTTTGATCAGGGTACATATGCCCTGAGAGATTGGCATCTGCTGCCACTTGCCAGCCACTTAAATAAATTGCTTTAAGTCCGGCTTTTACTTGCTGCACCGCTTGGTTCCCAGTCAACGCACCGAGAGCATTGACAAAATCCTCTGTGTTTACAAGCTTCCACAACTTCTCAGCTCCACGGCGAGCAAGCGTATGTTCAATATCGATTGAGCCTCTTAGTTTAATAACTTCTTCAGCCGAATAAGGCCTTTCGATGCCCAACCACCGTTGATCTTGCTCCCAACTTGCTTGTAATTGCTCTGCTCTTTCGTTTGTCATTCCCATTCTCCTCTCACATTGAAATGTCTTCCTTTTTGTCTGCCTCATTTTGTTATAATACAGTATTACATTATATATTTTGTATTATATAACAGTAAAAATAAAAATGTAACCTTTTTTTGAAAATTTAAACAAAAAATCGGATATAAATCAGATTAAGAGAGTTTCTTTTAGGGATTATAATTTTCTAGATTAGGAAAAAATAGACAACATAAATAAAACGATAATTGAAGGATGATGTAGATGGTTTATATTTTGCTAATAATCGGCTTTGTCCTGTTAATAAAAGGAGCTGATTTTTTTGTGGAAGGCTCCTCCAATATCGCTGCCCTGCTCAAAATTGCACCGATGATAATCGGCCTGACGATCGTTTCTTTTGGAACGAGCTCACCTGAAGCTGCTGTCAGTATTACCGCGGCACTTAACGGGAATGCCGGAGTAACCCTTGGAAATGTTGTCGGGAGCAATATTTTTAATATTACTTTAGTCATTGGAATCTCAGCATTTCTTAATCCTTTAAAGGTCGAAAGCGATACAATCCGTAAAGAAATTCCGTTCACACTTTTAGCGAGTGTCGCTTTGTTTATTATGATTAGTGATATTTCTCTCCAATTTTTTGATGCGAATTCTCTCACACGTGGAGATGGACTCATCCTGCTATTGTTTTTTGCCATTTTCATGTACTACGTTATTGAGATTGCACTTAATAGTAGGGAGCAGGGACTTCATGAAGAATCTAACAAAAAAACAGGCTCTTGGGGCAAAAATATTGTCTTTACGATTGGAGGACTTGCCGGAATTATTTTGGGCGGCAATATAGTCGTCGATAGCAGTACAACCATTGCCTATTCGCTTGGAATGAGTGAAACATTAGTCGGACTGACCATTGTTGCGATCGGCACATCTTTACCTGAATTGATTACCTCTGTTACTGCTTCATATAAAAAGCTTAGTGAAATTGCCTTGGGTAATATTGTCGGAAGTAATATCTTTAACATATTGTTCGTACTTGGAGCATCATCCGCAATTTCCCCACTTCCAGTTGATGGAAAGCTGTTTACGGATGTTATCTTAATGATCGGTTTAACAATCCTTCTTTTTATCTTTTCCCGCTCTAATTATCGAATTGGTAAAATCGAAGGGGTGATTATGGCATTAACCTATGTTGCTTATATGGTTTTCATCATAATGAGAAACTAACTTGATGAGGAATCGCATTATGATTGCTTTTTCCGGAATTGCACATGAAATTTCCGGAATTGTTACTGATTTTTCCGGAATTAGACACGAAATTCCGGAATTATTTTTCATTTTTCCGGAATCCAATCCCCACGGCTCTCTCTGAAATGGCGTATAGATTTAAATTTTCAGCATGGCTATCATTATAAACAAAAAACCGCACTCCCGTAACTTCGGAATGCGGTTTAACTATCTATCTTTTATTAATACATTTCAGATGTTGTCTTGGCCTGCATGTGAAGTAATAAGTAGTCTGGGCCACCAGCTTTGGAGTCAGTTCCAGACATGTTGAAGCCACCAAATGGTTGGTAACCAACGATTGCACCTGTACACCCACGGTTGAAGTATAAGTTTCCAACATGGAAGTCTTCACGCGCTTGTTCCATATGTTCACGGTTTGATGTAATGACAGCTCCCGTTAAACCATATTCTGTATTGTTAGCAATTTCTAATGCTTCATCAAAGTCTTTCGCTTTTGTGAAACCAACAACTGGACCAAAAATTTCTTCCTGCATCAATCTTGCTGTTGGAGAAAGATCTGCAAAAACAGTAGGCTTAACGAAGAAGCCTGTAGAGCTATCGCCTTCTCCTCCGGTCATTAAGCGACCTTCTTCTTTTCCGATTTCGATATAGCTCATGATTTTATCAAAAGCTGCTTGGTCAATAACAGGCCCCATAAAATTATTTTGGTCTTCCGGGTTTCCTTGAGTCAGTTGGTTTGTTAATTCGACAACACGAGTTAGCACTTGATCGTACACATCTTCCACAATTACTGCACGAGAGCAAGCTGAACATTTTTGTCCAGAAAAACCGAAGGCAGATGCAACAATCGATTGAGCGGCAAGCTCTAAATCAGCTTCCTTATCCACGACAATGGTGTCTTTTCCACCCATTTCAGCAATTACTCGCTTGAGCCAAATTTGACCTTCATTCAACTTTGAAGCTCTTTCATAGATTCGTAGACCGACATCACGAGAACCCGTGAAGCTGATGAAACGAGTGTCTTTATGGTCCACTAAATAATCGCCAACTTCCGCTCCGCTTCCTGGTACAAAGTTCAGAACCCCTTTAGGTAGTCCTGCTTCTTCCATCACTTCTACAAATTTCGCTGCAACAACAGGTGTTGTAGATGCTGGTTTTAATAAGACAGTATTTCCTGAAACAATTGCGGCAACAGTCGTTCCAGCCATAATCGCTAACGGAAAATTCCATGGTGAAATAATGACACCTACACCAAGCGGAATGTAATCATAACGGTTATATTCATTTGGTCGGCTTTGTACCGGAACACCGTCCTTTAGCTTTAACATTTGACGGGCGTAAAACTCCAGGAAATCAATCGCTTCTGCTGTATCAGCATCAGCTTCTCTCCATGGTTTTCCAGCTTCTTTTGTTAATAGCGCCGAGAATTCATGCTTGCGTCGACGAATGATCGCAGCTGCTTTAAATAACACATCTGCACGCATTTCAGGCTTTGCCTTTTTCCATGTTTTAAACGCTTTCACAGCCGCCTGCATCGCTTGCTCAGCAAGATCCTTATTAGCCTTCGAAACACGCCCAATGACTTCAGCCTTGTTCGCTGGATTAATTGAAACAATTTTATCCTCAGTGGAAATGCGCTCACCACCAATGACGAGATCATAATCCTTTCCTAAATACCCTTCAACTGTCTTTAAAGCTTGTAAATAGCCTTCACGTTCCTTTTCTACTGAAAAATCTGTAAATGGCTCATGCTTATATTCCTGTACCAATCAAACCGCCTCCTTAGTACTGATTATGTAAGAAAATTCCACAAAAGACTTAAAGAAAACGAACTTTTCGCAAAGAAACACAATAGTTCGTATTTTTAAACTAAGCCTTTATGAAATTGACTAACGAAGTATTCACTCACATTCTATCAGTTTTACTTATATCGTTCAATCATCTTAAAATAGTCTTTATTTCAAGATCAATAGCAAGAGCCTCAATTGAGGCCCTGGCTTGTTCAATATGGGTCTGAAGGGTGTCCTACTTGTTCCGCCTGCTGTACCGCTTCCTCTGTTTTTGTTGTGCCGATAGGCCCATGGCCAGTTTCCATATGCATCATCTTCAATCCTTCTGCGACTCGCTTGCCATAATCTGGGTCGCATTTTGTTAAATGCTCGACCATCGCATCCTGTATTTCCTTCCGGCAGGAGTGTAGGGTATTAACAAGATTATTAATTAATTCATTTCGCTCCCACTCATTAAATCTACGGTATGTTTCGCCAGCTTGACCATAGTTATTCTGACGCTCGATTGCCTCTCGTTTTACTTCACCTTCGACGTGTGGCGTGTACTCCTTGCCTACCTGCTTCGCTTCTTTTAACCCACCGATAATGGAAGGCTCATAATTGACATGAGGATTTTGATGGGTACCTTGGTCCACTCGGTATTCCATTTGACCTCCCCTTTGATTTGTTGCCACATGCTTTTTCGGAGCATTGATGGGCAGTTGCAAATAATTTGCTCCAACCCGATAACGCTGCGTATCCGAATAGGCGAATGTTCGCCCTTGAAGTAGCTTATCATCAGAGAAATCTAGTCCATCAACTAAAACCCCTGTTCCAAATGCAGCTTGTTCAACTTCAGCATGAAAGTTTTGTGGATTTTTGTTTAAAACTAATTTTCCGACTTTTCTCCATGGTACATCGTCTTTATACCAAAGCTTCGTTGGATCAAGTGGATCAAAATCCCATTCGGAATGCTCATCATCTGAAATAATTTGTACATACATCTCCCACTCAGGATATTCTCCCTTTTCAATTGCTTCATACAAGTCCTGTGTTGCATGATTGAAGTTTTTCCCCTGAATTTCCTCTGCTTCTGCTTGGGTTAAATTTTTAATTCCTTGCAAAGGCTCGAAATGATACTTTACTAGCACCGCTTTCCCTTCATCATTGACCCAACGATAGGCATGAACTCCGGAACCTTGCATTTGACGATAATTAGCTGGTATTCCCCAAGGAGAGAATAAGAACGTAATCATATGCATCGCTTCTGGAGATTGAGATATAAAATCAAAAATTCTTTCCCCATCCTGAATATTTGTCACAGGATCTGGTTGAAATGCGTGAACTAAGTCTGGAAATTTTAACGGATCACGAATAAAGAAAATTTTCAAATTATTTCCAACTAAATCCCAATTGCCATCCTCCGTATAAAATTTGACAGCAAACCCGCGCGGATCTCTTAAAGTCTCAGGCGAATGCTTACCATGATTGACAGTAGAAAAGCGAACAAATACAGGCGTCTTTTTACCCTTTTCCTGAAAAAGCTTTGCCCTTGTATATTTAGATATGGGTTCATCTCCGATCGTTCCATAGGCTTCAAAATACCCATGTGCTCCTGCTCCTCGTGCATGTACGACCCGCTCAGGAATACGCTCTCTGTCAAAATGACTGATCTTCTCCAAAAAGTCGTAATTCTCAAGCGTTGTCGGTCCACGATTACCGACTGTTCTAACATTTTGATTGTCCGTGACAGGGTGGCCTTGACGATTGGTTAATGTATCCTCCGTCTCATTCTCCCCAGTCTTGTTTTTCAACACTTCCTCTGAACCTTCCACATTTGTTCCAAAGTACTCATTTTCCTTTTTACCCATCAGTCTACCTCTCTTTTCATTAATAGTTAACACTATCAATATGCGCATTGAGAGGGCATTTTATGAAAGAAAGGTAATTATTAGAGAGATTTTATTAACGAAATGATTTCAGGAAGGATAATAAATAACACAAGCCCTGCACAAATGAGGAGCGCACCAAATAAATAATATAATTGCCTATTGCGATAAATTTGGATGATCAGTATGACGTTGGAAACAAGCATGATCAGAAGGAGCCAAATAGAATTACCTTTCTCAATCAACTCACCATCTTCAAGTGCAAAAAACCCCATCATTATCAATAAAACAAAAGTTATAAAGAAAAATTTCTTTCCTTTTTTATTCCAATTTGACGTTTCTATTTTATTTTCAGCCATCCACGATTTGCCCCTATTCATTCTTTAGTGCTATTAAGGTTCATCTTCTCTGCTTTCGCTTCAAACCAATTCTAATAAAACGACATGACAAACTGACTGACTGGTTCAACAGCCTTTTTCCAGCTCCAAATTTGATTGCTTCCTAACAAAACAAATAGAAGCATTGCTAGTAACTGCATGTTCGAAAATGCTAGATTCCCATTTCCGTTAATTCGTCAAGATTGCTGCCACTCAAACGGAACAGCTAATAAACTTAACCATACAAATACGTTAGCAATCAGCCTAAATTGCCAATTTCCCAATGAGACTCCCTCCCGCAAAAATCAACTCAGCTCATTCACTTTTCATGAAAGGCAGAATAGTTGTAAAGCCTTTTGCCTGAAGAACAAGCCCTCTATTGCCGCTTTCTCCTTAGAAATAATTGGATTTTTTCGTCCAATCAAACGTTTGTACAATTCCTAATTAACACTGACTTCTTTATTGTCTATATCATATTCAATAATCGTTCCTATTCGGTTGCTCAGGCGAAATCATGAAGAATTTTCACGGTTTCATTTCTTTTCCCCTCTGCTGTTTGCTCACGAATTTCATAGATTTCAAATGTTCCTTTTTCAAAGAACAGCGGAAATCTTCTTCTAAACCATGGCTGCATCGGTAAATTTAATGCCTCCTTAATCGGTACCCAGCGCAATTCTCCCTCTGGCGGATTATCAAGCAGCTCTCCTTCGAATGACTTCGCTAAGTAATTAAAGACCATATAACGATAATTTTGTTGCGGATCGACAAACTCAGCCAACCCTTTATAAATTAGCTCCTTAACCTTTAAGCCTGTCTCCTCCCGGACTTCTCGAATGGCCCCCTCAGTCAGACTTTCAGGAAAATCAACTTTTCCACCGGCAGCGATGTATCCTGGAAATCCTCGCTCACTCGGCCTGTTAATTTAATAACACCTTATCCCCATCCTGCACTAAACACATGGTGAACATATCAGCTTTGACCATTGCTGTATTTCTCCTTTTTTTAAACATATGTATGAAAAACAGACCATTGCCAAATTGACTGGTCTGCTAAGTGTATATACTAAGTTCTCTTATTTTTGGACAAATGCTCTAAATACTCCACGAAACACACTAAAAATGATGACTAGACAAATGATCAATGCAATCATGCGATTAAACCCATTCGGCTCCCCAAAAATCAATAGAAATAGATCAGCAAAGCTATAAGGAACAAGAGCTGGTAGGAGAAATAATCCCGTTAATATCCCTGCAGCTAAATATATAAGATATTTTTTCTTATTCATGTAGTCCCTCCGATCGTTTGCACGACATCTTTATTTTAATTCTAGCATAAAATTCCAGCATTGAACGTAAAAAAGCCTAAATTGACAGACGACAATTTAGGCTTTCATTTGTTTAATTGTAAATATGCACAAATGGGTCGTTTTGATCGACTTTGCGGACGATTAATGCTTCCGGTCCATTCACAGAAGAGATGTTCACTTCAACCGAAATATAGTTTGGAAAATGATCCACTATTAAGCCCGTTACATACTGAGTAAACCCGATCGTCTCCGCTTTTCCATAAAATTGAATGGGGATACTGATGCTTAAATCCTGAAGTTCATTATCGCTATAAAAGGCTTTTCCAATTACGCCATTAAAGTTTGGGAAGAATTCTTCCACATCCTGTTTGAAATTTAAAAAGGTCGTTAAATCATCTCGATAATTATTTTGAGCATCTGTCGATGGGAATAGAACATAGTCTTCCTTCACATTTTCCCAGCTGCCAAGTTTTGAGCTGCCCTCTGACACATTTGCATAAGCAAAGAAATTACCTGGCACAACAGATGAGTTGCTTTCCTGTTCAAACAAAGCAATCGTAATCGGTACTTTTTCCAGCCCTTTGATTTGTCTTAAACGCGTCACAACCTCTTGCGCAATTTTTTTTCCTTCACTATCCAATTTAGCGTGATCAATCTTTGTTTCCAATGTTGGCCCATACTGGATTTCTTGGAAATAGTGAACGGAGTTTAACGCTAAGCCGATGACAATTCCTCCAAGACGGGCCGTTTCGCCTTCTTTCACAAGATAATTATGCTCCAAAATATGGGCTAAATAAATAGGATTTTCTTTATTTCTTGTTTTTACATCGCCTTTTCCCGGATCTGCAGGGTTAAGTCCGATGTTATCTTCTGGTTTAATCTTCATTTGCTCTAATTGCTCATCCGTATATTTTCGGTTCAGCCACAAACCAACTGTTTTACGATCTAAATACTGTCCCTCTTGAAAATAAAATTTATCGGTATTAAAGACGTTTTGGGCAATTCGCATCAACCCTGTTTCGAATTCATCAATATCGTATCTTGTATTTAATTGGCTAACCGTTAAACCGCGGGCTTCAGAAGGCACAAATGGTATTATCGTTTGATAATATTGATCAGATATTTTATATTTTGGGATAATCGCTTTCTCTTTCGAGTCATCCTTTTCCTGAACGATCTCCTGTTCCTTTTGAAAATTAGGAGCGCAGCCAGTTAGTAAAAGGAAAAAAGCTAAAACGACCAATGAGATCTTTCTCACGGTACATTCACCTCTTAATTCCGTAGTAAGTTCTTCTTATCTCTAGTGTACTTAAGACTTCTTCAATTCATCTATTAATTTCTCCTCATTCCATACTTCAACACCTAGTTCCTCTGCCTTTGACAGCTTGGAACCAGCATCTTCTCCTGCAATGACAAGATCCGTTTTCTTACTGACACTTCCGGAAACCTTTCCACCGAGCTTTTCAATTTCCTCTTTTGCCTCATTGCGGGATAACTGTTCAAGCTTACCTGTTAAAACAATTGTTTTTCCTGCGAAAAATGATGTAGATTCTTCGAGCGAGACGGGCTTTGGCCCCTTATATTCTGTATTCACTCCGATTGCTTTTAATTCCTCGAGCAAATCCTTTACTTCTTCAAGCTCAAAATAAGAAACAATCGAATCCGCCATTTTATCGCCAATTTCATTGATAGCCGTTAGTTGTTCGGAGGTTGCTTCTGCTAAATTATCGAGTGTATTAAACTCCATTGCCAACGTCTTTGCTGCTTTTGCCCCTACATGTCTGATCCCCAAACCAAAGAGCAGCCTCTCGAGAGAGTTGCTTTTAGAAGCTTCAATTGCTTGCAACAGATTGCTTACTGACTTTTCGCCCATTCTTTCCAATGCCAACAGTTGTTCTCTTGTGAGCTTATAAATATCTGCTACATCCTCAATCAACTGTGCAGAGAAAAGCTGACCAATTACTTTTTCACCCAACCCATCAATATTCATAGCATCTCTGGATACGAAATGAATCAACCCTTCGCGAATTTGTGCCGGACATTTCGGGTTAATACAGCGTAATGCCACTTCTCCTTCAAGTCTTACAAGTTCACTTTCACACTCTGGACAATGGGTCGGCATTTGAAAATCGATTTCTTTTCCTGTACGACTGTCTGCTAAGACGTTGACGACTTCAGGAATAATATCCCCTGCCTTTTTAACGACAACCTGATCACCAATTTTAATATCTTTTTCCCGAATCAAGTCTTCATTGTGCAAAGACGCCCGTTGCACGGTTGTTCCTGCAACACGAACAGGTTCTAAAATCGCAGTTGGCGTCACGACACCCGTTCGTCCTACACTTAACTCAATATCTTTAAGGATCGTCACCACTTCTTCTGCGGGAAATTTATACGCGATCGCCCAGCGAGGACTTTTTGCAGTGAAGCCTAGAATCCTTTGTTGTTCTAAAGAGTCGACCTTAATGACAAGCCCATCTATTTCATAAGGAAGATGCGGTCTTTTCTCAGCCCAGCCTGCAACGAACTCAATCACTTCCTCGATTGTTTTGCACATCTTTCTTTCCTTATTCGTTTTAAATCCTAATCGATCTAAAAGCTCAAGTGCTCCACTATGGGAATCGACACCTGCTGCTTCTGTATTAGCAATGCTATAAAGAAAAACATCTAAATTTCGCGAAGCCGCAATTTTTGTATCTAATTGCCTTAAAGAGCCTGCTGCTGCATTGCGCGGGTTTGCAAACGGCTCCTCTTCACGCTCCTTTTTCAGCCTATTTAAAGCTTCAAAAGAACGTTTTGGCATGAATACCTCTCCGCGAACCTCAATGGACACAGGCTCACGCAAACGCAATGGAATCGAGCGAATCGTCCGTAAATTTGCGGTAATATCCTCTCCGGTTGTCCCATCACCTCGAGTTGCCCCGCGAATAAATAAACCATTTTCATAGCGTAAAGAAACGGCCAAGCCATCAATTTTTAACTCACATACATAGGAATGATCCATGCCAACAGCCTGGGTAACGCGGCGATCAAAATCAACCAAGTCCTGCTCATTAAAGGCATTGCCCAGGCTGAGCATCGGAATTTCATGCTGAACTTTTTCAAACAGGTCAAGAACCTGCCCTCCTACCCGTTGTGTAGGTGAGTCAGAAGTCTTTAGCTGCGGAAATCGTTCTTCAATCTGAATTAACTGTTGCATCAATCGATCATATTCTGAATCTGGAACGGAAGGTTTATCTAATACATGGTATTCATAATTATACTGATTCAATCTTTGATGAAGTTCTTTTACTTCTTTTTCTGCCGTTTGAAGATCCATCTTCCCACCCCTTTCACTTACACTTTTTGAATTGGAGCAAACTTTGCGAGAAGTCGTTTGATCCCTACTGGGCTTGGAAATGCAATATCAAGCTCCATGCTTTCGCCTTCTCCTTTGACACTAACTACCGTACCAACTCCCCATTTTCCATGCTGCGCTTTGTCGCCAACCGCCCAGCCTAATCCTTCTCCACCGGTAGAGGCTGGCACAGGTCGTTTAACTGCCGGTCTCATCGTTGGACGTGAAGCGGTAGCAAATGGAGATGATGCTCTTGCTTGCGGCTTGACCCCTTCTAATAATTCTTCCGGAATTTCGTTAATAAATCGTGAAGGAGGATTCATGTTCGTGCGGCCAAACAATGTTCGCATTTGAGCATTCGTTAGATAAAGCTCCTCCTCAGCTCGAGTAATTCCCACATAAGCTAAGCGGCGCTCTTCCTCCATTTCCGCCTCTTCCATTAATGAACGGCTGTGTGGAAATACCCCTTCTTCTAAGCCCATTAAAAAGACAACTGGAAATTCTAAACCTTTTGCTGAGTGCAATGTCATGAGCACAACCTGATCCATCTTTTCTCCCTCATCATCAAGCCGATCAATGTCAGCAACAAGAGCTAAATCCGTTAAAAATGCGACAAGGCTTTTATCGTCGCTTCCATCCTCAAAACTCTTAGTTACAGACAAAAATTCATCAATATTTTCTAGCCTGCTTTCCGATTCTAGCGATTTCTCGGCTTTTAACATTTCACGGTAACCTGTTTTATCAAGGACCTCTTCAACCAATTCTGTAACTGATAGATATTCTTGCATATTTGTATAGCCTTTAACAAGCTCACGGAATTCTGTAGCTGCCTTCGTGATTTTTGGACTTAGACCAATTAGTTCAATTGAATCGAGGGCACCAAACATCGAAAGATCATGGAGGGTGGCAAAATTGGCAATTTTGTCGATCGAGCTTGAGCCAATCCCCCGCTTCGGTACATTAATAACCCGCTGCAAGCTGATGTCATCATCGGGATTAGCAATCAATCTTAAATAAGCTAAAATATCTTTAATTTCTTTCCGATCATAGAATTTAATACCGCCGACAATAGCATAGCCGATGTTTGATTTAAGCAGCACTTCTTCCATCACACGGGACTGAGCATTCGTGCGGTAGAGAACCGCAAAGTCGGAATACTTCCGTTTTCCGCTGTCCACTAGCTCTTTCATTTTTCCGGCGACAAATTGAGCTTCTGTTTGCTCACTGTCCGCACGAAAATAGTAGATTTTGTTGCCGTCCATATTTTCCGTCCAAAGATTCTTCGGCTTACGATTTAGGTTGTTTTTAATCACTTCATTGGCTGCATTGAGAATCGTCTTTGTTGAGCGATAGTTTTGTTCCAGCAAAATCACAGCGGCACGTGGGTAGTCCTTTTCAAAGGAAAGAATATTGGCGATGTCAGCGCCCCTCCAACGATAGATTGATTGATCCGAGTCTCCGACAACACAAAGATTTTGAAAGCGGCTTGCCAATAATTTCACAAGCATATACTGAGCACGGTTTGTATCTTGATACTCATCAACATGAATATATTGAAATTTACGCTGATAAAATTCAAGAACCTCTGGAACCCGTTGAAAAAGCTGAATCGTAATCATAATCAAATCATCGAAGTCAAGCGCTTGATTTTTGCGCAGTTTTTTTTGATAAAGCTCGTACACATCCGCCACAACCTGATCATAATAACCACCAGCAGTCTTGCTGAATTCCTCGGGTGTCTTCAGCTCGTTTTTCGCGCTGCTAATCGCACCTAAAATCGCGCGAGGGTCAAATTTCTTCGGATCAATATTTTTCTCTTTTAGGATTCCTTTGATTACAGATTGTTGATCGGTTGAATCCAAAATCGTGAAGTTGCGATTATAGCCGATGCGATCAATATCACGGCGCAGTATCCTTACACACATTGAATGGAAAGTCGAAATCCAAATTTCATCCGCCGCTCCACCCATCATCTTGTAAATCCGTTCCTTCATTTCACGTGCAGCTTTGTTCGTAAAGGTAATGGCCAAAATATTATACGGATTAACGCGTTTTTCAACCATTAAATAAGCAATCCGATGGGTCAGTACTCTTGTTTTTCCACTACCTGCACCTGCCATAAGTAGCAAAGGGCCCTCTGTCGTTTTAACAGCTCTTTGCTGCTCTGGGTTTAAGCCATTTAGTAATTTATCTGTTAAATATTGCATTCCTTCACCACCAAACAAACATATGTTCTTTTTCTATTGTATAAGAGTTACGTTCAGCCTTCAATTTATATTTTCACCGTTTCAAGAGCTTTTTCTAAGTCCCTATAGATCGCATTGCCGACGACGATCACATCAGCGTATGCCGCCATCTCTTTTGCCTGACTTAAATTCGCAATTCCTCCACCGTAAAAAAGGACGGTATTATCAAGCACTTCTTTCGCCTCTTGAACGATTTGTACATCCCCATATGAGCCGCTGTATTCTAAATAAAAAATTGGCAAATGCAGCATATTCTCTGCAATTCTTGCATAAGCAGCCACATCCTCACCTGTCAAATTCGTCTTTGCTTTTGTCAGCTTTGCCACCTTACATTCTTCATTAAGAATACAATAGCCCTGCACAAGAATTTCATCCCAATTCATGATATCTCCGTATTCTTTTACTGCTTCATGATGCAATTCAATTATCCATTTAGAATGTGGGCTATTCAAGACAGAGGGAATAAAATAGAAGTCAAAGCCTGGAGTAATTGATTCAATATTAGAAACCTCTAGAACGCAAGGAACTGTGTATCTTCGAACTCTCGCCATTAAATCTAGTACCTTCTCAAGAGTCACACCGTCTGTCCCGCCAACAATGATCGCATCTGTTCCCGATTCACATAATTTTTCAAGGTTTTCATCAGAAATTTCTTTATTAGGATCCAGCTTAAACGCATGGCGCCAGTCACGAATATTGTACACTTACTACTTCCTCCAATTGAGTATATTTCAAAGATTGAAGATACACCGCAAATTAATGTTTTTTAATGGACAAAGCCATATTCCATTCCATCATTATAGCATTTGTTTAAAGGAATAAAAAATGAAAACAGGTTTAGTGCTGCGGTCAATTTTGTTTTTAATTGGATAGGAGCAATGTCGGGAAATGAGCTATTTTTTAAGATTTCGAGCGACCTTCATTCATCGATTGAACAGAATAGAAAAATAGTAAGCGCACGGATACGGTTGTACTTGTTGGACAAAAGAAAGCAGGCTTCCTAGAAAAAACAGCAAACAAAAAACCGAGGTTCCCTGCTTTCACCTCGGTTTCTTATCTGCTCACTCTTCTTCTTTTATCCGTTCAAGAGCCAGTTCATAGGCGTCATTACCATAATTTAAGCAACGTTTTACGCGAGAAATTGTCGCTGTGCTCGCACCCGTTTCAGTTTCAATTTTGTGATAGGTTTTCCCTTCACGAAGCATCCTTGCCACCTCTAGGCGCTGTGCTAAGGACTGAATTTCATTGACTGTGCAAAGATCATCAAAAAAGCGATAGCATTCTTCTAAATCTTTCAGCGATAAGACAGCTTTGAATAATTGATCCAGTTCTTTTCCTCTAAGTTTTTCAATTTGCATATATTTACCCCTTTAAGCTGTTTTCTCTTCTAAATGAAACGTTCACTTATTCTTCCGTAATAACAACTACATTCTCAATTCCTTTGTCAGATGGGACAACATTAATCCATGTTTTCCCTGGAACAAAACCAACCTCTCTCCCATTTTCATCATAGGGAAGAATACGTCCAGCGACATTTCTCCATTCCAATTCACGCCATTGCCCTCTTTGCAGCAAGTACGCTTTACCTCCTGATGCTAAATCAATCTCGCGTCGCCCATAGTCGTCAATGATCTTATGATCTGCTTCGACAACCAATATATTGTCTAACAAAACTGGTTCCTTGGAATCTAAATCTGCTGTTAATTCACCGTTGCTATAGCGCTCATACTTTTTCGTTTTCTCGTCATACTCATAAGTCACTTTAAATAAATCACTTGAAAAATAAGACACTTGAACAGAATGGGCTTTCGTCCCATCTAATGCCTCTACCTCATCCTCAGATAAAAAGGACAATGAGGAAGGAGCTTGCTCCATATTATAGCCAGCATCATCTGCACCTTTTAAAATATCCTCGGTCGTAATGTATGAATTATGGGGAGCAACACGGCTGCTGTCTCTCTTAAATAAAGTACCATCATGCTGCATCCCGTTGATATTATCGATATAGCCACTACTTAACATTGCCCTCGCTTCCGGACTATAGCCATGAGCAACGTATAAGGCATCATACCCTTTCGCTAAATCAATATAATAGTCGCGCGCACTTCTCACAGGTCCGATCCGTTCAGCTTCCTCACTTTGGAAAATAGCCAAAAAACGCGTAACATTTCCCTCTGCCAATAATTCATAAACAAGATCCGCTTTATGCAAGCCTGATTGCGGCCTTGCCTTTGGATCGTTATTAATCATGACACCGTATGCACGACTTGTTGATTCTTCTTTCACACCTACTCCTGTCAAAGGATATTGATAAGCAAACTCATCTTTATTAACTTCTTCATTTATGGGCTTTTCCTGTTGTTCTTGTACCACTTCTTCATTTCCACTACAGCCAGCTAACAAGAAGAAAACCGTTGCCGTAGTATAGATCCATTTACTTTTCATTCTGCACCCCTTACATCCTGCGCATATACTCTTTTATATTTTAACGCATTATCGTTGGAAAGAGTACCATTTTGTTCATGACATCATACATTCCTTGCTGAGTTACACGAATATAAGGCAGATGCGTCGAAGTAAAAAACAATAGAGAATAAACCGGATCATTGAATCTATAGCCTCTCTCGACTAAGTAAGAAGACAGTTTTTTCTCATCAATAATCAACTCTTCAACCTTCTTATCCGACATAACTCCATTTAAAGGAAGCGGTACTTCAAGAACAATTTCCTCATTCTCACTAAAAACAATGCCGCCACCGATTTCTTTCAGACGTCTAAAAGCTCTCATCATCTCATTTTTATTCTTTCCAATCAGAACAATATCGCCAGTATTAGTAAAGGAGCTTGCCAACCCAGGAAGTTTGTTGGCAAATCCTTTCAGCACCGTATTTGTTCTCCAATTTCCTTCTTTATCAATCAGCATAAAGAAACATTCATCATGAGTATTCGGAAGTTCGTCATGATTCACATCGATTGAAATCGAATAAGGTTTTGTAATAACCGAACTCTCCATTTGAATTCCAAAAGGCATCGAAAATTGCATATCATCATTCGTTAGATCCCAATCAATTTTTAATGGCTCAAGTCCATGTGTTTCCCAATTTATCTCCTCATATACATCGACATTTTCTCCATCTCTTTTCACCCATTTTCCTTTTGCCAGTACAGAGACTGGTGTCGGATTTTTCTCATCGCTGAGAAAATTAATATTGGCAACTCTGCCGGTTGCAATATTTCCATGGAGGTATTCCAGGTTATAATAGCGGGCAACGTTAATTGTTGCCATATTATAAGCGTCAATGACCGGAACCCCTTTTTCAATGGCGATTCGAATCATATTGTCAATAATCCCTTGTTCATAAAAGGATGCCGAAGAGCCATCTGTATTGAAAATAAAGCGATCATAATGTTCAATTCCGAGCTCGTGAATTTCATCGAGTAGAACCGGCAAATCAGGTCGAATCGATGAATGTCTCAACGAGACCATATAACCTTGCATCAGTCGATCGTAGACCTCTTTACCTGAGATTGCCTCATGATCACAATCCGCACCGAATAACGTCATTTTTGCTAATGTTTTTTCCGATGCACCAGGAAAATGCCCTTCGATTTTCTTTCTCATCCTTTTCGATTCTTGAATCCAGTGGAGCATTAAATCATCGCCATCTACAAGCTTAGGCCACCCTGTTAACTCTCCCCCTTGTAAAACGGCGTCATGCTCTAGCCATGATTTTACATTCGCATGGGAAAAAGTATCCACTTCATCCAATATTTCTGTTTGCGAGTCGAAACGGCACCACCAGTACATCGTTGTTGGAATGTTGCGGAGCTCCCTCATTAAAGAAAACGCTTTCTTTTTGTCTAACTGCAAAACAAGCGCCATATTGTCATTAATTAAGGTAGTTGTTCCAAACTGGGATGCATATCGAGCCAACGAATGGGGATTATATAAATGAAATGGGTGAGCATGAGGTTCGATATAACCTGGTACAAGAAGCTGTTCCTTGCAATCAATAATCTCACAGTTACCTGTATTTTCAGGCAGTTTTTCACCTACATACACAATGCGATCCTCGTAAATCCAAATATTTGCTGTGATCCACTTGCGCAGCACTTGATTTAAATAACGAGCATTTTGCAATAATATGGTCGGTGATAGTTTTCCATCAATAACTGAAACATGCTCACGAATATGTTTATTTTTCCAACGATATCTTTGTTCTAGCACAATGTTCCCTCCCCTTTGAAATTTCAATGATGTATATACATTGGCTTATTATTTATATTCTTTTACTTTAGTCCATTTCATCATTGCGCACTTCAAGTTAAAAAACGAACGTTCATTTGACTTTTACATTATTTTAAGGAGTAAACACGGATATAAATGATGTTTAAAACGTGATATGGTTCGTTTTTTAATTAGCGATGGTACATGATGAAATCAATTCACTTGAATTACCCGATCATAAAATGATATGAAAGTAAGTTACTAAACTTTCCATCATTTTTATATATACTACCATATTTTGTTGTTTAACACATTAAAGACTTAAAAAATTATGTTAAGAAATTGTGAAGGAGACATGAATATGCAAATTAAACAAAATATCGGAATTGTTAATGCCCTGATCCGTATTACTTGCGGACTGACCATTTTAGCTTGGAGCACAGCGAAAATGGTTAAAAAACCTTGGAAAAATGCATTCCTAATAACGGCTATCCTTGGGGCCATGAAAGTTGGTGAAGGCATTGTCCGTTATTGCCCTGTCACGTCACTCATTGAAGAGGGAATGAAAAAGGCTCCCCAAAAGAAAAACGAAGAAGATTCCTTACAAGAAACAATTGTTCCTTCTAATCCATCTTAAAAAAATTTACGGTGCTTTCCTCAACCAAGGAGGAAAGCACCGAGAAAATGAAAGCCTGAATAAAGGAGATGTACAGATATAATGTTTTGGGAATACGTTACCGACATGTCTTTCATAATTATTGTTTTAATTGGTAGCATCGTTGCTTTATGCTACGCCTTTGTTAAAAAATCTAGAGGGAAACATGTGCGATAGCTTTATGACCGATATCCTTGCGGTAAAAAACACCTTCACAGTTAAGCTTCGTTAACTCTTGATACACTAACTTCTGCGCTTCTGCTAATGTATTTGATTTAGCTCCTACAAGTAAGACTCGACCGCCATTTGTCAGGAATGGGCCTGCTTCGTCTTTTTTCGTTCCAGCGTGAAACACAAATCCAGCAATCTTGTCCAAGCCCATTAGCTCTGCTCCCTTTTCATAGGCTTCTGGGTACCCTTTTGAAGCGACGACCACACCGATCATCGATTGAGAATCCCATTTAATTTCTGGTGTTTTGCCATTGATCAAATCCAGCATGACTTGAACTAGATCAGATTGCATACGCGGAAGGACAACTTGCGTTTCAGGATCACCAAACCGCGCGTTAAATTCAATCACTTTTGGCCCTGTATCCGTTTGAATCAATCCAGCATATAAGATCCCGCAGAAGCTTCGTCCTTCTTGTACAAGTGCTTTTGCCGCTGGTTTAACTATCGTTTCCACAGCTAAGCAAATATCCTCCTCAGCAATTTGCGGCACAGGTGAATAAGCTCCCATTCCTCCTGTGTTTGGTCCTGTATCACCATCAAACGCCCTTTTGTGATCTTGAGCGATCTCAAGTGGAACAACATTTTCTCCGTTTACAAAAGCCATGAGTGAAAATTCTTCCCCTGCAAGGAACTCCTCTACAACGACAGTGGAAGAAGCCTCACCAAACTTTGAGTCCTGAAGCATTTCCTTGAGACTGGCAAGTGCCTCTTCAAGCGTCATCGCTACTGTTACACCCTTGCCTGCTGCAAGTCCATCAGCCTTAATCACAATTGGTGCACCTTTCTCTTCAACATATTGTCGAGCAGCTTCATAGTCGCTAAAAACTTCGTATTCTGCTGTTGGAATAGCATACTTTTTCATTAAATCTTTAGCAAAAGATTTACTTCCTTCGATTTCAGCAGCCTTCTGATTTGGTCCAAATACCGTAAGTCCTGCTTCCCGGAATTTATCTGCAAGTCCTGTCAGCAAAGGGACTTCAGGACCAATGATCGAAAGGTCAATTTCTTCTTCCTTGGCAAATTGAACGAGCTTCTCTAGTTCAGTTTCACCGATATCCACAAGCTCAGCTATATCCACCATTCCATCATTTCCAGGTGCAGCAAATATTTTTTCAACTTGCGGGCTTTCGCTTACCTTTTGACAAATCGCATGTTCACGGCCACCACGACCAACAACCAACACCTTCATTCCGTCAACCTCCGCTTTTTATTTACTCCTGATCTAATCGTGAGTATGATGTAGGCAAAAGCTTAGTTTTGCCGTCGTTTGCTAGTCTCTTGTTTTAAGATGCCTCATTAATGTTTAAAATGTCTAACACCCGTAAAGATCATGGCAATTCCAAATTCATCTGCCTTTTTGATTGAATCCTCATCACGGACAGAGCCACCTGGCTGAATAATCGCTTTAATTCCGGCTTTTGCTGCCGCTTCAACTGTATCATCCATCGGAAAAAAGGCATCTGAAGCAAGAACAGCTCCAACTGCTTTTGCACCTGCTTGCTCAAGAGCAATTTTTGCTGCACCAACGCGATTCATTTGTCCCGCACCAATCCCTAATGTCATGTCACGATTATTAACTACAATCGCATTTGACTTTACATGCTTAACAATTTTCCAGCCGAGTTCCAACGCCTTCATTTCCTCGTCTGTTGGCTTGCGCTTCGTAGGAACGGTTACCGTTGCATCCTTTAAACCAAACCGATCCTGTTCTTGGACAAGCAATCCGCCTTCTATGGAAGTCAATTTTACTTCCTTTTTCGCCTTTTTATCAAACGGAATCGTTAAAAGACGCAGGTTTTTCTTACTTGTTAAAATTTCAATAGCTTCATCTGAGAAAGATGGTGCAATGATGATCTCTAAAAAGACTTCATGGAGCTTTTCTGCTGTCGCCTTATCCACTTCACGGTTTAAGGCGATGATTCCTCCAAATATCGACACAGGGTCTGCCGCGAATGCCTTTGAAAAGGCAGAAAATATGTCGTTCCCTGTCCCAACACCACAGGGATTCATATGTTTTACCGCAACAGCAGCTGGTTCAGTGAATTCTTTGACAATTTGTAAGGCTGCATCAGCGTCATTAATATTATTGTAAGAAAGCTCTTTACCGTGTAATTGAGTTGCATTGGCAATCGAAAATACGGAGCCTAAAGGCTTGCGATAAAAGGCGGCCTTTTGATGTGGATTTTCACCGTAACGTAATGATTGCTTCAATTCGTATGTCACGGTTAAGTTTTCTGGTGTTTCTTCCTGGGCAAGCTCTGTCATGTATTCAGCAATCATTGCATCATAAGCTGCCGTATGTCTAAATACTTTGGCAGCCAGCTTCCGGCGAGTTTCTTTTTGGACTTCACCACTAGCTTTTAATTCCTCAATTACAGTTGTATAATCAACGGGGTCCACAACGACCGTAACATATTCATGATTTTTTGCTGATGCTCGCAGCATCGTTGGTCCGCCGATATCAATGTTTTCAATTGCCGTTTCAACCGTTACATCTGGCTTAGCAATCGTTTGTTGAAACGGATATAAATTTACACATACGACATGAATAGGTTGGATTTGATGCTCGGAGAGCTGTTCTTGATGACTCGCCTCTGAGAACTTCGCCAGCAATCCACCGTGAATCATCGGATTCAGTGTTTTAACCCGTCCTTCAAGAATTTCTGGGAAGCCTGTCACCTCACTAACACTCATAACAGGGATACCGGCATCTTCAATGGCCTTTTTCGTCCCGCCAGTGCTAATAATCTCAAAATCCAGTTCATGCAATTGTTTGGCAAAATCCGTAATTCCAGCTTTATCCGATACACTTATGAGCGCTCTCTTCTTCATCATAAAATCCTCCTAGTTATTGATCTGTGTTTTCTGCTTGTTTATAAAAAGCTAAAGTATGCTAAAAAGGTCCTCTGATTCCATGAAGCGATAGAAAAAAACTATCGCTTCATGGAATCAGAGAGAAAATAAACCAAAAATCAACACTGATTTATAAAAAAGCCTAAAAAATGCTGAGCATTTCACCTCTATATGTTAAGAGAGTGTCACTTTTTCACGGAAATACCCTCTTTTATAAGTTGTTGAATAACCTTAGGGTATAATTCGTGCTCCACTTGATGAATTTTCATTTGTAAACTTTCCTTTGTTTCCTGTTCACTAATTTCGATCGGCTTTTGGGCAATTATCGGTCCCGTATCCATTCCAGCATCAACATAATGAACCGTCACACCACTTACCTTTACCTTCGCCGTTAATGCCTGACCTATTGCATCCTTACCTGGAAAAGCAGGAAGAAGAGATGGATGAATATTCATGATCCTTCCTTCAAACTCATCCAAAAGTGTCTTCCCAATCAAACGCATGTATCCTGCAAGTACGATGAAGTCTACTTCATGCTTTTTTAATTTTTTTAAAATCTCAATTTCATACGCTTCTTTGCCGTCATACTCTTTCGCATTAAAAACAAAATAAGGAATCTCTTCATTTTTCGCTCGTTCTAGCGCATAAGCCCCTAAATTATCACAAACAAGCAAAGCAATATCAGCTTCGAGCTCACCTTTTTTAACGGCCTCAATGATAGCTTGAAAATTACTTCCGCTACCGGAAGCAAAAATAGCAATCTTCTTCATGGTAACCTCCGCTATTCCTTAATCTGTACCCCTGCTTGTTCCGTCACAGCACCCATTACATATGCTTTTTCTCCGAGTTCCGTAAACAGTTGAATCACTGCATGAACGTCGTCCTTATTGACTGCCATTACCATTCCTGTCCCCATATTAAAGATGTTGTACATTTCTTGACGTTCTAATTTACCGAGCTTTTCCATTAATGAAAAAATGGCTGGTACGGTCCAATTGCTTTCTAAAAGCTCAGCTCCAAATCCATCCGGTAGCATGCGCGGAATATTTTCGATAAATCCCCCACCCGTAATATGAGAAATACCTTTAATTTCAAATTTGCGCATAGCTGCTAACAGAGGCTTCACATAAATTCTTGTTGGACGTAAAAGCTCCTCACCAAGCGTGCAGCCAAGTTCCTCGACCTCATCTTCAAGCGACATTCCCGCTTGCTCTAGGAAAATTTTCCGGACAAGAGAGTAACCATTGCTATGAATTCCATTTGAAGCCAAACCGATTAGAACATCACCTGGTTTAATATTCTCACCCGTAATAATATTTTCTTTCTCACAAGCCCCAACTGAAAAACCAGCTAAATCATATTCGTCCTCACTATACATTCCCGGCATTTCAGCAGTCTCTCCCCCAACGAGGGCACAGCCTGCTTGCTCACAGCCATCAGCAATCCCTTTAACTATCGCTTCAATCTTCTCCGGTGCAGCTTTCCCGCAAGCAATGTAATCCAAAAAGTAAAGCGGTTCTGCCCCTTGAACGACAATATCATTAACACACATAGCAACTGCATCAATGCCGATCGTATCGTGCTTATCCATGAGAAAAGCGAGCATCAGCTTTGTACCCACACCATCAGTACCCGATATGAGAACAGGTTCTTTCAAATTTAGGGAAGATAAATCAAACATTCCACCAAAACCGCCAAGTCCCCCCATAACTCCTGGGCGAATCGTACGGTTCACATGCTTCTTCATTCTTGTGACTGCCTCATAGCCGGCCTCTATATCAACACCTGCTTGCCTATAAGCATTGGCCATGTTAAGACCTCCTAATGATTATTTCGGACATATTTGCGTAAATATTGTCATTTTAAATGAGTGATTTCGTTAGACAATATGGCTGTTCGAACAATTTGGCACTCATTTCGTGGGAAACCTTAGTTTCACACGCTTTTCAATTACGCTGGAAAGTTGAAAGAATGAGCCAAGGAACAGCCTTTAAGCCTCTTACCACGCAACGAAGCGAAGCGAAAAACCGCGCCATTTTTTCTTAATTTCAGGTTCAGCATGATACAAGATAAAACTCCGGTGAATAGAAAAGCGGCATCTAGTGCCGCTAGTCAATATAGACAAAGTTACATACAAGCAAATTCAAAAAACTTTAACCTAAACCTTTTCATACATTCTCGCTGTACTTGGATAAATCTCCGTAGGATATTTACCTGTAAAGCAAGCGAGGCATTGCCCACAATTTTCATCCGCGCTCACCTTGCCGATCCCTTCTAATAAACCTTCTACACTTAAAAAGGTTAGCGTATCGGCACCGATGATTTCCCGCATTTCTTCAACAGAATGACTAGCCGCCATCAACTCTTCTTTGGATGAGGTATCAATCCCATAGAAACATGGATTTTTAATCGGTGGTGAACTGATGACAACATGCACTTCTGTTGCACCTGCTTCCTTCAACATCGTCACAATTCTGCGACTCGTCGTTCCTCTAACAATCGAATCGTCGACCATGATTACCCTTTTTCCTTCCACGACACCGCGAACAGCGGAGAGCTTCATTTTTACCCCTTGCTCACGCAAAGACTGCGAAGGCTGAATAAATGTCCGCCCGACATATTTATTTTTAATCAAGCCCATCTCATAAGGAATCCCTGACTCTTCAGCATAACCGATTGCAGCAGAAATACTTGAATCAGGAACACCTGTAACAACGTCTGCCTCAATTGGAGCCTCAAGCGCTAGTTTTTTCCCTAAATTTTTACGGGCTGTATGAACATTGATCCCTTGAATATCACTATCCGGACGGGAAAAATAAACATATTCCATCGAACACATCGCTTGATTGGCAGGCATTGCATATCTCTCAGAACGGATTCCTGTGTCATCAATGATGACCAATTCCCCTGCCTCGACATCACGAACAAAGCTTGCACCAACTACGTCCAGAGCACATGTTTCAGAAGCAACTACGAAAGCATCTCCTAAACGGCCGATAGAGAGCGGACGCATGCCATTTGGATCAAGAGCAATCATCAGCTGTGTTTCTGTCATAATTAAGAAAGCATAAGCCCCTTTTAGCATGGTCAAAGCATTCTGCACTTGCTCCACAAGCGGTGCATTTCCGCCACGTCTAATTAAATGGGCAAGCACCTCTGTATCAGAGCTTGTTTGAAAAATGCTTCCCTGCCCTTCAAGCTGACGTCTTAACGCCGTGGCATTGACCAAATTTCCATTATGGGCAAGTGCTAGACTTCCAGATTGCGAGTGGAAGAGCAGCGGCTGCACATTCTCATAGCCACCGCCTCCTGCGGTGGCATAGCGAACATGACCAATGGCTCCTGTACCTGTTAATTGCTCGATGGCCTCCGCTGTGAAAATTTCAGCGACAAGTCCCTCTCCTTTTACCCCTTTAAGCTTCTGACCGTCTGTGACAACCATTCCGGTTCCTTCTTGCCCACGATGTTGCAAGGTGTGTAAACCGTAATAAGTGATTTGAGCTGCATCAGGATGCCCCCATACACCAAAGATGCCACACTCCTCATTTAATCCCCTTATTTCAGCAAGCATGGGATAGCCCCTTTCCAAGCAGCCTCCAAATCCACCACTTTTTGATCAAGAACAAGCTTATCATCAGTATAGATTTGAAGATTAGATGTATTTGTCGTTTCACCAATTAATTGCGCCTTTACTAAGCTTTCAAATTGGGCTTTATTTTCTTTTTTCACGGATAGTAGGAAACGTGATTGTGATTCACTGAAAAGTGCAGAGGTTACATCCCCATTTACCGTCACTTTTGCACCAAGATCAGTGGTTCCCATCAATCCTTCTGCTAATGCAACAGCGAGTCCTCCTTCTGCAATATCATGAGCGGATGCTACAACTCCCGCACGAATTGCAGCTAGAACACTCTTTTGATTTTGTTCTTCCACATCAAGGTCAATTTCTGGTGCCTTGCCAAAAATTCGTCCATATGTGAGCTTTTGCAATTCACTTCCGCCAAATTCAGGCTTGGTTTCCCCAACTAGATAAATAAGGTCTCCTGCGCTTTTAAAGTTTTGTGTCGTCACATGTGCAAGGTTTTCCACAAGACCGACCATTCCAACAACAGGTGTTGGGTAAACGGCTGTACCATTCGTTTCATTATAAAGGGATACGTTACCGCCAATGACTGGTGCATTAAGCTTCGTACAAGCAGCACTCATCCCGTCTACTGCTTTCTCAAACTGCCAGAAGATTTCCGGTTTTTCTGGATTCCCAAAGTTCAGGCAATCTGTAATCGCTAACGGCTCACCACCAGAAGCAACGATGTTTCTCGCTGCTTCGGCAACGGCAATTTTTCCACCTGACTCTGGATCTAAATATATATATCTTGAGTTACAATCCGTCGTCATTGCCAATGCTTTTTCTGTTCCACGAATACGGACAATCGCAGCATCTGATCCTGGAGCCACTACCGTATTGGTGCGTACCATATAGTCATATTGATCATAAACCCATTCTTTGCTTGCAATGGTTGCTTGCTGCAAAAGTTTAACAAGCGCTTCATTGTAATCACCGACAGCAGGAATATCATTGCCCATCGCTTGGAACTCGCGGAAGTATTCGGGCTCGCGCGAAGGTTTATAATATACTGGCGCATCCTCTGCTAGAGCGTCAGCAGGTACATTTGCAACAACTTCCCCATTGTGTAGGAGACGAAGCATTTTATCATCGGTTACTTGACCAATTGCAACGCATTCTAAATCATATTTTGAAAATAAATCTACAATTTCTTGCTCACGGCCCTTCTTCACCACAATGAGCATGCGCTCTTGTGACTCAGATAGCATCATTTCATAAGCCGTCATTCCTGTTTCTCGTTGCGGCACAAGATCAAGATTCATTTCAATTCCTGAACCAGCCTTACTGGCCATTTCCGCAGAAGAACTTGTTAATCCCGCTGCTCCCATATCTTGAATTCCAATAAGGGCATCTGATTGAATTAATTCAAGGCAAGCTTCAATGAGAAGTTTCTCCATAAACGGATCTCCAACTTGAACTGCTGGGCGTTTTTCATCTGAATCCTCTGTTAATTCTTCCGATGCAAATGTTGCTCCGTGAATGCCGTCTCGACCTGTCTTAGCACCGACATACATCACCGTATTGCCGATTCCATGTGCCTGACCCTTTTTAATGTCCTTATGGTCAATTAACCCCACACACATTGCGTTCACGAGTGGATTACCTTCATAGCAAGGGTCAAACTGTACCTCTCCCCCGACCGTTGGGATTCCAATACAGTTTCCATAGCCAGCTATTCCAGCGACAACTTCTTTAAAAAGGTAGCGTACACGAGGAGAGGCATCTAACTCTCCAAAACGTAAAGAGTTCAATAAAGCAATCGGTCTTGCTCCCATGGAAAAAACGTCACGAATGATCCCACCGACACCTGTTGCCGCTCCTTGATAAGGCTCTATTGCAGAAGGATGATTATGGCTTTCGATTTTAAAGACAACCGCTTGATCATCGCCAATATCAACAATTCCCGCTCCCTCTCCAGGACCTTGAAGGACTCGTTCCCCTTTTGTTGGAAACTTTCTTAATACTGGCTTTGAATTTTTATAGCTGCAATGCTCTGACCACATAACAGAAAAAAGGCCAGTTTCTGTATAATTAGGAGTTCTTCCAAGGATTTTCTCTACATTCGCAAATTCCTCGTCAGTTAAACCCATTTCTCGATAAATTTTTTCTTCTTTTATTTGTTGTGGACTTGGTTCAAGCATGATCGACATGTGCTTCCCTCCATAATTTTACGATAGATGACTGCTTTGTTTACCAGCTTATGCGCAGGAATCTTTAGCCTACTGCCACCTGATGATTTTATACGACAACAGCATTTCGAAAAGTTTTCACGATCGAGCGGAATAGCTTCAAGCCATCTGCTCCTCCTAATAATTCATCAACTGCTCTTTCAGGATGGGGCATCATGCCAAGTACATTTCCCTTTTCATTGATGATTCCAGCGATGTCCTCTAAAGAACCGTTTGGATTGTTTTCATACGTAAAGACAATTTGGCGATTGTCCTTTAATTTTTGTAAGGTCTCCTCATCACAATAGTAATTCCCTTCACCATGGGCGATCGGAACGGTAATGATTTCGCTTTTTTTATACTCAGAAGTAAAAATAGTCTCGTTATTTTCTACCTTTAATCTCGTTGGTCTACAAATGAATTTCAGGCTTTCATTCCGTCTCATCGCACCTGGTAACAGCCCGCTTTCGAGGAGGATCTGAAAGCCATTACAAACACCAAGGACAGGTTTTCCTGCATTGGCTGCTTTCACAACCTCTTGCATCACCTTGCTAAAGCGAGCAATTGCTCCTGTGCGCAAGTAATCTCCGTAGGAAAATCCACCAGGTAAAAGGATTCCATCAAATTCATCTAAATGATCTGCATCATGCCAAACATACTCGACTTCTTCGCCAAGTTCATCTCTAATTGCGTGATACATATCTACATCACAGTTGGAGCCTGGGAACACGATGACAGCAAACTTCATTGGGCTACACACTCCTCAATTTCATAGCGATAGTCTTCAATAACAGGGTTTGCTAGGAGGCGCTCACACACTTCCTTTACGACATCTTCAACGTTGCGTTCTGATTTTTCAACCGTTAACTCCATGTATTTTCCAATTCGAACGTCTGATACTTCGTTATAGCTTAATGACTGTAATGAGTGCTTTACCGCAGCCCCTTGTGGATCAAGTACACTTTCTCTTAATGTTACATAAACCTTTACTTTATACATGTGATGGACCTCCCAGTCTCGCAAGAATGTTTTCATAAGCATCTGTTAAGCTTCCTAAATTACGGCGGAATACATCTTTATCCAGCTTCTCATTCGTGTTGCTATCCCATAGGCGACAGGTATCTGGTGAAATTTCATCAGCAAGGACGATGTTCCCTTCGGCATCCTTTCCGAATTCCAGCTTAAAGTCGATGAGGCGAATATTTAATTCAAGAAACAACCTCGATAACACTTCATTGACCTGTAGTGCTTTTTCTTTTAAAAGGGCTACTTCGTCCTTCGTCGCCAATTGTAATTCTTCGATATGGTCATCCGTAATGAGTGGATCTCCAAGAGCATCATCTTTATAGTAAAATTCAACGAGGGGTTTTGAGAGAGGGTTTCCTTCATTAATCCCCAGTCTTTTAGAAAAGCTGCCTGCTGCCACATTGCGTATGACAACTTCAAGAGGAATAATCGTTACCTTCTTTACAAGCTGTTCCGTTTCGGAAAGCTTCTTAACAAAATGAGTGGCAATTCCCTCTTTTTTCAACTTTGAAAATATTAAACTTGTAATCTCGTTATTTAATTTTCCTTTACCCGTAATCTGCTCCTTCTTTTCACCATTAAAAGCTGTCGCAGAATCCTTGTACTCCAACCATACGAGATTTTCATCATCCGTTTGATATACTCTCTTTGCTTTTCCTTCATATAACAATGCTCTTTTTTCCATGATGAGGAGAGCCTCCTATACTAAAAGTGGAAGTGCCTTGGTCATCGCCTTACAAACTTTTCGATTGAAGAAACTTTGACTTATCGTAGGATGTAAAACCAGTATCAGAAGTTTGAAAGGCGATAGGCGCTCATTTAAAAATGAATCCTTCTATAGTCCTAAACGATCAAAGATTGTATCGACATGCTTTAAGTGGTAATTATAATCAAAACAATCATCAATTTCTGCTGGTGAAAGCTTTGCTGTTATGGTTTCATCGGCAGAAATTAAGCTCTTAAACGGAACTTGCTTTTCCCATGCTTCCATCGCTCTTGGTTGCACCGTATCATACGCTTCTTCACGTGGTAGGCCTTTATCGATTAAGGCGAGTAGAACACGTTGAGAGTAAATAAGACCAAGTGTACGATCCATGTTGCGCTTCATGTTTTCTGGGAAGACCGTTAAATTTTTCACGATATTGCCGAAGCGATTTAACATGTAATTCAAAGCAATCGTGGCATCTGGTAAAATAATTCGCTCTGCTGAAGAATGTGAAATATCACGTTCATGCCAAAGCGGGACATTTTCATATGCAGTCAACATATGTCCACGGATGACACGGGCAAGTCCAGTCATATTTTCAGAACCGATCGGGTTGCGTTTATGCGGCATGGCGGAAGAACCTTTTTGACCTTTTGCAAAAAATTCTTCTACCTCTCGGGTTTCACTCTTTTGCAGACCTCTTATTTCGACTGCCATTTTTTCGATTGATGTAGCGATTAACGCAATTGTCGACATATAGTGGGCATGACGATCACGTTGCAATGTTTGAGTAGAAACGGGCGCTGGTTTAATGCCAAGCTTCTCACATACATATTTCTCAACAAATGGGTCAATATTGGCATATGTTCCAACTGCCCCAGATATTTTTCCGTATTCAACCCCCTCAGCAGCTTGCTTAAAGCGTTCTAGGTTACGCTTCATTTCTTCATACCAAAGGGCTAGCTTCAGTCCAAATGTTGTTGGCTCCGCATGAACACCGTGAGTACGTCCCATCATCACTGTATATTTATATTCCCGCGCTTTGTTTTTTAAGATTTCAACAAAGCCCTCTATATCCTTTAGCAAAATGTCATTGGCTTGCTTTATTAAATAGGATAAAGCCGTGTCAACGACATCTGTTGAAGTTAGTCCATAGTGAACCCACTTTCTTTCCTCACCAAGTGTTTCGGATACGGCACGAGTAAAAGCGACAACATCATGTCGTGTCTCTTCTTCAATCTCTTTAATGCGGTTGATATCAAATGATGCCTTTTCACGGATTTTTTGAACATCCTCCTTCGGGATTTCTCCAAGCTCCACCCATGCTTCACATGCTAAAATCTCTACCTCTAACCAAGCTTTAAAACGGTTTTCCTCTGTCCAAATAGCACCCATTTCGGGTCTTGTATAACGATCGATCATGTTTTTATCCTCCGATTCTTTCCTTCGCCTGTTCCCAAATTCCACTGCTGTCAATTTCAGATAGGGCGTTCTCTATTGAATGATTCAAAATGGTCACATGCCCCATTTTTCTTTTTACTTTTGCTTCCCTTTTTCCATATAAGTGAATTTTCCAGTTTGGATAATCGTTTATTTTTCCAATGATTTGTTCTTGATGTTCACCAAGAATATTGACCATAACGACTGGTTTTAATAATTCGGTACTTCCAAGCGATAGATTGCAAACAGCACGAATATGCTGCTCAAACTGAGACGTTTCACAAGCCTCTATCGTGTAATGACCTGAATTATGTGGTCGAGGCGCCAGTTCATTTATATAGATTGCTCCCTCTGTCGTTAAAAACATCTCCACCGCTAATGTCCCGACTAAATTTAATGATCTGGCCAGCTCTGTCGCAAGTGAGATTGCTTTTTCCTTCGCATCCTCTGCCATTCTTGCTGGCACGATTGTTTCATGCAGAATGTTGTCCTTATGAATATTCTCTCCCACCGGAAAAACGGATGTCTCACCTTTGGGGCTGCGTACAATAATGACGGAGATTTCTTTTTCAAAAGAAATCCACTGCTCAAGAACACATAATCCAGATTCAACCAGCGGTGCTCCTTTTTCAATGTCATCTCTTGAACGAATGACGAGCTGTCCTTTACCATCGTAACCACCCGTTGCTGTTTTTAGTACACAAGGATAGCCGATTTCATCGATATGAGCATAAATGTCAGTCATGTCATTAATTACCCTATACGGAGCGACTTCTGCACCCGCCTTTTGAATCGCTGCTTTTTCTGTTGCTCTATTTTGGGTGATTTCTAACACTTCTTTTCCTTGTGGCACATAAGCATTCTCACAAAGCCAGTCGAGCGCCTCCGCATCGATATTTTCGAACTCGTACGTAATAACATCACTAACTTCAGCCAGTTTTTGAATCGCCAGTAAATCATGATATTGTGCAACAATTTCAATATCGGCAACTTGCCCACAAGGAGAATTTTCTGTTGGATCCAGCACAGCAACGCAGTAGCCTTTTTCTTTCGCTGCTATTGCCATCATTCTCCCAAGCTGCCCTCCACCGATAATTCCAATCGTTTGTCCAGGTAAAATGGTTTTAAACAAGCTCATCACTACTTTCCATTACAGCCTCTCTCGTTGCTTCACGCATTTTGTCGAGTCGTTCTGCTACTGCGAAATCAGTCGCACCAAGTATTTGCGCAGCAAGCAATCCAGCGTTCGTGGCTCCTGCCTTGCCGATAGCTACTGTCGCTACTGGAACACCACCCGGCATTTGTACGATCGATAATAAGGAATCCAATCCATTTAATGCTTTTGATTGAATTGGCACACCGATTACAGGAAGAGTCGTTTTAGCCGCTACCATACCTGGAAGATGGGCCGCCCCTCCTGCACCTGCAATAATTACGTTAAAGCCCCGTCCTCTTGCTTCTTCTGCATATTGAAACATAAGGTCTGGAGTCCTATGTGCGGATACTACTTTTTTTTCATAGGAAATCTCGAGCTTATCCAGCACGTCACACGCATGCTTCATTGTTTCCCAATCCGATGTACTCCCCATAATTACTGCAACCTGCACGCTCATTTTTCTCCTCCATTTTTAACCATAATAAAAGCCCGGAACAAACTGCTTAATCCTATGAAGGAAAGCAATCTGTCCGGGCACATTGTTCATTTATTGAGGCACAGAAAATAAAAGGACATCATCTAAGGCTGCGCTAGCACAGCCATTCCACCCATGTCCGCTTATGCCCTTCAATTAAAGATCAATTTTTATCCCGTCATTTACTTTCCTCATAGTCCAACAATTTAAGGTTGTCGGGTAGAAACTTATGGGCCATATTCCCATTATATATGAGGTAAATTGTATTTTTTTATCGATTATTCCATTTGCACTACCATAGTAACAACATTAACGGTGTGTGTCAACAATAATCGAACAATAATAAAATATTCTTCTATTAATGTTCGTGTTTTAACCCTCTGTCCTCTTTGCCTCAAAAATAATTTGCCTTCCTATAGGCTCATAGACCACCGTGGAGCCTTGCTTTTTCTCCTGAAATATTGGTTTTTCTTCTCTTCGTACAGGAATGTAGCCAGCCTTTTGGATGCGGTCCAGACATTGATCAATCGTCTCATTTTCTTGCACTTCAAATCTTTGCTTCAATCTGCTCATGAAAACAATCTTCCCTTCTTAACCGATTTAACCCAAAATCCACCGTAGATCGTTTTCGGTTCATACGCGATAATAAATGCTTTCGGGTCAAGCTCTTTAATGGTTGCATAGAGCTTTAATTCATATTTTCTTGGCGTTAAAATTTGCAACGCCATCCGATCCCCCTCAAGGCCATTCGCAGCCCAGCTCGTTACACCATAGCCTTTTTCCCGCAGAAGTCTCGGTAAGTCCCGATCATATTCCTTCGTAATTACATTGACGGTAATATAGCCCAATGCAAGCTTCTCCTCAATTTTCATTCCTACAATTACACCAATCCCGTAACCAACTGCATACGCAATCAAGTTCTGAATCTGGTTCAAATTATCAAGTACTAACCCAAGCCCGATAACATAAATAACAACCTCAATCATACTTATAAAAGCAGCTAAATACCTTTGTCCCTTTAACGTCAAAATCATTCTAATCGTAAAAAAAGACACATAGACAATATTAATGACGAGGATAATGAGCACCATTACCAATCCATTTTGTAACACGGAAATGTCCTCCTAATAAAGCAAAATCGTGTATGCCTCATTTTACTAAAAATGAAACCTAATTGCACTCTATTTCAGCTACTTCTGTTAGATGAGTACTTGTGTCCTATTGCTTGAGCCCGATCCCTCTGACCTTGTCGATAAAATCTCGACTATACAATTGCACACATTAGACATACTTGCACGCAGTTGCTTTGAATTGCACCGATTTAAAGTATATTGCGCTTAATTTTTCTCAATTTGCTTTTATCTTTTCCCTCTCGGTTTGGAAAAAACCTAAGATTGCAAAATGAAATTTACGAAAACGTCCAATATTTTTAGTGGGGGGTAGCTGAATTGTTGTGAAATCGAGGAATTATGAATAGATGGACGAATTATTTGTAAGATGGACGAATGTTTGTGAAGTGGGCGAACATGTCTAGATGGACAAATGTTTGTGAAGTGGGCCAATTATTGTTTTATGCAAACACAACATTCCCGGATTTTGTGTTTGATTGCAGCAGGTTACTTGTCACTGCAGCGAGGGTGGGGAGGGTTGAGGTGATTACATAGGGATTATTTGTGGATTTTACGATTTTGGCAAGGATTGCGCTTGTTGTGCCTTCGATTGCGCCTATTCGTGGCTTGATTGCGCTTGTTTTTCACCTGATTGCGCCGATCTAAGGCATAATTGCGCGTTTTTCAATGCTTATTGCGCATCTCGCCATTTCAGCCACACTTGGGATCAAAAAAAGAGCACCCATCATATGGGATACTCTTTTTACTTCGCCCAGCAACGTCCCACTCTCACAAGGGATCGTCCCCTCACTACCATCGGCGCCGAAGCTTCACTTCCGTGTTCGGAGTCGGCTGTCTATCACCTTCGGATCTCTTCGTCAGCTTCGTTCCTTCCGTCCTCGTGTACATCGTACACTCCGGGCTTCACTCTCTTGTTTCCTCGACCTCCTCGGTTCTAGCCACCCTCCGGTTTCTGCTTTTGATTTTACTGGCGTTTTATTTCTTGTCCTTACGGACATTCAGATCAAAAAAAGAGCACCCATCATTTTGGATACTCTTTTTCCTTTGCCCGGCAACGTCCTACTCTCACAAGGGGACAGCCCCTCACTACCATCGGCGCCGAAGCTTCACTTCCGTGCTC
Source organism: Robertmurraya siralis (assembly GCF_005502275.1). Taxonomy (GTDB): domain Bacteria; phylum Bacillota; class Bacilli; order Bacillales; family Cytobacillaceae; genus Robertmurraya; species Robertmurraya siralis. Next base: position 424,185 of record NZ_SWLZ01000002.1, read on the forward strand.
GGAGTCGGCTGTCTATCACCTTCGGATCTCTTCGTCAGCTTCGTTCCTTCCGTCCTCGTGTACATCGTACACTCCGGGCTTCCCTCTCTCGCTTCCTCGACCTCCTCGGTTCTAGCCACCCTCCGGTTTCTGCTTTTGATTTTACTGGCGTTTTATTTCTTGTCCTTACGGACATTCAGATCAAAAAAAGAGCACCCATCATATGGGATACTCTTTTTACTTCGTCCGGCAACGTCCTACTCTCACAAGGGGACAGCCCCTCACTACCATCGGCGCTGAGAAGCTTAACTTCCGTGTTCGGTATGGGAACGGGTGTGACCTTCTCGCTATCGTCACCGGACTATTT
>NZ_SWLZ01000030.1 GCF_005502275.1 Robertmurraya siralis
CAGTTCAATCTTGCGCCACTTGCTTTTTGAATAAAATTTTCGGGAGTCATCGGTTTTAAAATAATTGTTTGCTATACTTTAAATTTTGAGACGTTTTCCTGAAGTTCTTGTGCCATGCTGCTTAATGTATGGGCAGATGCTGAAATTTCTTCCATAGAAGCGTTTTGCTCTTCGGCAGAGGCTGCAACTTGTTGAGAGTTTTCAGCAGCCTGCTGAGAAACAGTTGTAATTTCTGACATTTTTTGCACCATTTCTTCAGTACTTGCATTGACTTCCTCGACAATGGCAGATACCTCTTGAGCTTGAGTGCTAATGCTTGAGATCATATCAGTAATTTCGTGGAAAGATACGCCCGTTTCATTGACTTTTTCGATCCCTGATTTTACCGATTTTTTGCCTTCATCCATGGAGACGGTGACTTCTTTGATTTCTTTTTGAATTTGACCAATAAGAGCGCGAATATTGTCCGTCGCTTTATTGGATTCCACAGCTAATTTGCGGACTTCATCTGCAACAACAGCAAATCCCTTTCCGTGCTCTCCTGCTCTTGCTGCTTCAATAGCAGCATTTAACGCAAGGAGATTGGTTTGCTCGGATACTTGTGAGATTAAATCGACAATTTGACCAATTTCTTTGGAGCGAGTGCCAAGAACCTGAATATTGTCTGCGATTTTTGTGACTTGTTCTTGAACAGTATTCATTTGTGTGACTGTTTCAGAAACGACTACATTTCCAGCTTCAGCTTTTTCATTGGTTGAAAGGCTTAAATCGGAGACAATTTGGATCGCCCCTGCGACTTGCTCCATGCCTTTAGAAATTTCTTGCATCGATTGATTTCCATTGACAGCACTTTGAACTTGATGTTCAGAGCCAGCAGCAACTTCCTGAATCGAAATCGTGATTAGTTCGGTTGCTTTTGAGGTTTGTTCAGAGCTTGCCAATAGCTGCTCAGAGGACGCAGCAACAGTTTCTGATGTTACGGTTACTTGACGAATTAGATTTGCCAGACTAGTACCCATTTCATTAAATGCCTCTGCAAGATCGCCAATTTCATCTTTGTTTTTAATTTTTATCGGGTCCATTGTTAAGTTTCCTTTTGCGACCTCTTTCACATTGTCTGTAACAAACTTCAATGGTTTTGAAATCATTCGCGAAGTAAGATAAGCAATAGACAAGCCGACGATTACTCCACCGATTAAGAAAGCAATAATTATAAACATACTGCGACTCGTTTCTTGATTTGCTACATCGCTAGCAGCCAGAGCGTTATCATGGTTATAGGCAACAAGTTCTTCAAGGGTAAACTGGATGCTTGAGAACATGTTATCCGCTTCACCGATCGTTGATAGAAGTCGAATGCCATTTACGTTACCGGTTCCTTGAACAATATTCATTTCGGTACCTAGTTCAATAAATTTTACATGAACGGCGTGATATCTTGCCCATTTATCTAGTAAAGTCTCGAAAAGTTGGCGCTCTTCTTCAGAGTTAATGGTAGCTTCGTAATTTGCAAAAACATGATCAATTTCTGCAAAGGTTTCATCCATTTTTTCTATTAGTAATGTAAGCTTCTTTTCATCGGGTTCAATAACATATTTATATTCGAGGGAAGCAAGGTGTTCCGTTAAGTAGTTAATGGTATTGATAGCTTCAACACTCGGCAGCCACACATTGGTAATTTCAGAGCTTCTTTTGCTGATGTTATTCGTTGAATTGATCGCAACGAAGCCTAAAATTCCCATAATTAATAGGACGGATGCAAATCCGATATACATCTTCTTGGAAACGGATAGTTTCAAATTGAGTTGTTTCATTTCTGGCAGTTTTAGCTTTGGTTTCTTTACCTTTGGCATTTTTAGTTTTGCTTTTTTCATTATTTGCTTTTTCATTCAAGTGCCCCCTATGTTTTTTCAGTTTTAAAGGTATGTAAATGCTGTTGTTTCCAATGTTCTCTTGTAAACAGCTAAAAGAATAAATGAAATGAGCTGAATATTAACATTGTTTGCCAAATTTGAAAGATAGTAACTTTATCTTATACTATTTTACTAGTAAATTAAAACTATTTCTATAGTATAAAATAGTACGAAAGTTCGGAATTTGTTTTAACAACTGATCATAAGTTTTTACAAATAGAGTCATTTCGTTGTATGATGGGGTTATGAAAGGGTGTTGGTAAGTGAAATTAATAAAGTATTTGTTGATCCCGCTCGTGTTACTTGGAATAGCCGGTTTCGCTGTCTACTATGTAGGTACAAATATGGCTTCGGAAAAATTAATGGATGTTGTGACTACAGAGCTGGAGAACAGTGGAGAGATAGACAATATAAAAGAAGTGATCGAGGGCGATCCGGAGCTGAAATCTTTTATTGAAGAAGCAAGTACTGCTGATGCCAAGGAACTGCCTTTCACAACGAAGGAGGAGGCAACGAGAGTTCTTGTTAATAAGGTCGGTTTATCGAGCCTCAATGAGATTCGTGTCAAAGTGCAGGACGGATCTGCTTCCAAGGAAGAGATTCTTCAAGAAGTGGAGAGCAAATTATCAGAAGAAGAGATTTTAGCCTTAAAGGTTATTGCTTATAAAGAATTGTATGGAAACTAGTCAGAGATTTATTGACTAGTTTTTTTATTGGGTTGCAAAAGTAGGATTTCATTTGCGTTTAATGTGTCTATTATCTTTGTCGAGCGCAAGCAGCCAGTCCTCCTTACAATAGGTCAACCAAGAAATTGCTATTGTCATTCAAGTTTCCTTTCTCAAAGACCTTTTAAGCTTGTACGGCGATGAACAAGCTGTCCTATGCTTTTGTGCCTTTTTTACATACGGCAATTCCGATTGGATAGTGGCGGCCTTCCCGGCCAGGTGCTGGTTCAATTAGCACGCCTTTTTGATAATAAAATTGCACTTCTTCGTATAAAGTAAAGAGGTTTTGAAATTCCCCTTCTGTTAATTGATGGACATGGAAGGGTTCGCTTGTCGGCATTCCCCGTCCTTGGCCAAAAGGGGTCGAAATAACTGCTGTCCCACCAGGTTTCAGCATTTGATAGATATTACGCATGAATATTTCTTCGTTATCCACATGTTCAAGAGTTTCAAAGCTTACGATCAAATCGAATTGTCCAAATCTTTCTGGGAGAGAGGGATCTACGCAATTTTCCACTTGAAAGGAAATCAGCGGGTGATAATATTTTCCCTTTGCATAGGCAATAGCTTCTGGGTCAATATCGACGGCGATTACTTCTGCAATGGCCTTTTTTGCTGCCACAGCCATGATGTTGCTGCCAAACCCGCTTCCACAAGCGAAATCTAAAATGCGCCCCTTGGCATAATGAATCGAAAAATGGTATCTTGCTAAATGCTCCAACAAAAGACCATTCATTTGCTTCATTAATTCTGGGATGACTCTTTCTCCAGTATATTTCATACTTCCTGCCTCTTTTCGCTTAATTCTCTCTATAATAGTCTCTCCATCTTAGCAAAGAATACTACATCCGTATAGAAATTCTAGCAAAATAGTAACTTCAACTCGCTGCGCCTTGTCAAGTGTATTCAGTCATTTTTGTTTACACTATCAAAAGATCTTTGAAAAGGCCATGTTCTATGATTTTTTCGCATTTCGTGAAATTCATGTCTTTAAAGCTGTGTAGTAAGGTGGAACAGCCCCGATGAAATGCTAGGAGAAAGCTTGTTTTCCCTACGTTTCATCGGGGCAGTGTTAAATGAGATGTTTTAGCACAGCTGTGAAAAAAGGAGACATGATATTAACGGAAGATTTTTTGCAGACCATGTCCCAACATATTAAAGGTGAAAATAACATAGGTCATAGCTAGAGCAGGGTAAAAAACGATCCACACAGGGCCGCGTATGTCTTTAAATGCATTGGATAAGAACGTAGGCCAAGAATTCGATGTATTCTCAAAAGTAAACACCCCGGCATCTACTTGTACAAACACTTGTGCGACAAAAACCCCTAAGAAGCCTAATTGACCAAGCAAGAACATAACTTTTCCTAAATCTCCCACTATGCTAATCAATAATTTACTATAAATAAAAGGCAGATAATATTTTTTAAAAAGCCTAAAAGGGGATACACCTAGAGAATTTCCACTTGTTACGAATTCCTTTTTAGAAATTTGATGAAATTCCAACTTGATCATGTCTGCGACCCTGCCAATCTCCATGGCTGCAATAATAAGCACAACGAAATATGGCCGAAATGCTGACATAATAAGTGGCGGTATGGTAACGAGCAAAATGACAACAATAATGGTCGGAACATATGAGAGAAAGCCGTTGAGCCCGTTCAGCAAAGCATTCGCACCAAGCCATTGTCTATGAGCAAAATAGGCAAGGGGAATGGCTAATAGATAACGAATCAAAGTGATTGAGAGAATAATTAACAGCGTTTCTTTCGCGCCCATGACAATTAAGCTCAGCATGTCTCGTCCGTCACGGTCTGTCCCCAATGGAAATTGTGCTGAAGGTTCATAAGGGGGTGCGACCGGAATTTTGTTTTCGTCCCAAAGATAATCAATTTCCTGCAGTTCACCATCAATAAATGGTAAATATTCTCCGAAAAAGGTCATAAAAAGGAGAAAACATAGCATAATGCTTCCGATGGTTAATACCAGATTTTTTTTGCAAAAATTCAGAACAGTCATTGTAACGCTCCCGCTTTTTGTGGTAATAGTTTATATTTCAATAGCTTGGATAGGACAATTGTTGCAAACATCATCAAAAGGTATGGCAGCATAAAGGCTAGGGCTCGAGGTTCATCAAATTCTTGAATACTAGTCAAGAGATGGTAGCCCGCTCCTTGGAAGCTGGCCAACTTTTGCATGATTGGCAAACTAGTTAACAGGTAAAGCATGACAAATTGAGTTTGATTTAAAATCGAATAAAGGCAATTCCAAATCATATGTTTGAGGATGTTTAATGTTGTTAAGCCCTTGGAACGAGCTGTTCGCAAATAGTCTTGGCCCATTTCATTTTCCAGTGCAGCAGATGTGAATTTCACCATATGGACCATTGGAAATACAGTAATGGCAATCATCGGAATAAGAAAGTTATACCAATGATCATTGCCATACAAACTGAATTTTGGAACACCTATGTAAAATAACTTAATCAATAAATATTGGAGGGCAATAAAAAGAAAAAAATCAGGAATGGAAGAAAAGATCCATGAAAAAAAAGCCTGGACTTTCCCGATAATTTTATCGCGAAAATAAAATTGTACGATTCCTAGTAAAGTACCAGCCCCCATACTTAAAAGCAATGCGGGTACGATAATTGTAAAATCGCGCAGTAATAGTTTTTGAACTTCTTCCAAAATCGGTACGCCCATACTGTTATTTCCGAAGCCCTTTTCCATACGAAAATGCTCAACGAAAGCAGCAATCTTCTCCTTATACAAATCGAATGTGAATGGAAAATCTGCAGTGAATACGAGTCCTCCATGATGCGTGATATCCATCTCTCTTGGCAGCAATAAGAGAAGCACAAACGCAAATATAATGATTAGAAAAACGAGTAAGCTCTTAATGAAATCCCAAGCCATGAGAACCTCCTTTTTAAAGTATGATTGTCTTCTACATATGAAAATGAGAAAGACTCTATAAAGTATTTGAAAATGGTTTGATTTTAGAAAATTCAGTTTAGTTGATTTTCTCATAAAAACACAATTTTAGTCAAATTATCCCACATACAGCTATGCTAATGGGCTCATACTAAAATTGGTGATGTCAATGATATGTAGGTCTGATGAACAATTGAAACTGATGGTAGAAGAAGCACGGAAATGGACAAAGGCTGGAAAAGTGGCGGATTATATACCTGCCCTCGGTCTTGCGAATCCACATGATTTATCAATTGCGATCCATTCTCCTAATGGAGAATGTGTTTCAGCAGGAGATATAGAGAAGAAGTTTACGCTACAAAGCATTTCAAAGGTTATTAGTCTTGCCCTAGTATTAATGGAACAGGGAAAAGAAGATGTTTTTGAAAGGGTGGGGATGGAGCCGACGGGAGATCCCTTTAATTCGATTGCAAAGCTGGAAACGATGGCTGTTGCTAAGCCGCTTAATCCGATGATTAATGCAGGAGCATTGGTTGTAACCCACATGATTGAAGGAAATTCTGTCGATGAGAGATTGAATCGTCTAATATCATTTATTCAAACTTTATCCGCCGATTCAGAAGTGAATTATTGCAAGGAAGTAGCAAAGTCTGAATATGAAACCGCCCATTTAAATCGTGCTTTATGTTATTTTTTGAAAGAGCATGGAGTTATTCAAGAAGAGGTTGAACCATTAATTGATTTGTATACGAAACAATGCGCAATTGAAATGAATTGCCTTGACTTGGCGAGGATTGGTCTTGTTTTTGCGATGGATGGGAAAGATCCAGACACTGGAAAACAGTTAATGCCCTCTGCAGTTGCGCGAATTTGTAAAACGTTTATGGTTACTTGTGGAATGTATAATGCTTCAGGGGAATTTGCCATAAAGATCGGAATACCAGCAAAAAGCGGTGTGGCTGGTGGCATTATGGGGGCTGTGCCTGGAAAATACGGGATTGGCATATTCGGACCGGCTCTTGATGAAACTGGAAATAGTATTGCTGGAATCAAGCTGCTTGAGCTTTTATCAGAAAATTATCGCTTGAGCATGTTTTAGGCAATTGAACTTAAAACGGAAATGGGAATGTCATTCAATCTCCTGATATATTTATAGAAGAAATATGCTATGTTTTGGAGGTGAAATGGTAAAATGAATGTTAGAGCCACCTAAAAAAATGGCTTTGTGACAATGACTCATTTTCTTAACCTTTCAGCATAACTGAAAGACATGTGAAACCAAGGTTTCACACGAAAGGAGCCCAAAATCGTTTTATTCAAAGCCAACAATAGTAAAGAGAGAGAAGTGGGTATGAAAAACACGGAAATCGAGCTACATAATATAAGAAAAGCATTTGCTGATGGCTCCAAAAAGGTTCCGGTATTAAATGGGATCAGTGCCAAGATTGAAAAAGGCACTCTGCTTACGATAGTTGGGCCATCAGGATCAGGGAAAAGTACGATACTGTCCCTATGTAATTTATTACAAACTCCGGATGATGGCGAGATTTATGTGAATAAGCAGGAAGTTAGAAAATGGAATGTTCAGGAACTTCGGCGTTATGTGGGGATTGCTTTTCAGTCGGCGCCTATGACAAAAGGAACCGTTCTTGAAAACTTATCCTTGCCATTGAAGCTTCGTGGAGAGACGTTAGAAAATCCGGAAACCTATTTGGAGTATGTTGGTTTATCAGCGGAACTGCTATCGAGAGAGGCAAAGGAGCTTTCAGGAGGGCAGAGGCAACGTTTATCGCTTGCCCGAACATTGGTGAACAACTCCTCTGTTCTACTATTAGATGAAGTAACTTCCGCTCTTGATACTAAAGCTTCTCAAGGTATAGAGGAGCTGATTCAACGGATAAACAAAGAGCGTTCTGTTACGATTCTTTGGGTCACGCATGATTTGTCTCAGGCAGAAAGAGTCGGAGATGAAACATGGTTGATTAAAGATGGTCAACTTGTTGAAGGTGCACCAACAAAACAATTTTTTTCTGAGCCACAGGATGAGCGTACAAAGGACTTTTTAAATTTATTGAGGAGTAGCTTATGAATTTAACAGCAATTATTTTTAGTTTTGTCTTTGTTATTCTCGCTCTTTTTTTATCTAATGCTTTTAAACTAGGCCTAGGAAAAGATATTATCATTACTTGCGTTCGTGCAACCATTCAATTATTTATCGTCGGCTATATTTTAAAATTTGTCTTCGGTTTTGATCATCCTTTTGTCATCATTCTAATGCTTTTAATCATGATTCTAGTCGCCGCCAAAAATGCGGCTAAACGTGGGAGGGAAATCCCATATGCATTTTGGAAGATCTTCTTGACGATCGCGGTTGTGGAGATTATCACGCAAGGCTTTTTATTAGGATTAAAAATTGTTCCTGCAGAACCGCAATATATTATTTCCATCAGTGGCATGATCATTGGCAATTCAATGATTATAGCGAATCTTTTTCTAAATCGGCTAAAAGCAGAAATAGAAATGAGAAGAGAGGAAATCGATTTAGTTCTATCGTTGGGAGGCAGCGTTAAGCAATCGATTTTCCCAATTTTGAAGCAATCGATTCGTGCAAGCTTAATCCCGACAATTGAAGGACAAAAAACGATCGGTCTTGTCCAGCTCCCAGGAATGATGACCGGTCAAATTATTGCCGGCGCTGACCCCATACAGGCAGTCAAATTTCAATTATTAATTGTCTTCTTAATTATGTCGGCAGCGACTTTAACAGCGATCATTTTAGGTTTTTTAATCTATCCTAGCCTATTTAATAAAGAACAGCAGCTTGAAGTATTTTAATATAAGGCTTTGGTATGTTGATTTTTTTCATGGCATTAGAGGACCTTTCAGCATAGGTGAAAGGGGGCACACGAAATGAGTTAAAATCGTTTTATCAACAAGATTGTTTAACAAAGCCTAATATTAAAAGCCCATGCATCCAAATGCTTGATGTGGCGGGCTTTTTCTCTATGAACTTCTAGCATCCGGGAGTATCTGGGAGGAATATGGATGATTTATAAGGATACTCCACTTAACTTTGTACAGTTATTTCTGAACATACGTTTTTAACAGAATAAAGCTGTTTTTCGAGTTTGTTCATAAAGTTATAGAAGAGTATAATTAATAACCATGGATAAAATTTCAAAAAATGTCGTGCTGTTGCCTTAGAAAGTTAATAGAGGTGAAATAATGAGTGATGCAAAAATAGAAGTCCGGAATGTGACGAAGGTCTTCGGTAAATCTCCTCAGCAAGGAGTAAAAATGCTAAATGAAGGTCTTAGTAAAAAGCAAATACTTGAAAAAACCGGAATGACTGTGGGGGTCAATAAGGCGAGCTTCGAAGTGAGGAGCGGAGAGATATTTGTGATAATGGGCCTGTCGGGAAGTGGGAAATCAACATTAGTCCGAATGTTCAATCGATTAATTGATCCTACCGATGGTCAAGTGCTTATAGATGGACAAGATATTGTCAAGATGAAGCCGAATGAATTAAGAGAAGTACGACGTTCAAAAATAAGTATGGTCTTTCAGAGGTTTGCCCTATTTCCACATCGTACGGTTTTAAGTAATACAGAGTACGGTTTGGAAGTTAAAGGATCAGATCGAAAACAGCAAAGGGAAAAGGCGTTGGAAGCATTAAAGCTCGTAGGTCTCGAAGGCTATGAAAACAGTTACCCTAGTGAGCTTAGTGGAGGAATGCAGCAGCGGGTAGGTTTGGCCCGTGCTCTTGCGAATGATCCTGATGTTTTGCTTATGGATGAGGCATTTAGTGCTCTCGATCCGTTAATTCGAAAAGATATGCAAAATGAGTTGCTTGAACTGCAAGAAAAAATGGAAAAGACCATTATTTTTATTACCCATGATTTAGACGAAGCATTGCGCATCGGAGATAGAATCGCATTAATGAAAGATGGCTCCATTGTTCAAGTGGGAACGCCCGAAGAAATCCTTATGAATCCAGCAAACGATTATGTAGAGCGATTTGTTGAGGATGTTGACTTATCCAAAGTATTAACAGCAGCGCACGTCATGAAACGTCCAGAAAAAATCCTTGCCGATCGAGGATTAAGAGTCGCTTTACAAATTATGAAGGATGCGGGAATCTCTAGTCTCTATATTGTTGATAAAAAGCAAAAGCTTGTCGGAGCGATTACAGCTCAAGATGCAGCCGATGCATTGAAAAAAAATCAAAAAATCGAAGATATTATGATTCGCGATTTACAAACAGTCACACCTGATACATTGATTTCCGATATGTTTGAACAGGTGGCTACCGCCTCATTGCCCGTTGCGGTAATTGATGAAGAAGAGCGTTTAAAAGGAATCATCGTTCGCGGTGCTATTTTGGCTGCACTTGCAGGAGACGATATTCAATTAAACGGAAATGAGGTGAAATAAGTGACCTTACCAAAAATACCACTCGGCGATTGGGTCGATACATTTGTTGATTTTTTACAAGTACAATTAGAGCCCCTATTTGATTTAATAAGAGATGGAATCGGCGGCTTTGTTGAATTTATTGTTTGGATATTATCATCTGTTCCTGCTGCTATTCTTATTATCCTATTTACAGCACTTATGTTATGGGTCAGCAAGTGGACAAATGCTGTATTTACAGCAGTTGGACTTTTATTAATCTATAACTTGGGATACTGGGATGGGACCATCGACACTTTAGCGCTTGTGCTAACCTCAGTCGTTATTTCCATTATAATTGGGGTTCCAATCGGCATTTGGATTTCCCAAAATGATACAGCCCGAAATATTATTACACCAATACTAGATTTCATGCAGACGATGCCTGCGTTTGTATATTTAATTCCAGCCATTCTTTTCTTTGGCATTGGGATGGTTCCAGGAATTATTGCGTCGGTTATTTTTGCGATGCCTCCGACGATCCGCTTAACGAACTTAGGGATTCGTCAAGTGCCAGAGGATTTAATTGAGGCAGCAAATGCATTTGGTTCAACTACGAAACAAAAATTATTTAAAGTACAGCTTCCTTTAGCGACACCAACCATTATGGCAGGAGTCAACCAAAGTGTGATGCTGTCACTTTCAATGGTTGTCATTGCGTCCCTAGTTGGAGCACCAGGTTTAGGTGCCGATGTGTATCGAGCTGTTACTCAAATCAAGGTAGGAATTGGTTTTGAAGCTGGTCTGGCGATCGTCATTTTAGCGATTGTATTAGACCGGATTTCTCAAAATATAGGAATGAAAAAACAAAAATAGGGGGAGACATATTGATGTTTAAAAAGAAGTTTTTATTAGCATTGGCGCTTTTGTTCACAATGCTGCTTGCGGCTTGTGGTGGAAATGATGAAGGTAGCAAAAGTGGAGATGGAGAATCGGCTGACGGCGGTAATGAAGGAATCGGCGAGCAAGTAGATTATAAAATTATTGGAATTGAGCCTGGTGCAGGAATCATGCAAGCGACAGAGACTGCGCTAGAAGAATATGAAAATTTAGCGGACTGGTCTCTTGTTGAATCTTCTTCAGCTGCTATGGCTTCAGAGCTTCAAAAAGCTTATGACAAGAAAGAACCAATTATTGTCACTGGATGGACGCCGCACTGGAAATTCGCGAAGTTTGATTTGAAATATTTAGAGGATCCGAAAGGTGTGTATGGTGAAGCTGAAGTAATTCAAACGTTAGTACGTGAAGGATTGCAAGAAGAACAGCCAAGTGCTTACACTGTTTTAGACCAATTTTTCTGGACTCCAGATGATATGGCAAATGTCATGGTTGAAATTCAAGAAGGTGCTGATCCCGCTGAAGCGGCTGCTGCATGGGTAGAAGAAAATTCAGATAAAGTGGCTGAATGGACAAATGGTGCAGAAGAAGTTGACGGCGAAAAAATCAAGCTTGCTTATGTCGCTTGGGATTCTGAAATTGCAAGTACAAATGTTGTGGGGAAAGTATTAGAAAGCATCGGCTATGATGTCGATCTTCTACAACTAGATGCAGGTCCAATGTTTGCGGCAGTTGCTGAAGGAGATGCAGATGGAATGGTAGCAGCATGGTTACCAGGAACACATGCATCGTACATGGAAGAGTACGGAGATAAGCTGGTAGACTTAGGTCCAAACCTTGAAGGTGCAGCAATTGGTCTTGTCGTACCTACTTATGTTGAAGCAGATTCAATTGAAGATTTATAAGAATAAAAAAATGATGCTCAGAATTCTCTGGGCATCATTTTTTTATTGAAGGGGGAAAATAATGCTAGCTGAGACATACTAGGAGGTATTTTAGTGGACAAAGAAATGAATTACGGTAGTGACTACACATTTATTCCCGCCACTTCGATAGGAAGCGGAATTGGAATAGAAGTATTACCCGATTTGTATTCACATACGATTCAAATTGTAAACATCATTCTAGTCGGCACTGCTGACGCATTTGTTTTAGTAGATGCAGGAATGCCCGGAGCGTCGGAGGAGATCATTGCAGTAATTGAGAAGCGCTTCGGAATTGGGAGTCGCCCAAAAGCAATACTATTAACTCATGGGCATTTTGATCATGTTGGAAGTATTATTGAACTAATTGAACATTGGAATGTTCCCGTCTATGGACATGAACTAGAACTGCCATTTTTATCGGGAGAAAAGAGTTACCCTGAACCGGATCCAACAGTGGAAGGTGGAATGGTAGCGAAGATGTCGAAATTCTTTCCAAATGAACCAGTAAATTTAGGGAAGCATGTCCAAAAGCTACCAAATGATGGTACAGTACCATTTATGCCAGGATTTAAATGGATACACACACCTGGACATACGCCTGGTCACGTCTCACTTTTTCGAGACTCGGATCGGGCATTAATTGTTGGAGACGCCTTTGTGACGGTGAAACAGGAATATTTATATAAAGTCATGACGCAAGAACAAGAAATTAGCGGACCACCACGATATTTTACGAATGACTGGAAAGCAGCAAAGGAATCAGTGACACGGTTGCATGGATTAAATCCAACTGTTGCGGTGACAGGGCATGGACTACCGATGTCCGGAGAACTTTTAACTAAAAGTCTAACGAAATTGGTGCAAGAATTTGAGCAAATTGCTCTTCCGGACTATGGAAAATATGTTGATAGAGATGTACATTAGTTTTTATGCAAAATAAGATGAGCAAAAAGTCGATATTGGTGAAACGCATAAACTCGTTAAAAATGAGGCGGATAAAATCCGCCTCATTGACTAATTAATTAACGACTGTAACGGAGCAGGAATGCGTCCGCCACGATTGATCATCTTTTCAGAACTATAAGGGTTTACTCCCATGACAGGGGCTCGTCCTAATAATCCGCCAAATTCGACCATATCCCCTTCTTTCATGCCGGGAACGGGGATGATTCGAACAGCCGTTGTCTTTTTATTTATCATTCCAATTGCAGCTTCATCGGCAATAATCCCTGCTAATGTAGCCGGAGTAGCATCCCCTGTTAATGCAATCATATCGAGGCCAACGGAGCAGACGCAAGTCATCGCTTCGAGCTTTGATAACGATAGGGCATCATCCAGAATCCCACGAATCATTCCGTTATCCTCACTAACAGGGATAAATGCGCCACTTAAGCCACCAACATAGGAACTGGCCATCGCGCCACCTTTTTTAACGGCATCATTCATTAATGCAAGAGCTGCGATGGTTCCGTGCGTGCCAACTCGTTCCAAGCCAATTTCCTCCAGAATTTCCGCGACACTATCATTCATCGCATTGGTTGGGGCGAGGGAGAGATCCATGATTCCAAATGGAACGCCAAGCCTTTCGGCAACGACACGACCAATAAGTTCACCTGCACGAGTTATTTTGAATGCAGTTTTCTTAATGATGTCACTTACTTCACCAAGGTCTGCATGAGGGTATCGTTTCAATGCACTTAATACAACACCTGGACCACTCACTCCCACGTTCAAGACAACATCTCCTTCACCTGCACCGTGAAAGGCGCCAGCCATAAAAGGATTATCCTCAACAGGATTACAAAACACAACGAGTTTTGCACAGGCAAGACCATTTTGCTCCTTGCTTTTTTCCGCTGCCTCTTTAATAATTTCTCCCATCTTGCGAACAGCGTTCATATTGATGCCAGCGCGTGTCGTTCCTACTGAAACGGAGGCGCATACTCTTTCAGTACCACTTAAGGCGTCGGGCAGAGCATCCAGCAGCGTTTGTTCACCGACGGAAATGCCCTTATGAATGAGAGCTGAATAGCCACCAATAAAGTCAACGCCAAGAACGATCGCTGCTTTATCTAACGTTTTTGCGAGTTCGACAGCTTGTTCAACGGAAGCATGACCAAGAATTTCCGCAATCGGCGTAATCGAAATCCGTTTATTGATAATCGGAATTCCGAATTCTCGCTCTACCTTCTCAGCAGTGATTTTTAAATCCTTTGCATAGTAGGTAATCTTCTCATAAACCTTTTTATTCATTTGCTCAAAATTAGAATCTGCGCAATCTCGCAAGCTAATACCCATCGTCACTGTGCGGATATCAAGATTTTCCATCTGCACCATTCTGATTGTTTCCATCATTTCATTAACGGCAAAATTCATGTTCGTTCTCCTCTCTTACACTCGGTGCATGGCCTGAAAAATGTCTTCGAGCTGGACATTGATCGTTAATCCGAGAGCTTCCCCTAAATCGGCAAGCTTTTGTTGTAAAGCTTCCAAATCCTCATATTTTGTCACATCAATGATCATCATCATTGTAAAAAAATCTTGTAAGATAGTTTGACTAATATCGAGAATATTAATTGTTTCTTCAGCTAAGATCGTCGTAACTTTTGCAATTATTCCTACCTGATCCTTTCCAATTACACTGACGATGGCTCTTTTTTGTTCCAACTAAATCACCTCAAAAAATAGTATTAAAAAAAGAGACTGGTTTCCCAATCTCCATTAGACGTAGAATAACAAATGTTACTCTTCTGTCCTTTTGCCTGAGATTGTGAATCCTTCGGCGCCGCAAGGGTCTCTCCAGAAGCTGCTCCTGTTATAGTGTTACCCATAACATTCATCGCTAAAGTGAATCAATTTTAAAAATGATTCAATATGAAATTATTTTTAAAATATAACAATGTCTTGCCAAGAAATCAATGAAAAAATCTTTATTTCTCATTTTTTACATATTCATTAATGAACTTTTCAAGCTTTTGCATACCCGTTGTGTTTTTTAATTGCGGATCCTTTTTTAGCGTATCAAGGACACTTTCAATTAGAGAAAGACGGGGCTCTTGTCTATTGATTAATTCTTCATAAATGAAATCAAGTAACTCGAGCTGTTTCTTTGAACCAATATTTTGAGTAAATGGCTTTTTTAAGCTAAGGATGATGCGATGCAAAGCTTGTTGAAAGGCTTGATTATTCTTTTTTCCGTTCGGGCTCCACGCGTCTAGAAGTTCTGGTTTAAGGAGCTGTTCGCCAGAGTGGGAGACCTCTTCAATAATTTTAGCAATCCTGTTGACGCTGTAGCGGACTACGAGATGGATCGCACGTGGAGATTTTACAGCAATCGAATAATTTTTCAGCATATGGCTTAAAATGCCCATAAACATGCTGGCACAATCTAATAAATATGGCTTTTTATCCTCGCCAAAAATCGCTACAAATCGTTCAAATAACCAACGTAAGCTTTTAAAGGAGCCAATTTTAATAAATTGTTTAAGCTCCTCATCATTAGAAACGTAAACTTCTTCAAAAAGGGCTGTTAAATTATTGGAACGATTCATTTCGAGCTGCAGCTCCATTTGTTTTATAAAAATTTCTATATCTGAAGGATCTTGTCCGATTAGCAATTCGTTTCGTTCTTTTTCCATCTGTTTATAAAGGGTTGTGAAAAGAGCGATTAATAATTCATTTTTAGATGAAAAATAGTTATAAAAGGTTCCTTTAGCAATGCCGCTATAATCGAGGATGTCTTGAATAGAGGTTGCTTGAAAGCCTTTATCGATAAATAGTTGATGCGCCATTTTAATCACATGCTGTTTTCTGTCTTTCATATTCATCACCTTTAATAGAGAGATTGTACCAAATGTCTAATTCGATAGTACATGATTTTGATTAATTCCTCAATGTGGTAAAAAAACTGGTTTTTTTCAATTGCTTTTTTTGAACGGCTGGTATATGATAAGTCTTATGTGAAATCTGAGTATAATATAATGTACTATACGTCTAAGGGGGAAACACAATGGATAACACGATTGGAAAGTCTAGTCGTCCACCATATGGCATCATTGCGATCTTAATGGTTGGTGCATTTATTGCGTTTTTAAATAATACGTTATTAAATATTGCATTGCCATCCATTATGGGAGAATTGAAAGTGGGTCCGTCAACCGTACAATGGTTGACGACAGGGTTTATGCTCGTTAACGGAGTATTAATTCCAACTTCCGCTTTTTTAATTGAAAAATATAGTGTTCGCCGTTTGTTTTTAGTGGCGATGGGTTTATTTACTATTGGCACAGTAGTAGCAGGAATGGCTCATGCATTTCCGCTTTTGCTGGCGGGACGGATGCTGCAAGCTTCAGGTTCAGCGGTGATGATGCCGCTCTTGATGAATGTGATGCTAGTAAGCTTCCCCGTTGAAAAAAGGGGAACAGCAATGGGGATGTTTGGATTGATCCTTATGGCTGCACCTGCAATTGGTCCAACATTATCAGGGTGGATTATTGAGCACTATGATTGGAGAATGCTTTTCCATTTCATTACGCCAATAGCTGCAGCAATTTTCATTCTTGGCTTTTTCTTATTGAAGGATAAAAAGGAAAAATCAAATCTTCACCTTGACCTATTTTCATTAATTTTATCAAGCTTAGGCTTTGGTGGAGTTTTATATGGATTTAGTTCAGCAGGAAATAAAGGCTGGGATAGTATCCACGTATATGGCGCGATTACAGTAGGGGTCGTTACATTAGTGTGGTTTATTCTTCGCCAAGCAAAATTAGAGCGACCAATGTTGAACTTCCATGTCTTTAAATACCCGATGTTTGCCCTTTCTTCATCAATTACGATGGTTGTCAACATGGCAATGTTTTCAGGAATGCTCTTGCTTCCCATTTATGTCCAAACATTGCGTGGGATATCGCCAATGGATGCCGGCTTATTAATGTTGCCGGGGGCGTTAGCAATGGCATTGATGTCACCAGTTACAGGAAGACTATTTGATAAATTTGGCGGAAAGATTTTAGCAATAATTGGGTTGAGCATTATGATCGTAACAACCTTTTTATTTAGTAAACTTACGTTTGAAACAGGTTATACTCATCTCATGATTTTACATGCGATTCGCATGTTAGGCATGTCGATGGTCATGATGCCTGTTTCCACTAACGGATTAAATCAATTGCCAAAACGATTCTATCCGCACGGTACGGCAATGAACAATACTCTTAACCAAGTGTCAGGTGCGATTGGTACGGCTCTGTTAGTCACTGTTATGTCAACCCGCACTGAAACACATGCAACAGAAATTGCGAAATCATTAACGACACAGCCGACAGAGGCAATGAAATTACAAATTGAAGCGCAAGCGATGTTAGAAGGGATTAATGATGCCTTTTTCATAGCTTCGATCATTACGATATTGGCATTTATCCTAGCATTTTTTATTAAACGTTCAACAGAATCGGAAGATCCCCAACAAGAAACAGCAAAACCGCAAGTAAAATCGAAACTTGTTGGCAACTAAGCAAACTTAATTTATATCAAGAGATACGGCTGTAGATAAACGGGAAGATCAGGTTTGTCTGCAGCCTTATTTTTGTTGCGCACCGACAAACATTTCGAGGGACGAGAAAGTGCCATAGTCACAAGCACGACTATGCTTCTTCTTTTAAAAATGGCGCACGATAGGCATTGGTTTGCTGTTTATCATAAACCAAAGGCTCACGGGACTAAAAAATTTAATGCGATTGTGATATAAACAGTAAAAAATTACCGCTCAGTTATTCTCCCAGCTGCTTTCATATTAGGAGGGATCGGATACCAGTTTGAATTTGATCATGCTCAAGTGATTCATTTACTTGAAAGTTATAGGATTTGGATTGCCTTAAGAGCTACCGTTATTCTGCCATTTTATACGACCGAATTTTTAAAATGACGATTCAAAATAAAGATGTTCACGAGCTTATCTAAAAATATTTGCTTGCAATTCCAAAAGGTTTGATCTAATGATCAATCTATGGAATTTAAAGGAGAAGGTGAATATTTTGGAAAAGAAGTTTGAAACGATCCTATTGCATCCAAATCGAGAGGATAAGAAACCGATAAAGAGTAAAGTAACCCCTATTTATCAAACTTCTGCCTTTGTGTTTACTGATTTGGAGGAGCTTGAAGATTATTATCAAGGGAAAGGAAATTACTTGTATTCACGTACAGGTAATCCAAATCCAGATGAACTAGGAGCAGCGGTGGCTGCAATTGAAGGTGCTCCAGCTGGCATTGCCACATCATCCGGGTTATCAGCGATTTTAGCAGGGGTTCTTGCTGTTGTGAAAAGTGGGGAACATATTGTTGCTGCAGATGATTTATATGGAGGAAGCTTCTTTTTGTTAAAAGAAGAGCTTCAAAACCTTGGGATCGAAACAACATTTGTTTCCTTTTCAGATTATCAAGAAGTTGAGAGAGCCATTCAACCAAATACAAAGCTTTTATATACAGAGTCTATTACCAATCCATTGTTGAGAGTAGAAGATTTGCATCAAGTGGTGACGCTTGCAAAAAAACATAACTTACAAACACTTGTAGATAATACTTTTGCGACCCCTTTTCACAGCAATCCTTATACTATCGGGATCGATTTAGTTGTTCATAGTGCAACCAAATACATCGGCGGTCATAGTGATGTGACTGCAGGAGTGTTAGTAGGAAGAGAGGATTTAATTGCCAAGGCAAGAGCCAAGGTTGTGAATCTCGGCGCTAATGTCAGTCCTTTTGAAGCATGGTTGACAAGCCGCGGCCTCAAAACATTGGCGCTGAGGATGAAATGCCAATCAGAAAATGCAAAACAATTGGCCAAGGCGTTGCTCGATAATCAAAATATTGAAAAGGTCTATTACCCGTTTGAACAAACCAACGATGGCTTTGGTGCTATTGTCACAATAAAGTTGGGGGAAAAGGTAGATGTGGATACTTTTTTCAAATCGTTAGCATGGATAAAAATTGCCCCAACTCTAGCGGGAGTTGAAACGACGGTCTCTCATCCATTAAAGACGTCTCATCGAGCTTTGCCACCTGAACGAAGCGAAGCTCTAGGAATTACAATGGAGTTAGTGAGAATATCCGTTGGCATCGAGCATCCGGCTGATATTATTAACGTTTTCACAGAAGCTCTAAATAATGCGCTGAATGAATAAGATATCTTTGTTCTTCCAAATAGGATAGAGCAAGCCTTCGAAGGGTTACACTGCCAACAAAATCAGCAATTTGATTGCTTTTCGACCGCTCGTCGATCACGGTTGTTTTCCATCGTAATTCCTCCTATAGAAAATAGCATCACCATCACACTATTTATGGAGGACAATTGTATTATTTTGTTTAAAACAACGAAATAATGATTGACGAATGTTTTAGTGATCGATTATAGTAAATATATAATCAAATATCGTTCTCCTAAAGGGGAGTAGCTTTAACAACAAAGTCGTCATTTCGGAGATATTTGTCTCTCGGCTTTGTTGGCGACTGGTTTGTCATAATCGTTAAAACCGACAGTTAGCAAGACCTTTACCACTGGTAAAGGTCTTTTTGTTTGTTTTTAGGCCTTTACCGATATCGGTAAAGGCCTTTTCTATTTAGTGAGAATAAGGAAGGTGAAGGCAATGTGATTTAAGCGATTTTTGGAAAAGATAAAAAGATAATGATACGAACTAGGAGGAGAATTAACATGGATATTTCAATTTTATTAGAATATGGTTGGGTGTTGCTTTTGCTTATTGCTTTAGAAGGCCTGTTAGCTGCAGATAATGCACTTGTGCTGGCGATAATGGTAAAGCATCTCCCAGAAGATGAAAGAAGAAAGGCTTTATTTTATGGGTTGGCGGGTGCGTTTGTTTTTCGTTTTGTTTCTTTGTTTGTCATTTCCTTTCTTGTTGATGTTTGGCAAGTTCAGGCTATCGGTGCCCTCTACCTATTATTCATCTCGATCAATCACATCGTACGAAAGTTTGTGAAGAAAAATTATGAAGAAGAGAAAGAGGAAAAACAGCCCAAAAAGCAGTCTGGATTTTGGATGACAGTTTTCAAAGTAGAGCTTGCGGATATTGCTTTTGCGATTGATTCTATTTTGGCAGCAGTTGCTTTGGCAATGACGCTGCCAAACACAAACCTTCCTCACATTGGCGGAATGGATGGAGGAAAATTTTTAGTTATTTTTGCCGGAGGTTTAATCGGAGTCATCATTATGAGATACGCAGCAAATTTATTTGTGAAGCTCCTTCATGCAAGACCAGGTCTTGAGTTGGCTGCATTTGCCATTGTCGGCTGGGTTGGGGTAAAACTGGTTGTATTAACATTAGCGCATCCAGATATTGCAGTCATCCCATATGAGTTCGCTCACTCGACATTATGGAAGCTGATCTTCTATACTGTTTTAATTGGAATTGCGGCAGCAGGATGGTTTTTATCTAAAGATCATGAAGATGTCGAGAAGCAAACAACTAGAGTGTAAATATCCTTTAAGCAATGTAACATAACAACCCCTTGAAGGTCAGGGTACAGTAATAAGAGAGTGCCGGAGTTTAAAGATTGAACGCAAGCCGTCGATCAGCTTAATGAAGAGGCTATTTAAGTAGAAGGTGAAAAAGCTCATTCTGCTTTGATTCATATAGGCTAATCAATTTGGTAGATGACTTTCTAAGGTGTTGAATTCTTTATTCTTGCTATACTTATTAGTTTAAATGCATTTTTTGCAGGTACTGAAATGGAGCTAGATTCTTTAAGTGATGGACAGCTCTGTTATATTCCGGACCGTGGAGAAAGCCAGAAAACCATCTTTTTGTAGTCGAGGATGTTAACGAGCGGTGCAAGCAAGGTTATCGTATTGAAAGGAGAAAAGCAGGAATAAATTGAAAAATTTCTGCTTTTTTCTTTGTTTTAATTGACCGGTGGTTAAATATATTTTAAACTGTAATTATTAAAAGATTAGTTAGGAGGGCAATATGACACCGAGAAGGACTGTACAACAAGAATTGACAAAAGAAATGATTATGGATGCAGCAAGAGATCTCTTTTCTGAAAAAGGCTACCAGCATGTATCAATGCGACAAATTGCGAAGGAATTAGGGTACAGTCATGGAGCGCTTTATTATCATTTTAAAAATAAGGCAGAGCTTTTTTATGCGCTAGTAGAAAATCATTTTTCCATGTTAAATACAGTATTAGATCAGATCATGAAAAAAGAGATGGAACCTGGTGAGAAATTAAAGGAGATTTTTATTGGCTTTATCAAATTTGGGCTAACTTATCAAAGCCATTATGAAATAATGTTTCTAATCAAAGATGAAGAGGTAAGAAACTTTATTAATGAGGAACCGAACCATACGTATGAAAAATTTGCGAAAAGTGTTTATTCTTTATGTGGAAAGAATGTTTCAATCCAAGATGTATGGTTCATTTTTCTTTCATTACACGGCTTTGTGACGCACTATTGCCGTCATGTTGTCGGATTTGAAGAGGTGAAGGGCTTGGCCGAGGCTCATGCAAATTTTCTGTTAAGAGCCATTCACTAATTTTTTTTAAATGTATTTAACCAGTGGTCAATAAAGGGAGGAAGAAGAATGAAAAAGGCACTTGTTTTAGGAGCATCAGGTGGAATGGGATTTTCGATTGTTAACGAATTAATAGCACGGGGAGTAGAGGTCACTGCATTTGCGAGAACAAAAAGTAAACTTGAATCCCTTTTTGGTGACGTTCCAAATTTGCATTTTTTTGCAGGCGACATTTTTGAGGTAGAAGATATCAAGAGGGCAGCGAAGGATGTGGATGTCATTTTTCAATCGGCTAATATTCCATATCCTGAATGGGAAGAAAAGCTGGAGCTATTTATGAAAAATATTATTCTGGCTGCTAAAGATTGTGGGGCAAAGCTTGCTTGCGTAGATAATATATATGCATATGGGCGCAGTGCTGGAGAAAAGGTAAATGAAAATTTCCCGAAAAATCCCCATACGCAAAAAGGACGAGTGCGCTTAAATGTGGAAAATTTAATTAAACAATCAGAAGTGGATGCCCTAATTGCTCACTTTCCCGATTTTTATGGCCCTAACGCACAAAATACGCTGTTGCATTATACACTTGATAGTGTTGTAAAAGGAAAAAGAGCCCTCTATGTCGGTGATCAAAATATTAGAAGGGAATTTATTTTTACCCCTGACGGCGCCAAAGCAATTGTGAATTTAGCTTTCGATGAGAGAAGCTATGGTCAAAATTGGAATATTCCAGCCTACGGAACGATATCTGGAAAGAAAATCATTGCGATTTTGCGGGAATTAACTGGCTATGAAAAAGGTGTTTCCACAGTTTCAAAAAATATGATTAAATTCCTTGGCCTCTTTAATCGATTCATGCGAGAAGTAGTGGAAATGTTTTACTTAAATGAAGAACCAGTTGTGCTTGACGGCTCTAAATATGAACAAATGTTTGATGAAGTTCCGCGCACGTCCTACCAAGAAGGACTAAGGCGGACAATTGAATACATGAGAAAGCAATAGAACGGTGCAACTCCTCTTTTTATTAGCGCATCACTACTATCATGGCTTGGTGGAGACAAAACTCGCGCAGTATGTTTTTTTAGAGGGGTCATAGGCACAAAGAAAGCTCAGTTCAGAGTAAGTTTGTCCCAATAAAGGGTTCATTTGGACAGAGATCGTCAAAACGAAGGAAAGTGTGTCCTCATAAGGGGTTCATGGGGACAGAGAACAGCCAAAAAAGGCAAATGGTGTCCTCATAGAAGGTTCATGAGGACAAAGAACAGTTAAAACAAAGGAAAGTGTGTCCTCATAAGGGGTTCATGAGGACAAAGAACAGCCAAAAAAGGCAAATGGTGTCCACATAAGGAGTTCATGGGGACAGAGAACAGCTAAACAAAGCAAATGATGTCCACATAAAGGGCTCATGAGGACAGAGAAAGCCCAAAAAGAGCAAAGTGTGTCCACATAAAGGGCTCATGAGGACAGAGAACAGCTAAAAAGGCAAATGGTGTCCACATAAAGGGTTCATGAGGACAAAGAACAGCCAAAAAAGGCAAAGTGTGTCCTCATAGAAGGCTCATGAGGACAGAGAACAGTCAAACAAAGCAAATGGTGTCCTCATAGAAGGCTCATGAGGACAGAGAAAGCCCAAAAAGAGCAAATGGTGTCCACATAAGGAGTTCATGGGGGCAGAGAACAGTCAAAAAAGGCAAATGGTGTCCACATAAGGAGTTCATGGGGACAGAGAACAGCTAAACAAAGCAAATGATGTCCACATAAAGGGTTCATGAGGACAAAGAAAGCCCAAAAAGAGCAAATGGTGTCCACATAAAGCGCTCATGGGGACAAAGAACAGCCAAAAAAGGCAAATGGTGTCCCCATAAAGGGTTCATGAGGACAAAGAACAGCCAACCAAAGCAAATGGTGTCCACATAAAGGGTTCATGAGGACAAAGAACAGCCAAAAAAGGCAAAGTGTGTCCTCATAAAGGGCTCATGAGGACAAAGCATAGCGAAAACAAAGCCAAGCATGTCCTCATAGACCACTCCAAGTGGAGCAATCCGAGACGACAAATACAGCCTTCTGAAATAAGAACAGTGGCTCCCATGCCAAATACATGAGAGCCACTGTTTTTTTATCGAATCGCGGGGATTTTAATTTTTACGTGAAATTCTTCATTCTTATGGGTAAAATCGAGAAAGCCTTGATGGTCTTGAACAATGTTTTGGATGAGCTTTGTGCCGAGTCCCTCATGGCCATCTCCTTTTGTCGTATGCCCATAAGAATCATAGAGCTGATCGAGGATGGAGACAGGAATTGGCAAGCTATTATTTTTGCAAATTAAAAGGAATAGACCGCTTTTTTTGTAAAACTGCAGTGTTATATTGGCTTGCTTTCCGCGTGCTGTTTGCCATTCTTCACTGGCCTCAATGCTATTTGCTAAAAGATTTCCCACTAATGTGACAATCTCCTTGTCGGCAAGGGGAAGGGAAGATAGCGGAACTTCAAGGTCATAAACAACCTCAATATTGGCAGATTTTGCTCTTTGATACATTTGATGAAGAATCCCTGCGACGCTGCCCTGTTCGCCTTTAATAGAAAGATTTGTTTCTTCATATCCATCTACTAAGTTTGTTAAATAAACTCTCGCCTCGTTATTTTGCTCTTTCTCCAGCAAATAATGGAGGGCAGAAATATGTTTTAGAAAGTCATGACGTTCGCTTCTAACGATGCGAAAGGTCTCGTTTAATTGGTGCCGATATTCTTCAAATCCAGCAATTTCTTTTTTCATGAAAAAGAATATATGCGACAGCTTAAGACGAATATATTCGATGATTATACAGCTGAGCAGTAAGATCATATGTACCCAAATGGAGGCTTCTTGTAGTTGCAATAAAAAAAGCACGATTTGGATGATTAGTAAAAGGCCATTCACCGTGTTGTCGAGAGAGAAGATACGGATGATCATTTTCTTCTGTAATATGAAGGTAAATAGGGCTGCGATGATGAATGCAGGGATGAGTGCTCCCGATACAATGAAGAGATGAAGTACTCCAAACAAGAAGAGCATCCCCCAATAAAGCTTGATTTTCAACTGTTTCACCTCTAAAAATAATTCTCTTGTAAAAAGTCAACCTTTTCCTTTGTGATCATAGCTTGTTCCTCTATTCCTTCGAAAGTTACAATATAGGAGTTTTTTGCATATAAGGAAAAGTTTTTAACGTAATGAATATTGATGATGAAAGAGCGATGTGAACGGATAAAGTCTCTTTCCCGTAATTCCCCTTCTAATTCATTTAAAGTTTGATACGTTTTAATTGGACCCGAATTTGTAAAAATTGTTGTTGAACGTCCAGAACGTTCGATAAAAACGATATCTTTCTTTTGAATGATATGGATGTCATTTTTCCTCTTTATATAAAGCCTTCCAGCAATATCTGTTGATTTTGTCTTTTCTAATAAACGTTCAACTGAGTGGATGAGCCGTTCTTTCGAATAAGGCTTCATAATATAGTCATGGACATTTAATTCAAATGCATGAACAGCATAACCGCTGTTTCCCGTTACAAAAATAACGGCTATATTAAGCGCGTGTGAATGGATAATATCTGCTAGCTCATAGCCTGAAAGACTGGGCATTTCAATATCAGCAATCAATAAGTCAATCGTTTCTTTTTTAATTTGTTCATAGGCCTCTTCAGCAGAAAGAGTGGCAAAAACAATTTCTATTCCTGATATTCCATCTATAATACCCTTTAATTTATCCAAATCAATTGGACGATCATCTACAAGACCAATTCTCATTTATTTCGCCTCGCTGCAATTTTCTTGAAATGACAATTTTCGAATACTTTTCTTTCCATTTTACCATCAAAAGATGAAAAAATGACCTATTTACGACATGAAATGGAATATTCACGACATAAGTGAAGATTTCATTTCATTTTGTTTGTATGATAAACACAAGAAATGACACAAATGAGGTGGAAGAAAGATGATAGAAATTCAAAAAGTAACAAAGCAGTTTCAAGATAAAAAAGTTTTTTTTACAGCACTAAAACATGTTTCGTTTAAGGTGGAAGAAGGGGAAGTACTTGGGCTTCTCGGAGAGAATGGCGCAGGGAAAACAACGCTGCTAAGAACGATTGCCACATTGCTTACACCAACTGATGGTTCAGTCAAAGTGGCAGGATATGACACCACCAAAAATCCGGAAGCAATCAAAAAGCGGATTGGTGTCCTTTTCGGAGGAGAAACAGGATTATATGATCGCTTGACAGCTCGAGAAAATTTAGAGTATTTTGCGACATTATACGGCTTAAGCAAGCATGAAACGAAGGTGCGCATTGATGAACTTTCGCGAATGTTTGGAATGCGAGATTACTTAAATCGTAAGGTTGGAGGATTTTCAAAGGGAATGCGGCAAAAGGTGGCGATTGCAAGAGCGTTGATTCATAATCCTGAGATAATTCTTTTTGATGAGCCGACGACAGGTTTGGATATTACATCTTCAAATGTTTTTCGTCAGCTAGTCCATCAGCTTAAACAGGAAGGGAAAACAATCGTCTTTTCCAGCCATATTATGGAGGAAGTGTCATTGCTTTGTGACTCTGTTGCGATGATGCATAAAGGCGAGCTTGTCTATCATGGTGGTTTGCAGGAGCTTTATAAGGAAGAAGGAAGCACTGATTTGAATTATATTTTCATGAGCAAACTTGTAAGGGGGAATGAGCATTATGCTTCTTAATATCTATTTAAAGGAAATAAAGGACTGTTTCCGTGACCGTCGTACATTACTGTTAACTGTATTTTTACCAATTATCATGATGAGCGGTTTAACGCTATTTTATGAAAAACTGAGCTCGGATGGCGCAGATGATTCATTAACACTAGCCGTGAGTTCAACAATTTTAGCCGAAGAAGAAAATATTTTTGCTGTCTATGAAAATATTGAACTGATGAAAACTGCGGATCCGGAAGCTGTCGTCCAAGCTGGTGAAGCACAAGCCGCATTATTGTTAACGGAAGGTTTTGCATCGAAGGTACAAGCTGGAGAAGCTGCGACGGCAACGATCGTTGGTGATTCATTTAGCCAAAACTCGGCTAATCTTATCAGTTTGGTAACAGATGCCTTAAATATTTACGAGAAAGCTGTTATTGATACAAGGCTACAGGAATCCGGGGTCGATTCGAACCTTGTTCACCCGTTTACTGTGGAACAAAGGGAACTTTCTGAAGAAAATTCAATGATTCAAATTTTAGGGTTATTATTGCCGATGATTTTAGTAGTTGCTATCGGAGTTGGCGCTTCTCCAGCAGCTGCAGACCTCTTTGCCGGAGAAAAGGAAAGAAAGACGATGGAAGCATTGCTGATGACACCAGTACGTCGTTCAACATTGCTTGTCTCCAAATGGTTGACAATTACAACGATAGGAGCTGTCACCGGACTTATTACCCTTTTAGTTGTCGTCTTAGAAATTACTTTTTTAACCGAAAATTTGAAACAGGCACTTACTTTTGATGAAAATATTTATTTAATTATATTAGTTGCCTTTTTGATTACGATTTTATATGCGATGTTTAATGCTTCAATCTTAATGATTACGAGTATTGTAGGAAAAACAATTAAAGAGGCGGGAAGCTATGCTTCACCCATCATGATGTTAAGTATTTTACCAATGATGCTTTTAACTAGTACAGGAGTTAATGAATTGACGATGCAGCATTTTGTTATTCCAATTTTAAACTTATATAGTTTAATAAAGGAGCTAATGTTTGGTGTAATTGATTTAGGACATATCCTTTTAGTAGTGGGAAGTAATGTAGCATGTATTATTGTCTTTTTCATTATTGGTCGAATTCTTTTCTTAAAGGATAAATGGGTGATGAACTAATTTGTTGGAGCTGATTATATGACACTATACCATTATTTAGGGGCGGATAAACCGCTCCTTTTAGGGAGTTTTGGGGAAAAATATACTCTAAAAAAGATGAGAGACATTCCAAAGCCAAAAAATAAACATGATTTGAGGAATGTTTTGGATTTATCCGATCTTGAAAACGAGTGGGTTAAGGTATACGAAACGGAAATCGATTTTGCCTTTATTACAGTTAGTGAGCTGCGGGATTCAGCTTTAGCAAAGGATTTACCCATCAATAAGCGTTATATGTATGAATTAGACGGTTCTTTTCAGTTGACTGGGGAGGATTATTTTCAAAACCGTATTCAGTATCAATGCAATGAAAAATGTTTTAGAGAATTATTTGCTTATTTAAAGGAGCACTTGCAAGTGGGAGAAACAATTGAAGTTTATTCTTGCTGGGATTCAGAGGAAAAACAACCTCGGGATAAGCGGCAGGACGGACAAATTGATGTAAGAAAATTCAAAATTACGTATCCTTTTTGTTTTGAAGACAAGCAGCTGATTACATTTTTTACAACGTAATTAGCCGTTTGTCTTTCCTTATTAAAAAAGCGACCGTTTAGGCCGCTTTTTTAGAAATTATTTATCTAACCTCATCCAGAAGGAATAATTGATAATAGAAGGTTTTATATTTGGTGCATTTTTTATTGACTTTATGTTTTGAATAAAATTGTTAAAGTTTTTAATATCTTTTAATGTTTCCATGTAACTGACTTCTTCGAACTGGTTAGCATGATGAAATTTAATGTAGTTGCAGCAAACCTTCTCGTCGATAAATTCAAGATACATGATTTTTGTGTGGTTAAACACATACGAAAAAATTCGATTAAGTGAGTTTCTCATTTCATCATTCATAGCGGATTGTGAATCCAAGTTAAATTGAGCACGCAGTAAATCGTATCGTGTCGATTGAGTCAATACTTTCAAGATACATTCCCCTTTAACGAAATTATTAAGTTATTTGCAAAGCGGACCGTAATCAAGGAAGCAAATGATGTTCAACATAAAAAATCCCTCAACGCATGAGGGATCATAAAAACAACTATGTCTTTCTTCATGCAACTGGCTGGCATGGTATGTGAATACTTTAGCCCCTATAGCTTTGCGTCCCCATTTTTCAATGGCTTTGCCAAATTAACCTTATTTAATTGTCGAATCAATTTCATTTTGGTCTATATAGGTCTATATGATTATTTTTGAAAAAGTCAACGACCTATATTCCTGCTGAAATAGAATCATTTATTGAACTATTATAACCCATAATTTTATATATTTCGACATATATTGACTATTTTTTGGGGATTTTTTGAAATTTTTTTTGAAATTAATACGATTTTGTCGAAAATAGGTCTTAAGTGTGATTTATATCACTTAAGACCTATTTTTTATAATGTGGAATGAATAAAATTGACTCAGTCTACTAGGAACCCATTTATTTTTAAACAGGATGTGTTTTCTCTATTTTCTATGCATTTTAAATTGAAGAAATAAATCGTTGTATAAGGCTAAGTTTTTCTTGCCAAGATTTTCATAGACCTCAAGTTTTTCAGTTAGCTCTGGTGACGGATAAAAGCGTTCATCCTCAACCATATCCTCTGGCATATATTGAAGAGCCTCTTTATTAGGGGTGGAGTAGCTTACCCATTCAGTGTTTTGGGCAGCAACCTCTGCATCAAGCATAAAATTAATGAACTGATGGGCACCTTCAATGTTTTTCGCTGTTTTAGGAATAACCATATTATCAAACCAAAGATTTGAGCCTTCAGATGGAACGACATAATCGAGGTTTTCATTTTCCCACATCATATCTGCAGCATCGCCAGACCAGACAAGGCCAATTGCTGCCTCTTCATTAGCGATGAGCATTTTGATTTCGTCACCAACAATGGCCTTAATATTTGGGGTAAGCGTATCAAGCTTTGCTTTTGCTTTTTCTAAATGGTCGACATTTGTATCATTTAAGGAATAGCCTAAGCTATTTAAGCCCATGCCGATAATTTCTCGGGCGCCATCAATTAATAAAATCTCATTTTCAAATGCTGGGTCCCATAAGTCATTCCAACTTGTTATCTCCATGTCACCAAGCATTTCCCGATTAAAGACAATACCGACAGTTCCCCAAAAATAAGGAACAGAAAATTTATTGCCTGGATCAAATGGAAGATCGATGAAGCGCTCGTCAATATTTTTAAGATTAGGCAGCTTTGAATGATCCAATGGCAGTAACAAGTCTTCCTCCAGCATTTTTGCGATCATATATTCTGATGGAACAGCGATGTCATATGTTGTTCCACCTTGTTGAATCTTTGTTAACATCGCTTCATTTGAATCAAAGGTTTCATAAATGACTTTCATGCCTGTTTCTTCTTCGAAACGGTCAATTAAGTCATCGTCAATATAGTCTCCCCAATTATAAATGGTTAATGTATTGTCGCTTGAGAAGCCTACTGCTGAATTTAAGCGATTGATTGCAAACAGCAACAGCAGGGATGCAATCACGACAGCTGCAAAAACGCGGATTAGTTTGTTCATTTGCGAATCCCTCCAACCTGAGCCTTGTTACGCTGCGTAATAAAGTAATAAATCACGACAAGGAGAATGGTAAACAAGAACAATAATGTGGAGAGAGCGTTAATATTTAATGAAATACCTCTGCGTGCTAAAGAATAAATTTCGACGGAAAGAGTGGAGAATCCATTTCCCGTTACGAAAAAAGTGACGGCGAAATCATCGAGTGAATACGTTAATGCCATGAAAAAACCAGCAAATATCCCTGGCGTTATAAAAGGCAAAATGACCTTAGTCAGCACGTTCCACCTACTTGCACCAAGATCCCGCGCGGCGTCAATTAATGTAGGGCTCATCTCCATTAGTTTTGGCAGAACCATTAACACGACAATGGGAATGCTAAAGGCAATATGGGAAAGCAGAACGGAATAAAAACCGAGCTTAATTCCAGCCATTGTAAATAGGATAAGGAAGGAGGCTCCGATAATAACATCCGGGCTGACAATCAAGACATTATTTAATGAAAGAATCGTATTTTTCGCCCGACGTTTCTTTACTTGATAAATGCTTAGCGCTCCTAAAACACCGATGATCGTCGAAATTAATGCGGATAAAAGCGCGATTACAAGCGTGTTTAAGACAATAATTAAAAGCCTTGTATCCTGAAATAACTCCCTATACCAATCCAATGTAAAGCCTTCAAAGTTATACATCGTTCCACCGCTGTTAAAAGAGTAGAACACTAAGAAAAAAATCGGTGCATAGAGAATGAAAAAGATGATGAATAAAAAGATTTTCGATAAAGGGGATATGTTTCTCTCCAACTTATATACCCCGCTTTCTAGTACCTGTTATTGTCATAAACAGAAACATAATAATAATTAAGAAAACCGCAATCGTCGACCCCATGCCCCAATCCTGTGTGACAAGAAAATGCTGCTCAATTGCTGTACCTAATGTAATCACTCGGTTTCCAGCGATTAAACGAGTAAGCATAAATAGAGATAACGCAGGAATGAAGACAACCTGACAGCCTGCTTTTACGCCATCAAGTGTTAAAGGGAAAATGACACGGCGAAATGTTGTCCATCTTGACGCCCCCAAATCGTTCGCCGCGTCAATTAATGTTGGATTTAATTCATTTAAAGCATTAAAGATCGGTAAGATCATAAACGGAATAAAGATATAAACCGATACAAAAATAAAGCTAAAGTCCGTAAATAATATTTGCTGTGTTCCGATTCCAATTGCTTCTAAAAAGTTATTTGTCACACCGTAAGTACCGAAAATTCCAAGAAACGCGTATGCCTTTAAGAGTAAATTGATCCAAGAAGGTACAATAATTAATAAAAGCCATAATTGCTTATGCTTTGTTTTCGTTAGTAAGTAAGCCGTTGGGTATGCGACCAATAACGAAAATAGGGTGATTAAAAAGGCATACCAAAAGGAACTTAATGTCATCTTCAAATACACAGGTGTGAAAAAATTCTGGTAGTTTATAAGCGAAAAATTACCTTCAATATCAAAAAAGGAATAATAAAGGACAAGAATAATCGGCGCAATAACAAACAAGGCAATCCACAATGCGTAAGGGACCATATATAGATTGCGGGTGAGCTTATTCTCCATGGCTATCATCTCCATCGCCATAAGCTTCTAATCGTTTATCAAATTCTTCTTCTGTTTCTCCCAAGCGCATAACGTGAATGGCCTCAGGGTCAAAGTAAAGGCCGATTTCATCCCCAACATTTGCTGCCTTTGTAGAATGGACAAGCCATTCATTGCCGTCCTTGTCATAGCAGCTAATTTCATAATGAACGCCACGGAATAACTGTGAATCAACACGCACTTGCAGCTTTCCTTTATCGAAGCTGGTAATTTCTAAATCTTCAGGACGGATGACGATTTCCACTGTTTCATTTTTGTCCAATCCTTGGTCTACACACTCGAACCGTTTGCCGACAAATTCGACAAGATAATCGTCAAGCATTCGTCCTTTCAAAATATTAGACTCTCCGATGAAGTCGGCAACAAAGCGGTTAATCGGCTCATCGTAAATATCTTTTGGTGTGCCACTTTGTTGAATTTTTCCTTCGTTAATGACAAATATTTCATCCGACATGGCGAGTGCTTCTTCTTGATCATGGGTGACAAAAATAAATGTGATTCCAAGTCGCTGCTGCAGCTCGCGCAGTTCATACTGCATTTCATAGCGGAGCTTTAAATCAAGTGCTGAGAGTGGTTCATCCAAGAGAATGACCTCTGGTTCATTCACAATCGCTCTAGCAATGGCGACACGCTGTCTTTGACCGCCTGACATTTCCTTAATTTCTCGATTCTCATAGCCCTTGAGGTTCACAAAGCTAAGAGCTTCCTTTACCTTTTGATCTATGTCAATTTGGTTCATCTTTTTTATCCGTAATCCAAATGCAACATTTTCGTACACATTTAGATGAGGGAAAAGAGCATAGTCTTGAAAAACCGTATTCACCTGTCTTTTGTTGGCAGGGACATCATTGATCTTTTTTCCATTAAAGTAAATCTCGCCCTTTGAAGCTTCTGTAAATCCTGCGATTAAACGCAAAATCGTTGTTTTTCCACAACCTGACGGACCAAGCAGTGTGTAAAACTTCCCGCGTTCGATCTCAAAACTTACATCATTAAGGACTGGTGGATCGTCATCATATTGTTTTGTTACATGCTGAAATTGAATAATCGTTTCGTTTTTCAAAACATGGCAACCTCCCTCTTGCAAATATTTGTAAAGACTATGATACGATTGACTTTGAATCTATTAATGAGAATTAAATCCGATTCGGAATAATTATACATGAAATGCAACTATATGCCATATTTTTCGAAAAAAATGTTAAAACCTTTTTTTGGTTTGGCGGTCTAATATATACAGAGTAGGGGGGAATGAGTTGACGACGAATGAACAGCTTGTTATAAAAGCAATTGCTGGAAATGAAGCTGCTTTTATAGAGCTTATGAAAATGTACAAAATAGATTTATATAAAACCGGCCTTTCTTTTTTTAAAAATGAAGAAGAAGCGCTTGAAGCTATTCAGGAAGTAACGTATCGGGCCTACAAGAGCATTAGAAAAATTAAAGAACCAGCCTACTTTAAGACATGGCTGATGCGAATTATGATCAATTATTGCCAAGATCAACTGAAGAAAAAAAAGCGAGAAGTCTTGAATGAGGATTATATACAAGCGCAAGGGGTGTCAGAGTCTCATTCAGCATTGGAAATAGAGGATGTGTTGCAAAGCTTAGATTCACGGTCTCGAGAGCTGCTTACTCTTAAGTATTTACATGGATTGAAAATAAAGGAGATTGCCTATGCCATGGATTGTCCAGAAGGGACGATTAAGACATGGCTTCACAAAGCACTGCAAGAGATGAGATCGAAATTTTCCGAGGAGGGAGAGAACTAAATGTTTTCGAATGAAGAGGAAAAGCTCATGAAATACAATCAAAACCTGGAACAATTAGCCTTGAATGAGGATAAGCTCAATGAAGCCATTGAAGCTGGTTTCCGCAAAGCTCAATTTGATAAGAAAAAGCGAAAAAAATGGTGGTTGAATGCTGCGGTGGTTGCAGCCTTGTTTTTCATTTTTTTCACATCCATTCGTGTGTCACCTGCATTTGCGAACTATATTGCTGAGATTCCTGGAATGGAGAAAATCGTCGAGTTGATCCGCCATGATAAAGGAATAATGACGGCGATTGAACATGACTATTACGAGCCGATTGAAGTTTCGGAGAAAAAGAATGGGATGGAGGTAGTCATTGATGGGGCTATTGTGGATGAGCATGGATTGGTCCTTTTTTATACGATAAATTCAGAAAAGAAGCAAACGGAAATCATGATGGAAAATGTCGTGTTGAAAAATATGAAAGGGGAGGAAGTGAAGTATGGCTCACACTCCTTCGGTACACCTCATTATTCCGAAAAAGGGGAAAAAACCTTTAACGGCACGATTGAATATTTCTTTGAAAATCCATTTGCTGAAAGAGAGTTGCAGCTCGAGATAGAATTGAAAGGTGATACGTACAACCTTCCTTTTACTTTAAAAGGAGAGATTAAAGCGAAAAAGACGTATGCGATTAATCAAACAGTAACAATCGAAGGACAGAAAATTCATTTGGTAGAGGCGACTGTTTATCCGTTAAGGGTTGGTGTCCATGTCAAACTGGATCCGAACAACACGAAGAAGCTATTGGAGTTTGAAGATCTCCGCCTTGTCGATGGGAATGGAGAGACATGGTCAAAAATCAAAAATGGAATTACTAAAAATGTACTTTCGGGAGATGAATGGCTCATCTATTTGCAAAGCAATTATTTTAAGGAGCCGGAAGAACTTTATCTTGCTTTCAATAAAATTCAAGCACTTGATAAAGAAGATAGTTCGCTTGTGATTGATACGGAAAAGGAAGAAATCATCGAACAGCCTAAGGGAAATAAATTGAGAGATCTCACTGTATCCACGAATGAGATCAGGGTTAACTTATATACGGAGAAAGAATTTCCGTACGGACTTTTTAATGAAGTAGTTAATGGAGAAGGAAAGAAAATCGATATTGACTCAAGCTTTTGGTCTGGATATCGTGATGAAGGATATGCAGCAATAGGGGTACAAATTCCCCATTTGAAAAGCCAACCTAATCCGCTAACGTTAGAACTCTCCTTCTTTCCGGAATGGATTTATGGAGAAGAAAAAATCAGGATCAAATAAATCAAAGCCGTGGCAAAGCAGTCACGGCTTTTAATATAACTCTTTCTTTAAGTTTTCTTTCATTAATTTTGCAATCTCTTGTTCATCCGTCCGTAAACTTTGTTCCAGTTTAGTTGCGACAAGACGTTGCCTCTCTTCCGGATGATTCTGACTTAATTTTGCTTTTCCTTCCATTTTATTGATTTTTATTTTAAATCCTTGGATTCCTTTGTTCATGCCAGAAAGAAAAGCATCATCTATTTCTTCTAAGTTATACGGGCTATTAGGAGGTTCGTATTTTGACACGATTTCATGAAGAGATTCATTTAACTCCTGTTCATTTTCGACCCATTCAACCTCACCATATATATGAACCGTTACGTAATTCCATGTTGGAACAGCTTGGTTCGTTTCGTACCAGGACGGTGAAATATAGCAATGGGGACCATGGAAAATTACTAATACTGTTTGAGCTTTTATGTCCTTCCATTGTGGATTAGGTCGGGCAAAATGTCCATATAAATAGGTGTTATCCCTGTTCAATATGAGTGGTAAATGAGTAGCTACTGGGATGCCATCATGGATTGAAAAGAGTGTTGCAAAGCTATAATCTTTTATAAGGGAAAGCATAGTCGCTTTGTCGTCAATTTTAAAATAAGAGGGAATATACAAATGATCTCAGCTCCTTTTATCTCATTAATTATTCGGTAAACCTGATTGAAATTCCTGTTTTTATAGATGAAGAAAAATTTTTAAGAAAACCTATTGACCTTTACGTTACGTCAAGGTTTATCGTGTAAACAGAAGGAGGTGAACGATTGTGGAATATACGGTGCAGAAATTGGCTCAATTGGCGGGAGTCAGTTCTCGAACACTGCGTTATTACGATCAAATCGGGATATTGACACCGGCAAGAGTTAATTCATCAGGATATCGCATCTACGGTCAAAAGGAAGTCGATCGATTACAGCAAATCCTGTTTTATCGTGAATTGGGCATAGCGTTAGAGACGATTAAGGAAATCATGACTGCACCTTCTTTCGATGCTGAAAAAGCATTAAACGAGCATCGAGAACAGCTTCTTAAAAAAAGAAAGCAGTTGGATTTACTCATCACAAATGTAGAGAAAACAATTGCTTCAGCAGAAGGGAGAATGAATATGAGCGACCAGGAAAAATTTGAAGGCTTTAAGAAGAAAATGATTGATGAGAATGAGCGTAAATACGGGAAAGAAATTCGTGAAAAATATGGGGAAGACACGGTGAATCAATCAAATGCAAAATTGATGAATATGAGTCAAGAGGATTATGAGGCTGTGACAAAGCTTGAAGCGGAAGTAAGGGAAGCTCTGGCGGAAGCTTTTGCAACAGGAGATCCTGCTGGTGAACTGGCTCAAAAGGCAGCGGAACTGCATAAGCGCTGGCTCACCTATTACTGGACAGAGTACAGTAAGGAGGCACATGCAGGGCTTGCTCAAATGTACGTTGAAGATGAAAGATTCACAGCATACTATGATAAGGAACAGCCTGGTATGGCAGCGTTTCTAAGAGATGCCGTTCAT
Organism: Robertmurraya siralis; assembly: GCF_005502275.1. GTDB lineage: Bacteria > Bacillota > Bacilli > Bacillales > Cytobacillaceae > Robertmurraya > Robertmurraya siralis. The sequence goes on from NZ_SWLZ01000030.1 coordinate 36,012, forward strand.
ATTTATACTGGGCAAAAATAATGACCGAAACAATCGATTGGGGACGCCTGATCGATTTTTCGTTTATAATAAAGATCAGTAAACTTGTCTTGAAGGTGATTGTATCAAAAAAGTAACTAATTTTTTATTAATTTGTGCAGGGTTTGTAAGTTTAGGAATTGGTCTGTTAGGGATCATTTTACCAGTTATCCCGACGACACCTTTGCTGCTATTAGCATCCTATTGTTTTGTAAAAGGATCGGAAAAATTTGCGGTGTGGTTTAAAGGAACGACGATATACAAGAAGCATTTAGAGGAGTTTGTGACCAATAAAACGATGACTCTTAAGCAAAAAATAACGTTAAATTTATTTGCCGACAGTATGATTGCGATTGCTTTCTTTACCGTCGACAAATGGTCTGTAAGAGTGATTCTCATTTTAGTAGTCATTTATAAATACTATTATTTTATTACGAAAATTAAGACAGTCAAGGCATCGAAATAAGAATGCAGGGCTTTCGTATAGCTCACAAGTAACTCGGCTTGAACAATATTGTTGAGGCAAATGCTCCGTATAAATTGTAAAGCAGGTGAAGAGAATGTTCGTCGGGCGTGCGTTGTATATATTAGGGTTGGTGTTTGTATTATTTAGCAGCCTTTTAGTCGTGATGTCGATTTTCTCAAAACATGGTGGAGAAACAGCAATACCATTATTCGCATTGCTTAATGGATTGATTGCAATGGGGATTGGAGAGCTGGTTATCGATCTGAATCATCGAAAAAAAGATGAGAAGAAATAATAGATTTCAATCATATGTTCTGCATGAAAAAGACAAGCCTAAAGCAATGGGCTTGTCTTTTTTTGTACGTTTTTTCACTGTAACCGTTGATAACCAAAGCAGACACGGAGTATGAGCGCATTTGTTTCCTTTACATCTTCCCGTAATCGTATGCCTGCTCCCAAAGAACATGTTTTTTTAAAACATGCACCTTTAGTATTTATCCAGTTATAAAAGAGAAAATAATTATCTTATTACTAAGTTATCAATATTCTTTAAAATGTAAACAAATGGTAAAATTGTATAATTTGTGAATTATGTAACTCGTTGGTTGAAATATCCAATAATTCCGTAATAATTTAGAGGAAAGGAAATAATCTATCTGAGGGGCAAAAACAAAAAATTATAATCTTACATGCTTGTAGATATTCTAATTTTTGATGAGGACCAAGAAATGGAATAAATCGTATATTACTATCAACTTTTTTAAAACTAGTGATGGAGGTAGGAGTATGAATATAAAAATTGCAGTAATTTTATGTGTTATTAGTTTTATTGCCATAGTAATAGATGGGGATTTTAAACAATGGCAGCTCGGTGCCTTTTTTGTCATCGTTTTAGCATCTTTTATTATTTACAAAAAAAGACATCGCTCTTTTTAAAGGAGAGAGTACAGTAATTTGAGTGGGAAATAAAACATGGGATAAAATCGCAAGTAAAATTAGAAAAAGACGACTTACATTTAAAGGATTTAAATGGGAGTCCTCTTTTTTATAGGGCCAAGCTTTACTAGCCTTGTACAAATCTGAATTGTTGACACTCTAAAAATAATTAAGCAAAGAAAATTAAAAATTGACGATGGTGAATGATTCTTATCTAGGGAGAGCCTCTAAATCCGACCTTAACACGATCAAATTTAAGATTTTTAAGTTTATATTAAGTTAATCAAAAATTGATAGCACATTTCTATTCCTAAATGTTAGTCGGAGCTCATCTTGTTTGTAAGACGATGAGCTCTTTCAAATTTCTTTTGAATAATCGCTAGACTATAGTAATTTATTATTCGCCAGTTTCTAAAGAGCACAGTGCCCTATTTTATCCCCTTCATAAATCCTTGGATTTTTGGAGCAAATAAGAAGAGGATGACGGCTAATAAGATGGAGACTCCACCAATTATACCAAAGTAGACCATTTCCGTTTCCGGTGTATAGAATTTTACAACTTGTGCGTTGATTGCCTGTGCTGCTGCGTTGGATAAAAACCACAGGCTCATCGTTTGCGCCGAGAAAGCGGCAGGTGCAAGCTTTGTCGTTGCTGAAAGTCCTACTGGTGATAGGCATAATTCTCCTAAAACAACAATGAAATAACTAAGCACTAGCCATAATGGATTAACGAGTGCATCCGTACCGGCGAAATAACCAGGTATAAGAATGACGATGAATGATAGACCCGCAAATAATAACCCAAATGAAAATTTTTGAGGAATGGTTGGCTGTCGCTTCCCAAGCTTGACCCACATCCAAGCAAAAATAGGAGCTATAGTAATGATAAACAATGGGTTTAAAGATTGAAACCATGCTGGAGAAATCGAAAATCCAGCTATTTCAAGTTGTGTACGCTTGTCCGCATAATTAGCTAAAATGGTAGAGCCTTGTTCTTGAATGGCCCAAAACATTACAGAGGCAATAAATAACGGAATATAAGCCAATAATCTAGAACGCTCTACTGATGATGTTTTTTTGCTGCGGTACATCACTGTGAAATATAGAATTGGTAAGCCAATCCCTAATATCCCAATCAGTGCAACAAAGCTATCGAACGTAAGCAGCCCCATTGGAATCGCTACAGCAATAGCGATGGCAAGAATGATTGCCGATAATCCGACAATCGTAAATGTCTTTCTCTTTTCCGTAGCTGTCATTGGATTAGGAACGATTGTACCAGCAAGCCCAAGATTCTTTTTCTTTGTAAAAACAAACAGAAGAAGTCCAATAAACATTCCGATCGCTGCGATGGCAAAACCTAAATGGAAGTCATGCTTCATTCCGATTTCACCGACGATAAGAGGTGAAAGGAATCCACCAAGGTTAATTCCCATATAGAAAATACTAAAACCAGAATCCCGACGATTGTCTTGTTCGCTGTAAATGTCACCGACAACGCTAGAGACATTTGGTTTCAATAATCCTGTACCGAGTACAATTAATACCATAGAAATAAAGAATAAAATTAGGTTGCCAGGCACGGCGAGAGCAATATGACCGAGCATAATCAAAATTCCGCCGTAAAAAACCGCTTTAGATGTCCCCAGTATGCGGTCTGCTAGCCAACCGCCGATGATGCCAGACATATAAACGAGTGACCCATAGATAGACATAATTGACAGTGCTGTTGTCTGATCGAGTCCAAGGCCGCCTTTGGAAACCTCATAATACATATAAAAAACAAGGATTGCTCTCATTCCGTAGTAAGAAAATCTCTCCCAAAATTCTGTAAAGAAGAGGGTAAACAAACCTTTAGGGTGACCAAAAAACCCCTTTTGAGGAACGCTCTCCACAATTTTCTGTTTCATTTCATTACTCATTCTGAATCCTCCTTAACATTATTCTATAATACTTTTAATAGTTCTGTATTGTCAAAATAATTTGTTGGATTAGGAGTAAATTCCTATTCTTTAAGGGTTATATTAGTATAATTGTAAATAAACGGGATTATTTTTATATTTCGAAATAATAATTACGAAGTAATAGTGGTAATAGTAGTAATAGTTTTTCCCTTTGCTAGGCGGAGGTATCAAAATCCAATCGATATATGTAAAATAGAAGAAAGGGTCATAAGGAGGAGAGAAAGTGAAAGTAGGCAAAATAAAGGAAATTGTACGACATCCTGTAAAATCCTTTCGTGGTGAAAATGTTTCAAAAACAAAGATTCTATCTTATGGAGTATATGGAGATCGAAGCCACGCTTTTTTAGATCATTCGAGGCCGGGAAAATACTTAACTCTTACTCAAATCCCGCAGCTTGCAAACTATCATGCTTCATTTACCGGAGAAGAAAGTTTCGAGCGTTTTCCATCACTCACAATAAAGTCTCCGACTGGCCATGTTTACAAATGGGGAGAGGAAGGATTAAAAGACGAATTAGAGAGTCTGTCCAACCGGGAAATAACTCCGGTTCAATATTCTCCTTTATCTGTGCCGATTGGAGCAATTGAAGAAGAGCATTTGCTCATTACAACAGAAGCCTCTTTGACAAGGATATCTGAAGTATGGGGCAAGCACGTCGACTATCGAAGGTTTCGCCCTAATTTAGTGTTTTCCTTAGACGGGAATGAAGCTTTTATTGAAGAGACATGGTTTGGCAAGAGGGTAAAAATCGGTGAGGTTGAAATCATTGTGAAACGACATTGCGAGCGGTGTCAGATTATCAATATTGATCCAAATGACGGTAATTTGGATTCATCCTTATTAAAGACAGTTTATAAAGAAAGAAATAACTATTTTGGTGTGTATGCTTCTGTCATAAAAACAGGAAATATTGCCGTAGGTGATGATGTTTATCTTTTCGATTAGCTTTGTTAAACAATATGGTTGATTAAACGATTTTTGGCTCATTTTGTGTGAACTTCTGATTCCATGAAGCGATGTGAGAAAACAAGTTTTCTCTGTCGCTTCATGGAATCAGAGAGAAAATGAGCCAAAAATCAACACCGACATATAACAAAGCTTTTCGATTAAAAATGAAAGAGGAACGTTTGCTACACTGTTCCTCTTTCTATCAGCTTTGCTTCCATTTCAATTGAGGATATCTCTTCATTGATTGCTTGCAGAAAAAGGTTTTTTCCTATCTCTTCAATTGGGATTTCAATCGTTGTAATTCCTAACATTTTGGCAATTGGTTGATTATCAAAGCCAATAAGTGCCAGTTCGTCAGGGATTGCAATTTGCTGGTTTTGACAATATGCAACGATTCCGGCGGCGACTTGATCTGAGGTTACAAGCAATGCACTAGGAGGTTCTGACATTGCTTGGATGCTTTGCACCACTTGTGAGCCGTCTTCTAAGTGGTAGCAGCCAGTAATAATATAGTCCGGATTATTAGGGAGCTGATATTTTTTTATGAAATCGGCGTATGCAGATTGTCGTTCGTGGCTATTTGTTCCTGTTTTTCTCCCAAGTGTATAGCCTATCCGTCGATGTCCTTTCTCATATAAATAATCCAATGCTTTCATAAATGTTTGATAGTGGTTAACGAAAGTGGCTGCAAGATGAGTATCCTCGACCTTTTCGCAAAGAACAATCGGACCATAGGAGAGATACTCTTGAATAAGCGCTAAGTTGCAAGTTCTGGAGCAGATAATTAATGAGTCAATTTGTTTTTGTTTAAGCATTTGCAGCGCTTCTAGCTCCCGGCTTTCGATATAATTGGTTTGGAATATGATGAGCTTATAGTTATGTTCAAGGGCCTGATTGGCAATGCCTTTTAACAACTGTCCAAAATAGGGAAGATCGGTAAAAGGAAGAACGACGCCGACGAGCTGTGTTTTCCCTTTGCTTAAGTGAACTGCATTGATATTTTGTTGATAATTGCATTTTTTAATTGCTTCTAAGACGGCCAGTCTTTTTTCTTCTTTTACGTATGGATGGTTATTCAATACCCGAGAGACAGTTGAAACAGAAACATTGGCCATTTTAGCTAAGTCTTTAATATTTGTCATAAACTTCACCTTTAAAGTTGTCGTTTTTGAGTAATCATTTCTTATGATTAAAATAATCATCAAAATTCTCAAATGGATGAACATCCAGCGATTGGCCAGAGGCCTTTAAACAATAATAAGAAGAAGATAAAATAATTAAACAAAGAATGATTAATCCTAGCATCACATTTACGCCTCCTTATCCTTTATAATAAGAGCGTAAATGATGAAACGCGTTTCATGTCAAACCGGATATCAAAAAAACCAATGGCTATTTTAAAGAGTTGCTAGCTGTTTATGAAGGGCCTTCAATTCTTCTTCAATTTCACTAATTTGCTTTTCTAGTGGGGAAAGCTTTCCTTGCACAAACTCCAATTTTTCCAGATCGTTTTGCAGGCGAATATATTCATACTTCAATTCTTGAATTTTATATTCTATCTCTTTTTTCTTCATCATTAGCACCTCGATTCTAACTATATACATAACATACATTTCGCTTTCCGTCATCGTTGATGTCGATGGGCAGTTGTTTCGTCGAAAAGTGAAAATACGTTTGAATGGTTTCAACCTCTGGAAGAAAATACACTTCCTTTATTGAATTAGAGTGAGCTGCAGCCAAGAAAGATATTCTTTATTGCTCATATAGTAGGCCTTAAGTTAAAGGCAACAAAAATAATTCCTGCGATGAGAAGGGGATTTTTTGCAGCATGAACTTTAGATGATAGTGCGTGAGCCTTTTCCATGTAAAAGCACTCCTGTAATAAAGTTATAGACATTTTTTAATAATTCTGATTATTAAAAAAGCATGACATTGCTGGGCAATAACGGATTAATAGCGAAGCTTTCAAGCTTCGCTATTAATCGGTGATCATGCTTTTTCTTCAAATAATCGGAGAATTTCAATCATGACTTTTGTTGCCTTTTCCATGTTATCAACGGAAATATACTCAAACTTCCCGTGATAATTTTCTCCACCTGTAAAAATATTAGGAGTTGGCAAGCCCATATAAGAAAGTTGCGACCCGTCTGTTCCGCCGCGAACAGGTTCAATGACTGGTTCAATACCGAGATTGGTCATCGCCTCGTGGGCAATATCGACAATCTCCATGACCGGTTCAATTTTTTCCCGCATATTGTAATATTGGTCGTTCATATCAAGAATGACTTTATCTTGACCGTATTTTCCCCGCAATTCCTCAACAATGTTTACGATCGTTTCTTTCCGCTGGTTAAAATTGTCCCGATCGAAATCACGAATGATGTAATAAAGAGTTGTTTGTTCAACATCACCATTGACAGAGAGCAGGTGGTAGAAGCCTTCGTAGCCTTCTGTATACTCCGGAGCTTCATTTGCAGGAAGCTTGCCGTTAAATTCCATCGCCATTTTTCCGGAGTTGATCATCTTACCTTTTGCAGTTCCTGGATGAATGTTGTTGCCTTTAAAGGTGATCTTCGCATAAGCAGCACTGAAGCTTTCGTATTGAAGCTGTCCGAGTGGTCCGCCATCCATCGTATAGGCATATTTTGCGTTAAATGCCTTGACATCAAATTTATGAGGTCCTCTGCCAATCTCTTCGTCAGGAGTAAAGGCAACCCGCACTTTTCCATGTTCAATCTCAGGATGTGCTAATAGGTATTCAAGTGCTGTCATTATTTCGGCGATGCCAGCTTTATTATCCGCTCCTAAAAGGGTCGTTCCATCTGTTGTAATTAAAGTGTGACCTATGTATTTTTTTAGATTTGGGTAATCTTGAGGTGATAGGATGACGTTCAATTCTTCATTCAGGATAATTTCATTGCCATCATAGTTCTCGACAATTTGTGGATTTACGCCTGCCCCAGTAAAATCAGTGGCTGTATCTACATGAGCTAAGAAGCCTATTGTCGCCACATTCTTTTCGGTGTTTGCTGGTAGTGTCGCCATCACATATCCGTTTTGATCCATTGTGACCTCACTCATGCCAATAGCCTTTAGCTCTTCGACAAGCATATTGGCAAGCTCAAGCTGTCCTGATGTTGAAGGGCATGTAGTTGAATCTTCATTTGATTGAGTATCCACCTTTGCATATCGAATGAGCCTCTCCATTAACTTTTGTTTCATTTTTTCAACCCCTAATCGTTATTTTGCAGATTGGTGCAATTTATAAAATATTGTGATAAAAGTGTGAAGTCTGTTTTCATTATACTACTTTTTGTTATAGTTGAAACTTTTCCAGCGTGCTGCCGAAAAAAGAAAAAATTTTGTTCAAAACTACATCTTATCTATTGTTGCTCGAATTGACGAACGGATGATATCGATCACACCGTAAAAATATAAAAGCAGTTATGATGAAGATGTCAAAGCTCATAAGGAATAGAAAGGTGTGCATGTCAGTGAAACAAGCTAATCTACAAGAATATATTGAGTATAGCCCAGATAACTTTACGAAGCGGATTGTGTTTAAAGAAGGAGAAAGTACCGTATTTGTCCTTAACTTTACAGCGAATCAATCTTTACCAAAACATAAACACCCAGGAACGAATGTTTATTTGCTCGTTCTTAGCGGCGGAGGCACCTTTACAATTGATGGGAAGGATGTAAAGGCAAAGGCCAATGATGTAATCGTCGCTGATGGCGAAGAGGAGTTTGCCTTTGTCAATGACACAGGTGAAAATACGAGTTTATATGTCATGTTAAATAAAGTTCCAAGCGAGCAATATGTTCAAAATATATAAAAGGGCAAGTGGGGATTTTAAGTTGTAAATAAATTTGAGATTAAAGCTGTAGACAAACCATTAGTTTGTTTACAGTTTTTTTAAGCTCTTTTTCGTTATACCATGCTGGCTTTGCTTCGCGTTTTTGATTCGAGCGGAAAATTCGAGGACGTGGTGTTTCTTTCTGTCAATACAGCTTCTACTTGACAGGAACCAAAGGATTTTTTCGCGTCCGATACATCTTCAATTGGAGTAGAGAACTCAAGCTTCGGACCAATTGCGCTTTACAAGACCGACATGGAGGCTTGGTGAACACAAAGCAATTCCTTTGAACGGAAATTACGAATGTTATCTCATGAAATAAAAGACATCATGACTTTGCTCCCTTTTGTCGATAAGCCGAAACCTCCATAATTTTAGGTTAGTTTTGCAATAGGATGAGCAAAAGAAGCCATTTACGCGTGCAAAGAAAACATGGTATTAAGTACTATTAAGCAGAAAATGGGGAATTGGTCGCCCAGCTTATCTCTTAAACTGTTCTGTTATAATAGGGTTGGGGGTTTTTTCTAATATTAAATGGAAGGAAGAAGATCATGATAGGGAGAAGGAGCAACTCAAAAGGGATAAAGGCGGATATTTTAATGGCTGGTCAATCTCTGACTTTTAAACTGGACGAAAAAGAGACGCTTACATTGATGAAAAACTTGGAAGACGCAGCGTATGATTTTGCTAAAATGGAAGCTATTAAACTATATCATGAAGATGGCAGGTTAAAGTCTGTTGTTAATCCATTGCAAATAGCGAGAATATGGTTTACATAGCCTTAACGCTCAAGAAGCGTCCGCAACTGAACAGGAGGATAGTCTTTCTTGATCACTCCTGTTTAGCAGGGAACCTTTTTACTGACCATCTCAATCAACAGTCTGGAAACGAAAGATAATGTTTTCGCCTCATTGTAGACAAGGTAGAAATAGCGCTCATCTTCAAACCCGATTAGTTCGTGAATATGAAGGTTATTCGCTAAAGCGTACTCTTTAGCAGCAATTTCGGAAATAATCGCAATTCCAATTCCTTGCTTCACGAATTCAATTAATGTTTGGCTGCTGTCTGTATGGGCAACAATGTTCAACTGCTCTTCTTTAATCTTTTTCCTTTTTAAAAACTTCTCTAAAATTGCTTTCGTTCCTGAATCAGACTTCCTCATTATAAATGGATACTGGACAATATTTTCAATCGATAAGCGGGCATCCAAATGATATTCATCAGATGAAATGACGACCAGCTTTTCCTTTTGGAGAGGAAGATAATGAAGGCGTTCATCCTCGTATTTTTCACCGAGAAACCCCACATCTACTTTTCCGCTCGTCACATTTTCCGCAACGATTTTCGAAGGGAATTCGCTTATTAAAAATGTTACATTCGGATATTCTTTCCGAAATTTTTTAATCATTTTTGGCACTAAAAATTGTCCTGGGACCGAGCTAACACCAATGTGGATTTTTCCTCTTAAATCAGTGACACTTTCCTTAATATCGTAAAGAGCCTGATCCTTTAGTTCAAGCAATCTTAATGCCCATTGATACAAACGTTCCCCGTATGGAGTGACAATCGTATCTCTGCCGACCCGATCGAAGAGCCTGACATTTAACATTTTTTCCAATGATTGTATATGAGAGCTGACGGTGGATTGGCTTAAGTATACTGCTTCAGCAGCTTTTGAAAAGCTTTTATGCTCCACGACCTTTGTGAAGACGAATAGTTGATGTAATTCCATTTTAAAACTCTCCAATCAAACATATTTATCAAAACGATTCATTTATATGGGAATTATCGATAACTTGAATTTATATAAGTTTATCACTTTTTTATAATGAAAGAGGGCTGTAAATATTAAGAGATTATGACAAGTGTGTGCTCTTTTTTATTATTAGTATGCGCTTTCATGTTAGGAGGTAGCTAAGTGACAGCCAGAATAGAGCCGGATCATACGTATGACGCAGGTCCAACAGGCTGCGGCGAACTGATTATGAATCTATTTTTAACGATGAAAAAAATGAGAAATGGGCAAGTCATTAAAGTTATTTCATATGATCCAGGTGCTAGAGAGGATATTCCAGCTTGGTGCAGGCTGCAGAATCATCTTCTATTGAAACGGGAAGATGAAGGAAAAGTAAGCCAATATTACATTCAAAAAAAATGAGTCATAGATAAAAATGGAGGTATGGACATGTCAGGAAAATTTCTAGTAAGTATTACACACGCAAATAATGATGGTGATAAAGCTACAGTTGGGTTTGTCGTAGCTAATGCTGCTGTGGCATCAGGGCAGGAAACAGTTGTGTTTTTAAATGTTGAGGGCGCATATTTGGCTGCCAGGGGATACGCTGAGGATATTAATGAGGAAGGATTTGCACCGTTAAAAGAGTTAATGAATCAATTTGTTGAAGCAGGTGGAACGCTTTGGGTATGCAGCCCTTGCTATAAAAAACGCGGATTAGAGGAAGAGGATTTGATTGAAGGGGCAACCATTGTCGGAGGGGCGAAATTAGTAGAGTTCCTCAGTCAGGGAGCAGCATCTATCACTTATTAATCGTATAGTCAACTAAAGAAGAGATAGAGGGTGAGGTAAGTGTATGATCCTCATGCAGTTTGTGATGGAGGGGATTTGGATTGCGGTTCAGGCCTTCTCCTCATTATAAAAAAGGCGATCGACCCAATAACCTCAGGCGAGATATTGGAGGTCAGAAGCAGGGAAAGAACAGTTGCTGAAGATTTGCCTGCCTGGTGTCGGATGGTAGAACACGATTTCCTTGGCTCAGAGCCAGGCGAGGGCACGACCCGTTATTTTATCCGTAAAGGTCAGTCACAGTCCGATTTAAAACAAGATTTAGCTGCAGCAAAGGGTTATCAATGGAGTGTACGTACGCAAAGCGGGAGAGATTTAACGGCAAAGGTGCATTCTCGAAATCACACCTTTGTGGCAGGGCAGCCTGCTGACTTTAGTGCAAAGGTGGACGCTCCTAGCGCAATCGATTACTTACTTGCATCGCTAGCAAGCTGTTTGGTTGTTGGTTTTAAGGCGCTCGCTTCAAAGAGAAACGTGGAAATTGACGATGCTGAGCTAACATTAAAAGGAAGCTTGGACAATATTTTATATCATATGGAAATCGAGAATGAGGGCAGTCCGAAAATCAGCAAAATTTTGGGAACTTTTTATGTTTCATCTCCACATGAAGAAGAGCAAGTCGAAGAAATTTGGCGTGATACATTAAAAAGGTCACCGATTTACCAAACGTTAATAGAAACAGTTCAAATTGACATTAAGCTTTCCGTCGTTTTCTAGGCAAATGATCAATAAGTAACTTCAATGAAGGATGAGTTCGAAATGAGTAATCGCAAATTTTTAACAAGTATGATTGGGAGCTGGCCAAGAACGAAAGAAGTTCAAAGAGCAATGCGTGATAAAAAAGTAGGCCGAATAACAGAGGAGCAATTTCAGGAAATTGCTGACAAGGCGATTTTGCAAATTGTGAAATGGCAGGAAGAAGCGGGACTTGATTATGTATCAGATGGTGAACAAAGGAGAGATAATTACATTTCCTTTGTGGCTGAGCATTTGCATAATGTCCGCATGCTTTCAGTTGCTGAGCTTTTGGATTATGTGGAAGATAAGGCTAGCTTTGAAGAAATTCTCGGAACATTGGATGTGCCTGCCTATTCAATGACAAATCCAGCTGCTACAGGAAAAATAAAGCGCAGGAAACCGTTAGCTTTAAATGATTATTTATTTCTTAAGAAGCACACAGACAAATCCATAAAGGTGACCTTGCCAGGACCGTATCTTTTAACACGCTCAATGTGGGTCGAAGGATTATCGAAGGATTCCTATCCTACAAAGGAAGATTTGGCGGTAGATATCATTAAAGTGCTACGGGAAGAACTAGAAGACTTAATTCAAGCAGGAGCTGATTTTGTTCAATTTGATGAACCGGTTTTAACAGAGGTTGTTTTTACGAAGAAAAATGCAAACCGTACTTTTATGTGCGGCGCGCTAACAGCCAAAGCTGATGCAAAAGAAGAGATCGCCTTTGCATTGGATTTAATGAATCAAGTGGTTGAAGGGATGACGGAGCGCGGAACAAAGATAGGGGTTCATGTTTGCCGCGGAAATTGGAGTACAGAAGAAGATGTCCTTCTTAGAGGACCCTATGATCCGTTAGTTCCTTATTTAGCAAATGTCAAGGTCAATCAGCTTGTTCTGGAATACTCTACTCCACGCGCTGGAGAAATAGATATTATAAAGGAATTTGCTGGAAAAGAATTGGGCTTCGGAGTGATCAATCCAAGAACGGATGAAATTGAGACGGTGGAAAAAGTGGTGCGCCGTGTTCAGGAAGTTCGCGAAATCATAGGTGATGAATTAATCTTTTTGAACCCTGATTGTGGCTTCGGGACTTTTGCCCAACGTCCGATGAATAGTGATGAGGTTGCCTTCGAAAAATTAAAAACGATGGCAGAAGCTGCAAGAGTTTTGCGAGAAATGGTCTAGGAGGAGAAAGAATGACGCAGATGTTACAAGTAAAAGTCGATGGATTTGGTTCAGGCATGCGATTAGATGCAACTGCCGGAAAGCATGAAATTGCTGTCGATGAACCGGCTTCAATGGGTGGCAATGACTCTGCTGCTGATCCATTATCAACTTTTTTAGCAGCTTTACTTGCTTGCGAAAATGTGATGGCACAAATCATCGCCAAAGAAATGAGTTTTGATTTGCAAAAGATTTCATTTGATGTAGAAGGAAGTATTGATATTAGTGGATTGATGGGAGATTTAGAAGTCGATCCAAAGTTTCAGGAAGTAACGGTTAAAGCAATCTTACAGACGAGTGAAACGCAAGCGAGGATCAATGAATTGCAAGAAATGGTGGACTTACGCTGCCCTTTATTTAGAACAATCAAGGATGCAGGTGTACCAATACGCAACATCTGGACGAAAGCATAGAAAAACGCTGCCCCTGTGGTGAAAACCAATAGGGGCTTATTTTTATTTAATGAGAATAAGCTCCACTGTTAAACCTTTCTCATGCAGCTTTTTTGAAAATTTGTAGGAAACATGTTGAAAATAATGATTGTCGTTTATCTTCATCTGATTGCCATCAGCAAATACAAATTCATATTCAGAAATATCCCCATTTTCGCTTCGATAGTGTATGATTTGCGTGACTTCATCCCAAGAATACGTTTCTTTTTTTAAAGTGAATAGAGGGCTATACGAAATGGTGCTAGCTGCAAGAGTCTGATAGTATTGAGAGCCGATATAAAAGATGCAAAAAGCTAGGATTAAACACAAAATACTGATGGCGATGGATAGTTTACGAATATTAAATAAAAAGAGTATTGAAGAAGCTAAACAAATAAATCCATAGCCAATAGCAAAAATGGTGAAATTTTCATCTGGTACCGCTACGAAAAAAACATCGTCCTTATTATGGACAATGTCTGCAATGGTCTGTGGAAGGAAAAAATAAAAAATCGGTGCAAATATAGCAATAACAAGAGCAATTGCTAAAAAAATATGCTTCGTTTCATAATTTTTTTCCATGCATAATATTCCCTTTCAAAAAACTTAGTCATATTATGTTTAAAACTTGAAGGGTTCTCTGTATATTGAATCAAATATTTTCCAAGTTGTACAGATCAATTGTAAAAATTATTCAATTTTTTTAAATCGATTTCTTTAAATAGAAATAAGTAGTATGATAGTTTTACATCAGGAAGTATACTAAATATGGGGTGTGGGAATGAAGTCATATCGAATCACATGGTTTGCCGTTGTTGAAGAGGGTTCTGTGTTGGAAGGCCGAAGCTTAGTCACTGCGGATTCACAAGAAAAAGCTATTGCAGATTTGGTTGCTAAAAAGTCAGTTGAGTATCGCCTCAAGCCCTATATGATCAATATCCAATCGATCATAGAAATGTAACCATCTACATAACAGTTAGAGTGAGAAGAGTCAAAAATGATAGATAGCAGTTGCCCTTCAGGCTGACAGTGTTTCTAAAATGAAGCACTGTTTTTTTGTCTTTTTTAAATCGACTTTGTTAAACAATATTTGGTCCATTTTATGTGAGTGCTTGATTTTACAGGAGATGGACTGCATAGCAACATCGCTATAAAATATCCACAGAGGAAATGCTAATATAACAGTCGTCCACAAAGTTATTAACATTATCCACAGATTTTGGCTCAATATTAGCCCATTTTACTAACATTTTTTATTTAAATTGAAATCTGTAATATTCAACTCTATCCACATTATTAACAACCTGTGGATAATATTTATGCACAATTGGTTCGCAGCCTAAGTGCATGCTCTCTTATACCATTAGAAACTATCGATTAAAAAGAATGTCTTGAATAACTTCTGAAGCTAGCACAAGATGCGAAAATCTAACAAATATCAAGTTCCAGTAAAAAACGATTGTTTTCTGAAACAGTCATTTATTCTATTTTCGGCCGAATAGTTGTTGTATTATGCCTTAGCTTCTCGGTTTCTTGCTAGATTGTTCGAATGCGTCCTCTATTCGGCCAAAGCACGCGGATACCCGATCTTGAAAGTCCGAATGCGTCCTCTATTCGGCCAAAGCGCGCGGATACCCGATCTTGAAAGTCCGAATGCGTCCTCTATTCGGCCAAAGCGCGCGGATACCCGATCTTGAAAGTCCGGATGCGTCCTCTATTCGGCCAAAGCGCGCGGATACCCGATCTTGAAAGTCCGGATGCGTCCTCTATTCGGCCAAAGCACGCGGATACCCGATCTTGAAAGTCCGAATGCGTCCTCTATTCGGCCAAAGC
>NZ_SWLZ01000031.1 GCF_005502275.1 Robertmurraya siralis
GCGGAAGGGATAAGTGCTGAAAGCATCTAAGCATGAAGCCCCCCTCAAGATGAGATTTCCCATAGCGCAAGCTAGTAAGAACCCTGAAAGATGATCAGGTTGATAGGTCAGAGGTGGAAGCGTGGTGACATGTGGAGCTGACTGATACTAATCGTTCGAGGACTTAACCAAATAGGTTACTCGGTCTTTTTCTTCTTCATCCATTATCTAGTTTTGAGGGTACAATAGATTTTCATGTTGTTATGTTCTCATGTTACATAAAAAGTTTATTATAAGGAAGTTTTAATTATTTTTAACAATTAGTTATGAAGGAAAATTCTTTTGAATTTCTACTTGAAAAAAAAGTTAAAACCATTATAATAGAATTTGTCTTGATAATTTAAATAGGTCCGGTGGCGATAGCGAGAAGGTCACACCCGTTCCCATACCGAACACGGAAGTTAAGCTTCTCAGCGCCGATGGTAGTTAGGGGCTGTCCCCTTGTGAGAGTAGGACGTTGCCGGGCTGTTTAATAATAAATTGCTATTTCGGAGGATTAGCTCAGCTGGGAGAGCACCTGCCTTACAAGCAGGGGGTCGGCGGTTCGATCCCGTCATCCTCCACCAACATTTTTTCGCGTTAGCGAAAATAATGTACCTTTTCATTTTCTGTCTTAACATATATGCCGGCCTAGCTCAATTGGTAGAGCAACTGACTTGTAATCAGTAGGTTGGGGGTTCGAGTCCTCTGGCCGGCACCATTTTAGATTTAGAGCCATTAGCTCAGTCGGTAGAGCAACGAGCAATTCATCTATGAATTTGCTGCGAGTTGTACCCATCGAGCTGCTGCTTGAGTTAACTTTCTGAGGTGGGGACATCGTAGATGCTTTTTATCTCAAAGTTGAAAATTTGATAGCAGCGCATATTTACTTCAGAGCCATTAGCTCAGTCGGTAGAGCATCTGACTTTTAATCAGAGGGTCGAAGGTTCGAGTCCTTCATGGCTCACCAAAGTTCTTACGATGTAGGGAAAAAATATCTTTCTTTAATATACGTCAGTAAAAAGAACTTATGATTTTAACATGCGGGTGTGGCGGAATTGGCAGACGCACTAGACTTAGGATCTAGCGCCGCAAGGCGTGGGGGTTCGACTCCCTTCACCCGCACCAAGAAAAAATAATATATCTGCTTTTTTAATCGATTAATTTTGCGGAAGTAGTTCAGTGGTAGAACACCACCTTGCCAAGGTGGGGGTCGCGGGTTCGAATCCCGTCTTCCGCTCCATTTATTAGCCGGGGTGGCGGAACTGGCAGACGCACAGGACTTAAAATCCTGCGGTAGGTGACTACCGTACCGGTTCGATTCCGGTCCTCGGCATTAAAGTTTTTTCACAGTAGTGGAAATGACTGTTATATTGCGCCCGTAGCTCAATTGGATAGAGCGTTTGACTACGGATCAAAAGGTTAGGGGTTCGACTCCTCTCGGGCGCGCCATGTAACGGGAAGTAGCTCAGCTTGGTAGAGCACTTGGTTTGGGACCAAGGGGTCGCAGGTTCGAATCCTGTCTTCCCGACCACTATGCTATAATGATGGGGCCTTAGCTCAGCTGGGAGAGCGCCTGCCTTGCACGCAGGAGGTCAGCGGTTCGATCCCGCTAGGCTCCACCAATAATTATTCACACAACGAAATAAATTGAATATATTCATTCTTATAATGGCTCATAATAAAAGTGAGTATTTATCATATTATATTTGGCGGTGTAGCTCAGCTGGCTAGAGCGTACGGTTCATACCCGTAAGGTCGGGGGTTCGATCCCCTCCGCCGCTACCAATATTTTACCACAAAAGCTTTATTGGACCTTTAGCTCAGCTGGTTAGAGCAGACGGCTCATAACCGTCCGGTCGTAGGTTCGAGTCCTACAAGGTCCACCACTATTTTTTGCATAAGCAAAACAACCTATAATATTTCGGAGGAATACCCAAGTCTGGCTGAAGGGATCGGTCTTGAAAACCGACAGGCGGGTTAAACCGCGCGGGGGTTCGAATCCCTCTTCCTCCGCCATATCACCAATTTTACTATTAGCGCAGGGTGGAGCAACAAGCGTTACTTCACTGAGTAAACTGCGAGTTGTACCGATTGAAGTTCTTCCTCGAGTAAGCATACTGAAATCGGGACAGTCATTAAGCTATCTAGTAGCATGCGCTTATCTAGATATATACTATTATCGCGGGGTGGAGCAGTCTGGTAGCTCGTCGGGCTCATAACCCGAAGGTCGCAGGTTCAAATCCTGCCTCCGCAATCGAGTAGTTTCAATAAAGTTGAAACTACTTTGGTCCGGTAGTTCAGTTGGTTAGAATGCCTGCCTGTCACGCAGGAGGTCGCGGGTTCGAGTCCCGTCCGGACCGCCATTTACTTACATATGATGGCTCAGTAGCTCAGTCGGTAGAGCACGATGAATAAGCGGCAAGGATAAGCATCCAGCGCACTCATCGAGCATCATCTTGAATCAACTTTCTGAGATGAGGGCGAAGGACATTCGGAAAATGTGTTATAGGAATTTAATATTATTACGGCTCAGTAGCTCAGTCGGTAGAGCAAAGGACTGAAAATCCTTGTGTCGGCGGTTCGATTCCGTCCTGAGCCATCAAAGTTTTTTTACGAAGCATAGTGTAGTAAAAAAACTTTCACTATGCGGGTGTAGTTTAATGGTAAAACCACAGCCACGAGCAAAGCTTCAATGATTTATCAACGAGTTGCCTCGACGATATGACATCCTGAAAAAGCAAGAAGAGTTAGAGGCATGAAAGAAGGCCAAAATAAGGGAAGATAAAATCTAGTATAATTCAATAAAAATGCGGGTGTAGTTTAATGGTAAAACCACAGCCTTCCAAGCTGTTGTCGTGGGTTCGATTCCCATCACCCGCTCCAAAATGGGCCTATAGCTCAGCTGGTTAGAGCGCACGCCTGATAAGCGTGAGGTCGATGGTTCAAGTCCATTTAGGCCCACCATCTTTGCTTTTTTAATTTATGGAAGCTAGAACGCATCGTATTCCGCGGTAGCTCAGTGGTAGAGCAACGAGTAAAGCATCATGAATATGCTGCGAGTTGTACTCATCGAGTTGCTACTTGGATCGTCTTTCTGAGATGAGGACAATCGGAAAGTTATCAAGCTAGAGGAATAAATTAATAATTTTCCGCGGTAGCTCAGTGGTAGAGCAATCGGCTGTTAACCGATCGGTCGTAGGTTCGAATCCTACCCGCGGAGCCATATGGAGAAGTACTCAAGTGGCTGAAGAGGCGCCCCTGCTAAGGGTGTAGGTCGGGTAACCGGCGCGAGGGTTCAAATCCCTCCTTCTCCGCCATTTCTGGCCCGTTGGTCAAGTGGTTAAGACACCGCCCTTTCACGGCGGTAACACGGGTTCGAATCCCGTACGGGTCATAAAAAAAGCTGTTGACATTAGGTCAGCAGTTTTTTTTATCGTACTATACTAATGATACGCTTTTTTTGGCTCTGAAATATTTATTGGGATTTAAAAATAGTTTTAAGGACAAAGCATATAAACTCCCGATTCTGACGAGAATCTAATAAGATTAGAGTAACGACATAACACTATCACTCGTACTTTAGATTAAGGGATAGAGAAGGGGATAAAAGGGCGCTAATGGTAAGATACATCTTCATCATTAGCGCCCTTCTTTCATCGGTTACCGAGCTCTTTTTTCATCCGTGCAATCATTAATAATTCAGCGGCGTCACGTTTATTTAAGCTGTTAAAAATCGTAATTAACTCTTTTGCTTCTGCCGTTAGATTCACTATTTCATTCGAATCTGTGTCGTTAGTGGATCCTGTATTTTTGGAGGGACTGATTGCTGGTTTACCATCCTGGATCACGATATTTCCACTATTAAACGTTGAATCCACTATGTATTCCTCTCCATCTAGCAGCCAATCTGCCGTTACTTCAAATTCCTTGGCAATAGCATAAATGGCTTTGGCGCCAGGTAAAGATTTCTTTTTCTCGCTTTCCCAGTCTCCGACATTTCCAGCGGACACACCAATTCTTTTTGCAAAAGCAGCCTGAGATAATCCATGTTTTTCTCTTAAAAATTTAATTCGTTCTCCAATATTTTCGATGTTTTTCATCAATTTTTTCTCCCTTCGTACGAAAATACGTGTTTATATACGAAAATTCGATTATTTTTGTTGACTCGCACGCAAAAACGTGTATAATTTTAATTAGCAAATGATATTTGTCCACCGGTGCTAAATAGCTGCAAATATTTTTTGTGAAATGAATTTTTGAGTATTCTTAATTTTATTTGTTTGACACCCAAGTTAAAGTGCTATGAATAATGTGTTTTCTTAAGAAGAGCTTCTTGCATGCTGTTTTGATTCAGCTTGAAAAAGGCATACGTATGTCTACATTGGTTTGATTTTATTTACACGTATATGCGTGTTTATTTGGTTGCACCTTCATATCAGTATCACAAACAAAAGGAGCTTTGCTCACTCATACTTATACTGTTTTAAATTCAGAGAGGGGTTTCATATACCGACTGCTCCACACAGGTTTATTAGAGTGTCCCGCTGTCAGATGAACAGGGGGAAACGGATAGCAACTCTGTTCCATTCATGGTATGAAACAAAAGCTTCAAAGCCATTCGGATAAATTGTCTATTTATTTTGCTGCTATTAGCTTTACATTGCAGCATAAGGCGACTAGGAGTTACGCTGTTCTTTCGATGTTCTTGGTGTGTTGTAACAAATGTTGTTGGGGCAATCTGTATTACTCGATCCACTTTAAGGTATTTTGAGAGACGCTACAAAAAGATTAAAAAATAATGCCATTTGACTGCCCCAATGATCGCAGGCTTGCCACCTGCCTATTTTACTGTGCTCAAAGTGAGCAATGATAAACAACTTGTTTTAAACAAGGAGTGATTTGATGCAAATTGGTATGATTGGTTTAGGGAAAATGGGATATAACCTTGCGTTAAACTTAGCAAACAATGGCCATTCTGTCTATGGTTTTGATCGATCTAGCGAAGTGAGACTAGCAGCAAAAGATAAAGGTCTGCATATTGTGGATAGCATCGAGCAAATGCTGGCTAGTTTGCCACATCCAAGAGTGGTATGGGTCATGGTACCTGCAGGGAAATCAAGCGAAATGGTGATAGATGGACTCCTCCAAAAAATGAAAGCGGATGACATCGTGATTGATGGAGGAAATTCGCATTATAAGGACTCCGTCCGGCGTGCAGCCCAGGCTGATGAAAAGGGAATTGATTTTTTAGACGTTGGAACATCCGGAGGCATCGCTGGTGCCAATGGAGGAGCCTGTTTAATGATCGGAGGCAGGCGCGACGTTTTTGAACGGCTGGAACCAATATTTAAAGCAATTTCCATTCAAGGAGGTTGCTTATATGCGGGGGAATCTGGGAGTGGCCATTTCTTAAAAATGGTTCATAACGGAATTGAATACGGTTTTATGCAAGCGATTGGCGAGGGCTTTCAAGTGCTGAATCAAAGTCGCTATGATTTTGATTTGGCAGAAGTGGCTTCAGTTTGGAACAATGGTTCCGTCATTCGCAGCTGGCTAATGGAACTGACTGAATCTGCCTTCAAAAAAAATGCTGAACTTGAACATATTCGTGGAATGGTGGCATCGTCAGGCGAGGCAAAATGGACGGTAGAAACAGCCTTTGAGTTAGAAGTTCCTGTACCGGTTATTGCCTTGTCGCTTATGATGAGAAATCGTTCTTTAGAAGAAGATAGCTTCTCAGCAAAAGTGGTCGCCGCCCTGCGAAATGAATTTGGGGGACACAGTGTGGTAAAGAAGTAATTTAGTATAAATATGATGGTTTCACTTCTATTTTAATGGAGGGAGGAGAGTATTGCAGTAGTTTGTGAAATAACTAACATTTTAATTATACGAGGGAGTGATTAAACAAATGGCAACACTTTCCGTTGGTCAAGCACTAATAATAGCCATTTGGGTAGCGATTGTTATGTCCCGTGGGATTGGCTATGCTACCTTAACTTTGCGCTTTAGCCCATTAATGACAGGTCTGGTTGTGGGGATAGTGACAGGACATATAACAGAAGCAATGATTATTACAGCAGCTATTCAATTGGTTTATATGGGAGCGGTAGCGCCAGGTGGAGCTTTACCGAGTGAACCTGCGATTGCCGCAGCTATTGCTGTAACTGTCGCTGTACTAGGTGACTTCACTCCAGAAAAGGCAGTGGCGATTGCTGTGCCAGTTGGAATTTTAGGCAGCTATGCTTATCAATTTCGCTTCTTTTTAAATACGTTTGCATTACGCATATTGGACAAGTATGCAGCAGAAGTCAATGACAGAGGAATTTTTACTTCCGTAATCATTATTCCAATTGTAATAAGCTTTATTCTTTATGTTCCATTAGTGTTTGTGGCTCTTTACTTTGGAGCACCAGTTGTTGCTGATTTTGTTAATTCTATTAGCGATGGTCCGGTTATTCACGTTTTAGAAGTGGTTGGCGGTGGTCTTGCGGCTCTTGGAATTGCTGTTATTATGCACGTAATTGGCAAAAAGGAATTACTTTTGTTTTTCTTCCTTGCCTATTTTATGAGTGTTGCTTTAAAAGGGCTGGAAATCAACACGGTAACTTATGCGATTTTCGGAGCCATTTTAGCTGGTCTATATGTGTTATTCACAAGAAAAAAGGAACCGGCGTAAAAACTTTAAAGGTGGGATGACAGATGAATGCGGAAGAAAAGAGGCAAACTCCGGAGAATTATCCAGAGCCAATCACCAAGAAAGATTTGCTTAAAGCTTGGTCACGATGGTGGTGGGCAAATGAAATTCCTCATACATTTGACAGAATGGTCGCGCCATCGTTTTTATTTGGGATGATGCCAATTTTAAAGAAATTATATAAAGATAAAAAGGATTTAAGCGAGGCGTACCAAAGACATTTATTATTCTTTAATACGCAAGCGATTTGGGGTGGAGGGACGCTGACTGGCATTACAGCATCTCTTGAAGAATCCCGTGCAAAAGCATTTGCTGAAGGGAAGGAAGATGAAGCGCCAAGCCCTGACATGATTAACAATACAAAAGTAGGATTGATGGGAGCTTTAGCTGGTATTGGAGATGCAATTGACTCTGGTACCGTTCAATATATTTTTATTGCCATAGCTTTGCCATGGGCAATGGCAGGCAGTCCAATTGGTGCATTGTTTCCGTTCATTTGCTTCACGCTCGTCACATATTTGTACGGCTACTATTTTGTTAGAATGGGCTACGGCTTAGGTCGCAATGCCGCAAAAGAAATTTTAGCTGGAAGCCGAATTAAAACGATGATTGATGCATTATCTGTGCTTGGATTATTCATGATGGGGATCTTGGCCGGATCGTATGTAAAAGTGAGTAGTTCACTCTCTTTTACACTATCTGAAAAGGAATTCGTTCTGCAGGATATTTTGGACTCGATTTTACCAGGTTTATTGCCGTTATTAACCGTATTGGGTGTTTATTTATACTTTGATAAGAAAGGATTCAATATTACAAGAGGGCTATTATGGCTAACTGGTACATTAATTGTCCTTGGTGCGCTTCGGATTTTATAAGCTTTTGTTTTTAAAACTGTAATGGAGATTTAATGATCTGACGTGGGCGACTTACTTTTGTTAAGTTTCCTACAGAATAAAGGAGCGGGAATATGGCAAAGCGTGCGATTTTAGTGATTACGCATGGGGAGTTCGGCAAGGAGCTCATAAAAAGTGCGGAAATGATTATGGGACCGCAGGAAAATTTATGTGCATTAGCTCTTAAACCAAGTGCATCAGTAGATGATTTGCGTGAAGAAGCTAGTAAGATTGTAGTGGAGAATGAAAAAAAGGGATTAGAAACAGTCATCCTTGTCGATTTGTTGGGGGGAAGTCCGTCAAATGTATCGTTATCTCTGCTGAGCAAGTTTGAGTTGCATATATTAACTGGAGTCAATATGCCCATGTTAATTGAATTATTGACTTTGTTTCAATCAGAAGAAGATACAACAAAATTAATCGAAACGGTGAGAGGGACAAGTGTTGCTGGAATCTATCATTTGAATCGGAACTTTATAAAGAAGTAAATTTTTAGTGTCGAAAGGGAGGTCTGTATGGGGAAAATTAACTTGGTAAGGGTTGACGAGCGCTTAATTCATGGACAAGTCATGACAAAATGGTCAAAAGGTTTGGGTACGAATGCGCTTTATGTTATTGATGATGAAACAGCAGCAGATGAATTTATGAAAGATATTTATATTAATACGAATTCGTCATCTGGGCTGAAGATTCAAGTATACAGCAATAAAGAGGTTGTGGAGAAATGGAATCGTGATCAATTTGGAAATGACAGCGTTGTTCTATTATTTAAACATATTGCCAGTGTGAAAGAAGCTGTTGAAAGCGGGCTTCCCGTTACTAGGCTTAATATAGGGGGAGTTTCTAAAAAAGGAGATGCCCAATTTGTGATCCCAACCGTCGCTTTAACGAATGATGATGTTGAATGTTTAAAGAGTCTAGATGATAGAGGGATTGAAGTTTTTTTTCAAACTGTACCAGATAGTAAAAGAGTTTCTTTAGCTGAAGGATTAAAAGCGATTAAAAAATAACGATGAAATTCAAATTCACCTTAGTTAGTGCCTTGCTCTACAAAATAAGATATTTCTTCAGTTTGATAGAAGTAGAAAGGGATAAAAGCAATGGGAAATAAAATTGCAATTGTCAATTCAAGTAGTTTTGGAGAAAAGTGCCCTGGGCAACTAGAGCGTCTTAAAACACTTGGGGAAGTTGAAAGATTTACCTTTCATATAGATATTCCGGGGAAAGAATTAGCTGAAAAATTACATGGCTTTAATATCATTATTTCTAGTGTCACTCCTTTTTTTACGAGAGAATTTTTTGAGCATAAAGACGAAACGTGGATTATTTCACGGCATGGCATTGGTTATAACAATATAGACATTAAAGCAGCGACAGAAAAGGGTACAATTGTGACAGTTGTGTCCGCTTTAGTAGAAAGAGATGCAGTAGCTGAAAATGCCGTTACGAACTTGTTGGCAGTGGTAAGGAAGACAGTTTCAGCCGCGACAGCAGCAAAAGAAGGACGGTGGGTTGAGCGGGCTCAGTTTGTCGGACGGCAAATCACTGATAAAACGGTTGGTATTATAGGATTAGGAAATATAGGAAGTCGGGTTGGTGAGATTTTTAAATATGGATTTAATGCTAGATTACTTGCTTACGATCCTTATCAAACAATAGAGCAGTTAGAGCAAAAGGGAGCGGAAGCTGTTGCATTAGAGGAGTTATTAATTCAGTCCGATATTATTTCATTAAATGCATATGTTGATCAGAAAAGCTATCATCTTCTCTCTGATCGAGAGTTTGCCTTAATGAAAAAAGGCGTATACATCACTAATACAGCACGTGGAGAATTATGGGAGCAGGATGCTGTGTTGCGTGCGTTGGAGAGCGGTAAAATCGCTGGACTGGCAACAGACGTTTTAGAAGGGGAACCAGTTGATAATACTCATCCATTTTTTAAATATGACAATGTTCTTGTAACGCCCCACACTTCGGCATATACAATGGAATGTTTGAGAGGAATGGGTGAGAAAGTAGTTTCTGATGTTGAAAGGGTCATTCAAAAAGAGCAGCCGGATAACGTGGTAAATACTGAATTGTTTCGAGGTAATTTATCATAGGAAAGTACTGAGTAAACATCTATTCAAACGAAAGGAGAATCAGCTTGGAACTTCCATCTTTAGTTATTTTTGATATGGATGGCTTAATGTTTGATACGGAAAAATTGGCCTATGAAGCGTGGCAGATGACCTCTCACTATTATGGCTTCCCATTTGAAAGAGCGCTATTTGAGCAGTTTATTGGGATTACTAATCAAGATATTATTCGTAAAATGGCTGAGTATTATCCAGATCAACCTGTGCAGGAATGGCGAGCATATATGCGTTTTCAAAAGTATGAATTAGAACATTCGTTTATTAAAGGGCCTCGCTTTAAAAAAGAAGGGTTGGACGAGTTGCTTCAATTTTTGAGATCCAAAGGTATAAAGATTGCGGTAGCATCATCCAGTTCGGTTGAGGTAATCAATAGATTTCTAACGATTTCGCATACACTCCCATTTATTGATTTATATGTTTCTGGAGAGGAAGTGGCACGAGGTAAACCAAGTCCGGATATATTTCTCGAAGTTTGCACTCGGGCAAAAGTGAATCCGAAGGCCGCCATCGTACTTGAGGATTCACCTGCGGGAATCGAGGCAGCTTATAAGGCAGGAGTCCAAGCATTTTTTGTACCGGATTTTGTAAAGGAATCGGAAGTGATCGACAGATTCTCACCGAAAACGTTTGAAACGTTAGCTGCTGTCGAAAAGTACTTCCGTTTAACATCATGTTCTTCAAAAACAAATTGAGAGAGGAGGGGAACGGATGCCTAAAGTATTAATCACTCCACGCTCATTTGGAAAGCACAGTGATGAAGCGAAAAGGATTTTAATTGCGAATGGTTATGAAGTTGTCGAAAATCCATATGGAAGGATTTTGACCGAAGAGGAAATGAAAAAGGAAATCGCTGATGTCGATGCAGTTATTGTTGGTATTGATCCTTTGAATGGGGAGGTGCTTTCGTGCGCCAAAAACTTAAAAGTGATTTCAAAGTACGGCGTAGGTACAGATAATATTGACATTGAGTTTTGCAAGGGGCATAACATTCCAGTAACCGTTACCCGCAATGCAAATTCTGATTCAGTTGCAGATTTTACGTTCGCCCTTATGTTAGCGATTGCGAGAAGAGTAGTGGAAATAGATAAATCATGCCGTGCATTGAATTGGGGCAAAAAAGCAAGTATCGGTGTACACGGAAAAACACTTGGTGTCATCGGTACAGGTGCGATTGGAAGGGGTGTCATTAAAAGAGCGTGTGGCTTTGAGATGAAAATTCTTGCTTACGATGTTTATCCAGACGATGAATTTGCACAAGAGTACGATGCAACCTATGTTGAATTTGAAACGCTTCTTAAAGAGAGCGATTTTATTACCCTGCATTTGCCTGCAACACGGGAAACAACTGATTTACTCAGTGAGAAGGAATTTAGCATGATGAAGGAAACGGCTGTGCTGATCAACACAGCTCGCGGAGAACTTATTGATGAAGACGCGCTTTATGATGCTTTAAAAAATAAGCGAATTTGGGGAGCTGGACTTGATGTTTTCAAGAAGGAACCACCTGAAAAAATAGAACTGCTTGAATTGGAAAATATAATTTTAGGAGCGCATGCGGCCGCTTCAAGTGTGGATGCGGTTAATAAAATGAGCTTAATGGCAGTAGAAAATATTCTAGCCAATTTTAAATAAACATAAGGGATGAACATTCATGGATAAAATTGAAGTTTTGGCAAAGATGAAAGAGGAAAAAGTTATCGCAGTCATTCGTGCGCCAAATGAAGAACAAGGATTCCTTATCAGTGAAGCTATTTACCAAGGAGGCATTAAATTTTTAGAGTTAACGATGACCGTTCCAGGGGCGTTGGAGCTTATCAAAAAATTATCGGAAAAGTACGCTGGAGAGGATGTCATTGTTGGTGCCGGAACAGTGTTAGACTCTGAAACAGCACGCCTTGCCATTTTAGCAGGAGCTAAATTTATTGTTGGTCCAAATCTTTCACCTGAAGTCATTACGATGTGTCATCGATACCGAGTTACTGTAATGCCGGGTGTGATGACTCCGACGGAAGCATTATCGGCATTGGAACTGGGAGCAGATGTCATTAAGGTCTTTCCAGGAGGAGCTTTCGGACCAAGTATCATTAAAGATTTTAAGGGACCGCTTCCACATGGGAACTTCATGCCTAGCGGCGGTGTCACGGTAGAAAATGCAAATGAATGGATCAAAAGTGGTTCTTATGCAATCGGAACAGGCTCAAGCTTAACAAAAGGGGCGAGCATAGGAGATTACGAGGCAGTAACGAGAGAAGCAGAAAAATTTGTTGCGATTGTGAAATAGGGAAAAGAAGCTGTGTCAAAAGGTTGTTAAAAGGTACTGCACCCCAGAAGTTAGAGTTAATAATCTAACCTCTGGGGTGCAGTACCAAAAGGACTTTTTGATATCAGCTTTTTTTGCCTTGAAAATCGGATTATTATGCTCATTCACTAATAATAAACAATATTACCATTGAATCTTCTCCTCATTTTTAGCAATTATAATCCTTTATTGTTATAGTCCGAAACAACGCTTGTTATTTAATTAAAGTGGCAATATTAAAATTGCCTTCCTTTCATAAAATAGAATAGAATGGAAAGTACAAGTCATACTTTAAGGAGCGCTCAGACGATGTATGAACTAAAAACAAAAGAAAATAATCAAAGTGTTCTAGAGTTTATTGAAAATGTGGAGAGTCCGAAAAAAAGAGAGGACGCATATCGATTACTGGATATTTTTTCAGATGTAACAGGTTATAAAGCGAAAATGTGGGGACCAAGTATGATTGGATTTGGCAAGTATCATTATAAATATGCTTCCGGGCATGAAGGTGATGCTCCCTTGGTGGGCTTTTCTCCACGTAAAGCGAAAATTAGTTTATATTTTGCGCCGGGCGAGTCAAAAAGAGATGAGTTACTTAAGAGATTTGGAAAACACACGACAGGCAAGGCGTGTGTTTATATTAATAAAGTGGCAGATATTGATGAGGAGGTTCTAAAGGAGTTAATTGCCGCATCAGTTGAATTTTTGAGAGAATTGTATCCTTCTACAGCTGAATAGAAATGAAATAAGGAGAAGTCTTTCATCGCTGAAAGACCTCTCCAAATTCGATCGAGCATCAAGAATTAATTTTTCCCATTTACGCTTCCGTTGCTATTTCCTTTTTTGACGATATTTAATTTTCCTTTCGCTTTAGCGCGAGTTATATTGCCAAAGCTGTCTGTGACATTCACTTCGATTACAGCTCCCTTGCCCTCGATATTATTTGGAACCGTCCAATAGCCAACATAATGTCCATCGTCCGTTTCCATCATCGGCAATTCGGTTGCATTTTGGACATCACCAATATCGGTCAATGGCATTAAGATGGAGAACCTTGCTTTTAAATTCGGTTCGCTATCAAACTCAATGACGACTGTCTGACCAACTGAGACATCCCGATCCTTTGTAGGAGTTAAGTTCGCAATCGTTGGTGCGCTATAATCGACTTCAACAGTAATTGATTTAGATTCAGAATTTCCTGCTAAGTCGACGGCCTTCACTTCGATATTGTTCGAGCCTTCCTCTAATAAAATTCGTTTTGCGTAACGGCCGTCAGTAACAGTAGCTTTTTGCCCATTTACTTCGACATAATCTAAATGGGAGTCGACTACTTCGCCTTCAACTGTAACGGTTTCGCGATTGATCTTTTCCCCGTTTGTTGGGCTTGTGATCGTTAGTTGAGGTGCTTCTGTATCGAGAATGACGGTGACAGTTTCAGATTCATTTGCTCGTTCTCCATTTAAATAATTGACTGCTTGTAGTTCATTTTCACCTTCGCTTAAAGTAACTGGAATTTTAAATGTACCATCTTCTCCAACTGTTACTTCTTCAACTTCCTCACCGTTATTCAGCAAAGAAATGGTTGTTGTAGGTGATGCTTTCCCTTCGACTTCGATCGCTGGTTCATTTGTCATGTAGCCATTGGAAGGGGAGGTGATTTGAACAGCTTGAACCTCATAATCCACTCGAGCGCGAATCATATAATTTCCTTCACTAGAAGGGGATGGGGACCAAGTGCCAGCAACTGATTGGAAACTTCTCCCTGCGTTTGGTCCGTTTTCATCGGTAGCCAGGCCAGGAGTATTGGGATTCGCTCCAGTTTGGACGTATACCATGTAGAAATCACCCGAAACCTGGATATTTTCGTCACGAAGATCTACAATAGTCCATTGGTTTAAATCGCGAATCGCTTCTGCTTCAACAGGACCTGCTAATTTCTTGCCAGGTAGGCCGTCGGGACCTGTAGCATCCCAAACTTCAACGGCAAACTCAGTAGCTCCAGGAGATGGCCAATCCGTTCCATGGAATTGGAAAACACCATCTGTTACAATCGCCTCTTCTTTATCTTCTGGCAGGGACATGCGGACACCCCATTTATTCCCCGCATCGTAATAGGCACGAGCATTTTCTGGAGTGCCATCATCGTAGCCAATTTCTCCGCCAGGATAAGTGAATAGAGGCTCAAGTTCGATATTTACCTCTTTATTTTCATCAAAGCTCACTTCTAATTCTGTTCCAATAAATCCTCGTGCAGCAACTTTTAACGTATACGTGCCTTCATAAGCAGTTAAGCTATAGTTTCCGTCAGCATCTGTTTGTACTGGCGTTATATTGGCATCCTCCACAAGTAAGAGGGTTGCACCTTCGACTGCTTCTCCAGAATTGGCACTTGTAATGGTTCCGCTAATTGTTGCTTTTGGCAGTTCCTCAAGCACAAAATTAGCAGTTGAAACTCGATCGGCTTCAACGGTTACAGCTTGTTCTTCTGAACGGAAACCATATGATTCAGCAACCAATGTAAAATTACCGGCTGGATGAATGAAAGAAAAGCTCCCATCTGCTGGGTTTGTTCCTACAGATCTGCCATTTTCTAATACAGATACTCTTGCACTAACAGGCAGATTTGAAAGTTCCTTTTCAATTAATTCTACTTGATCGTTTTTAGATAGATTTGGACGAATTTTATTTGGGTCCACCTTTTCAGCATTTTTTCCTTTTGTTGTATCCTTCGCTGTTTCTTTTGGTATTGTAATGCTGCCAGCAGGCTTCTTTATATTGATGGATGTATTGGATAAGGCTACATCATCAATATACCAGCCATCTCTGACTACACTGCTGTCTGTATCTAGATTAAAGGCAACGTAGACTCTATCACCAGCATATTGGGATAAATCTATTTCAACTGGGGACCATGCGTTTTGAATATTCGTTAGACGTAGCGCTTGTGTCCATTGTTGCATATCAGTTGAGATAAAGACGTGTGCGAAGTCCCAATTGTTCTCAATGTTGTACCAATGCTCGAACTGCAGATAGGCATTGCCTTCAGGTAAATCAATCGGCGGCATCAGCAATGTTGAATTTTCATTGTTGTTATAGGTTCCTTCAGGATTAGTGGCATATACGTATTCACCTGAAACTGCTCCACCAGGACCGGAAGTAGGGATGCCACGAGCCCAAGAATTGTTTTCTCCATAACTAGTCCAACCAGCGGGCTCTGATTCAAAATCTGTTGAATATCCGATAGTGATTCCACCTATGACATTTGTTTCGTATTGTTCACTGGTTACAGAATTATTTCCAAAATCGTTCACTGTTACCGTATAGCTGAGTGTTCCTTCTACCACATCTTCTCCTGGAATAGTGGCAACAAAGGAACCGGACCGGAAGTCACCGGATGTTCTTTTAGCTTGAACTGAGCCTTCCTTTCCTTCTGAATTAACATAATCAACAGTGACAGAAGTAACACTAATATTGTCACTTGCCAAAACGGTTAGGTCTAAATCCATTTTTGAGTAAACTTCCTCGGAAGGAGTATGTTCAAAGACAGGTGCCTCTGTATCTTCTCCTTCCATCGTTACAGAGCCTTCAATCGTCCCTAATCCCTCAATTATCGATGAAACTGCATCAAAAGCATTGACTAGACCATGGCCAAATCCATTATTCGGGGACTCTGGATACTGGCTATTGGTTAGAGGTGTTGCTGTATCGAGTAGCAATTCTTCAAGTTCATCAACAGATAAACTGGAATTTGCCTGTAATAATAAGGCGACAACGCCGGCAACAGCCGGACCAGCCATCGATGTTCCATTCCATCCTCCTTCATAGCCACTTCCTGGTACAGATGAACGTATGTTGACACCAGGAGCTGAAATTTCCGGTTTGATTTCATTGTATGGAGAAGGGCCTCGTAATGAAAAGCTTGCTAAATTATTGTTTGAATCAGTTGCCCCAGTAGCAAATGATTCAGGGTAGTTAGCAGGTACTGCAACAGATCCCGGGCCTCCTGGATTCGTTAATGTTGTATTTCCTGCAGAGAATTCTGGGAAGATGTCAGCAGCCCGCCATGCTCTTACAATATCGCGATACCATTCATCTAATCCTCTACCACCACCCCAAGAGTTATTGACAACATCTGGAGCTTTCGTGATATCTCCACCAGGAGCTAGCATCCATTGACCAGCTGCGATAAGCTGAGCATCTGTCCCACCTCCAGCAGCGTTTAAGGCTTTAGCATGAATAAACTTTGCTCCTGGAGCAACCCCAATTTGATTTGCCCCATTTGGCTCGCTTCCGACCATCGTACCGGTAACATGAGTACCGTGACCATGATCATCGTATGCAGCAGCCCGTCCGTTTACCGCATCAAAGAAGCTATACGTGTGGTCTACTTCACCTGTGGCGGCATTGTACCCTCTATATTTTTCCTTTAATGCTGGATGGTCCCATTGTGAACCTGTATCGATTGCGCCGACAACGATTCCAGATCCGTCGATTCCAAGGTTCCAAACATCAGGTGCGCCGACTCTCTCGACGTTCCATTCGATATTTTGAACCTTGGATTGAACAGGTTCAGCTTTTTTATCAACGGTCGCTTCAATCAATTTTCTTTCTTCGTTGGGAAGTAATTTTTCAACTTCTTGAAAATGAGCAATTTTTTCAGCGACTTCTTTTGTTCCAGTAACGGCAATGGCATTGACGATATAAAACGATTCATAGTTACTGACAGCGCCTTCTTCTAATTGTTTATCGAGGAATTGCTTCACATTATCTTGTGTGGTTAATGCAGTATATTTAAGTTCGGAAACAACAGCTGATCGTTGTGCATATTCAATGTTTGTTGATGATAATCCATTCTTTTTTGCCGTGCTAGCTGCGTTTTTAGCAACTTTTTGTACATCTGCTTTTTCTTTGAATTTTACTAAAAATGTTATTTTCCCTTTGTTCTTTGTAAATTCTTCAATGAGGTGCGTGCTTATTTTCGATTGAGCGATTTGATTACTGTTCTTTAATGCTCGACTAACTTCCTTTGTTTCAGCGAAACCTGTACTTGGTATTACTAAAGACACAAGCATTAGAAATGTGAGTAGAATACTTAAATATCTCTTCAACCTAGCTCCTCCTCTCGAATAATTGCTTTTGTGTAGCGAGATGTACGATCCTCCTTTCCACTTTGTTTGCATAATGTCAAATCATGAATGTTACAAATTACTATATAGGCTGAGAAGGAGAAATCCTGTCGAATTATAGCGATTAAATGTCAGAAAATTCAAAAACGGTAGATTGGTAATGTCTTCCTTTCGGTTATCAGTAATTTATTCCCTGTCGTTTTTAGTTCCTTTGTCTGTAATTCCCCTGTAAATTGGATGTAACGTTACAGTCATATAAAGAGTTTTACAAAAAATGAAAAGAATGAACTATATGAAATTACTAAAATATGTAATAAAAATAAAATAGTAGTAATTTATTCCTTGTTTTTACAAATGTTTAGTAACCTGTCAAATTTCGATGAGAGAATCTGTCGATTATGGTGGAAGCGAGAAAGGGGACAAAAAAGAGAGGTGTCTAATCACACCTCTCAAATCCTTGTCTATTAATTGATGAAATAATCAATGAATAGTCCAATGGTTAATAGAAACCCAAAGATCGTGTTCGTTTGTGCTGTGGATTGCATTGCGGGCATCATCTGAATCGGTAAAGTTTTACCGATAAATCCTTTTGTTGCTTTTACAGCTTTTGGAACACTTAAAACGACGAGAGCTAACCACACGGAAGAATGGCCGATCATCATTAATGCGAAGATCCAAGCGTAGGAGACGGTAAACATGGCAGCTAATAAAAAGATTGCATGTTTCCTTCCTAATAAAATCGCAAGTGTTTTTCGACCGAATTCTTTGTCGCCGTCTAGGTCCCGGATATTGTTGGCTAATAGGATGGCCCCAACAAGGATAAAAATTGGCACTGAAATTAAGACACTTGCTGTTGTGACCGTGCCAACCTGGATATAAAAACTAATTAAAATAATTCCCATTCCCATAAAGAAGCCGGCGAAAATTTCACCAAATGGCGTATAGGCAATTGGCAGTGGTCCCCCTGTATAAAGGTAGCCAATAATCATACAAAATAATCCAATGGCAGCTAGCCACCATGATGTATTCATGCATATATAGATGCCAATTAAAATAGAGATTCCGTAAAGGCTTAATGCAATTTGCATAATTGTTTTCGGCTTGACTCCATCACGAACGATGGTACCGCCTATACCGACGGATTCTTCTGTATCTAGCCCTCTTTTATAATCGTAGTACTCATTAAACATGTTTGTGGCAGCTTGAATGAGTAAGCTGGCTACAAGCATCGCCAGAAATAATCCCATATGAATCGTTGTTTCATGGATTGCCAAAGCCGTTCCTAGTAAAACGGGAACGAATGCAGCTGTCAACGTATGGGGCCTAGTCAGCTTCCACCAAACCCTCCAGCTTTTGTTTGGAGACACAGGTGGGTAACTTATCTTTGTCTCTGTTTGCATGTCTCTCCCTCTCCTTTTTCATGCATCTAAAAAAATCAAAGAATCGTAATTGGACTGAACAATCGTATAAAAGTATTATTAGTAATACTTACATCAATTTCAAGTTGGATAACATCCAAATTCAAGTTTAGGCAATCAGGGGAAGGGTGTCAATGTCTTTTTACAGTTATTATAGGACGAAATTACCAGTAGTGAATACTATGATTATATAGTAAAAGCAAGTCAATAATATAATAAGGTAAATAGTCGGGAGAAAGTGACTGCTGTCATTGACATTTCAATAGGTAGAGGTGTATTTTAAAATAAGTTTGTATTCTAGATAAAGCAGGGAAAGACTGTTATTATTTTTATGAAAGCTATGTTAGACGATGCCGCTTATTTTCACACTTTGTGAGAATACCCCCGCTTTTTTCGATGCAGTAAAAATGAGCTAGAACGATATAGTTAAGCAAGGATGTCGTTAAACACAGTTTTTATGAAAGCAATTTCATATTGTTATGATTCATTTTATGATCTTATAGGAATGCAACAGTACATAAAGAGCCTTTTTATTGGAGGGGATTTTTTGGTTACGATACTTGAAACGGAACTAAAAAAAGGGATTGAACAAGCGATTAAGAAAGCCAAAAAAAGTTTGGCCCCCATATTAGTAAGTGAAGTTCAGAAAGTCGAACATATAGAACCGCTGTCTTTTTTTTCTGCTGGAAAAGACAAATTTTATGGTGAACGTTTTTTTTGGAAGGATCCGGAAGAACAAACGTATTTAATTGGTTTGGGAATTTGCAAGCAAATTCAAAATGAGCAATTATCCGACCGCTTCGAAGCAGTGGAAAAAGAGTGGGATGACCTTATAAAGGAAGCGATTGTTTTTAATGGTGATGGCAAAAGAGGGACAGGTCCGTTAGCGTTTGGGGGGTTTTCTTTCGATCCGCTGAAGGAGAAAACCTCATTATGGTCTCAATATAGCCATTCTTTATTTCACCTTCCGCAATTTTTATTAACGTTAGTAGACGGAGAGACATATTTAACGACGAATGTTGTATGTACGCAGTATGATGATATGACAGTTTGGAAAAAAGTCTTTAGTGATAGACAAACTATTCTTTCATTTGCTAGTTCCTCAGCAGCGTTGGAAATGGCACAGATTTTAAAGAAAGAGGAGGTTGTCAATCCTGATGAATGGAAGGATTCAGTCCAAAAACTAGTTGCGGATTTGAAGGCTGGACAACTAAAAAAGGTCGTCCTTGCAAGAGAACTACGATTATTCTTTAAAGATAAAGTAGCGGCTGATTTCGTTCTTCCACGTCTGTTAAAAGAACAAAGAGCAAGTTTTACTTTTGCATTAGAATCAAACGGTGATTGCTTTATCGGTGCTTCTCCTGAAAGATTGGTCAAAAAAGATAATGGCCAGTTATTTTCTACTTGTTTGGCGGGGTCAATTGCAAGGGGGAAGACGAAAGAAGAGGATGAGCACTTAGGTGAAACATTGCTAAGCGATGAGAAGAATTTAATTGAGCATCATTATGTGGTAGAAATGATTAAAGCAGCTATGGAAAAAGTATGTCAACAGATTGAACTTCCTACAAAGCCGACTCTTTTAAAAATGAGAGATATTCAACATTTATATACACCCATCGTTGGAGAGGCGTTAGAGGATAGCACATTATTGCAGGTGGTTGATTCGCTGCATCCGACTCCAGCATTAGGGGGCTTGCCTCAGAGAGAAGCGGTGGAAAAAATAAGAAAGATTGAGGCGTTGGATCGCGGCTTTTATGGTGCTCCGATTGGATGGCTCGATTATCAAGGAAATGGTGAATTTGCTGTTGCGCTTCGTTCTGCCCTTATACAAGGAAGCGAAGCCTCCCTATTTGCAGGTTGTGGAATTGTTGAGGATTCAGATGCCGAAAGTGAATATGCTGAAACAAACATTAAGTTTCGGCCGATGCTTTCCGCTCTTGGAGGTTTAGAAAATGAGTAATCAAGAAGCATTAACATCATATATAGCCGCTTTTGTCGCGGAATTGGTGCAAGCAGGTGTAACAGATGTTGTTGTTAGCCCCGGTTCTCGCTCCACGCCTATGGCAATGGTAATGGCTGAGCATCCTGAGCTTCAGGTTCATATCAATGTAGATGAACGTTCAGCAGCATTCTTTGCCCTTGGGATTGCGAAAGCATCAGGCAAAGCGGTAGGGTTATTGTGCACCTCTGGAACAGCTGCTGCAAACTACTACCCTGCAGTTGTGGAAGCATATTATTCACGTGTACCATTAGTCATTTTAACGGCGGATCGTCCTCATGAGCTAAGAGATGTTGGGGCACCGCAAGCCATTGATCAGATCCATTTGTATGGCAAGCACGTGAAATGGTTTGTGGAGATGGCAATCCCAGAAAAGACAGAGGAAATGCAAAGCTATGTTCGAAGCGTGTGCGCACGGGCAGCGGCAACGGCTACTTTAGCTCCAGCGGGTCCGGTGCATTTAAATTTTCCATTCAGGGAACCGTTAGTGCCGAACCTACAACAGGAAAATCTTTTCCACCTTGAAAAGCGCGGTGAAGGATATGTGACGATTCATCAAGGGATTCCAACTATGCAAAGGGAACTCATAGAACATTTTGGTGAGAAGTTAAAGAAATACGAAAAGGGAATCATTGTTTGTGGTTCTCTTGAAGAGAAGCGATTTATTGAAGCGGTTACTCGCTTTGCTGACCAGTTGCAATTTCCAATCATTGCTGATCCGCTTTCACAATTGCGAAGTGGACAGCATGATGGAATAAATATTATCGATACATACGATACATTTTTAAGAAACGAGGATGCAAAAAAAGCCCTCAAGCCTGACATTATTATTCGTTTTGGGGCGATGCCTGTTTCCAAAGCATTAACGATATTTTTGAACGAGAATAAGGACGCAGAACAATGGGTGATTGATAGCGGATCGGGTTATAGAGATCCCTCCTTATTGTCAACTTCAATGATTTACTGCAGTGAATCTGCTTTTTGTGATGATATCGCTGATTATGTTGGGAAGAAGAATTCAAGTACATTTCTCTTAAAATGGCGAGAGATAAACGTTTTTACAAAGGAAAACCTTTTAAGAATTAGAGAGCTTCCTCAGTTAAGTGAGGCAAAGCTTTTTCATCAGCTTTCAGAAGTCCTTCCTGAGGGAGCAACATTATTTGTTGGGAATAGCATGCCAATTCGTGATTTAGATTCATTCTTCCATTTTAATAAAAAATCAATTAAAATTATGGCCAATCGTGGGGCGAACGGAATTGATGGGACGGTCTCAACGGCTTTGGGGGCATCAACGGTTCTTGACCCACTATATCTTGTTGTTGGAGACTTGACCTTTTTTCATGACTTAAATGGGTTGATGGCAGCGAAACTTTATAATCTCAATATGAAAATTATTGTGATTAATAATAATGGCGGCGGGATTTTTTCTTTCCTACCTCAAGCCAATCACCGTAAAAATTTTGAGCGCTTGTTTGGAACTCCATTAGATTTAGATTTCAAACATGTTATTCATATGTACAATGGCTCATATGAGCTTGTTTCGGATTGGGAACATTTTACTTCCTCTTTCTTGCGAAATATGCAAAATAATGGATTATCAGTAATGGAAATGACGACAAATCGTGACACGAATTTAACAGAACATCGAGATTTGTGGAATTTTGTTTCCCGGGAAATAAGTCGTTTTTTGAAAGGTGACTTGTTATGAGACATGTAATAGACGGCGTTCGCTATAATGTCGAATCATATGGTAATGGATTCCCAGTCATTCTTCTTCATGGTTTTACTGGTGATAGCTCAAATTGGACTCCGTTTTTAGAGCGATGGGGAAAACAGTCGAAATTATTTATGGTCGACATTATTGGCCATGGCAAATCCGACTCTCCTGAAGAACTAGAACGGTATCATATGCTGTCAGTAGTTGATGATTTATTCCTGTTAATGGAGAAATTAAAAATTCAAAAAGCTGATTTTGTCGGGTATTCAATGGGGGGAAGGCTTGCGCTATCCTTTGCAGCTAAATACCCAACCAAGGTTAGAAAATTGGTACTGGAGAGTGCCTCTCCAGGATTGGAGTCTGATATTGAACGAAAACAAAGAATCGAACAGGACAAAAAACTTGCCGCCTTCATTGAAGAAAAAGGAGTGGCTGATTTTGTTGATTATTGGGAGAACATTCCTTTGTTTGCGAGTCAGAAACGTCTTCCAAATGAGAGTCAGAAGCAAATAAGAGAACAGCGGTTGCGCAATTCGACTCAAGGTTTAGTTAATAGTTTAAAAGGCATGGGTATTGGTTCACAGCCATCATGGTGGCAGGAGCTTTCTGAGCTTAAAGTCGATATGCTGCTCATTACCGGAGCATTGGATCAGAAATTTTGTCAAATTGCAAAAAAGATGCAAAATATCGTCAATCATGCTGAATGGATAACGGTTTCAGACTGTGGACATACAATTCATGTGGAGAATGCTGAAAAATTTGGTACAATAGTAGAAGGGTATTTGTCGAACACGGGAAGTTGAAAAACACCCTAAATTAAAAATCATGGCTCTGAAGCAAAAATGAACAGAGCACAAAATTTATATGACGGAGGTTGCTGTATGTCAGTAGAGTGGGTTGCAGGACGTCAGTATGATGAGATCATATATGAAACATACAATGGAATCGCGAAAATTACGATTAATCGTCCACACGTACATAATGCGTTTACACCAAAAACAGTATCGGAATTAATTGATGCGTTTGCTTATGCTCGTGATGATTCAAATGTCGGGGTGATTGTCTTAACAGGAGCAGGAGATAAGGCGTTCTGTTCAGGTGGGGACCAAAAGGTACGCGGCCATGGGGGGTATGTCGGAGACGACCAAATTCCTCGTCTTAACGTTCTTGATTTACAACGTTTAATTCGTGTTATTCCTAAACCAGTAATTGCGATGGTTAAGGGCTATGCGATTGGCGGCGGACATGTATTACATGTTGTTTGTGACTTGACCATTGCTGCAGATAATGCCGTGTTTGGTCAAACAGGGCCGAATGTTGGCAGCTTTGATGCTGGGTATGGATCCGGTTATTTGGCACGAATTGTCGGTCATAAAAAGGCACGCGAAATTTGGTATTTATGCCGTCAATACAATGCTCAGGAAGCATTAGACATGGGCCTTGTTAATACGGTTGTACCACTTGAGCAAGTGGAAGAAGAAACAATTAAATGGTGTGAAGAAATTCTAGAGAAAAGCCCAACGGCTCTTCGTTTCTTAAAAGCAGCGATGAATGCTGACACGGATGGACTTGCCGGTCTGCAACAGTTTGCTGGAGATGCTACACTTCTTTATTACACAACGGACGAAGCGAAGGAAGGCCGTGACTCCTTTAAAGAAAAGCGCAAACCTGATTTCGGTCAATTTCCTCGTTTCCCTTGATTCGAGAAAAGTTTTTTTGAAACAGCTTGATGAAGTCATCAGGCTGTTTACTTTTTATCAATTGCGGTGATAGAAGATGAACAATCAAATGATACCGAATCTGATTATAAAAAGAGCCTCTTTGACGCCGAATCGTGTAGCGATTCGATTTGAAGGACAAAACTACACGTATAAACAGTTGTACGAACTGTCTTATCGGAAGGCCGGATATTTACAAAAACTTGGAGTGAAAAAAGGGGATTATGTCGCTTGTCTTTTGAAGAACCATCTTGATACGGCAGTAGTCCTTGTTTCCTTACAATTAATAGGCGGGGTTGCTGTTCTTTTAAATAATCGCTTAACAGCGGAAGAACTTTTGTGGCAGCTCAGTGACTCAAAGACTGGTCTCCTTATCACAGAAAGAGACTTTGTTGAAAAAATTAGCGTGGTTTCGAGTCAACTAGATAGACTGACGCTTGTTTGGAAAGAGACAATCGATGCCGTCCCGTTTGAAGAGCCGGTCATTTTGGAAGAAATTGAATTGCAAGCGGTATGTACAGTTATGTATACCTCTGGTACAACAGGAAACCCAAAGGGCGTCTTGCAAACTTATGGCAATCATTGGTGGAGTGCGACGGGCTCTGCTCTTAATTTAGGTATTCATGAGGAGGATAGTTGGCTTTGTGCGGTTCCTTTATTTCATATTAGCGGCTATTCGATCTTAATGAGAAGTCTGATCTATGGGATGAAACTCGTTCTTCATGACACCTTTCAACCGGATAAAGTAATAAAAGTGATTAAGGATGAGAAGGTAACGATTATGTCTGTCGTTACGACGATGATGATAAGATTACTTGATTCCTTAGGGGAGGAAAAACTGCCCACAACGTTTCGGTGCATGCTTTTAGGAGGTGGACCTGCTCCGCTCTCAGTGCTTGAACAATGTGTTGAACGCAATATTCCCATCTATCAAACGTATGGTATGACCGAAACTTCTTCTCAAATTGTCACACTGGCTCCGGAGTACAGCATTGAGAAATTAGGTTCTGCTGGAAAACCGCTGTTTCCGTCACAATTGAAAATAATTGCTGCAGATGGCAGTGAGGCAGGTGCTTATCAATCTGGCGAAATAATCGTCAAAGGTCCTAATGTCACAAAGGGATACTTGCATCGTGAACACGAGCATGAGAAATATTTTCTAGATGGTTGGTTTAAAACGGGTGATATCGGTTATTTGGATAAGGACGGCTTTCTTTTCGTGCAGGATCGCCGCTCCGATCTTATTATTTCTGGTGGGGAAAATATCTATCCTGCGGAAATAGAAGGGGTTATTACATCTCATCCACAAATAGAGGATGCAGGTGTGATTGGTGTTGCTGATCCGAAATGGGGTCAAGTACCGGTGGCTTTTGTCTTGACGAAAGCAGATTTGACTGAAGAAGAGGTAAAGGAATATTGCAAAGGGAAGCTTGCTAACTATAAATTGCCTAAAAAAGTATATTTTGTTGAGCAAATTCCGCGAAATGCCTCAAGAAAATTGCTGAGAAGAGTTTTAAGAGAAATGTTATAAAGAATGGCTCGGAAAATTTCCATTCTTCAATGCAAGCGGAGATAGTGCCTCGTTTGTATGCACTTGTATTTTTGTGGCCTTTTCATCTAAAGGGAAATCTGACATTCTCAAGCTGTGATTTACCGCCGTCAAAGCGGTGTTAGGGCAAGTAAAAGTCCATATTTGTCCGAAATCCAAATCGTTATAAGCAAAAGGGGAGTCTATAGACTCCCCTTTTGCTTATTTCGTTTCAATGAGTGCCGTTTCTAATGCTTTTAAGTTATCTTCCATAATTGAAAAGTACGTTTTGTTGTCTTTTATATTTTGCGCTGTCAAAACGGATAAATTGTGGAGATATAAGGGCTCTGCATTTAATTCTCCTTGGACAATTTCTGCTAATTTAGAGCTGACATTTTGTTCGAAAAAGATGTGTTTAAGCCCGTGCCTTTTTGCCATTGTAATAATTTCTTTCAGCTGCTTTTGCGTAGGTTCGTTTGAAGAAGACAAACCTGAGATGCTAATTTGCTTTATACCGTAGCGTTTTTCCCAATACCCATAGGCAGCATGAGCGGCAATGATTTCTTTATGTTCTGCTTTCTCGATTAACTGTTTAAATTGTTGATTTAATTCATCTAATTGGTTGGAAAGTACAGTATAATTTGCTTCGAGTTGCTCTTTATGGTCAGGAAGGTGTTGGATAAGCTCATCCTTAATTGTTTCTGCAAGCTCTTTCGCGAACAATGGATCAATCCACACATGAGGATCAATATCTCCGTGGTCATGACCATCATCATGTTGCTCTTGTTCATCGTCGGTATGTACTTCCTCTTTATCAAAGTGAATATGTTCACCGGCAGCCACTACATGAACATTTTCATTTTCTAATGTTTGTTTCGCTTTATTGACAAAGCCTTCTAATCCTAAACCGACATAAATAAAAAGGTCAGAGCGCGCTAATTCGATCATATCTTTTTGCG
This sequence comes from Robertmurraya siralis, assembly GCF_005502275.1. Taxonomy (GTDB): domain Bacteria; phylum Bacillota; class Bacilli; order Bacillales; family Cytobacillaceae; genus Robertmurraya; species Robertmurraya siralis. Next base: position 26,511 of record NZ_SWLZ01000031.1, read on the forward strand.
AAGGTTCATAAGTATGTTCATCGGCACCAGGTGGATAAATAGTATTGACCGTAACGAGTTCCTTTCCAATTTCTTCTGTGAAATATTGCAGCGGATATACCGTTGTATAAATATGGAGTTTTTCCCCTGCTGTTTCTTTATTTGTGTTATTGTCCTTTGACCCGCAGCCTGCTACAGCAAGGAGCAAAAGCAATATGAGTAAACTGATTTTAGCACGCATAATATGGCTCTCCTTATATAAAACTCTATTGTTCTATGTTATTTTTTGTTGTCAGTCATTCATTTTAGCTGAATAACCGAAAATCTTAACGATAATATAAACGAAATTATTCCGATTTAATAATTAGTATCAATCCGTAATCGTTCCGATTAACTATAGTATCTTATTATATCTATGATATAATTGCAAGAAAAAATTCCTTTTTTCCATGGAATTAGAGAACCTTCCAGCATAGCTGAAAGGAGCATTGAATCGAACATTGTTTTATCAACAATATTCCCCATAAAGGGATACTAGCAGGTTATTTACGCATAATTTCACGGTGTTGTAAGCAAAGGAGAGTCATGATGAAGCTATTAGATGAGATTCTTCAATACAATGAGGAATTTGTTAAGGAAATGAAATATGAAGCCTACTCGACCACTAAATTTCCTAATAAACGAATGGTTATTGTTACCTGTATGGACACAAGATTAACCGAATTGCTTCCTAAAGCGTTAAATATAGGAAATGGTGACGTAAAGCTTGTGAAAAATGCTGGTGCACTCGTATCGCACCCATTCGGTAGCATTATGCGAAGCATTCTTGTCGCAGTATATCAGCTTCAGGCAGATGAGATATTAGTAATTGGTCATCATGATTGCGGAATGGCTGGGATGAAAGCGGGTCAAATGATTGATAACATGAAAGAGAGAGGGATTACAGAGGAGACGTTTGAGATGCTCACGTACTCTGGAATTAATGTGACAAAATGGCTTCAAGGCTTTCAAGATGTCAAAGAAAGTGTCTCTCATAGTGTAGAAATGATTAAAAAGCATCCTCTTTTGGCAGAAGATATTCCTGTCCATGGCCTTGTTATTCATCCTAACACAGGAAAACTTGACTTAGTGATTGATGGTTACAAGGAAAAGCTATGAGTTCGGCTTTTTTTTCTCAGGGACTAAATCAACTCCACCAGGATGGAAAGGATGGCATTTTAAAATTCTTTTTATTGTTAACCAACCGCCTTTTATCGGTCCAAACCGACTTATCGCCTCGATTCCATAGTGGGAACAAGTAGGGTAAAATCGACAAGTAGGCGGTTTCAGCGGGGAGATCACAATTTGATAAAATCGAATGATGCCGATCATGATTTTTCTCAGCATTTCTTTTCGTCTCACTTTCCAATTAAATGAATTAATCGTCTTAACTGTAACTCTTCAAAAAGATAACATAATATGATATATTAGTCTATGAACGAGTATTACACATTAAATTGATAAACTTACTAGGGATTTCGTTAGAATGTTTTTAAATGAACTGGATAACGATTTTTAATAAATAAAGGAGTGAAGAAACATGCCATCAGTTGAAAGCTTCGAGCTCGATCATAATGCTGTGAAGGCACCTTATGTAAGACATTGTGGTGTTCATAAAGTAGGGACAGATGGAGTTGTCAATAAATTTGATATCCGCTTTTGCCAACCGAATAAGCAAGCGATGAAGCCGGATTCTATTCATACATTGGAACATTTATTAGCCTTTAATATCCGTGAGCATGCGGAGAAATATGAGCATTTTGACATTATTGATATTTCTCCAATGGGTTGTCAAACAGGTTATTATCTTGTTGTTAGCGGTGAACCAACTGTCGAGGAAATTATTGATTTGCTTGAAGATACAATGAGATCAGCAGTTGAAATTGTTGAAATTCCTGCAGCAAATGAAAAACAATGTGGGCAAGCGAAGCTTCACGATTTAGAAGGAGCAAAGCGCCTGATGCGTTTTTGGTTGGAACAGTCAAAGGAAGATTTAAAACAAGTATTTGCTTAAAAAATCGCTATGCCCGCCCAAAAAAATTGAGTTTGTTGCGCGGGTAAAAATAAAAAAGGCCGATTATTGCAATCGGCCTTTTCCCATTGCATTGTTGGGTAGAGAGAGGAGCATTATTGCTGCCTCGTCTATAGTGTTCCGGGCTTTACCTCTAGCACAAGTCACAAGTCGCCAAAAAACTGCTCCTTACCATAAGTCATCTGGGTCCGGACCGGTCATTATCGTTTGTCCAAAGACGAGCATGAACTACTAGCATTGCTGTTCTTATAGGATGGGTGATAGCAGTCGTGAGACAGATTCTTTGAAGCGAATGACAAGTGAGCGTTTTTGATAAATTTCATCGGTTAGCTCCCACGATAGCTTCATATCCTCTTCGAAGCTTTGTGTCAGCTCATGAGCAATATCATGATTATAAATGAAGGCGTTCACTTCAAAGTTTAGACGGAAGCTGCGCACATCAATATTAGCTGTACCGACAGAGGAGATCTCATTATCAACAATGATGGTCTTCGCATGAATGAATCCATTATCGTAAATGTAAATTTTTGCGCCAGCCTTGATCATTTCTCCGATGTAGGAGTATGTAGCCCAATAAACAAACATATGATCGGGTTTATTTGGGATCATGATTCGCACATCAATTCCTGATAAAGAAGCAATACGCAATGCATCAAGAAGGCTTGCATCAGGAATAAAATATGGTGTTTGAATCCATACAGCCTGCTTAGCAGAAGAAATCATTTTTATATAGCCATTTTTAATTTGCTCCCACTCAGAATCAGGCCCTGACGTTACGATTTGGATACCCACTTCTCCCGTAGAATTCAAAGTTGGAAAGAGGCTATCGGAATAATGAATATTATGGCGATGGGATGCTTGATTCCAGTCTAATATGAACCGGGTTTGAATGGCGTATACAGCATTGCCGACAATACGGAGGTGAGTATCTCGCCAATAGCCAAATCGCGGATTTTTCCCTAAATATTCATCTCCAATATTAAAGCCGCCCACATATCCAATTTTTCCATCAATAATGGCTAACTTGCGATGATTGCGAAAGTTCAGGCGTAGATTAATAAATTTTAATTTGGATGGAAAAAACGCTTCAACTTCCCCTCCGGCGTTTCGAAGCTCCTTGAAGAAACTCCTCGTCAAAGTTCTTGAACCAAGATCATCATATAAGATCCGGACTTTAATCCCTTCTTTAGCTTTGCGAATTAAAGCATTTAATAGTTTTTGACCAAGTTCATCCCGTTTAAGAATATAGTATTGCAAATGAATATGATCCTTAGCTGCGGCAATATCGTGAAACAATGCTTTAAATTTATCATGGCCATCTGTAAAAATTGCCACTTCGTTATTTTGAGACAGCAGTGCATCATTATTTCTCAAGTGCATTAAAATGAGGTCGTGATATTTTTTTTCAAGCTCATTGCGGTAGGAAAATTTATTGGTGCAAATTTCTAATAATTGATTGGAAATTAATTGGGCGATTCCCACCTTTTTTTGATCCTCCCATTGAAACATTTTTGAACGGGCAAGATTTCTGCCAAATAACAAGTATGTTACAAACCCTAGTCCAGGAATAAAAAATAAGACCAGTATCCAGGCCCAAGTCGCACCTGCATCCTTTCGTTCCAAGAAAATAACAATGGTTGCTAAAAACATGTTTAGAACAAAAATAAGTCCAACTAATATTGAAGTGATACTCATTATCGTTTTCCTCGCTTATTTATTTGATTGATCTGTGTCCCTATCCTGATTTAAGTGAGGATTATCTTCTAATGGATCGACAGAATGCTTATAAGAATAGGCTTTGCTAGTAGTTAATACGGATAGCAGCAGCACCACAAAAACAATAATGATGCAAATAATTAAAACGGTTAACATTCTCTCCCTCTCCTGACGTCATTATTCATATATTTTTTGCTATTGTAACAAAAATGACAAATTATATGGTCAAAGACTATTCTAACATGAATCGTCTCATCTTTTGTAAGTATTACGTTTTAGTGTGAAAATCTTGGGTATTATAGGAATGGGAGGTTGATAAAATGTCAAACAAATTAGTACAAGCTGTCAATAAGCAAGTAGCCAATTGGACCGTTCTTTATGTGAAACTCCATAACTATCATTGGTATATAAAAGGACGGCACTTTTTCACTTTACATGAAAAGTTTGAAGAGCTTTACAATGAAGCAAATCAACATATCGATGAGCTAGCAGAAAGGATTCTAGCACTTGAAGGGAATCCTGTTGCGACGATGGAGGACTGTTTAAAGATGGCCTCTGTCAAAGAAGCAACGGGCACTGAAAAGGAAGAAGAGATGGTAAGCACGATTACAACTGATTTTGAAACGATGGTCGATGAACTTCAGGAAGGAATTGAGTTAGCAGAGGAAGCGAATGATGAAGGAACTGCGGATATGCTAATTGCTATTAAACAAAGCTTGAAAAAGCAAATTTGGATGTTTAAGGCTTTCTTGAGCTAAAAAATGAAAGAAGCTGGTTATTATGAACGGATGGTGGTGACCCCACAAAGTTAGAGTTTTTATTAAGCAGCTGATTGGCTGGTTTGAGTTTGCTATTGTATTGGACTTAAACCAGCCAATTTTACCTTTATCCGCTTATTATTGTAGTAATCTATGTACTCAACAATTTGTTTTTTTAGCTCTTCATAAGATGCTAATTCTTCTCCATAATACATCTCTTGCTTGAGAATCCCAAAGAAATTTTCCATTGCCGCATTATCCGCATATGTTGCTTTTCTTTGAGCTCGAATGCCAACGCTGTTTGTGGTTTTCGAGGGAGGCATTCGGATTTTCTTGAAAAGCTTTTAACTTTTTTAAATAGGCATTCTCTAAACGTAGAAGTTCATTTTCTCGTTCTAATAGTTCTTCACGAGATAACTCTTTTTCTTGTTTTGGTAATTTTGCTTTATGATTTTTAGACATAGAAGGCCGCCCTTTCATTTTTTTTAAATTTAAGTACTTCACTATACTTCGCCATACAAAAACACCCCAGAGGTTAGATTTTTAACTCTAACTTCTGGGGTGCAGTACCCTTTTTTAAAAAAAGTATGTATGCGCTTTTAATGTAGGTTTCGTGATTGCGGAGATGGTGCCCGCTGTTGGCCGTAGCTTTCCTGAGCAAATTTACCTTTTAAAGTTTCAATCATATATAACCCGATTAAGTCATAAAGCTCCTGTTTATCTAAATCTTTAATGATATTCATTAAATCGTCATATGTCATTTCTTCTAATAAAGCAAATGCGAGCATGTCAATATCTTCGTCATCTCCGGTCAATTTATCACGATAAAATTCAAAAATTTCGTCTATCAATTTCATAGGATCACCCCCAATTTTTTATACAATACCCTAAATGGACGATAATTATTCCTATTATACATGAAAATAATGAGAAAAAGATGAGTAAAGGCTTAGAAAAAAACGAATGCTAGTAAGAAAATACAAGTATTTATGGCATGGATCGATAGTGACAATATAAAGCAGACAAAAACTGCAGTTCAAAATGAAAAAAGGAGGATTTGTAATGAGTCAAGAGAAAAAGACGTATTATATTACTGTAGGAACTGGCGAAATCACAAAAAGTCGGACCGATTCCGCATGGAATTTTAAAATAGAAGCAACAGATGATGAAATTATTCAACTTCGTGAACTGTTTGATCAAAATTATTCAATGGAATGGCAAAATTTTTTTCGCGCCCATGTACCATATGTACAATATCATCATGATCGTGAAAATGATCAATACGATGATACAATCGTTCAAGTATATCAAATGATCTATAATTTAGGCGATGCTGAGGCGAAGCAGCATATTGAATCAATGGGAATTATTACTGATCTGTAAATCTGCCAGCGTTTAAACTCTTTTAGAACGAACTTTCTTCAGCAGCAAATGTTATAATAATGGTACGAATGTTACATAAGAAGAGTGTGCTTCATCAGGAAAGAATTCTTTCCGGGAGTATTGGAGGATTTATGGATACGTTTAAAGATTTTTTCGGTGCTACTGTTCGTCTAGCTTTTAAAAAAAATTCATTTAGCGAAGCACCAAGACATGTACTCGTTATTTGCGAATATCAGAATGAATGGCTTTTAACGAAGCATCCCGTACGTGGCTTAGAATTCCCTGGAGGCAAGGTTGAACCTGGCGAATCAATAGAAGAGGCCGCAAAAAGAGAAGTATACGAAGAAACAGGCGCTAAACTCGAGTCACTGCAATTGATTGGGGAATATGAAATAGAAAATGACACGGAAACCTTCGTAAAAGCGATTTTTTATGGCAAGATCAGTCACCTGGAAAAAAGGCCCCATTTTCATGAAACAGAAGGTCCAGCACTGATTAACGGAAATATTCTGGAAGAACGTTTTAACGACGCCTACAGCTTTATTATGAAGGATTCAGTGATTGAAAAAAGCCTGCTTTTTATCGGAAAGCTAAAAAACAGGTAATGGATATCATGCAGCTCCAGATAGTCGTGTTTAAACGCTGAAGCAATATGCATCAGCGTGAAAATTTGGTCTGGAATGAGCGAGATGTGTGAAAGTGTAGTCCGAATGGGCGGTCTATTCGAGTGAAAATTGCGAAGGCTCTAAGAGGTGTATTCGAGTGAAAGGTGAAAATGTTCAACCCAAAATAAGTTTCTATTCGACTGGAACGAGTGAAGTGTGTAAGGATGTAGTCCGAATACGAGGTCTATTCGATTAATAGCGCCAGTATAAAACAAACTACCGGAACAAATGTCATTTTTTCTGCCCCGACTGAACAGAGGACAGCAGTTCTAGAAATTTTGCAAAAGCAGACCACTGAAAACTTTTTCAGTGGTCTGTTTTTAATTATGTTTTATGAGCTTTTTTTCAAGCAGTTCCACCAGTTGATACATAATAGTGGCGAATACTGCGATGACAAGCAGGGAGAGCAAGACGAGAGTAAAATTAAATACTTGAAAGCCATAAATGATCAAATAGCCTAATCCTCTTTGGGAAACGAGGAATTCTCCGACAATGACACCAACCCATGATAATCCCACATTTACTTTTAAAGTGGAGATAATGGTTGGGAACGAGGCAGGAAGGATCGCTTCTTTGAATGATTGGAATCGATTTGCGCCGAATGTTTGTAAAACCTTTAAATAATTGGCATCTACTTCTCTGAAAGAAGTGTATACAACAATGGTTGTGATGATGACGGAGATAATGGCGCCCATGGCGATAATCGAAGTCATACTAGGACCTAGGGCTACGATTAAAATGGGGCCTAAAGCAACCTTAGGCATTGAATTTAAGATGACGAGGTACGGGTCCAATACTTTGGAAAGAAATGGCGACCACCAAAGAATTGCAGCGAGAATGGTACCGAGCAGAGTTCCAAGGATAAAACCAAAGACGGTTTCGGTTAAAGTATAGCCTAGATCCATAAACAGTGAACCGTCTATAACTTTATTGATAAAGAGGCTCCATACTTTCGAAGGTGCACTAAAAATAAGTGGATCAATCCATTGTTTTTGGCTAAAAAGTTCCCAACCAGCGAAAAAGACGACGAAGATAACAAGCTGATAAAAGCGAACCCAACGATTCTCACGTTTTAAGGACTGGATATACTTTTTATGGAGGAGCTCTGTTTTATTGTTCAGGTTCAATTTGCTCCAACTCCTTCCATATCTTTTGAAAAATTTCAGGATATTTTTCATGGTTTCTTGCATGAAATGGTGTCAATGCTCGTAATTGCTCAGGAATCGTAAATGTTTGATAGATTTGACCTGGCCTAGGGGAGAAAAGGTAGATACGGTCGCTCATGGCAATTGCTTCTCCAATATCATGGGTAACTAAAATGGCTGTTTTTCCAAAGGATTTGAGTGTGTTCGATACGAGATCTTCAAGACGGAGCTTCGTTTGGTAATCCAGTGCTGAAAAAGGTTCATCGAGCAATAACAGCTTTGGCTCTGTTGCGAGTGTTCTGACGAGGGCTGCTCTTTGCCGCATTCCCCCTGATAATTGTGAGGGATACTGTTTTTCAACTCCTTCTAAACCTATCTGTTTGAGGAGTGCAATCGTAGCCTGTTTTTTCTCTCGGGTTAGCAAGTTATTTAACCTTAATCCCAAAAGAATATTTTCTTCAATTGTTTTCCAGGGAAATAAATAATCCTGCTGTAGCATATAACCAATCTGATGATGAGCCTTTTCAAGCGTTTGATTTTCCAATGTTACTTTGCCTTCGGTTGGTTTCAGTAACCCTGCAATAATGGAAAGCAATGTCGTTTTACCGCACCCGCTAGGACCGAGAAAGGAGATAAATTCCCCCTCCTCCACCTCTAGCGAGATATTGGAGAGGGCCGTTGTTGCAGAGCTTTTGCTAAAGTAAGTATGATGTATTTCATCGATCTTTAAGAATCCCATTTAACTTGCGGCCTCCTCATTAAAAAGCTGTTTTAGAGATTAAGAATCTTACTTTACTATTTTATTACGATACTGAATGAAGGGTAACGGCCATTTCGTCAAGACAATTGCTACAAATAATATCTATTCCATGACACTCTCAGCGATGTCTGTGTTAACTAAGCTACTGTAATCGATGCGCTCAGGTAGTTCTCCAGCTTCGTCCATAATATTTTGCAAATTGTTCCATTCGTCTTCATCAAGAACTGGATCGACTGCGAAGGAATCTTGCCCCATGTAACGTTCTACGACCATTTCAATAATGTCTAGATCAGTATCAGCAAAATGCGGTTGGATAACTTCTGCTACTTCTTGTGGGCTATTTTCTTCTACCCATTTTTGCGCTTTATAAATCGCTCTCGTAAATTTTTCAACCAATTCTTTGTTTTCTTCAATATAGCTTTGTTTAGCCATATAGCTTGTGTATGGAACATGGCCTGATTCTTCACCGAAGGAGGCAACAATATAGCCTCGACCCTCTTGTTCAAACACGCTTGCCTGAGGCTCGAACAATTGAACAAAATCTCCAGTTCCAGAAGCAAATGCGCTTGAAATATTAGCAAAATCAATATTTTGAATAAGCTCTAGGTCAGCATGAGGATCGATATCATGTTTTTTCAACACGAATTCGCCAACCATTTGCGGCATGCCCCCTTTTCGTTGACCAAGAAAAGTCACACCTTTAAGCTGATCCCAAGAGAAATTATCGACTTTTTCTCGAGATACAAGGAAGGTTCCATCTGTTTGAGTAAGCTGAGCAAAATTGATCACTTGATCACTGGCTCCTTGGGCGGCAACATATATGGAGGTTTCAGAACCAACAAGACCAATATCAGCACCGTCTGATAAAAGGGCAGTCATTACTTTATCTCCGCCAGGGGTAAGAGTTAGTTCTATATTTAATCCCTCTTCCTCAAAAAACCCTTTTTCAATTGCTACATATTGGGGGGCATAAAATATCGAATGCGTCACTTCAGCAACACGAATGGTTTGAACCTCTTCATTATTACAAGCAGCTAGAGCTATAATAAGAATAGCTGTTAAAAGACTAGCGCAACTTATCTTGAACCACTTTTTCATGTTTTGACCTCCTTAGGTGGAATCATTTGAAATTGTAATTAACAATCTATATGAAAGGTTTATAAGCCTAACATATCGTATGAAATGATAAAAAATGTGTGAATGCCTAGACAAAAATGACGAACTATTTTTAGGAGTTGAACATATGCAATGGGATGACGGTCAAATTATTACGAAACAAAAATTTCCTTCACCTAATCCACAGGTTGATCTCTATACGGTTACATACATGTCAGATGGTTTTAAAGTGAAAGGATTGCTAGCTGAACCGAAGGAAGGAGGAAAGTACGGAGGGTTCCTCTATTTGCGCGGGGGGATCAAAAATGTTGGTAAAGTACGTCCAAGCAGGATCGTCCAATTTGCAGTAGAAGGCTTTATCGTTTTTGCCCCTTTCTACAGAGGAAATCAGGGGGGAGAAGGGAATGAAGATTTTGCGGGCGATGATCGCAAGGACGCATTCTCCGCATTTAAATTGCTTCAAGCTCACCCAAGAGTGGACAAGATCCATGTATTTGGCTTTTCTAGAGGAGGAGTGATGGCCCTTTTCACCGGAATTACCTTTCCAAACGTGGCTTCTGTAGTGACTTGGGGCGGAGTAAGCGATATGTTTCTTACCTACGTGGAAAGAAAAGATCTGCGGAGAATGATGAAAAGAGTAATTGGAGGGACACCGAGTAAATATCCTGAACGCTACCAATATCGAACGCCATTATTTCAACTGGAATGCTTGGAAGCCCCTATTCTCATTATCCATGGGGCCAGGGATAAAAATGTATCCGTCGAACATGCTTATCGACTTGAAACAAGATTAAAAGAACTAAATAAGAGGGTGGAGAGCTGGTATTTTACTGAATACACCCATTATTTCCCTCCACTAGTTAATCGCCAAATTGTTGAAGATTTGACGAAATGGATGAAAAAGCAAGAGTGAAAATGGTAAGATAAAAATACATATAAGTCTTATTAAGAATTAAGTTCTACATGGCAAAGGAGAGAAAACGATGGGTATGCCTTTGGAATTAAATACAATGATTGTGACGAAAGGAAACGAAATGCGTGTAAGGGAGAATCTTTTTACGCTGGTAAAGGAAGGGTTTCGACTTTATCCAGTAGAAATTCCGATTGAAGTGAGAAGAACAATGGAAGGTGATTTAATTGGAATTGCCAAAATAAAAAAAGTGGAATGGGAAAATAATGAAACGACGTTGCATTATCAACTGATTGCTTTAAATTCTACAAATTAAAAAATCGCTTTTTTCGTTGCGGATATCTCTTATAAAGAGTCTTGCACATGCAACTAAAGTTTAATTCGTCAAATGAGGTTCTATCAGAGGTTGTTCTGTTTTCCGGAATTGTAGGGTGAAATTCCGGAATTAATGCAATTTTTCCGGAATTACATCTGCTTTTTCCGGAATTAAGCAGAAAAATTCCGGAATTAATCACGATTTTTCCGGAATTAAACAGAAAAATTCCGGAATTAATCACGATTTTTCCGGAATTCACCTTCGTTTAAGTAGTGCACACGATTTTTTGTTTGTTGTTATTACAGTTGATAAAAAAAGCTCCTCTGTTGGAGAAGCTTTTAGGTCACAAAATTAGTAGTGATTAAGAAAGTGGTCCGCCCTGTTCACGAATAGATGCGGGTACATCTGTGAATTTTTCAAAGTTTTTCTTGAATTTTTCTGCTAATTCTTTCGCTTTGTTTTCATAAGCAGTTTGATCAGTCCATGTTTTATGCGGCAGCAATACTTCATCTGGTACACCGGGAACGTGAAGAGGGATATTTAAGCCAAAGAAATGGTCTTTTACTGTTTCGACATTGTTTAACTCCCCTTCAAGGGCTGCGTGAACCATAGCCCTTGTATAGCTTAGCTTCATTCGGCTGCCCACACCGTATTCTCCGCCAGTCCACCCTGTGTTAACAAGATACACTTGAGCGTTATGCTCATCGATTTTTTCGCCGAGCATTTCTGCATAACGAGTGGCTGGCAATGGAAGAAATGGGGAACCAAAGCAGGTAGAGAACGTCGCTTCTGGAGATGTAACTCCTCGTTCTGTTCCAGCCAGTTTAGAAGTATAGCCGCTTAGAAAATGATACATTGCTTGTTCTTTTGTTAATTTTGCGATTGGTGGTAGCACCCCAAATGCATCAGCAGTTAAAAAGACGATTGCATTCGGATGGCCGGCGATGCTCGGATCAACAATATTGTCAATAGCCTGAATTGGATAAGCCGCACGGGTGTTTTCCGTTAATGAGCCATCATCATAGTCAGCTACTCGAGTTTCTGGATTAAGAATGACATTTTCTAACACTGAACCGAACCGAATGGCTTCGAAAATTTGCGGTTCTTTTTTATAAGAAAGATTAATGCACTTTGCGTAACATCCACCCTCAATGTTAAAAACGCCATTTGCTGACCAGCCGTGTTCATCATCTCCAATGAGACGGCGATGCGGATCAGCGGATAAAGTTGTTTTGCCAGTACCAGAGAGGCCAAAAAATAAGGCGACGTCTCCTTCTTGCCCTACATTGGCAGAACAATGCATAGGCAAAATGCCGTTTTCAGGAAGTAAATAATTCATAATAGAAAAGATCGATTTTTTGATTTCACCTGCATATTCTGTTCCACCTATTAATACAGTTTTACGCTCAAATGATATAATAATAAAGGTTTCAGATTTTGTTCCGTCAACAGTCGGATTTGCTTTGAAATCTGGAGCTGAAATGACAGTAAATTGAGCTTGATGAGTGTCTAATTCATCTTTCGTTGGTCGAATAAATAATTGATGGGCAAATAGATTGTGCCAAGCGTATTCATTAATCACTTGAATCGGAAGCTGCGAATTTTTATCGGCACCAGCAAAGCCTTTAAAAACAAATACTTCATCCTTCTTTTTCAAATAATTAAGCACTTTTGTATAAAGAGAGTCAAACGAATCTTCGGAAATCGCCTGGTTGATCGGGCCCCAGTCAATTTTATCTTTTGAAGAACGTTCTTCCACGATGTATTTATCTTTAGGGGAACGTCCAGTATAGGTTCCAGTAGTAGCACATATGGCACCGGTAGAAGTAAGAACTCCTTCATTTCGACGCAAAACTTTTTCGACTAATTGGGGAACAGATAGCTGGATATGAACATTATTTTGTTGTAACAATTCATTTAGTTCATTAGAAAGGCTAACTGAATTCATCTGATGAATACCTTCTTTCAATATAGTTTAAAAATGTAATTCTCGAAAGCGATATCATAATACGATTAGTATAACACATTTATCTCATTAGTCTATACTAATTCGCGGAAAATGCCACTGAACAACTAAAAAGTTTCAATTGTTTAAGGAAAATTACTAGAGTGCTTTTTGCAAAACGATGATCATAATCTATTCAGTCTTCAACAGGAAGGGAATGGAAAAGTTGAAAATTGAGGCATTATATGATGGAAATTGTGCGTTATGCTTGAGAACAAAGACTATGTTACGAAAAATGGATTTATTTAAAAAAGTCACTTGGCTTTCTTTACAAGAGTTTGAGGAAATTCATAAGGATGGTAGATTTACAGCAAAGGATTTGAGAAGTGAGCTTCATATTCTTCTTCCAAATCAACGAGTGCTTAAGGGGTTTAAAGCTATAAGAAGACTTTTACTTATCAGCCCGTATACATTTATCGTTGCATGTATATTATATTTGCCTTTTCTGCATTTAATAGGAGATCCTATTTACAAGTGGATTGCCCGAAATCGGCATTTATTTTTCAAGCAAAAATGTGATGATGGAAGTTGCTCCTTATAGGGAGCATTCCTATGAAAAAGAAAAAAATAAAAGAATTATTCCATAGCTGTTGACACATATGCACTCGTTCGTTATGATCTACACTTGAACGGATACTCTCTTATCCCGAGTAGGTGGAGGGACAGGCCCTATGAAACCCAGCAACCGGTTATTATGTTCAAGATTCTGTTTGAATCCTTGAAAGTTTTGATAGCAATGGTGCTAACCTGAAGCAAGGATGAAGTCCTTGAACGATAAGAGTGAAAGGCGAGAATTGTTTACGTACTCCTTTCCTCTTCTTAGGAAAGGTTTTTTTGTGTTTAGTGCAAGAGGCTTATCATCCAACATAATTTAGCGTTTCTAAAAAAAGATCCTCTAGTTTGCCGGGTGATGACTGCAAGGAGAGCTCCTTAGAAATATAAGCTGCATTAAATTTGTGGTGAAGGCGCCTTGTACTTTTCAATATTGTAAACAATTGAATGAGTTTCAAGATGGCAGAACGATTATTCGTTCGCAGCATAATATGAAATGAGTTCTTCAACCCTTTTTATGGATTCTTGAAAATCATCATAAAAACTCCATGTTTATTTCATACTACATAGGGAATGAGTTCCGTATCAGCGTGGGGGTAAGCCCTCGTACTTATAGATGAGGAGGAAGTCAGATGTCAAGAAACGCGCGTTTGTTTACTTCTGAGTCAGTTACTGAAGGTCATCCAGATAAAATTTGTGACCAAATTTCTGACGCAATATTGGATGCGATCTTAGCAAAAGATGCTAATGCTCGTGTTGCTGCTGAAACTTCTGTCAATACAGGACTTGTTTTAGTGGCAGGAGAAATTACTACTTCTACATATGTAGATATTCCAAAGATTGTCCGTGAAACGATAAAAGAAATTGGATATAATCGTGCTAAATACGGATTTGATTCTGAAACTTGTGCAGTATTAACATCGATTGACGAACAATCTCCTGATATTGCTATGGGTGTTGATCAAGCTTTGGAAGCACGTGAAGGCAGTATGACGGATGAAGAAATTGAAGCAATTGGTGCAGGTGATCAGGGATTAATGTTTGGCTTTGCTTGTAATGAAACAAAGGAGCTTATGCCGCTTCCGATTTCACTTGCCCATAAACTATCTCGCCGTCTAACAGAAGTTCGGAAAGAAGAGATTCTTCCTTACCTTCGACCGGATGGAAAAACACAAGTGACCGTTGAATATGATAAAAACAACAAGCCGGTCCGCATTGATACCATTGTCATTTCCACACAGCACCATCCTGAAATTACCCTTGAACAAATTCAGCGCAATATTAAAGAGCATGTGATTAATCCAGTTGTTCCTAGTGAACTAATTGATGAGAATACAAAGTATTTTATCAATCCTACTGGACGATTTGTCATCGGGGGTCCTCAAGGGGATGCAGGCTTAACAGGTCGTAAAATTATTGTAGATACTTATGGTGGTTATGCTCGTCATGGCGGCGGTGCATTCTCTGGTAAAGATCCGACAAAAGTGGATCGCTCTGCAGCCTATGCTGCCCGTTACGTAGCGAAAAATATCGTTGCAGCGGGGCTAGCTGATAAGGTAGAAGTACAGCTAGCTTATGCGATTGGTGTCGCACAACCAGTGTCTATCGCTGTCGATACATTTGGAACAGGGAAAGTAGACGAAAATATTTTAGTAGAAGTGGTTCGCCATAACTTCGATTTACGTCCTGCAGGCATCATTAAGATGTTGGATTTACGCCGTCCGATTTACAAGCAAACAGCTGCTTACGGGCATTTTGGTCGTACAGACATCGATCTTCCGTGGGAGCGTACAGATAAAGCTGATGCTTTGCGTGAGCAGGCATTAAAGGGTTAAAAAGAGGGGACAGAATTCTCTTTAGTTCCTTTCAGACTGCAGACAAACTCGATAATCAAGTTTGTCTGTAGTTTTTTTAATCGCTCTGTCAAAGTTTAAAGCTGATATTACTCAATATAGTCAATTAACTTTGCAGGAACTTGTTCAAAAATATAAAGTTCAGGTTTATTAAAAGGTTTGTGCTTTAAATAGTCAGACAGAGTCATCATACTTTTCCAATACTGTTTCATTAACTCCTCCTTTGATGGTAATCCTTCAACAAGGAACCCGCTACCCCCATCATATCTATCTTCCAGATAAGCAAATAATTCACTTGATATATCGAAGTTAAAAACTAAGATCTTATCGCTAAACACTGGAAAACGATAATAGGGTTTTTCGTATGGTTCCAAATCTGCACCGAAGGCTACTTTAAAATCAATCCATTTTGGTAAATTCATTGGTCTGTAACGCTCCGTTAGTTCTGGAAAGAAATTAGCTCCCCTTGAATACCATCTTGTTGCTGTCTTATGCGTTAATCCTTCTTTTAAAACCTTTTCCGGACTTATATTTTCTCCGAACTCATTATGAATGAACATATGGTATAAATACAAACAGGCTCCTCCTTTCTTTAAACAAATCTACCCGATAGTTGAACAAGTAGTTCTGTTTACAGCGTGAATTTACATAAATCTAAGTATATCATTTTTTCCATATTTTGTATTGAGCTTTCATGATGATTCCTTTGAGAATGCTTTCCAAAATTATTTCAGTTTATTTGGCTTTAGGCTAGTGGTGTAGCTTATTTGTATAAGAATTAGTAGAATGCCGATGCCGATGATACTTATTAATTGAGAGTTTCCGCTAAAAATAGAATAGTACATGAGACCGGATGCTAAAATAACAAGACCCCAAATTAAAACTGAATATACTTTAAGCAAGCTTTTTAAGATGACATATTTTTCACCGTCGTCAAATTGGTCCATTATTTCTTGATTATAATGATTGGACTGAGGGTCAGGGAATTGAAAGTTTGGATTTGTGATCCTCATAAGCTTAGGATTCGGGAAAAAATTAAAAACAGAAATAATCATTAAAGTAAAGCTCCAAAAAGGCACACTTGGTGCTGTCTCTCGAAGTAGTAAAAAGCCAATGAGCAGACCGAGAAAGGAGAGAGAAAGTGCCATTTGAATAAAAGAAGTGATCGTATATGCTTTTCTCTCTAAAGCAACACAGTGGGAATCTTCTTTATCTTTTTCAACCTGTTGTTGACTGCCACGGATAATTTTATAGAATTGAAATCTAGCTATGATTAAAAAAAGAAGTATCGTTATATTTACTAGCATTAAAAGATTTGCATCAAGCGCTCTATCGTTAAAATGAGAAAATAAATCATTGAGTGCAAATAAAAAGATGATGATGTAAATAACTAAGATTTTCATGATAGTTCCTCCTCGCTAAAAATAAAAACATTTTCTATCGGTTCTTGAAATACTTTGGCGATCCTGATTGCAATCAATAATGATGGCATATATTCATTTCTTTCAATTAGACTTACTGTTTGTCGGGAGATCCTTGCTTTTTTTGCCAGTTCTGTTTGGTTTAGTCCATCTCTAGCCCGCAATTCTTTGAGTCGAGTTTTCATTGTATCACCTCGTATAAATAGTAAACCATCTTTGTCTTTTTGACAATTATAATAGTCAAAAAGACAAAGATAATTTTCTTTATATATGGCTTTGTTAAATAGAATTGTTGTTAAAATGATTTTGGGCCCATTTCATGTGAAACCAAAGTTTCACATGCCTTTCAGTATAACTGAAAGGTCAGAGAGAAAATGAGCCAAAAATCAACACCGACATATAACAAAGCCTTATATATAATAAAATTTGTTATATATTTGGATTCTTTTTTGTAAAAACCGGAATGAAGCAGTATCGTTTTTATCTACATGGTCATGAATTAAAAAAGAGGCGCATTGAATAAATGTCGCCTCTACAAAAATGAGTTTATTTGCTTTGTTGCAATTTTTTATAATATTGCCCTTTCTCAGCGTATTCTCTTGTTATTCTCTGCATATCTTTAATATCATCTAGTGTAAGTTCTCTGATTACTTTAGCAGGTCTTCCGAACGCTAGCGTATTAGGCGGGATTTTTTTTCCTTGTGGTACAAGGCTTCCTGCTCCAATAAAAGCACCCTCACCAATTTCCGCATTGTCTAAAATAATGGAACCCATTCCAATCAGTGAATTTTTGCGAAGAATGCAGCTATGTAAAATCACTTGATGCCCGACGGTAACTTCGTCTTCAAGAATTAATGGGTTATTCGGGCTTTGGTGAAGGACGCAGTTGTCCTGCACGTTTACTCTTTTGCCGATGATTGTAGGAGCTATATCTCCTCTAATAACTGTATTAAACCAGATGCTTGCTTCGTCACCAATTACCACATCTCCTGTGATCGTGACGTAGTCAGCAATAAAGGCGCTAGCTGAAATTTTGGGAGATTTGTGATGAAATGGATAAATCATGAGCATTCTCTCCTTAATAGATTTTACTCCCATTGTACCTAATTTTTGTGTAAAAAGTGTGAATTAATCAGAGGCGGTGGTAAAAACTCTGAGGTTTCGCCTTTTTTGTGTTAAAATGAACTATAATTTCGATTCTTTTTTACCATCAGGTTGAATAGAATGAACCGATTTGACTAAGGTTGTAGGTCTATAACCAATTTAAATAAATGGAAGAACTGTTTGATAAGGGCTTTGTAGGAGGAATATTCATGTGGAAATGGGAACCAGACGGGGAAGCAAAAGGAGTCATAGTCATCGTTCATGGTGCGCTGGAGCATCATCGCCGCTATGGATGGTTAATTGAAATGTGGCGTAAAGAAGGCTTTCAAGTCATCATGGGCGATTTGCCTGGACATGGTCTCACAACAAGGTCTAGAAGAGGGCATATTGATTCTTTTGAGGAGTATATAGCAGAGGTTAAGGACTGGGTGAGGACGGCTTATCAATTCGATTTACCTGTCTTTCTCCTGGGGCACAGTATGGGGGGATTAATAACGATCCGTTTGCTTCAAGAGGTGAAGCTAGACTTGGCGGGTGTTATTTTATCATCTCCTTGCCTCGGCTTAGTGAAGAAGCCCGGAAAGCTGTTAAACGGCTTAACCCATATTTTAAACGTTGTTGCCCCTGAGTTGCGGGTGGATCCTGGTATTACCGTCAAAATCGCGACCAGAAATAGGGAAGTTCAAGATGTTGACCGAAACGATACGTTATATATTGATAAGGTGTCGGTAAGATGGTTTCGCGAATTAGACAGTTCGATTAAGCTTGCTTTTGAAGAAATAGAAAAAACACATGATGTTCCTCTCCTTGTGATGCAGGGCGGCGATGATAAAATCGTCAATAAGCTCGCTGTTAAAGAATGGTTTAATTATGCACCATTGTCAGAGAAACGCTTTAAGGAATGGCCAAAGTGCTATCATGAAATTTTCAATGATCCTGAAAGGGATGAAGTATTTGAATATGCAAAGGATTTTGTATATAGTCAATTGAAAGCAATTGGTTACATTATTTAACGGAGGATTTTTATGATACCGTCAGAACCGCTTAGTTTAATGTCAAAAGTATATCGTCATATTTTACCAACAGCACATGTTGAGCTTGCTTATTGGAAGAAACGTGCAGAAGAAATTCCTGATCCGGAATTGAGGAAACAGGCATTGGCCAGCATTGAAGGGAAAACCTTCCACTGTGAAGGTGGTTCGATCTTAGCCATTATGGCTGGGGAGAGGTATAAAGAAGCGATTAAATTTATTGTTGCCTATCAAACGATTAGCGATTATTTAGATAATTTATGCGATCGAAGTACTTCATTGAATCCTGATGATTTTTCTGCTTTGCATGAATCCATGGAAGTGGCTTTAACAGTTGGGGCGGAGCAACGAAAGTATTATCGATTTCGAAAGGAATTTGATGATGGAGGGTATTTAGAGGAATTATCGCAAACATGTCAACATGTTTTGAATACAATCGCCGCTTATGGTGATATTAAACACTATTTACTCGAGCTTTGTGGCTATTACTGCGACTTGCAAATACATAAGCATGTTAAGGTTGAAGAACGGATTCCCCGATTGCAAAAATGGTTTAAGCGCCATAAGAATCAAATCCCTGAAATGGAATGGTACGAGTTTTCGGCATGCTCCGGTTCAACGCTTGGGATTTTTTCTTTAGTTTCTCATGGGATGAGCACTGATTTTAATAAAGAAGACGCTGAGAAAATTAAAAATGGCTATTTTCCATATATACAAGGTTTGCATATTTTACTGGATTATTTTATTGATCAAGAAGAAGATCGCCTTGGTGGCGATTTGAATTTTTGCTTTTATTATCAGAATGAAGAAAGTTTATTCGATCGCTTAAAGCATTTTGTCGAGGAAGCGGACAAGCATACTGATGGACTCCCGAATAAACAATTTCATCGTCTCATTAATAGAGGCTTACTTGGAATTTATTTGTCCGATGAAAAAGTTCGCCGGCAGAAATCGGTGAGATTATTGGCGAGAGAGATGATTAAAAGCAGTGGATTAGTGAGTTTTTTCTTTTATGTGAATGGACGCCTTTACCGCAAAGTGCAAAAATGGATTCCTTCATTAAAAGTGAAGACCGACTCATAAATTTGAGTCGGTCTTTGTATTTTATCATATTCACGCTTTTCTTATCTTTTTTCAATCGCGATGATAAATGGCGGGGCATTTTCTTGATTAATAAATTGGTACTGGAGAACATGGGCCTTTTTTTGTTCAAGCTGTTCTACGTATGAAAGAAGTTCTTCTTTTTCTACTACACCTTCTGGATGACCATGGTAAATGACAAGCACAATGATCCCTTCTTGGGCAAGGATTTCCAGCAATTGCTCAATTGCTGCTATGGTCGTATTGGGCTGTGTCGCTATTGCCTTATTTCCACCAGGTAAGTAGCCTAAATTAAAAATAGCTCCCTTTATTTGCCCATGTATGCCTGCTTGAATAGACTCTGCTATTTTTTCGTGCCCCTTGTGAAATAACGTCACTTGATGGCTAAGCCCTTGCTCCTGTAAGCGCGTCATCGTGTTGGCAATCGCCGCTTCCTGTATATCAAAGCCAAAAACATGTCCATTTTCTCCAACAAGATTTGCTAAAAATACGGTATCATGCCCATTTCCAACGGTCGCATCGATCGCGATATCTCCCGGACCCACTGCATTTGTTAATAATGTTCTTGCAAAAGGCAATATCCCTTGAAGCTTCATGATGTTGCCTCCCAATACTTCCCTTGCCAGCTGTTGCGGCGTTTTAGCTCGGCATCGATTGAATTAAGAACCTCCCATTTATTGACACTCCACATCGGACCAACCATTAAATCGATGGGGCCATCTCCCGTGATGCGATGAACAATCATTTCAGGAGGTAAAATTTCCAGCTGATCACATACGAGCTTTACGTAATCTTCTTGAGAAAGGAATTCAAGCATGCCCTTTTCATATTGCTTAACCATAGGTGTCCCTTTTAATAAATGGAGCAGGTGGATTTTTATCCCTTGTACATCGAGCTTGGCTACTTCCTGTGCTGTCTCCATCATCATGTCGTATGATTCCAACGGTAGGCCATTGATGATATGGGAGCATACACGAATGCCATGCTTACGAAGTTTTTCAACTCCTTTTACATAACATTCATAATCATGGGCACGATTAATTAATAAGGCTGTTCTTTCATGTACAGTTTGCAGGCCAAGTTCAACCCAAAGATACGTCCTTTCATGGAGCTCTGCCAAATATTCAACAACATCGTCGGGCAAACAGTCTGGACGGGTCGCAATTGACAGACCAACAACCCCTTCTTGTGCAAGGACACGTTCGTATTTCTCTCTTAATTCTGCTACCGGAGCGTGAGTGTTTGTATAGGCTTGGAAGTAAGCCATATATTTGCCATCCTTCCATTTTTCATGCATTTTTTCTTTAATTTCATTGAATTGAACTTCAAGATCATCAGCCCGATTTCCAGCAAAATCTCCTGAGCCTGCTGCACTGCAGAAGGTGCACCCTCCATGGGCAACGGTGCCATCTCGATTCGGGCAATCAAATCCTCCATCTAATGCTACCTTAAATACTTTATGGCCAAATTGCTTTCGCAAATGGTAATTCCAAGTATGATAACGCTTATCATCTAATGCATATGGAAAAGGCATTGTCTGATTCAAATCAGTACCCTCCTTTATTTCGAAAAAAATATAAATTTTTAATTTGGAATCTTTATCGCCACAGAACAAATCCATTGAAGAGCGAATTTGCAACGTGAGTGCTTAAGGTTTTTTAATGAAACATAAGAAAGATTTTAACATGAAATAAGGAATTTTCATAATGGAGTTTATTTCTATAGTAAAAAAACGGGTAAGGAAAAGATGGGGTGAACAAACTAAAAAAGAAGCTTTTATGCTTCGTTAAATGAAATGAGTGGGAGGTTTTATAGGATGGCTACTCGTCAATCAATCGAAGACCTTCTTCAGCAGTGCGAGGATGCGATACGCAACGCTCATGAGCAATATCAGGATCATACAAGACAGGAACATTATAATGAAACAGAATTTACAGAGGCGATGCAACAAATTGAAACGGCGTATAATGACTTAGCGAAAATGGCTCTCAGTGCAAATGGACAACAGCGCGAACAGCTACATCGAATGAGACTGCAATTACAGCAAGTGCAAAATAACTTAATCTTACATGAGCATTAAGGAGAGATTCAAAAGTGAAGAAACGCTCAAAACAAAACAATCCTGAGCAAAAAACACGAAATGGCATTAACAATCAAGATTTAGAGCTTGGACGAGATGTTGATGAGGTAAAAAAAGCCAAAAAGACGTATGAAAAATCAGGAGGACAGCCGATTAAATCAAAATTCCATCAAGAGTAATCTGCTTGTTTCTCAATAAAAAAGAACGAGGGTGGGACAAAACCCATCTCTAAAATGAAAAAGCCAGTGAAATTTTACGACACGTAAAATTTCACTGGCTTTGATTCATTTTTGTATAAAAATAAGGACCTCTTCTGATAAAATTAAG
>NZ_SWLZ01000032.1 GCF_005502275.1 Robertmurraya siralis
ATCCTAGTTTGCCCCTTAGATATTCCATTACAATTTTTAATTTAAATTCTTCACTATACTTCGCCATACAAAAACACCCCAGAGGTTAGATTTTTAACTCTAACTTCTGGGGTGCAGTACCGTTGCACTTAGCTTTTTTATCACTGGCCCATGAAGTTTATTAAGCCTCGACTACTTAGGACAGGCGTAGATACACTATCAAAAGCCTTATACGCAACTACAAAGTCTATAATTTCCTAAAAAAATCAAAAAGGCATGGTCCGGTACATTACCGAGCCATGCCTAACCTCAAGTTGATTTTTCCTGTTCCTGTTTTCATTCAATCATTTTATACTATAATAAGAAGTTACATTAAAACCTTTTTCTTTATAGAAATCCAAAATCCCGTAGAAAATCGCCTCTGCTGCTTTTTGCCGCCATTCTGGTGATTTTAATTTTTCAACATCTTTTTCATTATCAATAAAACCCATTTCTACTAAAACAGCAGGCATATTATTTTCACGAATAACATGGAAATTTCCTTTCTTAACGTCTCTGTTTCTCAAATTCCATGCAGCCAGCAATCGGTTTTGAATCTTAGTTGCCAATAGCTTACTATCAGCTACGTAAGGATTAGTAGCAGCCGAATAATAATAGGTTTCAGTGCCATTGGCAGCACCATTAAACTTATTTGCGTGTATACTCACAAAGATATTCCCTTTTGCCGCCTTTGCAATTTCTACACGTTTGGCTAATGTAGGATATACATCGGTTTCCCGCGTCATCGTGAGTTTGAAAGGAGTCTTATCTAATAAGGCTTTTACCTTCAAACTTGTGTCTAAAACTACATCTTTTTCTTTAAGCCCAAAACCTGAAGCACCTGGGTCATGTCCGCCGTGTCCAGGATCAATCACGATCATTTGTGAGGCTACTGATTGACCATTATTCTCTCCTGGCTTAGGTGTATCCGTACCACTTAAATAACTGCTATTAACGAAACCTTCTAACTTGGAAGAACGAATATACATCCATTCTCCTACAATATAAGAACCTTGCACCTTTGTTCCTTTTGGAATACTACCAACAGCTCCATAAGCGGTTGATGGACCTGTTCGCACATTCAAAGAACTAGCTGTTACTTCCGTTTCTATATTAAAGCTTACTTGTGGCGATATCCTCAGTTTATAGTTGATTGACCGAGCTAAGAAAACGGCAAAATCAGCACGTTTTATGTTATATGTATAACCAAAATCAGTCTGTGTAATTCCTTGTGCTATTCCTCTCTTCATTAATGCTTCAGCAGCACTGGCAGTATTCGTTGCATTGTAATGAAAAGCTCTACTTATAAGTAACGCCATTTCTCCTCTTGTAACTGGATTGTTCGGTTTAAAGCTGCCATCTACGTATCCAGAAATAATTTTTGCGTCAACTGCAGATTGAATATATCCCGATGCAAAGGACTGACTGCCAACGTCATGAAAACGTGTATTTCTTTTTGTACCATCTAGTCCAACGGCTCTTCCAATCATGGTTGCTGCTTCTGCTCTTGTAACCGTTTTATCCGGTAAAAAATGGCCGTTACCGTTACCTGAGACAATTCCTCCTTCCGCCAAATAATTGATTGATACCAGAGCACGGTGTGTTGAACCTACATCCTTAAAAGGCTGCGCTGCCTGGATATTACTAACCGTCAATGGCCAAATAACAAAAACTAGCAAAATAACGAAAACTGTTTTTCTCAAGCTCTACCCTTCCTTCTTGACATTCTACCATGTGTTAATCATTTTGAGTCATTCATTTGGATAATTGGAAACATGCAAAAAATGTCTATATTTTTGATTCAATTCTCATATCGACAAATAAGTGAAAAATTTTAACTGCTTTAATTATTGATGTCGATTGCGGAGGTTTTTGTGGGAGTTTTGGATATGATTGCGAGGATTTGATGATTCATTGCGAGAATTTTGAGGACTATTGCAAGTGTGTAAACTAAATTTCCTCTATATTTTATTCTATGAAACATTTAACAATGGGCGATGGTCATGAATCAACTATTTAGTTCACGACCACCTGAAGAAACGTGTGAAAAAATATCTAGAATAACTACACACGTTACTTGACAAGCCCAAAGACTTTTTTACTGGCTTCCTCAAAAGTAAGAGAAACCGTATTATTTAGTATTGCAAATTATCTTATTCTCAATTTTGTATACGCTTTGTTTTGCTAATATTTTAATACTTTTATCTTTAATTTCTTTTAAACTTTCAGATAACTTATCAGGTATCAAACTTTGCACATCTTCCAATTCAGTACCCAAATGAATAATGTCTATTATTTCTTTTGAGATTCCCTTAGAATCAACTAAATCTATTGTGTAAGGACTAAATAATAATTTTTCAGCTTCATCAATAGTTACTAGTTCACTTTCTAAACCGTCTACTACACCTATAATATACAAAATCAATAGTTTTTCCAATTCATGTTTATTTGTCGCATTAATTAGTAATTGATACATAATTTACCATTTGGCACTCCATCCACTTTTTACTTTAACATCATAGACTAAACCTAATTTACTTTGAAAATAATGGATTGAAACCTTTTTGCCATTTTTATCATAACCATATGAATATATTTACAAATCAATACTCAGTTATTTACTTAATTGGCTGTAATCACCAATTCATAAGTTGCTCAATTATGCACAACAATAGTAAGTCATTATCTAAGAAAATAGCTAAGGACTTCTGCACTGTAGATGCTATTCAGTAAAAGTTAAAGAAATTAAGTACTGAGATTCAATACAGCGCAAACAAAAAGAAAAACCCTTGATAAACAAGGGTTAATCGTTCATTATCCGATAGAACCTTCCATCTCAAATTTGATTAAACGGTTCATTTCAACAGCATATTCCATTGGAAGTTCTTTCGTAAATGGTTCAATGAAGCCCATTACGATCATTTCAGTTGCTTCTTCCTCAGAAATACCACGACTCATGAGGTAGAATAACTGCTCTTCAGAAACCTTTGATACCTTCGCTTCATGCTCTAATGAAATGTTATCATTTAAGATTTCGTTGTACGGAATGGTATCTGAAGTAGATTTGTTGTCAAGGATTAACGTATCACACTCAATATTAGAGCGTGCACCGTCAGCCTTACGTCCAAAATGGACAATTCCGCGATACGTTACTTTACCGCCTTGTTTTGAAATGGATTTTGATACGATCGTTGAAGATGTATTTGGTGCTAAGTGCATCATTTTAGCACCAGCATCTTGGTGCTGACCTTTACCTGCAATCGCGATAGATAAAGTCATTCCACGAGCACCTTCACCTTTCAAAATAACAGCCGGATATTTCATTGTGAGTTTAGAACCAATGTTTCCATCAATCCATTCCATCGTTGCGTTTTCTTCACATACGGCACGCTTTGTAACCAAGTTGTAAACGTTGTTTGCCCAGTTTTGGATTGTTGTGTAACGGCAATAAGCGTCTTTTTTAATGATGATTTCAACAACAGCACTATGGAGTGAGTTGGTTGTATAAACAGGAGCCGTACACCCTTCTACATAATGAACATGTGCCCCTTCATCAACGATAATCAATGTACGCTCAAATTGTCCCATATTTTCAGAGTTAATACGGAAATAAGCTTGTAACGGAGTTTCCACTTTTACTCCCTTTGGTACATAAATGAATGAACCACCAGACCAAACCGCCGAATTTAATGCAGCAAATTTATTGTCTGTTGGTGGGATTACTTTCGCCCAATGCTCACGGAAAATATCTTCATTTTCTTTTAAAGCAGAGTCAGTATCTTTGAAGACAATTCCTAGCGCTTCAAGATCTTCTTGCATATTGTGGTAAACAACCTCTGACTCATACTGTGCTGAAACCCCAGCCAAATACTTTTGCTCTGCTTCAGGAATACCAAGCTTATCAAACGTTTGCTTAATTTCTTCAGGTACCTCATCCCAAGAGCGTTCTGTTTTTTCCGATGGTTTTACGTAGTACGTAATCTCATCAAAGTTTAAAGAATTTAAATCTCCACCCCATTGAGGCATTGGCATGCTGTAAAAGTGGTCTAGAGATTTTAAACGGAAATCGAGCATCCATTGAGGCTCTTCCTTCATTTTTGAAATTTCTTCAACAATCTCACGTGTAAGACCACGTTTTGATCGGAAGATGGAGACATCTTTGTCGGCAAAGCCGTATTTATAATCACCGATCTCAGGCGCTTTTTTAGCCATCGAAAGTCTTCCTCCTTTTATAAAGTGGAAAGGACCAAATTGCGCCCTTTCACACTTCCTTTATTGTTCATCTTCCTTGAGTCCTTTTTCCATCGCCTTCCAAGCCAATGTTGCACACTTGATTCGCGCTGGAAATTTAGCCACTCCTTGAAGTGCTTCGATATCGCCTAAATCGATATCTTCATCATATTCATTCCCTAACATCATATCCGAAAAAATCTTTGAGAGCTTTAAGGCATCCTCAATCGATTTCCCTCTTATAGCCTGTGTCATCATCGAAGCAGATGACATCGAAATCGAACAGCCCTCTCCTTCAAACTTTGCATCAATCACTTTGTCATCATTAACCTTTAAAGTTAATTGGATGCGATCGCCACATGTAGGGTTATTCATGTTAATTGTTAAGCTATCATCCTCTAAGACACCTTTATTACGAGGATTTTTATAATGATCCATAATGACTTGTCGGTAGAGTTGATCAAGATTAGAAGACATCAGAAAAATACTCCTTTGTTTTGATAAGCCCCGCAACAAGCTTATCAATATCTTCTTCTGTGTTATACAGATAGAAGCTGGCACGGGCAGTTGCTGATGCTTTAAGCCATTTCATCAGTGGTTGCGCACAATGATGGCCTGCGCGAACAGCAATCCCTTCCGCATCTAAAACGGTAGCTACATCGTGCGGATGCACATCTGCAATATTAAAGGTTACAAGACCTGCACGCTTATTCGGGTCTAACGGTCCGTAAATTGTCATTCCTTCTACTGCAGACATTTTTTCTAAAGCATAGGCTGCCAAGCGATGCTCGTGGGCTTGAATATTCTCCAATCCAATCTCTGTTAGAAAATCAATCGCAGCGCCTAAGCCAATCGCTCCAGCAATAATCGGTGTTCCTCCTTCAAACTTCCAAGGAAGCTCCTTCCAGGTAGAGTCATACAGGTCAACGAAATCGATCATTTCCCCACCGAATTCGATTGGCTCCATATTTTCTAATAAATGCTTCTTCCCATAAAGTACCCCAATTCCAGTCGGACCACACATTTTATGAGCTGAGAAACCTAAGAAATCGCAATCTAAATCTTGAACATCTATTTTCATATGTGGTGCTGCTTGAGCACCATCGACTACCATAACTGCTCCATGTTCATGGGCAATTTTCGCAATCTCCTTAATCGGATTCATAACTCCCAAAACATTCGATACCATTGTGACAGAAACAATTTTCGTCTTGGAATTAACAATTTCTGATACATCCGCAAGTAAAATCGTTCCATCCTCTTGTAATGGCAAATATTTCAACGTAGCTCCTGTTGCTTTTGCAAGCTGTTGCCAAGGAATGATATTACTATGATGCTCCATGTACGTGATGACAATCTCATCCCCCGGCTGTACATTCGCTTTACCAAAGCTTGCTGCCACTGTATTTAACGCTGTTGTCGTTCCCCTAGTAAAAATAACTTCTTGAGTAGATTTAGCATTAATAAATTTTCTGACCTTTTCCCTTGCACCTTCATACCCATCTGTTGCTCTCGTTCCTAATGTATGCACACCACGATGAACATTCGAATTATATTCGCAATAATAGGTTTCAAGTGCCTCCATGACCTGAACAGGTTTTTGGGAAGTAGCTGCACTGTCTAAGTAAACAAGGGGGTTCCCATTGACTTCCTGGTTGAGAATCGGAAAATATGAACGAACATCCGCGACATTCATTACTTTACTTTCCTTTCAATCACGGCACGAAGTTGATTTTTAACCCCTTCGATTGGTAATTCATTTACAACTGGTGCTAAAAATCCATGAATGATTAATCTTTCAGCTTCCATCTTAGAGATTCCACGGCTCATTAAGTAATAAAGCTGAAGAGGATCAACACGGCCAACTGATGCAGCATGTCCTGCTGTTACATCATCTTCGTCAATAAGTAGAATTGGGTTCGCATCCCCACGAGCCCCTTCACTTAACATGAGAACACGTGATTCTTGCTCTGCATTCGACTTTGTAGCACCATGCTCAATTTTACCGATTCCGTTAAAAATAGAGCTTGCTTTATCCTTCATAACGCCGTGCTTTAAAATATATCCTTCAGAATGTTTTCCAAAGTGAACAACTTTAGTTGTAAAGTTTTGAACCTGTTCCCCACGTCCAACAACAACCGTTTTTGTATCACCAAAGGAACCATCACCAATAAGATTTGTAACATTCTCAGAAATCGTGTTACCGTCATTCATTAAGCCAAGCGCCCACTCGATTCGAGCATCTCTTCCTGCAACACCACGACGATTTACGTACGTGGTTGTTCCTTTTGCTAATGTATCAACTGCTCCATACTGTACTTTAGCATTTGTTCCAGCAATCACTTCAGTCACAATATTGAAGATTCCTTCTGCTGAATCTACTGTTGAAATATAATTTTCAACATAAGTAATTGAGCTATTATCTTCTGCAACTACTAATACGTGGTTGAACATATTCGCTTCTTTTTCATCATGAATGAACACAGATTGAATGGGTGAAGTAAGTTCAACATTTTTCGGAACATATAAAAATGCTCCACCATTTAAGAACGCTGCATGAAGCGCGGTTAATTTATGTTCATCAACCTTGACTCCATCGTTCATGAAATACTGCTGTAAAAGGTCTCCATGCTCTCTAGCAGCAGTAAAGATATCAACAAAAATTACGCCTTTTTCTTGCAGTTCCTTCGATACAGAAAGAATGGAAGGACGATTATTTCGTTGAATGTATAAATTCTGATCTCCTGACTCAATGTCAACTAGTACTCGCACATCTTCTGGAAGATCATTTAATGAAGCGAAATCATCACTTTTCACAATATGTTTTTCAAATTGTGTAAAGTTCCATTTATCAATTTTTGTTTTATCAGGTCTAGGGAGAGGAAGTGCATCCACTTTCTCAAGTGCCTCTAGACGAAGAGTCGTTAACCAAGCTGGTTCTCCCATTTCCCGAGAGAAAGAGCTAACATACTCTTTATCAAATGGTAATTTTATTTCAGTAGTCATTGCGATCCTCCTAACACTTATGCTTCTTGCCCAACAGTTTCGTCTTCAATGCCAAGTTCTTTTTTGATCCAGTCATATCCCTCTGCTTCTAAACGCTGTGCAAGCTCAGGACCACCAGATTTAACAACGCGACCTTGCATCATTACATGGACATGGTCAGGAGTAATGTAGTTCAATAGACGTTGATAGTGAGTGATAATTAAGCAGCCAAAATCAGGGTTGCGCATTTCGTTGATTCCTTTTGAAACAACTTTTAATGCATCGATATCAAGACCTGAGTCAATTTCGTCAAGAATCGCGATTTTTGGCTCAATCATCATTAATTGGAGAATTTCATTGCGCTTTTTCTCCCCGCCAGAGAAGCCTTCGTTTAAATAACGCTGAGCCATATCTGGGTCCATTTCAAGGAATTCCATTTGTGAATCCATTTTGCGAATAAATTTCATTAACGAAATTTCATCGCCTTCTTCACGGCGAGCGTTAATAGCTGAACGCAAGAAGTCTGCATTTGTAACACCACTAATTTCACTTGGGTATTGCATTGCGAGGAAAAGACCAGCTTTAGCACGCTCATCTACTTCCATTTCTAATACATCTTCCCCATCTAATGTGATGCTGCCTTGAGTTACTTCATACTTTGGATGACCCATAATCGCAGATGATAAAGTAGATTTACCAGTCCCGTTTGGTCCCATGATTGCGTGGATTTCTCCACCCTTCACTTCAAGGTTTACTCCTTTTAATATCTCTTTACCCTCAATTGAAACATGAAGGTCTTTAATTGTTAAAGTAGATCCTGCCATAATAATACCTCCGTAATATAAAAAAAGATTTTATCCTCGCTGGCCAAGGCCAATCGTTGATTCTCATTTTATTCTCATTACAATCTTATAACAAATGAAAAGTGTTAGCAACTCTTTAGCAGTGTTAAAACATAGCAAAATATATCATAAAAATTTTTATCTAGTTCCCACATAGACACAGCACAGTCTCCATAATAAGGATTTATGTTTAACGGTTGTTATAAAATTTGTTCAATATATTTTTTTCCGTAACCTTCCCATGTATGTATTGATGTTCTAAGTGAGAATGAACATCATTTTTAATTAGGTTAGAAAGGGAATATTTGTTTTAATTTGTGCAAACGATTTAGGCATATTTGCGACACCTTTATTGAGGCTGCTGTCTGGCAATTCGGACTAATTTGTATTGTATAATGGCCGCGAATAGTATGTGGGACAGAGCTGTCTTCTTTTTGATGTTCTTTGTCCTCATGAACCCTCTATGAGGACACACTTGGCCCTTTTTTCTGTTCTTTGTCTGCATGAACTCCTAATCAGGAATATCCTCCTCTCATGCACAGCGTTTATCTTCATGGCAGGACTTTTGAATCATCCGGAAACCATTTCGCCGGGATGCTTAACCTTATTTTGCTTCCAATAAGCTCAAGATAAGCTGCTTGTCCATATGACAGTTCGGCAAAACCAATGCATATGACAAAAACCAGTGTAGCTAAAACACTGGTTTTTTGTTTTTCTTCCTTATTATATACTTGCTTCAAATCGTGCTGAGCTATAAATTACCTTAATTGATTTCTAGTTAAATCTGCTACAAGACGCTGACTTTGAATGTATTCCTGTTCACGCCGTCTTTCAACCCGCATTCTCACTTCATGCTTTCGGCAATAGGTAGCATAGCAAACATTGTGGGCTCCGTGCATCGCTTTTTCCATTTCACTCGTATAATTCATCTGAAGTACCATCATTTTGGTTTCGCCCCCTTTTTCAGGGAGATACGAAAATAACTAATAATATCCTTCCTTTCGTGTTTTGTCACATAAGGCAAGCGATTTACTACGTGTTTAATGTTAGCACCACTCAGGTTATAACTCAAAATGGAAATTCAAGCATATTTCCCTTTGAATAGCAATATTCAGGAATAAGCGTCGAAACTTGTTAACTTTTCTTACAATTCAACCAGTATCCTTTAAAATAAACGATATCTTCACACCATTCTAATTGTAGACTTTACTCACCACATCAATGATAAAAACAACATAGTTTTGCAGGCTTGCTTGCTCGACATAGGATGATGATCGCTCAATCCCCAAAAATCAACAGCTGGAGATTTTCGGAACATCGAAAACAGTTTGTTCCTAGGATTCATACTCACTTCCGCACAAACAATTAAGTTGCAAAAATCCAATTACCAATATTTTTTAGATTTTACTGCATACGCTAAGCGTAGATGCACCCATTAAATAGTTATCCACAATAAATAAACTTAGTAGACGACATTGAAAAACCAGCTCCAAAAATGGAACTGGTTTTCTCATGATTATTCAGACACTGGAACAACTGCACCTTCATATTGTTCTAAAATAAAGTTTTGGATCTCTTCTGAACGAAGTACTTCAACAAGCTTTTTAATCGCTTCTTTATTTTCATCTCCACTACGAACAGCAATAACATTCACATATGGTGAATCACTTTCTTCAATTGCAATAGAATCTTCAAGTGGATTTAATCCAGCATCGATTGCATAGTTGGAATTTATAAGAACAGCGTCACCTTCATCGTTATTATAAATTTGTGGCAAAAGAGATGCTTCATATTCTGTATCAAATTGTAAGTTCTTCGGATTATCGACAATATCATCAATGGTTGCTGCTGTTTTTTCAATACCTTCTTTAAGAGTAATCAAGCCTTCTTTTTCAAGAAGTGATAAAATACGACCATGATCTGGGACAGAACTACTAATAATAATATGTGCTTCATCAGGTAAAGCATCTAAGCTATCATATTTCTTTGAATACACACCGATAGGTTCGATATGAATTCCACCTGCATTAACGAAATCATAGCCATGCTCTTCAATTTGCGCATTCAAATACGGAATATGTTGGAAGTAATTCGCATCTAAGTCCCCACCCGCTAATGCTTGGTTGGGAAGAACATAATCTTGGAACGTTTCGATTTGAAGTTCAATTCCTTCTTCCGCTAAAATTGGCTTCGCTTTTTCTAAAATTTCAGCATGTGGAACATTTGATGCTCCTACAACAAGGGTAGTCGTTTCTTCAGTTTCAGTTTCAGCTCCTTCTCCATCTGCATTGCCGCCATCTTCAGCATCATTATTCGTGCTTCCGCATGCAGCTAAAAATAAAATTAGTGCAAAAGATGCAAAAATAGTTAACCATTTTTTCATAGTAAACACTCCTTATCGTTTATCTAATTTATTTGTTATGACATCTCCAATAAATTGGATGACAAATACAATGATTAAAATAATAATCGTTGCCATTAACGTAACATCACTTCTTGAACGTTGGAATCCTTCCAAGTAAGCAAGGTTTCCGAGTCCACCAGCTCCGATAACTCCAGCCATTGCTGTATAGCCGACTAGAGCAATCGCAGTCACCGTAATACCGGAAACGAGCGCTGGCATTGATTCAGGCAGCAATACCTTCCAAATAATCGTGCTTGTTTTAGCCCCCATCGATCGAGCCGCTTCAATAACCCCTTTATCAATTTCCCTTAAGCCAATTTCAACCATTCTTGCGTAAAAGGGAGCAGCTCCAACAATTAATGCTGGCAAGGCAGCATTTTCCCCAATCATTGTACCAAGCAAGAATTTCGTAATGGGGATAAGGAGAACAATCAGAATAATAAAAGGAATCGATCTAAATACATTAACAAAAGCACTAATAATTTTATTCACAAATGCATTTTCCCAAATATTTCCCTTAGCTGTTAAAAAGAGTAATAAACCTAGTATAATGCCGATAATAAAGGTTGCAACTACCGAAATCCCTGTCATATAAAGCGTTTCTACTGTTGCTTCCCACATTTTATCCCATTTCACATTTGGAAAGAGCTCATTTATCATGTTTTATCACCTCTACTCCAACCTGCTGGGACGTAATAAAATCAATTGCTTTTGAAGTTTCTGAAGCCTCTCCGTCAATATGGATAAACAATGTACCATATGAGCCGTTTTGCGTTTGAGAAATCTTGCCTTGCAAAATATTAACGGTCACTTCGAAATTACGAATAAGATTTGTAATTAATGGCTGTTCTGCAGACTCACCAACAAACCCTAATTGGATCACCGTACCTTGAGGGTAACGTTCAAGTAAATGCTCAATCGTTTCTTTCGTTTCTTCTGGCTCTGTCACCTGCGAAACAAACCGCTTCGTAATTTTCTGCTGCGGGTTTTTGAATACTTCTAACACCTTCCCGGTCTCAACCACTTTCCCATCTTCCATAACAGCAACCCGATGACAAATCTTGCGAATCACATGCATTTCATGAGTAATGAGAACAATCGTTAAACCTAGACGTTTATTAATATCGACCAAGAGCTCTAAAATGGAATCTGTTGTTTGTGGATCGAGTGCAGAAGTCGCTTCGTCACAAAGCAGCACTTTAGGATTGTTCGCCAATGCACGTGCAATTCCCACCCTTTGCTTTTGACCACCACTTAGCTGTGAGGGATAAGCATCCTCTCGACCTTCAAGACCAACAAGCTTAATCAATTCATCCACTCTTTTAAGTCTGATATTCTTTGGAATACCGGCAATTTCCAATGGGAAAGCAATATTCTCGCGAACTGTTCTAGACCAAAGTAAATTAAAATGCTGGAAAATCATGCTGATTTCTTGGCGAGCCTTGCGCAGTTCTTGACCTTTAATTTGCGACACTTGTTTATCAGCAACAGTGACAGAGCCCGCCGTTGGAATTTCCAAACCGTTAAGCATTCTTATCAGTGTACTTTTTCCCGCACCGCTATAACCAATTACGCCAAAAATTTCACCTGCATTTATTTCCATGCTGACATCATCGACAGCTACAACTTTTCCTTTGAGAGAAGAGTACACTTTTTTCACATTTTGTATGGAAATCAAATATTATTCACCTACTTTTAAATCCTATTATTCTTATGAGATAACCAAGTTTTATAAACACTGGCAACTATGCCATTCATAGCTTTAGCTCACAAGCGTTTTTCATTCATAAGAACATGCTGTTCCAACATAGAAATAATTTTCGTCTCCAAACTACATAAAAATGCCTTCCTGCAGACAAGCAGAAAGGCATGCGTTATAAAATGTCCTTTCTCTCATCTATCAAAGCAATGCTTTGTGTGAATTGGCACCATTTCAATCACTTGACGGTTGCCGGGCTTCATCGGGCACATCCCTCCACCTCTCTTGATAAGAGCACACTATTAAATTCCATGTTGAATATGGGTGTTATCATAACATGTAATAACGAACATGTCAATGAAAATATTAAACACTCGAATGGATTCCCCAATCCTCTAAGAAGTGTTAACAGTTAAGTCAATTGATTATTTGAAAGCCTTTGGTCTCTTTTCGATATAGTTTGGAATTGCTAGACGAAATAAAGATTCTAATAATAAAGCGGTTCTCAAACTCCCCTGCCAATCTACTTCTTGGGCTGCAATTGCTTTTCTCAATTTCAAATTTCCCGTTATAATTGCTTCCATAACTTGTTTTTTACCCATTATAAAAACGTTAGCGGCATTCCTTTCGTCCTCATAAATCCGCAGCACTCCATCTTCAATTTGTAAAATCGCTTGTTCTTCATCAGCAATCAATTGAACAGATATTGTTTTATGTAATAAAGGGGTTAAGTGACTTCTTTCATTTACTTCATCAACCAATATACGAAGCAATTCCAGCAATGGTAGCCCTCCTATATGAAAATAATTTCATTTCTTTTACTTGAACTATTTCGATTCAAGAAGAAAAACCCCTTTAAAATTGATTCGACAAATACCAGCATACACCTCACATCAATCAATTTAAGTGACTGTACTGAAAATACAACGTTTTTATGTAAAAATTTCCCGAGAAATATGTTGGTTATTGTGATTGAGCCGATTTTGCTGTCGAAGCACCAGCTGGACGATTTATGCTTTTAAAGACAGTAAGGAAATAAATAGAGCCAATTAAATAAAGAGACGCTGTGATCGTAAAGACTATTGCATACCCCCAATACGCTCCATACATGATCACAATTCCAGTTGAGACGGGTCCCATCACGGCCCACCCAAGATTGAAAACCATTTGATTTATCGAATTCGCTAAGCCTTTTACAGAATCATTAACCTTCGACATCATCAGCGACGTTTGAATCGGATTTCCCGCATTCATCAACGCCTGCCGAAACAGAAAACCAATTGCTGCTAATGTTAAATTTTCAGTGTATGCTGTAAGTAAAAGAAAAGGTAAAGATGATAATTGAAGAATAACAACTGCTTTTACCTCTCCAAACTTTTTAACCATCAGTGGTCCTATGATCATCGCGACTGCTGTAGCAGCTTGGCCTAATGAAATAATTATCCCGATGATTGAGTTTGAAGCCATAAATCTATCTGCAAAATACAAGTTCAAATAAGGGATAACAAGCCCTGCTCCAATTCCTATAATTAATTGTGCTATCGCGAATAGGAGGATGATTTTGAACCCTTCTCGTTGCTGCTGTATTTTCTCCTTTAATGGCAGCTTTTTCTCTTTTTTGACCACTCGATTCTCTTGAAATTTCAATATTGGGATAAATGAAGAGAAATAAAATAGACCTGCAATAATTAACGTTACTCTTATACTCATAAGCGGTGAAAGAAACAGTGAAAAGACATCAGTAAAGATTCCACCAAACAGGTTTCCAATCACACTCGCACCTGTCATAACGGCTGAATAAATACTGAAAAGATGGACTCGTTGAAAGGACTTTGAATTTTCAGCAAGCCAAGGTATGGATGAAACCTGAATAAAAGCCATCGTTAACCCTGTAATGAACGCTAATATAAGTAAAAGTGTTTGAGCTTCAAAAACACCCCTTAAAACAAAAACAATTCCTGTTAAAATACTGCCCATTAGCATCACTTTTTTTCGACCAAAACGATCACTTATCATTCCTGCCGGCACAAGAATCAATGCAGTTGCTAACGATGTCAGGGAAATAACTTGACCATTTACCTGTTCAGCATAACCAAGCTCCCTAATATAAAAATTGTAAATAACCATGAAGATTCCAAACCCAATTTGAGCAAAAACATTCGCTAAAATAGAAAGTTTAATATTTTGATTGTAGCTTTTAATTTGTGAAGACCATTCCTGAAAAAAAGGCATGTGATGGTTCTCCTTTGTTTATTTCGCATTCCTAAATATCATAATCCCAGAACAATTAAAAGTAAACAAAAAATTGCAAAATTAAAAAACAGTGTGTCAAAAGGGAGCCAACTTTTCGTCACACTGTTTTTAAGCCACTGACTTTAAACCGTTTCTTTAATTATTTCATATAAATAAGGGACTGAATGAAAAGCATAAACCTTCTTCATAATGTGCGACCCATTAAAGAGCAATAAGCATGGTACACTTTCAATTTCCCACTCTAAAGCGAAATTTGGAATATAATTCAAATCACATTTTCCCCAAGTTTCATTTGGAAATAGTTTCTCCACGATTTCAAGCATTTTTCCTGCCACCTGACAGGTACCACATAGAGGTGTATATAAATAAAGGAAAAAAACGTCCTCTTGTTCCATTAAATTGAGTATATCTTGTGCGCTCAAGTCTTTCATATTTCGCTTGCTCCCTCACATGTTTAGTTGCCCTAATAAAATATAATCATTCCTATTTATATAATAACACGAGAAGAGACTCTTCTCGAAAGTTGTAATAGAAGAGCCTCAAAGGAAACTTAATCTCCACACCTTATCCTAAAGTAGGATCATGATTGTGTAAGAAGATTGAGTTTGTTTATTTAATTTCTACACATTAGGGTCTAAATGCTTCTTTTCTGTTTCTGCAATATATACTGCGCACGCTGCATCGCCTGTTATATTGACAGCTGTACGTGTCATATCTAACAAGCGATCAATGCCGATAATAAGGGCAATACCTTCTGCAGGTAATCCAACAGAGCTTAGGACCATAGCAAGCATGATGAGACCGACACCAGGCACACCTGCAGTTCCAACACTTGCTAGAACTGCTGTCAAAATAACTGTAATAATTTGCACAACGGTTAGTTCTACCCCATATACCTGTGCAATAAATATGGTGGCAACCCCTTGCATGATGGCTGTTCCATCCATATTGATTGTCGCTCCTAACGGTTGAACAAAGCTGCTAATTGATTCAGGAACTTTTAGGTTTTTTTGAGCAGTTTCCATTGAAACAGGCAATGTAGCATTACTGCTTGATGTACTGAAGCCTACCGTCATTGCGGGGAAAAAGCCTGTAAAAAATTGAACAGGGTTGCGTTTTGCTAAAAATAGCACGGTTCCCCCGTAAGTTAAAATGGAATGAAGCAAGAGCGCACCTAGTACAACGACAAAATATAACCCCATTGCTTTAAATGCCGCAAAGCCCTGGCTCCCAATCGCTGATGCAATCAACCCGAAAGTACCGTACGGAGCTGTTTTCATAACAAGATTAACAAGATACATCATGATCTCATTTCCTTGTTCCATTAGATTTAAAACGCCTCTCGTTTTATCCCCTAGAACAGTGAGCGCAAATCCTATGAATACTGAAAAGACGATAATTTGAAGCATATCTCCTTCAGCCATTGCCAATACAGGATTCGTAGGGATCATATTTAATAGAGTATCGATAAATGGTGGTGCCTCAGCATCTACAAACTGTTGACCTTCACTTTCTGTAATAGAAAGATCAAAACCTCCGCCAGCCCCAGGTTGAACAACAAGCGCTAGCATGATCCCAATTGTTAACGCAATCGCAGTCGTTAAAAGAAAGTAACTTATTGTTTTTAAGCCTATTCTTCCAAGTTTTTTTGGATCTCCTAACCCTGCTACTCCCAGGACAATTGAGAAAAAAACAATTGGTACAACAAGCATTTTAATCAAATTAATGAAGATCGTTCCTAACGGTCCAAATAAATAAGTATCGGTATACTGGAATATTTCCTGACCCAAAAAATTTACTACTAATCCAACAATAGCTCCTAAACCCAAGCCAATTAAAATTTTTTTAGTTTGAGACATAAATGACCTCCTTGAAGTAAGTTTTCTTGAACCAATCTCATTTTCCGCTTCTACGAATATATAAGTGCTATTCGTTTCATATAAAATTGATTCGAGTGTTAAAAGAAAAATTGATGCTGAAGGATATTAATGGAAGTTTTGCATTTGGAGAAAATAAAAATCACGAAAGGGGATGATTCGTGATCAAGAGCTCATCAATTCTCTCTCCTAATGCTTACGGGGTTAGCTGTCGGATTCGGATGAAGAGTAATACCCTACCTTAACTAAAAAGGATTCACCCCAAGTGCAATCTGCACAAATTGGTTCCCCCGCTTTCCTTTATGGAAACTCAGCCAAAACTAGTGTGTTCTTATTACGTACTCGTCTTTTCTAACAAGAACACTTAATTATTTTAATATAGCAAATTCAGTTTTGTAAATATATTTATATCAGGGTAATAATATCCAACTTGAATTTTAATAGAGTATACATAATCATTTGCAAGTAGGATAAGCTTAAAAACTTCACGGTGATTTTTAGTAAATCTTTATCGAAATACTTTCAATAAAAAAATTATTAAGTAAAATACATCTGTTCCTCTTTTATTTTTTGTTTTTTTAAAATTTTCACTCAATAACATTTACAAAACCTTTACAAATCATTAATGTTCAATTTACAAAGTATCGATATTCTTTACATTGGGGCAAAATAAAGGCAACTGAAAACAGATAACATTTTTTGGGGGTATAAGATTGGGATACAAAATAAAAATGGCAATGTTGATGCTCTGCTTAACCTTACTATTATCTGCATGCGGGGTAAAAAAAGAAGAAAAAAAGGGTGCCTCTGCGCACCATTCACATACATTAGCGATTTCAGGTTCTACCTCGGTCGGTCCGTTAGCTGAGAAATTAGCTGAAAAATATGAGGAAATAGATAATATTAAGATAGAAATAAATCAAATTGGTTCATCGGCTGGTATTACAAATGCCATAAATGATGTCTCAGAGATTGGTATGTCATCTCGTGAATTGAAGGAAGAGGAGAAAGCACGTTTACAAGAAACCATTATCGCTTATGATGGGATAGTTGTAGTCACCCATCCAAGTAACAAAGTGAAGGATTTGACAATGGAACAAATAAAAGACATTTTTACCGGGAAAATTACCAATTGGAAGGATCTTGGTGGAGATGACTTGGAGATTGTCGTCGTCTCCCGTGAGGATGGATCAGGCTCCCGTGATGCTTTTCAAGAAATTGTTGGCTATTCTTCAGGAGAATTAATCAGAAATGCTATAGTGGCAAGCGGAAATGGGAATATTAAAACGACGGTTGCTACCAATAAGCACGCTGTTGGATTTATCTCATTCGAGTATATAGATGAATCTGTATCTACAGTGAATGTCAATGGAGTGGAGGCAACTGCAGAAAATGTCCTTGCTCAAAAATATAGCTTAGCTCGTCCATTCCTATTTGTCCATAAAGAAGAAAGCCTTACAGAAGAAGGTCAGAGATTTATTGATTATATATTAAGTCCAGAAGGACAAGCGATTGCTGCGGAAACAGGAGCGATCCCCATAAAATAACAAATGTTCAATTTGTATAAGCAATATTGGAGGTCAAAGGGATGACAAGCCTACCGTTAAAAAAAGAAACAGAAAAGATCGGAAAGTCCAACAAAAGAAAATATAGATTAGAGAAATTCTCAGGAAATTTATTCTTGTTTTGTGCACTTCTTTCCGTCATCAGTTTATTACTGATTATTTGCTTTGTATTTTATAAAGGTGCCCATCCATTTCTAGCAGAAGGTTATCGTTTTTTGGATTTTCTATTAGGAAGTGACTGGGTTCCAAGCGAAGATAAATTCGGCATTCTCCCCATGATTATAGCTTCTTTATATGCAACCATAGGTGCTTTGATCATTGGTGTACCTATCGGGTTACTTACAGCCATCTTTTTAGCTGAAATTGCACCAAAAAGTATTGCCAAAATTATCTCACCGGCCGTACAGCTTTTAGCTGGAATCCCTTCTGTTTTATATGGTGTTTTTGGACTTGCAATCATTGTTCCTTTTTTACAAAATCATTTAGGGTTAATTAAAGGCCAAAGCTTAGTTGCCGTAATCCTTGTGTTAGCGATTATGATGCTACCTACAGTTGTTACAGTTGCAGAAACATCTATACGAGCGGTACCCAAGACTTACAGAGAAGGCTCTTTAGCTTTAGGTGCTTCCCCTATTGGGACCATCTTTAAAGTTGTTGTACCAGCAGCAAAGTCTGGCATCATGACAGCAATTGTACTAGGGATGGGTAGAGCAATAGGAGAAACAATGGCGGTTATATTAGTTGCAGGAAATAGCTTAATTATACCGACTAGTTTAACAGACAGTGTCCGCCCATTAACGACCAATATTGCTTTAGAGATGGGATATGCTTTTGGTACGCATCAAGAGATGCTATTTGCAACAGGAATTGTTTTATTCTCATTTATTCTAATCTTAAATTTTACATTGGCTAGAATTAGCTCGAAAGGTGGAAATTGAGTTGAGAAAGCTGAAGGATAACCTATTACTTACTCTGCTTTGGTTTGCAGCTTTCTTAACAGTTGCAGTACTTGTTACAATTGTCGGCTACATCTTTTATAAAGGCATGGGATTGATTAGTTTTAATTTTATATTTGGCGACTATTCCCCATCAGGTGATGGTGGAATATGGCCAATGGTTGTCACGACAATATACACAATCGCCATCTCCCTTATCATCGCTACACCTGTCGGAATCCTTGCTGCAGTTTACCTGCAGGAATATGCAAAACAAGGCAAATTAGTTCGATTAATTCGGTTTGCAACAGAAAGCTTAACGGGTATTCCATCTATTATATATGGATTATTTGGCGCTGTATTTTTTGTCACTACACTGAAATTAGGTATGTCTATTATCTCTGCATCATTAACCTTAACGATTATTGTATTACCTGTAATTATTCGGACTACAGAAGAATCATTAAAGACGGTCCCTCGAACTTACCGTGAGGGCTCACTCGCGCTAGGCACTACTAAACTTCAAACATTATACAAGGTCATTTTGCCAAGTGCTATGCCCGGTATACTCTCTGGGCTCATTCTTTCGATGGGAAGAATTATCGGAGAATCCGCTGCTATCTTCTTAACAGCAGGAACCGTTGCTGCAATGCCTTCTAGCATTTTCTCATCTGCGAGAACATTGACTGTTCACTCTTTTTTAGTGACACAAGAAGCAGGAGATATTGAGCTTGCTGCAGCAATTGGAATTGTTCTCATTGTAATCATTCTAATTCTTAATTTCTCTGCAACATTCATATCGAAGAAATTAAATAAGGCCGACTATTAAAAAGAGGTGAGGTACTTGAATACAACATTTGTGGAGAGAAAACAAATAACCGAAGAAATAACGGCAGATAACACTCAACTTAGTAAACAAACGAAAATTAGTGTAAAGGACTTAAATTTATTTTATGGGGACAAGCAAGCATTATATGATGTATCCATTAATATTAAGGAAAAAGAAGTAACCGCGTTAATCGGTCCTTCAGGATGTGGAAAATCAACGTTTTTGCGTACATTAAATCGTATGAATGACCTTATTGACAGTGTAAAGATCAACGGAGAAATCATCATTGACGGTGATGACATTTATCGCTCTAATGATGTAATTAAACTCCGTACAAAAGTTGGAATGGTTTTTCAAAAGCCTAATCTATTTCCAATGAGCATTTATGATAATGTTGCGTATGGTCCACGTATGCAAGGCATCAAAAATAAGTCGAAGTTAAATAAGATTGTTGAGGAAAGCCTGCGCGGTGCAGCGATTTGGGATGAAGTTAAGGATCGGTTGAAAAGTTCTGCACTTGGACTTTCAGGCGGTCAGCAACAAAGGGTTTGTATAGCAAGAGCCATCGCCATGAAACCAGATATCATCTTAATGGATGAACCAACATCTGCATTAGATCCTATTTCCACATTAAAAGTTGAAGAATTAATCACAACTATGAAAAATGACTATACCATTGTTATTGTTACACACAATATGCAACAGGCAGCACGTGTATCAGATAGGACTGCTTTTTTCTTAAGTGGAGAAATTATTGAGTTTGATGAAACAAGTAAGATTTTTTCAATGCCAAATGACCAAAGAACCGAGGATTATGTTACCGGTCGATTTGGATAAAGGGAGGCAAATTAATGGTCGTTCGTGAAAATTTTGAAAATAGCCTGCAGGAATTGCAAACAAAGATGACAGAAATGGGAGAATTGGCAATATCATCATTAGAAAAGGCTTTTACCGCCTTTAAAACACAAGATATCGAATTAGCTTTAAGAGTCATTGAAGAGGATAATGAAATTGATGATCTTGAAGAAGAAATTAATCAATTCGCCATTTGGCTTACCGTTAAAGAACAACCGGTGGCGAGAGATTTACGCAAAATTATTGGAGCTATAAAAATTTCCTCCGAGATAGAAAGGATTGCTGACTTTGGAGTAAATATTGCTAAGTCTGCCATCAAAATAGGCAGTGAACATTCCTTAATTTCATTGACACAACTTGAATCAATGAAGGATGCATGCATAAATATGTTGCAAAAGGCTCTGCAATCATTTATTGACGAGAATATTGTGCTAGCAAAAGAAGTTGGTGATATGGATGATGTCGTTGACGAATACAGCAATGAAACGTATAAGCAATTAACCACTTACTTAAGTGAGCACCCTGAAGAAACCAATCAGCTCGTACAATTATTATTTATCAATCGTTATCTTGAAAGAACTGCTGACCATATCACCAATATTGCTGAAAGTGCGGCATATCTTATAAAAGGCCGGAGATACGATTTGAATTAATAAATAAAGAGAGGAGACGTATATTTTTGCCCCTCTCTTATTTCAGTTTAAATATCTATAAACCGTATAACTGGTTTAGTTATTTTAATGTACACACTTCAGCTAAAAAAGGAACGGTCATTTGACTTTAGAAGGATTTCAAATTGTAAATGCAGACCTAAATGAGCTTAAGCGTAATATTATTTTTTTTAATCAGCGGTTGCAGGATATACTTGATGAAAATCGGTGATTAAAAATATTCACTCGTACTTTTAGCATCGCAGCTATTTCAAGAGTCAACGTTCCAAATACTCTGTATGCACATCTATATTCGCTGCTAAAAGAACGGTAGCTAAATGGTGCTCTGGCGCGCTTGCAACCTCCCGATACATCTTATCTATATAAAGATGCTCAACCTCCGGCAATTCGCGAATAAATTGTCTTCTTAACTTTTCTCCGGCATCATCCGCATCCACTAAAATATATACTTCTTTGCCGCTTATATAATCCACTAACTCATCAAGGCGAGAAATACTAATCGTACCATTCGTACAAATAATTTCAATTGGCTCCTTTATAATACTTTTCACCTTTCGTTTGTCAGAGGTTCCTTCAACGATGATAATCTTTTCTGTGTTCGAATCAAGCATCTTTATCACCCATCAACGAAAATTGTATTTGCCACACTATATGTATTCTAGTAGGAAAGGTTCTTCTCCTGCTTGTCATGAACCATAAACTGTAACGAACTGGATGTCCTATGCTCGATTTATCATTTTCTAGTAAAAAACGCCCCTAATTAGGAGCGCCTACTATTTTTTTGTTTAGTCTTCTTTAATTAAGCTTGCATATTCATCAGCAGACATTAGAGCATCCATATCGCTAGCATTGGCTGGCTCAATGACAATCATCCATGCTTTTTCATAGGGAGATTCATTGACAAATTCCGGACTGTCATTTAAATCTTCGTTGATTGCGACCACTTTTCCACTAATAGGTGCGTATAATTCAGAAACAGTTTTCACCGATTCTACACTCCCAAATGGTTCATTGGCAACCACCTCATCCCCGATCTCAGGAAGCTCAACAAAGACGATGTCCCCTAATTCTGATTGCGCAAAATCCGTAATTCCAATCCGTGCTGTTTCCCCTTCAAGCTTGACCCATTCATGTTCTTTTGAATAACGCAGTTCTTTTGGTGTGTTCATGCAAATCCCTCCAAAATAATTGTACTGTTACATTAACGCTGTTTTCGTTTTGATTGAAGATTTTTTGTAAACATCTTAAAACAGACATTTCAACCCCATACTTCACTACGAGGCAGATTTGATTTTTGCACGGCACTTTTCGCTACAACATCATCGTGATTTTACGAGGGGAAAAATATA
Organism: Robertmurraya siralis; assembly: GCF_005502275.1. Taxonomy (GTDB): domain Bacteria; phylum Bacillota; class Bacilli; order Bacillales; family Cytobacillaceae; genus Robertmurraya; species Robertmurraya siralis. Next base: position 22,513 of record NZ_SWLZ01000032.1, read on the forward strand.
GTCTTTAAAGAGTTTTTCCCATCTCTCCGATGTTTTTCGCAAAGAACCCGCATCATCATGACCGTTTTTTATCCATCAATCCCCTTGTTTTTTACGAGCAAAGGTTATTGTAACCAGAATTAAATTTTTGCAACAAATATTTATTGTCCTGAAAAAAGACTTTCATACAGAGTGTAGACAAAGTCAAAAATAAAATCAGTTCTCTTCAGGCTGAGTGAAAACGTTTGTTTTCGAGGCGCGAAGCCTTGGGAGGAGCGGAGTTACCATAATAGGTAATGAGCACCGGACAAGACGAGCAACAAAGAAAGCGAGCGTTTGTCAACAGCCTGTTTCATATTCATTTTCTTTAAATCCCAAAATGACGTTATTGCCGTCTGTCAATAACGGACGCTTAATGAGCATACCATCAGAAGCAAGAATATCAAGCAGTTCGTCCTCGGAAGCGGTCTTCATCTTGTCTTTTAAACCAAGCTCTCTGTATTTCATCCCACTTGTATTAAAAAACTTTTTCAGTTCCAATCCGCTGCTTTTATATAGGTGCTCAAGCTCTGAACGAGAAGGCGGATCTTCAACAATATGTACTTCCTTATACGAAATTTCATGGTTATCGAGCCACTTCTTAGCATTTCGGCAAGTCCCACATTTCGGATACCAATAAAAGGTTAATGCCATGTTTTCACCTACCTATGTTATGTTATCCATATTTAGATAAAGTTTGCCATCTATATTTGAATAGTACCATATGAGCCTGGTCATCACAACGATCGAGATAGACTCTTTCTTTCAACTTTAACGAATTCCCCGTCCAAACAAAACAAAAGATGGTCTCTTCCGAAAGCATGATTATGTGTAGGATCAGTATTAGGATGGTGATCGCTGCCTGCAAGTGCAGGTCTTCAAGTACACAACGACAACAAAGGAAGGAGAGCGGCAATAGCAATCAAATTCAGCGATTTGTGCAGAAGGTCCGTTCCTATCCCCGTGTACGGAAAGGTAACACCCTCCAAAACTTATACAACGTCCTAATCTTACAGAGAAGAGGCAGAACATCTATGTCACAACGATGAATGAAATCAAACAGATCTACGCGAAACGCAAGGAGACAATTGAACGTGTCCTTGCGGATGCGAAGGACAAGCAGGGGATGCGATGGACAACCTTACGAGGTCTTAAAAACAAGTTATGCAGGCAATGTACAAATGATAATTTAAATATGTACAGGATTGCTTGAATAAATATGTACAAAATTGACAACAGAATTCATACTAATCTTGGGTAATTAGTATGTACATAAAATGAAATGTAGAAACAGACTTTGAGATTAACAGTCCTTCGGAGTTACCAAAATTCAAACAAGTAATGGAGCATTTAAAAATGAAAATAAATAAAAGTCAGTTAGCTAGGGATTTGGGTGTGGATCGTAGAACAATTGATAAATATCTAAATGGTTTTATTCCAAAACGTAAGCGTGATAAGCCTTCAAAAATCGATGCTTATTATCAAATAATATCAGCACTTCTATCAGAGGATTCAAAGCAGCAGTTTTATTATCGTAGAGTGCTTTGGCAATATTTAAAGGATAATCATGGTCTTGATGGTTCAGCTTCTACATTCAAAGCTTATATTGCGAGAACACCAGAACTTAAAGCATATTTTGATGAGGACAAAATAATTACCTCTCCTAAAGGAGCAGCTCGTTTTGAAACTCCAGCTGGTAAACTAGCACAATTAGATTGAAAAGAAAGCATTCCCTTTGAAACAAAAGATGGTCATAAATTCCAAAGAGTGGGATAAAATCTTTCAAGAGACGAAGATAGCAAATGCGATTTTAGATCGCATTTTACATCACGCAACAGTCGTTTCAATTGTGGGTGATTCCTATCGGTTAAAGGATCATTTAACAAAGGAAAACGAGTGATTTTGTACATCCTTACGCAAGTGAAATTGTACATATTTGTGTTGACATTTATAAGGTGTATTCGGACAGAACAAGGAAAACAAGAAAGATATTTGTCCGAATGAGAGGTGTATTTGGACCAAACGGGAAAAGCGAGAAAGACATTTGTCCGAATGAGAGGTGTATTCGGACAGAACAACGAGTGAAACTTTTAAGGTCAAGTCCGAATAAGCTCCCAATTCGACTAACCAGAATAAATGTAGTCTGCAAGAGTCCAATATTTAAAACAATCTGCGGAACCAACGTTATTTGCGTTCTCCCTCGACAGAACAGAGGAAAGCAGTTCTAGAAATACTGCAAAAATAGACGGCTGAAAACTTTTCAAGTGGCTCAAGCGACTGCTCCGGAGGCTCACCGCCCCCCGGAAAGCAAGCGTCTGGAGAGGAAATCAACGTTTTTAGCGCAATTCCAATCCAAAAATGACAAAATCCATCGATAGGGAGCCCTTTCGATGGATTTTGTCGACAGTCTGAAGCTCCCCTCAATATGAAGGGAGCTTTACTTTAAGAAAACTTTGTCTGAACTCTTATAATACGTATCTCTCTGCATCAATTAACTTAAGGGACGCTTCGCGCTTTTTAGCAATGACATTAATCGGTGTGTGGCGAGTAAGCTTACGAAGTGTCGAAATCATCATCCGCAATGTGTCACCACTCTCAACCGCCACCAATGTTTCTTTTGCATCTGCTTCGATTTTATTAAAGGCTTCTTGACAGAAAATTTGTGTATAAAGAAGCTTTTGCTGATTCTTCTCAAGACCTGTTTTAGCAATTGCTTTTTCTGTGCGCAAAATAACAGATTCCATTGCATAAACATTCGCAATAATGTCAGCTACATTTACGAAGATTTCCTGCTCTTTATCGACATCTTTTCCGTATTTTTGAGCAGCAAGACCAGCAGCAAGCAACGAGATTTTCTTTCCATTGCCAACAAGAAGCTTCTCTTGTGCTAATGGTTCATCACCTGGTTCTTCTGGCATCAGCATCATTAACTCTTCTTGTAAGGCCATCGCTTTTTGGAAGAGCGGCAGCTCGCCCTTTAGGGCCTTCTTCAAATAAGTGCCTAAGACGAGGAGACGATTGATTTCATTTGTACCTTCAAATATTCGGTTAATACGTGAGTCCCGGTAAGCACGAGCAATTTCGTATTCTTCCATGAATCCGTAACCACCATGAAGCTGAACTCCTTCATCTACAACATAGTCAAGCACTTCTGTATTGAAAAACTTTCCTAAAGAGCATTCAATTGCGTACTCGGCAATTGAGGCAGCTACTGCCTTCCCTCCATTGACTTCTTCATCAGTAAGCTTGCTCATCCGCTCTTCGAATAATCCTACGGTGCGGTATATGGAGCTTTCTGCAGCATATAATTTCGATGCCATCGTCGCAATTTTTTCTTTTGTTAAATTGAAAGCAGATATCGGTGTTTTAAATTGCTGACGTTGATTCGTATATGGAATGGTAATCTCTAATGCCCGTTTCGCTCCCCCTAATGCACCAACGCCTAATTTATAGCGGCCAATGTTCAAAATATTAAAGGCAATAATATGGCCTCTGCCGATTTCACCTAATAAATTCTCTACTGGCACTTCCGCATCTTCAAGAATAAGCGTACGAGTTGATGAGCTTTTAATTCCCATTTTATCCTCTTCAGCACCGGTGGATACCCCAGGAAATTCTCTTTCAACAATAAAAGCTGAGAATTTATCGCCGTCTATTTTTGCATAAACGACAAATACATCCGCAAATCCAGCGTTGGTAATCCATTGTTTTTCTCCATTTAATAGATAATGTGTGCCGGCATCGTTAAGCTTTGCTACCGTTTTTGCTCCAAGTGCATCAGAACCAGAGCTAGGTTCTGTTAAAGCATAAGCGGCAATTTTTTCTCCAGTTGCCAGCTCAGGAAGATACTTTTTCTTTTGTTCTTCGTTCCCAAAAAGGACAATTGGAAGAGAACCAATACCGACGTGGGCCCCATGGGTAATTCCAAATCCACCGGCAATCGCCATTTTTTCAGCAATCAACGCAGAGCTCACCTTATCAAGCGCAAGACCTCCGTATTCTTCAGGAACGTCTGCTCCGAGGAGACCCAGCTCCCCCGCTGATTTTAACAGTTTCACAGAACGATCAAACTCATGCTTTTCAAGATACGGCACTTCAGGTAAAACCTCATTAACAACGAAATCCTCTGTTGTTTTGGCAATCATTACTTGCTCATCGGAAAAATCCTCTGGAGTAAAGACTTGTTCATAGCTCACATCTTCAATAAGAAAGCTTCCACCTTTAATTAGGTTTTCAGTTTGATTTGACATGCGAAAATTCCTCCATTCATTTTAAAGAGATGTATTATTTACACCCCAGATTTAACGTTGCTTACAGCAGCTCAAATACTCCAGCCGCACCCATTCCGCCGCCGATACACATCGTGACGACGCCAAATTGTTCATTGCGACGCTTCATTTCATGTATTAAGGACAATGTTAATTTCGCACCTGTACAGCCAAGCGGATGTCCCAGGGCAATGGCCCCTCCGTTAACATTCACCTTTTCTTCATCCAATCCAAGCTCGCGAATGACTTGAAGGGATTGTGAAGCAAATGCTTCATTCAATTCAAATAGACCAATATCAGACAGTTCTAGTCCAGCTAGTTTCAAAGCTTTCGGGATAGCCACAACCGGGCCAACACCCATAATTTCAGGCGGTACGCCACCAACGGCGAAGGATCTGAACTTGACAAGCGGCCTTAGCCCTTGTGCTTCCGCTTTTTCTCGATCCATTATCAGCACAGCAGCAGCACCATCACTCGTTTGCGAGGAGTTCCCTGCGGTAACAGAACCTGTAACTGAAAAAGCCGGTCGTAATTTAGCCAATGTTGCCACCGTCGATTCAGGACGAACCCCTTCATCTTCGCTAAAAGTAAATGTTTTTTCGACAAGTTTGTTCTTGCTGTCCACATAACGATTTATGACTTCGACCGGGACAATTTCGTCAACAAATTTCCCTTCTTGAATTGCCTTGGCAGCTCTTTGATGACTGCGTACAGCAAAAGCATCCTGATCCTCTCGTGTGATTCCGTATTTTTTTGCTACTTCCTCAGCTGTATGGCCCATGCCCATATAATATTCAGGAGCTGTTTCAGCAAGTTTGGCATTTGGACGGACGACATGCCCCATCATCGGCACCATGCTCATTGACTCTGCTCCGCCTGCTAGAACCGTATCAGCATGACCGATCATAATTTTTTCAGCTCCATAAGCAATCGTTTGCAGACCTGAGGAACAATAACGATTGACTGTTACAGCCGGAACAGTGTCAGGTAGGCCAGCCAAAGCGCCAATATTTCGCGCCATATTCAAACCTTGTTCAGCTTCAGGCATGGCACAACCAATAATTAAGTCATCGATATTTCCTTCGTACCCGCCCGCTCTTCTTAACGTTTCCTTGACAACAAGAGCACCTAAATCATCGGGCCTCATATTTGCAAGCGAACCCTTCTTTGCTTTTCCGACCGGAGTACGCGCTCCTGCAACAATTACCGCTTCTCTCATCTTATTCCCTCTCTTTCTGCTCATTTTTAGGTAAAATCTCGTTATCTACTAACCAGTTTCAAAATCTTATAGCCGATTTTATTTTGAGCCGCTTTTTGCATTTACTCACTCCAAACGTTTAATGGAATAAGAGCAATGCCTAAGGCAGAATCAACAGCAGCATATAACGACTTAAAACAAAATCTCACAAGATTAGGAGCGAATGAAAACAATGTTCACTCTAATTTCACTAATCGCATTGTATAAATCGCTCTTTTACCTCATTGCCTTCTATACTCTAGTTGCGTAACGGCTTTCCTTTAAGAAGCATATGCTGCATGCGCTGCTGGGATTTTGGTTCTGTAACAAGACTTAAGAAAGCCTCCCTTTCTAGATCCAGCAAGTACTGTTCATCAACTTCTGTACCATATGGAACCTTTCCACCTGCGATAACATAGGCAAGTTTCTTGGCAATCTTCATATCATGTTCAGAAATATAACCAGAATAGAACATATTTTGCGCACCCAGCAGCAGTGTTGCATAACCAGGCTCCCCTACAACAGGGACTTTTTTACGAATTGGAGGTGTGTAGCCTTGCTCATGAAGGGCAAGAACAACTTGCTTGGCGTCATAAATTAAGTGATCGCCATTAACACTGATGCCATCAGCTTTGTTTAAGAAATTAAGTTCACGAGCCTCTTCTCCAGAAGTTGAAACCTTTGCCATTGCAATTGTCTCAAAAACAGCGTTCGCCACTTTTTGCAAATCAAAGTCGACACCATTTGGCAAGCTGTTCAAATGCTTCAAGTAAAGCTCTTTATTTCCGCCGCCTCCCGGAATAAGACCCACTCCGGCTTCAACAAGACCCATATAGGTTTCGGAGGAAGCTTGAATATGAGCCGTAGGCAAGCAAACCTCCGCACCTCCACCGAGTGTCATTCCAAATGGAGCAGCTACAACCGGTTTGCGGCTATACTTAATTTTTAAGCTTGCCTGTTGAAAATGTCTTACGACCATATCTAATTCGAATACGTCGTCTTGTGCTTCCATCAAAATCATCGCCAGATTGGCACCGACGCAGAAATTTTTCCCTTGATTACCAATAACAAGACCTTTATAATTTTTTTCTACTTCGTCAATCGCAAAATTAATCATCTGTAAAATATCTAAACCAATTGCATTGCTTTTGGAGTGGAATTCTAGCAATGCTACCCCATCACCGATATCAATTAAGCTTGCACCGCTATTCTTTTTGATAACCCCTTTTTGTTTCTTCATTTTTGCTAGATTGATAACTTTTGGATTTTCTTCTACTAATTTATACTCACCATTTTCGTAAACATACAAATGGCCTTGTTCATCCTCTTTGTAGAATGAGGTAAACCCTTGAGCAAGCATGTCTTTTACCCAAGCTGGAACTGCTATACCCTGCTCTTCCATTTTTTGCACGGATTTTTCAACACCAATTGCATCCCATGCTTCAAATGGTCCTTGCTGCCAGCCAAAGCCCCATTTCATGGCTCGATCGATCGCCACAATGTCGTCTGCTATATGTCCCAGTAAGTCTGCGGAATAAACAAACACAGGACTAAAAATATTCCATAATAATTCTCCAGCTCGATCATCCGCAAATACAAGCGTTTTCATTTTATTGTTTAAACCTTTTGCCTGCTTCGCCATCTCAATCGAAGGTGCCTCTAGTTTTTTACGAGGTCCATACTCAAGGGAAGTAGGATCGATTTCAAGAATTTCTTTCCCTTTTTTCAAGAAAAAGCCTTGGCCTGACTTACTTCCAAGCCAGCCTTTTTCAATCATTTTCTGTAGAAATGGCGGCACCTCGAACACTTCTTTTTCCGCGTCCTCAACTTGGTCATATACATTTCGTGCCACATGAGCAAATGTATCAAGTCCAACTACATCAAGAGTTCTAAACGTGGCGCTCTTCGCTCTGCCAATAAGCGGCCCAGTAACAGAGTCCACTTCACCGACACTATAGCCACGATTTAACATTTCACGAACTGTAATAAGCAAACCATATGTTCCGATTCGATTGGCAATAAAATTTGGGGTGTCCTTTGCTTCTACTACACCTTTACCAAGAACATCCTCACCAAACGTTTTCATGAATGAAAGTACTTCTTTTTCAGTATGCTTCGTTGGAATGACTTCCAAGAGCTTTAAATAACGTGGAGGGTTGAAAAAATGGGTTCCGAGAAAATGCTTTTGAAAATCCTCCGAACGTCCTTCAGCCATCGCTTCCACCGAAATTCCCGAAGTGTTTGAACTTACAATGCTTCCCTGCTTGCGGTATTTATCAACCTTTTCAAAGATTTGCTGTTTAATGGTGAGATTCTCTACAACGACTTCAATGATCCAATCGACGTCACTCAATCGTTGTAGATCGTCCTCAAAATTCCCCGCTTCAATTAAGGCAAGATTCTTCTTGGAAGTTAGAGGTGCTGGTTTTTGCTTTAAAAGCTTTTGGAGTGCCGTTTCGCTGATGCGATTGCGCACCCTTTTATCATCTAGCGTAAAGCCTTGCGCTTTTTCTGCGTCCGTTAGTTCTCGAGGCACAATATCAAGCAATAATGTGGGGATTCCAATATTCGCTAGGTGAGCGGCAATCCCAGAACCCATCACACCAGATCCAAGAACAGCAGCTTTTTTAATTTGTTGAATCAATTCCATCTCCTCCTTCAAGTCCTTGAATGAATACTCATTCATTTTTTAACTAAAAAAAATATTGCTGAATTAAGGAAAGTGAAACTCGTATGCAAAAGCAACTATGAATTTACTTTTTTAAACGATGTTGATACTAAGAGGTATCCCTTCTGCTTTTACATAGAAATAGCCAGCATAAAGTGGTATCTGTTACTATCATCATAAAATATTTGTACTCTTTCCGCAATAATTAGATGCGTAATTTTTAAATTTTTTCGAAAGTTTGCTTTTTATAATTTTATGATTAACGGGCATGTTAACATTGAATTCTATTTGTGGAGGTGTTTATATGGCAAAACGGAAAAATAATCCATCAAAGGCCGGAGTCAGTGCAGCCAGCGTTCAAGGAAATGCAGGACCAGGCTCTGAGATGGGCGACAAGGATAAGAAGAACAGTCAAAATAATCAATTTAAAAGATAAATCGTTTGCTCAACAATTCTGTTTAACCAAGCACATGAAAAAAATTTTACTGATTTTGTTGACATTCTCTTTAAATGGCATTATTATAAAGATATAGTTGATAATGATTATCATTACCAACTGTAGGAACGGCATTGACTGTGCCTTTTCATAGCGAGTACCTTTCCTAATCATAGATGTTAGGCTCAATTTACCCCCTCAACTTAAATTGGGCCCCCCTTCGTTTAAAAAGTCCGTATTTTTACGGACTTTTTTATTTTAAAATATAGATGAAACACCAATGTGGTTAGATTTCCACTCCGGGTGGACGCTTTTTCGCGGGCGGGGTCGAGTCGTTTTATTTAAAATGGTGTTTTTATAATAATACATTTTTAGGATTCGTTGCTTAACTTTGACTCTAAATAAATTTTGAGTCAAAGTTTTAAGAATATAACTGCGGATTGGAGCGAAAGGCGCTTGACTCCTGGGGGATTAGCGGGACAGGTGAGACCCCACAGGAGCATCAGCGACGAGGAGGCTCACCGCCCGCCCCCCGGAAAGCAAGCGCCCGAAGCGGAAATCAGCCTTTTTCCCACCATTCCTAAACGAAAAAATAACAAAAGGTAACGAGAAAGGCTTCTCACTACCTTTTGTCGACAATATGAAGTCCGTATTTTTACGGACTTTTTTCATATTCTCTTCGGATAATGCTACCAAATCAGGAAACAATAACTTCATATCCTTATTCTTAGGAGAATGCATTCTATGAAAAGTCCACTTTTGAAAAAAAATCAAAAAATGCAAGAGCTTGTAAAGATTCTAAAAAAATCAAATGACTTTAAACATGTACAGTACATGAATGAGCAAACAGAAGAACATTTTTCATTAATGTTTATGTCTACAATGGTGGAGGAAAAAATCATTCATGAAAGTATTCTTCCATTTCTATTAGAAGGAAATTTTCACCGTTTAGAGGATGTTAAAAAAATAGTTCCGCTTGAAGAGATTGAGTTTTCTGAAGATCCATTAGAAATAGAAAAAAAGCTCTTTAATGGTTTTGTCGTTCTGTTACTTGAAAAAGAAAAGAATAACTACTGTTTTTTAGGAGCTCACAAAGAAGTCGGCAGAACCATTGGTGTACCGGAAGTTGAATTCAGTGTTATTGGGCCAAAAGAATCCTTTGTTGAATCGATCGAACAAAATTTGAATTTAGTAAGAAAAAGAATTCCGGTAAAGGATCTCATCATCGAGGAACAAACGATCGGCAAATACTCTAAAACAAAAGTCGCCATACTCTATTTAGAAAATATGGCGAATACGGAGAATGTTAACACCGTACGGCAGCGCCTTCAGGAAATTGAGTTTGATCAGATCACCGATAGCTCCTATATCATTCAAATAATATCGGATAATCAAAATTCACCTTTTCCGCAACTTCTAGATACGGAAAGGCCCGATCGGGTCTCATCCAGCATTATTGAAGGGAAGGTTGCCATCATCGTCGATGGATCACCACATGTACTTATTGGCCCAACTACATTAGTCGAGTTTTTCAGTTCTTTCGAAGACTATTTCCTAAACTGGCTCATTTCTTCATTCTTTCGATTGATTCGTTTTTTTGCGGTAATGTTCTCCATACTAGTAACACCGGTTTATGTTGCTACTTTAAGCTATCATTACGAATTAATTCCTAGAGATCTTTTAAATGCCCTTGTAGCTTCACGAATGGCGATTCCCTTTCCCCCCATTCTGGAAGCGCTCTTTCTTGAACTTACAATCGAATTGCTTAGAGAGGCTGGAGCCAGGCTTCCAACAAAAGTTGGCCAAACAATCGGTATTGTTGGAGGAATTGTCATTGGAACTGCAAGTGTTGAAGCGGGGCTTACAAGTAATGTGTTGCTCATCATTATTGCACTAGCTGCTTTGGCTTCCTTTACAACTCCCGTTTATCGTATTGGTAACACCATTCGTTTACTGCGCTTCCCATTTTTATTTTTTGCTGAACTATGGGGCTTTCTAGGCATCGTCCTGAGTTTTTGTATTTTATTGATTCATTTAAGCCGACTAACCTCTTTAGGCAGACCATACCTTGAACCGTTATATCCACCAAGAAGAGTTGATTTTAAAGATGCCTTAATTCGATTATCTTTTAAACACCAAACGAAAAGGCCATTGTTTTTAAATTCTAAAAAACCTGAACGCATAAGTGCGAAAAAAGCAAAAGAAAAAAAAGATATTGATGAATAGGGGGCTTCCTTATGAGCATGAGCATTCCTGAAAACAAAAAAGTGTCGCCCTTTCTCGTATTTTTTATCATTAATACTATGCAGTTCGGTATCGGGGTTCTCGGCTTTCAACGAATTATCGCCAAATATGCCGGTTACGATGGATGGATTTCCGTCATTATAACTGGCATAGGAATCCATATTTTACTTTGGATGATGTATAAAATGCTCAAAATCGTTGACGGAGATATTGTTTCTATTCACAGCTTTGTGTTTGGGAAGACAATAGGTAAAATACTGAGTGCTTTTTTTATCATTTATTTTTGTCTGCTAACTGTCATGGTTTTGAGAACATATATTGAGATTGTACAAGTATGGATGTTTCCGACATTAGAAACCTTTTGGTTTGCACTAGTATTTTTAGCAGTAGTAGTCTATGCCAATTTCGGAGGATTCAGAACGATAACAGGAATTGCCTTTTTTAGCATTGTTCTCCCTTCTTACATTCTGGCAATATTTCTGTTTACAATTCCCTATTCAGAATTCGATAATATGCTCCCTATTTTTGAGCATTCGATTAAAGATATTCTTACTGCTAGCAAAAATATGTCTTTAACTGTTATTGGTTTTGAAACACTACTTGTTTTTTACCCTTTCATAAAAGAGCCTGAAAAATCAAAAAAATGGGGTCATTTAGCCATTTTATACACTACTTTTCTTTGTCTTTATTTAACGGTTTTAACCTTTGCATACTTTCCGGAGAAGCAGCTGCAACTCAATATATGGCCAACTTTGACAATGTGGAAAATCATTGCAATGCCCTTTGTAGAACGTTTTGAATATATCGGTATTGCAAACTGGTGCTTAGTTATTCTTCCAAATGCTTGTATATCTTTATGGTGTGCTAGCCATATAGCCAAAAGATTGTTTTCATTTACTGTAAGGAAAACTGTACCAATTTTAGCGCTTCTTTGTCTAATAGGCACAAGCCTTTTATTTACGAGAACTCAAATCAATTTTCTCAGCGATCTCGTTAGTAATGTCGGTTTTTATCTTACTTTTGGTTATATTCCATTGCTTTTTATTTCCACTTTAATTGCAAAGAAGGTGAAAAAGAAATGAAGTCAATCTATACAGCAATTTCCATTTTGTGCATTTATCTTCTCCTAACAGGCTGTGTTAAAAAAGAAATATTGGATGAAATCTATTTAATAGAATCAATTGGATTTGATCACTCTAAAGAAAAATCTAATAAAGGAATGATTGTTGGAACGATTTTATATCCTATTTATCAGCCTGATCAACCACCTAAAAATAAAACATTAACTGCTGAGGCACATATTAAAAAATCAGTACTGCAAGAAATTCAGCTCCAGTCTGCCAACCCAATTGTCACAGGAAGTATGGAGATCGTCCTGTTTTCGAAAGAATTGGCAACAAATGAAGGAGTACTTGAACTAATTGATCCCTTCCAAAGAGACCCTGCGGTTGGATCTGGACTTTATTTAGCAGTAGTAGATGGTGAAGCAAAAGAACTAATGGAAGGAAATTACGGGATCAGAGGGAATGCTACCTACTTTTCAAATTTAATTGAAAATAACATAAAGAATGAAGATCTGCCAAAAACTAACCTTCACAAATTTCTCTTTTCGTACTATCAAAAAGGGCAGACCCCATTCATGCCACAACTTAAGCGTATTTCAAAAGAAAAGGTTCTCTTAAATGGGATTTGTTTTTTTAAACACGGAAAAATCGTTCACACCATCTCACCGCAGGAAATGTTCTTCTTTAGACTTCTTGTTGACAAATATAGCAACGGTTTACACAGAGTCAAAATCGATGAAGGCGAAGCAGCCATACGAAGCATTCGTTCAGTTCATCGGTTCAAATTAACGAATCGTTTTCCAAAGGAAGTCACTGTCCAAATAAAGGTGCATGGAATCATTAATGAATATACAGGGACAAAAGTAACACCAAAAGTAATTGACTCATTACAAAAAGAATTCGAAAAAGAAATTGATGAAGAATGTAAAAAATTAATAGAATCTTTTAAAGAAAATAAAATTGATCCTATCGGTTTTGGACATTTCATGAAAACACAAATACGAAACTTTGACCTAACTGATTGGACAGACAGTCAATTTCAGAATTTGATTGTTAAGTTAGAGCCTGATGTCACTATTGCTGAAGCAGGTGTCATTGAATAACAATGAAAAGTCCAATTCACAAATCATGAATTGGACTTTTCTATTTCTGTATAACCGATCCTTTTATTCGGAAAACATATACTTTTTATAGTGATAGCGAATGGAGAAAATTAAACTAAGGGCAAGCATATTCCCCATTAAGGAGCTGCCTCCATAACTTATAAATGGAAGGGGAATTCCTGTAATCGGAAGGATCCCAATCGTCATACCAATATTTTGAAAAACATGAAACGTAATCATACTTATTACACCAACACAAATATAAGTATAAAAAGGATTTTTTGTTTCCATTCCCACTCTTGTTATATGATAAATAAGGAGGAAAAATAAACTCACAAGAAGACTCGCTCCAACGAAACCATATTCCTCTCCCACTACACTAAAGATAAAGTCTGTATGACTTTCAGGCAAATATACTTCCCTTGTGCCAAAGCCTTTCCCGCTTGTTTGTCCAGACCCAATGGCAAGGAGAGACCTTGTTAATTGATAGCCAGAAGTACTGGAGTAATTATAAGGGTCAAGCCATGAATAAATACGGCCAAATTGATATTGTTTTACTCCTAAGTATTTCTCCAAAATTTCAGGTTTTACTAGAACAAAATAAAAAATGATGGAAACAAGTGAAGCACCGAAAGCAAAAATAGGCATAAGGATTTTCCAAGTGATGCCGGAAATAAAAATCATTCCTAGCATAATTGCAATTAAAACGAGGGCTGTTCCAAGGTCGGGCTGCTTCATAACAAGCAGCAAAGGCGCAGCTGTCACAATGCCGATTTTTATCAATAACCAACCATCACTTTTTATTGTTTTAAATTGATTTTTCTCATGATGATCTGAGATAAGTTTTGCTAAAGCCAAAATCAGAAATACCTTTACAAATTCAGATGGTTGTAAAGAGCCGATCCCCGGTGCCCTGAACCAACTTTTCGCTCCATTAATCACGGGTGCAATGCTGCTTGGAGCGACAAGCAGAAATCCAAGAAGAAGGAGCCCCAGTCCATAAAAGTACCAGGAAAGCTTTTTTAACTGGTCTGAATCAAAGGCAATCATCACGGCAATGATAACCGCCCCAATTCCGTACCAAACAATTTGTTTTAAGAGAAAGTTCTCTCCATATTGTCCTGTCGATTGAGCACTGTAAATCGCAATACAGCTTGCGATGAATAATAAAAATAAAATAAAAACAAGATTAAAATCAAACCTGGATGTCGAATTTTTCTCAGTCGTCATGATTATTCTCCCTTAGATATACATCAAACAAAATAGAAATACAGTAAGAACAAATGAAACTGCTCTTCTTATATATTTTATTCCTTGCAAAAGGCTTATCACTTGATTTTTCAAATGGCTTTGTTATATGTCGGTACTGATCTTTCGCTCAGTTTTTCTTTAACCTTCCAGTATAACTAAAAGGGGCGCGAAACCAAGGCTTCATACGAAAAATTGTATGATCAATCATTTGGTTTCCCAAAGCCTTTTAATAAATAAGCTGCCATTCTTCATTATATTTATCCTAAAGGAAAATCACAACTTTTCAAAGCTGCTGGATACTGTTACCTATTAAAGTTAAGTTGAATTATTAATGAGACGTTGTACAAAGATGATTGATGAACAACCATTTTTCACATGGATTGGCAAATGTCCTAAATAAAAAACAAACAGAATTAAATTCCAGAAACAATGAAACCAACCATAATTCTGCAACGTTAAAATGTTCATTTTTATTTGAAGGTGCCATTAGGAACTCGGCTTATTAATATATTTTTCGATAATATCTGCTTGAAGCTTTCTTAAATTATCCGGCACCTGTGGAATAGAATAGCCAATATACAAAGGTGTCGTTACAAATCGGGGGACAATTTTTGCATAAATTACTTCATCCATGCGATAAAAAAAGAGATTATAACTACTTGCCCTGAATGGAAACTCATTAAGTATATAATGAACGGCGATCTGGATATATGAGGCGAAGGACGGCAATTGCTGCAAATTGCTCATCCTTACATTAAATTCATAAAAGCCAACCTTTGGCTTAGTTGAAAGCGAAAAAAGGACATCACTTTCCTCTGCAATCTTCAGTCCTTCAAATATAGAAGAGGAGACATTTTCCATATAATCAATCGTCTTTAATCCGATAATTTGCATGTGTGGATGGGCAATCGATCCTCCGGATAAGGGACCATGATTTTTGAAAAATAAAACAGATTGATATTCTCCACCTTCCTCCATTGCCTGCCAATGCTTCAGCGCAAAGGTAAATAATCTCACTAAATGTTCTTTTGTGTACAATGAAAGTTCACCGGAACAATCGTCCGTTTCAATTAATACTGTTTGAAAGGCATTTTCGAGCACCGGATATTTATTTTTTAGTAAGATGATAGGACCATCTACATCGATGAGATCAGTCAGCTCTTCCCTCGCGCAAAATGGGCAGCGTGTATTTTTATTGCGAATACTCTCAGGTTTTTGAACCCCTATTTCTGTATTAAAAAACAAATGTATATCACTCATCGGTTCACCTACTTTTCCCCTTTTCATTAACTCTATTGTATTGGAATATGACTAATTTAGCGAACCTTTCACATTCAACTAAAACGACATTTATATGTAATGACACGCTTCAGCAAAATTCTCATTATGATAGATGCGGAGATAAACAATGATGAAACTTGCTAGTATTTAGTGATTGGACATATGAGATGAAATCAATTCTAATACAAGGCTGTTTAGTTTATATATGACGATTAATGCGGCATTTTTAACTATTAGTACCGTTATTATTAATTTTTACTGACCTCCCAACAAATTACATGGACCAACCACTAAATTTGTGAACAAAATATGAACGTTCCGAACAATACTTAACAATACTTAATGAAATGTAATAAAGATCACAGTTTGAACTTAACTCAATTTAGTAAGCTAAGACAAGAAATGATGAGGTTAGGTGATGGCAATGAATGATGAAACCTATACGGTCGAAGAGGTTGCTAAGCTTTTTAAAATTTCAAAGCACACTGTTTATGAGCTTATTAAACGGAGAGAGCTTCATGCTTTTAAGGTTGGAAATAAGATGCGCATTGATAAAATCGAAGTTGAGAGATTTAAGAAAGCGGACTCCTCTGCGGGGATGAATGAGCAGGCCCTATCTCTCCTACTTGCTGGCAGTCATGATTTTTTAATCGAACATTTAATTAAATATGTAACAAAGCAAGCTGATTTCTTATCCATTCAACCTACCTATATCGGAAGCCTAGAAGGGCTTATGATGCTTTATCGAGGCAACTGTGATGTTGCTGCCATTCACCTTCTAGATCCTTCTTCCGGGGAATACAATCTTCCCTTTATAAAGTTGTTCTTTGTCCATGAACCGCTCACAGTCATTCGTTTAGCCAGTCGTGAGCAAGGCTTTATTGTGGCTCAGGGGAATCCAAAAGAAATCCAAGATTTTACGGATTTAACGAGAAAAGAAATTACTTTTGTTAATCGGCAAAAGGGTTCTGGGACTAGATTTCTGTTAGATTCACATCTAGCGAAGGCAAACATTGAGCCAAGTGCAATAAAGGGCTACGGCAATGAGGAATGGAATCATCTTTCAACCGCCACATATATTAGTCGGGGAATCGCAGATGTGGGGTTAGGAATTCGTTCTGCTGCAGAACAGCTTAATTTAGATTTTATCCCGGTTGCGAATGAACAATTTGATTTAGTACTGCGCTGGAATAAAAAGAATAAAGATGCCCTTAAGCATCTGCTGGATATTATCCAATTAACTAGCTTTAAAGAGAGCATTCGTTCTCTTAAAGGATATAACACCCATGAATTCGGGAAAATCATTCATGAAAAAAATAGGGGGAAACAGTAATGAATTTAAAACGCTTTTTATCCACAACACTAATTGCATTCCTACTTGTCTTTATTGCGGCATGTGGGAATACAGAAAACGACAGGAATGAAGGAGCAACTCCAGAACAGGAGACTCCTACTAAAGAGGAAGCAGTTGATGCAACAGAGCTGATTTTAGCAACGACAACGAGTACGCAGGATAGCGGCTTATTAGATGAAGTGATCATTCCTTTATTTGAAGAGGAACACCCATACAAAGTTAAAACTATTGCTGTTGGAACTGGACAAGCTCTTGAAATGGGAGTAAATGGAGAAGCAGATGTTTTATTAACTCATGCACCGGATGCAGAGCAAGAACTCGTTGACAACGGTGATGTCCAAAACTACAAACGTATCATGTATAATGATTTTATTATTGTTGGACCTTCGGCTGATCCGGCAGGAATTAAAGGATTAGAAGTTTCAGAGGCTTTCCAAAAATTATATGACGAAAACGCCGTATTTGTTTCTCGTGGCGATGACTCTGGTACGCATAAAATGGAATTAGGACTATGGGAGGCGATCAATATCACTCCAACTGATAATTCTTCATATGTGGAAACTGGACAAGGGATGGGGAATACCCTACAAGTTGCCAATGAAAAAGAAGGCTACGTACTTACAGATAGAGCGACTTACCTAGCTCAAAAGGACAATTACTCTGATATGGATATTATTGTCGAAGGCGACGATGCTTTATTGAATATCTATCACGTTATGGAAGTAAACCCGGAAAAGAACGACTTAATTAACAATGATGGCGCGAACGCATTTGTGGAATTTTTAATTAAGCCTGAAGTTCAAGATGCGATTGAAGAATTCGGAAAAGAGGAATATGGTCAATCTCTATTCTTTAAATATACTGAATAACTCTATTACACCACTCTCTATATAGTTAAAATAAAACCCATTTAATGCTGTTCCATTTTCTAAGTGTAGACAACATCTAAAATCAGCCACCATCAGACTGATTGAAAACATTTGCCGTATCACAGTGCGAAGCCTTGGGAGGAGCGGAGTTACCATAGTAGGTAATGAGCCAGCAAACAAGGAGAGTAACGAAGAAAGCGAGCGTTTGCGGGCGGCCTGAAATACCTAGTAATCTGTACTAGGTATTTTCTTTAATCTAGAAACGAACGGATGGAATCAATATGGACTTATTAATTGATGGACTAACACGGGCGGTCGAAATGATCATTACTGGTGATCGTGAAGTTTATGAAATCACTTGGCGGACATTACGGATTTCCTTAACGGCCATTTTAATCAGCACGTTAATTGGAATTCCTCTCGGGATTTTATTAGGTTTAACAAAATTTCGCGGTAGAAAGCTATTATTGGTTTTCATTAATATTGGAATGGGGCTTCCACCTGTTGTCGCAGGACTTTGGATCACCATATTTCTATGGCGCTCTGGTCCACTCGGACATCTTTCTCTTCTCTATACTCCAACGGCGATTGTTTTAGCACAAATACTCGTCTCTTTACCTATTTTAATTGGACTTACAAGCAGCGCATTCCAACAAATTGACGAGAAAATGCTTCTGCAAATCAAAGCCCTTGGGGCAACAAAACTACAATCGCTAAAAATCCTCTTAAACGAAACAAGGATTGCGATCCTAGCAGCTATAATCGCCGGATTCGGCAGAGTAATTGCAGAAGTGGGAGCGGCCATGATGGTGGGGGGAAACATTAAAGGAGATACTAGAATCTTAACCACCTCCATTGTCATGGAAGTATCAAAGGGGAATTTCGATGTTGCTTTTGCCCTATCGTTCATTATTATGTCACTAGCATTTATGATTACCTTCTTTTTAACCTTTTTACAGCAAAGGAGTCGAAGATCATGAATACTCTTTTAAGGCTAGAAAATATGACTTACATGGCCCAGCAAAAAACCATTCTCTCGATTCCCTCTTTTTCAATTAAACAAGGAGAGATCATCGGGATAATGGGACCAAACGGAGCTGGAAAAAGTACGCTATTAAAGCTTCTTTCACTACTCGATTCTCCTAGCGAAGGACAAATCTTTTTAAAAGAGAAACCGCTCTCTGAACAAAAAATTACAATCGATCTGCGCAGGAAATTTGCGATCGCTCTTCAACAATCTTTGCTATTAAATACCTCTGTCTACCAAAATGTTGCACTTGGCCTGAAAATTCGTAAGCTTGCCAAACCTATTATAAATGACAAAGTTGAATACTGGTTAGACAAGTTTAACATCTCTCATCTTGCCAAAAAACACGCCTTTCATTTGTCTGGTGGGGAAGCGCAAAGAGTAAATTTAGCACGGGCGATGGTTCTAGAACCAGAAGTACTATTTTTAGACGAGCCTTTTTCTGCACTTGACTTTCCAACTAAGGTACAGCTTTTAAAGGAATTAAAAGAAATTTTAAATTCTACCCGGACGACAACCGTATTTGTGAGCCATGATCTTTTAGAGGTGAAATATTTAACAGACCGCCTCTCGATTCTTATGAATGGGAAAATTCAACAAACGGGGACAACTGCCGAAGTAATTGAAAAACCAAATGAAACTACTGCATCTTTCATTAATCAATGGAAAGAATTTATTCATTAAAGCACAGCAACAAGCGCACAAATTTGGAGTCATTAAATGGGTAGTACATTTCTTCTATCATCGGTGCATTCCTTTATAAAATTACAGTTAAGATTCCATTTAGATATTTGCTTGTGCTAGACTCACGTACACCAATTAAAAAGGGAGCCGCAATCGAAATGAGCCAAAAATTAATAGCGACATATACAAAGCCAAATAAAAAAAGAGAGTAGCATGTGTCCATGCTACTTTTATATTTAGGAGGTGTGGGTTGTTTGAGTTTTGTAACTGTGGGAAAGTGAAATGTGAGCCATGCCTGCCAAGTAAGATTATAAAATATCGATTTGAACAAGTAATGCAAGAAGTAATTGCAGTAATAGTTGAATTGATATTGCTACATCAGTATCAGTTGTTGTTACTTCAATATCACGAGAATTTTCGATGCAAATTGTTTGACGGTTTACTTGTTGCATTGAAGAGAACTGGAGTAAGTCTTGTGTTACTGCTTCTGCTTGCTCACTATCTGCAATCGTGATGTTAATTACAATCGCAATCGCAATTTGGATAGCCACTTGTAGAGAAACTGCTACTTGAGTATCAGTTGTTGTAACTTTAATATCGCAGCTGTCTTTAATAATAATTTTTTCGTTAGATCTTTGTTCAATATCAGATATCTGGTCGAAATTTTGGAGAACTTGATTATCATCATAATTTGAAGATGGGAAATGGCTAGTTGGATCAAGTGCGTTCCACTTTTTGAAATCTCCTCCTACTCCACATTGGCAAGTGTCATAGCCGCATTTATTACATGATTTTTTATGGTATCTGTGATCGTATCTGTCATCTCGCACATCGCGTGCATATTCTGTTCTTTCACCTAACATTTATATCTCTCCTTTACCTTTTAATTTTTCTTTCTTAATCTGTCCCTTAAAGTTGTTCGGGTTTTCTTTGGTTTTTCGCCTTTTGCCTGGACAGTATTTTCATTTGTTTCTTTCGTCTTGTTTACGAATTCATTTACTTGTTTTTCTAGGTCCTGATAAAGTTTTCTAATATGCTCTTTTTCATCATCCGAAAGCTCCCTTAACTTAAGGTCTTCCTTATTCTTCTTGAACACGTCTTTAACGTGTAATCCAAGAAGTGATTTAGAAAGTTCTTGCAAATTTTGATTCATATCTCCCAACCATCTCACCCCCTTGAGCACTTATATTACTTAATATGTTGTTGCCCTAGCTTCGTTGCGGGCTTTTCCACTAGACCTATAAGAAAAGGCGTTTGCATTAGTAGATTCGCCCTTGAAAATAAGCCCTCTTCTCATGTCATCGCCTTGACTAGAAGAGCCTGTTCATAAATGCTTTTCCTTTATTGCAAAGGAATAGGAAATTTTATATATACCTATATGCTTGTATATGCTGAATCTGTCTCATGAGTGAGCCCAAAAATCAACATCCGGGTTATAAATCTCGAAAAATTTTATTATGCATATCGGCAGCAATGCTTAACTATAATAAAATGGGCCAAAATTGTGAAAATTTTTCTTAAAGTTGAATAAAATTCCTCCGTTTGGTAACAATGAAAATACAAGTGTAATTCCCCCTTTTTTTGACCTCTTTATGAGGTCAATTTTTTTGTATATATGCATGCTAAATGAGATAGACTAGTCCAAAGAGAGGTGAGCTTCATGACGAAAAAAATGAATAAAGGAAGCAAAAATCAAAACTCCCCAGATGCAGAGTTTGCAAAAGAAATAACAAGCGGAGATAATAGCAAGGGGAACAAACGCAATAAAGCTAAGCATTCAAAAAATGACAGAACAAAATTAAACGAAGATGCATTCCGGAAAAATCGTGATTAATTCCAGAATTTTTCTGCTTAATTCCGGAAAAGGCAGATATATTTCCGGAAAAATTGCATGAATTCCGGAATTTCACCCTACAATTCCAGAAACATAAGAAAAACCAGGCAAAACCGCCCGGACTTTTTTGTTAAGTTTGTATTCTATTCCATGTACTCCTTTATCGGATTCAGGATACATTTGTCCACCACATTTTTCGCATGAAAACATAGGGGTCGTTGGATCTCCATCATCTAGTAGCTCAAAGTCCCTGACCACATTAAAACGGAAAATCCTCCTTTCCATGATGCACCAAACAAAGCCGACTTTCTGTTTGCTTTATAGGCATTTCGATGGAGTTTTTCCCATCTGTCTTGACCTTATAGTTAAACGTCACGTTTTGACCAGCATATGCTTCGATTCGATTCATTCCCATTGCGATCGACGAATACTAAATGAAGATCTTTTCTCGATATCGGTCTTTATACTGTTATTGTCCCTATATAGTAGACAGTTTTAGAAAAACAGTCACTCTCGAATTCATGATATAGTGGTTGTACAGGGTTATAGAGAGAGGAATGATTGAGATGGAGAAG
>NZ_SWLZ01000033.1 GCF_005502275.1 Robertmurraya siralis
CTCTATTCGGCCAAAGCGCGCGGATACCCGATCTTGAAAGTCCGGATGCGTCCTCTATTCGGCCAAAGCACGCGGATACCCGATCTTGAAAGTCCGAATGCGTCCTCTATTCGGCCAAAGCACGCGGATACCCGATCTTGAAAGTCCGGATGCGTCCTCTATTCGGTCAAAGCGCGCGGATACCCGATCTTGAAAGTCCGAATGCGTCCTCTATTCGGCCAAAGCGCGCGGATACCCGATCTTGAAAGTCCGAATGCGTCCTCTATTCGGCCAAAGCACGCGAATTCCCGATCTTGAAAGTCCGAATGTGTCCTCTATTCGGCCAAAGCGACCCGGTTTCCTCGCCCGTTTGTCCGAGTACATGCTCTAAGCGTACACCGCGCTTGGGTTCCCTCACTAGCTTGTCCGAATGCCCACTCGATTTGGCCATACTTCCTTTTTCCTTGCTTATATGGCGCTTCGCCAGAAATAATTTATGTTTGCGCCTTTAAATACAGGTGAACGCTCCTACATGCTTCACTCTCTTGTTTTATCATTGATTCCTCTATAATATAGTAGTATTGAATGAGACGGGAAGGAGGCATGCATTTTGAATACAAGGCTTACACTTAAACAAATCAAAGAAATGTGTGGAGATATCTCCTTCAAAAGAGGCGAAGCTTTTTATTCTGGAAATAAGGTTGTTTTGCAAAAAAATACATCTGATTCCTGTGATGCCATTGTCAACACAGGTGAAGGTTTTCGAGTAACGATAAAGGTGAATAATGAAGGGGAGTTGCAAACGAGTTGTAGCTGTCCAACCCTTGCTTCCTTTGAAAAAGAGTGCCAGCATACTGCCGCAGTCTTAATTGCACTCTACTATAAGCAGACTGCTCCACAGCATTCCGAGTTAGCTGAAGGATTGCTGTCTATTTTTCAAAATAGCTCGAAGCGCTCAAGTGGACAGCAGCTTCATTTTGAGGACAGACAGGTTCTGGAAACGATTTTTACCTGTATGCCGATTGCTGGGGAAAATGGGCAAATGATGGTTGCCATAGAACTACAAGTGGAAAGCAACCCGATATTACATATTCGTGAGTTTTTAGAATGTGTTGCGAGTGGAGAAAGAAGCATACTGTCTCTAGCATTTACCTATGATCCGAGCGTGCACTGTTTTCAAAGAGAAGCCGATCAAGTGATTCATGAATTAATTCAAGTGAATCGCGATGAAGAACTTTTGTTTGAACATATTGCCTCTGAAAAGAAGAGCCTTTTGATTGTACCACCCACTTCGTGGAAGAGACTTCTGCCATTGCTCACAAAAATTCCGCAAGCAAGGCTTAAATATGGCAGTACGGTATTTCAAGGATTACAGGTTTCAAATGAGCCTATAGATTTACAATTTGAATTTCAAGCAACAGTGGGCGTTACATACCAATTAGCCGTATCCGGATTAGATCGCCACATCCTTTTGCCGACCTATGAGTGCATATTTTGTGACGGTCAAGTTTTTCACTTGGATTATGATGATTGTGTTAGATTAGCCAATCTACAGGAGATGCTCTTTTCTTCCAACACGAATCATATTCCAATTCCGAAAGAACAGGTTCATTACTTTTTAGAAAAAATATTGCCAGGCTTAAAAAAGCTTGGGACGGTAACGATTGCCAAGGAGTTAGAAAACAGGCTGATTCGGACACCGCTCACTGCGAAGCTGTTTTTAGATCGTGTGAAAAATCGTTTGCTTGTTGGGCTTGAATTTCATTACGGAAAATTGGTCATTAATCCAGTAGAAAACTCGAATACGGGTGTAATGATCGTCAGGGATACAAGAAAGGAAGAAGCGATTTTATCAATAATAGAAGAAAGTGAATTGACAAAAACGGATGAAGGCTATTTTCTTCATCATGAGGAGCTTGAATATGAGTTTTTAACATATACAGTTCCCAAGCTGCAAAAACTAACGGAAGTGTATGCGACAACAGCCGTTCGAAATCGAATTATTAAAGGACATGCCCCGCCTAAAATAAAGGTGAAGTTCAAAAAGGAACGAACAAATTGGCTCGAATTTAAATTTGAAATGGATGGGATTCCGGAAACGCAAATTCGTGAGCTTTTGCAGGCATTAGAAGAAAAACGGAAATATTACCGTTTGCGCAACGGTTCATTACTTTCATTAGAGACGAGAGAGTTTGAAGAGATTAAGCGTTTTTTAAAGGCGGTTCCCATTCAAGAAGAAATAGATGCTTCATTTGAGCTGCCACTGGTAAAAGGGATCGCATTTCTTGATGTCATAATGGAAAATGACCTCTTTAGCCCCGAAGAGTCTTTTCGTGAATTTTTAAAAGAAATGACTGAACCGGAAGCTAGTCGTACCAACGTTCCTGCCAATTTGGCACATGTGTTGCGCGATTATCAAAAGCGCGGCTATCAATGGATGAAAACCCTCGCTAGCTATGGATTTGGCGGAGTTTTGGCAGATGATATGGGGTTGGGGAAAACGGTGCAGAGCATCGCCTATATCGAGTCGGTGATGGAAGATATCCGCAAGCATACACTTCCAGTCTTGATTGTTTGCCCATCTTCTGTCACATATAACTGGCTAAATGAATTAGGGAAATTCACACCAGGAACTAAAGTAGCTGTCATCAATGGGGAAAGAAAGGATAGGGTAAGACTTTATCAACATTTGCAGGAGAAGGATGTCTGGATTATTTCCTATACATTGCTTCGGAAGGATGTTAGTTTGCTTGAACGGGAAAAATTTCATACCATTTTCTTTGATGAAGCACAGGCATTTAAAAACCCAATGACGCAAACGGCAAAAGCTGTCAAGAAGCTTCATGCCGATTATCGTTTTGCATTAACAGGGACGCCAGTGGAGAATTCTAGTGAGGAGCTTTGGTCCATTTTCCATGTTGTTTTTCCAGAGCTTTTTAGAGGATTGAAGCAATATGCCAATTTAACTTCAAAGCAAATTGCAAGAAGAACGCGTCCGTTTCTCCTCCGCCGTATGAAGGAAGATGTCCTTGGTGAATTACCAGAGAAAATTGCGCTTCAAGAATCGGTTGAGCTTTTCAGCGAACAAAAGAAACTGTATGCTGCCTATTTGGCAAAGCTTAAAAATGATACGCTTAAGCATTTGGACAAGAATACAATCCGAAAAAACCGGATTAGAATTTTGGCTGGTTTGACGAGATTAAGGCAAATTTGTTGTCATCCTGCTCTGTTTGTTGATGGCTATAAAGGGAACTCGGCAAAGTTTGCCAAATTAATGAATATTGTTGTGGAAGCTAAGCTATCTGGCAGGAGAGTTTTGATTTTTTCCCAATTTACGAAAATGCTTGATTTAATAGGCAGAGAACTAGCTGAACAGGGTGAATCCTTTTTTTACCTTGATGGGAATACCCCGGCAGAGGAACGAATAGAGATTTGCAATCGATTTAATCAAGGAGAGCATAACTTCTTTCTTATTTCCCTGAAAGCCGGTGGGACAGGACTAAATTTAACTGGAGCAGATACGGTTATTTTATACGATCTTTGGTGGAATCCAGCAGTGGAGGAGCAGGCAGCAGATCGGGCTCATCGGATTGGGCAGATGAACACGGTAAAAGTCATTAAATTGATTTCCAAAGGGACGATTGAAGAGAAGATCGATGAACTTCAGGATAAAAAACGTCATCTTATCGATGAACTCATTAAGTCATCAGATCATAATGCATGGGCATTAACAGACGAAGATATTCGCGATCTTTTGCAAATTTAGCTCAGTGGGGAGCATCTCCCCACTGAAAATGGTGCTATTTATTCTTTTTGGCTCTCTTATCAGCGGCATTTGAGCGTGCCATCGCCTCTAAATCATCATGATCGGCTAAATCACGGTCAAATTCAACATCAAGCCCGTCAGATTTCATGTTTTTTGGTACTTGCGGCAATTTCGCCTTGTTTTTATCTCTTGTTTTATGTCCTTGTGCTCGACCCACTAGGAAAACCCCTTTCCAAGAAAAAAGTACGGAAAACACGAATGTTTCCATACTTATTTTTCACTTTCAAGCTAAAAAATATGTTAATGTCTTGCCTTCTTTTTGCTAAAACCGCCTGCTTGGTCAGCGAGCTTAAATTCATGGGAATAGATGACTTCCTGCATACTGGATAATGTGCTTTTTGACTTATCTTTCCTTTTCTTATCAGACAACGTAATCATCCCTCCTTATTCAATACACTTCCTATTTTTCCCTTATTAGGAGGGGATAATACGTTAATTTTCATAAATGTCCGCTAAGGCAGAAGCAATTTCTTTATATTGAAATTGGTAGCCTGCTTGTTGTAATTTAGTCGGAAGAACATGCTGTCCTTCTAAAACTAATAGGCTCATCTCACCGAGGAGCGCTTTTAACATAAACGCTGGTGTTGGGAACCAATGAGGTCTATTCGTCGCTTTTGCTAATGACTTTCCCAATTGCTCCATTTTTACTGGAACAGGTGCAGTGAAATTAACAGAGCCTGAAAGATTTTCATTCTCGATTGCAAAAATGATTCCATTTACGACATCATCAAGATGGATCCAAGACATCCATTGCTGCCCAGTACCTAGGTTTCCACCTGCGAATAATTTATACGGAAGAGCCATTCTTGGCAAAGCACCTTCTTTTTTGTCTAAAATTATACCGAATCGACATAAAACCGTGCGAACATTGAGATGGGTCGCCTCCAATGCTTTTTCTTCCCATTGTTTAACGGTGGAAGCAAGAAAATCGCTACCCGCTGACGCGTCTGCTTCAGTATAACGATCATGTAATGAAGTCCCATAAAAGCCAATTGCACTTGCGTTTAGGAATACTTTTGGTTTTGTGGGAAGCTGTTTCATTATTTGCAGTACTTCTACCACTGTTTGGAGACGGCTCTGGACGATAAGCTGTTTACGTGTTGACGTCCAGCGTCCAGCTCCGATTGATTCACCGGCTAAATTCATCATCACATCGATTTCTTTTAACTGTCCAGCGGGATCGCTTCCTTCTGTTAACCATTGTATGTACTTGATATCTCCGTTCTTTGCTGGACTGCGGGTAAGAATGAATACTTCATGACCTTGCTCAATGAGACGTTTCGTCAAGGCATTTCCAACAAAGCCGCTTCCGCCTGCTATGGCAATTCTCATGTGAATTGTCCTCCTTTTAGTTCGTTATTAATAAATTAGCTTCTATCTCATAAAAGTCCTTTATTTTTGAAGCTGTTTTAAAAATCCTGCTACTGGTTCGCTGCTTTTTTTGTTTTAAGAGCAGGCTTTGTTAACCAGAATTACTGAAATAATCATTATGTGTGAAACCAAAGTTTCACTCGTCTTTCAGTTATAAAGAAAGGTCTAAGAGAAAATGGGCCAAAAATCAACATGACATATAAAGCCTAAAAGTAAAGCAATAGTTTTCATAAAGACATAATTGGATGGCATGTGGTACATTTATAGGGAGGTGAGATGAATGGCTATCATTACAAAAATCACCGTCCAAAAAAAGAACACTGAGCGATATAATATCTTCTTGGACCATGGAAAAGGTGAAGAATATGCTTTTAGCGTCGATGAAGATGTGTTGATAAAATGTAATTTAAAAAAAGGTCTCGAGCTTGATGACTTTGCGCTCATGGAAATTCACTACCATGATGATATTAGGAAGGCGTACAATTTGGCTATTCATTTTTTATCAAGAAAAATGAGAACGGAGCAGGAGGTTCGAAAATATTTAGCTGAGAAAGAGGTTGAAGCGCCTGTTATACAAGAAGTCATTCATAAATTGGATGAGTATCAGTTTTTAAACGATGAAGAGTATGCTTTAGCTTTCGTCCGAACGCAAATGAATACAACTGACAAGGGAATTGAGGCAATTCACCGTGAACTGAAGGAGAAGGGAGTTGCTCCCGCTTTAATGGAACAAGCCTTAAAGGAGTACCCGTTTGAACGGCAAGTGGAAAAGGCAACAGAGCTTTGGGCAAAGGTGCTTAAGAAAGGTTCACGTGAGTCCGAAAGAATGGCAAAGCAGAAAGCGGAACAACATTTAATTCGTAAAGGCTATCCTTTTGAGGTGATTACAGTAGCAGCAGAGGCGCATGATGAGTTGAAAGATGTTGATGAGGAAATGAAGGCGTTAAGATTCCAAGGAGAAAAAGCTCACAGGAAGTATGTCCAGTATGATGGCTATGAATATGAGCAAAAAATGAAACAAGCTTTATATCGCAAAGGCTTTTCGCTCGACATGATTGCCCAGTTTTTAGAAGAAATGAAGAACCGATAATGGGGAGTGGCAACAACATGGAAGATAAAAGATATAGTGAACTAAGCGAATATGAACTTCAACAAGAAATTGCCAGACTAAAGGAACAAGCGCGCAAAGCTGAACAAATGGGAATGGTCAATGAGTTTGCGGTTCTTGAGCGCAAAGCGATTATGGCTAAGGCATATTTAATGAATCCAAATGACATTAAAAAAGAAGAGATTTATGAAATAGAAGGGGATCCAGGGAAATATTTTCAAGTCTCCTATTTGAATGGAGTATTTGCATGGGGATACCGCCTTGGAGAGAGTAAGGAAAAGGAAGCATTGCCAATATCGATGCTAAGAGAGCTAAAATAACCAGAGGCAAAGCTCTGGTTATTCGATTGACGAAGGTGTGTAATTAAATTAAGAGTTTTTTCGAATTTGACGGTGGAGGATAATAATATCTTGCGTTTCCTTAGTTTCTCCATTAACTTGAGAATGTGCATGCTTCGAACGATAATGTGGCGAAGTAAATGGGCTAGAATATGGATTTTGATCAAAAAACTTTTTCGAATTTCCCATTTTAAGCAAGCCTCCCAGAAAAATGATTTCAGAGAAATGCACGGGTCCAAGGAACTGCGTCTATTCGAAAAGCTCAGATGTGTCAGATTCTCGATTATTCGATGCCCTCATCCGTTCTTGCGGATGAGTATTTGTGGTGCCGTTGGCCCTTTTCGAGGCGTATTCTGATTTTGCTCGAGGCTCACCCTCGAACTTGTTTTGATTTTCATACGGGAAACCTTTAGCCTTATTGCGCAAAACAGTTACCCCCTTAAAGAGTCTTAAAATACGTGAAAAGCACTAAATGCTAACCACGTATTCATAGTATGAGCGCATTGCCGAGTAAGTATCATGATTTCAACAAACAAAAAGTTGCCAGCGAGGTGAAAGAAATGCAGGAATACCAGCAAAAATTAGTGGAGCTTTTACTTGAAAAAAATACAAAATTATCCGTTCATCAAGCGCAAACGTGGGTGGAGCTTTTATGGGATGACTTTGAAACAACGCGAGCGAAAGCAGGGCGGGAATATAAGGGCAGCGAGATGACTGAAAAAATTGTCCGGCAATGGATTGAAAATTATGGTGAGAAGCTTCACGAGTTTTTCGCAACGAACCCAAAATATAGTCACTTATTTGAGGATCAGAAAGAGCACTAAAATGCTTTTTTAGAGCAGATGTCGATTTTTTACAATTGTGCGAGTTTTCAGGAAAATTGAGTGCTTTCTCACAGAGAGCCTATTGATTAAATGCGCAAATTTTGAACGCAATTTTCCGCAGCTTTTGATTTAATTGCGGGTCTCACTCTAAATGAGGTAGAGCAAAAAAAGAGTACCACTTTTTGATACTCTTCTTTTTGCCTCTAACAGGTTTAATTCGGAATGATTTCCAGTTTTTTTCTTAATTTTTCTTCGCTAAATATCCAGCCTGTATAGGAAGTAACAATATTTAGCTCTTGATCAAGCTGAACAACGGCGACAAAGGGATAATGATCCTTGCTGCGATAGCGTAAATCGATAAATTTCACTTCATAGTAATTGTCATATTCGTCAACTTCCCAACGGTAGACGGGAGAAAAAGAAAGAAAAGCAGATAAATTTTCATCTTTTTTCGCGGCGGCAATGACTGGAGACGATGGTACTTTTACTCGATTAAATTGATCGATAATGGTGACATCATTGTTGTGGGCACGGCCGACAAAAAATTGATTGTTATTCATGACTGCAATGCGCCATTGATGAAATTTCATTGTTGGTGAAATGATGATGTCGGTAGCATTGGGAATGAGAGCCCGAACCTCCTTCATTACCTTACGCTGCGTAAAAAAGCGAACAAAATAATAAAAGACAAGAATTATATACAGAGTTAAGAAGGTGTAGCCAGGATGGCCACCTAACATCCAAATGATGATTCCAAGCACATGCAATCCAAAAATGTAGGGATCGAATGTATTGATCACTCCGAGTGCGATCCATTTCGATGAGAAGGGTCGCAATGCTTGAGTACCGTAAGCATTAAAAATGTCGACAAAAACGTGTAGGAAAACCGCAAGAAATGTCCAAAGCCATAAATGCAGAAGGTTCGCTTCTGGAAAAAAAGGATAAATAACCGCCGTGATCGCAATTGGCCATAATAACACAGCCGGAATAGAGTGCGTGATTCCACGGTGATTCCGAATGTAAACAGCATTATTTTTAAGTTTAAGAACAGTATCAACATCAGGAGCCTGTGATCCGACGATGGTTCCAACCATGACGCTCGTTGCAGTAGCAGCACTTCCCGCAACAACCGGATCAAGTGTAGCAAGCCCTCCAAGGGCAAGCCCCATAACTAGGTGTGTGCCAGTGTCCAAAAGGATGAACCTCCTTGTAGGATAGAGTGAAATGATCCAGTATAGGCAAAATGCTCTGCCTTAAAGACTAATTAATATATAATAATTTTAACAACATGTGCGCTGTAAATATAGTTTTTTCCGGTATTTTTATAAATTGTTTCAAATAAACTTCACAAATATTTATTATTAATATGTTTGACACCAGGAGGCACATTCATGACAGATTCTTTAAAAAACCTTAAATTAATTGAAAAAGCTGCCTTCCAGGATGATTTAATCGAGTGGTTTGCGAAAGAACAACGGATTTTACCTTGGCGGAAGGATCAGGACCCATATAAGGTTTGGGTTTCCGAAATCATGCTTCAACAAACAAGAGTGGACACGGTCATTCCTTACTTCAATCGTTTTATCGAACAGTTCCCCACATTGGAGGACTTAGCAGATGCTGATGAAGAAAAGGTATTGAAGGCATGGGAAGGATTGGGATACTATTCAAGGGTCAGAAATCTCCAGTCGGCTGTGAAAGAAGTGAGAGAAAAGTATGGCGGGACCGTCCCTAATACGAAGGATGAAATTTCCACGCTGAAAGGGGTCGGTCCTTATACGGCAGGAGCCATTTTATCGATTGCTTACGGAATTCCAGAGCCTGCAGTTGATGGAAATGTGATGAGAGTCATATCCCGCATTTTATCGATTTGGGATGACATTGCCAAACCTTCTACGAGGAAGATTTTTGAGAAGGCGATTGAAGAACTGATTTCTCATGACAATCCATCTTACTTTAATCAAGCATTAATGGAACTCGGCGCTCTCATCTGCACACCAACGACTCCTTCGTGTCTACTATGCCCGGTGCGTGACCATTGCCATGCCTTTCATGAGGGAGTAGAGAAAGAGCTCCCCATTAAGACAAAGGCAAAAAAGCAAAGGCTTATTCGTCTCGCAGCAGTCGTAATAAAAGATAGCGACGGAAATACCGTAATTCATAAACGTCCAAGCAGTGGTCTATTGGCAAATATGTGGGAATTTCCTAATGTTGAAATATCTTTGCCATTTTTACGAGAAAAGAGTCATATTCAAGGTTTATTGTTGGAGCAGCTTGGAATCGAAGTAAAGCTTGGAAAAAATGTCGGGCAAATAGAGCATGTATTCTCGCATCTAAAGTGGGATATTCAAGTATTTGAAGGTGAGCTCCTTACTCCGATAAGGGAAGCCGATGATTTAAAATATGCAACTCTTGAAAGTATTGATGCGTATCCGTTTCCAGTCTCGCACCAAAAAATCATCAAACAATACTATAAATATTCATGAAAAAGCGCCGAGAAAAACGGCGTTTTTTTTCACATCATATGAAGGATGAATCCAATGGCTTGGGCAATTGAGCTTTTTTTTGTTTGAGCTAGTTTCCCGAAAGGTAATTTAGAGGATTTGGACTTAGAATGTTGGTGTACTGCCTTTCTGTCCAAATAGGCCTTCGAATCGAGCGGCAAGTCTGAGCTCTCCATTTTCTGTCCAATCCCGACTTCCGTTCGAACTTGCGAAAGCGGCTCTCAGCCATTTCTGACTGAATAGGTTTTCTAATCGGACATAGAGAGAGCACGTGCATCATTTTTTGTCGGTGCTGCGAAGCCTAAGCGTATATTTTTCTGTCCAAATGCATCACAATCGGCACATTCGCTTCGAAATGCTGGAAAGAGTTGTAACATTAAAATCTTTTTCGAAGTCCACCGCGATTTTCGATTTCTGTAATGATTTCCTGGTGAATGGTTTGACCTTGTGCGTTTAAGTAAGGCGTCATTTGTTGTAAAGAGTGATGAAAATAAGCAAGTTCTTTATCATTCCAGTTTGTAATAGGGAGCATGGACAGTTCTGTCATGTCTCTTCCATCGTACATTTGAAACACTCCTTCATCTTTTGTATACGAATAGTCTTATATTCTCAATTGCTATCTATACAAAGAATGACTAAAATTGAAGAAGAAACTCGGAAGAACGGGGATAAGAAAGGATTTCGATTTTTATGACAAAGGTTGCATTAGTTACTGGAAGTAGTCGAGGAATTGGCAAAGCGACAGCCTTGCGTTTAGCACAGGAAGGCTATGATATTGTGCTCAATTACGCGAGAAGCAAAAAAGCTGCTTTGGAAACGGCTGCTGAAATTGAAGCGTTAGGAAGAAGAGTATTGGTCGTTAAAGCCAATGTTGGGGACGTGGAAAAAATAAAAGCCATGTTTGAAGAAATCGATCAAGTATTTGGTCGTTTGGATGTATTCATCAGCAATGCAGCGTCAGGTGTGCAAAGGCCAGTTATGGAATTGGAAGAATCCCATTGGAATTGGACGATGAATATCAATAGTAAAGCACTTTTATTTTGTGCCCAGGAAGCAGCGAAACGAATGGAAAAGAATGGTGGAGGCAAAATTGTCAGTATCAGTTCTTTAGGGGCCATTCGCTATTTAGAAAATTACACGACAGTGGGAGTATCAAAAGCGGCAGTCGAAGCACTTACTCGTTATTTGGCTGTTGAATTGTCGGCGAAGAATATCGTGGTAAATGCTGTCTCAGGTGGAGCGGTAGATACGGAAGCGTTGAAATCATTTCCAAATCGCGAGGAGCTTCTTGCTGAAGCTAGAGCGAAAACCCCGGCAGGAAAAATGGTAGAAATTGATGATATCGTGAACACTGTAATGTTTCTCGTCAGTGATCAAGCCAGCATGATTAGAGGACAAACAATTATTGTTGACGGCGGCATATCATTATTAGTATAAATAAGTCATTTATTTCCAGAAAATAAATGGATATTTATCTCCACGTCTGGATAAATTAATAGGCGTGGAGGTGATATCAGTGGCAAAGCCAAACAAATCTCAAGCTGGAACTAACATTCAACAAGTGCGCCAGCAAAACGCTCAATCTGCTGGTTCTCAAGGGCAATTCGGTACAGAATTTGGTAGCGAAACGAACGCACAAGAGGTTAGAAAACAAAACCAACAAGCAGAATCTAAAAAATCTCAAAACTCTGGCCAATTTGGTCAATCATAACAGTATATACTTAAAAAAGAACACTCCTTCTTATGCGCAGAAGGGGTGTTCTTTTGTGCAGTAAGAATGCTTTTTTCAAGCGTAAACAGCAAGGTCTGGCAAAGTCTAGTGCTAGTAAAAATCGCTAGTTGGATTTTGACATGCTCCGGTGTTTTTTCGACAAAACTTCCTGTAAGCTTACATAACTAGTCAAAGGAATACCTCTAGGTGGAACGAATATATTAAAACGTGGAATTAAATCAGCTATAGGACGGTGTATAAACATGAATAAATTTAACCGTTTAGTAAGTGAACAGATGGAAACGATGGAAAAGCTGTTATTTCTTCAGTCTGAAATTGAGCGTTGTCAGGATATTGAAAGGGTACTTAAAGAACTTCAAGAGCAAGCTAAATTAGAAAGTGTTCGCAGGGATATAGCAGTAAAGAAAGCAGAATTACAGGAAATCCATAAGATCTTTGAGGAGCAAACTGAAGAGTTAATTCAGTCTTATCAGGATGCACGTGCTTTAGTTTAATGGTTTTAAAAAACAATCGAATCTTTGAAATAAGTGAAGTCATTGAAATATTTCAATGGCTCTTTGTTTTAAATTCTCCCTTTTACCGTTATAATAATAAAAAGAGAAACTGGACAGGCTTTGTTATTTTTGAATAAGTTTAACGAATTCAACAATTGTCGCAATGGCTGTTAACTTGGAAGTCATTGTCAAATATATTCAAGGTGTTCGGAAAATGAAAGTAGGGAGACTAAAATGGAAGTACCTATGGAAGGTGAACCGATACAAATTCATAGCTATAAGCATAATGGACATATTCATCGAGTATGGGATGAAACAACCGTTTTAAAAGGCTCGCGAAATTTAGTTATTGGTGGAAATGATCGGACTATAGTAACTGAATCGGATGGCAGAACATGGGTAACACGGGAGCCAGCAATCTGCTATTTTCATGCACAGCTTTGGTTCAACGTGATTGGGATGATTCGCGAGGATGGGATTTACTATTATTGTAATTTAAGCTCACCGTTTATTTTTGACGGAGAAGCTTTGAAGTACATAGATTATGATTTAGATATTAAGGTTTTTCCCGACATGACCTTTAATTTGCTTGATGAGGACGAGTATGAACGGCACCGAAAGGAAATGAAATATCCTGAAGTGATTGATCAAATTTTAAAAACCCATGTGGATAAGCTCATGCGTTGGATACGTCAAAGAAAAGGTCCTTTTGCCGCGGATTTTATTGATATTTGGTATGAGCGATATTTAACCTACAGACGCTAACAAGGAAATGTATGATGAGATCGCCTGTTGACATGGATTCAACAGGTTTTTATATGTGAATAATGTTGTTAGTTAGAAGCGTTGCTAACGTTTGGTGTTTATGTTGTGATTAAGGTAGGAGAAGGAAGATTGGAAAGGTCTGTTTTGAAAAGTCAGGTCTAGCTGGTGTTAAGCATTGATCTGAATATTTTTCTAATGGCTGTTTTCAACTAGGGGGGAACAGGTTGGATAGTATACGGAGGTACATGCGTTTCGTAAAGCCATATCGATTCCAAATCATGGGAACGATTGTGATTGGGATTATTAAATTTGCCATACCATTGCTGATTCCTTTGCTGATTAAGTATGTTCTTGATGATATTGTTGGTAATGATGGACTTAGCGGAGATGAAAAGGTAAGCAAGCTCATATTAATCATGGGCATTATGATTGTTATTTTTCTTGTTGTGCGGCCGCCGATTGAATATTATCGTCAATACTTTGCCCAGTGGACAGCGAGTAAAATCCTTTACGATATACGGGACAAACTTTTTACCCATATACAAAAATTGAGTTTTAAGTATTATTCCAACACGAAGGCGGGGGAAGTCATTTCTCGTGTGATTAATGACGTCGAGCAAACGAAAACATTTGTCGTTACCGGCTTGATGAATTTATGGCTGGACCTTGCTACTATTGTGATCGCAGTTGTCATCATGCTGACGATGGATGTGTCATTAACATTTGTTTCGCTTGTTTTATTCCCTTTTTATGCATTTTCAATCAAATATTTTTTCGGGAATCTACGAAAGCTGACGAGGAGGCGCTCTCAGGCCCTTGCTGAGGTTCAAAGCTATTTACATGAACGGGTACAGGGAATGCCTGTTATAAAAAGCTTTGCTATTGAAGATGAAGAGCAAAAGCGCTTCGATTCACAAAATAGCAATTTTTTAAGTAAAGCGATTGAGCATACAAAATGGAATGCGAAGGCATTCGCAGTAGTCAATACGATTACAGATATTGCCCCGCTTTTAGTGATCGGTTACTCTGGTTATCAAGTGATTCAAGGTCATTTATCGATTGGAGAAATGGCTGCTTTTATTGCTTATATTGATCGTCTTTATAACCCGCTACGAAGGCTGGTAAACTCATCAACGACATTAACCCAGTCGATCGCTTCCATGGATCGGGTCTTTGAATTTATCGATGAAAAATATGATATTGCTGACAAACCAAATGCGATTCCCTGTAATAAGGTCTCCGGCCATATTCAATTAGAAAATGTGAGTTTTGCTTATGACAAAGATGAAGAGAAAGTACTGAAGAATATCTCCCTTGATGTGAAAGAAGGAGAAACGATTGCCCTCGTTGGTATGAGCGGCGGAGGCAAGTCCTCATTGGTTAGTTTGCTGCCGAGGTTTTACGATGTGACAGAAGGGCGCATCCTTCTTGATGGCATCGATATTCGCGAGTTCGAGGTCCGTTCGCTGCGCGATAAAATTGGGATGGTGTTACAGGATAATATTCTCTTCAGCGAATCGGTGAAATCAAATATTTTAATTGGCAAGCCTGATGCCACGGACGAAGAAGTAATTGAGGCAGCGAAAGCAGCTAATGCCCACGACTTTATTATGAATCTGCCTGAAGGCTATGATACGAAGGTAGGCGAACGTGGAGTGAAGCTGTCAGGCGGGCAAAAACAAAGGGTTGCGATAGCGAGAGTCTTTATTAAGAATCCACCTATATTAGTCTTAGACGAAGCTACTTCTGCTTTAGATTTAGAAAGCGAGCATTTAATTCAGGAGGCGTTGGAGAAGTTGGCTAAGGAGCGTACAACTTTTATCGTTGCCCATCGACTGTCAACAATTACCCATGCAGATCGCATCGTCTTAATTGAAAATGGAGAAATCGTCGAAATCGGTCGTCATGAACAATTGATGGAAGCACAAGGTCATTATTATAAGCTTTTTCAAATTCAACAATTAGAGCATTAGAAATAGAAGCGATAAAGATCGCTTTGAAAAACGATGCACGAAAGAGAACAAGCGCAAGCACTTGTTCTCTTTCGTTTGTTTTTTGTTCACTTCTCTATTCCACGTTTAAAGTTAGTAAAGGAATTCGTTCTTGATATTTTTTTACTAATGCTTCATTATGAGCATCGGAATCTTCCATGTTTCCACTGAGGAAAATGGGTGGTTCAAAACCTCGATCAGCCATGATTTTTATAGCTTCAGCAAAAATACTGTTTAGAATCGTTGCACCGATCACCGTTGAGGTCGGGCCAAACTTAATTTTCACTTTTTCGTAAGCTAAGATGGCATCCCCTTTAGCAGAGTGATTATCGATGACTAAGTCAACCGAGTTAAATAGATGTTTGCCGCTTTTATGGCGAGAAGGTTGGCTTTTAGCATATTCTAGAGAGGTAATTCCGATTACAAAGGCGCCTTTTTCTCTTGCATAGTTGGCAACATCAACGGGAACAGGATTTCGTCCGGAAGTCGATAAAACAAAAACAATATCATTTGCCTTGATCTCATGCTCTTTAATAAAGTTTTCAGCATAATCATTTTTTCGCTCGAGTTGGGAAGAACGCATAGCCCCTTCATGAAGCATTAGCGGCTCGAACAAAATTGGTTTAATGGGCACTAACCCACCAGCGCGATAGAAAACCTCTTCGGTTAATATATGTGAATGGCCGCAGCCAAACAATTGAATAATGCCGCCTTTTTCGATACTATTTGCGACTTTTTCTGCTGCTAATTGTAAATGCTCTTTTTCATTTTCTAAAACGTGCTCTAGTAAATGGCTGACTTTTTGAAAATAATTCGATAGCATATGTTACCCCTCCAGTGCATGTAATACTTCTGCAACTTCTGTTGGAATTGTTTTTCCTGTTACCTTATCGATGGTAGAGCCAAAAATATGCGGCATGAAAAATTCTATTTCAATACTCTTTATAGCATTAATAATGGTGCGAATATTTGCTGCGCTAATGCCACCAGCAGGTTCAATGCCACGAATTCCTTTTTGAGCTGCTACTTTCGTTAAATAAACAAGCTCCTCTAGATGAACTTCACCGGATAGAGGCATAAATTTAATAGATTCCACTCCAAGTGCATGGGCAATTTCCACGAATTCCTCCACTTTTACTTCAGAACCAGTTGGTAATTTCACTGTTCCAATGGTTCCACTTGGATTCACTAATGCATTAATGAGTTGTGGTGAAGCAGCCTTTCCGTCTATAAACCCTTTTGCATATACAGCATTCTCAAAGGGTTGATTAATGTGGCCCGGGTTGGAGAGGGCGGCAATGTCGAGAACCCGTTTTGCGAACACGGGGTCTCCGCCGCCACCAAGGCCAATGGAGACGATGTCCACCACTTCTTTCAGCTCTTTCACTTTGCTTGCGCCATCTTCAATGTTGGAAAAATCGGATGCTACGATTCCAGGTACGACGAACCCTTTACCAGCTTCCATGACTTCCTCGGCATTTGCTTTATCTTTTGCTAAAAAATTGAATAGGACAAAATCAAAAAGTTTTTGTTTTAACATATTAACGGCCTTCTTTCATCTGTTCAATAAGTTGGACCATGTTATCAAGGGCAACTTTAATTATTTTTTCACCTTTATCCACTCGAGCTAATGTCGCATCACTTAAGACAGCTGTTTCGGTGAACTCTTCCCATGGTGTCGGTGTTACATCAGCACTCATCGGAATCGTTGGCATATCATTCAACGCTTTTTCCATCTGCACGAATTCGGGAGCTAAATATAACATATACGATGTTTCGATTTCGTCAGCATGAAAGTATGTTCCGTGACTTGCAGGAGTTTCTCTCACTTCACTGATGATCTTGCCGGTTCCCGGATAAAACAAGTACAGGACTGTTAAGCCTGGATATTTTTCATAAAGCTTGCGCGCAGCTTCTTTCATGGCAACCGCATTTCCTAGATGTCCATTGACCATCGCGAAAATTTGGAATCCTTGACGATATAAGCTTTCACCAATATCGTATAACATACTAATCAATGACTCATTCGAAACATTGATGCTCCCAGGGAAGTTTTTTAAACTCCAAACTTGTCCATAAGGTAAGGTTGGCAAAACAAATCCATTGATGCGCTCTGCAAGCTTTGCACTTAGTCGTTCTGCTAATAGATTATCAGTACCTAATGGCAAATGGGGACCATGTGCTTCTACAGCACCTATTGGCAAAATCGCAACCTTTTTATTCATGATTTTTTCTTTTACTTCAAAGGAGTTCTCATATTGGAATTGCATGCTTGCACCTCGCTGTCTATTTTTTAAATGTAAAGCATCTTGCTGGGTTTTCGACGAAAAATTTATGAATCAATTGTTCTCCATTAAAGCCCTTCTGATTCGCCTCATCTATAAATCTTGGAACCCATTTGGCAATAATATATTCTAGGCCTAAGCCATAATCGTAATGTTTATAATAGCTTTTGCGGGCTGTATCACCAGATATTAAGATTTGGTTTTCAAAGCCTTTTTCTACTAAATTTAAGATACATTCAATTCTCAGCGATTCTGGTGCGTATTTGATTTTCGCAATGCCATCGAAGCTTAACAAGGCGCCGGTTTTGGCAATTTTTTCATGATAGTACGGATCCGGATTGCGGTCCATATGTCCGATGCTTAAGTATTCTAGGTTCACATTTTCTGATTTCAATAGTTCAATTTGTTCCAATGCCATTGTACCAGCTTCTGTATGTGAGTGGATGGGAGCTTTTGTTTCATGATGAGCTCTTGCTACTGCACGTAAAGTTTTCTCCTCTAACGGTGTGATGCGGTTATAGCCTGTTCCGAATTTTACTTGTCCTGCTTTAAAGGGAGTACCTTCGAGTCCTTCTTCAACTTCCCTTATTACAAAGTCAGTTAGCTTATTAATGCTTGTGTTCTCGATCCATTCTGCGTACGTTTGGTAATTTCCGATAAGGGGCTTGAGCTCGTCCTTTATCTTTCCATCCCAAAGAAAGCTTTTGTTAAAACCAGCTGTTCCGACAATGTGTAGATCAAGCTCGTCGGAAATTTCTTTTACAGCTTGAACATCTCGACCATAGTCTACAGCGGTAGCATCAACAATAGCCTTTCCACCATGACGCTTAAAATCAGCTACATCTTTTTTAGATTTCTCTTTATCATCTAACAGTAAATCATTTGCGTCTCTTTCAGCCCAATAGGCTGGACGGCAAACAATATGTTCATGCGAATAAGTAAAGCCTAACTCTTTCGCTTGAATATCTCCTCTTAATGTACGAATAAAGCTCATATCGATTCCTCCTGATTGACTAAATGAAAACCGACATAGTTTCATGTCGGCTCAGGCGGTTATCGTAAACGTTTGCTTTCTTTCCCTTTTTCTCGTGCTGTTCCCTTCATAGGAAACTCCGCATTTTTCAAGATTTAGCAAGGTGAACCAAACGTTGTCATTCAACCTGAAGACAGATGGATGTCGGTTTTCATTTTGTTGTTAATTAAAGAGCATTCCGATTAATTTGAATAGTGGTCCTAGGATAAACATATCTGAATCCGCTGCCCACATGGCAGTATCTGGAATTGTGGAAGAGATCAGTGTTTTTACCATGAGATACTGACCCCAAGCGACGATCGTTGCAGTAATGAAACCGCCCATTAGTGCGCCACGCACACCGCCGGTTGCGTTTCCAAAAACTCCTGCTGTTGCCCCATGGAAGAAAAGTACGATCATTGTTGGTACAAAGACATAGCCTACTGTTTGACCTAAAACAATCAGCCAAATAAGTCCACCTGCAAAGGCTCCGAGGAAACCAAGAATAACGGCATTTGGAGCATAAGGGAATACGACAGGTGCGTCTAATGCCGGTCTTGCTCCTGGTACAAGCTTTGTCGCAATACCATTGAAGGCAGGAACGATTTCACCAATAAACATTTTTACCCCGAAAAGGACGACCGCGATACCAGCTGCAAAGGTAAAGGATTGAATGATGGCATACATTATGAAATTTTGCTCTCCAGCTTGGGCAATTAATGCATCTGCAGCCGGAGTATCTTTCATTGAAAGAATGACAGCGCCTACCACGAATAGAATACTCATCGTTAAGGCCGTAATGACATTGGAATCTCTAAGGAATTCCAATCCTTTAGGCAATTTAATCTTTTCAGAATCATTTTCTTTATTGCCAAACCATTTCCCAAACCATGATGCAAGTAAAGCAACAATCGCAGACGTGTGACCTAAAGCAATTTGATCATTTCCAGTTACTTTTCGCATATATGGTTGAACGATCGCTGGCTGTAATGTCCAATAAATCCCCATAAATACGGATAATATGAGAACTAATGCCGTGAATGGAATATTTGTTGCTGAGTCGATGAGAACGCCGGCAAAAATCATCGTTGTCCAGAACATCATATGTCCAGTCAAGTAAATATATTTAAAGCGAGTAAATCTTGCCAAAAGCACGTTTATGACAAATCCGATAAACATTGCTAATGTAACTGCGGAACCGTATTTTGCATTGAATGCTTCTTGTCCCATGAAGGAACTAAATTCTGCGCCTTCAATTCCAAATACCTCACTCCACATTGGTTCAAACACACCGAGGGCACCTGTGATGACTCCGGCACCAGCATTAATGATTAAGAAACCAATCATTGCTTTAAAAGTGCCGCTGATAATTTGACTGCTATTTTTTTTCTGTAATATCAAACCGAGCAACACGATAAAACCTAATAAAATTGCTGGTATTCCAAAGAAGTTAGATGCTAACCATTGAATAACCTCCATTATTAATCCTCCCTTTTTATCTAGAATTTACTACGCTAAATTTGCTTCAAGAGCTGTTTTTATCTCATTGGTATCAAAGTAGTTATTGACAATAATGATCTTAGATGAATGTCCTTCTAATGATTGTGCTAATTCGTTGCTTGTAATGATATAGTCAGGATGCTCTGCAGAAGCGCTGGAAACATCCGTATTTTCTACATCTGCTTCAATTCCCATCTCACGTAGCACATTCTCCACATTAATTCTTAAAATTAAACTTGTTCCTTGTCCTAGACCGCAGACACATAAAATTTTCATCATTCTTGTCCTCCTAATAGTGGTTTAATTTCTTCATAGCTTTGAGCAGTTAATAGTTTTTCTACATTTTCTTGATCAGATAGAAGCGCCATCAATTTTTGCAGCACGGTTACATGCTCGATACTAGATGAAGCACCTAAGCCGAAAACCAACCTTACTGGGTCGTTATAAGAATGACCAAATTTAACAGGGGTCTTTAATCTTACAAATGAAACACATGCCTCGTTGACGCCATCTTCTGGACGAGCATGAGGAAGAGCAATATTTGGTGCAAGAACAAAGTAGGGACCGTTTGTTTTAAATGAGTGCACCATTGCATTTACATATGTTTCTTCAACAAGTTTGTTATTCTTGAGGAGCGTACCTGTGCTAATAATAGCTTCTTCAGGTGAATTAGCTTCTACGTCTAATGCAATCAAAGATTCCTCCAAAAATTTCATGTATCACACCTCCATGTTTGTTAAGCTAATGCTGTTCAATTAAGGATTTTTTAATGTATTGATGGATTTCCCGTGCTGAGTGAAGTTTGATTAATCTGTTAACTGTTTCTTTCTTAGAAAATAATCCTGTTAATTGGGATAATGCCCTGAGATGTGATTCTTGATCAAATGGAGCTAATGTAATGATTAAGAAGACATCATGTTTAGAATCATTTGAAAAGGAGACAGCTTCCTCTAGCTTCAACAGACTTATGCCAAGTTTTTTGACACCATCCTCAGGTTTTGCATGGGGGATGGCTACCTTTGGTGAAATGACGATATAAGGTCCATGTTTTTCAACATTTGAAATCATTGCGTCCCTATATTCTTTCGTAATATATTCACCTTCTATAAGTGAGTTTGCAGCCAATTTAATAGCCGATTTCCAATCTGGTACGCTTGGCATTGTATGAATATGCTCTTCTTTTAAAATATCAATTAAGTTTGGCTTATATACTGCAGTTAGAGAAATTTCGGATCGATTTAAATGCTGGCGCAATTCTTTGATTAGTTCGTCCTTTTGATGTATCGTTGCATATTTTTCAATCACATCAACAATTCTGTCTGTTGCCAAGTTTTGTTTTTGTGAGCTATTAAAGATGGCGTTTACTTTTTTTAACAAGCCTTCTTTTTCTGCATCAGATAAAATCGGATTTACGACGAATATGGGAGTATCATTTTTTTGAATCGCTGTTGTTGAAAAGACGAGATCAATGTCATAGTCTTTTTCTTCATAATCTCTAACGGAAACAGAATCGATAATATCGATTGTCGAAAATAAGCCTTCTAATTGCTGTTTTAATATTTGTGAAGTTCCAATTCCATTTGCACAAACGACTAGAGCTTTTTTTCTAGAAATCAGCGTAGTACCGGCTCTCCGTAGACAGCCGCCGAAATGAAATGAAATGTAAGCTATTTCATTTTCCGGTAGCGGTTTTCCAATTAACTTTTCGAAGGGCTCGATCACCTTTTGTGTAAGCGAGTACACCTCCTCAAACTTAGATTTAACAGAGTCGACGATGTTTTTTTCGACGTCGAGTCCATATTTGACTCGATAAAAAGCAGGTTTCAAATGTAGAACAAGATTTTTCACCAGCATTTCCTGATCATCAAATAGTGTACATGCGAGTATCTGAAATTGATGGGTCATCTTTTTAGCAACATTCGTTAATTCTTCTGAAAGTATATTGTCATTTCTATCTTCCTCAGAATAATTTACGCGCGCTCCCAATAAGTAGGT
Organism: Robertmurraya siralis; assembly: GCF_005502275.1. GTDB lineage: Bacteria > Bacillota > Bacilli > Bacillales > Cytobacillaceae > Robertmurraya > Robertmurraya siralis. The sequence goes on from NZ_SWLZ01000033.1 coordinate 21,725, forward strand.
TGTAAAATAAAATTTTTCATCCTCAGGAAAGGAGGTATCAAAAATACGTTCGAGTTTTCTACAAATTTGTTTTGTCACTAAAAACGCTTTCGTTTTTCTTAAAACATCTTTCTCAACTAAATCCATTTTTATATATTTCTTTTGCGCAATCCTCATGCTAAATAGCACCAAGCGTAAACTTAAGCTATACAGCATATCATCTGTAAACTTAATATTTAATTCTTTTTCACTTTGAAAGAGAAATTGATAAACCTGTTTTATTAAATGTAAAAATTGTTCACAGCTATTAGGGTCATTTACTTGCAGTTGAATAGCAGCTACTAACGAATGATGATTTTGGATTGGGATCGCAATCGATAAATAATATCCAATCGCTCTGCGAATTTCAGCTTCGTCACCAGCAATGATGTACCCTTTTTTACGCTCAAACCCGAGATGAAGATGGAAGGAACGAATATCTGCCTTTAATGATTTAATATCCTCGATCGTAGTAGTTCTACTAACTCTGCTTTTTTCCATTAAATCCTCTAGGAAATAGCTTTTCACACCCATTAAGATATAGAGAGCAATCCACGCCTTGCGTTCATCCTGCGAGTATTCATAGTGCCAAGCTTTCATTTTCTCTATTTTGCTGGGAACTAATTTTTTTGCACGGTCCGTTAAAATAAAGCCAGCAGAACGAATGTTTTCAATCTTATCGATTCCAAGGCTGGCGAGCCAATCATTGATTTTTTCCATATCATAATAGATGGTTCGCCGTGAAACATTTATTTTCTCTGTTAATTCCTCCGCAGAAAGATAAGAGTCAGCATTGATTAGTTGCATTAAAATGGCAGTACTGCGTTTATCTAATGACATGTCATATTCCTCCTTGCACTAAAAGATTGTGCAGAAAGATCAAGGGCAATTGCTTAATTTGATCGTACATCTTCCTTACTGATATTAAAAGACCAAGTACCATCCATTGCTTTTGTGCAAAATCGTACTGATTTATCGAAATAGTCTAACAGCACTAAATGAAGTGGAGGAGGTAAAAAGGTTTTTGTCAAATAGATGACCACTTTTCGCGTTATATTTTTGAAAAATAATTTCAGAATATAACTTATATTATCTATTGGTATTACTGGGTTTATACTTCGAAAGAATTTAATGGAAAATTCGTTATATATAAATAATTCTGTTAAATAGTAGACGAAGTGTTATTTTTTTTATAAAATATAGAATATTAGGAAGATTTACGTAATGTTTAAATTTTATCCGGCAAGATCATTTTTAGTAAAACACCATGATGAGAGCTTTGTTTTAGAAGGGAATCATTTTAAAAATGCAACTTTGAAAGGAGTAAAAGTGTGACTCAGGCTCCCGTTTTAGATGTAAAAGAATTGAGAACATCATTCATTTCGTCTGATGGTGAAATTCCAGCAGTCGATAATATTAGTTTTGCGGTTAATAAAGGAGAAATTCTCGGAATCGTTGGGGAATCGGGATGCGGAAAAAGCGTAACTTCATTATCGATTATGAAGCTCATTCCTCAACCACCAGGAAAAATAGTAGGTGGAGAGATTCTTTTGAACGGTGAGGATCTTGTCCCGGCCACAGAAAAAAGGATGCGGCAAATAAGAGGCAATGACATTGCAATGATTTTTCAAGAGCCAATGACGTCTTTAAACCCTTTGTTTACGATTGGAAATCAATTAGTTGAAGGGATTATTTTACATAAAAAGGTAAGCAAGAAGGCAGCCGTTAAAATTGGTGTCGAAATGTTAAAGCTCGTCGGCTTGCCTAGAGCAGAACAGATTATGAAGGAATTTCCCCATCAGCTTTCAGGTGGAATGAGACAGAGGGTAATGATAGCGATGGCTTTATCCTGTGATCCAAAGCTGCTGATTGCGGATGAACCTACAACCGCTTTGGATGTAACGATCCAAGCACAAATTTTATCTTTAATGAAAGATTTAAACAAAAAATTAGATACAGCGATTATCATGATTACCCATGATCTAGGGGTGGTAGCAGAGGTTTGTCAAAGAGTGCTCGTGATGTATGCAGGAAAAGTAGTTGAAGAGGCAAGTGTGAGCGAGATTTTTAAAAACCCAAAGCATCCCTATACGATCGGGTTATTGCAGTCAGTGCCTGATGTTCGTGAAAAGAAAGAAAGGCTTTATTCAATCCCAGGTAATGTGCCAAGGCCAGGAACGATTACGACAGGATGCCGTTTTGCTGCACGATGTGACAAAGTGCAAGAACGCTGTTTAACAGAGGATCCTGAACTATATAAACAGGGCGACGGCCATTATGTCCGCTGTTTCCTGCATGCCTCGGGAGGTGAAATTTAATGGCAGAAGTATTGCTTAAGGTAGATAACTTGAAGAAATATTTTCCGCTTACGGGAGGTATTTTTGGCAAGAAAATTGGCGATGTCAAAGCGGTTGATGATGTCAGTTTTTATGTGAATAAGGGCGAAACCCTTGGTCTTGTTGGAGAATCAGGGTGCGGAAAGTCGACAACTGGGCGCGTACTGATGCGCTTGTTGGAACCAACAGCAGGAACTGTAGAATTTGACGGAAAAGATTTGACCAAGCTCAAAGCGGAAGAAATGAGGCAAATGAGGAAAGAAATACAAATGGTGTTTCAGGATCCATTTGCATCATTAAATCCGCGTCACACCGTTGAAAAAATTCTTGAGGAACCACTCATTGTCCACGGGATCAAGGATAAGGATGAGCGCAAAAGAAGAGTGAAAGAAATGCTTGAAGTCGTCGGCTTAAACAGCTACCATGCTAAGCGCTATCCCCATCAATTCAGCGGTGGGCAAAGACAGCGCATCGGAATTGCCCGCGCTTTAATGACGAAGCCTAAATTAATTATTGCTGATGAGCCAGTGTCAGCATTGGATGTGTCCATTCAATCGCAAGTGCTGAATTTGCTGGAGGATTTGCAAAAAGAATTTCAATTAACCTACATATTTATTGCGCATGACCTCGGTGTTGTCAAGCATATAAGTGATAGAGTAGGGGTTATGTATTTAGGCAGATTAGTAGAAATAACTGAATCGGAAAAGTTATATGAAAAGCCTTTGCACCCCTATACGAAAGCATTACTAGCATCGATCCCAATTCCGGATCCGGACTTGAAACAGGAAAGAGAGCTGCTAAAAGGGGATTTACCAAGCCCTTCTGATCCACCTCAAGGCTGTGCTTTCCATACCCGGTGCGGCGATTGTATGGAAATTTGTAAAGTAACTAGACCAGAATTGGTAGAAGTTGAACCAGGTCATTATGCAGCGTGCCATTTGTATAACAAGTGAAAAGCTGCATTAAATGATATAGAAATAGGAGAGCTAATCTCGAAAAAAACAAAGGGGGAAAAGAATGAAGAAACGTAAAGGTATTTGGGCGTTAGTATTGATGTTGTTACTTTCATTGGCGTTAGTTGGGTGTAATAGCAGTTCAACTAGCAATGAGGGAGAGCCAGACGATAGCACTGATGATAATGGTACAGAAGAAACGGCAGCTGGTGGTCAGCTTGTATTTGGCCGTGGCGGAGATTCTACTTCTCTTGACCCAGCAGCAACAACAGAAGGTGAAGCTTTCAAGGTTACGGTTAACCTCTATGAAACTCTTATTAATTTTGGAGAGCAAGATACGGAAATTCATCCAGGACTTGCAACAGAGTGGAGTACGAGTGAAGATGGTTTAACGCACACACTTAAGCTCCGTGAAGGCGTCAAATTCCACGATGGAACAGACTTCAATGCTGATGCTGTAGTGTATAACTTCGAGCGTTGGAAAGGTGGAGACAAGGAACAATTTTATTATTACAATTCACAATTTGGCGATAAAATCGATTCTGTAACAGCGGTAGATGAGTATACAGTTGAATTTAAATTAAATACACCAATCGCACCGTTCTACAAAAACTTAGCCATGTCACCATTTGGAATAGCAAGTCCGACTGCCATTGAGGAGCATGGTGATAATTTCTTTAAAAACCCGGTTGGTACAGGTCCATTCAAATTTAAAGAGTGGAGAGAAAATGATCGCATCACGATTGTGAAAAATGAAGATTATTGGCAAGAAGGGCTTCCTAAGCTGGATGAAGTTATTTTCCGCGTAATTCCTGAAAACTCTGCTCGATTAAACGCCTTAGCGACAGGAGAAGTCGATTTAATTGACGGTGTTAACTTCAGTGATAAAGAAACGATCGAGTCCAATCCAGAGCTTCAAGTCTTTGAGCGACCATCGTTAAACATCGGTTACTTAGGTTTAACTTCTACTAGGAAACCATTGGATAATAAACTTGTCCGTCAAGCGTTAAATCATGCTGTTAATAAGCAAGAGATCATTGATGCATTCTATGCAGGTGCTGCAGATCCTGCCATTAATCCAATGCCTCCTGTAGTGGCTGGTTATAATCCTGAGGTAGAGGATTATGAGTATGATCCAGAGAAGGCCAAGGAATTATTGGCTGAAGCTGGATACCCAGATGGCTTTGAAATGGAGCTTTGGGCAATGCCTGTTCCGAGACCATATATGCCTGAAGGACAAAAAGTCGCGGAAGCACTTCAAAAAATGTTTGAGGAAATCGGAGTTAAAGCAAAAATTGTCACTTATGAATGGGGTACTTACTTAGAGAAGGCCAATGCTGGTGAGGCGGACACATTCTTACTAGGTTGGACCGGCGATAATGGGGATGCGGATAACTTCTTATACGTATTGTTAGACGAAGATTCCATTGGCTCAAACAACTATTCGTATTACAAAAACGATGAAGTCCATGAGCTCTTACTAAAGGCACAAGCTAGCTCTGATCAAGCTGAACGAGATGAGCTCTATAAACAAGCACAAGTGATTATCAAGGATGACGCACCGTGGATTCCTTTAGTACACTCTACACCGTTATTAGCTGGAAGTGCTAATATTTCTAATTTCTTAGCTCATCCAACTGGTTCCGATCTATTGTCATCTGTCGAAATCAAAAATTAAGGTTGAGGGAAAGGGAGTGCATATGGGTAGCTCCCTTTTCTTTTTCCGATATTTCACATGCAAGTGAGGTGCAATCATGCTTTCCTATACGATAAAACGGCTTTTGTCGCTCATTCCAGTTTTACTCGGTCTTACTTTAATTGTTTTTTTCATGATTCGAGCTATTCCTGGTAACCCAGCGCAAATTATTTTAGGACAATTAGCAACAGAGGAGGCAGTTGCAGAATTAACGAAGCAGCTCGGATTAGATCAACCTTGGTATACCCAATTCTTTCTTTATTTAGGGGGTTTATTTTCAGGAGATTTAGGACAATCATTAAGAACGAAGTCACCGATTAATGAAGAGATTTGGCCATTTTTAGCCGCCACTGCAGAGCTAGCTCTTTGTGCGATGCTGATTGCAATTGTGATCGGGGTGAATGCGGGAATTATCAGTGCTTGGTTTCAAAACTCATGGTTTGATTATGTAGCAATGATTCTAGCTTTAGTTGGAGTATCGATGCCGATATTTTGGTTAGGATTGATGGAGCAGTGGATTTTTGCGATAAATTTAGAGTGGCTTCCGACTTCTGGCAGAGAAAATGTAAGAGCCCCGATAGACGCGATAACAAATTTTTATATTATTGATACGATTATTCAAGGGCGATTTGACCAATTATGGATTGTGATTAAGCATTTAATTTTACCAAGTGCTGCTCTTGCTACCATACCGATGGCGATTATTGCCCGTATTACCCGTTCAACAATGCTTGAAGTGATGAAATCTGATTTTATCCGGACGGCGCGAGCAAAAGGGTTAAGAATGTTTTGGGTGGTGTACAAGCATTCCTTAAAAAATGCTGTTATTCCTGTATTGACAATTATTGGTTTGCAAACGGGGCTGCTTTTGGGGGGAGCGATATTAACAGAAACGATTTTTAGCTGGCCGGGCATTGGACGCTATATTTATGAAGCGATTAACTACAGAGATTATCCTGTTATCCAATCGGGAATTTTAGTTATCGCGGTCATTTTCGTTTTGATAAATTTAATCGTTGACCTGTTGTATGCGGTCATTGATCCAAGAATTAAATACAATTAGTGAGGGGGAGAGAAATTGGAGCTTTCAACAAATAATCAACTCCAGAGACCATTAGAACCGGTTGAAGAAAAAGCAGTCTCCCCTTGGCTAGAAGCGTGGAGAAGCTTTCGTAAAAATAAATTAGCAGTGCTTGGAACATTGATTGTATTATTTTTTATTTTATTAGCGATTTTTGCACCACTTATTGCACCTCAAGGAATTAATGAGCAAAATTTTGAAAAACGCCTGTTAGCGCCTTCAAGTGAACATTGGTTTGGCACGGATGATTTTGGCCGCGATATTTTTTCTAGGGTGGTACACGGGGCAAGAATTTCCCTCTGGGTCGGCTTTTTAGCGGTAACAGGCTCTATTGTAGTCGGCTGCTTATTAGGGATTTTGGCAGGTTATTATGGAAAATGGGTTGATACGATCATTTCCCGTTTCTTTGATATTTTGTTGGCATTTCCAAGTATTTTGCTTGCGATCGCCATTGTTGCCGTCTTAGGCCCATCGTTGAAAAATGCACTGATTGCGATTGCGATCATTAATATTCCTAACTTTGGCCGTCTCATTCGCTCTCGGGTCTTAAGTGTCAAGCAAGAGGAATATATTTTAGCAGCTAAGGCTGTTGGAATGAAAAATAGTCGCATTCTATTCCATCATGTGATGCCAAATAGTATTGCGCCGATTATCGTTCAAGGAACATTAGCGATTGCAACAGCGATCATTGAAGCTGCCGCTTTAGGGTTTCTTGGATTGGGGGCTGAAGCACCAAATCCAGAATGGGGAAAGATGCTCACTGATTCCAGAGCATTTCTTGTACAGGCCCCATGGACTATGATTTTTCCTGGTTTGGCGATCATGCTCACTGTTCTTGGCTTTAACTTAATGGGAGATGGACTGAGAGACGCACTGGATCCAAAAATGAAAAATTAACCAAAAAAAGCAGCTGAAAGATCAGCTGCTTTATTCTTGGATAGTTTCCTCCATATTAAGCTCGTTTTCCTTTGTATGATATGATTTAAAGCTCGTTACCAGCACGTCTAAATGATTTAAATGCTCATCATATTCGATGATAAAGGAAATTAACTGCATAATATGAAAGAAGGTCACTTCATTTTCATAATCAATTTCTTTTTGCTTTGCGATAAAGAGGCTAAATAGTTCTTGGCGATTTAGGCACAGCTTATCTTCCTCGATAGATTTCTCCCGTTTGACCTTGCCAATAAACTTCAGCATGATTTGCTCATGCCGTTCAATTAAGAAATCGAGCTGGTGCTGAATCTCTAAATGGAAGTCATCAGGCAAGTGAATCACGTCATTTTCAAAGCGATGCAACCTTTTCAGGATTTCAATTGCTTTTTTCGTCGTGGAAATCATTTGCCGATAAATCACGAGCTTTCTCGCCTTCGTTGCTGTGTTTTTCTTAAAATAACTTCTTTCTTCTTTGTACATTAGATAAAGCTGATTAACCTTTAATAAATCATCTTTGATTTTTTCAATATCTTTTTTTAAAAAGGTATGTTCTGATGCATGCCGAGTATTCATGCGAATCCATCTTGTTGCTTCTTCTGTCAAACTGGCAATCCGAAAATAAAGCTTCTTCTCATATTTTGGAGGCAAGAAGACAAGATTAACAATAAATGCTGATAAAATCCCTAGTAAAATGGTTAAAAAGCGAATGAGAGCAAACTCAATAAATTCATCACCAGGACTTTCCATTATCGCAATTAATGTGACAAGGGATAGGCTGATGGTATTAGAAATATTTAATTTTAGATTTATCGTGATCACAATGATGGCAGCAAGCCCGATCACAGCAACATTATTCCCTAAAGTGACAACAAACAAAACTGCAACAATTGCTCCGATGATATTCCCCTGTACCTGCTCAATAATAGATAAATAGGAGCGATAAATGGTCGGCTGAACAGCAAAGATCGCCGCTATCCCAGCAAATATTGGGGAAGGTAACCGAAATAGCTCAGACAGTAAGAGGGCAAGAACAATTGCAATTCCCGTCTTTAAAATGCGGGCACCAAGCTTCATAAGTAGATTTTTCCTTTCTTTTCAACAAAAATAACACTTCTCATGATATGAGATGTGTATACATACTTTAAACTATTTCATTTTATTTCTCAATAGACAAAAATTTATATTATGTGAAGAGTATATGAATTAGGGATGAGCTTATGCATATATGAGTGGTTGAGTGGAGTAAAATTATTATAAAGGAAAGATTCTGAGTCAAGGAGAAGCGGCGAATGTCGTTTTGGAGATAAAGGATTTTATTCGATTAAAGCAGCGCAGATATAAAGGGATAGATAGAAGTGAAAGTGCCTTTGGACAAGCAAACGAGGTAAAGAGAGCGGGGGAGTCCAAATAGAGAGTGCAATGGGACAACAAGCGAGGCGAAGGAGGAGCACAGTCCGAATCAAAAATGCAATCTGAAAAATCAGATAGAAAAGAAGAAGCTGTGAAGAAAACAGCTGGAATTCGACTGACAAAATAAAGCTTTAAATCGTCGTTAAGCGAACAAAACAAGGACGGGAGCTGTAAATTTACACAAACTAAAAAAACGCCCGCACAAAAGCGGGCGCCTAACATCATTCAGTTGAAACAGATGGATCTGCTTGTTCTTTTACTGGTACTACTTGAACGAAATGTTCTTCAGGGTCTTGAAGGAGAAGGGTTAGTTTGTTTGCTTCTTCGTCTTGACCTTGAGCTTTAAGCATATCAATGTACTGGCTAAGAAGTTCAACGACATCAGAAACACCTTTTTCAGATAAAGCTGATACGGTTACTTTCGCCCCTTTGGCGATCCTTCTTTGGATGGCTTCCTTCGTTAAACCCAGCTCAGGCTGATGTCTTAAGTAGACGACACCGCCGGTCATACCAGCACAAATCCATGGACCTGGATCGCCCAGCACTAAGCCGCGACCATTGGTCATGTATTCAAAGGCAAAACCTTTAATGTTCGCTCTTGAACCGATATTGCCATTTTCTTTTGCCGGGATGGCATTCTTTACTTGGCCACCGATAATCATATCAGCGCCAGATAAGCGAATACCTGCGCGTGCATCGGCATTGCCCTGAGCAACGAGCAAGCCTTGCTGCGCTCCATAACCGAAGCCTTTTCCGACCGAACCGTTGTAATATTGTCCGTTTTTCCCCTTTGATTTAAAGATGAGGATTTGGCCGCCAAAGGATGTCTTACCAGTTCCGTCTTGGGAACCACCTGATACTTCAATTTTAATGCCTTCACTGTTGTATGCTCCGAGTCCATTACCTGGAATGGAACCGTTCTTGTACTTGAGCTCAACAGCAGGAAGAGCTTTATAGGAGCCATCTAAACGGCCGCGAACACGGTGGCAAGAAACGCGGCTTCCCAATACGCGCTGCTCCGATGTAATGCTATGATATTCGCGAGATTGCTGGAGCTCGCCAACATTGCTATCTAAAAACTCTGCGCCGACTGCCATTTGAAGCTGGGCGGCTTCCGTTGCGGCAGCTGCTTCTTTTTGCCCAAATTGCCCAATATCAAGTGTTTTTAACAAGTAAGTTAAATCTAATTGCTCAGTGCCTTTCGCTTGTTGCAGAAGGTCGGAGCGACCGACGATGTCCTGAAGATTTTTAAAGCCTAATGACGCTGTGAGCTCCTTTAGCTCATTTCCAAAAGCAGTGAAAAGGTTGATAATTCCTTGAACAGCCAGGTCAAACTGTCTTGGAACAAATCTTCTTAAACCATGATCCTTCGCCTGCGCTTCAGATTCGATTTGTGTAGCAATTCCAACATGACAAGTATCTAAGTGACAGCCGCGGCAAGTTGTACAGCCGATGGCAATCATTGATAAAGTACCGAATCCGACACGATTAGCTCCAAGAAGCATGACTTTAATGACATCTTTGGCGCTCTTAATACCGCCATCTGCCCAAAGCTCTACTTGGTCACGGATTCCAGCTTCCAACAAGGCATTATGAGCTGCTTTAACACCGATTTCAACTGGAAGACCGACGTATTGAAGAGCGTGGATTCTTGCAGCACCAGTACCACCATCGAATCCGCTTAATGTGATAATATCGGCGCCGGCTTTGGCAATTCCAACAGCAATTGTGCCGATGTTTGGAACGACCGGAACTTTGACAGAAACTTTCGCCTTGTCGTTTGCGGTTTTAAGCTCATGAATCATTTGTGCTAAATCTTCAATCGAGTAGATATCATGGTTGTTAGACGGTGATATCAAATCAGAACCTATTGTCGCATTTCTAGCTTCGGCAATTTTTTCTGTTACCTTTGAGCCAGGTAAATGTCCACCTTCACCAGGTTTTGCTCCTTGCCCAATTTTAATTTCAAGGAGGTTTGAAGAGTTTAGTAGCTCAGCATTGACACCAAAACGACCTGAGGCAACTTGCTGACCGCGCGTTTTTGGATATTTGCCAAGCATATCCTTGATTTCCCCACCTTCACCGTTAAGGCTTACCATATTTAATCGGTCTGCACCTTCAGCATAAGCACGGAAGGCAATTTCATTCTGAGATCCGAAAGACATAGAGGAAATCACAAATGGTAAACTATGCTCGCCGACACTAATGTCAACATCACTTGCAGAAATATCTGAAGCAGAAGTTTTCAAATCTGTTAAATGACGGATCGTTGTTGGATTCTGTTCTTCCTGCTCGCTGATTTTTTCCTTATATGCGCTGTAGTCACCAGTTGATGCCACATCACCGATAGCTTTCCAAATACGAGGGAAGAGGTTGAATGACTTTCCAACACGCTCTTTTTCGTTTTGATAATCTGCCGCTCTTTCAAGGGCATCATTTTTCATGGTCTCAAAATTATAGGCGAGGTCACGAGAACCGAAAAAGTTAACGATGTTAAGGACGTCAGCAACTTCTTCATTTAAACCAATTGCCGAAAATAATCTTCCATAGCCTCGAAGCTCATGAATACCGATCGTAGAGATGACTTTTTCCAAACCTTTCGTAAGGGCAGAGTAAAGATTAACGATAGGCTTAATAGACTCATCAAACACGGTCATAAACATATAGTAAGGACTGATTAAGTCAGATCCTAATCCGAAGGCAACAATAATATCGTGTAAAGAGCGAATCGAAGCAGAGCGTAATAGAATGGAGCAATTTCTTCGCAGTTCCTCTTTCACAAGTGCTTGATCGACGGCTGATGTAACAAGATGTGGATCAAGCCATAATGAATCATTTATATGAGCCCGACTGTCGTCAAGCACAATTAGTGTTTTGCCATCCTTTACCGCAGCTACAGCTTCTGCTTGAAGGCGAGTTAATGCCGCCTCAACCGTTTCATCCTTATGCATGGTCATAGATAAGTAGGAAATGAGATTTCCCCTTTGGAATAAAGCTGCTACTTGATCATAGCTAGGTTGATTTAATTCCAATGAACATTCGTAGCCAGCCGCACCTTCAATAAGCAATGGCGAAGGCAATTCTACAAGTGTACCTGGCAATTTTTTTGCAAAAAGGGAAGGCCGCTCGCCAATAATCGTTCTTGTTGAAAAATGCTCAGATTCCCGATCTCGGTCAATTGCGGGGTTCGTTACAACAGCTACACTTTCTTTAATAAAATCAGCGACGTTTTTACGATTCGGATTGATTGCTGCTAATGGTGAATCATGTCCGAGTGAACGAATCGGTTCGACACCTTTTTCAGCCATTTGTTCAATCAGTTGAATATGATCCCTTTCCCAGCCGAATGCTTTATATTGACCGTTATGAATCTTCGTTGGATAGGTTACGCTCACGGTTTTTTCAAGTTTTGGAACAGAAAGGCGCTTTCTTGCATCAGTGATGTTCGCTCTTGTTGAAAATCTCTCGTAAACAGTAGCTTGATATTGATCGTGTTCATAGACTTTTAATACATCGCCATCCCACTTCAGTCCAACCTTTTCCCCTGGTGCAAGCGGCTTTGGTTCATTTACATATTCACTTGAAGGAATAATTCCTGGCTCAGATGAGAACAGATAGGAGCTTTCTGTCTCAAGCATCCAAAGCGGGCGCAAACCTAATGCATCGACACTGAAGACAGCTTCGTCACCAAAGCGGGAGATAATGCCTGCCGGACCTTGGGCGAAATGTCCCCATGCTTCACGCATGTAACTATATAAATCTTGAAGATGCTTTGGATATGCTTTAATCTCGTTAATAATTGGTGGAAAAAGTAAATCCAATGCTTCAAATAAAGAGTAGCCGTCACGACAAATAAGCGTCTCAATCGTTCTACTTAAATCTTGTGAATCACTGCCATCCTTAACAAGAGGAACACCGATCATTTTCGCTTCATCACGAAGTTTGGCAATGGTATTAATTTCACCGTTGTGACCAAGAACACTAAAAGGTTGAACACGGTTAAAGCTGGACAATGTGTTCGTAGAGTAGCGATTATGCCCTAATGTCATTGTTGAAGCAACGAGTGGGTTTGCTAGATCGCTGTAATATTTTGGCAAAATATCACCGGCGCCCATTACTTTATAAACGGCATGATATTGACTTAATGAAGCAACATGGATGTTATCGTCCTTTTCTATTTCTACAGTTAGCTCAAATAATTTTTTTGAAAGCTCTTTGCCGGTTACATTACTCTTGAGAGCTACCTGCCAAAATACAGGATTTTCTTGGATTGCAATGGGTCCTAAAGCGGAAGAATTACTTTCTTCAGTTGACTCAAATAAAATTTCCAATTGAGCGTTTTCCAGTTTTGAAATCAATGCTTTTTTTAGAGCTTGCGGCTGTTCTTTTCTATTAATAAAGATATGACCGACTACAAATCCAGCTTGGTCAACAACTTCTGTGTTTTGACCAGCCTTTTCTAATTTTTCTTTCCAAAGTGTGCGTGGAATGTCGATGTGAATTCCTACCCCATCACCTTCGCCATTAATGAAACCAGCACGGTGATTCATTGTCACGAGGGCATTAATGCAATTAAATATATTTTCACGGGTAGGGGTATTGTTTTTTTCCATTGAGGCCACAATTCCGCAAGCATCATGTTCTTGGCGGTAAAATTCATTAAATTGTGAGGGGCTCCATTGTTGATTTGTCATAACTTAGGCTTTAAATAGGCTCTGCCTTAAAGCCGTTCACCTCCTAAAATTTCATAAGTAGATTGACGATCTGGACAAGCGCAGCGATTGGCATCTTATGTATGCGACATACGTTTCACCAATCTGGAAAATATCAGTCAATCCATTGGCTTTAATATTGTGGAAAATTGAAGGTAGCTTCCCTATCATTCTAGAATAATAGAAGATAAAGTCGGCTTTATAGCAAACTATTGGGGAAGAGCTCGAAAGATGAAACTCTCTCTTAATTATTGTGAGATTATTTGACAAAAAATAACCACACTTAAAGAAGCCAAATAGTAATACCAGTGTATCATAAGAATTTTCAGAAATCAATTATTTATACATAATCATGGATATGTTTTTTGAAATAAATGGGAAGAAATTACCACAAAACCTTATAATGTAACCGTTTACAATGAATGTGATCTATAAAAAAGGAGCCTTATTGGGCTCCTTGATGCATAAAATATGAATATTTATGCTCGTTTTTTAAGCGTTAGCAGACAGTTCCTGAAAAGCTTGATCGACAGCATGGAGGGTGGCTTCAATATCTTCTGTCGTATGAGCGATCGTGACAAACCATGCTTCATACTTGGATGGTGCAAGATTAATGCCTTGCTGAAGCATGAGCTTAAAGAACTTGGCAAACATTTCACCGTCTGTGTTTTCGGCTTGCTCATAGTTTTCAACTTTCACATCTGTGAAATAAACTGTTAGAGCCCCTTTTAGGCGATTTATTGTTATCGGAATTCGGTGTTCTCGTGCTGATTTTGTGATACCCTCTTCAAGCATGGCACCAAGCTTGTCCAAATAATCGTAAACCCCGTCTTGTTTTAAAACTTCTAGGCAAGCGATGCCAGATAAGATCGAGGCGGGGTTTCCAGCCATAGTTCCTGCTTGGTAGGCTGGACCAAGGGGAGCCACACTTTCCATTATTTCTTTCTTTCCGCCATAGGCACCGATTGGAAGTCCGCCGCCAATAATTTTTCCCATCGCTGTTAAATCAGGCTGAATTCCCAACATATCCTGTGCTCCTCCGTACATAAAGCGGAAAGCAGTAATCACTTCATCGTAAATCACAAGGGCCCCGGCTTTATGGGCAAGGTCATTCACTTGTTGTAAAAATCCATCTTTCGGCTCGACAATGCCGAAGTTGCCAACAATTGGCTCAACGAGAACCCCAGCAATTTGGTCGCCCCATTTATTCAATGCTTCTTTAAATGGTTCGATATCATTGAAAGGAACGGTTATTACTTCTTGTGCAATGCTTTGCGGGACACCAGCAGAATCTGGTGTGCCTAGTGTAGAAGGGCCCGAACCTGCTGCGACAAGAACAAGATCGGAATGTCCATGATAGCATCCAGCGAATTTAATGATTTTATCCCTGCCTGTATAGGCGCGAGCAACACGGATTGTGGTCATAACCGCTTCGGTGCCAGAATTAACAAAACGAACTTTCTCAAGATTAGGCATTGCTTCACGAAGCATTTTGGCAAACTTGACTTCGTGTGGTGTGGGTGTTCCATATAACACTCCAGTTTCGGCTGCTCTTTTAATCGCTTCTGTTATATGTGGATGAGCATGACCTGTTATGATTGGACCGTATGCAGCTAAATAGTCGATATATTGATTGCCGTCGACATCCCAAAAATAGGCACCGCTTGCCCGTTCCATTGCGATTGGAGACCCGCCGCCAACCGCTTTGTAGGAGCGGGAAGGGCTATTAACTCCACCTACTATGTATTCCAACGCTTCCTCATGAAGACGTTCTGAATTTGTAAACTTCATAAAAATCCTCCTAATCCTTTCATTAAAACTACCTAATATATTTTAGCACTTGTGTTGCTAGTAATGGAAGCAAGCGAAAAAAACTGGTCGCCTTTTATCCTTTCCAGTTAGGAGTGAGATAGATAGCATTCGTTTCTGCCGTGAGCGCTAAAGGGGGAGTTTCCACGGTGAAATTTTTCATCGAAAAACTCCCCTTAAGGCAGACAGAGTGTTTGCCTTAAGGGGAGCACTTTTATTTAAAGTTTGCCTGCTAGGCAGTCTTCGAAAGTTTAAGCGAACAGCTTTGCTAAATCTTTTTCAATTTGGCTTGGCTCAGTTGTAGGAGCGTAGCGTTCAACGACTTGACCAGTTTGATCAACGAGAAATTTAGTGAAATTCCATTTAATATTCTTCGATAACACTCCTTTTTTCTCTTCTTTTAAAAATGTGAAAAGAGGGTCTGCATTTTCACCATTTACATCGATTTTTGCGAACATTGGGAAGGTAACACCATAATTTTTTTGGCAAAATTGGAGGGTTTCATCGATCTGAGCAAATTCCTGATTGTTAAATTGATCGCAAGGGAAGCCCAAAATCACGAAGCCTTGGTCGGCAAATTTATCGTATAGCTCTTGCAGCCCTTTAAACTGAGGAGTTAATCCGCATTTACTTGCCGTGTTTACAATGAGCAATACTTTGCCTGAGTAATCTTTTAACGACTTTTCTGTTCCGTCTGTCATTTTGACATGAAAATCATATACTGTTTTCATTTTAAACCTCCCGAAATTTCTTAATTTCATTTTAACACGAGCGCTCGACTTTTGCGTACAATTGGAAACGTTCAATAGAAGCAGTTTCCCTTCATTTGCAGTGTGTAGACAAGCTGTTCTATAAAACAGTGATTTGACGTATATATGAAAGAAACATGCTTTATTTTTGTAAAGGTAAAAGATTTTTGACTTAACTTGTGTGAAGCGGCGATTTTACTCGCCATTTAGTGATGATCGGTGCGTGAAGCAAATGGGGGAAACATCAATACCGACAGATAGTTAAATTCTTTGCAAGAAAAGAGGGGGTGGGCCGGTTGATCTTTTACATATCGATTTTGATCATTGTGATTTGTGTTGTGAGTAGTATCCGACTTCTGTTTACCCCCTATAAAATAAAGGGAAAAAGGGTGTCTCTTGAGAATTTTTTATTCCTTGGAGCTATCTATGCTACCGTTATGGTTAGCTTTGGACTTCTATATGTTTTGCTAGAACTACACGATTTTGCTGTCTTGGATGATGGTTATATTCCGGTAGCCAATCGTTTTTTAACTCGCTTAGAAACAGGCCTTTACTTTAGCGCGATTACATTATTTTCCGTGGGCTACGGCGATATTGCGCCGATCGGAGTGGGGAGAATTATTGCTGTTATCGAAGCGTTGATCGGCTATACGATTCCAGCTGCTTTTGTTGCCAGAACTGTGCTTGATCTAGATAAATAGTCTAATGCTTGTCTTTGCTCCGCGGATTCGTTACGCTAATGGTAATAATGAAACGGAGGGATAGCAATGTCTATTGAACAAGGTCAATTAGCACCAGATTTTCAATTACCTGCAAGTGATGGTAGTATGGTCAAACTTTCGGATTTAAGAGGAAAAAATGTTGTTTTATATTTTTACCCGAAGGATATGACGCCAGGTTGTACGACAGAGGCGTGTGATTTCCGCGATCACCATCAAAATTTTACTGACGTCGATGCGGTCATCTTAGGGGTAAGTCCTGATCCGATCGAACGGCATGAGAAATTTATTGAAAAGCATGGGCTTCCTTTTCTTCTGTTGGCAGATGAAGACCATGAAGTTGCCGAAAAATATGGAGTTTGGAAATTAAAAAAGAATTTTGGTAAAGAATATATGGGAATTGAGCGGTCCACTTTTATTATTAACAAAGAGGGAAAAATTGCTAAATTATGGTTGAAGGTTAAAGTTAAAGGACATGTGGAGGAAACATTACAATTTGTGGAAGAAAATCTATAAATAAGTTGTGGATCAGACCAAAGGATTCATAGTATGATTTCGATATAACGCATGCAGCGTTTGAATCATTTACTTAAATATTGGTCATGAATCCTCGGAAAGAGGATGTACTTGATTGGCTACCAAATAAGTTGGGGCCAATTTTTTTATTTTTTTTTTGAGAAAAATGAAGTAATAACCGTTTCAAATACGTCTAATAATTATGAGACTGGAAAAAAGATGTCATAGAAGATGTAGCCCAATAACAAAACTTAGTCAAAGTAGGTGATGGATTTTGACAGAAAAAGAGATTTATATACTTCTTACAGATACAGGCACTTGGTTTTCAAAAATGATTAAAATGTATACGAGGTTTCCGTATAATCATGTTTCCATTGCCTTAGATCAAGGATTACAAAATATTTACAGTTTTGGGCGAAAAGTTTATACCAATCCGTTTTCAGGTGGCTTCGTGAAAGAACGTATGGATCAAGGTGTGTTTTTTCATAAAAAAGAAACGAAATGTGTGCTCTATAAATTAACAGTCAATGAAGAGCAATTTAATGAGATTATCCAAATAATTTATCAATTTGAACGGTTCTCAGCAAATTATCGATACAATTTATTGGGGATTTTCGCGATTGCCCTTAATATGAAATTAAAACGAGATAATGCCTTTACCTGCTCACAATTTGTCGCAACCGTTTTGGGAATGAGTGGTTTGAAGCTGATGAAAAAAAGTCCTGAACTCATGAGACCGGATGATTTTGCTCTTATTCCAACATTAGAATTAATATATGAAGGAAAACTTCATGAATATCAAAATTATATTCAACCAGCTCCTTTCCCAGTAAGAAATGTTATCGGTGTTTAATGAACTTATATCTTTATCATTTAATTTCAGGCTGCTTCCTTTGGGGCGGCTTTTCTTAAGTATAGGTGAATAAATTTGTGCGGAACAGGGCAAGCAGTTCCTTGAGAGAAAGTCAGGATATGCCATTTATAACGTAAAGAGTTGCTCGTAAAATTTATTTTTACAGCCTGTGCGGGTGTCCACGCATCTATTGAAGTGCTGAATATGATTGTATTAGGGCATACCTCCTCAGACAAATGTTTTATTTGACAGGTCACTTCGTTGACCTGCTTTTTTTGTATATTTATTGACCATGATATTGTTAAAAAAGATTATAATAGAAGAAAAAAGAGGAGAGTGATCGAGTGAAGGTAGTATCATCTATTTTACCTGCTGAATCGATTCAAAAAATGATCCGTGCCAAGTTTCCAAACGTTCAATTTGAATTTTATAAAGGGATGAAACATGCTCAAACGAGCTTTCAAGATGCAGAAATCTTCATTACTTATGGCGAAGACTTGACTGAAGAGGATATTAAGAAGGCTCAGAATTTAAAATGGATTATGGTCATGTCTGCAGGTCTTGATAAAATGCCGCTGACAGCTTGCCGTAAGAAGGGGATTATCGTCACGAATGCACGTGGAGTACATAAAATTCCAATGGCTGAATATACGCTTGGAATGATGCTCCAATATGTAAAACAAGCTAGAGTATTGTGGCGCAATGAACAAGAAGAAAAGTGGGAGCGCCGCGTTCCGATGGAAGAGCTGTGTGGAAAAACGATTCTTATTTTAGGAGTAGGTGCGATTGGCGGAGAAATTGCCCGTCTTGCTAAAGCATTCAGAATGAATACAATCGGTGTAAATCGAACAGGGACTCCGGTTGAATTCGTAGATGAATTGTGTAAATTAGATGACATTTCTACAGTAGTTGGGAAAGCGGACTTTGTCGTTTCAGTATTGCCAAGTACACCGGAAACCACTCAGTTGCTAACATATGAGCACTTTAAGCTGATGAAAGATACGTCTGTTTTTATCAATATTGGACGTGGTGATTTGGTTGCAGAAGATATTCTTTTTGATGTTATGAAGAATAAAGAGATCGCCCATTTATTTTTAGATGTATTTGCAGTCGAACCTTTGCCAGAGGGGCATCCGTTTTGGCAAATGGACCAAGTAACCGTTACACCACATCTTTCGAGCCTGACAAAGAATTATTTGCCAAGATCATTTGAAATATTTGAACAAAACTTACATACATATAATAATAAAGGTAAAAACATGATCAATCAGATTGATTTAACGCGAGGGTATTAGTAGATATATTGACAAATAGGGAACTTTACGAGTACACTAATTATAAATATTATAAAGTAAGAATTTATACTAGAAAAGAGGTGCATGGCGGTGTCACATAGTGAATTAAAAGAAGCACTTGATACCTTAAAAGGAACTGGGGTTAGAATAACTCCACAACGTCATGCGATACTTGAGTATTTAATAAACTCAATGTCACATCCTACAGCTGATGATATTTATAAAGCATTGGAAGGCAAGTTTCCAAATATGAGTGTGGCAACAGTTTACAACAATCTAAGAGTATTTCGTGAGGTTGGTCTTGTGAAAGAATTAACCTATGGGGATGCATCTAGCCGCTTTGATTTTATTACAACTAATCATTATCATGTTATTTGTGAAGCTTGTGGGAAAATTGTCGACTTCCATTATCCAGGGTTGGATGAGGTTGAACATCTTGCTTCACACGTAACGGGCTTCAAGGTCAGTCATCATCGGATGGAAGTATACGGTACCTGTCCTGACTGTTTAGCCAAAGATGCTCATTAACTGATAGTACTTGCTATCAGTTATTTTTTTGTTCATTTCGTGCCAAATTCAAATTATAGAGCGCACGCATAACAAAAATGAAAAAAACTCGGCAAGTTCGCCGAGTTGGCAGTGGACTATGTAAAGCTGATGAATTAGCGATCATAGCTTGTTATCCTTCTCCGATACCTATTAGCTCTTACCGGAGATCTTCATTTTTTAGGAGTCTGCTTTTTTACTGTTATATTTCTCATTAAATTCTAAGCCTTCAAGGTTAGGATCAAGAGTGAGCGGTTCATTGCAATGCATACATATGTCGACGCGACCTAATATTTTTGTTGGTTTTTCACAATTTGGGCATTTAACTTGAACGGTTTTCGTTGAAAGCATGCCAATCCAAAAATAAACAACTGTACTTGCAATAATAGACAGCAAACCTAAAAACATAAAAATAGACATTAAGATTACAGACTGCCTGAAAAATATCCCGAGATACATGATGAAAAATCCGACAAAAATCAAGCTGAGCGCAAACGTGCGGATTTTATTTATTTTACTTGAATATTTAGCCATTATTGTACCCTCCTAAGACTTAACTATATCACATTAATGAGGGTGAAATAAATGGTTAACAAGCGTTGGTGTCGAAGTTTGTCTAGAAAATTAGCAGGAGATCGTTTAGAATTGTCGAAGATATAGGCTAACAATATAATGGGGGAATGATGATGGAAGACATTCTTCGTCCGATTTATCAGGAAAGGGCAAGTGACCCGAATACTCTTGGAGTATTAACAATAGAAAAAATCCAATATTCAATACCAACAACCGATACGTTTGATACGATTCTTTTAATGGTTGTTAAAGAGGCAGAACAGCCTATATTTGTAAAGCACTATTCTTATGAAGGTAAAAAAGCCGCGCTTTATATAGTTACTGAAAAAAAGCTCAATAATTGGATACTATTAGGTTCTAATAAGAGAATATTTGATTGGCTCTATAATGGTAAAATTGTTTTTGACCGAAATGAATATGTTGCAAAATTAAAAGAAGAGATGAAGGAATTTCCGTTCTATGGACGAAAAATCAAAATGGGCTTGGAGTTTGCTAAGCTCATTCGTAGATACATGGATGGGAAAGCATTTTTTGAAAACCACCATTATTTGGATGCGTATAATCATGTCATTCACTCTTTGCACCATTTGGCAAGATTATCGATTATTGAAAATGGATTCCATCCTGAAGTAACAGTTTGGAATCAAGTGAAACAAATGGAGCCTGAGATTTACAAACTTTATGTGGAATTAGTGAATAGTGATGAAACGATGGAAAAACGCTTGGAGCTTCTCTTTCTTGCAAGTGAGTTTCTCATTCATTCACGTACAAAAGTCGGTATTAATCATTTATTAGAGGTTCTGGGTGAACGGGAATTTTGGACTTTTAACGATATGATTCGTCACGAAGAGTTAGTGGAGTATTCAGTTGATTTATCCATTTTACTCGAGTATTTGATTGAAAGAGGGTATATTGACGTTAAAAATGTGGAAACAAAAGGACAGGGTGTTTTTCATCGTTGTTACTTTGTAGCCAAAAAATTATCTTAAAAAAATATAAAAAAGGGTTGCTTTCTTTTAAAATACTTGTTATATTAATATCCGTCGCTGCGAAACGCATTGAAAAATGTTTTTCCTTTGACGGATTGCTTTTAAAAAAGATGTTGACATCAACATCACTACATGTTATATTAAGAAAGTCGCTTCTGAAGCGGCACTGTGATTGAACTTTTTGTTTTAATCATGATTGCACTTTGAAAACTAAACAAATCATACGTCAACAAATCATAGTGGAGGCACTCTTTATGAGAGCCGAAGCTAGCCAACGTTTATTATAAACATAAGAGCTAATCTTACTCTTTTTTGGAGAGTTTGATCCTGGCTCAGGACGAACGCTGGCGGCGTGCCTAATACATGCAAGTCGAGCGGATCGGAGGGAGCTTGCTCCCGATGATTAGCGGCGGACGGGTGAGTAACACGTGGGCAACCTGCCTATAAGACTGGGATAACTTCGGGAAACCGGAGCTAATACCGGATAATGCTTTTGAACACATGTTTGAAAGCTGAAAGATGGTTTCGGCTATCACTTATAGATGGGCCCGCGGCGCATTAGCTAGTTGGTGAGGTAACGGCTCACCAAGGCGACGATGCGTAGCCGACCTGAGAGGGTGATCGGCCACACTGGG
>NZ_SWLZ01000034.1 GCF_005502275.1 Robertmurraya siralis
CATAAACGGATTCAAACAAAACTAAAAACGAGCCCTGTTAATTATCGATTAAAATCAGCTTAATGACTGTTTTTATAAATGTCTACTTGACAGGTGCATGTTCATACAAATATATCGGTCATAACAGGCCATAAATCGGTCTAGGATTGATGTTCATCAACTACTATGGTATCCCCAAAGTTTTATACTTTCTTATTTTTGAAAAAGGAGCTTGAGTAAATCAGGCTCCTTCTTGTTGCACCTAGTATAGCGGCACCTTCCATTTTTCATCCAGCTTATGAAAACGTGTCACAGAAATCAAATGGAGAGTAAACTCCTCCGGGACTTCCTCTAGATTATAGATAGTGAGTTCAACCGTTGTTTTGTATCTGCCGTTTTCATCCTTTTCATCGCTAACCCCACCACTACCATAAGTTTGATAGACTTTACCGTTTTGATCGACCAGCACCCATTGTCCAAATTCGGTAGCAGTGGCTTCTCTCCCACCCTCCATTTCAATTTTCAACTTCTTTTCCTTTTTAAACGGGATTATTAATTTCTGTAATGAATATTCATTCTCCATCTTCACTTTTTTGAGTACCATATAATTGCCTTCATACTCAAATGAAATTGGGTTTTGTTTTTGCTCCATCGGCTTGACTGTAATCGAAAAGTCAGCAGGAACTGTTTTTATCACACCATCCAGAACAAAAGTCATTTCTTGATCGCTTTTTTTCGGGACAAAGTATTCATTCCAAGCGACGGATCCAAATTGAGACAAGCTTTCCCCTATTCCTTGTATTAAACCGACACTATTAGGATGTCCTTGACCATCTAGAAATGAGTTCTGATAGTAGACTGGATTTTCTTTTTGATCCTCAAGGTGATATTGAATGGCCGTTCCAAAATTCGTAAACGTATGAGCGATATCTTTCCCAAATCGACTCTCAAGCTTCTGAACTTCCGTTTCTATACGATTCCTTTCATCATCTGTAAAAGCCGTTTCATACACAATTTCATTAGTAGATGGAGCCAAACGAACCTCCTTCAATTTCAACTCAACGCCGTCACTGCTTGTTGCGAAGTCATGGAGCGCTAACTTTTCCGTAAACTTGAGACTTTCCCTTAAGTCAATCGGGATTTCTAATTCCCAATTTCCTTTAATCCCACTCAAATCAGTGATTTGAAGCTTTAATGTGAACTGTTCCAGGTCCGTATTCCGTAAGGAAAAGTCCATAATTCCATAATCATCTTCAGAATAGCCCCAGCTGACATTTTGAACCTCAAGGCGTTTTCCGTTTTGATCTAGCCCATAAATTTCATACTCTGTAAAGTCAGGATCATGAAATTTTCCATCTTCGTTCAATACTTGGTAAGATAATGCAATCCGGGAAGCATCCGCCACAACGTCTTCCACTTTAAAAGTCAACCCCTGATCCGTTACCTCAGCATTAACTCTTTTCGCAAAGCCAGCATCAGAAGCCATTCTTAAACCTTCATCAACCTGTTCAGTTGAAAATAACCCCCCTACCCATTCCGCAAAGCTAGGGTGCAATTTGGTTGTAACTCCAAAAGCTAAAAAAATGGTAGCAGCAGCGATTAAACCGCGCTTCCACAACCTTCCTCGCTTTTGTTTTTGCCCTTGTTCATACGGCTCAAGCTGACCCAAAACCAGCGCTTCAAAATTATCTGGTAAAGTTGGATTCTTTAATGTCTCTTGTAAAAATAATGATTCTTGTTCAAGTGCCTCCACGACTGTAGCGCAGTCCTTACACTTTTCTACATGAACCTCTATCTCTTTCATTTCCTCTTCTTCAAGCAGGTTATCAACATACTGGGATAACTTATCTATTACTGGACAGTTCATCGAAATAACCTCCTTCTTGTTTCACCGTTTCTCTCATTTTTTTCTTAGCACGAAACAGTTTATTTCTCACCGTAGAAAGGGGGATATCAAGCAATTCACTAATCTCTTGATAGCTTAGCTCATTCACATACCTAAGCAGAATAATCATCCTTTCATCTTCTGGTAAAGTCCCCACTAAACGCTCCAATTGTCTATTTTTTTCTTTTTGAAGATAGACGATCTCCGGATGATTCCCGTTCACTACATCTTCTTCCTTCACCTCGGAAGACTTCATTTGATGGCTCTTTTTTCGAAATTCATCCATGCAATGGTTGATCGCAATGCGATACAACCAGCTTGAAAACGATCCTTTTTCTTCATATTTATCTAAGCGGTGATATACCTTTATAAACACTTCCTGAACTAAATCCTGCGCGTCCGCTGGATTTTTTGTCATTCTCAAAACAGTGGCATATAATGGGTTTTTATATTTACGAATAAGATGAGCATATGCTTTTTTATTTCCTGCAAGAACTTCCTTAATCCAATTCAAATCCTCTTCCATTTTGACCTCCTTACTAAAAACCATGGTTTATAGTCATATGTTATAACGAGTGATGCTCGAAAAAAATTTCGCATTAATAAAACTTTCCTTTTGGTTTTAATAGGAAACGACAAAAAGAACAGAGATGCAAATCAAGTCTCTGTTCCTTTTATTTCTCGACTTATTTACCCTTAATTTCACTAGAGTACCATTCATACAAACACGTTTCCTGATCTGTTGATTTCGCTAGCTCATATGCTTCCTTTTCACTTCTTTGATTAGACAATAGTTCGTAAAAAAAGCGAATAATAAAATAAAATGTAGCATCTCCGTCGATATAATCCTTCGGACCTATGTATGCTCTACAACCAATTTTTAGAAATGCATTTGCCAATTCAGGATCTCCTAATGTACAACCATTCCCGATAACCAATTGATTATTTAGTCTGCCATATTCAAGAATTTCCGTCGCACCAAAATTCTTTCTTGGTTCATTATCCTCATAAACCATTTCTCCAAGCTCCGGCATCACTAATTCGCCTTCAACTCCATGAAAAGAAAGAATCATATAGTCACTTTCGTTCTCAGATATTATATTAATCAGGTCGTTTGGACGTCCAATCCAATATGTTAATACACGCACATTAAAGGCCTCTAAACCGGCACGTATCGCCTGTGCTTCAAGAGCACTATCAGGACCGACAACTAGTGTAACATCTATACTTGGAATACTCATAAAAAACTCCCCCTAATATAATCACTAGTTAAATTTTAACATTAAATTTGTTGTTCTTCATTCTCCCCAGTATTTCTCACTTTTGGCATATTATTAATGAATAAAACAAACCTTTTCGCTTTACTATAGAGAAGAACGGGAAACGAAAAACATTACCAAAGAAAGGCGCCTTCGAATCTGCAAAGATGGAAGCTCTCGGTTCTCCTCGAATATTCTCGTAATAGGCTGCTCAGACATTGTTCATTGTAAAAATCCGAATACCGATTTACTGGGGCTTAAGTAAATACTCATAAGAATAGTGAGCCACAACTTTTCACGAACCAAAATGAGTGAGGGCAACCAAATTGGTTACCCTCTGTTTTAAACCTCAAGCTCGAATGTTTTACAGTCGGTTTCCTCACTTGTAGAAGCTTTGTTCCCTTTATGGCTTACTACATAGATGGCATCTGCATGACATTTGTTCCCGTGACCCCAATACGTACAGTTGTTTACTTCACATAGAACATCTTTTGCCAAGATACTCACCCCCCTTTTCTTATCATTCACTGAAAAAAGGTGCTGATACTTCGTTTAGAAGTGTAAGTTTTTCTATTTTAAGACGATAATGACAAATGATCGTAATACTTCTTTTTACGGTAGAAGGATGCCAGTTTTCCTTGAAATTCTAATTGAAAATCTTTTATGTCTTCGAAGTCATGCGGCGCCACAAAAGATGGTGGCTTTCTTAACTGAACAATTCCGCTATTGCTTAAAGCAGTCGCGACAAATTCTGAACAAAAATAAGCATTTTTGCGGTGAAGTTCCTTTTTTAACATAAAAGCAAAAAGACCGATAAAGTTGTAACGGTAAAGATGTTCATGAACTTCTATTTCTTTAAGAAAGGTTTGGATTTGCTGGTATTGCCTTTCTGAAACTGTACAACTGTAAATAACACAATCCGCATCTCGAAGGGGTCCGATATTGATATTTTCTTTTACAAACCCACCAATAAAAGGGTTTTTTGGACGTTTCCTCCCAAAACTATAAACTTCCGTTAAATTTGGGTCGAGTGAAAGCGAAGCATGATTATAGGTCTTCTTTGTATAAAGCCGAATCACCCTTGTTAGAACAGTTCCAGTATCAGTTAAAAGAATATATATTTTTCTATCCTTCATTGCAAATTCCCCTTTTAAATTTCGGTCTCTGTACTACCATATTAAAGGGTACATAGCAAACTCTATAAGCGGCTTAAGCAATAGATTACTCTCAGACTTAAGACGGATAACGGATAAACAGCCATTAAGCTGCCAATGAATCCTAGTGAAAGGATAAAATGGCGCCAAATCACCTTGAAGTTACGTTCGATTTGAGCGAATAGTGCTTTGATTCGGACTTTCGCTCGAACCTTTGGCTGAATGGAACACCGATTACAGACTTTCCCACGATCAGCCAACTTTCACTCAGTCTAAATAAAACAAAAATCTCTGAAACAGGCTAAAAAGTATTCTTGATTGCAAAATCATAAAAAAACCGAAGGGGACAATCCCCTTCGGTTCATCAAATCATTAGTTTTCTTCTATTTCTTTACGGTTTTTCTTGAACATTTTTGATAAAATTTCATACACAATTGGAACGACGATTAATGTCAGTAACGTGGAACTTGTTAACCCACCGATAACTGTAATTGCCAGCCCTTTTGAGATAAGGCCTCCGCCGCCTGTTCCAAATGCTAACGGTATTAAAGCACCGATAGTTGCAATAGCCGTCATTAAGATTGGACGCAGACGAGTAGCACCCGCTTCGAGTATGGCTTCACGCATGGTCATACCATCACGTTCCATATGAATAATTCGGTCAACTAATACAATCGCATTGGTGACGACTATCCCAATTAACATTAACAGCCCCATCATGACGGATACAGAAATCGTTTCTCCAGCAATTAACAAGCCGACAAATGAACCGATAACCGCAAACGGTAGTGAGAATAGGATAGCAAATGGCGCTAATCCTTCACCAAAGGTAACGACAAGAATGAAGTAGACAATTGCAATCGCAGCAAGCATTGCAACACCAAGCTGTGTAAAGGTTTCCGTCATGTCAGCAGCTACACCAGCGACATCAACACGGACTCCTTTTGGCAAGTCTAACTCATCAATTGCTTTGTCAATTTCCGCTGTTGTTTTAGAAATATCCTTATCCAGGATTGTACCAGACACTGAAGCGTAGTATTCTCCTTTACTCCTTGCAAGTGTGTTAAGAGTTGTGCCTTCCTCAACCGTTACTAGTTCAGAAAGCGGCATCGTTGTTCCAAGCGCTGTTGGCACTTGCTGGTCTAGCATTTCTTTGATGGACTTAGGCTGCTGATCTTCTTGCTCGTGCTGAACAATAACCTCTAGCGTATTTCCATCCTTTTCAATCGTCGTTAACACTTCTTTTGTATGATCAGGGCTTAACATCATAACAATTTGTCCTGCTGTTAAACCATATTGAAGCAATTCATCTTGTTCCACTTTAAATGTATGCTCAACATAAGCATCTTCCGCAGTTGATGATACATCCTCAAGACCGCCATTTTCGTTCATGACGTCTTCAACCATTATCACCGCTTCATTTAAACGGTCTAAATTTTCACTATAGAAAGTGTAGCTGACTTCATTGGTTGACATATTCATGGATGCGAAATCTTGGCTCTTCCATTCTCCGCTATGGTCGATGTTGAACACATAATCTTCAATTTTTTCTCGAACGTCTGGGAAGTTATCCATATCCGGATCAAAGATGAGATACATTAAAGCACCGCCAGCTCCGCCACCCATCATCGCTGTCATCATATCTGCACTATCGCTATCTGTTACTGATACTTGTAAAATATCTATGTCTTCACGCTTTAATAGTTCTTGCTCCACCTCTTCAACATTGGCCAATGTTTCATCAAGAAGCTCACCGGTTTGTGGAGTGTACGTTAAATACATCACTTTCTCTTCTTCGCTTCCCATGAAGCTAAAGCCGATTAATGGAGTTAAGGCTAAGCTTCCTGCTAATAAAACAACCGCAATGATTGAAGTAATAATCTTGTGATTCAGCGATTTCTCGAGAACCTTTCTATACCATTTGGATAATTTGCCGGAATCTTTATGACTGCTTTCCGTTTTTTCTCCGTATAGCTTCTTCTTAAACAAGAAGTGAGAAAGGGCTGGAACAATTGTAATCGCAACAAGTAATGAAGCACCAAGTGCAAATGACATCGTTAAGGCAAATGGAACAAACAATTCACCGACCATGCCACCAACAAATACAAGTGGGGCAAAGACCGCTACCGTTACTAACGTTGACGATAAAATCGGTTTAAACATCTCTATCGTCGCTTCACGCACTAAAGCACGGCCTGTCAGTTTCTCCCCTTTTAAATGGAGTCGTCGATAAATATTTTCGACGACGACAATCGAGTCATCGATAACACGGCCGATTGCCACCGTAATTGCTCCAAGAGTCATTATGTTAAGCGTAATATCCATCCAGTTTAAAATCATTAATGCCATGAAAATCGAAACCGGAATCGACACGATGGAAATAATCGTTGATTTAAAATCTCGTAAGAATAAGAGAATAATTAAAACAGCAATTAAACCACCAAATAACGCCTTCTCTACCATCGTAATGACGGAGTCCTTAATTGGCTCCCCCTGATCAAGAGAAACATCGACAATGAGTCCATCAATATTTTTCATTTCCTCGTCTACTAGATCTTTTACAGCGTCTACAACATCAACAGTGTTCGCCTGTTGGCCTTTTATAATTTGAATTGCAATTGCATCTTCCCCATTTGTACGAGATACAGATTGTACTTTACCAACTAAGTCAATAGTGGCGATATCACTTAATTTTACAAAAGGAAGCTGCTGTGTCTCAGTAGGTGTAACAGGAATTAACATTTCCTTTAACTCGTCTTCTGTCATAAATTTTCCATCTACAGAGACAGCTTGTTCACCATCTTCGAACTCAAATAAACCTAACGAAACAGCCATGTCACTTGCCTGAATCATTTGTTTAACATCATCTTCTGTCAAGCCAAATTCAGCCATTTTCTCTTCATCATAGGTAAGCTCTACTTCTTCAATATGCTGACCAGTAATCGTAGCAGAAGCTACTCCATCAATCTTTTCAATTTTTGGAAGCAAAACATCTTCCACAGTGGAAGTCAATTCTACAATATCTTCTGTTTGACTGCTTACACTCAGAGCGACTACAGGCATCATATTCATGCTAATCGCTGTAATTGCTGGCTCTTGTGCACCCTCTGGTAATTCTACAGAATCCAGAGCAGACTGAAGGGCACGTTTTGCCTCATCCATATCAATGCCATAATCATACTCTACTTGAATATTTGACATGTTAGAATATGAATTGGAATAAACCGATTTTACATCCTCTAAATTCTCGATTGCCTTCTCCAAAGGGATTGACACATCTTCCATCACCTGTTCAGGAGTAGCACCAGGATACACATCCATAACCATTAAATATGGGATGGAGATATCCGGAATGGTTTCCATGTTCATTCGTGTTCCGGAATAAATCCCAGAAGCAGTTATTATAATCGTTAGCAACCAAACTGCTAGTTTATTTTTCAATACAAAGTTGACTAGATTTTTCACTGTTACACCTGCCCTAAATTGACTTATGAAACTCAATTACTTATAATAATGACTACTCGGTCATTTGTCAACGAATTAATCTAGGAGCGAATTAAAAAATGGCTAAAAAACAATTAATTATGGAGAAGGCGCTTGAACTCTTCGCCAAGCAAGGATTCGAAGCCACATCCGTTCAACAAATAACAGAATACTGCGGAATTTCCAAGGGAGCTTTCTATCTCGCCTACAAATCAAAGGATGAGTTAATACTCGCCTTACTTGACCATTTCATGGAACAGTATATCTCCGATATTGACTATACGGTCAAAAATACGGAAAATGAAAGCCTTTTATTTTCCTTTTATCATTCCGCATTTCAAACTGTTCAGGAGCACTCTAATTTTGCCAAGCTTATCATTAAAGAACAAGCGCAAACCTTTAACGGTGATCTGTTCAACAAAATGCAATATTATGACCAACTATTAGAACAACTGATCGTGACTTTAATAGAGCGGTTATTTGGCAACACCATCATCAAATATGATTTGGTCTCCACAATAAGAGGTTTTATGAATGTTTATACAGGCTTATTGCTATTTCACAATATTCCTTTCGATATTGATCATTTATCACGATCACTTTCAGAAAAAACAAAGGTGCTTGCTGAACATTGCACCATACCTTTTTTTACGGAAGAAATATCAATGTTTATTAAAAAGCATCGAATTAATAAAGAAATATCCAAAGGGGAAATCCTTGAAATTTTGGAGCAGAAAATAAAAGAACTGGAAGCATCCATCGAAAAAGAGTCCCTGCTATTATTGAGAGAAGAAATTATCAATCCAACGCATCACTCTGCCATTATTGCAGGTTTATTGGAAAATATCCGCAGTCATCCCCATTGTAAATGGGTTGCTTATTTATTAAGAAATTATTTTGGCTATGGAAAAAATTAGGTGGCACTTAATAATAAGGTAACACCTTTTTTATTAACGCATAATAAATTACATTGTTGACGGCACATCAGCCTTTATAGATGCTGTCTAAAAAGGCATAGCAATTGCACCGTTATAATAGCTAATTGATAAAATTGCAATTTTTACCTATATTGAGCAAGAGGCTTCACTGCCAACAGCGCATGGGATTGAAAGAGTCTTTTATTTTTTATACAATAATAGTAAAATAAAAATGAACTGGAAAATTGTAGCTAGGGTTCCGCTATTGTTACTAGGACAGTGTCCAAGGGCTACATCTTTTACAATATGTAAAAGGCACCTATTGACATAAAAGGTCCGAGGGGAAAGGTTCAGCGTATTTGTTATGCGCCGAATTCCTTCTCTTCAGACCTTTTTTTATTTCAAGGAGGTCTATATTATGAGAAGAATCGATGAGTTAAAAGCCGGTGTTGCCATTATTATCTTAAATAAGGAGAAGCAAATTCTGTTGCAAAAACGGGCCGATGTAGAACTTTGGGGCATTCCTTCAGGACATATAGAAATAGGTGAGACAGTGTCCGAGGCGGCTATTCGAGAAGTAAAAGAAGAAACCAATTTGGATATAAGTATAAAAAAGTTAATTGTTTGAATACCCAAATGGAAAAGTAATACACTTTATTACAACTTGCTTTCTGGCTGAAATTACAGGTGGAGAGCTTAAATGCAATTCAAACGAGTCGCTAGAAATTAAGTTTTTTGAACAGTCTGATCTACCGCAAGATTTATTAAAAATGCATCCCAGGTGGTTGGAAGATGCTTTATCCAATAAAGAACTAGCATTTATTCGTTAAAACAAACACGAGTTGAATGAAAAAGCCTCATTCAATCTGAAATTCAAAAAAGCTTGTGGTGGTGGTGACCCCACAAAGTTAGAGTTAAAAATCTAACCTCTGGGGTGCAGTACTACCTCAAGCTTTTTTGTTTACTTATAGCTTTGTGATTTTGAATTTTCCATAATTGCAAAACAGCTTTCGCTAAAAAAACTCCCTTACTTCACAATACTCTTTAAAATATTATCAATAATTTGTCCGTTTGCTATTGCTCCAGTATAGAGCCAGCTTTCATCCGGAGTGAATTCGAACACGTTGCCAGCCTTAACAGCAGGGATGTTTTTCCACAACGCCTCATTTAACGCTGAAGAACCGCTCGCTGAATCGCTGTTGATCAAGAATAAATATTCCGCATCAAGTTCGACTAATTTCTCTAATGAAATGGCATTCCAGTTGCTTTCTGCACTAGCTGATATTTCTTGAACAACCTTTGGTACCTGAAGACCTAAATCTTGATACATAACAGCACCGCTTGATAGGGAATCACTCACGACAAAGAAGCTGCCGCCAACGAGCCAAATCGCTGCTGCTGAAGGATTTCCAAGCTTATTTTCGATTTGTTCCTTCGCCCCTTTTGCTTTTGCATCATACTCTTCTAATACCTTTTTCGCTTCGTCCTCTTTGCCGAACACTTCACCTACACGAAGTAATTCATCGCGCCAGTCGTTATTTTCCTCAGTTCCGATCACATATGTCGGAGCTATTTTATTATATTGCTCGTATTTTCCACCTTCAACCATACTTGCTGAATCCATAATAAGTAAATCTGGAGAAAATTGCTGAACCGCCTCAAACGGTAAATCGTGTGGAATCGTTGGAACATCTTTTAGTTCTCCTTGCAAATACCCTTGAATGCTGGTACCATCTTTAACGCTCCATTGGGCAACCGGAATAATTCCTAACGCAACTAAATGGTCTTCAAGATATGTAGCAATCACCCGTTCAGGATTTGCTGGAACCGTTACTTCATTGCCCATTGCATCCGTCAACACACGTTCCGTTGAAGACTCTGCATCCGTCTCTAGCTCCGTTTGCTCATTTTCTTTTGGTTCGGATTGACTATTTTCTGTTTCTCCACAAGCAGTTAACGTCACAAGCAGCAATCCAGCTCCAAGTAGTTGCATCAATTTCTGTTTTATCATTGGAATCCTCCTAGGAATATGGTAAGATATACTCAAAAATACAGATTAACTGATAATGATTATCGGTTTCAATTAAAATACAAAATTACGATAATGTCAATATCCTATCACAAATAATTTTGTCTATTCTTTGAAGAAAGTAGTTACGAACCATGCCAAAAAATACTCAGAATGAACTGCATAGCAATTATCTTATTGGAACAATTATTTTAATCGGCGGTGGTGTTCTTCTTTTTTTCACCATGATTTCTTCCATCCATTTTGGAGCTGCCGATCTCAGTTTTAAATCGGTATGGGAAGCCATTTTTTCCTATGATGGGGACAAATCTTCCCATGTCATTGTCCGTGAATTAAGACTACCTCGTGCCCTTGCTGCTGTTACAGTTGGAGCCGCTCTTGCCGTTGCGGGAGCGATTATGCAAGGGATGACGAGAAATCCATTAGCTTCCCCTTCAATTATGGGAGTAACAGCCGGCTCATCTTTTTTAATTGCCATTGCTTTTGCCATATTTCCGGCTATTTCATATACGGGATTAATTTCTTTTTCATTTTTAGGAGCTGCTCTTGGAACGATATTAGTATTTGGCATCTCATCCTTATCTAAGGGTGGCATCACACCTGTTAAGCTTGCTCTTGCCGGATCAGCGATTACCTCGCTACTCAGTTCGCTCTCTACTGCGATTGGAATTCGCTTTAACGTATCAAAGGACATTAGCTATTGGTATGCTGGAGGCGTCTCTGCTGTTCAAATGGAGCAACTGATGTACGTGGCCCCTTTTGTACTTGCTGGCCTTATTCTCGCGATTATATTGTCCCGTTCCATTTCTATCCTTAGTCTCGGTGAGGACATTGCCAAAGGATTAGGTCAGAACACTGGGGTTGTTAAGTTTCTAGGAACGATCACCGTCCTTTTTTTAACGGGGGCGGCTGTCTCCGTTGCAGGAATGATTGGCTTTGTCGGACTTGTTATCCCACATATCGCCCGTTTTCTAGTCGGAGTGGATTATCGCTGGATTATCCCTTGCTCCGCCGTATTGGGTGGGCTATTATTGCTCGTTGCCGATATTGCAAGCCGATTGCTTAACGCTCCATTTGAAACACCGGTGGGAGCAGTCACAGCAATTATCGGCGTGCCTTTCTTCCTTTACCTTGCTCGTAAAGAAGGGAGGGAGCTGTAATGAATCATTCTTTATCAAAGGACAAGCGAAAATTTAAAATTTTAATGGCGACGACAAGCATCCTTATCGTGCTTATGTTCTTCCTTAGTATTAACGCTGGATTTATCTCGATTCCATTTAAAGAAGTGATCGATACGTTACTCGGAAAAGGAACAGAACACAATGAACTTACCATTTTCAGCTTTCGTTTACCACGCATCATTCTCGCCCTTTTAGTCGGGATGGGAATATCAATTTCAGGAGCTATCCTTCAAGGGATCTCGCAAAACCCTCTTGCTGATCCAGGGATTTTAGGAATTAATTCAGGAGCCGGCTTTGCTGTCGTCCTTTATATGTTTTTCTTTCAAGGCACGACCTTTCTGACGGGAGCATTATCGATCTTTATTATGCCCGCGGCTGCCCTGATTGGTGCTTTTGCAGCAGCGATTTTAATCTATGCAATTTCTTGGAAAAAAGGACGCGTCACTCCGGTTCGTCTACTCCTAGTTGGGATTGGGATTAATTCCGCCTTTAGTGCCGGGTTGATTGTATTTCAGATGAAGATGGAACCAATTGATTTTATGAAAGCGATCATTTGGCTTTCCGGGACAATTTGGGGAACGAACTGGACATTTGTGCTTGCATTGCTACCGTGGATTTTTATTCTTATTCCACTGACCATTTATAAATCAAGATATTTAGATGTATTACGCCTTAGCGACCCCATCGCAATTAGTGTTGGCGTCGATATTGAAAGGGAGCGGAGAATTCTCCTCTTTATTTCAGTTGCTCTTGCTGGAGCATGTGTTTCCGTCGGAGGAGGAATTACCTTTTTAGGATTAATTGCCCCGCATATTGCGAGGCGATTGATCGGAGCAAGACATGCAAAAATCCTCCCTGCTACCGCATTAATAGGAGGACTCCTCCTTCTAAGTGCAGACACATTAGGAAGAGTAATAATGGCACCAATGGAACTGCCTGTTGGACTCGTTGTTTCGATACTTGGCGCTCCATACTTCATTTACTTGCTAGTTAAAACTGTTTAAAGCAAAAAAAAGGTACGCTGCTCATTCATTTCCCTGCAGCGTACCTTCTCTTTTAGTCCATATATCCGTCCACTAACTCATAGCATCTTTTTTCTGTCAAGTTCGCTTGAGTACTGAGATATTGCAAGGACTGCATTGATCCACCTTCATATGGGAGCGACTCTTTAGTTGCTGTTTCGTCCCTATAGATAATCCATTTTCTTTGTTCCTCTCTAAGGCTGTTCATTTCTTTTTGCGGCAATGTTTTTTCAAGTTTACGATATATTTCATTTAATGCATCATCCCAGCTTTCAAATATTTCCCCTTGGGCTTTTGTCATATCGACCTGCGTACCCGTTTCAAGGATTTTACGTTGTGATGCTAAACTTTTCTCCACGTCCTCCAGCTTCTTTAAAAAAATGGCCTTCTCGCTCGCAGCACTTAAAGCTTCCTCTTCCACTATATTTTCCTGCTGCTCTTTTTGTAATTCCGCTTCTGCTGTTTCAATCAATTGGTCTAGTTGATTTTTCACATGATTCTCCAATCCCTCCTCCTGTAAAAGAACAAGGGCTGTCGATAACGCAGCTTCCCACCGGTGCTCTGCAATTGCTTCTTTCACTCCGTTTAAAGCAGCTAGCTGTTCATAATACCCTTTTGCTTCAGCGTCATCCGGCTTTTCTTCTAATGCTCTTTCAAAGGATGCGGTCGCTGTTTTCATATCTTCATTTTCCAAAGATATTTTGCCTTGTTTCATGGCTGTTTCATAATCACTATTTCCACAGGCGGCTAATATAAACAGACATGCCATCGCTACCAATTTCTTCATTACAAATTCCCCTTTTCTCTTCCTATGAATGTTGCAAAACCTTCTCTTTCGTTTCAAATGGAAGCTTTCCTTCCATATAAATTTCATGCCAAATCATAAAAACAATTACTGTCCACAATTTTCTGCTATTATCCTTTTTTCCCTTTTGATGCTCGGATAGAAGAAAAAGAATTAAATTCTTTTCAAATAAGTAATCGGTTCTACTTTCGATAATTAATTGATAAGCCCAATCAAACATTTCCTCTCGTAGCCAATGACGAATAGGAACTGGAAATCCAAGTTTTTTTCTATTCAAAACCAATGTCGGAATCAGCCCTTCCATCGCCTTTCTTAAACTATATTTCGTCTGACTATTAGTAACCGTAACCGTATGATCAAGCTGAGAAGCTACTGTAAAAACTTCCTTATCTAAAAAAGGCACTCGCAGTTCTAAGGAATGAGCCATCGTCATTCGATCCGCCTTTACGAGAATATCTCCCGGAAGCCATGTATGAAGGTCGATAAACTGCATCTTTTGTATATCGTGCAAATGGGGTACCTGTTGATACAATGCTTTTGTAACATTGTCATACTGCCAATCAGGATGATAGTTTTTTAGTAGTTCCTGTTTTTCTGCCTCCTGAAAAATTTTTGCGTTCCCGATATAACGCTTCTCAATGCTCGTTGCCCCCCGTTCAAGAAAACTTTTTCCTTTTACCCAATTTGGCAGTAAGCCCGCAAACGTTTTACATTCTTTTTTCAATAAAGATGGCATGTATCGGAAGTACTTCAAGGCATAAGGTTCGCGGTAAATGTTATAGCCGCCGAACAGTTCATCTGCTCCCTCACCGGAGAGCACGACTTTCACATGCTTGCTGGCCTCACGAGCAAGAAAATATAAAGGTACGAGGGCCGGATCGGCAACCGGATCGTCTAAATGCCAAATAATTCGTGGCAGTTCTTTTATAAACTCATCAGCACTGATCACATAGCTAATATTTTCAACACCTAATTCGTACGCTGTTTCTTGAGCCAAATCAATTTCACTAAAGCCCTCCCTTTCAAACCCAACTGTAAATGTTTTAATATTAGGATTTGTCTCCTTGGCCAAAGCAACGATGCTCGTCGAATCAATCCCACCTGAAAGAAATGCTCCAACAGGAACGTCACTTCGCATATGCATAGAAACAGAATCCTTTAAAACATCCTGAATTTTATTTGTCGTTTTTTGAAACGAATCGACTTTAGGACAAAAACTAGGTTTAAAAAACACCTCTATTTCCATAGGCTGTCCAGCTTTTTTCATGAAAAATCGACCTGGCTCTAACCGTTTAATCTCTTTAGCTAATGTGTGTGGCTCTGGTACATATTGATAAGTTAAATAATGATGCAATGATTGCAAATCTAAATCACTATCATGTTGCAATGCTATAAGAATACTCTTCTTTTCCGAGGCAAAATAAAAATCTTCTTCGTCTTCATAATAATAGAAAGGCTTAATGCCAAAATGATCTCTTGCCCCAAATAACTCCCTTTTCTCCTGATCCCAAATGACAAAACTAAACATTCCCCGCAGTTTATAGACAGCATTTTTGCCAAGATGACTGTATAAGGCTACAATCACTTCAGTATCCGATTCGGTTTGGAAAGTATAGCCAATGGCTATTAATTCATTTCTCAGCTCGATGTAATTGTATATTTCCCCATTAAACGTAATCCAAAAACGATTCGCAAATGCAAGAGGCTGATGGCCGCTCTCAATATCAATAATACTCAGGCGTCTAAAGCCAAGATGAACATCATCATCAAAATAATAGCCA
Source organism: Robertmurraya siralis (assembly GCF_005502275.1). Lineage (GTDB taxonomy): Bacteria > Bacillota > Bacilli > Bacillales > Cytobacillaceae > Robertmurraya > Robertmurraya siralis. Next base: position 15,496 of record NZ_SWLZ01000034.1, read on the forward strand.
GCGTCATCAGGTCCCCTATGAACGATAACAGATGACATTTCATGGGCAAGTTCATGAATCCCACAATTATTTTCTCCCATATATCCGATAAAACCGCACATATACTTCTCTCCATTCCCAACCAGTTTCTAATTATGCTAAGGGCAACGTCACCTCAACCGTTGTACCTTTCCCGTAATTACTTTTAAAGATGATTGTGCCGCCATGCTTTTCCACGATTTTGCGTGAAATAGCCAGGCCGAGGCCAGCTCCGACTATATTGTTGTTAATCTTGTAAAACGATTCTGCAATAAAGGGCAAATCCTCTTCCTTAATTCCAATTCCTTGATCAGAGATAGAACAAAAGAGGCTCTCGTCTTTAATGATCACGAGTATATGAATCTCTGTTCCTGCTTCTGAAAACTTTATGGCATTATCAAGCAGATTTAATAACACTTGTTTCATCTTATTGCGATCGGCAAAAATAGTAACTGGTGTGCACTCGAGCTTTATTTGGACATTTTTCTCCTCTGCCCTTTTCTCAAGCTGAGCCGCAGCCTCTTGGACAAGGTGGTCAAATTCTATTGGTCCAGGCATTAACACCATTCGATCAGATTCATATCTTGAAAAATCCAATAGATCTTCGACAAGCTCGATAAGTCGCTCTGATTCACCCTCAATCATCTTTAATCCAAATTTTTCCTCTTCTTTCGTCAAATCATCTGAGGATTGGATTGTCTCTATCCATCCTTTAATACCCGTTAAAGGCGTCCGAAGTTCGTGGGAAATAGAAGAAATAAATTCATTTTTTAACTGGTCCGTTTTGACAATCTCATCAGCCATGTAATTCAACGTTCTAGCCATCTCACCTAATTCATGGGGAAACTCCTCTGCTATTCTTTTCTCAAACTTCCCTTTTGACATTTCTTTCGTAAAGTCAATAATCTTATTTACTGGCTTTACAATTGAATCAGCGAGCCTAAGACTTACTAGAAATACAGTAGCGGAGACAAACGCACAAACAAGAAACCCATAGGCCATTAGGCGCTCAATCATTTCATGTACGTTTGCGAGAGAAGAACCATATCGGAGAACACCAATTGCTTGTCCCTCTAATACGAGCGGGATATAAACGGCAATGAATTCTTCACCAGAAGGTTCTACCTTTTCCTCTTCATAAACAGTCGAAAAGTTAACTATATCGGGATTTAAATTATACGTAATTTGTTCATAAAAACCTGTAGATGATTGCAATAGCTCCCCTTGCAAATTTAGCAGTTCAAGATCTGCACCCTTATACTGATAATCCTTTATAATTTGTTCACTATAATCTTGAAGCTCTCCGTAAAGTCTTTCATTTCCTTTGTCCCATAATGGCGTTATGGCTTTTACATGGTTCTCAAAGGTATTTGCAATCCCCTGATAATAATACTTCGTTAAAGCATAGCTCATAATCGCCAGCATTAACCCAAGGGTTAGGGTAATGATGATCATAAAATATAAAATAACTTTTCGTTTCATACCCTATTCCTTCCAGTGATATCCACGTCCCCATTCTGTGCATAAATGGACAGGGTTGGATGGATCCGTTTCGATTTTTTGGCGAATACGCCTTATATTGACATCAACTACTTTAATATCACCGACATAGTATTCTCCCCAGACTTCATCAAGAAGCTCATCCCTAGAAAAGACGCGGTTTGGGTGACTCATCATAAACTGCAAAATCGAGTATTCCGTTGGTGTTAGCTTAATCTCTTTATCCCCATGCATGATTTTTTTATGTGTTTGATCTAATCGAAAAGAACCGGATACAATCTTTTTCGCCCCATATTCCCCAGCGCTGTTTAACCTTCTCAACAGTGAATAAATTCTTGCCTCAAGTTCGGCTAGGCTGAATGGTTTGCTTAAATAATCATCCGCTCCCATGATTAAACCTTCCACACGATCTTTTTCCTGAGTCTTTGCAGTAAGCATGATAATACCAACTGTTTGATTTTCCTTTCTAATTTGCTGACAAACCTCAAATCCATCTATTCCCGGAAGCATGAGATCAAGAAGGATGATCGCAAATGATTCACGCTGAAAATACATTAAAGCTTCTTCACCTGTCACCGCCTCTTTGACGATGTATCCTTTCTTTCTAAGATTTAAGCTTAGAAAGCTTCTGATCGATAATTCATCTTCAACAACGAGAATATTGGTCATGTAATGTCCTCCTCAAAACTCATCTTGCAATAAGTGAAATTGTGCAAATGGGAAACCCTTCATTTCTTCCATTTCTGTATAAAAAACCATGTCCTTCGTTTCTTCGAGAATTGTGGCAGACGCAGGAGCAAGCTTATCTTTCTCTTGCCAGCGAACCTCAAAAAGTACATTTCGGCTTGCAATATCAACTAGCTGGACACCGTTGTCCAGTTTATTCAGCGTCACTTTTTCAAACCAAACGGGTGGGATTTCAATATAAAACCTTCTCTCACGATCGGTATAGCGCTCCATCACTTTGTGGGAATCTCCAGCAATAGAATAAGTCGAGTAATATTCAATAAACGGAATATCTGCAAATGCCGTCTCTTCCCAGCCTTGTGGAATATACATACTCCCTACCTCTAAAACACCATCATTATTCATATCTCGAGAATAGAGTGGTTTAGCCTTAATCATATCTTCTTCCAATTTAATTAAACCTTCATCACCGAAAACAACCATTTCTGTCGTCATGGAATGAGCTCCAATTGCACTATCAATGAACAAAGCTTGATGACCATCACTTAATTTTCCACTTTCTACATTTTCGTGAAAGGCGTAAGGGTCTAGACTAACGATATCAAGTAATTGTAGTTCTTTATTCTCGTATTGAAAGAGTTCAGCATTATAAAATTCCCTTTTCTTCCCATGAATAACGAGAAGCTCCTCCCTTCCATCACGATTATAATCGGCAACATCCAATACATCGTAAGGTCTCTCTAATACTTGTTGAAAATTGCCATTGTTCCACTCATAAATCAATAACTGCTTCTCTGTTTCAAAATCGGAAAAGTAAAGTCCGATCACAACTTCCAAAACACCATCCTCATCTAAGTCCGATAACATAAAATAATCAAGCAAATAATAATCTGTCTCCAATTTTGTTAATTGCTCCCATTCCCCATCTTTTTCATGAAGAAAGAGGAGTTGAACATTTCGATCTTCCCTATTTTCCCTATACAAAACAACTGCTTCCAGTTCTCCATCCCCATTTGTATCCTCCACGATAATGGACTCTTTTGTTAATCCATGCTTTGCGGTAACAAATTCCACATTAACTGGGAGCAATTGCTGAACTTTTTCCCTTAATGCTGTTTTCTGCCTATCTCCACTTGGAGGTGATTCAATTAAATCGCTCGGCCCTTTTACTAGCAGACTCGGCATGTCAATAATGTCACAAGCCGATAATATGATAAAGACCGCTATGAGTATAAAAATTTTCAACTTTCCTTTCAAAATTCGTTACCTCCAAAATTTCACTCCACTTAAGTAACTTAATTATAATGCTCTTGAATCGAGGATAATTTACAAAGTAGTTACAATTTTGCTCCATTCCATATATTCCTTAGTATTCCTCGATAAATTAGGAACAACAGCATGTTGCAATGCCTATTTTAAAATTTTTTATAAATATTACTTTACCTGTCGTAGTAATTATGATACATTAAAATTACTACGACAGATGAAGTACGTCAGATGGAGTAATATCTATGATAAGACCTGCAGAAAGGAGATTTCTTTTGATTAGCAGTGATGTTATTCGGGGATATAATGATACGATTATTCTTTATTTATTGTTAGAAAATGAGTCTTATGGCTATGAAATATCCAAGCAAATTAAAGAATTGTCTCATGAGAAATACACAATTAAAGAAACCACTTTATATTCTGCTTTTAATCGGTTATTAAAAAACGGTTATATTGAATCTTTTTACAAAGATGAAACATTTGGCAAAAGACGCACTTATTACAAAATTACCGAGGCGGGATTACACTACTACAAAGAAAAATGTCAAGAATGGAAATTAACGAAGGAAGTTGTTAATCGATTTATTAGGGAGGATTTTACGTGAATACGATTATTGATTATTTAGATAACCTGTTTGCTACATTGCCGAAAACGAAACAATTAGAAGACATAAGAGCAGATATGCTGGCAAATATGGAGGATAAATATAATGAGTTGAAAAAATTAGGGAAATCTGAAAATGAAGCAATTGGCATCGTGATTTCAGAATTCGGCAATATTGATGAACTGTTGAATGAGCTCGACATTCAATTAGACCAAAAAGAAGCCCACTTCCCTTTATTATTAGAAGAAGAAATTGAAGACTTCCTTAAAACAAGCAAAAAAACAAGCATGCTTACAGGACTAGGCGTGACCCTTTGTATGCTTGGTGCGGCGTTACTCATTTTATTTTTTCAGCTCCCAAACTTTTCAGAACTTGCTGCAACGACCATCGGTGTGACTACATTACTTGTTCTCGTGGCCATTGCCGTTGGACTCTTTATTTACGGAGGCATGCTCAAAGACAAATACAAATTTATTGACGAAAAAGGAGAATTCTCCCTTTCATTCAATACGAGAAAACTGCTTGAGGACAAGAAGAACGCCTATCAATCGACATACGCGCTATCCGTTATTTTTGGCGTCATATTATGCATTCTTTCTCCCGTATCTCTTTTTATCGCCATGGCCATAAGTGAAGAAGCTGTCACTTACGGTGTTGTTGCCTTGCTTTGTATAATAGCCATCGCGATAAATATTTTTATTTACTATGGAGGCATAAAAGACAGCTACAATAGATTGCTGAAGCTTGAAGAATACTCCGAACGTCAAAAGGAAGAAGACAAAGTGGTTGGTGCAGTTGCTGCCATCGTTTGGCCACTAGCTGTTTGTATCTTCCTCATCAGCGGCCTAGTTTATCACCAATGGCATATCAATTGGATTATCTTCCCGATCACAGGTCTTTTGTTCGGGATGTTTAGCGCCGCATATCACATCCTGAAAACAAAAGAAACAAAATGAAGTAGCGTTCTCCCCATAGAAATGGGGAGAACAAAAAGCTCGGAGCCATTAAAGGTTATTCTAAGCTGTATTCCTTAGTGTTCATCGCTGTACAAACGATAAAAGGTCTGTTTTCTTTCGATAAACGAAACTTCTAAACGAGAACGAAAAATGACAAAAGGTAGTGAGAAGCTCTTCTCGTTACCTTTTGTCATTTTTCGTTTAGGAATGGTGGAAAAAAGGCTGATATGTTTCATACAAAAAGGCTGCCTTCCCAAAGATTTCTAGAATCTTTAGAAAGCCAGCCTTCTTGTAATATATAACTCTTTTTAAAGTTTCTTTTCATAACAAACACATTCATGTACTCGATTAAACTTACTCTTCACGCGTTCTCTATCTGCTCCCACATAATGAGCAAAGGCATGAATTGGCTTTAGAAATGGGATATCACTGGTAAGAGATGCCTCTGCCTCACCATTTTCTAGATAAACATGTAAATAGGAATCCACTTTGATAAAACCATTCTTTTCATACCAAGCCTGAACCCATAAATCATCTCTTGTCCATGCTTCTAAACGGCTAAGATTTTCAGCTCTTGCCCTTCGCTCTGCCTCTTGAAGCAACTGCCTCCCAACACCAGAACTGCGAAAATCAGGATGGACGGCTATATGCCATATCATTCCACCAAGTCCGGCTCCTCTAGAACAAACGCTTCCTTCCTTCGTTTCGTACTCAATATCTAACAGTCCAATCAGTTGCCCTTCCTCAACAGCAACTAATTCAATTGCGGGATTTCCATAGGTTTCTTTTTTCTGCAAAACATGGTCAAAATAAGCTGTATCCAAAAACGACAGAACTCTGCACCGAACCCAAGCTACTTCATCACTTTGATCGTATTGTCTAATCTCCATTTTTATCTCCTCTCCAAAACAAAAGTGCAAGGCCTTGCTCATCGCCGTGCAAACGTTAAAAGGCCTGTTCTTTCGATATAGGTAACCTTACAGTGCTAACCTCTCCAGCTAACTTATTGCTGGTTGTAATAATCCAAATACCAATGTTTGTTAGGCTTTGGCTGCTTGCGCTAGACGTAAACACACTCATTAAAGGGTTATTCATAATTACGATCCATGATATCCTATTCCATGGAAAAAGGGCAGTTGGACCGACTTACTTTCCTATCTTTTCTTAAACTGCCTGTTAATTAGTCTTCAGTTTTAAGATCCCGCTATTTTGAATGTCCACTTTAAAATCCATTGTAGCATTTACGCGGGGATAATACTTAGAACGCCATTGTTTTAACTCCTCGCGCGGTAGTTGATCTCTAAATAACTGACCAATTGCTAATATATCCGATTCCTTTTGTTGAATATTAGCAAACATGGTATTAAAGCGGTTTTCCAACTGTTTACTTAGCTTCTTTTTAATCATCTCCTCAGAAGTATCTTTCTCCACTTCTAAAACCGTCACTTTTAAGTAAACTGTCGTCAAAAGCTCCGGTCTTCCTCCTATAACTTGTGAACGGTGCCTAATCGAATCATCCAATATTTTAACCGTGGCAATATCCATAACTTCGATAATGCCTTGCGTGCTCTCCCCATTAAAGGCATTATACAGTAAAGTCTCTTTTGGATTAATCTTACTCACCATTTTCCCTTCTTTAATGACACCAGAACCTGTTTGTTCCACTTTCAAGGAATTTCCCAATTTTAAAAGTGGAACAGCTACATCATGGGTCAACGAATACATACTTCGATATAGATGCCAAACCCTTGTGAGCGCCACCTGTGGGGTCCAGCCAGCATCCTTTTCGAAATAATCCAATAAAACCGTTCCTTCCGCACTTGTATTCTCCTCCATCTGTGCAAAAAATTCATCTAGATCATCTTCACATACAGCAAACAGCGCTTTAGAAGGGATATCTCTTGAACGTAAAAATGCAGAAATAATTTTATTAAATCCTTCTTTAGCAATCTGCTCATCGACCACAATTACTTTTATATGCAATAAATCAACCTGGCTTTCCATATTTGTACTAATCTTACTAATGATTTCATTAATGCTCTGTCCACTCTCCTCAACAATCCTTGTCTTTATTTTCTCATCTGATGGATTCGGAATTTGCAAGTATACTTTGAAATCCTGATCTACTTTAGAAATCCCCAAAACAACAGGCATGACCCGATGGTTAATGTCCTTATTATCCCAGCAGCCATTTAAAAGCAACAAGACTGCAGCCATGACAAAGACTTTAACAACATATTTAGTCAAAAGATTTTTCTCCCTTCTTTTTGGTACGGAGACCAAGAAATAATAATAATAGTGGAGTCGTAAAGAAGACATAAAGATTCCATAATGAACTCCATCTAAAAATCTCTTCGAGCTCTGACCAATTGGGAATGAAAATGCAAAAAATGAACGTGAGAATGACTGTAGTCACAATTGAATATTGAAAATGGATGCTCGGGATATAATGATTCAAAATTTTTGCAGTTGTAAAAATAGCCATCGTTAAAAACAGCATCAAAAAGGTGATGGAACAAAGCAAAAAGAAAACCGTAATCCGATCAAAGGCTAGCCAGTTAATATTGACTGCGTCTGTTGCAACCGCAAACGGAAACATCATCGTTGACGCTGTCTCTTGACCAAAAGTGAGAATAGGAATATAAACGGAAATAAAAAAGAATGGGGCAACACAGAGCGCAGCGAGTAAAATATCTTTATTTCGAAAAGATAAAGCAGGCTGAACAAATCCTATAAAGAGATAACCTCCTCCTACTGCCAAAAAACTTTTAAAATAGGATGGATGTGTCAAGAATTGAAATTTATTACTCCAGATTGGTAATAAATAGTACCAATCAACGTTTTGCAAAGAGAATACAAGCACGAACAAAATAGATGGAATAAAAAGCAATGCATATAACATCGCTGCTCTAAAAATGGATCGTATGCCAAGTGACGCTAAATAAGCCGAGATCAGCAACAGCAATGCCATCACACACCATAACGGAGTATTCGAAAGAAATATAATGATAATAATCTCTGAATAGGCTCTGACGGAAACTACCAATACGATGAAGAAGTAGAAAAATAACGGCAGCAAAAATAAGAATGAATAGACTTTTCCAGCCTCCGTAAAAATCGAGATCACCGATTGACCAGGGAAATAGCTTAATCCTTTCAGATAAAGAATTAATAAAATAAAATGGCTCGCTACAGCTACAAAAATCGGGATCCAATGACTGCTTTCCGTACTCTCAATAATATTCCTCGGATACATAAAAAAGATTAATCCTAAATGTAAAAGAAAATATAATATTGGAACTTGCAAATTTTTAGCCACTAAATGACATCACCCTGTTCTCCCTTTAGCGGAATATATGGTATATCGAACGTTCTAATGTTGGATAGGTATGAACAAATAATGAAGAGCCCTGCAAAGATTCCAAGTATCCCATAAATCGAGGCCAAAAAAACGAAAATATATTTGAAAAGGCGAATAGATATAGAATTTTGAAAACCAATAACCGTCGAATTAGCAATCATTGTTGCCGCCAACACAATGATCAACAAATTGCTTACTAATTTTGCGTCCACTGCTGCTTGGCCTAGAATAATCCCACCCACCATCGTAATCGTTGGACCGATACTTTTTGGTAAGCGAACGCTCGCTTCAATTATAAGTTCCAGTACCAATAACATAAGCAATACCTCAAGTAGGGCTGGGTAAGGAACTCCCTCTCGGCTCTGCGCAATGGATAAAGCTAGCTCAATTCGTAATACTTCTGGATTTACTGATACTAAGGCAATATATAATCCCGGGGCCAATACGGCTACAAATATTCCAATAACGCGAAGACAGCGCAGCATCAGCGTCATTGGAGACAAAAAATTCCGATCATTCTCTGAAAAAAACATATCCGAAAGCTGGCTCGGCAGAACTAATGCGAACGGAATTCTATCTATGATAAAAACCACCTTCCCCTTCGTTAACGCTTGACTCGCCTCATGAGGCAGCTCTGTTATACGAAATTTAGGGATGAGTGTCCATGTTGAAATTCCAAGTAATTTCATCAAATCCTGCATCGTTTCCAAATTGGATTTTTTCTTATTTCGTAGATGCTCAGTAATGGATTCAACCAACTTCTTACTCGCTTTCTTTTTTACGTAAAGAAGTGTTACTTCCTTTTTATGCTCCTCTCCAATTAAAAAACTGTTGACGATCAAGTCCTTCGTCACGAGCTCTTTTCTCATTAAACCGAGATTTATGGATAAATCCTCAGTAAAAGAGTTCCTTGGTCCACTTAGTATCGTTTCGTTAGCGGGAGCCTCCACTGCTCTATCGAGAGTACGCGGCCTCGCCTTAATACTAATAAAGTATTTTTTACTTGAGGTACAGCAAACAAGATTCCCTTTTAATATTTCTGCATGAGCCTCTTCTTGATGTTCCAAGCGTTGACCTAACGATTGAAGAATCGATGCAAGCTCCTGTTCATTTCTCATATTTGTAACAACCTGTTCAATCTCTTGAATCGTGGAAGAAAAGTCCATTAACGAATGCAGTCCAAAAAAAATAAGCTGAAGATCATCGACTAACTGTTCAATTTTAAAAAAGTCATCGTTTTCCCGAAAAGCTTCCCACAAATTTTTCCAAACTTCATCCATATTGGAATCTCCTTTTCATAAATATGGTATAGTATCCCAAAAATAGCAAAATTATATGTGAATCTCCCAAAACTATTACAACATCTTCAGTTTTATTGTGAGCGTATTGAATAAAACAAGCGCCAAAATGCAGCGTTATTCAGTAACTAAGGAAACAGTTGGAGCAAAGCATACTTCTAAAATAAAGGCTCTGTTATATGTCGGTGTTGATTTTTGGCTCATTTTCTCTCTGATTCCATGAAACGATAGGAGAAAACGAGATTTCTCCTATCGTTTCATGAAATCAGAAGACCTTTCAGTTATACTGAAAGGCATGTTTGAAACTTTGGTTTCACATGAAATGAGCCCAAAATCATTTTAACAACCATTCTATTTAACAAAGCCAAAATAAAAAAGCCTGCGAAATGTTACTAAACGTAAAATTTCACCGGCTATGAATAATGTTGAATTCACCTGAATCAGTCCTTATGTCTCCACCATTTAACTATCCTCTTCTCCGCTCCACTAGGTTAATACCAATTCCCATGTAAATAACAAATATAAGCAGTAAAATGGCAACAGTTAAGGAAATATCATTCCAACTTGCATTATACAAAGTAATATTTAACATCGCTTCGGCCGCATGTTTTAACGGGAAAAGGTCGGCAATAAATAACAGAATTGGATTGCTGACCGTCCCTGGCGGCATATATAATCCACTTACAACGGGAATCATCGGGATAAAAGAAGTGAAGACCATATTAAATTTTTCAGGTGTCCTTAGAAAACCGCTTATAAGCATGGCCAAACTGACGATACTTAACGTATAGATAGCAGCAACCATCATGATTAATCTCAAATCGCCCAGCTCAAACTTTAGTACATATTGAAATAATAAAAGGACGACGCTTATTTGAAAGAAACCAATACAAAAACTATAAAGCAAATGCCCTACATACATATTTGTTTTCGTAACAGGGGAAAGGATCAATCGATTCCATATCCCATTGACTTTATCTTCATTAATTCCATTTACTTTGAAGCCGATCGTAAACATGGCGGCGAAAAGTGTGAAAACAAACAGTAATTGCGTTCCCATATCATGCTTAGGAATTTCCCCACCACTAACGGATTTCACTTCGGCCTGTAGAGGTGGATTCTCTAAATAACTCTCAACAACCTTCCTGATTTTTGTCGTATCCTCCTCACCAACCACCGCTTGAAGCTGAGCTTCTTCTGAAAATATGGTATGGATCTCTTGCTCAACGAACGGAACAATTGAATTATTAGAAGCTGTAATGATACGATAATCATTCTCCATCAATTTGATCGCTACACTACTTTTTCCAGATGCCACATCTTCAAGTGCTCCTTCCTCCTCTGTAAGTACAAAATTTAAAGCTTCGCTATCTTTCAACAAATGAATCCATTTTTCTTCTATTTCTTTCCCATTAGGTTCGGTGCTAAATACAGGCACGGTTGGCGGTTTTCCAAATGTACTATTTCCGAATATAAGGGTTGCTAATATACTCACAACCATAAATACAATGATTGTAACCGGCTTTCGAACATCTTTTTTTAATTGTGCTTTAAATACCGCAAGCATTATAGACTCTCCCTCCTTGGAAACAGTACCAGACTAACAGCTAAAACAATTGAAAAGAACAACACAAGGACTAGCAGTGGCATCAAAAGATTGGAATACATTCGATTTTGAATCCAATCGATCAGTACCGTTTGAATTAATCCGTTCGGCGTCCAATCACCCATTTTCTGAAATACAACCGGAAGGCCTTGAAGAGGGAAAAAACTTCCGCCAAGCAGTCCCATTAACATAATAATTAAGCTAAAAATCCCGTTGGCTGCATTAAGGTTCTGCAGCCTTAAAGTAATCGTAGTAAACAATGCGGACAAGCCTGATACTGTTAAAACAAAGACTGAAATGATTAGCACCAATCCACTCCAAAACTGTATGGAATGATCCGGAAAAATATTAAGAAAAAGCTGAGTAACCATTAAGGTAAGCATTATTTGAAACCAACAAAAGCAAAAAGTGGATGCCATTTTCCCCATTAAAAAAGCGAAAGGACTGCTATTTGATAAAACAATGCGGTTAAATACCCGTTCTCTCTTTTCAGTGACCGTTTTCATCGCCACTGTTTGGGCAATGAACAACGAAAAAAGTGTCGCCACCGCAATCGTAAAGTATTGTGCCATCGTGTATGCTTCAGAACTTTCAATTCTTTCCACCCCACCAATTGGAAGAACAGGTTCGCCCCCGTTTGATTCGTTTGTATTTTCAAGAGCAAACTGAAAATTAAGGCTGTTCACAAATTGATTGATCATCTCCTGCAGGGTTTGGACTTCAGTCGAGTACTCCTCTGCGTGGATGGAGATCAGCGCTCCCACTTCATCCCCAAGTATCCCTGCCCTCAATACATCAAGCGTAAAACGGGCCGGAATTCTCATATAGGCGTCAAGCTTCCCTTCCTCAACTTGACTAACTGCTTCTTCCATAGATAACTCTCGCATATCAAGCCAATCCTTAAACTCTGGACGATGAAGCATATGGTAAAGAACCGTTCCTGGCTCATGAATTGCTGCCTGCTGGAGCAGTTCATCCTTTTCTTCTTCCATCAGCTCCATTTCTTCAACCAATGCTTCAAACTCCTGCATATCTGAAACGGGATCGTCCTCCTGAACAATTCCTAACCTTATGTTTACTGAATTATCATCACTAGTAAATAATCCGGCGTATGCAAAGTTAAGCACAACAATAAGAACAATCGGAAGGAATAAAGATAATAAAAATCCTTTGCGATCGCGCCAAAATACGATTAAATCTTTTTTGAAAAATGACCACATTTCCATTGCCCTCCTAGTCTCTTAAAGATTTTCCCGTTAAGTGCAAAAATACATCTTCAAGACTAGGAATCTCCATTTGAAAGTGGATGATTTCTACCCCTTCCTTTTCGGCTCCATGGACTAGAGTACTTAAAAAATGACTCCTCTTTTTGGCAATAATCCGTAAGCCATTCTCCGTTTCATCCACCTGTCGAACATCCTTTATTAATCTTACGGCATCAATCAATTTTTCACTTCTCTTACTAAGCTGAACATGGAAAGTATCATCGTTTGAAAGAATGCTTAATAGCTCTGATTTATTACCTGAAGCAACAATACTGCCGTGATCCATAATATAGACACGATCGCATAATTGCTCAACTTCTTCCATATAATGACTCGTGTAAAGGATTGATGTTTCATACTGTTCATTTAATTTTCTGACCGTCTCAAGAATGTGGTTTCTTGACTGGGGATCAATCCCTACAGTCGGCTCATCAAGAATTAAAACCTTGGGCTGATGAAGCAACGCAGCGGCAATATTAATTCTTCTTTTCATTCCTCCAGAAAAAGTTTTAATTAGTTCCTTCTGTCGATGTTGCAAACCAACCATTTCCAACACTTCCTGAATGCGGCTCTCAAGATCACCTTTACTGATCTTATAGATCTCTCCAAAGAAATTCAGATTTTCATGAGCGGACAATTCTTCGTATAAAGCAATTTCTTGAGGGACAACACCGAGTACCCTGCGAATTTCAGCAGGATTTTTAATAATGCTGTTTCCATTAAACAGCACATCCCCTGATGTTGGCTTCAACAAGGATGAAATCATCGAGATGGTCGTCGACTTCCCCGCCCCATTCGGTCCTAAAAGCCCAACTGATTCACCTTTATTGACATATAAATTTACGTCGTCAACTGCCTTTTTATCTTTAAACGTCTTGCTCAAATTTATCGTTTCAAGCATCCTAATCCCTCCTTCATCATACTATTACCTAGCTAGCTCTATCTAAGCGTAAAAAAAAAGAAACAGTCTTACTACTGTCTCTAGTCACTTCCCTCCAGCAAAACCATGACTTTCATCATTATATTTTTAAGCTGTCTCATTTTCTCCATCTTTTCATGGGAAGCAAAGAAATTTTTGCATAACCCATTTCGTGTGCAGCCAAGGCTTCACACGAAATGAGCCAAAATCGCTTGAACAACCGTAGTTTTAAACAAGATTATGACGAATGGCGTAAATTGCCAGCTGTGTCCGATCCCTAAGCTCAAGCTTATTCAAAATTTGACTTGTATTATTTTTCACAGTACCTACCGAGATTGCAAGTCGTTCAGCAATTTCCCCATTGCTAAGCCCTTCCCCAATGCAAGTCAAAATATCTCTTTCTCGCGGCGTTAAAGACGGGTCCGCCTCCTTCTCTTCCCCACGTTTGAGAAGAAGCGGCATCACTTTTGCCGCGACGCGATCTTCAATGGAAAGGCCTCCAGCTAATGCACTACGGATCGAGCGTAACAAAGATTCTGTATCACCCGATTTGAGAATGTAACCACTTACACCGATTTTCAACGCCTCTAATACATATTGATTATCATCAAATGTCGTAAGCATCAAAATTTTGATATGCGGCCAACGGGCATGTATCATTTTTGCGGCTTCAATCCCATCCATTACCGGCATTCTAATATCAAGAATAGCAATATCAAAAGCCTGCCGCTCACATAGTTGTACAGCCTCTTTACCATTATCCGCTTCACCTGCAACCACCAATTCACCATCAGACTCTATCATCATTTTTAGTCCTTGCCTAACCATAATCTGGTCTTCAGCCAATAAGATCCGAATCATTCTACTCCTCCGTATCCAATTTTTAAATAACCATTTACGATAAACTTCTCTCTCGTCATATATGTATCTAAAGCACCACCAAATTTTTGTAACCTTCTACGCATCTCCGTGAGACCAAAGCCTTCCTCAAAATGAGTATATTCGGTCACTGGATTGCTCACTTCAAAGCGAAAAATCCCACCACCTGGGGCCTCAAATGAAATTTCTGCTTCCCGGGCCTGACTATGCTTCATCACATTTGTCAACGCTTCCTGGACTGAACGGTAAATAATAAACGACTGTTCACCCGTTAGCGGAGCTGTAAAAGCACCATGTTTAACAGAAAAATGGATTCGCAAAAAGCTTTCCGTCTCAAGCTTGCGTATTAAACGTAAAATCCCTGGTAAACCACCTGCTTCATTCACCTTTAATGATTTCACCGCTCTTCTCGTTTCTTCTAAACTTTCATGTGCCAGTTCTTTCAAAAATTGAACCTGATCCCGATCCTGTTCCCCAGCTTTGAGGCGAAATGCTTCTAATTGAATCATTAAAGCAGACAGCTTATGTCCAACAGAGTCATGAATTTCATGGGCAATTAACATCCGTTCTTCTTGTCTTGTTGCTTCTTCTTCTGAGAGAACGCGTCGCTTTACATCTCGATATTCATTAAGAAGCGCCTCATATCTCGCCTCCAAATCTTGATTATGTTCAATCGTTTTTTTATAAAAAATCATTCCCACCAGAACTATGAGTATACAGACTACTACAAAAATTTGCATCGATTGGGCAATTTCTGCTTGAAAGGCAGTTAAACTTAAAACGATTGCACTTAAGATTCCTAATAACAGACCTACTCTAAATGTCAGACGGTAAAATCCTTCTCCAATTAATAGAGAGAGTACAAGAATAAAATATAAATTGAAACCGCCATCTCGTTCAGGAAAAAAAGTGATCATCGCGATCATTGCCTGCATAAAAAGAAACAAACTGACTATTTTCGGTTTGTTCAAAAATAATGGCAAAATAAAAAAAAGAATAAAATAACATGTCATTGCAATTAAACTTCCTGTCAGTTCCATTATCTCTTCATTTAAGTACCTTATCCCAAGTAACCAAACAATTAAATTGAGTAAGAGCCAGAGCCAATATGAACGCAAAATATCCCCCCTCTTCCAACATAATTGTACCGCATTTTATCCAGTTCTTTAGGACTTATTGTAATGAATTTGTTCCTTCATAATAACGGAAACCAAAAAAATTCATTTTTCATTCATGTTATAATCAGGTAGATACTCATCTAACACAAGGGAGAGAACATACATGAAGTTAATTGCTCTTGATATGGACGGTACAACCTTGAACTCTCATAAAGAAATAAGTTCAGAAAACATTGAAGCGGTGAAAAAGGCTCAGCAATATGGGCACATCGTCATGATTTTATCTGGTCGCTCATCCTTATTGATTCATGAACAGCTTTCCAAGCATCATCTAAATTGCCCTGTAGGCGGCAATAACGGTGCTGAGTTATATGCGGAAGGTAAATTAATCGAAACTACTTCTTTAACTTCCGTTCAAAGCCATCAGATTGCTATCGAAATAGAGAATGAGAAATTGCCTTACAAAATCGGCACAAACAAGGGAACATTTGTCCACAAGGACTGGTTTGAACGATTTGATCAAATTCTAGCATCCGGACGTGTACCTTCTGAATACTTTGAACATAAAGATTACCAAATATTTACCGCCTCTCCAACCGTCTATGGACAGGGATTTTTCCAACAGTTTGAAGACATTATTTACGGTAATTCATTAGTACAAAAGTTTTTTATTCTATCACTTGATCCTGAACAGAAGCAACGCTTACAAACCAAGTTACAAGCCATTGAAGGAATCTATGTCACTTCTTCCTCACCATTTAATCTTGAAATTACCCATATCAATGGAAATAAAGGAAACGGCCTTATAAAAATGGCGCGCCATTTTCACATCCCACTCAAAAATACGATTGCAATTGGAGATGAAAGAAATGATCTGCCAATGTTTCATACGGCAGGGTTATCTATTGCAATGGGAAACGCTGATGAAGAGGTGAAGAAGCATTGTGACCTTATTACCTTAACGAATGACGAAAACGGGGTTGCCTATGCAATTGAAAATTATATTTTAAAAGAATCCTATAAGAGCACATTATAGTATTGCCACAGATCACAAAAAGAAGCCGTGCAATTGGGTACTGCACCCCAGAAGTTAGAGTTAAAAATCTAACCTCTGGGGTGTTTTTGTATGGCGAAGTATAGTGAAGAATTTAAATTAAAAATTGTAATGGAATATCTAAGGGGCAAACTAGGAT
>NZ_SWLZ01000035.1 GCF_005502275.1 Robertmurraya siralis
AGTCATACATGGTGGAGAGGATGAGGAAAGTCATCGGATGAAAAACAGGAAAAGTATTTTTTCAGCAGAAGTGTAAAAAGGAAACGAGCAAAAAGTGTAAAATTTGACTTGACGTCTACAAATTATCGGTTCTTCAAAATAAATACGCAATGAAAACACCTCTAAAGAAGGAGAAGGTGGCTCCCTTTTAAAAATCTTTTATGGAGTAGAAATTTTTCCTTCTCCAATCATTTTCCAACCATTATTATCTTTGGTAACTACTAAATAATATTTACCAGATTTTTCATCTAATTTTGTTGGAAATGACTTGCTTATATTTGCCACTCTGTTCTTATTAGCGTCTTTGTCAACATATTGATCAACACAACCATAGCTGGTATCAAATCCTAATTTACTTTTGTATAGACAATACTTCACAGATTCTCCAGGAGGCAATTTTCCAGATGCCCAACTTTCTTTGCTACCATTATAGAATGAATGCCCCTTAATAGTAGCTGTTCCTTTATTTAAACTATGAAAATTTCCATTTTCCTTTCCATCTACTCTATAAATAATGTTATAGTTATAGTTGGAAGAAGTAGCTGCAAATGCCATAACTGGGATAAACATGACTAATAATAATATACTAATTAAACTAATTGATAATATTTTAGTTTTCAAATGTTACTCCCCCATGTATTCTCAATTATTCAGGCCCGAACAAATACTATTATACCTAAATTATGTAAAAAACAACATTTTTTTACATAAAAACCAATATTTATTTTTTCTGTAGTTGAAACTTGTCCTTAACACTTTCATCCAATTTTAAGAGAGCAATATGGAAAACTAGATTAGACCTTTACTCGACATAAAAAAAGAGAGCCGGAAAATTGATTTCAGGGTTTCTTTGATAACTTTTAATTATCTATTCCTTATATTTTGTACGATTTGATTGCTTTCTCAGCTGTAAGTCTTCATTGTAAAAAATGTATCCGCTATAAACTTCTGAAAGATGAATGAAGAGCTCTATATTATCTATTAGTTCAAACACATCTAAAATTTTAACGAGTTTCACAATTATTGCCCTCATCTTCAGCATTCAAAATATGTACCTGAATGAGCTCTCATTAGAGTAAAAATTATTGTGGGCAGGATTTAACCTCTTTATTTGGTGAACATCTAGATCGAAATGATTATTATGACAGAGAGAAAGGTGGATATGTTTTCTTACTTGACGTTATATCTAGAATTTGAAGGGGTTGGTGAATTTAGGCCATTTATATAGAAGTAGCTACGTTAGAGTTGGCCATAACGAAGCCATCTTACTAAAAGGGCAGCCAATACACTTGAAACTCTTTTAGGCTATAGGGTCATGAGTCACGAGGCTATACGTCAGCACCCGTTACAGATTGAAACGATTCAAAAAGAGCGTGAACCATTGCTTTCTCCTTTCTTATTCGTGTCCTGCTCAATTGCGGGGTTTTTTGGGTTGATTGCGGCTGTTTGACCTTAAAGTGCTCACAAATGCTTGACTCAAACTATAAAAACTGTCCCCTTTAACTTTCTCTAGAAATAAGGTACAATACAGCAAGGTACAGTAGTAAAATAACTGTATTTTTATTAATTCAACGTATTTTTAAGCTAAAATGAGCCAAAATGCATCGTCAAACATAACCTTATCTTAAAAACTAAGAAACGTTGAAATGCTTATAATGCTAATTTGGAGGATCGTAAATGATAACTGTAACGGATGTAAGTTTGCGATATGGTGATCGCAAGCTTTTTGAAGATGTGAATATCAAGTTTACACCTGGAAACTGTTATGGCCTTATCGGGGCGAATGGTGCAGGTAAATCAACTTTTTTAAAAATATTGTCAGGTGAAATTGAAGCACAAACAGGGAGCGTTCATTTAGGCCCTGGTGAAAGGCTTGCTGTTTTAAAGCAGAACCACTTTGAATATGAAGAGGAAGAAGTTTTAAAAGTTGTTATTATGGGGCACACTCGCCTTTATGAAGTCATGCAAGAAAAAGATGCTATTTATATGAAAGCTGAATTCACAGACGAGGATGGGATTAAAGCAGCTGAATTAGAAGGTGAATTTGCCGAGTTAAATGGTTGGGAAGCTGAGTCAGAAGCAGCAATACTTCTTAAAGGACTGGGAATTGAAGAAGAACTTCATACAAAAAAGATGGCTGATTTAACTGGTTCTGAGAAGGTAAAAGTCCTTCTTGCTCAAGCGTTGTTTGGAAAACCAGATGTGTTACTTTTGGATGAACCAACAAACCACTTGGACATTAAAGCCATCCAGTGGCTCGAGGAGTTCCTCATCAACTTCGAAAATACAGTTATTGTCGTATCGCACGACCGTCATTTTTTGAATAAAGTCTGTACTCATATCGCTGATTTAGACTTTGGAAAGATCCAAATTTATGTCGGTAACTATGACTTCTGGTATGAATCAAGCCAATTAGCGCTGCGAATGGCCCAAGACCAAAATAAGAAAAAAGAAGAGAAAATTAAAGAATTGCAGGCTTTCATTGCTCGCTTTAGTGCAAATGCTTCTAAATCGAAACAAGCGACATCACGTAAAAAATTGCTTGATAAAATTCAATTAGATGATATTAGACCTTCTTCCCGCAAATATCCGTATGTTGGTTTTACACCGGATCGCGAAATCGGCAACGATTTATTAAGAGTTGAAGGCATTTCGAAAACAATTGATGGTGTAAAAGTACTTGATAATATTAGCTTCATCATGAATAAGGATGATAAAATCGCCCTTGTTGGAACAAATGAATTAGCCAAAACTACTCTTTTTAAAATACTAATGGGAGAAATGGAACCTGACAGCGGAAGCTTTAAATGGGGAGTCACGACCTCTCAAGCTTATTTTCCAAAGGACAATTCACAATACTTTGAGAACAGTGATCTCACTTTAGTTGATTGGTTGCGCCAATTTTCACCAAATGACCAAAGTGAAAGTTTCTTGCGTGGATTTTTAGGAAGAATGTTGTTCTCTGGGGAAGAAGTTCTCAAAAAAGCAAGCGTCCTATCTGGAGGGGAAAAAGTTCGTTGTATGCTTTCAAAAATGATGTTAAGCGGTGCCAACGTTTTACTTCTAGATGAACCGACGAACCACTTAGATCTTGAGTCCATCACCGCCTTGAATAACGGCTTAATTAACTATAAAGGCTCGATGATCTTCTCTTCCCATGACCATCAGTTTATCCAAACAATTGCCAACCGCATTATTGAATTAACACCAAGGGGAATGGTTGATAAACAAGTGACATATGATGAATATTTGGAAGATGAACAATTGCAAAAGCAAATTGCAGCCATGTATAACTAAAAAAACGGCTTTGCTCCTATCAAGTATAGGTTCAAAGCCGTTTTATGATTAACTTAACTGAATATCGGAAAAATGCTGATAAACACTGACCCGTTTATCGAAGGTAAGAAATTTCGTTACTTCATTTGGGACGATCACTGTTTTTATGCCAGCTTCAATAGCTGCTATACTACCATTCGCAGAATCTTCGATTGCAAGTGTTTCATGAGGCAGAACCTCAAGCTCCTCCATCGCTTTAAGATAAAGTTCTGGATTTGGTTTGACTTCAGATACATCATCCTTCGTTTTTATAACAGAGAAGGAATCTCTAATCTTTACATGTTCTAATATATCTTCAATCCATTTTCGCGGTGAACTCGATGCAATTCCGATCTTCAGATTCATTGATTTCGCCTTTTTTATTAAATCGGCAGCCCCCTCTCTAAGTACAAGCTGGTCTTTTTGTTCCATGATCTTGCTTTTTATCTCCATTTCTAATTCAGTAAAATCAATTGTAGTTTTCGTTTGGGAATGAACATAGGAATATAATGCCTCATCTGTTGTCCCTATTACTTTAGCAAACTCCTCTAATGGTAAATGAACTTCATATTTTTCCAGCAATACGTCTTTATACATTTTATACCACAGCGTCTCTGTATCTACTAAAGTTCCATCAAAATCAAATATGATCGCCTTAATCATTCAGAAAATCCTCCTTGTAATAACATCAAGACACTTTTTCATTTTAACAAACTCCGAACTGGTTTTGAATCGATTGTTTCCATTATACTAAAAAGCATAGGATCTCATTAGTTTTAAATAACATGCGAAGCATCCTTTCTTTTTGAGTCAAATGGATTTGAACATCTTTTTAAGCTGAACTACAAAAAAAAAATTCTGCCCATATCTTTTTCTTCCCTTATTTCGTTATTAGTCATGAGAGGTGCTAAAGGAGTGAAATGCATGCCAATGAATAGAAGTATTGTGATGAGTGAAAATCAAAAAGAAATGAATGAGTCCTTAAGAAAGCTCTATAATGGGTTACAACCATACTGCCGCTTTTTAACACGAAGCAAATGGGATGGAGATGATCTTGCACAGGAATCTTTAGTGCGAGCTGTGCAAAATTATCCAGTTTCTCAATTACATCCATCCTTACTAAAAAAAATTGCCTTTCACTTTTGGATCGATACGATGCGCAGAAAAAAGATAAACGAGGTTGAATGGATCTGCGATCAGCATAGTGAAGCAAAAGTCGACCCTTCAGCAATCTTGGAGACAGTGCAAAAGCTGCTGGAAAAATTAACACCGAAGCAGGCGGTCATTTTCTTTTTACATGAAGCGTTTTTATTTCGCATCAAAGAAATTGCTGAATTATTAAACATGACGGAAACAGGAATTAAAGCGATTTTATACAGAGCGAGGAGACGTTTGGAAAAGGGAAACACAGCAGAAAATGAACCGAATTCGTTAAGCGAGAAGGATACCTCCATGCTTATCGAATTAATGTGCCAATCTTTATTGGAAGAAGAGCCGCACGTTTTAATCGAACACCTTCCACATCTTCCTATGTTCACTCAAACGGAAGCTCTATTCAGAACGAGGCATTCTAACTCCCCTCTCCATATTTTCAGGATGGCAGCTTAAATTAAGGGAGGAAAATATTTTGACAACCATACCGTACGTCATTGAACAAACGAATCGAGGAGAACGATCTTACGATATCTATTCCCGATTATTAAAAGACCGCATTATAATGATCGGACAGCAAATTGACGATCAATTAGCCACCAGTGTGATTGCACAGCTATTATTTCTTGAATCAGAAAATCCGCAAAAAGATATCTCACTTTATATTAACAGCCCTGGTGGTTCAACTACTGCTGGTTTTGCCATTTTTGATACAATGCAGTTGATAAAACCAGATATTAACACGATTTGCATTGGAATGGCTGCATCCTTTGGAGCAATATTGCTGCTTGCAGGTACAAAAGGAAAAAGATATGCTTTGCCAAACAGCGAAGTAATGATCCATCAACCTCTCGGAGGGGCGCAAGGGCAAGCAACAGAAATCGAGATTTCCGCTAAAAGAATCTTAAAATTAAAAGAACATGTGAATCAGATCATTTCAGAACGCACTGGCCAACCGATAGAAAAGGTTGCCAAAGACAGTGACAGGGACTATTTTATGAACGCCAAAGAAGCACTGGAATACGGGATTATTGATGAAATAATTCAGAAATAGAGCAAAAATAAACACCACCCGTTATGATCTGCACCGCTAATTGTTAGCTACATTTCTAACCTTTGTGGTGCAGTCATCATCACGGATGGTTTTTTTATCTTTATGAATGACGCTTTTTAGTTTTTTTACGTGCTGAAGATACACTTTTACCGTCGAGTTCAGTATTTGTTGTCCCTTGACCTTCCACTTGACTAGAATTTAAACCAACGGTTGATGGATCTGCTTTCCGTTTTGTCATATACATAACACCTCCATTGTTTACCTTCTCATGTTCAACATTTTTTTATTCGTCAAATTTTTATACCTGACATCAGAGAAGGACGGGTGAATATTTTTTTCCGCTCTAACCCATTCTACTAATTGGAGGAGGTGTGAAGATGGCGAAAATTGGCGTGGAAGATTCTCTAACCAATATTCAAGACGCTCTTCGTGAAAAAGGTTATGATGTTGTTCAACTAAGTGAGGAGTCTGATGCGAGAGGATGCGACTGTTGTGTTGTAACAGGAATGGATTCAAATGTGATGGGCATGAACGATACAATTATCCCAGGTCCTGTTATCGAAGCTAACGGTCTAACCGCAGATGAAGTATGTGAAAAAATAGCAAAAAATCTTAAATAATACAAACGGATAACTAATTAATAGTCTTCACTGGCTGTAGACAAATTCAAAGATTTTCGAGTTTGTCTACGTCTTTTTTTTGTCTTTTTACATGCATTCCCCCTCTCCGATCACTGTTCTCATAAATTTAAAGATAAACGAATCAGTTTTTAGACAAGTTCTCACTACCGTCATGCATATAGTAGTAATGGACAACTTATAAAGGGGGTATCTCCAATGCAATTCATTGTATTGAAAAAACGTTCTATCTTATTATTTGTACTCATTTTTGTAGCAATCGCTGCAGGCTCTATCTGGCTGCTCTTCTCGAAGGAAACAGTCACCACTACTGCTCAAGGAGAACAGCTCAGAGAAATACATCTCGTCACGACTGAATTTAAAACAAAAACAGAAGATGGGAAGGAAATTGAAGCGTACCGATGGGACCCAGGAACCATTTATGTTGGCAAAGATGAAAAAGTCCTGCTTCGGTTATACGGTGTAAACGGCCATGAACATCCTTTTATTATTGAGGGCACAGATATTAAAGGTGTTGTCAAAAAAGGAGAGGAAACAACAGTAGAGCTCCAGCTTAAAGAAGAAGGAGTCTACCGTCTAGTCTGTTTAACCCATCCAGATATGGGTAGCAATGGTCCAATGATTGCCAATATTGTCGTTGATTAGAAATTATGATGGGAGGGAAATGTATTTCTTCTCCCTCTTCTACTCTTCATTGCCTCCTCTTCTTCCCTCCAATTGATTTCATTAAAACTCCATATTTTATTAACTTATATTGTATTTTTAACGTTACAATAATAGTAATGAACTCTATTTTTTATATAACAGCTTCTATAAACCGTTAGAAAGTTATAGTACAGATTCGTATTTTTTCAGTTTGCACAAAATATCAACATAGATGAAATCCTTTTGTTCACAATAAATTCACGAAAATATCATTTACATGTGATGATATTCACATAAAATCTGTTATACTTTAAATATAGTTAAATTGTATCAACTGTTATATTGACAAATAAAAATGACAGAGGTGTTTTTTTATGATGGAACAGTGGAAAGGATTTGCAAAAGGTAGATGGCAAGAAGAAGTGAATGTACGTGACTTTATTTTAAGGAACTTTACGCCATATGAAGGTGAAGACAGTTTTTTGGAAGGACCAACAGAAGCGACTTCTAAATTATGGGAACAAGTAATGGATTTAACGAAGCAGGAACGTGAAAACGGCGGCGTGCTTGATATGGATACGAAAATCGTATCTACCATTACTTCTCATGGACCAGGATATTTAAATCAAAACTTAGAAAAAATCGTCGGCTTCCAAACAGATAAACCCTTCAAACGCTCTTTACAGCCATTCGGCGGCGTAAGGATGGCTAGCCAAGCTTGCGAATCATACGGTTATGAAATGGATAAGGAAGTAGAAAGAATCTTTACTGACTATCGAAAAACCCATAATCAAGGTGTTTTCGATGCCTATACTGCTGAAATGAGACTTGCTCGTAAAGTAGGAATTATTACCGGTTTACCTGATGCATACGGACGAGGACGTATTATCGGTGACTATCGCCGTGTTGCCCTTTATGGGGTAGACTTCCTAATGGAGCAGAAGTTAAATGATTTTAATAATATGACTTCTGTTATGAGTGAGGACGTGATTAGACAAAGAGAAGAATTATCAGAGCAATATCGCGCCTTAAAAGAATTAAAAGAACTTGCGAAAAGTTACGGTTTTGACATTTCTAAACCTGCTCAAAATGCGACGGAAGCTTTCCAATGGCTCTATTTCGGATATTTAGCAGCTGTAAAAGAGCAAAATGGTGCAGCGATGAGCTTAGGACGAGTGTCTACATTCTTAGATATCTATATCGAAAAGGATTTAGAAAATGGTGTTCTAACTGAACAAGAGGCACAAGAATTAGTCGATCATTTTGTGATGAAGCTACGTCTTGTCAAGTTTGCCCGCACACCTGATTATAATGAATTATTCTCTGGAGATCCTACATGGGTAACAGAATCCATCGGGGGCATGGCAATGGATGGCCGCCCGCTTGTGACAAAGAACTCATTCCGCTTCTTGCACACATTAAGAAACCTTGGTCCTGCTCCAGAACCAAATTTAACTGTATTATGGTCCACTCAGCTTCCTGAGAATTTTAAAAAGTTCTGTTCAAAGGTTTCGATTGAAACAAGTGCGATTCAGTATGAAAACGATGATATTATGCGTCCGGAGTACGGCGATGATTACGGTATTGCATGTTGTGTATCTGCCATGGAAATCGGAAAGCAAATGCAATTTTTCGGAGCCCGTGCCAATTTAGCAAAAGCTCTGCTATACGCCATCAACGGCAACAAAGATGAGAAGCAGAAAGTTCAGGTTGGACCTGCCACTTCCCCAATTACTTCAGAAATTTTAAATTATGAAGAAGTAATGGAAAAATTTGATCAAACGATGGAATGGCTTGCTGGGTTATATATTAATACTCTTAACGTCATCCATTATATGCATGACAAGTACAGTTATGAACGCATTGAAATGGCACTTCATGACACAGAAATTTTACGGACGATGGCAACAGGAATTGCCGGATTAAGTGTTGTTGCCGATTCATTAAGTGCCATTAAATACGCTCAAGTAAAAGTAATTCGCGATGAAAATGGCTTAGCGGTGGATTTTGAAATTGATGGTGATTTCCCTAAATACGGAAATAATGATGACCGTGTTGACAGCATTGCCGTAAATATTGTTGAAAGATTCATGAAGAAATTACGCAAGCACCCTACTTATCGTAATTCTCTTCATACGATGTCTATCCTGACCATTACATCAAATGTCGTTTATGGTAAAAAGACTGGTAACACTCCAGATGGACGTCGCGCTGGCGAGCCATTCGCTCCAGGAGCCAATCCGATGCATGGTCGTGATACAAAGGGCACATTGGCATCCCTTTCATCTGTCGCAAAATTACCATACAGCTATGCGATGGACGGTATCTCAAACACATTCTCCATCGTTCCTAAAGCATTAGGTAAAGAGGATGAGAACCGCGTCAACAACCTTGTTAGCATACTAGATGGGTACGCTGTAAAACAAGGGCATCATTTAAATGTCAACGTCTTTAACAGAGAAACATTATTAGATGCGATGGAACATCCTGAGGAATATCCACAGTTAACCATTCGTGTGTCTGGTTACGCAGTAAACTTTATTAAATTAACAAGAGAACAACAATTAGATGTCATTAATAGAACATTCCACGGTTCTTTGTAAGTAATATTAGAGGAGTTGATTCATAACTCCTCTTTCAAAAATTTTTTAGCATGCGAAAAAATCGTGCTTTCCTAATTTGAAGGGAGATTAATCATCATGAACGGAAACATTCATTCAATCGAAACTTTTGGAACTGTTGATGGGCCAGGGATCCGCTACGTCATTTTCACACAAGGATGCCTTCTTCGCTGCCAGTTTTGCCATAATGCCGATACTTGGGAAATAGGAATTGGTAAGCAAATGTCCGTTTCCGAAATCATCGATGATTTAAAATCCTACTTACCATTCATTGAAGCATCCGGAGGAGGAATTACCGTTTCTGGCGGGGAACCTCTTCTACAAATTCCATTTTTAATCGAATTATTTAAAGAATGTAAAAAATTAGGGATTCATACGACAATCGATTCTTCTGGCGGCTGTTATTCCCATGCAGAACAGTTTCAAACGAATTTACAAGAACTTCTTCAGTATACAGATTTAATTTTGCTGGATTTAAAGCATATCGATAGAAAAAAACATAAAAAACTTACTGGAATGGCAAATGACCATATTCTTGAGTTTGCTAAGTATTTATCGGCTCATGATATACCAGTATGGATTCGGCATGTTCTTGTTCCAACAATCACTGATGATATCGATGACTTAAAACGATTAAGCGAATTTATCGGCACTTTAAAAAATGTGCAAAAAGTCGATGTTCTGCCCTATCATCAGCTTGGTGTCTATAAATGGGAAGCTCTTGGCATGGAGTATCCATTAAAGGATATCAAACCACCTAGTGAGGAAAGTACGGCTTTTGCTCAAAAAATATTGAACGAAAAGCTATCATAATTCAAATATGCCCATTGTCAAAAAAGAAATTGACAATGGGCATTTCTAATACTCTGTCCAGGCTATTTTTGAGGATTGTCAAACAAATTACTACCATTTGTGGTTTACATTCTTAGCTGTTCGCTAATTATTTCCACCAATGATCAAACATTGTTGCAGGGAGCTGCCTTTTATGCTCTGTTAAAAGATAACGCTCTTCTATTTTCTCTGCTACTTCCTCTGCTACTTCTTTTCCTTCTAAATAATCGTCTAATTGATCATACGTGATTCCAAGTTCCGTTTCATCAGCTTGCCCGGGCGTTTGATCAAGTAAATCCGCAGTTGGGATTTTCAAATAAATACTCTCATCAGCACCTAATTCTTTTAAAAGTGCTTTTCCCTGACGTTTTGTCAAACCTGATAATGGCAGTAAATCGGCCCCACCATCGCCGTATTTTGTAAAAAATCCAGTAACAGCCTCCGCCGCATGATCAGTGCCGATAACTAAGAGATTGGCTTGCCCTCCAATCGCGTAT
Source organism: Robertmurraya siralis (assembly GCF_005502275.1). Classification (GTDB taxonomy): domain Bacteria; phylum Bacillota; class Bacilli; order Bacillales; family Cytobacillaceae; genus Robertmurraya; species Robertmurraya siralis. Next base: position 10,793 of record NZ_SWLZ01000035.1, read on the forward strand.
TGGGCAATCATTCGCATTCGTGCTTTCACATTTCCTTTGTGATAATCCCTTAATTCTTGCCCACCGACACTTTTATCATATTCAGCTTTGACAGCATCAACCGCATCCTTCACATTAAATGAATATGATTCATCAGGCTGAATAAACCTCAAAGCTTTTTGTGCATCATCTTCGTCCTTTTGCGCACCGTAAGGAAGACGAACAGCTACAAATTTTACAGCAAATCCTTCAGTTCGAAGTTGCTCAACAGCAAGCTGTGCCAAGCGACCAGCTAATGAAGAATCCTGTCCACCACTTATCCCTAACACAAAACCGTTTGCCTTTGTTTTCTTTAGATAATCTTTAAGAAAATGAACTCGTTTTGTAATTTCCTCTTTTGGCTCTATTATTGACTGAACGGATAATTCCTTTATAATTTGCTGCTGTAGCTTTCTCACATGACTCTCCTCCTTATATCATAATTCATGCTTTTTTTAGTACATCGTCCAATATTTTAAATGGGACCGAGTCCTCTATAAAAAGCTCCTTATTTTAAAAAAGCGTCCTTTTTCAGCTTCGCTTGGACTTCTTGAATGTTCTTTATTTTATTGTCCCAGCATTTTTGACTTAAATCGACTGGATATTCTTCGGGATTTAATGTTCGTTTATACTCCTCCCACAGGAGTTCAAGATTTTCATCAGCATAGCGTTGTATTTCCCAGATAGACGGAGACTGATAAACAAGCTCTCCTCCTGCAAAAATATCCTGATGCAATTCTTTTGCCACAAAATTGGTAACAAATTTACTTACATAAGTGTGAACAGGGTGGAACATTTTTAACGGTTCTTCTTCCTGCGGATTTTCGTCCTCTAAGGCAATATAATCCCCTTCTGATTTATGATTGATACTATTGATAATGCGATATACTCTTTTTAAGCCAGGTGTTGACACTTTTTCTGGATTACCACTAATTTTGATTGTATCCTGCATCTCACCATTGTCATCTTCTATCGAAGCTAATTTATAAACAGCACCTAAAGCAGCCTGATCGTAAGCAGTAATTAATTTCGTTCCGATCCCCCAAACGTTTATTTTCGCATCCTGTGCTTTTAAGTTCATGATTGTGTACTCATCTAAATCATTGGAAGCAACAATTTTTGCATTTGGGAATCCAGCATCATCAAGCATCCTTCTTGCTTCTTTTGAAAGATATGCTAAGTCACCGCTATCCAAACGAATTCCGACAAAGTTAATTTTATCGCCTAATTCCTTGGCAACCTTTATCGCATTTGGTACCCCTGATCTTAACGTGTCATATGTATCAACAAGAAAGACGCAGTCCTTATGACGGCGTGCATACTTATGAAAAGCAGTGTATTCATCCTTATAAGCTTGAATTAACGAATGGGCATGCGTACCCGATACGGGAATACCAAACTTTTTTCCGGCACGAACATTGGAAGTGGAATTAAAACCACCGATAAAAGCAGCTCTTGTTCCCCAAATAGCAGCATCGAGTTCATGTGCTCTTCTCGTTCCAAATTCCATCGCTATTTCGTCACCAACAATATGTTTGATTCGAGAAGCTTTTGTTGCAATCAATGTTTGGTAATTCACAATGTTTAGCAACGCTGTTTCAATTAGTTGAGCTTCTGCCAAAGGGGCTTCAACGCGAATTAATGGTTCATTGCCAAAAACAACTTCTCCTTCCACAACAGAACGGATATTCCCAGTAAAACGCAACGTTCTCAAATATTCGAGGAAGTCGACTCCATAACCGGCCTCATTTTTCAAATATTCAAGATCGCTATCTGTAAAGCGAAATTGTTGGATATATTCAATAATTCGTTCAAGCCCTGCAAAAATAGCATAACCATTTCCAAATGGAAGCTTGCGGAAGTAAACCTCGAAAACAGCTTTTCGATTATGAATTCCATCTTCCCAATATGTTTCAGCCATATTAATTTGATATAAATCGGTATGTAAAGTTAAGCTATCATCACGATAGTGGTTACTCATAAACTTTGTCCTTCCTTCTTCTCCAATTCGATTGCCAAATGACATATATGAAGCAATCGATTCATCGTTAAAACTATACGATTTTACCATTTAAACAACCTTTAATATGTTCCAACGCCCACCTATGTCCTACCTCATTAAAACTTGCAACAGCATTTTCATGGACAGTTATATTAAAACCTTTATTATATGCATCAACAGCAGTGTGCAAAACACAAATATCTGTACAAACACCAACTAAATGTAGTTCTGTAATTGCTCTTTCTCTTAATTTAATTTCAAGATCAGTTCCCGCAAAGGCGCTATATCTAGTCTTATCCATCCAATAAACACTTTCAAGCTCTTTGTTATCATGATAGAGTTTTTCTAAACTTCCGAACAAATCACGACCACTTGTACCTTCAATATTATGTGGCGGGAATAGCTTCGTTTCTGGATGATAACGGTCATCTCTTTTATGTAAATCGATAGCAAAAACAACCAATTCACCTTGGTTAATAAAATTCTCTGTTATTTTTGTAATTTCTCCTTCTATTTTCTCGCCGGGCTCTCCACAAGGTAAAGCTCCAGTGACAAAGTCAACAGTATAATCGATATTTATTAACGCTTTTTTCAAAGCTTTCCCTCCCCAATCATGTTTTGTAAATCATTTTAACGTATTTAAGAAGTTTTCACAATCATTCCTGACTAACGATAATTGGATTGACAAATATTTCTGTAAACCTTATAGTCTATATGTAAACCAAAATTAAAAACAAGTTAACATTTGAAAGGAGCATATGATGAATAAGGAACAAATCAAATTAAGATCGATGATTTTAACTGCTCTTTTTGCAGCAATCATTGGAATTATGGCACAGTTAACCATTCCGCTCCCACTTGTTCCCATTACTGGACAAACATTAGCAATTGGGCTGGCCGCAACTATTTTAGGTTCAAAATATGGAACTTTATCGGTTCTCTTGTATTTAGTAATTGGTTCTGCAGGAGTACCTGTTTTTGCTGAGTTCTCAGCAGGAATTTCAAAACTTATCGGACCGACAGGGGGATTTTTAGTTGGATTTCTTCCTGCCACTTTTATCATGGGCATATATTTAGAAAAGCTAGGCTTTACTTTTAAACATGCACTTATCGCTAATATAATCGGGATGCTCATCACCTTATTTTTTGGGACAATATGGTTAAAGATTTCAGCAGCTTTATCTTGGACTGCTGCTTTTACCAGTGGCTTTATACCGTTTTTGTTAGTTGGAATGATCAAAGCTGGACTTGCTTCATGGCTCGGCGTTCTTATTAGAAAACGATTGATTCAAGCGAAACTGCTTTTTACAGCAAAAACGGATATACAGCGCTCTCTTTAACGATTGAGCAGATTAACATTAAAGAGGAATAAACGCATGACCAAAATAAAGCATGAAACCTTTTCTAAAGTAAATCGTATAAATAGTTAAGTTGCATTTACATCTTTCACCTCTTATACTGAAAGATGGTGCTTCCAATTATCGAGGTGAACTTATGCTAGAATCCTTGTTTGATTTTATTAGCCTTTCGGCACTTTATACGATGTATGCCGGCTTATTCCTTATATTGCTCGATCTAATATGGATCTGGAATATCGAATATCAATTTATCGCTTCCCATCAACTAGATAATGAACATGGATTGCTTCCTGTTGACACCCATTTTTTCAATGCAAATCCATCCTTTCATTATATCTTGATTTGGGTTATGAGATATATTAGAAAAAAAACAGGAGCCCCAGATGAGGACGACAGTCATGCTATTTCATTATTCATAGCAGACTAGTACTCATACTGGAGGTTCAGAATGAAATATAAATTAAAAATATTGATTGTATTATTGTTTACGGTTATTTTTTTATCAGCTTGTTCTGCCCAGAACGGAAATAATGTAGGTTTCTTTCACACTTTTGTTGTGTTGCCTTTTGAAAATTTAATTCATACTACGGCCAATTTATTTGGAGGAAATTTCGGTTTATCGATTATTTTTATCACATTGATTATTCGCCTTATCCTTATGCCAATGATGCTTAAACAAACAAAAAAACAGCGGTCCATGAAAATAAAAATGGATGCGATGAAACCAGAGCTTGATGCCATTCAAACAAAGCTAAAGAAAACAAAAGACGTGGCTGAACAGCAAAAGCTTCAGCAGGAAATGTTTGCTCTATATAAAAAACATAATGTTAATCCATTATCGATAGGATGCTTGCCGCTCTTGATTCAAATGCCTATTTTGATCGGATTCTATTATGCAATAAGAGGTTCTGCTGAAATAGCCAGCCATTCTTTCTTATGGTTCAGCCTTGGACAACCGGACATTTGGCTAACAGCGATTGCTGGTATTGTTTACTATTTGCAGTTTAAAGTTTCCTTAGCAAATATGCCGAAAGAACAGCAAAAGCAAATGAAAATAATGGGATTACTTTCACCTGTCATGATCGTTTTTGTTTCATTAAATGCTCCTGCTGCTCTTCCTCTTTATTGGGCGATTGGTGGAAGCTTTCTAATTGTTCAAACATTAATAGCTAAATATTTATATAAAAAAGAGGAATCGATTGCTGTCACAAATCAACAATAAATTAAGAGGGTGTCTTTCAGACACCCTCTTAATTTATTGCCAGGAAATAGCCATAAAAAGCCAACAGCACACCAATTAGGTACGTAATTCCTAAATAAAAAACTCCTGTAAAGATGTGTTTTCCATTTAACAATTGAATGGCCTCTACATTCATTGTTGAAAAGGTGGTAAAGGCCCCCAAAAAACCAACACCAAATAATGAATATATATGTTCAGAAACTCCTGCAAATAAGTATCCAAGAAAAAATGAGCCGATTAGATTGACAATTAAGGTTGCTAGTGGCAGCTTCGTCAGCTTTAGCCTTTTTACAACATTTCCAATCCAAAATCTACTTATCGCACCGAAGAAGCCACCAACAGCAACAAATCCCCATCCGATCATTAAGAATCCACCTGCTTTTGTCCAATTTTTAACCCTGCGTATGCAAAAAAGAGACCACCAATCATACTAATCGTGACGTATAAGAGCAGAGCCATGATTGCATCATTTTCCCATAAAAATAAAACATCTACACTTAACGTCGATAAAGTAGTAAAAGAACCAATCATTCCTGTTCCAATTCCAGTAGCTAACGAAGGATTCGTCTGATAAAGTATATGGGATGTGAACCACCCTAAAAGGAAGGCTCCTAACAAATTTACTGCGACGGTACCGTATGGAAAAGCATTTCCAAAAAAATAGAGCGTTATGAATGAAACGAAATATCGCAATAAACTTCCAACCGCCCCGCCAATTCCGACATATAGATAAGCCTTCAAAATATCCACCTCTATGTTGAAAATAAAAACATCACATTTCCATAACGCAATTATTCATTCTAAATTATCATAATATATTTTAACATCTTCTAGACAATCTGTTTTCTCAATTTCAACATCTGTGAGATCTGCATAAACAGTCCTACTTGCGTTCACTTCATCTGGTTCATAGACAATGTATAAATCCATATTTCCCCGTAGTTCTTATATATTGAATCAAATTATTAAAACCATACTACTGATTTTGTGCTCATTTCATGTGAAACCATGGTTTCAACGTCTTTCAGCATGGCGGAAAGGTCCTCTGATTCCATGAAATGATCGGAGAGAACATGAGCAAAAAGTCAACAAAAAACTGCGATTTTTTATAAAAGCGCAGTTTTTTATGTGCAATTTAATGGGCATTTTATTTGTTATTTTTATTGGTCCCAGAAGGATATCGGCTTCCATATAAAATAACAACCTTACTTATGAATCTCCTCAAAATAATCCTTATAAAATCCGCCAACTTTTCCACTATTGTCGACAATAAAGTAAAATTCCTCTGTTTCATTTTTAACTTCATAAGATTGGCCGACTGTTAACGCACGACTCACAATATACTTTTCAGCATTTGTATGAATACACTTAACCATTTTGATTGTTTCCGAATTATTCCAAGTTAGATGTCTCATTCTATACTCCTTCATTGTTTATTCCTACATTATTATAGAAATATACTTTGAGTGGTGCAACTCTTTTTGATAATGAAGATACTTTTCTCAAAACAAATGCTCAATAGAAAAACAAACAGAGAAAAGAACACTGTGCTCAATTCACACAAAAACACCCTTAATGAGTAAGCTTTTTTCGTATTTTCATGATTTTACCTTCATCAAAAGTGAAAAATTCGCCTGTAAGGACATTTTTTAATGTTACATATGTTTTTTCGCAAATTGTATCTAGTCTAATGAATTCAAGAAATTGATAACATTTATTTTCGTAGACCACTTCATAATAGCGATTCTCAATAAATGTATTCATAAAGAGCACCTTCTTTCTGAGATGGTGTTACTCCTTTTTACCACCCTTATGCTTGCATGAAACATTTTTCTCAGAAAAAATTACAATTTACATCCGAGTCTGACAAGTTCTTCCTCCAATTTCTGATAATATCCTGGACTCACTCTCCCTTTAGAGCCGCGAAGAATTTCTTTTGCATAGTGAAGTGGCGGAGCCGACTCTGGTTGTTTCTTATATACATGAAAAGTTAAAACATCCGGAATCAGTGTTTCACTCATTTTCACATCAACAAATGTTGGCCGATACCACCCCAAATTAAAGCCTTCCCTATCAAAAAGATAGTATAATCCTTGAAAAGGAATATCATATAAAATCCCTTCCGTCACACCACCATCTTCAATAATATCAGCCCGTCCTCCATCATTTGCGCTAAATAAATATTTCATAGAATAGCCTTCCAGTTTACAAGCTCCTGCCACTTTTTCAAAAAGGTGAGCGACTTGTGCTTTCTCAAACCTTTCGACGTCCATACAAGATCCATAAGCAAAGTAATAAATGGAAGCTGGTTTTTTGTTTAACAGTTGATATAATTTCCAATCTCCATGTGGGATCAGTTCTTTACCTAAACCTTCCTTTTTCTCTATGTAGACAAGGCCGGAATATTCTCCATTATCCGTAAAGATTTGTGCTTCCATTCGCTCATATAAATTATCCTCCCTGTCAGCCTTATACTCTTCAAGATCATCCAATTTCGATAAAATCGCTTGATCGATTTCATATAATTCTCCATATACCTTCCCTTGTTCGGAGCGTTTCATCGCTGGGTAACCATATCCAGTATCAAATAGCTCTCCATATATCCACGCTTGTTGGGCAATAAGAACAGCGCTTTTTAATAGCGCATGATTTCCTTCATGCTTCCTTAATGTGCCGTATACAAAAACCTTCATCTCAACGACCTCCTACAACTTCAAGACTTTTCTGACATCTCTATTTTAACTGAAGAGATTCCGCTTGTCTTTCATAGCTATAGCAAATCCATTAATTCCAGAACAACTCTATCAAGCTTTGGATAAGATTTCGTCCCTGCTCTTTCTTTAAGATTGAATACCTATATGAAATCTGTCTAAGTTCAATCACTTTTATTTTCGCCAGCTCTGTCCGGATATAATAATCATAATTCATTTCTCCATCCTCCCTTATACATCCATCATATCTTTACATTACTTCCGCTACATTGGGAGTAAGAACGAACAGAGCTACATCTAAAGGTTGAAAAAATTTCAGTCTACATTATTTTTCGAAAATTTCGCGAAATGTCTTTTCAAAGCAGCAAAGATCCTTTACAATGAATAAACATAGATTTACAATCCTTTTACCTGGAGGTATGCACAATGAAGATTATGAGTAATGAATTGTTAATCGTCTCGTATCGCGATGCATTGAAGTCGGAAAAGGATAAGGAATGGGCAAAAATTTTGAAAGATGAAATTAGAAAACGTGGACTAAAGCCTTTTAAGGATTAAGAATGATAATGTATAATATTTTGGAAACAAAAAACAGCCACCGTGCACATTTTGCAACGGTGGCTGTTTTTGAATAATGCCTATTCAAAAATTAATGATTCAGGATCCTCGATAAGTTCTTTAATTCGCTTTAAAAATGTAACCGCCTCTTTGCCATCGACGATTCGATGGTCATAAGAAAGGGCGATATACATCATCGGACGATTCTCCATCCTTTCCTCATCTATGGCAACTGGACGAAGTTTAACCGAATGCATGCCTAAAATTCCAACCTGTGGTCCATTTAAGATTGGTGTGGAGAGCAAAGAACCGAACACTCCACCATTTGTAATCGTAAAGGTACCACCTTGCAGATCGGTAAGGGCAAGTTTGTTTTGACGAGCCTTATCAGCAAGCGCTAAAATGTCTTTCTCAATTTCCGCAAAACTTTTTCGGTCTGCGTCGCGCACGACCGGTACAACAAGTCCTTCCGGAGCGGAGACAGCAATTCCAATATCATAAAACTTTTTCAGAACAATTTCATCACCTTGTATTTCAGCGTTCAATAGCGGTGATTTCTTTAATGCGGCAACGACTGCTTTTGTAAAAAATGACATAAAACCAAGCTTTACATCATTTTCTTCCAAAAATTTATCTTTCCGGCGCTTGCGTAAATTTAATACATTTGTCATATCAACTTCGTTAAAAGTAGTCAGCATAGCCGCTGTATGCTGTACTTCCACTAAGCGATTAGCGATCGTTTGTCTTCTGCGGGACATGCGAATTCGTTCCACTGGCTTATCATCGCTCACTATCTCTTGCCTTGCTGCAGGCACCGGTGCTGGTGTAGCAGCCCTCGGTTGTTCATGTTGAAATCCTTGAACATCTTGAGCACGTACTCGTCCTAACGGATCAACTGTTGGAACTTGACTTAAATCAATGCCTTTTTCTCTTGCTAGTTTCCGTGCCGATGGGGATGCGATTGGGCGTTCCTTCTTTTCTTCTTTTAATGCTGAATTTGGCTGCTCTTGTATATTTTCTTCAACGTGCGTTTCTTGAACAGAGACAGGAGCTGGTTCCTTTCCCTCCTCTGAAACGATAGCAATCACTTCTCCGACATTAACAGTATCCCCTTCATTATATTTCATTTCAGTCAAGATCCCACTGTAGTCAGAGATGATTTCAACATTGACCTTATCAGTTTCTAATTCAACTAAATAGTCGCCTTTTTCAATTTTGTCGCCCACTTTTTTTAGCCATCCAGCTACAGTTCCTTCTGTAATTGATTCTGCTAACTCTGGAATTCGAATTTCCGCCACCTTAATTTCCTCCTTCTTCAAAAACGGGTGATTACTTTATCAATAATACATGCTTGCTCCATCTTATGAACATCAGGATCTCCCTCAGCCGGACTTGAACGGCGACGTCGCCCAACATAGTGCACTTCAATATTGCTTGCCGCTATTTCTTTAATACGGGGTTCAACAAATGTCCACGCTCCCATATTTTTCGGTTCTTCTTGGACCCAAACAATTTCCTTTAAATTAGGAAATTTATCCAAAATCATTTTCAGACTTTCCATTGGAAAAGGATAAATTTCTTCCACACTGACCACATGGAGCCATTCCGTATTTTCTACAGTATCTAGCTGTTCAAGAAGATTGATAATCATTTTCCCTGTTCCCAAAACTACGCGCTCGATCTTATCAGCCTTTGGCCCAGTCGCTTTATGCTCGATAATTGAATGGAATTCTCCTTTACTCAGGGCACTTGGATGCGATGCTACTCTAGGGTTTCGCAGCAAGCTTTTTGGCGTCATGATGACAAGAGGGCGTACCTCCTCTTTATTTAAAATTGCAGCCTGCCTTCTTAAAATATGAAAGTATTGTGCGGCAGACGTTAGGTTAGCAACTGTCCAGTTATTTTCCGCTGCCAGCGTTAAAAATCTTTCCATACGGGCACTAGAATGCTCTGGTCCTTGGCCCTCGTATCCATGAGGAAGAAGGATAACGAGTCCCGATTTTTCACCCCACTTCGCCCTTCCTGATGAAATAAATTGGTCAAAAATAACTTGTGCGGCATTAGAAAAATCGCCAAATTGCGCTTCCCATATAACTAATGTTTCAGGCGCAAAAACATTGTATCCGTATTCAAAACCTAGCACGGAACCTTCTGATAACGGACTGTTATAGACACTAAAAGAAGCCTTCGCATCTGATAAGCGGTGCAATGGAGAAAATTTTTCCCCTGTATTCTGATCATATAAAACGATATTTCGATGAGCAAATGTACCGCGCTCTGAATCCTGACCTGAAAGGCGCACAGGAGTTCCATCAGCGATTATGGAGGCAAAAGCAAGCGTCTCGGCTAAGCCCCAATCGACTTTTCCATTATCTTTAAATGCATCTAGGCGTCTCTTTAAAATTCTACTTAATTTGCTGAATACTTGAAATCCTGCCGGCCATTGTAAAAGCTCTTCATTCATTTTCTGTAGCTTTTCAAGAGGAACCCCTGTTTTCATCCTAGAAATTCCTTTCTCCACAGTTTCAGGTGGTTTAGGATCTCCTTCTTTTTCCTCTTTTTCCGGCACTTTTTCATATGCTTCCTGAAGTCTAGTACTTACTTCACTTTCGAGCTGTTTAAGCTCGCCTTGTGTAAGAATACCTTCCTGAAGTAATTTTTGTGCGTATAGATTCTTCACAGTTGGGTGTTTTTGAATAAGTTGGTACATTAACGGATTTGTCGTCATCGGTTCATCCATTTCATTATGGCCAAACCTGCGATAGCCGACGAGATCAATTAGAACATCCTTTTTAAACGTTTCACGATATTCACAGGCAAATTGTGCTGCGGCCAATACCGCTTCTGGATCATCAGCATTAACATGTAAAATCGGCATTTCATAGCCTTTAGCTAAATCACTCGAATACCTCGTGGAACGAGAATCCGTTCTCTCAGTAGTGAAACCAATCAAGTTATTGGCAATGACATGAATCGTACCACCCGTACGATATCCTTTTAAGCGGCTTAAATTTAACGTTTCAGCTACAATTCCTTGTCCAGGAAATGCGGCATCACCATGGACAAGAATAGCCAATGCCGAGCTTAAATCTTCTTTCGGATACCCCTTGTCTGTACGATTATCTTGGGCAGCACGGGTAAATCCTTCCACTACAGCTCCAACAAATTCAAGATGGCTCGGATTATTCGCCAATGTAATTCTCGCTTTGCGCTGATTCATTTCAGGTAATTCACGATTAAGACCAAGATGATATTTTACATCTCCTGTCCACCCAAAATTAATTCCAATCGAGCCTTCTGAAGGCACTAATTCTTTATTTGGTGCATGCTGAAACTCTGCAAAAATCATTTCATACGGCTTTCCTAAATTATGAGCAAGAACGTTCAAACGCCCCCTATGAGCCATTCCAATATTAATTGTTGAGGCACCGTTCTCAACCGTTTCCAAAATAATTTCATCGATTAAAGGAACTAATGAATCCAGGCCCTCTATAGAAAAGCGTTTTTGGCCAACGAAGGTTTTATGGATAAATTTTTCAAACTCCTCGACCTCTGTTAAGCGTTTCAGCACTTTTTTCTTTTTATCAGCAGTTAATGATGGAAGCAGACTCCCACTTTCAATTTTGTTGCGAATCCACATTTTCTCTTGATTATTATTAACATGTCGGATTTCAAAAGCAATTTTTCCGGTGTATACCTTTTTCAAGTACTCAATTGCATCATAACCATTTTTTAGATGGTGTGGAATATCCGTTGAGATAAAATGAGCTGGTATTTCCTCTAGATCTTGTTTCGTTAGTCCGTAATACTCCATTTCGATTAATTCTTTATCAGGTTCTTGATTTTTCAAGGGGTAAATATCAGCTGCTAAATGGCCATAGCCCCTGACTTTGTCAGCGAGATTGGCTGCTGCTAATATTTTTTCAATCGGTGTGCTAACTTGAATTACATTAGATTCGGAATGTGCAATCTCATTCTTTTCCAATGTAGGTGGTCCATTTTCTGCGAAGTATGCTTTTATCTCTTCGTCCACTGAATCAGGATTTTCTAAATAGGCTTCATACATCTCTATGACATATCCTAAATTCGGTCCGTGAAATCCTTGCCATACTGGTCCTTGACCATCTGATGGCTTCCTCATGTGAAATACCTCCAAAATCTTTTAAGAAATTGATCACTTTATCCTCTATCTCCTCCATTGATAAACTCAAATGTTAGAATAATATTATTTTTCAGAGGATATAACGTTTTCAAGGCTATTCTAACACGTTCATGTAAGAACTACAAAGGTTTTAACTGTGCAAACAGTAAAAACTTTTGCTAGGCAATTACCTATTGTAATAAAATTTTAACACCCGTTTAAATTATTACATCATTGGATAAATTTCCTCATCAATAGGCAAATTATGAATGAATATAAATCAAGGAGATGAACGATGCGTGAATATTGGTCGTGCAAAGGAAATAGCAGAAAGTGCTGAAGTTCATAACGTCACATATGAAGGGTTTCCAGTGATCATCCAACATGTTGATGAACAAACAAAAACAGCGAGAATTTATTCGAAGCAAAATCCTGAATATGAACAGACTGTCCCAATCTTAAACTTAATTGAAGAGGAATAAAATCAGGCTGCCCGCAAACGCTCGCTTTCTTCGTTGCTCGTCTTGTCCGGTGCTCATTACCTATTCGCTCCTCCCAAGGCTTCGCGCCTCGAAATCAAACGTTTTAACTGATTTTTTTTATTTTTGACTTTGTCTACACTCTGAAATAATTTCTCATTGACTTTATTGGTTTATTGTAGTAAATTTTAGAAAATTGAATTTAATTTCTTATCAAGAGAGGTTGAGGGTCTGGCCCTATGAAACCTCAGCAACCTGCAAGTATTTATTGCAAGGTGCTAATTCCTGCAAGTTTTGTAAATAAACTTGGAAGATAAGAAGAATGGCTCATATCCGTTATGAAAAGTCTTCTTCTTATAGAAGACTTTTTTTGTTTGGCTTTGTTATATGCCGGAGTTGATTTTCAGCTCATTTTCTCTCTCATAAGACCTTTCAATAGAAATAAAAGGGCGTGCGAATCAAAGTTTCACAAGAAATAAGCCAAAATCGCTTTATCAACAATTCTGTTTAACAAAGTCTTTGTTTAAGATGCATACAGACATATTACAAGCAAATTTTATGAACTTAAGGAGTGTTATCTTATGTATGAACTCGAAACAAAATTGGCGCAAATCGGAAATCGCAGTGAAAAAACAACAGGTACAGTAAATCCTCCTATTTATCTTTCTACCGCCTATCGTCATGAAGGAATTGGTCAATCAAGCGGCTACGATTATATCCGAACTGGAAATCCAACAAGACAAATTTTAGAACAGACGATAGCCGAGCTTGAAGAAGGTGATGGCGGGTTCGCCTGTAGTTCTGGAATGGCGGCTATTTTGACAGTACTTTCTCTCTTTCAATCAGGAGACGAATGGATTGTCGCAAAGGATTTATATGGCGGTACATACCGTATTCTTGAGGAGAACTTTAAGAAATGGGGCCTTAAAGCAACATATGTGAATACGAGCGATGTTGCCAATATACAGGAATATATTACCGAAAAAACAAAAGCTATCTTTATTGAGACACCTACAAATCCCCTTATGGAACAAACCGATATCAAGGCAGTTTCAAAAATAGCAAAAGAAAACAAACTTTTAGTAATTGTCGACAATACGTTTTACACTCCTTATATTCAAAAACCGATTAGAGATGGTGCTGATATCGTCATCCATAGTGCCACCAAATATTTAGGCGGACACAATGATGTTTTGGCCGGATTGATTGTCGCGAAAGGAAAAGAACTTTGCGAGTCTCTAGCTTTCTATCATAATGGCAATGGCTCAGTTCTAAGCCCTTTCGATTCATGGCTGTTAATGCGGGGAATGAAGACGCTAGCCCTAAGAATGGAAAAACATGAGCAAAATGCAAAAGAGCTTGTCCGCTTTCTGTTAGAACATGACGCCGTGACAAATGTCCTTTACCCAGGACGAGGAGGAATGGTTTCATTTCGAATTCAACATGAAGCATGGGTGAATCCTTTCTTGCAAAACTTGCAATTAATCACATTTGCTGAAAGCTTAGGTGGAACTGAAAGTTTTATCACCTATCCTGCTACACAGACCCATGCAGATATTCCCGAAAAGATTCGATTTGAAACAGGGGTAGATAATTGTTTACTGCGCTTCTCAGTCGGATTAGAGCATAGCAATGATTTAAAAAATGATTTACAGCAAGCATTCATAAAAGCCAAACAGGAGGTAGTACGATGAACGAAGACTGTTGTTACTCTTTTGAAACGAAGTTGCTTCACAATAACTCAAAATTTGATCTTACAACTGGAGCTGTCAGCGTCCCCATTCAGCATGCCTCAACCTTCCATCAATCAAGCTTTGACACTTACGGAAAGTATGATTACGGTCGCAGCTTGAATCCTACACGGGAAGCTCTCGAGGAGCAATTAGCTCATTTAGAGGGTGGTACTCGTGGGTTTGCATTTGCTTCTGGAATGGCTGCCATTTCAACCGCCTTTCTCCTCCTATCCAAAGGTGACCATGTCGTCATGACGGAGGATGTATACGGCGGAACCTATCGCATGGTAACAGAGGTTCTCTCACGCTTTGGCATTGAGTATACATTTGTCGATATGACTGATCTCGATGCCGTCACGAAGGCTGTTCAAGCAAATACGAAAGTATTTTATGTCGAAACTCCTTCAAATCCAACGTTAAAAGTTACAGACATTAAAGCAATCAGTCTGATCGCCAAAAAACATGGGGCATATACATTTGTCGATAATACTTTCCTAACTCCTGCCTTACAAAGGCCTTTGCAATTAGGGGCGGATGTCGTCCTCCACAGTGCTACAAAATTTTTATCCGGTCACAGTGATGTGGTTGCAGGTGTCGCTGTTGTAAGAGATGAAGAATTGGCAAATCGACTTGCTTTTTTACAAAATTCCTTCGGGGCTGTACTCGGCGTTCAGGACTGTTGGTTAGTAATGCGCGGTCTTAAGACATTATCAGTTCGATTACAGCAATCGGTCAAAACAGCTACTAAATTGGCACACTTTTTCCGCCAGCACGATTCAGTAAAGAATGTTTATTATCCTGGTTTAAAAGAGCATCCCCAATATGAATTGCAAAAAAAGCAAGCTTTAAACGCGGGGGCTGTTTTATCTTTTGAACTTGAATCAGAAGAACTGACTAAAAAATTCGTTGAAAATGTTAGAATTCCCGTTTTTGCAGTTAGCCTGGGAGCGGTGGAATCAATCCTTTCATACCCCGCGAAGATGTCGCATGGAGCGATGCCAAAAGCAGAACGAGAAAAAAGGGGAATCAGCAATAGTTTACTAAGATTGTCTGTTGGTTTAGAACATGCGGACGATTTAATTAATGATTTTACTACGGCATTAACCTATGCCTATTCACCAATTAAATAAAAAAGGAGTAAGAATATGAGTTTCCTAGAAAAACTAAAAAGTGAAATTCTCATTGCAGATGGTGCTATGGGGACCCTTCTATACTCCTATGGGACAGATAGCTGCTTCGAAGAATTAAACCTTTCACACCCAGATGAAATCACAAAAATCCATCAAGCTTATATTGAAGCTGGTTCAGATATTATCCAAACAAATACGTATGCAGCCAATTTTTTAAAACTTCAAAGATATGGTTTAGAAGACTCTGTTAAGGAAATAAATAGCGCTGCAGTAAGAATTGCCAAAGAAGTGGCGCAAAAAGATGTTTATGTCCTTGGCACAATGGGTGGAAACCGTGGTGTAAATCCAAAGGCGCTCTCCCTTGAGGAAATTAAGCGCAGCTTTCGAGAACAACTTTATTGTCTGCTGCTAGAGGATGTAGATGGAATCCTGCTTGAGACCTTTTACGATCTTGAAGAGATTGAAACAGTATTAACCATTGCTAGAAAAGAAACAGCCCTCCCAATCATTGCACAGGTTTCCGTTCAAGAACCAGGCGTCATGCAAAATCAAACAGCTATTAACGATGCCTTTGCGAAACTCGAAGGATTAGGTGCAGATGTTGTTGGTTTAAATTGCCGAATTGGCCCTCATCATATGATTAAAAGTTTAGAAGAAGTGCAGATTCCTAGCAAAGCTTTTCTATCTGCATTTCCAAATGCTAGTCTTCCAACTTATACAGATGGCAAATTCCATTATGAAGGCGATGCAGACTACTTCAAAAGTTCAGCAAAAGCTTTTCAGGAACAAGGGGTGCGATTGCTTGGAGGATGCTGTGGTACAACACCTGCGCATATACGTGCTTTTGCAGAGGAATTGAAGGGTGCTACTCCAGTAACCGAAAAAATCATTAAACAAAAAAAGCAATCCTCCACTAAGATCGTGCAAACAGCCGTTCGAAATGAGGTGCCTCTGCAAACGATCGTCAAAGAAAGAGCATCGGTTATCGTTGAGTTAGATCCGCCGCGCAAACTCAACACGGAAAAATTTTTTCAAGGGGCAAAAGAATTAAAAGCTGCAGGCATTGACGCCATTACACTGGCAGATAACTCCCTTGCCTCACCTCGAATTGAAAATTCTGCTCTTGCATACTTAACAAAAACAAAGGTTGGCATGCGTCCTTTAGTGCATATCACCTGTCGTGATCGAAATATTATTGGTTTGCAATCCCATTTAATGGGACTTCACACACTAGGACTGCATGATGTACTTGCTGTGACCGGCGATCCAGCACGAGTTGGCGATTTCCCTGGTGCCTCTTCCGTTTACGATGTCTCTTCATTTGAATTAATACAAATGATTAAACAATTTAACGACGGTTTATCAAGTTCAGGGAAAGATTTGGGACAAAAGGGAGCCTTTTCTGTTGCTGCAGCATTCAATCCAAATGTTCGTTCACTGGAAAAAGCAGTAGAACGGATGGAAAAGAAAATCCAATATGGTGCTGACTATTTTATTACTCAGCCGATCTATTCAGAAGAAAAATTAATCGAGGTTTATCAAGCAACTAAACATTTAGACACCCCTATTTATATAGGGTTGATGCCATTAACAAGTAGCAGAAATGCTGAATTTCTTCACAATGAAGTACCCGGAATCAAAATTTCGCAAAATATTCGTGATACAATGGCATCATTAGCGAATAATCCGGTAGAAGCAGCTCGTGAAGGTGTTGCAATCACGAAAGATTTAATCAATGCAGCGACAGAATTATTTAATGGGATTTATTTAATCACACCTTTTTTACGTTATGAACTGACTGTTGAGCTTGCTCGCTATACTAACGAAAGTAGCAACAGGATATCGAGGAGGAAGCAAAATGTCAAAAGCATTACTCAATAAGCAATTAACGAAAAAAATTCTCATCATGGACGGAGCAATGGGAACCATGCTGCAACAGGCTTCATTGACGGCAAACGATTTTGGTGGTGAAGAGTTTGAAGGCTGCAATGAAATTTTGAATATTACCCGTCCTGATGTTATTGAATCGATTCACCTTCAGTATTTACAAGCAGGTGCAGATATTATTGAAACGAATACATTTGGAGCTACTGAAATTGTACTAGACGAGTATGAGCTTGGACATAAAGCTTATGAACTAAACAGACAAGCTGCACTCATCGCCAAAAAAGCAGCCGACAAAATAGCGACCCCCGATTGGCCAAGGTTTGTCGCAGGTTCAATGGGACCGACAACTAAAACACTATCAGTTACTGGCGGAACATCATTTGAAAAACTGCAAAAATCATATGAAGAGCAAGCGCTCGGCCTCATCGATGGCAATGTGGATATTCTTTTACTTGAAACAAGCCAAGATCTTCTAAACGTAAAGGCTGGCTTTCTAGGCATCCAAGAAGCATTTAAGAAGCGGCATATTGAGTTACCGCTCATTCTGTCTGGGACAATCGAGCCGATGGGGACAACTCTGGCAGGACAGTCAATCGAAGCATTTTACATCTCTGTTGAACATATGAACCCCCTCGCTGTTGGACTCAATTGTGCAACCGGACCTGAATTTATGCAAGATCATATCCGCTCACTTGCACAGCTATCCACTGCAGCAGTAAGCTGTTATCCTAATGCTGGTCTACCTGATGAAAATGGCAATTATCATGAAACACCAGCGTCGCTTGCCAAAAAACTAGGCGGATTTGCGGCAGAAGGTTGGTTAAATATAGTCGGGGGCTGCTGTGGCACAACACCTGAACATATTAAGGCAATTGCTGAAGAAATGACGCGTCATGAACCTAGGAGGCCAGCCCGCACGGACTATCATATGGTATCAGGGATTGAACCCTTTATTTATGACGATCCTACCCTCCGTCCTATTATGGTTGGGGAAAGGACAAATGTCATCGGCTCGCGGAAATTTAAACGCCTTATTTCTGAAGGAAAATTTGAGGAAGCTGCTGAAATCGCACGAGCACAAGTTAAAGGTGGGGCCCATGTGATCGACATTTGCTTAGCGGATCCGGATCGTAATGAGCTTGAGGATATGGAAAACTTTTTAAAAGAAGTAACAAAAAAAATTAAGGCACCGCTTGTCATTGATTCAACAGATGATAAAGTCATTGAAAAAGCCCTTGCCTATTCCCAAGGTAAAGCAATAATCAACTCCATTAACTTAGAAGATGGCGAGGAGCGCTTTGAATCGGTCGCAAGGCTTGTCCATCGGTTTGGAGCAGCAGTTGTCGTCGGAACGATAGATGAAAAAGGAATGGGGGTATCAGCGGAACGGAAGCTTGAAATTGCTAAACGTTCTTACGAGCTTCTTGTCCACAAATATAAAATCGCACCACAGGATATTATTTTTGACCCCCTTGTCTTCCCTGTAGGTACAGGTGATGAGCAATATATAGGTTCTGCTAAGGCAACAATTGAAGGAATACGCATGATTAAAGAAGAATTCCCTAAAGCATTAACGATCTTAGGAATCAGCAACGTTTCTTTCGGTTTACCCCCAGTCGGGAGAGAAATTTTAAATTCTGTTTTTCTCTATCATTGCACACAGGCCGGTCTTGATTACGCGATCGTTAACACGGAAAAGCTTGAACGCTTTGCCTCGATTTCAAAGGATGAAGTCGCACTTGCGGAAAGACTGTTATTTGAGACGACAAATGAATCTTTAGCTACCTTTACAGAGTTCTATCGAGATAAGAAAAAAGAAATCAGGAGCTCGACTCCAAATATGCCCCTTGATAAAAGATTGGCATACTATGTAATTGAAGGTACTAAGGAAGGATTGCTTAAAGATTTAGATAATGCCTTAAAAACATTCCCCACACCGTTAGAAATCATCAATGGACCTTTAATGGATGGAATGAAAGAGGTTGGCCGCCTCTTCAACAATAATGAATTAATTGTCGCCGAGGTTTTGCAAAGTGCCGAGGTGATGAAAGCAGCAGTATCTTACCTAGAACCTTTTATGGAAAAAAATGATACAAGCTCAAATAAAGGAAAAATTATCTTGGCGACCGTTAAAGGAGACGTTCATGATATTGGTAAAAATTTAGTCGACATCATCTTGAGCAATAACGGCTACGAGGTTATCGACTTAGGAATTAAGGTAGCACCCTCGACATTAATCGAAGCGGTAAAAAAGGAGGAACCCGATATAGTCGGCTTGTCCGGCCTATTAGTAAAGTCTGCTCAACAAATGGTCATAACAGCCCATGATCTAAAACAGGCTGGGATCAATATACCGATCTTAGTCGGTGGTGCAGCTCTTTCAAGAAAGTTCACCGATACAAAGATCTCGAAAGAGTATGATGGTCTTGTGCTTTATGCAAAAGATGCGATGAATGGTTTATCTTTAGCTAATCAAATACAAAATCAAGAAGAAAAGCTACTGCTGTTAGAGAAAAAGAAAGAAAAGATTTTAGAGGCGACCAATACTCTTACATTCGAACGCCCTGTTACAACAGCCGTTATGGAAAAAATGAAAGTGTCAACAACTGTCCCTGTTCATATTCCGCGTGATCTGGAAAGACATTTATTGAAGAGCTATACTTTAGACCATATTGAACCATATATCAATAGGCAAATGTTACTTGGCCATCACCTCGGAGTAAAAGGAAAAATTGATAAGTTATTGGCTGGCAATGATGAAAAAGCGCACAAGGTAAATGATACAGTTAATCAACTTATTTACGAAGCGAAGAAAAATGGTTGGATTAAACCTAGAGCTGTTTATCAATTTTTCCCAGCCCAATCTGATGGCAATAAAATCTATATTTATGACTCAACTAATCGCGAACGTATAATCGAAACATTTGATTTCCCCCGTCAGCAGAAAGGTGCTTATTTATGCCTTGCTGATTATATCAAATCAGTGGATAGCGGGGAGATTGATTACGTTGGATTTTTCGCCGTCACAGCCGGAAGAGGAATTCGCGAACAAGCAGAGAAACTGAAAGGTGCAGGAAGATTTCTAGAATCCCATGCCTTACAGGCGTTAGCACTTGAATCTGCTGAGGGCTTTGCCGAATTGATTCATCGACAAATGAGAGATGCATGGGGGTTCCCAGATCCTGCAAGCATGACAATGCAGCAGCGATTTGCCGCAAAATATCAAGGTCAACGCTTTTCATTCGGTTACCCTGCTTGTCCTGATTTAGAAGATCAAGCAAAGCTTTTTCAACTTCTTCAACCACAGGATATCGGGATTGAACTGACAGATGGTTTCATGATGGAGCCCGAGGCATCGGTTACGGCCATTGTCTTTGCCCATCCAGAAGCAAGATATTTTAATGTTTTATAAGAAGCTGTTCTCTATCTGAATAACCAAAAAAGCAAGTGGAGAAAGTCTGAACTGACCCAATAAAGTTAGACAAATATTTTTATGCAACTTTTAAGACTTGAGTTCGGTATTCCACCGGGCTTAGGTCTTTTAATTTTGCCTTCATTCGTTTGTGATTGTAATAGTATA
>NZ_SWLZ01000036.1 GCF_005502275.1 Robertmurraya siralis
AGCGCTCGACTTGCATGTATTAGGCACGCCGCCAGCGTTCGTCCTGAGCCAGGATCAAACTCTCCAATAAAGAGTAAGATTAGCTCTTATGTTTAAAAAACGTTGGCTAGTTTCAGCTTCTTAAAGAAAGATAGCCTCCACTATGATTATTTGTTGACGTATGATTTGTTTAGTTTTCAAAGTACAATTTCTGTCATCGCTCAGAAGCGACTTTAATAATATATCATTTTCATTTTTCCCCGTCAACACTTTTTTATAAAAAATACTTGTTCGTTGACTTCAATAAGTATAACAGCCCACGTATATGAATACAAGGGCATTTTGATGCCGTACTTCTTAACTACATTTCCTGTTACACCACTTCTTCAATATAAATGTTTCGATGCTTTTCAAGCTGAATGATCTCATTTGTATCAATTACTTTAATTAATGGCCTCGTAGGGGACTTTTCTTCAATAAATAATATTTCTGCCATTTCACCATCGGATAATTTTACCTTGCTTCCGATTGAGAAGTTCATCAGTCCCGATTGAAGAGCTTTAATTACAGACAGATCAAATTTCCCAAAACTATCTTCCATGATCATTTCCAATACTTTAAATGGAGATTGTTTTTGACGATATAAGCGGGCGGAAGTCATTGCATGGAAAGTATCAGCAACAGCGATGACTTTTGCAAAACGATGAATCTTTTTATCACCTCGTGGATAACCGCTGCCGTCAAGTCGTTCATGATGTTGGTAAATGGCAATTTTCGCATCATCTCTTAATAAATTGCTTCCCTGAATCATTTGGTAACTATAGGTTGGGTGATTTTTTATCTCTTCATATTCAGCACTTGATAATGCGTCGTTTTTGTTGATGAGACGAGCAGGTACTTTAGCCATTCCGCAATCAGCAAGACAGCCCGCTAAAGCTAGTTGAACAATATCCCCCTGTTGATAATTGAGCTTTTTTCCTAAAAAAGCACTTAAAAGAGCGACTGCAACCGAATGCTGGTATAAATATTCTTTTTCAGTCGATAAGTGGTGCAGAAAGAATATTTCTTCAGCATGGTTATCTAAAGTTTCAATTAAAGGAATTAAAATCGCTCTCACTTTAGTAATATCTAAAGGTAGTCCAGATTGCCATTTAGAAAATTCTTTTTTGTAATCTCGAACTGCTTCTAAAAATAACTCAGTAAAAATAATATTGACATTTGCTGAGTCCTCAACGTTCTCTTCTTCAATAATCTCCGAAGGAATAAACGGGGTTCCGTTAACGAGTGTTCGCTGAACAGTCACTTCTGAAATTAAAAAGGCCTTTAAATATTGAATTAGTTCTTGCGTTAGGATTGTTTTACTTGGAATAATAGGGCGGTTTGTCAGGCTCATAACGTCCTCAGATAAAATACATCCTTCTTGAAGCTCACTAATTTTCACTCGCATTCGAAACACCTCTTTTGACTAAACGTACATAGCTTAAAAACTAGTTTCACTGACTATTTTACTTGATCTTTCAATTAAAGGCTAGATGATGTAAAAAAGCTGTAGCACTTTTGTACTACAGCTCAAAAATCATTCTTGAGAGGAAGAATCATCATGACTTTCTTCTACACCCTCATGATTTTCATGATCCATTTGCGCACCTTGTTCACTTTCTTCTTCTCTTTCAACTTTGGCTACGGTTGAAACGAATTCACTTTCACTTTCATTCAAACGAATCAATCTAACCCCTTGTGTATTTCTTCCCATCGTTGAAATATCATTCACTGCCATTCGAATAATGACGCCGCCAGTAGTAATCAGCATTAGATCTTCTTCACCTGTGACAGCTTTCATAGCAACTAAATCGCCATTTTTATCGGTAATATTACATGTCTTGATTCCTTTTCCGCCTCTGCCTTGAATACGATATTCTTCGGCTGGTGTGCGCTTGCCGTAGCCGTTTTTCGTTACAATTAATATGTCGGAACCTTCGTCAAGTACTTCCATCCCGATGACTTCATCATTCTCCTGATTAATGGTAATCCCTTTCACACCTGTTGCTGTTCTACCCATTGAACGAACATCTGTCTCCGGGAAGCGAATGAGCATACCATTTTTCGTACCAATGATAATTTCTTTGTTCCCGTCAGTAAGACGAACAGAAATCAATTCATCACCTTCGCGCAAATTCAAGGCAATTAAGCCGTTGTTACGAATATGAGCAAAGGACGACAGCGGTGAACGTTTTGACACTCCCTCTTTTGTTGTAAAGAACAGGAACCAGTCATCGACGAACTCCTCAACAGGGATAATCGCATTCACCCATTCACCTTTATCCACTTCTAACAGATTGATGATCGGGAGACCTTTCGCCGTTCGGGAAAACTCTGGAATCTCATATCCCTTGGCACGATATACCTTTCCTTTATTCGTAAAGAATAGAAGGGTGTCATGGGTAGATGTGGTAATGAGATGTTCAACGAAATCATCCTCATTGGTTCCCATGCCCTGAATACCTCTTCCACCACGTTTTTGCGCACGATACGTTGATACTGGCAACCTCTTTATATAGCCATTATGCGTAATCGTCACAACAATGTTCTCACGCGGAATCAGATCTTCATCTTCAATATTTTCAAGCCCGGCCGTTACAATTTCAGTACGACGGGTGTCATTAAAACGCTCTTTAATTTCAGTAAGCTCTTCACGAATGATTTCCAAAACTTTTTCTTCATCCGCTAAAATCGCTTTAAGCTCTGCAATCAGCTTCATCAAATTTTGATATTCTTCTTCGATTTTTTCACGTTCTAACCCAGTTAGACGCTGCAAACGCATGTCTAAGATTGCCTGCGCTTGCTTATCAGATAAGCCGAACGTCGTCATTAATCCTTCTCTAGCAATCTCAGTTGTTTGTGAACCGCGAATTAAGGCGATCACTTCGTCAATATGATCTAAGGCTATTCGCAGCCCTTCTAAAATATGTGCACGCGCTTCCGCTTTACGCAGTTCAAACTCTGTTCTGCGGCGGATAACAACCTGTTGGTGCTGCAGATAGTAGTGAAGGCACTCTTTCAAATTAAGAACTTTCGGATGACCATCGACAAGAGCCAGCATATTGATTCCGAAGCTTGTTTGCAATGCAGTATGCTTGTATAAATTATTTAAAAGAACATTCGCATTCGCATCCTTCCGAACTTCGATAACAATGCGCATTCCTTTGCGATCGGACTCATCCCTTAAATCGGTAATGCCATCGATCTTTTTATCACGAGCTAACTCTGCAATTTTTTCAATTAGTCTTGCTTTATTTACTTGATAAGGAATTTCCTTAACAATAATAACTTCTTTTCCGTTGGACTTTTGTTCGATTTCTACCTTGGCGCGTAATGTAATCGAACCTCTTCCTGTTTCGTAAGCCTTTCGGATACCGCTTCGACCAAGAATTAACCCTGCCGTTGGAAAATCCGGCCCTGGAATAATATCCATGAGTTCTTGAATTGTTATTTCCGGATCCTTGCTTATCGCTAAAACACCGTCAATGATTTCTCCAAGCTGGTGGGGAGGGATATTTGTTGCCATTCCAACAGCAATACCTGTAGTTCCATTCACCAAAAGATTAGGAAAACGAGCAGGGAGAACAACTGGTTCTCTTTCTTCACCATCATAGTTATCCTGATAATCAATCGTATCTTTATTGATGTCTCTTAACAGTTCCATCGAAATTTTGGACATGCGAGATTCTGTATAACGCATTGCTGCAGCCGCATCACCATCGACCGAACCAAAATTCCCGTGTCCATCTACAAGCATATAGCGATAGTTAAAATCCTGAGCCATACGTACCATCGTTTCGTAAACAGCAGAGTCACCATGTGGGTGATATTTACCGATTACATCTCCGACGATACGAGCAGATTTTTTATAAGGCTTGTCTGCATGAATGCCTAAATCATGCATAGCATATAAAATACGGCGATGAACTGGTTTTAATCCATCGCGTACATCTGGAAGGGCACGTGAAACAATTACACTCATCGCATAATCTAAAAATGAGGAGCGCATTTCCTGACTAATATTAATTTCTTTAACTTGCGAATTTGAAGTTTCAGACATGAAGAAACCTCCTTTTCAGAGTGAATTCTTTAATGACTTTTAAGAATAAAAAGGATAGTGGGTATACCAGCTATCCTCATGGATGAACTAAATATCCAAATTCTTAACATATTGAGCGTTCTCTTCGATAAAGTTACGACGTGGCTCAACTTTATCTCCCATTAGAATCTCAAATGTTTCATCTGCTTCAATAGCATCTTCAAGACTTACTTGTAGCATCGTTCTTCTCTCTGGATCCATCGTTGTTTCCCATAATTGCTCTGGGTTCATTTCCCCAAGACCTTTATAACGTTGAATATTTGGCTTTGGCTGACTAGGAAGCTCTGCAAAAATGCGATCGAGCTCTTTATTATCATAAGCATACTCAATGCGCTTTCCCTGCTGTACCTTGTACAATGGAGGCTGAGCAATATAAATATAACCAGCTTCAATAATTTTTCTCATATAACGATAGAAAAAGGTTAATAATAGGGTACGTATATGTGCACCGTCAACATCCGCATCGGTCATAATGACGATTTTGTGGTAGCGGGCTTTCGCAATATCAAAATCTTCACCAATACCAGTTCCACAAGCTGTAATAATCGCTCGAACCTCATTATTCGATAAAATCCGATCAAGGCGAGCCTTCTCAACGTTTAAAATTTTCCCTCTTAAAGGCAGGATTGCTTGAAAATGGCGATCACGCCCTTGTTTAGCTGAACCACCTGCCGAGTCACCCTCAACAATATATAATTCACTTATCGATGGATCCTTTGAAGAACAATCAGCAAGCTTACCAGGCAAGCTCGAAACTTCTAGTGCGCTTTTTCTTCTTGTTAATTCCCTTGCTTTTTTCGCTGCTAGCCTTGCTCTTGTCGCCATTAAACCTTTATCGACAATTTTGCGGGCTACCGAAGGATTTTCCAGTAAGAATTTTTCAAAATGCTCTGCAAAAATCGTATCAGTCGCAGCTCTTACTTCAGAATTTCCAAGCTTTGTTTTCGTTTGTCCTTCAAACTGAGGATCAGGGTGCTTAATGGAGATAATGGCCGTTAATCCTTCTCGAACATCATCACCGGTCAAGTTTGCATCACTTTCTTTAAAAAAACCATTCTTTCGCGCATAATCATTGATTATTCTCGTTAACGCAGTTTTAAAGCCGGACTCATGTGTACCGCCTTCATACGTGTGAATATTATTGGCAAAAGAATAAATATTTTCGGTATAGCCTTCGTTATACTGAAGGGATACTTCAATAGCGATGCCATCTTTTTCTCCCTCAATAAAGATTGGCTCTTCGTGAAGGACATCCTTTGTACGGTTCAAATGTTCTACGTAAGACTTAATTCCACCTTCATAATGATATTCATTGCGCTTTTTTTCTTCCGCTCGCTTATCTTCAATTGAAATTTTCAAGCCTTTATTTAAGAAGGCGAGCTCTCGAGTACGAGTCGCAAGAGTTTCGAAATCATATTCAATCGTTTCAGTAAAAATTTCCGGATCAGGTTGAAAATGAATCGTTGTTCCAGTACGGTCTGTTTCTCCAATTACCTTAAGGTCAGCACAAGGCACCCCGCGCTCATATTTTTGGTAATGAATATGACCATCGCGGTGAACATATACTTCAAGGAATGTCGACAGAGCGTTAACAACCGAGGCACCAACCCCGTGTAGTCCTCCTGACACTTTATATCCACCGCCACCAAATTTACCACCGGCATGAAGAACCGTCAGTATAACCTCTACAGCAGGGCGGCCCATTTTTTCCTGAATCCCGACAGGAATCCCTCGACCGTTATCCACTACCGTTATGCTGTTATCTTTTTCTATTAAAACTTCAATTTCAGAGCAATAACCTGCTAGTGCTTCATCTATACTATTATCAACAATTTCCCAAACTAAATGATGTAAACCTTTGGCACTCGTTGAACCAATGTACATTCCCGGACGCTTTCGAACAGCCTCAAGACCTTCTAATACTTGTATCTGCTCGGCATCATAGGATTGTCCCTGTACCGCTTCTTGTTCCGTAGCCACAGTCAATCACCTACACTTTCTAATAAACTCAACTAAAGTCTCTCCATTTTTAGAGCTTGAACTTTTTGAGAGCTTGCTTCTTAAGTAGTTATTAATTATAAACATGATAAAAATCATAAAGGCTATGAATAGGTTAAAAAAAAGAAATAGACTTGATCTAACCCTTTATTAAAGCTCTTGCAACACCGGCTTGGTTGAACGTTTTTTCAGTGTTCCTGAAGCCAACGGAGAATAGTACACCGCATTTTCAGTAATTACAATTGATTTGAACGTGCCTTTAGTAAGGGGAATGATGTCCTTATCCTTTTTCTCTAACAACTCTTGCATATATTGAGAAGATTTCACTGTTTCTTTATCGAGAATGGCAATAATCTCTATCGCCCTCACCAGCGTATCCTCTCCTAGATGAACATACATGGGTCTCACCTCACTGAATTTTTTCAATCCAACCAGATTCGACCTTAAAAGTAGCTGCTTCTTTTAAGGTTTGATGGTCAATCCCGTCTACATTTGTTGTTGTTACAAAGGTTTGAACTTTGCCTTGGATCGTGTTTAATAAATGAGATTGACGGAAATCATCTAATTCAGAAAGAACATCATCAAGTAGAAGTATAGGATATTCATCAATTTCTGAACGGATCAATTCTATTTCAGCCAGTTTTAATGAGAGCGCAGTTGTCCTTTGTTGACCCTGTGAGCCAAATGTTTGCACATCACGATCATTCACATGAAAGAGAAGATCATCGCGATGAGGACCAAACAATGTAACGCCTCTTTCAATTTCTCGCGTTTTAACTTTGGCAAATTTTTCTTCTAACACTTCTACCATTTTCGACAAAACTTGGTCTTCTGATACGTCTACGGAAGGTTTATAGAGAATTTTTAATGTTTCTAAATCCCTTGAAATTCCTTTATGGATCGGAATCGCCCAATTTTCGAGCAACTGGATAAACTCGAAACGCTTCGAAATAATTTTCACAGCCATCTCGATGAATTGTTCAGTTAAAATGTCAAGCATGGTCATATCTGTTTGTTTCTTCAATTGCAACAGTTTTAAATAGTGATTTCGCTGCTGTAATATTTTTTGGTATTGCCCAATATCATGTAGGTATACAGGGGACACCTGGCCGATCTCCATATCAATAAAACGACGCCTTACTTGAGGGCTCCCTTTTACTAAATGGAGATCTTCAGGCGCGAACATGACTACATTCATATTTCCAATATATTGACTGAGCTTTTGCTGCTCGATATGGTTACATTTTGCTTTTTTTCCTTTTTTCGAAATCACTAACTCCATCGGAATGGAACCGTGCCTTTTTTTTACCCTACCTTCTATTTTAGCATATTCTTCGTCCCAGCGAATAAGATCTTTATCATTTGATGTTCGATGGGATTTTGCCATTGCTAAAACATAGATAGATTCCATGACATTCGTCTTCCCTTGAGCATTTTCTCCGAGAATAACATTGACCTTGTTGTCAAATGGAATTTCTAATTCTTTATAATTCCGGTAATTTTTCAATTGTAAATGCTCAATATACATTGACGATACATCCTTTTACAAAATCCTCTAATTTCAAACAATCTCAAAAGAACCAGCATTTTGAATTGAAATTTTATCTCCAGCTCGTAGTTTTCTGCCTCTTCTTTGATCTTGTTGACCATTCACTTTAATCTCGTATTCGCTTAAAAACCATTTTGCCATACCACCGGAGTCAATTAATTCTGCAAGTTTTAAAAATTGTCCTAGCGTAATATATTCCGTATCTATTTTTATTTTTTGTACCACCGTGTCACTCTTTTCTCTTCTAAGTCTTATTCTTATATTTTACTAAATAAATGAACTGTACACAAAGAAAAGTGTAAACGCTTCGGTTTATTAACGTACAACTCATTTCTTCAAGGAGCATTTATAGCAAATTTTTTCCAAGAAGAGGGGAATACAAACTGAAGGCTCCTAAAAAAGCATTGTAGTTTGCTCATCTTTTTAGTTATGCCAGAATTCGAGAGAAAATGTGCTAAACATCAACAGCTTAAAAAACGAATTTTCTGTGTAATCAAGCAATATTGATAAATAGAAAAATAAAGCCACCAACAAAGCTGGTGACTCATCATGTTAATATGTTCTAACTGGCAAAATAAGTTGCAGCAATGAATCGTCGTTGAGGGGACGAATAACAAATGGTCTCATTGCACCAGTAAAACTTATTTTTATTTCGTGGCCCTCTAATGTTTTTAAAGCATCCATCACGTATTTAGCACTAAACGAAATTTTCAGTTCTTCTCCATCTATCGTTTGTGCTATTAATTCTTCAACAACTTTTCCAATTTCAGGCGTATTAGAGGAAATTTCAATTCCCTTATTTTCCAATGTTGCTAGCCGCACTACGTTATTTCGTCCTTCTCGTGCTAATAATGAGGCACGGTCAATTGCGTGCAGGAAGTCTTTCGTATTAACAATTACTTCCGTTTTGTTTTCAGCAGGTATTAATCTTGATGTATCAGGGTAATTTCCTTCAAGTAAGCGCGAAAAGAATAAAAGATGCTTCGCTTTAAAAAGAACTTGATTTTCAGTAATAACAATATCTACCAGTTCGTTATTGTCATCAAGGATTTTACTTAATTCATTTAAGCTTTTTCCTGGAATAACGACATTAAACTGTTTGTCTGCTTCAAGCTCAACTTTCGCTTTTCTTAAAGCTAAGCGATGACTATCTGTTGCAATACAGATTAGTTCCCCATTTTCCACTTTCCAGTTTACACCTGTCAACACAGGTCGTGTTTCTGACGTGGACACAGCAAATACGGTTTGACGAATCAGAGCCTTTAATAAATCTGTTGGGATTTTAAAAGCATCTTCTTCTTCAACCTGTGGCAAGCGTGGATATTCATCAGGATCCAATCCATTTAAATTAAATTCTGATTTCCCTGAACGAATGACAATTTGAAGTTGGCTTTGAACTTCCATTTCAACGAAATCAGTCGGCAATTTTTTAACGATTTCACTAAAGAATTTAGCTTGCAAAACGATTGCGCCTTTTTGCTTAATCTCGACAATTTCGTCTCCTTCTTCCTCTCTTGGAATAAAAGATTCAATTGAAATATCGGAATCACTTCCTGTTAATGTGACTCCTTCATCATCTGCAACAATCTTGATTCCAGTTAAAATGGGAATGGTTGTTCTGCTAGTGACAGCTTTCATAACATCTTGAACACTTTGTACGAGACGATCCCTTTGGATTATAAATCGCATTTGTTTAATCCTCCGTTTGGCATATTATATATTTTTTTTTATAAAAAATAATAGAAGTACTAGTAGGCCCTGTTAGTATGTGGATAACTATAAAGATCGAAAGGAAACACAGTCTATCCACATGTGGACAGACTGTGTGTAAGCATGGACAAGTTATGCACATCATTCAGACTAGCACTAAATCTTTAATAGTTCATTGATTTCTTTCATTTGATTTTGAAATTGCACATCCGTTTGCATGAGGTTGGAAATCTTTTCATGGGCATGAATGACAGTTGTATGATCGCGCCCACCAAATTCCTCACCGATTTTAGGCAGAGAGAAGTCGGTTAGTTCTCTTGCTAAATACATCGCAATTTGCCTTGGGAATGCAACAGACTTTGTTCGCTTTTTTGCCTTAAAATCTTCCAGCTTCACATTAAAATACTCCCCGACGGTTTGTTGAATATCAAGGATTGTAATGATTTTTGGTTTAGAACTTGGAATAATATCTTTTAATGCTTCAGCTGCCAGATCCGCATTAATATCTTTATTGATTAACGATGAGTAGGCAACGACTCTTATTAACGCTCCCTCTAATTCTCGAATGTTGGAATCAATTTGATTGGCAATGTATAGCATCACTTCATTTGGAATATCTAATCCTTCTGCTTTCGCTTTCTTCCGTAAAATAGCAATTCTCGTTTCTAAATCAGGTGGGGTAATGTCAGTGATTAAACCCCATTCAAAGCGAGAACGTAGGCGATCCTCCAATGTTGGAATTTCTTTAGGCGGTCTGTCACTGGAAATGACAATTTGTTTATTTTCTTCATGCAAAGTGTTGAAAGTATGGAAAAATTCTTCTTGAGTTGATTCTTTTCCGGCCAAAAATTGAATATCATCAATTAGAAGCACATCTACTTTTCTATATTTATTGCGAAACTCAGTTGCTTTATTATCTCGAATAGAGTTAATAAACTCATTTGTAAATTTTTCAGATGATAAATAAACAACTTTTGCGGAAGGGTTATGTTCCAATACATAATGACCAATCGCATGCATTAAATGCGTTTTTCCGAGTCCCACTCCACCATAGATAAAAAGCGGATTGTAGGCCTTCGCTGGTGCTTCTGCTACCGCTAATGATGCTGCATGGGCAAAGCGATTGCCAGAACCAATAACAAATGTATCAAAGGTATTCTTTGGGTTTAACATAGTCAAAGGCAGCTCTGCATGTTCCTCATCCCTCTGGATTTTTTTTGGAGGATTTGGCAAATCAACATCATCATCTTGTTTATTTTGCGGAATAATAAATTTTACATTTAGTTCTTCACCAGTAATATCAAACAAAATACTGGAGATAAGTTCAGAATAGCGCTCTTCTAGCCAATCTCGTGCAAATTCGTTTGGAGCGGTAA
Organism: Robertmurraya siralis; assembly: GCF_005502275.1. Taxonomy (GTDB): domain Bacteria; phylum Bacillota; class Bacilli; order Bacillales; family Cytobacillaceae; genus Robertmurraya; species Robertmurraya siralis. The sequence continues at coordinate 10,751 of NZ_SWLZ01000036.1, forward strand.
CGGTCAATGTATCTTTTTTGAGAGAGTGGGCTGTTGTAGATTTTAACCATGTATCAAAACTCGGTTTGCTAATCTTTTTTTCAATACTGGAGAGCGCATTATTCCAAAGATCCGCAATATTTTCCAATCGTTTTCCCTCCTTACTTTGTTTATATTTTCCGTTCAGCATGGCAAAACTTATATGTTGAAATAAAAAAATAAAGCTACTATGCGCTAAAGAGCAGAAATAGCGATAAAAATATATCAATATACGAAATCAAACTGTGGAAAACTATATAATAAGGAAATTAAGTAGGATTTCGACAATATCCACGATATGTGGACAAAGTTTTTCAAGAGGAGTGAATAAACTGTCCACATAATATCCACAGTCTGTGGATAAATAAGTTATACACAAAGATCTATCCAAGGTGAAAACACAACTATAATATCAAATAATCCATTGCTGTGCAATGGTTTTTCTTGTTTTATCCACAAGAAGTACAACGTGTGGATGTAATTTGTCCACAATCGATTAATGTGTGAAAAAGCTGTCAATATGTGCTGTGGATAATAATAAGACTTGTCGAAAGTTATACACAGCTTGGGATGAATAGGATAACTTGTCGTTATTTTTTTTCTTGGCTTTGTTTTTTGGTTGTATGTTGGCATTGATTTTCGGTTGTTTACATGAAGTGAAGCGACTGCTTTTTGGAATATGACAAGGTGAAGTATCGCGCTGGAGTTTCTAAAAAACAATTGCTCAAGATGAGAGGGTAATTTTTTTAATAAGGTTGACATTTTTATGGTTTGCTTTATATAATTGTTTAGACTGTCTTTAACAGCTATTCCTCAGGGAGGTGTCATATATGAAAAGAACGTTTCAACCAAATAATCGTAAAAGAAGTAAAGTTCATGGATTCCGTAGTCGTATGAGCTCTGCAAACGGACGCAAAGTTCTAGCTCGTCGTCGTCGTAAAGGAAGAAAAGTATTATCTGCTTAGGCCACTGAATAATCAGTGGTCTTTTTTCTCATTAATTGAGTTTTTTTTTGTAAATGATTGCTTGAGAGGTATACTTTTAAAGGCTAGAGCACTGAAGTGGAAGTAAAAGATTAATTTATGGCTTTGGTAAACAGATTGCTTGATAGAACGATTATTGGCTCAGTTTGTGTGAAAAGGAGCCAAAAATCATCATTATAGCAAAGCCTGTTTTATAGAAATTACGTATAGATATAATCTAGGAAGATGATAATCTTAACGTACATTATTGATATTTTTATGGCAAGAATGAGCCGATTTGAAGGTGAGAAAGTGAAGAAAGAATTTAGAGTAAAAAAAAATAAAGAGTTCCAAGAGATTTTTAAAAAGGGAAAGTCTTTTGCAAATCGCCAATTCGTTGTTTACTCTTTAAAAAAACCGGGGCAGGCTCATTTTCGGATTGGACTTTCGGTAAGTAAAAAGCTTGGAAACGCGGTTAAAAGAAATCAAATTAAGCGATACATACGTCAGGCGGTCTTAGAACTTGAGGAAGACCTCCATAATGAATATGATTATATTATCATCGCAAGAAAACCTGCTGCTGAAATGGATTTTTTTGAAATAAAAAATAGTTTAATTCATGTGTTAAAAATTTCCAAAGTACTAAAATGGAAAAAGACAAGCTTCAGATCATAATTTTTAAAAGATACCGTATTTTTCTACAGCGCTGTCTATCAAAAGATGATACAATACTGTTGATTCGTCAAAATAGACCGTTTTCATAATAGATTTATTACTATTTGCATAAATCGATTTCACTCTAGATGTAGGATGTAAAATACGAGCTTTGCCTGTATAGGTTCATGACTTCCTATCAAGCTAAATTGAAATGGATTAAAATCAATACAGCTTTCATAAATAAGGAGGAAATAACGGTTGAAGAAGAGAATGTTTCTTATAATCGGATTGATCTTGCTAACGACTCTATTAACAGGGTGTATGGAGTATAATCAACCGATTACTGCAGAAAGTGAAGGATTTTGGAACGAATATATCGTCTATCCATTGTCACAATTTATTGTCATGGTAGCGAATTTTACCGGTGAAAACTTTGGATTGTCGATTATTATAGTAACGATTTTAATTCGTCTCTTAATTTTGCCATTAATGATTAAGCAAACAAAGAGTTCAAAAGCGATGCAAGCTATTCAGCCTGAAATGCAAGCATTGCGGGAGAAGTACAGCTCAAAGGATCAGAAAACACAACAAAAGCTCCAACAGGAGACGATGGCGTTATTCCAAAAGCATAATATTAATCCATTGGCAGGATGTTTTCCAATCTTGATTCAAATGCCGATTCTGATTGGATTTTATCATGCGATTTCAAGAACGAGAGAGATTGCTGAACATAATTTCTTATGGTTTGATCTAGGTTCTCCAGACCCTTATTATTTATTGCCATTAATCGCTGGGGTTACGACTTTTATTCAACAGAAGATGATGATGGCCGGTACAGCTAATCAAAATCCACAAATGGCGATGATGCTTTGGTTAATGCCAATTATGATCATCATTTTTGCGATTAGTTTCCCAGCTGCTTTATCCTTGTATTGGGTTGTAGGGAACTTATTTATGATAGTGCAAACATACTTTATTAAAGGTCCAGATTTAAGAGCAGAAAAAGAAACTGGTAAAGCGGGAGGAGCAAAAAAGTGAAACAGGTAACTGCTACAGGACAAACTGTCGAAGAAGCAGTCAAATCGGCTTTAGCTCAACTAGAAACAACAGAAGACCGCGTAGAAGTAGCGATTATGGATGAAGGTAAAAAGGGGATATTTGGATTTGGCTCTCGGCCGGCTGTTGTAAAAGTAACAGCAAAGATCGATCCAGTCGAAGAAGCAAAGGAATTTTTAAAAGAAGTAAGTGAAAAAATGGGTGTCGATGTTGAAATTGAAGTGTTAAGAGAAGGGAAACAAGTTCAATTTATCCTATCAGGTGATAAAATTGCTTTGTTAATCGGAAAAAGAGGACAAACTCTTAATTCTCTCCAATACTTGACTCAGCTTGTGATCAATCGTTTCTCTGATCAGTATTTCCACGTTCTTTTAGATGCGGAAGACTATCGCAAGAGGAGAAATGAGACTTTAGTGCATTTAGCTGAACGTCTCGCTCAAAAAGCACTAAAAACTGGAAAAAAGGTCGCATTAGAGCCAATGCCATCATATGAGCGTAAAGTAATTCACACTGCTTTGATGGAAAATAGCCGCATCAAAACCTATTCTGATGGTGTCGAACCAAATCGCCACATCGTCATTGCACCAATGAAGTAAAAAACAAGTTTAAGAGGCTGTCTGAAAAGCCTGCTTTCAAAAGGCAAGGGAAGAAAGTGAGTCATTTTCTTCCCTTGCTTTTTTGCTGTTTGAAGGCAAATCCATTGATCAGTAGTGAATTAAATTTTCGCAAAGGAAGGAAGCATCAATGAAAAACAGAAAACTTCCGCACCCTTCAATTTGTCCTGCTTTATTGATCAGTTTTTCGACAAGAATTTATTATATATCGGTGTTGCTTTTTTGCCCATTCCATGTGGAAGCAAGTTTTGCACGGAATAGGCAAAACGAGTAATATCCTGAATGTAAAAACAAAATAAATCAATCGTTTTATCTCACAAAGGAAGCAATGACGAAATCTCTCCTCTTTTTTTATTCGTAAAAGTGATAGTGGTTCGTTTTATTGTTATTCACATGTGGATAAGTTAAAATAAGCGTAGTTTATAATCAGGTAATGGGAAATGTGGATAACTAAGTGAAAATCCTTTTTCCGAAGGTGAGCCTATGGTATTCTTTAATTTTGGATGTTGAGAATTTTAAATATAGATGATCAATCCCCCGAGCGATTTATATGGTGATAGAGAAAAGAGAGGTGCTAAGGATGCAGTTAGATACGATCGCAGCAATATCGACTCCAATGGGAGAGGGAGCAATCGCTATCGTAAGATTAAGTGGTGATCAGGCGATTGAAATTGCGGGCAGCCTTTTTCAAGGAGTAGGCGGGAAGAAGCTGACTGATGTTGCATCCCATACCATTCATTACGGACATATCCTTGATCCTAAAACAAAAGAGGTTGCAGAGGAAGTAATGGTTTCTGTGATGAAGGGACCAAAAACATTTACAAAAGAAGATGTAATAGAAATCAATTGTCATGGTGGACTTGTGTCGGTCAATCGCGTGCTGCAGCTTGTGTTAAATGCTGGAGCGCGATTAGCAGAGCCAGGGGAGTTTACCAAAAGGGCATTTTTAAATGGAAGAATTGATTTGTCGCAAGCAGAGGCAGTCATGGATTTAATACGAGCGAAGACGGACCGGGCCATGAATGTCGCCTTAGGACAGATGGATGGGCGTCTTTCAAGGCTAATTCAGAAGCTTCGACAGGAGATCCTTGAAACATTAGCCCATGTTGAGGTGAATATAGATTATCCTGAATATGATGATGTAGAGGAAATGACCCATCAACTCCTCATTGAAAAAGCAAACTATGTGAAAAAGGAAATTGAAAATCTTTTACAAACATCACAACAGGGGAAAATATTACGAGAAGGGCTTTCAACTGTCATTGTTGGGCGTCCAAATGTAGGGAAATCTTCTTTACTAAATAGCTTAGTTCAGGAAAATAAAGCGATTGTAACGGATATACCGGGAACAACACGTGATGTTATTGAAGAATATGTCAATGTTAGAGGAGTTCCTTTAAGGCTTTTGGATACGGCGGGAATTCGTGAAACAGAAGATATCGTTGAACGGATCGGAGTGGAACGCTCGAGGCAAGTTTTAAAAGAAGCTGATTTAATTTTATTGGTTTTGAATTATGCTGATGAGTTAACGGCAGAAGATGTGAATATATTTAAGGCAGTGGAAGGGATGGATGTAATCGTTATTGTGAACAAGACCGACCTTCCGCAAGTAATTGATTTAGAGCGAGTTAAAACGCTGGCTCGGGAACATAAGCTTGTTACCACGTCATTGTTAGAGGATGTAGGAGTCAATGAATTAGAAGAGGCGATCGCCTCCCTTTTCTTCGCAGGCTCCATTGAAGCAGGTGATATGACTTATGTCTCCAACAGCCGACATATTGCACTTTTAAACCAAGCGCATCAATCGATTGAAGAAGCTATTTCAGGAGTAGAGGCGGGTGTTCCGATCGATATTGTGCAAATTGATTTAACTCGGACATGGGAGATATTAGGTGAAATTATTGGTGATAGTGTACATGAAAGTTTAATTGATCAATTATTCTCCCAGTTCTGTTTAGGAAAATAACGTTTATTTAGAAAATGAGGAGGCAGCGTGATGCAATACGATGCTGGAAATTATGATGTCATTGTCATCGGTGCTGGCCATGCTGGCGCAGAGGCAGGATTAGCTGCTGCACGCCAGGGTGCAAAGACATTAGTATTAACAATAAATTTAGATATGGTTGCGTTTATGCCATGTAATCCTTCTGTCGGAGGACCTGCTAAGGGGATTGTCGTAAGAGAAATCGATGCACTTGGCGGGGAAATGGGACGGAACATTGATAAAACCTATATTCAAATGAGGATGTTAAACACAGGAAAGGGCCCTGCGGTGCGAGCATTGCGTGCTCAAGCGGACAAGTTTGCTTATCAGTATGAAATGAAAAAGACGCTGGAAAATGAACCAAACCTGACTCTTGTTCAAGGGATGGTTGAAGAGTTAATTGTAGAAAATGATGTTTGTAAAGGGGTTATTACACAAACAGGAGCGACGTATCTTGCGAAAACGGTTGTGATTACGACGGGAACTTTTTTACGCGGAGAAATCATTTTAGGGGAGCTAAAATATTCAAGTGGTCCAAACAATCAACAGCCTTCGATTAGATTATCCGAGCATCTTGAACAATTGGGCTTTGATTTAGTTCGTTTTAAAACGGGGACTCCTCCACGGGTAAATAGCCATACGATTGATTACAGTAAGACAGAAATACAACCTGGCGATGATGTGCCAAGGGCATTCTCTTATGAAACAACAAAGTATATAACTGAGCAGTTGCCATGTTGGTTAACGTACACAAATGAGAAGACCCATCAAATTATTGATGATAATTTGCATCGCTCACCTATGTATTCAGGAATGATTAAGGGGACGGGGCCACGTTATTGCCCTTCCATTGAAGATAAAGTAGTCCGATTTAATGATAAACCTCGACATCAGCTGTTCTTAGAGCCTGAAGGGAAGAATACGCAAGAGGTATATGTGCAAGGTCTTTCAACCAGTCTACCAGAGGATGTCCAACAAAAAATTCTGCATACGATTCCTGGCTTAGAAAATGTCAAGATGATGAGAGCAGGATATGCGATTGAATACGATGCCATTGTACCAACGCAATTATGGCCGACACTAGAGACGAAAAAAATTAAAAATCTTTATACGGCTGGGCAGATTAATGGAACATCTGGCTATGAAGAGGCAGCTGGTCAGGGGCTCATGGCTGGAATTAATGCGGGGAGAAGAGCGCTTGGTAAGGATGAAGTGATCTTAAGCCGCTCTGATGCGTATATTGGCGTGCTTATTGATGATTTAGTAACAAAGGGGACAAATGAGCCTTATCGATTGCTTACGTCCCGTGCTGAATATCGCCTTCTTTTAAGACATGATAATGCTGATTTGCGCCTTACTGACATTGGTTACAAAATTGGTCTTATCAGCGAGGAACGCTATGAGAAATTTTTAGCAAAAAAGGCAGCGGTTGAAACGGAAAAGGAAAGATTGAAATCGATCATTATTAAGCCGAAGCCAGAGGTTCAAGAGCTTATTAAAAAGCAAGGCGGCAGTGAGTTAAAAGATGGGATCAAAGCCAATGACTTATTAAAAAGACCTGAAATGACTTATGCACATATTGAATCGATCGTTCCAAGTGAATTAGCCCTTGATGATGAAGTGAAAGAACAAGTGGAGATTCAAATAAAATATGAGGGGTATATTGAAAAATCCCTGCAACAGGTCGAGCGTCTGAAAAAAATGGAGAATAAAAAAATCCCGGTCGACATTGATTACGATGCGATAAGCGGACTTGCTTCTGAAGCAAGACAGAAGCTGAAAAAAGTGCTTCCACTATCGATTGCACAGGCTTCACGTATATCTGGTGTAAATCCAGCGGATATCTCGATATTACTTGTTTATTTAGAGCAAGGGAAAATTGCAAAAGTATCGAACGAGTAGATGAACATTGTGGAACCTTTAACAAGAGGTTCCACTCTTTACATAAAAGCGCTGAATTCAGAGTAAGGAAGGGTTAACGAATGCAAATAGAAGAATTTCAAGAAAGGCTGTCGGCAAATGGAATGGCACTCACTAGCGAACAGATGGCCCAGTTTGAAACATATTATCACACATTGGTTGAGTGGAATGAAAAGATGAATTTAACAGCGATAACGGAAAAAGGAGAGGTGTATTTAAAGCATTTTTTTGATTCGATTACAGCTGCTTTTTATCATGAATTCAACGGTTCAGCTTCGCTTTGTGATGTAGGAGCAGGAGCTGGCTTTCCAAGCATTCCGATTAAAATCGCCTTTCCCGAATTGAGGGTTACAATCGTAGACTCTTTAAATAAAAGAATTACCTTCCTTGAGCATCTGGCCAAACAATTAAAGCTCGAAAATGTTCAGTTCATTCATGATCGTGCTGAAACATTTGGGCAGAATAAGGAGCATCGGGAAGCTTATGATATTGTTACAGCGAGGGCAGTTGCGCGCCTTTCCGTCTTGAGTGAACTTTGCTTGCCATTAGTAAAGGTAAGTGGGACGTTTATCGCCATGAAAGCAGCAAGTGCAAATGAAGAGATTGATGCAGGGAAAAAAGCAATTGCTACGTTAGGCGGAAAAATCGAGAAGCTTCACTCCTTTCAATTGCCGATAGAAGAGAGTGATAGGAATATTGTCATTATAAAAAAAGAAAAGCCAACTCCGAAAAAATATCCAAGAAAGCCAGGAATACCAAATAAAACGCCGATAGAATAATGCGTAATGAGTCCTTTTGCATAATAGAGGAGTACCTTTTTTGTTAGAAATATGGCATAATTTTTAGTGGGGTGAATCCGTTTTATAATGTTAACTGATGAATTGCAATTATCCAATTTTTATAGGAAAGCATGAGTGAAAAGTACGATAACACATTATGAAATGGATTCTTATGATAGATTATATGCAGGAATAATTCTTTTGATAGAGAATGTATTAGTTACGGAGTTTCGTAAAGGTGGTGCAAGGTGATGAAGCAATCTTTCTCACGCTTTTTTGGCCTAGGCGAAAAGGAAGACCAGATGGAGACAGATTTAGGGGAAGCTTCTGAATTTGTAGAGGAAAATATTAGAGAAACGATCGAGCAAATCCCCATAAACGATATTGTGCCAAATCGTTTTCAGCCAAGAACGGTTTTTGATGAAGAGAAGATCGAAGAATTATCTCGAACCATTCATACGCATGGAATCATCCAGCCTATTGTCGTTAGGGAATATGAAGCAGGGAAGTTTGAAATTATTGCTGGGGAACGCAGATGGCGAGCAATGAAGAAACTTGGTTGGGATCGTGTCCCAGCCATCATTAAGCAAATGAATGATACGGAAACTGCTTCAATTGCATTAATAGAGAATCTGCAAAGGGAGGAACTTTCTCCGATTGAAGAGGCGATTGCCTATGGAAAGCTACTAGAGTTGCATGATTTAACGCAGGAAGCTCTCGCGCAGCGATTGGGAAAAGGCCAGTCCACTATTGCGAATAAACTTCGCTTGCTCAAATTACCGCAAAAAGTTCAAGACGCCTTATTAGCAAAGGTCATAACAGAACGCCATGCGCGTTCACTTATTCCATTAAAGGACCCGGAAAAACAAGTACAGCTACTCGCGGAAATTATTGATAAAAATTTAAATGTGAAGCAAACGGAAGAGCGTGTTGTAAAGCTTTTAGAGCAACCGAAGGATAAGGCTAAGCCTAAGAGAAAAGCTTTTAGCAAAGATATGAGAATTGCAGTTAATACGATAAGGCAATCTTTATCAATGGTGACGGATAGCGGTATTAACTTAGACTCAGAAGAGGAAGAGTTTGAAGAATATTATCAATTTACGATAAAAATACCGAAAAAAAAATAACTTTTGATTGAGAAATTAAACGTTTCGTTTAATTTCTCTCAGAGTGTAGACAAACTCGAAGATTTTCGAGTTTGCCTACACTCTTCTTTTTTTAAAAAATAGAATTAAATAAATAGCGTAGGTTGATTTTCACTCGTTTCTACACTCGTCTCCAAACAAAAGATGGTTTCTTCCGAAAGCATGATTATGTGCAGGATGAGTATTAGGATGGTGATCGCTGCCCGCAAGTGCAGGTTCTTCAAGTACACGACGACAACGAAGGAAGAGATCGGCAATATCAATCAAATTCATCGCTTTTAGGGGGTGCCAAACGAGTTGATGGGAGCGGAAGGCGCTTGACTCCTGGGGGAATACTGTCCGAATACACCTCTCATTCGGACAAATATCTTTCTCGCTTTCCCCGTTCTGTCCGAATACACCTCTCATTCGGACAAATATCTTTCTCGCTTTCCCCGTTCTGTCCGAATACACCTCTCCATTAATACCACTGAAAAAGTCAGTAGATGACCAACGCCCCCCGGAAAGCAAGCGTCTGGAGAGGAAATCAACGTTTTTAGCGCAATTCCAGTCCAAAAATGACAAAATCCATCGATAGGGAGCCCTTTCGATAGATTTTGTCGACAGTATGAATTTCTCTTATTTTTTGCAGTTGTCTATTATATGCTCTCGAGCGTCGTGTGATGCAAAAGCTTTTCACGGCTTTTAAACTATTCTAACTTAACGAAAGGCTGACAGAAAGTGAATCAGTATAAAATGAGCCAAAATTTCTCGTTTACTAGTGCCTTTGAAGTAAAAATAGATTTTGGAAATGAAAAAAAATGATTCTCAATTCTTTTTCATGATAAAATAGAATACATGATTGCTAGTTTATGTATTTTTGATCTTCTATGATCAGTACAAACCGTGAATGGAAATGAAGGTAGGTGATACCGTGGGCAAAATTATTTCAATTGCAAATCAAAAAGGAGGAGTTGGCAAAACAACTACCTCTGTTAATTTAGGTGCCTGCTTAGCATATATAGGGAAAAAGGTGTTAATGGTCGATATTGATCCTCAAGGAAATGCCACAAGTGGTGTAGGGCTTGAGAAAGCGGATATTGATCAATGTGTATACGATGTGTTGGTTGATGATGTTGAGGCGATTAAAGTAATTCGTCCAACAGGAGTGGAAAATTTAGACGCAATTCCTGCGACGATTCAACTAGCGGGGGCAGAAATAGAACTTGTCCCAACGATTTCAAGAGAGGTGCGCTTGAAGAGAGCACTGGAAGAAGTGAAGGAACGTTACGATTATATTATCATTGACTGTCCGCCTTCACTTGGGCTTCTTACTTTAAATGCATTGACAGCTTCTGATGCCGTTCTGATTCCAGTGCAATGTGAATATTATGCATTAGAAGGCTTAAGTCAATTGTTAAACACCGTTAGACTAGTGCAAAAACATCTGAATCATGACTTAAAAATCGAAGGTGTTCTACTAACCATGCTTGATGCTCGGACAAACCTAGGATTGCAAGTTATTGAGGAAGTGAAAAAGTACTTTCAAGATAAGGTGTACCAAACGGTCATCCCAAGAAATATCCGTTTGAGCGAAGCACCTAGTCATGGGGAGCCGATTATTATTTATGATCCGAAATCTAGAGGTGCGGAAGTATATTTAGATTTAGCAAAGGAAGTGGCTGTACATGGCTAAAGGATTAGGAAAAGGTTTGGATGCTTTTTTTGCTAATATGGAGCCTGAAAAAGATGAGGCAGTAAGAGAAATTAGCGTTAAAGAACTTCGCCCCAACCCTTATCAACCGCGTAAAATTTTTGATAAAGAAGCGATTGAAGAATTAAAGAATTCGATCCAAGAACATGGGATATTGCAGCCAATTATTGTCCGTAAAAGTATTAAAGGCTATGAAATTGTTGTAGGAGAAAGACGTTTTAGAGCTGCAAAGGAAGCGAAGCTTGAGAAAGTCCCAGTCGTAGTCCGCGAATTATCTGAGCAACAAATGATGGAATTAGCGGTTCTTGAGAATTTACAACGGGAAGATTTAACTCCGATTGAAGAGGCATCTGCCTATCAGCTTTTAATGGAAAAGCTTAATGTTACCCAAGAGCAGTTGGCAAAAAGATTAGGGAAAAGCCGTCCGCATATTGCGAACCATATCCGTTTGTTATCTTTGCCGCCAAAGATTCAAGAGCTTATTTCTGATGGCAAAATTTCAATGGGACATGGTAGAGCGCTTCTCGGTCTTAGAAAAAAGGAAAAGCTGCCGTTACTTGCTGAAAAGGTGATGAAGGAAGGCTTAAATGTCCGGCAATTAGAGCAGTTAATTCAGGCTTTAAATGAAAATGTTCCACGTGAAACAAAAAAAGCAAAGTCAGAAAAAAATGTTTTTATTCGTGCACAGGAATCATTCCTTCGTGAAAGATTCGGAACAACGGTTCATATTAAACAAAGTAAAAATAAAAAGAAGGGGAAAATCGAAATTGAATTTTTCTCCAACGAAGATTTAGAAAGAATTCTTGAATTATTAGAAACAAATCAATCTTCATAAAGCCATCTATGGATGGTTTATTTTTTTTACAGTGGTATTGATCTTTTTGCAGAATGGTGGCAACAAAGCCAATAACCCCTTAAAAAACAGCTATTTTTAATCGATTTCATTTATGGACAAATGATAGAACTTGAAACTTGTACCAATTTGACTAAATCGAAATACATATATAACTAGGTGAAGCAGATGTTTTTGTTAGGAACGATTGTTAACGGATTATTGATCATCGTAGGGTCTCTGTTGGGAAAACTTCTTCATCGAATTCCAGAAGGGATGAAGGGGACTGTTATGCACGGCATTGGCTTGGCAGTAGTGGTGCTGGGTTTACAAATGGGATTTAAAAGCGAAAATTTTTTAATTGTTATTTTAAGTCTTGTTTTTGGTGCTGTTATAGGAGAATATTGTAAATTAGAGGACAAGCTTAATCAATTGGGCGCTTGGCTAGAAACAAAGATTGGCAAAGGAAACGGTCAAGGAAGCATTTCTGAAGGCTTTGTCACGGCTACATTAATTTTTGTCATCGGTGCAATGGCGATTATAGGCGCACTTGATAGTGGTATTCGAGGAGATCATGATGTGCTATTGACGAAGGCAATCATCGATGGTTTTACGGCACTTATATTAACGACCACTTTGGGGATTGGTGTAATCTTTTCGGCGATTCCTGTGATGCTGTATGAGGGAGCAATTGCCTCATTTGCTACACAAATTGATCGCTTTATTCCACAGGCTTTAATGGATAGTTTTATTGTAGAAATGACAGCAACAGGCGGAGTGATGATTTTTGCCATCGGATTGAACCTTTTAGGTCTCATAAAAATCCGTGTAGCTAATCTTTTGCCAGGGATTATTGTATGTGCCTTAATTGTCACCATAATACATTTTGTTAGTTGAAAATTCAGGCTTTGTAAATAAAACGATTTCGTGTAAAACCTTGGATTCACACGAAAACATGTAACAAAGTTTACATTAAAAAATTGGGCTGAAACAAGAATATAACGGATTCCTGTTTCGCCCATTTGCTTTCTTTTTCATGTGGTTTGCTCGTGATCCCAATCCATTTTTAAGCTTGACCAGGAATGGTTAGGATGATAGGTGCTGCTTGCTTCATAAATAGCGTTTGCTATTACTTTGGCCATTTTTAGGACTAGATTTAAGCGTGTGTTCTGAAGGACAAAAAATTCCATAAAGCCACTGACATTTACAATACCAGTGATATGATAATCACCGACCTCAGGCAGTTCTTTTTTTACACCGGCTCCTGGTTTTACAGGTCCCTCGCCAATTTGGATGACCCCCACACTTTTTAATCTCCCTAAACAAGCATCAATCCCGATAATAATTGGATCTAAATGTTGCCCTTTAATTTCTTGTATCTTTTCCTCTAAATTTACTGCATGGATTGGATCTTCTAATGTGCCGTATACATGGAAAGGGGTAATTTCTTTTTCATTTAATAAAGTTCCGATTAGTGGACCTAACGAATCTCCAGTGGAACGATCGGTACCAATACAAACAAAAACAACTGGACGATTCACTATACGTACGGGTAACATAGAGACAAGTTCAATGGCAAGCTTCTGAGAGGCTTTTTGCTCATCGTAAAAAATTCTCGACTCAGAGCTTCCGCTTTTATCAAACAAGCTAGATTTAAGATTCATTGGTTCCACTCCTACAAATATAGTAGTAACAGTATACGGATCAATGTGCGAATGTATACGTACTAGTTTTAGGACAAGCTATAAATAGGAGATTTATACTAGCTGAAGGGTGGATTTTAGAGTTGTTTTTGTCCAAATTGTTGATTGTTTATGAACGGTGAAACGAAGATTTCAAATATCAGCATCAACTTATAACAAATACATTTTTTAAAAACAACTACTACAAACGAACTGAAAAAATTGCTACAATGGTTATACTGTTAAAAGCTTGTCGATATTTGAAGATTTGATATACGGTGTTGATAAAGGAGTGATTCACGTTGGAACAAAAGGAATTCGGCTTAAATGATATTGTTGAAATGAAAAAACCACATCCTTGCGGAACGAATCGGTGGAAGATCATCCGTTTAGGAATGGATATACGAATTAAGTGTGAAGGTTGTTCCCACAGTGTATTGATTCCTCGAAGAGAATTCTCGCGAAAAATGAAAAAGATCCTCGTAAAGCATGAAGAGTAATCTTTATGCTTTTTTTACTACATTAAATTGAAGCCCTAATCAAGAAACTGCCTCCAATATCAATAGTCATAGGCACGATTCATGAATTCGAATATTTGCATATAGGAATTTTCTTTTATAAAATTCAAAAAAAACGATCGGAATGGAGGGAGAAAAATGGCGAAGGTATATGCGTCTGCGTGTCCATTAAATTGCTGGGACAGCTGTGGTTTTAAAGTGACAGTGGAAGACGGAAAAGTATTAAAGATAGATGGAGACGAGTCTCATCCCATTACGAAAGGAAAAATCTGTGGTCGAGGACGGATGCTTGAGAAGCGCACGAATTCTGGAGAAAGATTGCTTTATCCGTTGAAAAAGATAGATGGACAGTTTACTAGAATTCCTTGGGAGCAAGCATTAACAGAAATTGCTGAGAAAATGCAAGCGGTGAAAGAAAAGCATGGTTCGACAGCGGTTCTCCATAGTCATGATTATGCGAACGGCGGTTTATTAAAGAATCTCGATCAACGCTTTTTCAATTGTTTTGGCGGTGTCACAGAGCTAATAGGTTCTATTTGCTGGGGCTCCGGTATAGAGGCGCAAAATTGGGACTTTGGAGATGCCTATAGCCATGCCCCTGAAGATATTTTCCATAGTAAAAACATTATCGTTTGGGGTAGAAATGTCGCAAGAACAAATATGCATCTCTTTCAAGCATTACAGAAGGCAAAAAAACAGGGAGCAAAGCTGATTGTGATTGATCCAATTTTCAATGCCACGGCGAAAATAGCCGATCTCCATCTTACCGTTAAGCCGGGAATGGATGGTTTTTTAGCTGCTGGAATTATGAAGGAAATTCTTAGATTAAAATTGGAAGATCAAGCATTTATTCAAGATCATTCCGTTGGATTTGAGGATCTAAAGGACTTATTGACTGGAGTTACGTTAGAAGAGCTTTCCCAATTAGCGGAAGTCTCAGAAGAATTAATGACGGAGCTTGCCAAGATATTTTGTGATCGGCCAACCGCTACTTTTATCGGTTTGGGGATGCAGCGTTATGAAAATGGCGGAAATACAATTAGGCTTCTTGATGCACTAGTTGCGATTAGTGGCAACATAGGCATTGCTGGAGGAGGAGCCAATTATGCCCATAAGCAAGTGGGGCAAAGCTTTAATATTGCTTCATTAACTTTGCCTGAAAAAAAGGAACAGCATCGCAGTTTCACGATGATGGAACAGGCGGAACAAATTCTTGCTGCTAAAAACCCGGAAATCAAAATGATTTTTGTTACTTGTGGAAATCCATTGACACAAGTTCCTGATACAAATGTTGTGAAGAAGGCTTTTTCATCTGTTGACACCCTTGTTGTGATTGACCAGTTTATGACTGATACCGCTGAACTGGCTGATTATGTGTTGCCAACGACAACAGCTTTTGAAGAAGAGGATATATATTATTCTTCCATGTATCATGCTTATGTTAATTATGGTCAAAAACTTGTCAATGCTCCTGGGGAGGCACGTTCGGATCTATGGATTTGGACAGAATTAGCGAAACGACTTAGTTTTGGTGAAGATTTTAACTATACAAGGGAAGATTGGATTAAAATGGGCTTGGGAGCGTTGCAAGAAAAGGGGATTACCCTAAAGAAGCTAAAGGAGCATGCCCATCTTGAATTACCAGTCGATCCTATTCCATGGAAAGATCGTCGTTTTAAAACCCCAAGTGGGAAATTTGAATTCACGTCGCAAAAGGCTGCACAAAAGGGGTTTGAAGGAAAGTTAACATTGGCTCTGCCAAGAGAATCAAAATGGTCCAATGCTTCGGTTGCAGAAAAGTATCCGTATCAATTATTGACGATTCACCCGCTGCGTTCCAATCACTCTCACCATTATCATGTTATCAGCCCAGAGCCGAAGGTGAAGATTGAAATTTCCAAGAATATTGCTGCTGATTTGCAGCTAAGAAATGGAGATTATGTCAGGGTTTGGAATGAGCGTGGGGAGATAAAAGGGTATGTGAGCATTTTCGAGCAGGGAGTACATGCCAATGTCATTAATATTGATGAAGGAATCTGGGCGAAATATGGCGGCACTGTTAACCAACTGACGTCTAGTCGAGTATCGGACAACGGTTTAGGAAGTACATTGTACGATTGTTTAGTTAATCTTTGCTTAGTAGAGCGGGCATCTGGGAATTAGAACTTTCTTGTCTTTTATTCAGTAACTCTCTATAATTGGTTAAGGTTAAGTTCTTTAGCATGATCCATTTGTCGAACAGACAGATATAAAATAATGAATAAATAGTTTATTGTGATGAGGAGTGACTTTGGATGGCCTTAACGGCAGGAATAGTCGGGTTACCGAACGTAGGAAAATCTACTTTATTTAATGCAATTACACAAGCAGGCGCAGAATCAGCCAACTACCCATTTTGTACGATTGATCCAAACGTTGGGATTGTAGAGGTACCAGACGATCGTTTGACAAAATTAACAGAATTGGTACAGCCGAAAAAGACGGTTCCTACTACTTTTGAATTTACAGATATTGCTGGGATTGTAAAAGGAGCAAGTAAAGGGGAAGGGCTAGGGAATAAATTTTTGGCTAATATTCGGGAAGTGGATGCCATTTGCCAAGTGGTTCGTTGTTTTGAGGACGAGAATATTACCCATGTCTCAGGAAAAGTAGATCCATTGGATGATATTGAAACAATTAATTTAGAGCTTATTTTAGCTGACCTTGAATCTGTTGAGAAGCGGATTGGCCGCGTTGGCAAATTAGCAAAACAAAAGGATAAGGAAGCTGTGGCAGAGCTTGAAGTGTTAGAAATGCTAAAGGATGCATTTGAAGCGGAAAAACCTGCAAGAACGGTTGATTTTTCTGAAGAACAATTGAAAATTGCGAAAGGCTTGCATCTATTAACCATTAAGCCTGTTCTTTATGTGGCTAATGTTGGGGAAGACGATGTAGCAGATCCATCTTCCAATGAATACGTTCAAAAGGTAAGAGAATTTGCTGCTGGAGACAATGCAGAGGTAATTGTAATCTGTGCCAAAATTGAGTCTGAAATCGCGGAACTTGAAGGGGAAGAGAAAGCTATGTTCCTGGAGGAGTTGGGCATCGAAGAGTCTGGCTTGGATCAATTAATTCGCGCTGCGTATCACTTGCTTGGTCTAGCGACTTACTTTACTGCTGGTGTCCAAGAGGTTCGCGCTTGGACATTCCGTAAAGGGATGAAAGCACCTCAATGTGCGGGTATTATCCACTCTGATTTTGAAAGAGGATTTATTCGCGCCGAGACAGTCTCTTACGATGATTTGCTTGCGGCAGGAAATATGGTTGCAGCTAAAGAGGCAGGGAAAGTACGTCTTGAAGGGAAGGATTATGTCGTCAAGGATGGAGATATTATCCACTTCCGCTTTAACGTTTAATTTTTAGTGTATAGGCTATCCTTTTATAAAAGACAAGAAAAAGAGCATCCAATCGGGTGCTCTTTTTTGCCTTCCAGTGTCCAACAGGTTTAAAAATCGTAGCACGTAATGGCCAAATCGACGCAACCTTGTGGAAAATATGGAGTAATCCTCATATTTATTTCACCAGGGGATCACTTAAGAAAAATTACATGCAGGATAAATTCAATTTTTTATTATATGATTCCAGCTGTTGTGTTTGCTACATATATATGGTATAATTTCTTCTTGTGAGTAATGAATATTGCTCCTTGCCCTTTATGAAAAGGGCCGTTAGTCCAAAAGGAGGTGAATGTGATGAGAGCGTACGAAATTATGTACATCATCCGCCCAAATATTGAAGATGAAGCTAAAAAAGCACTTGTTGAGCGCTTTGACGGCATCCTTACTGATAATGGAGCGGAAGTAGTTGAATCGAAAGAATGGGGTAAGCGTCGTCTTGCTTATGAAATCAATGATTTCCGTGACGGTTACTACCATATCGTTAAAGTTAACGCTGATGCAGCAGCTGTCGAAGAATTCTCTCGTTTAGCTAAAATTAACGAGGATATCATCCGCCACATCGTAATTAAAGATGAAAAGTAATTTGATATAGAAATGTTTCACGTGGAACATTGAACAACGGTTTTTGTATGGTGTTGCGAAAAACCGCATCCTTTTTTATACACTCCTCCAATTAACGTATGAAAATGCTTAAAAGAAGGACGTTGTATGAATATAGGAATTTAAGAGGAGAGGGGTTGATTCTGATGATGAATCGTGTAGTTCTCGTTGGACGATTAACGAAAGATCCTGATTTGCGATATACACCAAATGGTGTTCCTGTTGCTACTTTTACCCTTGCTGTGAACAGAACGTTTTCAAATCAACAAGGTGAAAGAGAAGCTGATTTCATTAACTGTGTCGTTTGGCGTCGTCCTGCAGAAAACGTGGCGAACTTTTTGAAAAAAGGTAGCCTTGCTGGTGTTGATGGACGTATTCAAACCCGTAATTATGAAGGACAAGATGGTAAACGCGTCTATGTTACAGAAGTTGTAGCTGAAAGTGTACAGTTTCTAGAGCCAAAGAATGCTTCTGGAGGAAATCCAGGGGGATTTGGCGGTCAGAGGGAACAAGGGAACCCATATGGCAGTAGTGGCAATCAGAATCAACCATTCCGTGAAAACAATAACAACAACCAAGGCTATACACGAATTGACGAGGATCCATTTGCTGGTGGAGGACAAATCGATATCTCAGATGATGATCTTCCGTTCTAATTCGGTACAGCAATGACCTAACATCTAAAAGAGGAGGGAAATATAATGGCAGGTGGAGGACGCAGAGGCGGCCGCGCTAAGCGCCGTAAAGTTTGTTACTTTACAGCAAACGGAATCACTCACATCGATTATAAAGATGTAGATTTACTTAAAAAGTTTATCTCTGAACGCGGAAAGATTTTACCTAGACGTGTGACTGGAACAAACGCTAAATACCAACGTAAATTAACTGTTGCAATTAAGCGTGCACGTACGATGGCATTACTTCCATACGTTACTGGAGAATAACAATAAAATAAAAAAGTTCTAAACGGCTTTAGCTCTATATTCTATAGGGCTAAGGCCGTTTAATCGTTTTTGATATCTTTCATGATTATAGAATTGTATGTACTCATCTATAGCTAACGATAGTTCTTCAAATGTCGTGAACTTACGCCTATAATATTTCTCAC
>NZ_SWLZ01000037.1 GCF_005502275.1 Robertmurraya siralis
TACATCATGCCGCCCATCTTTGGCGCGTATTTCGCACCGTTTCAGCACCTTTCAAACCCTCTATTTTATTGTATTTCTACTAACCTATATTTCTATTCATTTTCGTGTTTTTTCAAAACTTAACAGAAAATAAGTGATTTTTATGTGATTAATGTGATTACTCAACCAGGAGCGCTTTCCACTTTCATAATATCAATAAATTTTACTTTTTCAGTGTTATACCCTACTTCAATATGCACCATCTGTGTTTGACCATCCAGTTTCGAGACTTTGCATCTTTTTGGATCGCCTTGCCAAATGTGCAAAATCACCTCAATTCCCTCATTATGCGCTTCAATAAGTTGATTTGCTAAGTCTTCAAGTTCAAATTCATCCCTTTTTGGTCTAGCTGCTTTCTTAACTTTTTTTGGTTTCGCTAACATCATTTAAAATCACTCCTTTTCAATTATTTTATACGAACACATATTCGTTTTCAAGTTGATTTTCGAACAAATGTTTGTATAATTAAATCATAAAGGAGATGGTTAAATGAATAAGTTAACGAAAGGTAGTAATTTACGATGGGAATCAAGCCGGATAATGCTACCGGAGCATAAAGAAGAACTTATTAAGTTGGGGAAAGACAAAGAAAAAGTTCCTAAGCCAGTTTTAGACGAACAGGAACTTGAGCAAATAAACATTGATATTTATAACTCACTTAATTACACCATGCTTATTAGGATCACAATATGGGATGATGGATATTTTAAAGTCATTGAGGGCATAGTCGATAAAATTGATTATGTCAGTAAGACCTTATTAATCGATACTGACAAGGAGATATTAAGGTTATCGATAAATGACATTAGTAAAACGGAGATGATTTAATTGACGATTATCTCAGATGACGATCGTAAAATCATGGAGCAATCCATTTTATTGCCTATGCTCTTAACTATTTTGGAAAGAGACAGGCAAATTTTTGAGCAGTTGCCTTTTAAGCTTAAGCCTCCTTATTTCGCACTAATTGAAAAAACGATGATGGCTGTTCAAAAAGAACTTAGAGAAGTAAAGTTAAAAATGAAAAAAGGCAATATGAAGGTCTTTGAAAAAACAAGGGATGAAGCCTTCACGATGTACACTTTTTTCTACAACGGCTACGAAGAACCTCATAATTATTACAACCTCAATATACGTAACAAAGTCGAAAAGCTACTGGAGCAATATTTGTTAAACACGCAATCCCCTCTTGATTGAGGGGTTATTTAGTTTATTACATATTATTTTGCAATTCTTGCAGGATTTTAGCAATTTTAGTAGAAATATGAAGTTAATTATTGATTTTATTGGAGGAAATATGATGCTACATCTTAATTTGAATACTTTTAAGTTCGAAAAAATATTTATTGAAGTTAGATATAAGGAATCTTTTAAATTACCTTTAACAGATATAAAATTTAAAATACTAGATAAACTCACCAAAAAATACCCAGGTTATAATATCGAGAATCCTGAACAAATTTTATTAAGCAATTCAGAGGAACTAAAACAATTACATATTTTTCTGAATAGAATTATTATCAACTGGGATAACCCGAATAATATTGACGATTTTATTAAAAGTTCACAAGCTGATTTGTCCTTTATTTTCAAATGTTTAGAAATTAATAGTTTGAATCGTTTTGGATTTAGAACACTTGGTTCTTTTGAAGGAAGTAGTCAAAACGCAATTTCAGAATTTATTTTTAAGGAATTTGTTTCTCCAAAACTAAAATCACCTGTATTTGGTGATATATACTTAAATCCAAGAGTTCAATTCGCCGGAAAAAAAGGAACTCTACATTTCAATTTTGCACTTGAATACCAACAAAACCAAACAATTCACGGGAATTTAGGGAGTCAAAGTATGACAACTGAAATACGTAACTTGCTTATGGTAGATCTAGATTGTTATAAAGAAAATGTTAAAGTATCTAAACTGGAAAATTTACTTTCTGAAATAAAAGAACAAAACCTAAAAATACCAACTTATTTGAAAGCTATAAAGGAATCATAATTATGGGAAAAACATTATTAGAGTCTAGGTCAGAAACACCCCTTGAAAAGTCTAGATTTCCTCAAAAAGGAGAAGTTATAGAATTTCCAAGGTGGTTTTCACAGGATAATAATCAAACCGCTGAATCAACATATGAAAATTCAACAGAAGAAAATACAATTATTGCAAAGGACTTTCCCACTAAAGTTGAAATACCCCTGTATATTGATAAAGGGGAAAAGGTAACCATTCGGGTTCAACGTGAAAAAATATGGAGTTCAACAACACCCCAAAAGCAAAACTTATCAGCATATGAAGAGAAAACTTCAAGCATGAATAAAAAAGAGACAACTCTTTCTACAAACGATGATTTAACTTATTCTGCAGAATATGTCGAGCAACTACAACAAGAAAATCAACAGTTAAATGATATAATAAAATTAAAGGGAAAGGAGGCAGTTGATAAAATGGAGAAATTACAAATAAAATTTAAGTATTTCAAATATTATTCTTTTATTTGGGGATTTAGTGCCGTTTTAACATTAATTTTGTCTTCTTTATGGATTTTTAATGTCCTTCCCGCTTTTCCTGCTTTCTCAGGATTACTAGCAACAATTACAGGTATGGTAGGAGCATATTTGGATTGGAAGGATCGTGAAAGAAAATATGATGCGTAGTTTGATCCTAAGTGTATCACCAAATACAAATCCTCCACCCGAGACTAATTCAAAAAAATCTTTAATTGATCTAGTTAGGATTTTAGTCGAGAAGGCAAATCTTACAAGAGGACAATATCTTTATTTAATACTTACTGTATTATATTTATTTTTTGTACTTGTTATTGGAGTTGCACCTACTTTAGTTAGTATTGTAGCAGCAGTCACAGATGCAAGCATTAATGATATCACCATTCCCATACCAATCAAAGAGATATTTTTAGGTTTGATGATTTGGTGTATACTAGGAATTATTTACTTTGTAGCATATTCCATCCCTGAAATAAGAGACCGTTGGAATACTCGAAGAAAAAGGGATACTTAATCTAATTAAATATTTTATATAATATATGAATATTGTATGACATTTAAAAGTTGATGAAGCAAAATTTATTGAAGAAAACGGATTTGACGGCATCGTTTACAACGATTTTAAGTAGTTTACTAAGAAAAAAACCCTTACTCTGGAATTGAGTAAGGGCTTTAACATTTACAGCAACCGACCATTAAGCACCAAGTTAAGGTACTCAATCTCATCAAATGTCAGATTCTTAGCTGCAGCTTTCTTTTCCCACTCGTCAGAAGATAAAATACCTTTTACTCTTGCTTTTTTATAAATCTCTGCAGCTTCTTTCCATTGCCAGTCCTTCCAATTTGGTTTCATTCCACTCAGCTTCCTTTCAGGTGTATTTGGTTGTTTCTTCGGTTGTGTCGATTGCGCCTTTTTCTTAAGTCCAAAGGCTTTAACAAGACCATTCACATGACCTTGAGCAATTTTATCGATAAAATCTGTCTGTTTAAGCTTCGCTGCATCACTTGCATTGTCGATAAAGCCATTCTCTGTGAGGATGGTAGGCATCTTTGTCTCACGTAATACTAAGTAATTAGCACGTTTTTTACCTCTGTCCTTAAAGCCCAAAGGTATTAAGATTTCGGGATGAATTACGTTTTGATTAGCAACTGACGCATTACTTGCATTAGTATGAATAAACGTTTCAAACCCAGTACCACCGCCTGCGTTAATGTGGATGGACATAAAATAATCGGCTCCCCATGCATTGGCCAGTTTTGCCCGTGCTGACAAAGACAAATATTTATCTGTTTCTCGGCTCAGTTTGACTTGAACATTTTCATATTGAGACAGTAAGGATTTTATCTTTAAAGAGATTGCTAGGGTAAGATACTTTTCTAATAATCCATTTGCCATAGCTCCTGGATCTGTTCCCCCATGCCCCGGATCGATAAAAATTTTGAGCACTATTTTTCCTCCTCGCATTCGGAGCAAACTGGCTCCCCATGTTCTCCTTTAGCAAATAGTTCCTGATCCCATTCGATTTCTGCCCCACAAAAAACACATTCTGTGATTGGTTCCATCACTTCCCAACTCCCTTTTCCGTATATTTTCTTACCTTCGCTGTAATCTCAGACTCTAAAATCTTAAATGCCCACATCGGAAAATATTTGTCCCATCCAAGGACATATAAGTTCGCACAAAACGATTGAAAGTTATGATACGTAAACGCTAGTGCAAGAACACTAAAGACAAATGCACCTGTGCCTAACATCTGGTCAATTATCCATCCAACTGCCACTACAGCTAATATGATTCCATCTCGAATGACTGCATCAATGCCTTTATTACTTTGATAC
Organism: Robertmurraya siralis; assembly: GCF_005502275.1. Lineage (GTDB taxonomy): Bacteria > Bacillota > Bacilli > Bacillales > Cytobacillaceae > Robertmurraya > Robertmurraya siralis. Next base: position 4,381 of record NZ_SWLZ01000037.1, read on the forward strand.
TTTCCATTTTTCTTAGCTGCTCTTACCCCTACTGTAAAATCAAGTGCGATGATAATCAGCAAAATGGCTGTAATATACGCATGTAAGTCAATAAACCCTTTGGCATTTAACATCACATCTACAAATGTTCCTATAGACGCAGCGATAAATCCAAAGCTAATACTATGATTCGAAAGCATTTTTTGAAAAACTTCTGTTAAATTAAACATCTCTCACTCTCCTGATTCAAAATAAATAGCCCCGATCGGTTCGGGGCATGCTAAGGTCATGATGGCAAAAGAAAAAGCACCTCAGTTGAGATGCTTATAATTCTGAAAATGTTGTAATTTTAATACTAGAATAACCATACTTACTTTTTAGAATATCGCTAGCTACTTTCATGAATTCATTTTCTTTTTCAATATCATTCATTATTTCTTCATAAGAATATTCGTCAAAGTACATGATTTCACTGCTTTGTTCAATTGATGAATTTCTTGTTTGATTATAAATGTAACTGACTAAGACTTCCATAAAGTTTCCTCCTCATTCCTCATGTTTTTCTAAGTTATCGAATGAGGTAATAATATTACCGTTTATGACATCCTTAGCTTTGACAGTAATTGTTGTTCCTTGACTAAAAGTTTCCCTTAAAAAGATTTCATTTCCTTCTTCCCATAGCCATTGGTAGACTTTTTCTACTGGAACTCCGCAACTTTCACTAACGGTTGCTTGATGAGTGATATTTAACCGTAAAGCCAACTGACCTTCCACTAAAAACACCATTGAATAAACTGCTTTATCAGGCTTTTCTATAAACCCTTCGATTAGGCCTGCTGTATTGTAATATTTCATCGGTTCTATCTCTCCTTTCTCATCTAAAAATTCGACAAGAAAGAAGCATATCCTTCAAAAACTAATCTAAATCTTCAATACAACAGTCATCAGAATGTGTTATTCGACCATCTTTGTAATCGTATCCATGCCTCTCGGATTGATCAACAACTACTGCATCTGTAAAGCCATTACTAGAAATAATCTTCACTTGGAATTCATTTTCTAATTTTCCAAGCCTCCTAGCAAATTCTACGAGCTGTGATTTACGGTCCATCTTATCACACCTATTGTTTAATATTTTTGTACTCCGTTGTTAAAAATTCTAAAGCTATTTCAAAAGTACTTAAGATTTCTTTCCCTTCGATGTATCTTTCATAGTTTGTCTTTTGTTCAGGCCAATCACCTTCTAAAACTTCACCAGCTTTCATCCAATGAACTGTTATCGGAAGAAATTCAAAACCTTCTTCTGGTATTTCAAAAGGAAATTCAAACCCTCCTTCTTTAGAATGGATTTGTATGAAGTCCATGTTATGCTTCATACAATTATATGCATGTAACAACCCAAAGAGCAGTTGTCCATCTTTGTTATTGTTCTTCCTTCGTTTGTATCCCATATTATACTTCTTATGCCATAAATCTGTTGTAAGAACCCAAAGAAGGACTTCTCCAGTTGCTGCATATATTTCCTGGTCATCAATTGATTTAATTGCATCCTTTAGCCTTTGGAATGCTTTATTAGCTGCATAATGATTATTTTCTAATCGTTTAATAGCTTCTTTGTCCATTTTAAGTAAATTACCTCCCCTGATTAATAAGAAAGGTATTCTACTTATGAATAGCAGTTTCCTTTAAAGCATAAAAAATAACGCTAGCTTATGCTGCGTCTTCGGCGTCTAGTACCGCATATACCATTTCTTGTAGGTTACTCAGTTTAGGTACTTGCTCTCTTGTGTAAGTTCCATTTTCTACGTACTTTGCCCACAGCTTAACTAATGCTGATTCAGTAGTAAACATTATTCACCACCTCCTGCCAGTACAGTTGATAATTCTAATAATGCTTGTTCTTGAGTTGCTAAACGTTCATCTTGCGTCGCTGCATAAGATGTCAATTCAAGCAATGACTGTTGGAGTAGTTGGTTTTCTTGTTTTAATTGCTTGACTTCATCTTCTAATGATGGTGCTGGTTCTAAGTTTTGACTGGCTAGTATGCTATCAATATGCAATTGAGCACTCTCTGCTAATGTTTCTGCTGGATAAGGAATATACGAATCTTGTTTAATCCACGGTACACCGTCTCGAAATATTGTATAACCTCTTTCTGTTACTTCGTAAGTTAAATTCATGATACACTATCCTCCTTAAATTTAATCCACTGTGCGCCATCACCGTAATAGGATTCTAAAGATAATAAAGTGTTATCGACAAATAAATAAGCATTATCAAAACTTGTTACCATCCGTATAAAATCCCCACTAATATTAAAAGGTGTAACAAGTTCCGTTTTGTATAGCCCATAGAAGTTATCTGTGCGAATCAATACAAAGGTACCCTCATCATAAATTTTCGGGATGAAAGAAAATGAAGTGGTTTCTCCTAATTGAGTACTCGCGTTTACGCCAGAACCCATGAAATAAATAATCCCATCGTAATAGGCTAGTCTCTTTCCCAACCTACCATATAAGTCTGACGGAAGTGGAGAAACTAAGTCGAAAACATGATTTGTTGTATCAAACTCATAAAAGTCTGTTTCTGAGCATAAGTAGACATTACCGTCAACTAATACTCCTTCGTCATGTCTAGGAACTAAAAAAGGAGCATCTGGTAAAATGTCAATATCCCCAGTATCTAATTTTATTCTGCGTATCCTCGTAGCTGTTGGAGAAATAATACCGCTATAAAATTGATAAATATATCCACCAACATAAAAAGCAGGAGCGTTGAAATAATAACCTGAACTCATATTTTGATGAACAATAGACCAATTATCTGCATCTACATCATAGGCAATCATATATGCAAAATTCACTCCACCTCCCGAACGTCCATCAAAGCAATATATTTTTCTATCATGTACCGCAGAGCTATGTCCATAAAGGGTTAAGATTCCAGCATTAGCTCCTGTCATGGTTGTTCCCAATGACCATACACCAGTATTTGTATCATATATCTGCACTACTCCAAGAGGGTTTGCAGTTCCGGTTTGAGTGTAACCTCCAATAACATAAATCTTGTTATCTATTGCATCAACGCTATGTCCGCCAGCAATTAAGTATTGAGGGCTTGTAATCTCCGACCACGTGTTCGAGACAATATCATATTTATAGCATCGTCCATAAAAGGAACTATTTTGTTGTCCTCCGATTGCGTAAATCGCTCCGTTACAATAAACCGTTCTTACCCCGAATCGAGGTGTCGGCATATCAGCAATTAACGAAGGGTCTCGAAAAGAATTAGCAATCCAAGCCATCGTATCGCTGATAATTTTTTTATACTTTTTGTCAGTTTTAATCCAAACACCTTCTTTTTTTGGCGGCTCGTTTACTTCGGTATACACATTTAATCCTGCGCCACCACCACCCACGTTAACTCTACCAGTTGCCACTTAAATCACCTGCCTAGTAATACGATAATCAACCACTAAGTCCGCATCAGGTAAACTAGAGGCGTATAAGGTTACGGCTCCGTTAGAGCTGTTGCAGGCACTTAATAGCATTCGCGCATAATCCAAATAATCAAGTTGTATATTTACGTCAACAACACTGTCTGTGGTGATGTCAGCATCCGTAATTACGTATTCATAACGATTCCCCTCACTATTTAGCAACCAGTTAGCAGCCGCCACCACAACATTTGTTTTATTTTTAATTAGTGTTCTTATATCACGTTGATTTTGCTCGATTAACAGCAATAAATTTCCTGCGACATCACCATCTAGGATATCTTTTATATTTTCAAACCAATCCAAAAATTCTTGTTGGTGTACAGAAAACCAAGTGTCGTACTCCTGAAGCTTTTCACCCGTCATTTCTTCGAACCATGATTGATATTGATTAAAAATTGTTGTTGTATCGACTTGATTAACTAACCCAGTCACGATACCGCAAAGTTGTGCGTTGAGGCGCAAATCTGTAATGTTTGCTTGAGTGATACTTATTGCCCCGTTATTAATTAAGACATCAGCAAGGGCGATCTCATAAGCATCTGCATCTCTTTGCAAAGTTGGAGCAACAGGGTTAGATGCAAATGCCCCTTTTTTTAACTGCGGAATGAGTTCTCTCAATGAAAAATCTAGACGTAAAACAATACGGTCAATTCGCTTTAAAACTCCGTCCGCTATATCATGCTGCATAATATAGTCGTCATCATTTACTGCATAATATCCGTTAATCCATGCCTTACCAGCTTTAATGACGGTTTGCATTCCATCGCCTGCTATCACTTGCATACCTGTTGATGGATTCGGAAACACTCCATTCCCAATAAACGTAGCAAAGTATGACGCAAACCACGGGGCGTTATATCTTCGATCGCCATTGATACTGTTAAATAGTCCGCTCGTAAAAGCCATTTAATTATTCACCACCTTTTTTATTCTCGTTAATAAATCGGGAATATTGCTGCCAAAATTCACTTGCAACTTATTTCCTTGTTTGTCTCCCTTTTCAACAACTGAAATAATTCTCGTATGGAGGATGATGCCTAAGTCATCATCTCTAACACTCACTTTATCGCCCATAAAATAATCCACCCCGTATATAAAATTCGAGAGTGGATCTACATTGCTTTCCAATGTTTTTGTGGGTTGATACTCAGCAAGTGTATTTCTGCCGTTCTCCTCTAACAGCTTTCGGTATTCTTCTTCCGTTTGAGTTCTTTCAACTCCGTTTTCATCTCTATAAGTCCTTTTTAAATTTGTTGATTCAACTAGGATCTCCTTACGTTCAAATCCTACATTATCATCATTGACAGTAACAATTTCTTGAGTTTGACCTTCGATTTCTTCGCCCAACACAATTGCTGTCGATTTATAACCATTGATGTCATCCACATAGTTTTGAGTAAGCACATTTTCAAATTCCTTAGAAAAGATAACGTGAGGATTCTCAGACTGTAATGCGCTTCTGTCTTCTCCCTGCCATACGTCAAACACAAACTTTTTGTTAGTGTGGTCTAGTAATATATCAAAAGACACATCATTTTTCTTAGCAATTTCATACAAATAATCACACAGTGGTTTATTTACTGTACCTTCTTTTACCTCAAAAGGGATACCTCGGTTTTCTGAAATTTCAAGATTAGGGATTATCCGATTCGGATTAGCTGGATTAACAGCATTCGCATTGACAAAGGATTTCATGACATTTTCGATTGTGCCAGTATATTCCTGTTGTCCAAGAACTAGACGATCATTAAGGATTTTATTTATTGATGGAGCTATTATCTCCAACTCCGTCGATTGATTGTCTCGGTAATCTCTCGTTTTAATGATATATCCCTTAGTTATATCTGTTGCCTTGGTGATTATTCTATCAACCTGTAAAAGCTCGACATTTTCTTTAGTTCCATCTACAATCAGATGCAACTTACCGAGGTCATCGTATTTAGAGTTGAGCTCAACTTCAATAAAATCGTCTACTATCCCTTTTCTTTCGAGATTTAAGTCAAATATATAAAACTCCAACACTACACCCCCAATAATCTCGCTGCAAATCTCATTGATACTTCAAGGTTTTCAATAGGTCCTTCTTCAACATCATAACGAAATAGATTATCACCCACATTCAATTGAAGGAATTTGCTATCAAGGGTTAAAGAATTAAATATATTTGTACTTACTCCATTGCGAATTAATGTTACTGACTTTCTACGTTGGTAGGTTGAAACCCAGATTACATCTCCACCTTGCATCGTGGTATTGAGTTTCAGCGTTTCATAAGTATTAACATTTATCAACGATGGATTCCTAAGTGTTCCGAGTGCTTTAAATCTTATCATCATGCCCGTTGACTCTTGTCCATCATTAAACACATTAGCAATAAGAGACGGTTCCCTGTATCCCATCTCAATCCCTTCCTCTGGGATTTCCAACGGAAACTCAAATGCACTAACCCAAAAAGCAATATCAACCATCTTTTCATTTTTCGTATAAATGAATGGATCTGTGGCAACAAATTGCAATAAACATCTTTGCCAAACAGCGTTATTATTACTTTTATCTGGTGGCATTATCGGAGTTCCGAGCAACTCAGCCATCAAATAATATTCATCCTCATTACTTGTTTCAAAATCAATACGCACCGGATTATAATTAGGATTAAAAACCTTGTATAATTCAGAACGCTTATCATCCTTGGTTTCTTCCGTAAAACTGTATTGTCTAATTTTAAATTCCAAATCAAATTCTCGTTCGTCTATTTTTGTATTTTGATATCGAGTTCCTGGTGCATTGGTTTCAACACGATTAACAATTGCTAATAAGCCACTTAAGTCTAACCCGTTCGTTAACCGGTTAGTAGAATCAAACTCAAATTGATCCCCTCTACTATTAGTAATTTTTATATTTTTAAGCACTTGGAATCACCACCTAAGCATACCCTAATTTTAATCTGCGAAGTGTTCGATCAACTTCTTTTGCTGCGCTATCATCCGTTTTTATTGTGATATGGTTTTCCATTTTGCGAGAATGGTCATAATGAGATGTTATGGAACCACCATTAATAGAAGAACCAGTCGAATAAGCCATTCTACCAACACTCAACGCCTTTTCTGGTGTCGAGATAATCATTTTATTAGCCATCTCATCAATCTCTCTATACACCGATTTCGCGTTATCTCTAATCCCTAACGCAATACCCTCTGGTATCCAACGACCAACGTCATTACGCATGACTCTGGATGGCGAGTTGATGTCTAAAGCTTGTTGCATAGTCCTTGCAACCTCATTGGCGATACTTCGAGCAGTAGCCAACACTTTACCCTTTCCTGCCAATAACCCAGAATTCAAACCATTCATTGAGTTTATCCCAACACTTCTTAGGTCAGATGGAAGTTTATTAAACTGCGAGACTATATCTCTCGCTAAGTTCTTCATCAAGTTAATCTGATTTGTTGCGCCACTCTTCATTCTTTCCAACATGTTTTGCATGGTTTCTTGAGTAACGACAGGCAACTTGTTTAAAGACTGTTCGATTAACTTAACTGAGTCGTCATGGCTTTTTGTGATTAACTTTAAATCTCTGTTTGATGCATCGATAACTGCACGAAACATTCTTTCTACTGCATTGATGACACTGGTTGTGCCACCATTTATACCCAACACCAATCCTTCGGTTATGTTGGTACCGATATCTGTAAACACTTTAGATGGGCTGTTGACACCTAGTGTGTGTTTAGCAGCTCTTGTTGTATCTTCGGCCATCTTCTTTGTTGCTTTTTCTGCGTTTTTAGTACCTTTTGTAACCCCTTTGGCTGTACCATCTGGGATCGCAATACCAATGGATTCAAAATCAGCCGATTTAATTTGTTCTCTTAAGGATTTTTCAGTATCAACTACCAAATTGCTAACGGCATCCATTAAGTTGGATTCTTCAATCCCTAAAGACTTACTTAATGCGCTTGTGGCAACTTCCCCACCTTTAGCAAAGGCTTCGCTCAATTTCTGTAACTCGGTGTCGGATGCTTTAACCAATGCATTAACATGTCCTGCTGATTCTGGCCCTGCCTCACGCAAAGTATTTAATAGACCTTCATCTACTCCGCGTTCGGCTAACTTGGCGATGTTATCAGCCCAATCACTAATGACCTTTTGGTTTTTCTCAAGATTTTTGGTCATTTCTGATACAGACACTTCTGACTTGGTGCTGATTGTGTCAAACATATCTGTAGCCGCGGCCTTGTAGTCATCCCAAGTGGTTTTCATATTGTCGACGGTTTCTTTTTGTACTTCTGATAGACTTTCGTAATCGAGTTTTTGAGAGCTGACACCAGCTTTAACAGCCTCAGCGATCGCTGCTGACGATTTTTTAATTTGGTCTTCAGCAAGAACTTGTTCAGCCATTAAACCGGATATACTTTCTTTTAAAGAGTTCTCTTGTTCTTCTAACCCCGCAAGAGCTTCTTTATGTTCACCGGATTTAACTGTTCCTTCTTCAAGCTTTTTATTCCATTCATCACGCAAATTATTAATCTCATCCAACTGTAGCTGTACTTCTTGCTGTTCTTTAAAGATTTCAGTTAAACGTTCTTCGGCAGCTTGTTGGTTTTCGGTTTCTTTCATCAGGTTTAACCGAGCTGCTAGTTGCTCCGATGTCATATTTAAGGCATTTGCTTCTTCGTTATAGGCAAGGTTCAATCCCTCGACGGAGCCATTCAACTGCTGAATGTAAGAGTTGAGTAAAGCTTTATCTTCTGCTGATTTCTTCTCTTTCGCCGCTAATTCTTCAACCTTTTGGGCTAATTCACCATTAGCCTTGGCAGCAGCAAGAATTTCTTTTTGATTGTTCTTATACGTTGTTTCTGTATTTAACAAGTTGTCATTCAACGATTTTGTTGAGTCGTTCAACTTTTCCGTTTCAGCATTCAGGCGTTTCGATTCTTCCGTTTGTTTGTTAAACCACTTTACGACTGCGATTATACCGGTGGTTAGCACTGCAAGACCTGCTGTGACCCATCCAATTGGTCCTCTTAAAAGCGCCATTGCTGCTGCCCATGCCTTAGTTGTTGTTGTTGCTATGATTTGCGCAGCATTTGATAATTTGATAGTTCTAGTCATAACGCCAATAGCAAATGTTTTGAGTGAGATTGCGCTCGTTGATGCAACTGTTGCTACCGTACCCGCCCTGTCTACTGTCGTCATTGTTACCTGTGCTGCTATTTGTGCGCGAGTACCTATTGTTAACGCTTGAGTTGTTGCTGTTGCTGCCGCTATAGCTACTTTCGCCGAATTGATTGCTGCAGTCGCTTTAGTAATTACAACATAAGCACCGTAAGCCGCAACAAGACCAATGATGGCAGGGGTTAAAGCTTGTACAACAGGGATGACAGCACCTACCGCAGAACCAAACGCAACTACGAAAGGAGTAGCACCTTCAATAACGGACTGAATCACTTTAAACGATTGATTTACAACTGCCTTTAAGCTATCAATGTTTTGTGCGATGTCTTTTCCTGTTACTGCTATGGTTAACTGGTTAAAGCTATCAATAATATTAGCGATTCCTCTTGCAGCCGCATTCTTTAGGTTCCCGATTGATGTCGCGATACCCAAGCTGTTTTCTTTGGCCAGTTTTGCCATGATACCTGTGCCAGTACCAACCTCAATTAACTTATCGTTAAACTCTTCCATTGTGATAACGCCGTCTTTTAAAGCATTGTATAAATCTTGTTTTGCGGTTTTTCCTGCAAATCCAAACCCCTCAGCAATCTTTATCAATCCAATGTCCATAGTCTCTTGTAGAGTATTCCAGGAGTCCATTTCCATCTTGCCGGTTTGCAATGCTTTTATATACTGCTCCGATCCCCTTGCTGCATCAGCCGCACTCGAACCCGATCCTAGTAAAGCGTTGTTTAATGCAATGGCTGAGTCTGTCGCTTTATCCATGTCATTAAATGATGTATACATCCGTTGGGCACTTCCAGCAATTTCATTCAGTGTGGTAGGTAAACCGTCAATACCCTCAGACAATCTGCTCATGGCTCGTTCAGAATCTTCGGCTGATACACCAAGAGCTTGAAGTACTTTCGGAAATTTATTTAACGTGTCGAACCGAGTAATTGCTGCATCCATTGAGTTTTTTAGTTCATTGAAAACCGCTGCACCAATCGCCACTAAACCCAGCGAGGTTGCTAATTCTTTGATGCCTATAGACGCTCTTCCCGTTTCATTACCAGCGTTCTGTGCTTGGCCAGCCATATCACTTAAATTATCTGTGGTATCACGAAGATTTGATGATGCGTCAGCACTGCTATCCGCTAAGTTGTCCAGACTACCTTCGGCGCCCCTTAAGCTTTGTCCAGCAGTTGCCCCGCTCTCCCCTAAGTCCTCTAAGGCGTTATCTGCACCTCGAATGCTCGAGCTAGCTTGAGTGCTACTATCGCTGATATTATCCATGCCTCTTTCTACGATAGATGCTGTACTGCCTGCTCTTCGTGCTGCTTCTTCGAGTCTGTCCAAATCATTGGATGCTATGGTAATTTGCCTTCCGTCCACTTCAATCGATATTTTAATAGAGCCATCTGCCATCTAGTCCACCTCCTCGCTGTCGTTTAGTGCGAATACCTTTTGCAGATTGCGCATTGCTTCTTTGTATTCTTGGGATTCACCTTTACTTGGCTTCCATGCTCTGATTTCAATAATTCGCTTCATAATGGTGTCACTTGGCAACCCATTTAAAAGCGCTTGAAATTCATGCCAGTGTAGCTTTCCTTGTTGTTCATACAGGTTCATGTCGTATGCTTGCTTAAAAGACGCAAAAATGTATTCTGCATCTTGTTCCAAGTCGATCATTTTTTCTTTATCGTCATCCGGTTGTACCGGTAATGGGTTGCCTTTAAGGTCATACATGACAGGCTGTTCATTTTTTACGTAGATGTACTGTTCATAAATGTGGTTCCACATTTCGACCGCTTCGGAACCTTTAAACTGCTTACCTAAGAGCAATTCAAGGCAAATTTCGGCTTTTTCGTACATCCGAAGGGTTTTGTCCTCAAGAACGTCAAAAACGTCTAGGACGTTGTCAAAAGCTAAATCAATAGCGTATTCTTTTCCGTCAAACGAAAAGAAGGTGACTAAAGCGTCATTTAAGCGCATTTAACCACCTACTTTTTTAAAGCTTTTTTATTCAGATATTCTTTTTTCTTTTCTTCAACCTGTGCTGCCCGTTCTGCTTCCTGCTCATCTATTCTTTTTGCTATTGCAACACCCACAACATCCAAAGCTTGTTCAAGGGCGATGATATCCGGATATTTTTGATAAATCCGTTTAAAAGTCCCATCCCCAAAAATAATGTCGTATTGAGCAGCAATAAACTCTTTATTGAGGTCAAAGGCTGCGTCAACCATTGTACTGTCAACGTCATCTATACTTTCGATTTTTTCTGGAAAATGCACATGTTTCGCCTTTTCTTGCGCTTCTTTTAGTTTGTCTTGTGCCAGCTTGTCAATATTAAAAAATCGTTTTAAATTCTCAATCGAACTATCAAACCAAAGTTCAATTGAGCCGATTTTGACTGGAAATCCTGTTCTTGAAATTTCGATATTTACTTGATTCATGAGTTACCCTCCTAAATAAAAAGAGACACCCTAAAAAGAGTGTCTCTGCTATTAATCTAGTGTTACATTTGCCCCATCTGTAGTGGGTTGTACGTTTTGCACAGATGGGGGTTCTACTCCCCCGATAAGTCAGTTTCCTTTGGGATAGAATCGAAACGAATGTTGCAGCTAAATGTTTCATAAGCTGATGCATCCCCAGCTCCAGCTACAATCGCTGAAACAGTAGCACGACCTACCCACTCTTTTTTACCGTCTGCCGACACGACTCTATGCCAAATCTTACGCCCATCACCGACTTTATATTTTAAACTTGCGATAAGAGCCTGTGCAGGGTCATCCGGATCATAAAATCCCTCTGGTGTGTATGCACCAGCAACCGAGATAACATCTGTTTCCGGTGTGCCATCTCCATCATAGAACGCTTGTTCTTCCGTTCCTTCCTGTGTATCGTCACCGATAGTAGAGATATATTTTGCAAGTTCCAACCATTCTGTGCCTGGTTCTTCTTGTCCTGGAGTATACGCTTGTACAAAGTGTCCTCGTAATGCGTTCTTTTGTCTTGCCATTTCTATTCACTCTCCTTAAATACAGTTATTTTTGCTTGTACATCCAATAAAAAAACAAACCATCCTTGATCATCAATTTGATTGATAAATGGTTTGTTCGTAATGATTAATTCATCAAATTCATAGCTGCCATCCTTGCTTTCAAGTTGTGACAGCCCCTCTAGCTCATTTTGTATGAGCCAAAGAGTTTGATGTATTCTATTTTGTGATTTTGACTTCATCGCAATTTCGTAATTTAATTGTTGGTCAGTCGTACCATCCATAAATCGTTGTGTAACTTGTGAGCCTGGTAATGGATAAAGTACGAGTGATTCATCAGTACCTAGATATCCCAATTTACAAACTACTGGCAACTGATTTATTGCATTTATTCTTTCTTGCAATCGTTCGATAAAATCCATTACCAATCAGCTCCTCTCTCAAATGCTTTAATCCAATCAGATATAAATAACCTTTTCGCTCTCATGTCCCAGCGCGGACCCGTACCTGGTGTGGTGTAATTGTACATATAGTTGTAAAACAAGCGTTTTGCATATGCTGTGTTCCACGTTATTGCTTCTCCACCACTATCGACATGACCACTTTGCCTTAAAATACCCTCTTTCATGGGTACAAACTGATTCGTGTCTGCTAGTACTTGGTTTGCAAGAGCATATCTACCACGATTTAGATTATCCTGACTGAGTTTTTGCCGTGGAATTCGTAGATTGATATCAACTCGAGCCATTAAACCACTTCCAGCTCATAGGAGTATATTACCTTTTCGTATGCTTCGTAAATTGGGATTACTTTTGTTACAACATGGTCTTGGTCATCAAACCGTAATACTGATTGCGTTTTAAATTCCGGCAATGGAGTAGTTATACCCTCATAACAAAAAACAACCGCATTATACAGCAGTTGTTTACCGGATGTCGTAGATGAGTATTCGGCGCCACGGTCAATACGGCAATTACTAATCAAAACTGGTCTAGCGTATTCTGGTTCAGACCAACTATTTTCGCCCATGTATTCTTTATACATAAAAGAATCTATACAAAAGTCTTTAGGTGGCTTTGGCATTACCATGACCTCACTCCTTTTTTGAAGCAACAAAAAAGAGCCCTTATTAAAGGCTTCTTCTATTTAATCTTCCTTTTTTAATTAAATCTTGACCAGTTATGCCATTTTCGTGTCTCCACCAAATAGTACCTACCTTTACACCACTTTCATCCGACCATTCGGTCATCGTCTTTGTTACCCCGTTAATAGTAATACGCCTATTAACTCTGGTGTTGTTGGCTTGCGCTTTCTTATCCACCCACCTGCAATTAGACGGTTCGTAATTACCATTCACATCTATTCTGTCGAGCGTCAGCTCATCGGAGTACCCATTTTTTGTCGCCCACTCATAAAAAGGATTGAATTCTGTCCATTCACTGCAATAAGAAATACCTCGACCGCCGTAGTTGTGGTAGTCTTGTGAATTAGGGTTGTTACACCTTTCTTTCATGTGTTTCCAAACAGTGTGTAATCTAGTTCCATATTTATTGTGTTTTGAGGCTCTATTGCCTGTAATTTCTCTTTGTAGGCATCCGCAACTTTTTGTATATCCGGTATTAAGTCTATACCCTACTATAACAACTTCTTTTCCACAGTCGCATTTACATAACCATTGACTATTTCCTTTTTTGTTAGATTCCGCACTCGCAATCACGGTCAATCTACCAAATTTTTTACCTCTTAACTCAAGTTTTTTTGTCATATTGTAACCTCCCACAGTTACCCCCATTTATTTTTAGCAGGCAGGGAAGTGGGTGCTTCCTTTTCGAGTGTACATCTCTAGCCTACAATTCAATTATACCATTATAACGGTTCAAATCACAGAAATTGGAGAGTACAAAAGTCCGGTACCTTCCAAATAAATATAAACATCTTCAGCTATAAGTGGCTTACTCTCATTAGCACCACTTGGATTATACCTACTCGCATTTGATACGCTAGTCCTCCCTGCTTGAAACGTCTGTGGTGAGTTATTGATAGTTTCAAAGGTTGTTGCTCCTAAGTCGTGAAAATACTCAATTTGAGAGCATAAACCAAGTTTAAATTGACGTACACGCCATTTATTATCCTTCTCAATGTCATGTTTAACATAGAAATAAGATGTGATGTTATCCAATATGGCACTAGCTTTAGGTAGCAATTTATTAAATGCATCCTCTTCCACTTCGGCACTATTCAGCGTTTTAAACTCCTCGTACGTAAGATAAGGCATGATTATCCACCCCAATTACAATTAATTGTGGCTGTACCTGTGACGCCGTTTGATGCCGTTGCTATGATTGTGGTAGTGCCTGGGTTTCTAGCCGTTACTTTTCCTTCTGCATCGATAAGAGCGATATTTGTATCTTCACTTTCCCAAGTCACTGTTTGGTCAGCTTCTTCTGGTAAAACAGTTGCTGTCATGTAGCGTACGACACCCTGTTCGCTAAAATTATTGGTTTGTGGCCTTACGTCGATTTCCTCTGGTTCAACATTCGGTTCTTCTATTTGATCTGGTTCCGACTCTGCTAAAGTGGTGAAACCAGGTATATCTACTCTTTCGGATTCCCTTTCACCGTCTACCCTAACAGCCTGATATTCACCTGCAGTAACTTCTGTATTTGGTTCTAAACCATTAATAGCAAGAGGGCTTTCACCCTCTGCTATCACCGTGCTGCCTTGATAGATTTTAAAAGGCATGTAAACCCTCCTTAAGTTAAATTGATGACTGCCCCGTCAGTCGTTGGCGTGACATTGTTAATATCGGGGGTTGTTACTCCCCCGAACCACCGGTGACTTTCACAACTGCTTTTTTGTTGTCATCTAAGATAAATTCGCCAGCTTTACCAGCACCTTGTAGAGCTACACCGTCAAAGTCCTCTGATTCGATTGTGCGAGCTGTATTAATGCCCGTAAATGCTTTTCCGATACCAGTGATGTAAACATAAGCGACTTCTCCATCTTGCAACAACTCGTCTGGTACTTCGTTGATTGTAAAACCTTTAAATCGTACAACGTTGTTCTCGTCAATGTTTGCTGTTGAGTGTTTACCAGTTGTCATTAATGGATGGTCAACGATAGCGTTATACAAATCAGCATTTACGTTAGCCACTTTATTTCCGATGGCTTGAATGTTGATATAGTACTTTGACAACTCATTAAATAAAGCAAGTACATTGTCAGCGCTGTAGTCTGCTAATGTTTCAGTTTTAGCAGCAATACTTGAGATAAACTTACTGTGCTGTGAATTGAACTTCTTAATTTTGGCTTGCGCCTGTAAATCTAGACGATCAGCGACTGCAGCTTGAAAATCATTGTTAACAGTGTGACGGTCAATCCCTTCGTGGTAAACCCATTCCCATGTGTAAGGTACTGGTGTATCTTGGTAGATGATTTCAGTTCTTGGACCAAAACGTGTACTGTTTCCGGTACCTGTTCCAAATGCTGTATTAGCATCTTTGTCATACTCCGTCCCTACAACTACAGGGATATCACTAGTCTTAACATAAAATGCTGTTTCGTTATGCTGTACCCCGTCCAACGCTTCAATTTCTCCGCCGAAAAAGTCACGGAAGTATGCTTGAGTGCGGAATACTGCTTGTAAAAGCTCTCTAAATTGTTTTTGATAACTACGTGCTGCTAAGTTTTGGTTTGCTGTTGACATAATTTCATTCCTTCTTTCTATTGATTAGTGTATTTAGCCAGTTTTGCGGCAAACGGATCGCTTTCTCCGCCGCCTTTGCCCCCATTCGGATTGCCTGGCGCCACAATCTGCGGGGGTGTATTGGGTTCTTCCTCTTCTTCAAACAGATAAGGATCGCTTTCTTTGATAGTTTTAAGTTGATCCTCTAAACCAAGAAGCTTGTCCCCATCCAATTTTATTGACTCCAAGTCCAGTAAAGCCTTGGCTGCTTTAGGATTACGAACCTTTGCTCCGCTAAGAGCATCCTTTAGAGCATAGTCAAACGTCTGTTGTTGCAACTTCTGTTGATACTCTTTCTCTGTGTTCTCATTTTTTTCTTGGAGTTCCTGAATTTTCTGTTGCAACTCTTCGTTACCAGTTGCCTTCGTCTTCAATTCCTCCAATTGTTTGTCCCTGTCCTTCATTTGGTCCTTTAATTCCTTAAGCGATGTATTAATGTCATCAAACTTCTGTTTCGGAATCCATTGACCGTTGGACACAATATCAATCTTCTCATCACCCAACTTTTCCATGACTTGTTTATAGAGCTCCTCGCCCAATATTTCTTTTAAATCCATGTCTACCAATCTCCTTATTAATGTTTTTTTGCGTGTTGCACCTCACGCTTAAGGTTGCGCTTAGTTTTACCCCAAGCCTTTAAAATGGGCATAAGAAAAAGCCCTGTTTAACGTCTATTGGCTAAAGACAAGTATTTTTTAAATTAATCAACGACTGCTTTTAAATAAAATCACCTAACATTTATTTGTCAGGTGCAATTTAAGCTATTTCAATCCATTCTTCCTTAAAACAACGACCGAACCACATTTTCCATACAACAAAATATTTTTTACCATTCATTTCACACTTCGTTCGGTATGTCATTGGTAATAGTTGCTTTAAATACCATTTCATTAATCATCACCTTCATTCATAATCTTTATAAGAAAAGTCCTCTAATAATGTTTCAAGTGGAGTATATACTTTTTCCCGAGCGTAATTCCTACTCAAATACTCACCATTCTCATTTAAATGACGTCTCATTGCAGCTTGTCTCCGTCTGACCATCATACGCCAGTAGTCGGCTTTATCGCTGCCTAGTTCTTCAGCAATCATGAGATTTTTCTTGTATTTCACGATTTCTCGCTCTATACGACGCTGCGTGTCTCTTGCTTGAGCTACCTTTTCATTCAGTTCTGCATCAAAATGTGGCTGATTGTTTGTGTTTACTCCAGGAATGAATGGAATGTGTAAGTGTTTGCAATTAACTCCCCTATGGCCGCCTGCTGTACCATATTCCGCTTGCCAATATGGATCATAAATGGACTTATACTCGCTCTCCTGTGGTATCTCACTAGGTTGTCTTAAATCGACCACATGCCCTTGAATAAGTGAACATGCTTTACGTGCCCCTACATGGCTTGTTACAAGCACCGTATGCACTCCATATTCAGCCATGCGTTCTTTTCTTAGAGTATCATAGGTGTTTCCTAGGGTAGACTTTAAAACGGTTCTGACGTAACCCTCAAGGCTCCATGTGTGCCCCCCTCGGTCAACCATACCGCTTTTGATGCCCTTTTGTGCTAAATCAGTGATAGCACGCTCTAATGACTGCTCAAAAGTATATAATCCTGTGTTAAACATGGCAGCAGTGTTATTTAAAACGGTTTGATAGGCAATTTGTGCTGTTCCTATGCCGTAAGCAGTGGTAACAAGAGTTTGATTCACAAAATTATCAATCTCGCTCCATACTTGCTCGTAATATGCCTGCATCACTGCATCAAGATTGTTCGGCATTGGCTTTGGTGTATAAGGCATTGCTCTATCCGTGTCCTTCACAATCTCTTTGCCAGCTTCTTCAAACATTCTTTTTATTTGGGGTTCTGCGACATTTGTAACCTCTGATAAGTACTTTATGACGTCTCGATTAAACAATCGCAACTCAGATAACTTTTGAGCCTGCCACTCCGTGATATCAACCGAGCCAGTTTTAAGGCGCTTAATGATGATGCGGATGATTTCGCCTTCAAGAGCATTGTAAAGGTCTGCCATGTTAGAACTCCAAAGGTCAAGTTGATTTGGAGTTATTCTAGGTTTTTTTGGGTCCATTTAAACCATTCCTTTTCACCAACACATAGTCATTACGAGACATTCCCCAATGCCAAAACAACCACATTGATATGCTACCTAGGATAAATCCGGAGACAAAAATCAGCATCCCAATCACTCCTCATCACCAAACATTTGCTTTGACGCTCGCTCACTTATATTAATTGGATCCATTTCTGTTTGTTGGTTCTTTATCTCTTCTAGCCATTCCTTAGCAGTCTCTCTTGGCACTTTAAACACACGCTCTATGGCTATACTGTCTGGAATCCAACCAAATGTCTTAGCTTGTCCATAGAACTTAAGCAACGCTGACCTGTCCTGAAACACTCCATCGTCAAAATCGACACCAATATGCTCAAAGGTTGGTATCTCACCGCTAAACAAATTAAAAGCCTTTGCCAACTCCAATACAGAGACGACCAAGCCTTTTATAAACTGCTCCACTGCGTACACATGTTCATTTCTAGTGCGATAGGTCAAATCATTTTCGCTGACCACTTCTGTAGCTGTTTTCATGCTTCTTCCGTCAAAAGAGAATGTACCCACAGACAATTTCATTTCCATTTCCAGTGTCCTTAGTGACTGGTTAATAGCATCAATATATTGCTGAGTACGGATATCTCTTGTTACATCCTTGATAACCTCTTCATCAGCACCCATACGCATGGATTTATACACGTTTACATCAGGGTCAAACACTTGGATAGGAGGGTTTCCACTCTCATCCGGTAGTGTTGCAAGCATTCGGTCGCTCACAAACACAGTGCGTTGCCCCATTTTGATTTCCCACCAAAACTGGTCGTAAGTGTCATTAATCTTTTGAAGTGTATGCACCGAATTATCAGCAATCCCCAAACCTAGCGGACTATGAGGATTGATGTTGTTAAAGCCTGCTGGTTTAAGGTAATTGAACAACGGTCGAGACAATCCTTTTATTGTCGTGGTTTCCTCTAATCCTTCGTAAACTTCGTTTAATGGCACTCTTTTTCCGATAATGTTTGGGTCATCTGATTTATAAAGTTCGTTTGTGATCACATACAGACTCGTACCATCTTCACTCTTTTTCCACTCGTGGAATTCCAGCAACGTATAATAAACTGTTTTATTACCTACATTTTTAGTCGTAACAGACTTTAAAACACCATCAGATATCCCACTGCTATTACTCCGCAATGGGAAAAAAGCATTTGCAATCGCCCATGAAAACTCAATTTCTTTTGCTTGAATATCGACATATGGCCTTACTGCCAATCCCCCTAGCGCCAGTGTAGGATCCAAGTATTCAGCTAAGTTTTTCTTAAACTTGTTATGCTCAAAGACATGCTGAACAAGATCATTTGCTGTTTTAAAGGTGTTTGGCTTGTTATTTTCTTCATCCGCATCTGATACGACAATTTCGCATTGTTCATTAAAGATGAGACCAGCCAGTACACTTGCACTTAATTTCCGAAGGTTGAGCGTCATATAATCACGCTCTTTAGTCTGTCCTTGAGAATTAACGTATTTGACTGGTGGATAATCACCTTGATATTGCCTAAGATTACGTTCAATTCTCTCTAATTCTTTTGGATCTATGTTTATTTTGGGATGGTCGTTAATGGTCATAAGAGTTTGTTCACTCAATGCATAACCTCCTCTCTTAAATAGGTTTTTGATGCGCTGAATCACCTTCACGGCTTCACCTCCTAGACTTTTAACCGCAAGTCTCTAGCGTTGGCTGTACAGAAATATTGAAATTCATCGACTGTATGGTCATCTTCCTTGATAACTTTAGGATCATCAGTGTTCAATGTTTTCTCATCCCATTGATACTTCTTGTGTTCTTCGATGAAAACGTCATTGCTATTGACGTATTTATTGTTATTTGCATCTTTCATTTCGATCGGATATGGCTTTTTAAGATAATAAAAACGACCTTGCGCTAACAGGTCGTGAACATAATCGATCATATCTACTTTCTTTTTCTTTGCTACTGGGTCCCAATGTTGACCGAAGTCCTTATAATATTGGTTTCTTAATGCAGCTTCGGCGCTATCAATAGTCCTTTTCATGATTCTAGCGCCTTTCCAGTATTCTTGTGTTGATGTGGCTTTAATATAATCGTGAATATCCTTCGACAATTCACTAGGAGCCTTTTTCCTCACTTGCCCAGCAGGACTGTAGTAATAGGTGTTCAGTCGAATTACTTTCCCTTTTGCGGTTAATCCATAGCAACCACATGAAGTAGCAGAAACACTGTGTCCAGTATCCATTGAATAATACAAAGCTATGATTCTATCGTCACTAGGAAGCTCGTCTAATCCCTTAAATAAATTCATGTTGTAGACGTTCGTGCCAAGTCCAACAGGCTCACCCAAGTAAATATAACGATAATAATCATAGTCATTGCTTTTTATTCGCTCAATATCAGCAAGCATTTGTTCGGTTACGAAACCTAATTCATCATTAAGATAACTGGATTCATGTACCAAGTAGTTATCTTCGCCTTTTAGACTGTCTGACCACTCGTTAATCCAGTGATACGGATTACGTGGTGGATTGTAAGACCAAAAGAACTGGACAAAAGGAGCTAATGGATGCTTTTGCCGCATGAACGTAACATTCGATTGGTCAAAGTCTTCCACACTGTTGAACTCTGCTGCTTCTTCATACCAAACAGCAATAATATCTTCAATATCGTTTGATTTAAGCTTTTGGAAGTCGTCTTGACCATAGAAATAAAACGTCGATCCAGTACGTTTATGCGTAATCTTGAAAGGTGCTACGGTAGGCTTAAAACGCTTGGTCATTCCAAAAAGCTTTATGGCCCATTGGATTTTATTGAACACGGAATCACGAATAGTGTTTCCTACTTTACGGATAACGACTACATTTGCCTTTTGCCCTCGCATGATGTACTTAAGCATCATAAATACAAGCTTCAAGGCAATGACAGACGATTTAAACGAGTTACGACCGCCTTTTAGGATGTTGTATGGCTTATTTGATGTCCAAACAACTTTAAAGTGTGGATTGACATTCTTCTGGACATCAAAGACAACTCTATTTTTCTTCTTAGTTGTCATCATCATCGCTCCATTCATCGACAATGACAATTTCTTCTAAGTCATCAACTGTATTTTCTTTGGACAATCTTTCAGCTTCTGCTTTTGCTTTCGCTGTTTCAGCCTTCAACTTCTCTTCCTGTAATCGTTTCTTGTCATTTTCTGATAACAAGTCAAAGTATTTGGAGAGCATTTCTAAAGCTTTCATCTTGTCGGCCAGCTTAACCGATACACCATCTTTACCTTGTTTTACTTCAGTTATCAAAGTGCCGTCTACCTCGGTTGACTCTTTAAACTTCACTCTGTTCACTTCAAAAGGATTTCCTAAATCATCAAGTACTTCCTCACGACCAAATTCTACAAAGTCGGTTATATCTGCAAAAGCAATATCAATATACTTTTGGAGTATGTCTTGTGCTTCCAAGAATATACCCTGCTGCCGTTCCCGCTTTAATCTCTCAATCTCAGTAGCTATCTTAGGGTTTCTTAGTAAGCCATGTCCGTTTACCATTGCAGTTGAATAGGCACACTCATAAGCTTTTTGATAAGCCTTAGTTGCATTGAAATACTTAATATAGTATAAGCAGAATAACTCTTGCTTGTCTGTTAAATCAGTCGATTCAATAACTGGTTCCACGGTTGCAACCTTTTTATTTTTGGTTGCATCTTTTTTAGGCGATCCTCTTGACCACCCTTCACGGCTTTTTCGACTTTTCAAGGTTCCTAATTTAATACCATGTTTTTCAGCTAAAGCAGCTAAAGTAATCTTCGACGATTCAAATTCTTTTCTAATTTCTTCCCAGTTAGGCATCACATATCACCTACACCTCCGAATTTCAGGCATTAAAAAAGCACCTCAGTGGGTGCCTATATCTCATTTCTTATACTTTGTCATTTTACCAGGTAATTCGTATACAAATCTAAGAAGCATTGATGTGAATTCGAGCATTTCTATTGCATCCTCTTTACTAATACTTGGTATGGCATGAGTTGCTTCATTACCTTTTTTACGAATCATATCAACCCACTCTCTACTATCAGGTGGAATGTAATGATTTTCTTCTAAATAATTTACATAGTACACAAAACCTTTCCCCGATTCTGCACCTTTTGTGACGGACGTGTTCATTAATAATTTCCTGCAAGATAATACAGCAGAAGTGTACGCATTTACTGATATACATTTTCTAGCTTCATTATATAACTGCTCTACATCAATTGGTAAAAACTCAATGTCATCACCTATTATCGGACCAGGTACTTGTTCATCTTTAAAAATATAAGTCGGGCGATTACATTTGGGGCAAATATATATGCTAGGAGGATTTTTAACCTCACTTGACCGATCAACGAAATAATAATTTGATGGACCAGCATTACTGCCACAATACCCGCAGATGAATGAAATCCCCAAATTTCCTATGCTCGATTTGTACCAATTTCCTAGTATTTTTTCCATTATCATCATTCCCTTCATCCACTAAACTTCGACAAAAGGGGATGTTTTCCTGCAACTATTCACCTATATATTCCTAAAAATATCAATGAAAAAACGCCACCGAAAGGTGACGTCCAAACAGGGAATATGGCTTACCAACCAACGAGGAAACTTCCTCCCCGTCCTGCCTTCAATGCTAGCACGCGGATTTTTGTTTAATCAATTTCGTGTCTTTTGTGCCATTTGTGCCATTTGTTTCCTTTGCTAACTGCACGACAATAGAATCACGAATTCTTTTGATGTGGGAAAACGATAATCCCATGTGATTCCCAATCCATCTATAGCTTTTTCCATCTAGGAGCCAATGAAGAACCTCTATTTCCCTGTCATCCTTGATTAAATGCAATCTATCTTGGATCAAGGAAATTTTCCTTTCATAATTCTCGACAATTTTCCAACGTTTTTCTCTGCGCACAACCTCTCTGTAAACAGGGTCGCTTGTAGTGCCTTTGGCTTTTGGCATGTCCGCATCTTCAAACCGGGTTGTCAACCCCTCCCCTGCATCATTCATTGATTTTCTAAGGACTTTAATCGAATTCATCATCCAGTGGTAGTCCTTTAATACATCTTCTATTTCTTTTTGTTTGCTGGCAGCTTCTTTCACTAGGACCCCTCCCATATGATATAATTAACATTAGGGTTGGCTGGGAGAAGTCCTGGCTTTTTTTATTTCTCTTCGTATTCAATCCAATGTTTCTCGCATAGTACAAGACTTCCGTTCTTGGTCTCTATGAAGAAATCCTCACCTTTTTCAATGCTCAAAATTTCTCCGCATTTATCGCACTTTTCAACCATTATTAACCCCTTTTACTTCTTAAATTGCTATATGCCCACCTTGGTTTATGGCTAGCATGACTTAATTGCGCGGCCGCCTCGCCAAACGATGTTCCCTTTGGCTTTTCAGTTGGTTTGATTGGATGCTTTTCTATATATGCAAGACGTTCTTCCTCTGTCATGTACCAAACCGTTACTTCTCCGATCATGGACATTCTTAGCACCTCCATCTATCTTTGGCATTTGAATTCCTCCTTAATGTACAAATCCTAACCTTCTGACTTTTGTTTTCTAAAGATTAGAAACTATTTATTAGGGTAGTTTAATGAAATTTGTAATCACAACCGACCCTTCTTGATGAGCCAAATCCTTTTCAATACTTTTGCTAATTTTTTGAATGTCATAAATATCTTTGATTTCTTCGTTTCTATGGAGTTCGAAATTCCCGAAACCAAAGCCATTTACTCTTGAATAGGTGTAAGAAATGAAGTACTTAATCATAACTTTCCTCCTTAGCAAAATGGTTATATTCAACAAATCCTACCTTGTGTTTATTAATCGTATATCTCGTATTCGTCCCCGTAATCGTTAAAATACTCTCCAATAACATCCTCAACAGCTCCGGTTAAACGTTCCAAAAATTCATCTGTGGAAACAAGATTACTCGCTAATACTCGCTTTTCTTTAGTACTCATATCAGCAATTTGCACATAACCAATACCACCTTGGTTGTCTTCTAAAAAATCAGCAATTACTATTTCCATAGCTTCTCTTAAATTCATCCTCTTTCCCTCCTAATCAACTGGACTATCATTAAGTTTCATATCATTCGGAATATATATTAACCAAAGTGGCGTTTTGCAATTTCTCTATATACCAGTTCACCTATTGTGAAAAGAGTAGTTGGATTGCCATTAAAAAACTGATTGTTTAATTTACGGATTTCCCCTTCGATTAGAATTCCGTTTTCTCGAAAACTTTCTAATTCGATAAAACACTCTCTTAAAAATTCTTCATCTTGATTAGATAAAAATTTATTAATCTTCATTTGACATCTATCCTTTCTTTTAGTGCATATCATCGTTCAACAGGAAACACCCTGCTTAAAATTTATAACGCTTGTTTTAGCTGTTCTCTTGCCTTTATAGCTTCCTTTTTTGCTTCATACCTTGTTGTACATTCTTTTATTCCACTGGGGCTATCATCCTTGATAAACACCATTTCACCGTTAACTTGGATTTTTGGAGAAATAAAAGACCTCAATTTATTGTCATGTATTTGTGTGATTTTTTTAGTTCCAATAGAATCTCCAATTATTAAATTAGGCATTATGCTCAACCCTTTCATCTGTACACCATTCTTTTAACACTGGATGAAGATGAAACGCTTCATCTCCAACCTCGTAGTAAGGGATATCTCCGTACTTTGAGCCATTTTTAAAAATGACTTCTTTTCCATCCAACGCATCGATATGGGAAAACAGGATCTTTTTAATATTCCTGTCCGCATGTTGTTTAAATGCTTCTTTTGAAAATTTCACAATGTCACTCCCTTACTCTTGTATTTCATAGAAACCAAACCTTAAATTAGTTCTAACTGTTCGAACTTGTTAATATGTTCAAGGTTAAGCATTGATTTTTTAGCCTTGTTGTAAAATTCTTTTTCAATTTCAA
>NZ_SWLZ01000038.1 GCF_005502275.1 Robertmurraya siralis
TGCAAGTATGAACTATGATCATTTTACAGTGATAGGTTGATATTTTTTGCTGGTATATTTGGGTAAATAAGCGTTTCATCTTATCAAGCAAAAACTGTACACTTTATTCTAGCAGTCACACATGGTCAGTTATTAAAAGAGTCTCCATATAAAGCAGAAACGCTTTTATATCAATGTTCAATCTATGATAACCTGTGAGAAAATTGAACCTTCCCTGACAGTTGAATATTTCGTTTCAAAAAAATCACTTTCTCGGACATAATGAGCAACTGTCACGGAAAAATAGAGCAACTTTAACGGCATTAGAACATAGCTTACAGCGAAGCTGCTTGTCATTGACTGTAACGCCCGATTCTTAGTAGTCGATGGAATGGGTCGGGGCCCCACCAGCGAATGCTTAGAATCAGTTTGTCCTTGTTACTATTTATTGCAGGTGATCCAATTAGGCTTTATTTTAGCTTACCTGCATTAGTACCACTACACGGACAAAAGTTAAGTCAATGGTTGGCGAAAACTTAGGTGATTGAATATTTGTCCTAGTGGTTCTCTTTCCGTGACGCAGGTTCAATTAGTCCGTGAAGATGGCTCTGTTTGAGTGAGATATTCAACAGTTAATAGAAATAATCAACTCTAAACTTAGTTATATAGTCTATTAAGTGCGTTAAATTTATAATATATGTGTACCAAAAAAAGCGAAAACCCTTAAATTTGCAAAAAAATAAAATTTCGGAATATTGACAATAATTAAATAATCTGTTATTTTTTGGTTAAATTGATTAAATAGTATTAAAAAGGGTGGTTTGGTGGAAAGAGGGTTACATTGTACTTATTATGTAATTTCAAAGTATTTAATGCATTATGATATCAAACTTAAGGAAGAGCACTTATTTCATTTAATTGGCGGATATGAACTATCCTTCAAGAATTTAGATAATAGAATCAATTTCAGGGGGAATAATTTTAATCTAGGTCTATTGAAAGAATTGAACCTCGAATTTAAAATCAAAAATTTCGATATATTCAATCTTTTTATAGATTATGCAAAACAAAGGTTAGAGTTTGAACCTTTCCTCATGCTTTTCACTGATAGTTTTTATCTTCCATATGATAAAACAAACTATCATAGAAACAGCGGTAGCCACTTAATAATGCTTGAATTAATTGATGAAAAAAAAGGCATAGCAGTAGTCTCGGATTTTAGATATCAAAATAGAATCATCTCATTACAAGAATTAGAAACTGCTAGTATTAATTGTAGTTTAGGTAAGGGAGTGAACTTGTTAGATATCGAAATCCACAAAAAGATGACTGAAATAGAGTATATTTCCTTTGTTAAGAAAGCAATATTAGATAATCTAATTACCTATGATGATACAAAGTGTGATTATCTTACAAATAATTTCAAAATAGCTTTTTTAGATTTTGTAAGTTCTCTCACAGACCCATTAATTTATAAGCTTGAGTTAGAAGCAGCTGCAAAGTCTATTCATCATCCAAATGGACCAATATCAACCAGGAAACTAATGTTAAGAAGTTTAAATAATAGCGGATTAGATGATGATTATGTGTATTTATCTTTACAATGGTTTAAGCTCTCTAAGACTTTCTTAAAACATTCAAAATTTAAGAATGAAGATTTCGAGGATTTATTCAAAGCTTATAGTCAATTAATAAAAAATGAATTCAATGTTATTAATAAAGTCAAAAAATATCTAATAAAGGAAGTTCCTTGATATGTTTCTTAATCTTAATAAAGATATAGGAGTAGAAAAAATTGAAGAAGGAATTATTATTATAGTTTTTAAAACCAAAGAGGCATTTTTTTTAGAAACAGAAATATATGATTTATTGCTCCCCCTACAGAGTAATCACTTGAGAATTGATCAGTACTACGAATCCTATTTTAAGAAAGATTATGAGTATAATGAATTTACCGAATTCATCCAAAATTTGATTAACTCAGAAATATTAGTTGAAGGAGGTGATTTCAATGAAAAAGGCTCTTAAAGTCAAAAAACTTGGCCAAATTGTAAGATGGAATGTAAAGATGTAATTTACAATTTGTATTAAGAAGGTAAAAAAGGTCTTTTCCTTTTTTACTTTCTTATTTTCATTCTTAGGCTCTGCAAAATCAGAAATGACATCACCTAAAGTATCATATATTTTTAAATCCAAGAGACTTTTTATTAACGAATTATCCTTTCTCGCATTAATGCATAAGAGTACTTTGCCTATGAAACGAAAAATAATCAAAAAACAGTGGGAGAAATTATAAAAATGGAAAAAATTTATACTTTATGTCCTCTTGATAATAATGACAATGAATTTTTTTATGAACTATATAATGATGTTTTAGTCCAGAACAATGCTATAAGTTTTGATGCCCTACCTCAGACAAGAAGTATAGTACAAGAAAGAATAAATAGATGGATGAATAGTAAAATAGATAAATTTTTCTGTATCAAGAACTTGGAAAACGAACCAATGGGAATAGCACAAATATTTAATGTAGAATATAGTAATCGAAAATGTGTAGTAGGACTTTTACTACAGGGTAAATACACTCAAAAAGGAATTGGACCATTGGTCTTAGAGGAGTTAGTAAGAATAGCGTTTTATTCGATGAACTTGAGAAAAATTGAAGCTAAAATACACGAGAGTAACATTCCTTCAATAAAAATGGTTGAGCGTCTCAAATTTACTAGAGAAGGAGTTTTAAGAGAATCATATTATAATAATGGACAGTATGAGGATATTCTACTTTATGGCTTACTTAAAGATGAGTTTAAAAGTAATCATTAATAGAATTGATAAATTTTCTAATCTTGGAAAAGGGATTTTCAAATTAGCTATTTTGATTACCTAATTATACATCAGTTATTTCTTAGAAGTATAAAGTATTCCCTATTAAAAGAAGCATGTAAAAAGTAAACGATAATTCGATGCTCACGGTGCAAGATCAATCAATTAAAATTGTAATTAAATTATTTGAAATTAATTGGTTGTTCGAAAATTTTATCTACCGTATTATCAAAGCACTCCAACTATGATGAAGTGACCCCATAAAGTTAGACAGGTTATTACATTAGGCAGCTTGGTGGGCATGAACTCGGTATGGTACCGAGCTAATGCCTTTTAATTTTTCCTTAATTTGCTTATGTATAAAGAATTCTATATTTTTCAAGCTCTTACTTAAAATGTTCTTCACTTTCAAATTCCTTTAGATAATGAAGATTCGATTTCAGAATACCAAAAATTTTTCCATGACTGCATTATCGTAACAGTTTCCTTTACGAGACATACTTTGTGTAATTCCTTTCTTCTTTTAGTACGTGTTGATATTGCTTCATTTAATAGTGCCAGCCTTGTTCTTAATGAAGTAGAAGCGATTTACCCTCATAACTTTGTAAACGTTCCAAGGCCTGTTCTAACATGGTTGATACAAGTGAATATCTCTTGGTCTTATTCCGATCGTATAGACATTCTACATACGTAACCGTTATAATTCTTTCTGTAAAGCTTCTACTGTTTCTTCTGTTGAATCTCTTTTTTGGGTTGGTTTATGATTTTCCTTTTTCATTGAAGGGCTCCCCTTTTTCTTTGAAATAAGGGCATCTACTCCTCCAGCTTCATAAGTCTTTAACCATTCATAGACCCTTGAAGGAGCAGGAATATTGAAAATGGCAGCTGTTTCATTTATAGACGTCCAATGATCGTTCATATAGTTTTGTACGTTTAGTTTATATTGAGCTGAACAGTTTGTATAGCGTTTGCAAAATCTTCATCTCCATGAAGTTCATATTGTTTAATCCAATTTCGAAATACAGAGGCATTTACTCCGATTCTATCCGCTATGATTCTTTATCCTTCACTACCGCTTAAATACTCTTTTACTCCGTTAATTTTTTGTTCCACTGTAAATTTGGCCAAAAGAAAAGCACCACCAATCGTTAGATTTTAAGTGTCTAACAATTGGGGTGCAGTTCATGAAGGAGGCTTTGTTTTAAAGATATTCTGTTAAACCGAAACCATTGTATTTTGCAATAAACAACCGTTCTTTCTCGCTTTTTCTGTTATGAATAAATTTAATATATTGTAAACAGCGAGGTTATTAGGAATCATCGATTACCGCCACCGAAATGTACCATCTGTGACATACTTTTTCCCACAGAATGACAAAAATTGTACCAGTAAATGCCACTCGGTTACCACTTAATACCTTTGTATAATGAATGGTCACACCTATCGGTGTGACATTTTTTATATCGGAGGCATTTTTTATGAACAATTATTGGAAAATATCGGAATTACACTATGAGGGAATCAGTCTTAGAGGTATCGCAGCAAGTACTGATAACTCTCGTCAAAAAGTAAGTGAGGTCATTCGTTTAGCTGAAAAGAAAGGATTATTCCGTCCGTTAGTCGAAGAAATGACCAAGCAATGGATTGATGTAACCTTGTTTGTGGAAAACTATTGATTCTAGTTTAACGTTTACAACTGGGCAGGATCTACAGCATTTATTATTGACTAAGATACAGGAGAAAAAGTAAAAGCGTATGTTTTCGTTGCCAATTTCCCCTGTAGTCAATTGTCTTATGCCGAAGCAACGTTTTCGATGAATCTACATTAATGGATTGCAGCACACAACCGTGCTTACGAGTACTTTGGTAGCTGCACACAAATTGTGGTCCCAGATAATTTAAAAGCGAGCGTGGCAAAACATACTACACGGGAATTAGTTTTAAATCCTACTTATAGGGAAATGGCCGACTATTATAATACTGTAGTTATGCCTGCGCGGGTTCGTACTCCAAAGGATAAAGCTAGTGTTGAGGAAACAGTAAATGTTATCTATACATGGATTATTGCATTAAGAAATACACAATGTTTCTGTATTAAGGAATTGAATGAAGAAGTTTGGAAGAAGTTAGATGAATTTAATAAGCGCCCTTTTACACGCAAAAAAGGTTGTCGCTTTTCGGCATTTGAAGAAGAGGAAAAAATCGCACTTTCTTCTCTTCCATCTATGCCTTACAAAATGTCCGAATGGAAAACAGCGAAAGTCCGTCCGGACTATCACATCTCTGTAGTTAGTATGTTTTATTCTGTTCCATATGTTTATTGCAAAATAGAAGTGCAGAGCTTTGCAAAGGGAAAATGCAGAGTCCTGCACTATTTTTATAGGCATGGAAAAGAAAAAAGACTTGCCAGTCGCCCCAAGTCCCTCTACTGTAATTGGTGTCGAATCAATTTAGAGTGGAGGAAAAGAAAGGATGCTAGCAATGTCTGATATTAATTGTATCAAACACTTAAGAAACAACAAAGGCTTATCTATTACCAAAATACAACAAACATTAAATATAAACTGGAGAACAGCAAAGAAGTATGCAGATGAGGAGCAATTACCAACAACAAAGATCTCTCCTAAAAAGGGAATGATGCATGATGAGAACTGGGGAGAAATTGTTTCGGATTGGCTTTTTGAGGATTCCAAATTAAGAAGAAAAGAAAGAAGAACTAAAAAGAAATTATTCCAGGAACTACAGGAGTTAGGTTTCAAGGGGTCCTATCGGACTCTATGCTATTTTGTTCAAGATTGGAACAATACCCATCACCATGAAAAAGATAAAGGCTATGAAAGATTAGAACATCCTCCAGGGGAAGCACAAGTAGATTTTGGCGTAATGGAAGCTGTTCAAGATGGGGAAATAGTAGATATAAGATTGCTCATCATGTCCTATCCAAATAGTAACACTGGATTTGCAGTACCTCTCCCATCAGAGAATCAAGAATGTTTCCTACATGGCCTTCAGTTATTGTTCAAACAAGCTGGGGGTGTTCCAATGAAATTAAGAATTGATAATTTGTCACCAGCTGTAAAAAAGTACGTACAAAGACAGAGGCGGTTCAACTAACAGATGAGTTCATAGCTTTTCAGAATCATTATAGTTTTGAAGTTCAGGCATGTAATCCTAGGAGTGGCCATGAAAAAGGAAGTGTTGAAAACAAAGTAGGTTATATTCGGTATAACTTCTTTAATAAGGCTCCCATCATGACTAGTTTTGAAGATTTAACCGTTCAATTAGAGAAGCAACTAATTGAGGACCGAAATCGCCTACACTATGAAAAGAATGTATTAATAAATGAACTGTGGGAACATGAGAAAAAGTACTTACTGCAGCTCCCGAAAGTAGAGTATCCCGTTTTTAAAGAAGAGATGGGGAAAGTGAATAAATACAATGAAATAACACTTGATCAGGTGCTTGTCCATGTTCCAAGGGCGTCTAATTATAGTTTGCTTCACGTTCAATTAACATGGAACTCAGTCAAGGTCATCTCACCTGATGGCGAGATATTATTAGATGATTATCGACCTTATATGAAAAAGCGAAAGGCGCTTCCGTGGATTTCAATTTTTAAAACTTGGATTAATAAGCCGAGGTCCGTCGCTTATTCTGGGTATAAAGATTATTTACCCGGAAGGGTTAAGAGTTACCTACTTGTTGAACACTTGGTCATACGAAGAGAACGTTTAAAGGCAGTGGCAAGCTTACTTATTACACATGATATGAAGCGTATTAACGAGGAATTCTACGAGTTAATCGCTGAAGAGAGAATGGGAAAAGAAGAGAATCCCTTCGAGATAAATTGGTCAGATTACGATTCCTTGACCGCAAGTAAGGAGGTTACTCCATGAGCGAGCAACTCCGAAATAAGTGTAAATCATTACGGTTAGCTTATATAGCTGAAGTCTATGAACAGATCCCTTTTGATACGAAAGAGCAGTTTTTGAGTGATCTATTAGATGAGGAGTTACATTTGAGAGAAATAGCAAAAGCTCATCGTCTTATTAAGAAAGCTAGATTTCTAGATAAAAAAAGTTTAGAAGAATATGAGTGGACAGAGCAAATCCATATGCCCTCTCATCTTGATAAAGAGGAATTATTCAGGCTGGATTTTATAGAGAAACAACAAAATGTCTTACTCGTAGGAACTCCCGGAACAGGTAAAACACATCTGGCAACCGGGTTAGGCAGAAAGGCATGTGAAATGGGTTATGAGGTAGGATTCTATCGTGTCTCACATCTCGTGGAAGAATTGGAGAAGGCTTTGAAGTTAAATCGACTCTCTTCTTTCAGAAATAAAATTCATAATTTAGATTTGGTAATCCTAGATGAAATGGGCTATCTACCCTTTAGTAAGGAAGGAGCCGAGCTATTATTTCAACTTATTTCTGAGTGTTACGAGCAGAAAAGTCTTATTCTGACATCGAACCTAGAATTTAGTCAGTGGAATCGGATATTTGCCGATTCTAGACTAACAGCTTCATTAGTTGATCGTTTAATACATCACGCTCACATTATCACTTTTCAGGGGGAAAGTTACCGTCTTTCAAACGCTCTATCAAAAAGAAGGTAATCTCCCCGGGTGGCAAAACTCTGCATTTTTGATTGCGCAAATCTGCACTTTTCTATTGCAAAATACACCATATGAATATATCAATAGACAAGTTGAAGTGAACTTTCCGATAACCTCGTCGAAATCTATTTCAATCATATGCGAGTAGCTTCCCATAAAAGATTATATGGGAAATTCGGTCAGTTAGCTACTATTCGCGATCATATGCCTGATAATCATAAGTTATTTGTGGATCAAACACCAGAAGCTGTTTTGAATGGGCTGAATGTATTTGAGCATCAACTTTGAAGGTAGTTCAATATATTTTAGATACTGTAAGCAACGGTGTTAAAATCCCTAATAATAACGGTTTAAAATTCCCTCAAAATAACGGACATTGGTTTCAAAACTACATAATGATGGAGTGGCGAAACGATGGTCAAGATTGGGGAATTTTTTATGATAAGAGAACTATTTCAAAAAGGTTGGTCAATCAAAGCTATAGCTGACAAGACTGGCTTTGATCCAAAGACAATTCGTAAATACACTAGAAAAGATCAATTACCTAATAAGAAGGCTAGTAAGAAAAGACCTAGTAAACTGGACCCTTTTAAATCGTATATCTTAGAACGTTTAAAGGAAGGTACGACAAATTGTGAAGTGTTATTTGAGGAGATACAAGCTCTAGGTTACGAAGGGAAAATGACGATTCTACGAGAGTTCGTTAAGCCACATCGTCAGAATCCGAAAAAACAAGCAACCTTACGGTTTGAAACTCCTCCTGGTAAACAAGCTCAAATGGACTGGGGATATGTAGGAAAATACCTTGTCGATGGGGTAGAAAAAGAGATTTATGCCTTTGTCATGGTGCTAGGGTATTCTCGTCTGAAGTACATAGAATTTTCAACGAGTATGGATTTAGAAACCTTAATGAAATGCCATATGAACGCTTTTGCTTACTTTAACGGGGTTCCACAACAGATTCTTTATGACAATATGAAAACAGCTGTTATTAAACATTCACCTGTAGAGATTCGTTTTAATCAAAAGTTTGAAGACTTCTTAGCGTACTACGGAGTGGTACCGAAGGCATGTAAACCCAACCGACCACAAACAAAAGGGAAAGTAGAAAATGTTGTTGGTTATTTAAAGAAGAATTTTATGCAGCGTAAACATGAGCCCACACTTCAAGCTCTTAATGAAGATGTTCGCAAATGGTTAGATAAAACAGCTAACCTAAAACCAAATGCCACGACAAATGAATCACCAATTAAACGATTTGAAGTCGAAGAAAAGTATTTACAATCGAGTCATAAGAAGGCTGCTTTTCCTGTAGTGAAGTGGGAAATACGAGAGGTTAGTAGAGATTCGTTTATCTCTTACCGAGGAAAGCGTTATTCTGTTCCATTCCGCTTTGTTGGTCAAAATGTAAAAGTGAAAGAAACGCTTGCTCATCATTTAGAGATATATGATGACTTTGAGTGTATTGCGAAACACCCTATTCTTACTGGTAAAACGGAAGTCCATTTAAATTTAGGACATTATAAAGGGCTGAAAGAGACCGAAAAAGGTTTGGCGACCCGTCTCCAACAACCCGATGTGTTTGAAGTGGAACATCGTCCTCTTCAAGTGTATGAACAATTAGAAAGGAGTGAAACATAATGTCTACTCAACTTCTAATCGAACGACTAGAAAAATTGGGATGGCACCATACAGCTAACCAAATTCATGGTTTACTCGAAGATGCATCTAAAGATAATGTACCATATTCTGAGTTCCTTGACACGATTCTATTGAACGAAATTGAAAAAAGAGAGTCTCTAGCTTTGGAAAAGCGAATACAAAAAGCTAGACTTCCTTACCAAAAGACGATTCATGATTTTGACTTTTCATTTCAGCCAAGTATTAGTGAAAAGAGAGTCAAAGAAGTTCTCACTTGCCGTTTTATTGAAAATGGAGAAAATGTTTTACTCCTTGGCCCGCCAGGGGTCGGAAAAACGCACTTATCCATAGCTTTTACAATGGAAGCTATAATTAAGGGATATTCCGCAGCTTTTATGAGGACAGATGATTTTATTACAGAGTGTAAAAAAGCAGAAAAGGCTGGTCTTCTTAATCGAGTCATTAAACGTTGGAGTCGACCTCATATACTAGTTATTGATGAATTGGGTTACTTCCCCTTTGATGAACTTAGTGCCAATGTGTTATTCCAGGTCATATCTAAAAGATATGATCAAAGAGGAGCTCTTATCATTACCTCTAATAAGTCATTTGTTGAGTGGGGCAAGATCTTTAGGGATGAAGTATTAGCCACAGCCATATTGGATCGCCTTCTCCACCATGCGACCACTTTTAATGTAAAAGGTAATTCTTATCGGCTTCGAGAGAAGCAAAAAGCCGGTGTCACACCTGTATAAGTTTAGCGATGATAAATGGGAATTTAGAACCGTTGAAAAGAGGGAA
Organism: Robertmurraya siralis; assembly: GCF_005502275.1. Taxonomy (GTDB): domain Bacteria; phylum Bacillota; class Bacilli; order Bacillales; family Cytobacillaceae; genus Robertmurraya; species Robertmurraya siralis. The sequence goes on from NZ_SWLZ01000038.1 coordinate 9,863, forward strand.
TTTCAAAACGTTGTTGACAAACGCCAACGACGGGAACATGATACAGAGATTGATGACGCTGAGATCCCCTCTCCCTTAAATACTTTATCTGGATGGGTCATGGAAACTGAAGCGCAAAAACGCAACGTAGCAGCCTATACCGCCTTAATGGAAGAAGGTGATCTCAATTGAATCAGCTCCACCAATTACAAGATATAATGAAATCCCTTCGTTTAGCTGAAACTGCAAATCAGTTACCTGAACTTATAAGAGAAGCTGAGAAAAAGGAATTATCCTTTACTCAGTTCCTCTTAGATGTAACCACCTACGAACAAAAATGTCGAGATGAAAAACAATTAGAAAGGCGTTTTAAGTGGGCGACTTTTCCCTTTTATAGCACCGTTGATGAATATGACATCAAAGAGCAAAAATCATTAAGTCATAAGAAAATAAACCAGTTGAAAGACTTAACTTGGATTGAGCAACTCTACAATATTATTTTTCTTGGACCACCAGGTGTTGGGAAAACCCATCTCTCGATAGGGTTGGGAATTCAAGCTTTAAACCAGGGATATAAAGTGATATTCACGACAATGGGAGACTTAGTACATGTATTAAAAACCGAAGAAATAACTAGGAAATCGAAAACAAGAATGAAACGGATTAGAGAAGCAGATTTAGTGATTATAGATGATTTAATGTTTATGGCAATGGATAAGCAGGAAGCTAATATGTTTTTCCACTTGATTAATAGTCTATATAATCAATCTGCCATTATATTAACTTCAAACAAAGGTCCAAAAGAATGGGGAGAATTATTAGGAGATCAAGCAATTACGACAGCTATATTAGATAGACTCCTACACCGAGTAGAGATTATTCATTTAAATGAAGACAGTTGGAGAATGAAGCACAGAAAAACGATATTTGGTGAACAAAATGTTTCAAATTAATCAGCAAAAATTGTGTCAATATACTTGACGGTCACAACTGCATAAATTAAATGCCATAACCTACATTTTTATGATGCCATAGACAAGATCTTAAGCTCCTTAGCGATTTGTGTTACTTTAAATTTTCTTTTACTTAGTTCATGAATCTTTACATATAACACTAACTTCTCCTCCAAAACCCCTACCTCCAGTAAAATAACGTCAATTCCTATTTTACTAAAGTAGTAGGTTGATTTATTGAGCAAAAGTGTAAAATCTTATCAAGCAATAACTGTCAACTTTATTCTAGCGTTTACAAAAGGAGCCATTACTTCATGAATTGACTGAAGAGGATATTTCTGGAAGGCGCTAGAAAATTAATATATGATTATTTTAATACAGCTCCAAATAGTAAACAAAAATAACTCATAGACTACAAAGGCCCTACAGTTTATTGTCTATAATCTGTAGGGCTATTTTAAGTTTGGTAAACAGGTTGGCACCAACTGGTAAACTTTTTGAAGAACAGTGGTAAAAAACATGGCAAGCCTGGTAAAAACATGTGGCGGTAATCAATCATACAGCATCTTCTTAAGATTTACTCGATTCTTAAAGAAAACTACTCCTTTGAAAGCGAAAACTTCCTTAACAAATATAAGGTTTTCCGTCCTAACTGATAAACACTTGAGAATATTCATGGAAGAATCGTTCTAGCCCCAATTATGAAGACGAATTTTTGATTCGTTCTGAAAATTAGAGATTTTTTCCGGATGATTCACTATCTCCCTAAGAACTGATAATATACGTTCATTTAGGCAGCTTTAACTCAGTAGCTTATATTAGATACTTATTTTATTCAAACTCCAAATTCATTTAGTACAGAAATAGCTCAGAAAATTTTTACTTACACACTCTGATTTCTATTCTGCACGAATTGAATATGTAGAATCTGGCATACTCTGAGAGAAGAAACTAGTATATTAAATTATTTTCAGCAAGATATTTTTTGGCAAGATATATAGCCGTTACTGAAAATAACTGTTCTATTTTTTTATTGTTTATTAATTCATCAGTTTTATTGAATTTTAAACTAAGATATTTAATTTCTTCTGTATCATCTAATTTTTGTTGGTATGCTTTATAGGATTCAACTAGTAAGTATGTTTTGATTTTGTTTGTATTTATTGCAGGATTAACATAAAATTCACCTAAAAGAATGGGATCATAATCTGAAATAAATCCTGTCTCCTCTTTGACCTCTCTTTTGATAGCTTCACTCGCATCTTCGTTATCTTCTACCTTCCCCGCTGGAATTTCAAGTTGATTTTTTTGTGAACCATGCCGATATTGTTCCACTAAGATAATGTTTTTATCTTTGGTTAACACTACTGCATTTACCCAGTTTGGTAACTCTTGTACATAGTATTCTTCTATTATCTTTCCATTAGGTAATAAACATTTATCTTTTCTAAGATTTCCAAAAGGTGTTTGATAAATATATAATTGGTCAATGACCTTCCATGGCTTAATGTTAGTTATTTTAATTCCCTCCCTTAAAAATACAGCAGCTTTTTTACAACATTAATTTGATCGTTTATACGGACCCTCTTCCTTAACCAATTGAAATCCATTTTTTGGCTAGGAAAACTTGTTGCTTTTAAAAAAAAATATAGATGGGAGCTTTTCCATAAGTTTTATATTTTGATGTCTTTTTTGGTAATGCGGTCTCGTTAATCTCACTTCAAAGTTGATTTACAGACAAACAGAAAAATATTAAAAACACAAGTTAAATAAACAAACCTGAGATGTTTTTGGAACCTACTTTTTTCAATTCAGATAAATACTATGATTAGTTTACATTGATCATAATCAATGATTTTATGAATCTAAGCACCTTTTAATCCCCAATCTTACAGATGCTTATTTTACTACAAATTTATCTTAAATGATTTTTAACTTCCTTAACTACTTCCAATGCTAATCTTTTATTTTCCTCCTCATTTTTTGTCCATTCATTAACTAAACTTATTGTAATGGTTTTTATTTGATTGATTTTATCTTTACTTTTTTCATAATAAATAAGACAACTTTCTACCATAATATTTGAATTATAAAATGCACTACTTGGGAGTTCTATAATGGCTAAAACATTTCCATTACTCTCCATATATTTTATGACGTCTTTAAATTCATTTGTAAACAAACTTTTAGGAACAAGGAAGATACCTCTCCCACCATCAACCAAGGAATGTATGCCTAATTCAATAAATAATGCTGTACTGTTGTTTTTTGTCGGAATATTGGTAAGACTGTATCCATTATAGTTTTCAGTATTGACTTGTAATCCCCATGGAGGATTTGCTATTACATAATTAAACTTTTGAGAAATACGGTTAATTTTAGCTAGAGCATCACAATTCTCAATGTTCACATCTGGATATAACAGCTTACATATTTTACTACTTTCTGGATCAATTTCAAATCCGTATTTTTGTACTTCGCAATTTGATGGGATATACTCAAATAGTCTACCTGAGCCACAACTAGTGTCTAAAACATTCCCTTTTTTTACATCTAATAACATAGCCATTAAATATGATACTGCAAAATCCGTATAAAAACCTCTGAGCAACTGTCTTCCATTATAATAACGTTTAACAAATTTTCTTTGTCTGTCGTTCAAAGTAGTATTATTCCTAATTAATCTCCTGGATATTTTACTAAGTTTTTCACTTCTACTATTAAAATTTATAGGATAATTCATTAAAACCTCCTGTAAAACAATCAATACAAAAGAAATCACTTAAATCATTTGAATTCAAAATAAATCTATAACCTTCCAGAGATAAATAGCAAATAGATAAATTCTCAAAAACTGTGTGATTTATAATACTTGGCTGAGGGTTATCCACCTTTGAATATTTACAATGTGTCATATATTTAGGTGAGCAGATTCCTATTGTAAGACTTTTAATGCCCATTTTTATCAATCTATTGATATGATATTGAGTATTATTACTAATATATGAATCTATTAATAAGACTTTTTTATTTTCTAAAGAGTTTTTAATGTAGTTTGGAGCAGAACCATACTTTTCTATAATACCTAGGTCGTACATTACTTTTGAATGCTGAGCATATCCTAATGCGTAAGGGATGCTATTCTCGGAACAACTAATAACTGTATCTAAATTTATTTGCAATTCTTTTGCAAGTTGTCTTCCAAGTTCTTTTCTTAGTAAATATATATTTTTACCACCTAGAAAACTATTTGAATTTGCCAATGACAACAGTTCGAATGAACATAGCTTGCTTTCGACTTCATTTACTCTTATTTTTTTTATACCTTGCTCTAGACAGAGTATTTCATTGGAATTAAGATCACTAATTATTTCTCCACCTAAACCTTCAATTACTGATGTCTCGGATGAAAATAAAAAAGTGTTATCAAGCTTTCCAATGACAATTGGTATTATTCCTTTTTTAATTATAAATATTGCCTGTTTAGTTATTATAGTTAATAAAAAGGTACCTTCTAGTAAAGTAAAACAATCCTTAATAGCATCGATCAGAGTATATGATTTACTCAGGTGCAACAAATAGAAAATAATCTCTTCAGATGTTCCTTTATTTATTGGGATATTATTAGTCAAGATTTTTTGATAAATTTCATTCTTATTGGAGATTTGTCCGATTACGCTAATAACTATTTCCCCATATCTACTAAACCTAAAATGATGAGGTTCATTTACGTACTCATTGGAAACAAAACCATAAGATAAGTTAACATCACAGAGTATTATGTCATTAAATATTCCCTCTAAACTTTCGCTATTATATATTTGTAATCCATTTTTATTACTTAAAATAATCCCGAAGTTATGTTGACCCCTGTGAATTGAGTAAATTAAACCTGATTTTAACAAACTCCCGCTATTAACATGCGTTCCTATACCTATTACTCCAAAACTATTTAAACAGCACATAATTATCCCTTAAATAAAGATTTCTTTTAAGAAACTCTTCCCTTTTAATGAATAACTTATATTAAAATTATCTGCAATAGTTGCAGCAATATCACAAAGTTGATAATTTTTTTGTAACCTTCGTCCATTATTAATATTCTTATGAAAGATAAGCAAAGGAGAATATTCCCTTGTATGTAATCCAGTGTATAAAGCATCGCATCCATGACCGTCCGAGCAAATTATTAGTAAATCATCGGCTTTCATTTTGCTCATTACAAACTTAAGCTGAAAATCAAATAATTCAATCGCTTTAGCCCAACCATGAGTATCGAAGTAATGACCATATTTTGCATCGAAATCATTGAGATTAACAAAAATTAATCCAGAGGATACATTTTCCATATAATTATACAAGGCTTCAACACTTTCATCATTTGATCTTGTGTATATAGATTCTTTTATAGCTTCACCTCTAAACATAGCCCAAACTTTCCCTGCTGCATAAGTTGAAATATTAGCCTTACTTAATTCCTTTAATAATGTTTTATTTGGTGGATTAAACATAAGAAAATCTTTTCGATTTAAATGAGGAACATCTATTGATCCATCCACATTTTCAATCAATGGTCGACAACCTATCCTTCCAATTATATTATTATACCTCGATAAACTATTAGCTGCTATTTCACAAATATCGTACTGTTCATTCAAAGAAATTTTATCCATTAAAGCATAAATGCCAAATGTGCGAATAGACTCTAAGCCCTTTTCAGTAAGAATAATAACACTATTAGGAGTATCTTTGTGCTCCTGTAAATAATCATAAATAACTTCATTTCTATGATAGAAAGCTTTATTTCCAATAACTTTTAAGCCTGTAGATTCTTCAAAGTGTTTTATTACTTCCTGCTGAAAGCCATCTTCCCAATAATAAGAATATTGTTCATCAAGCGTAACGCCGGCCAATTCCCAATGACCAGCCCAAGAATCAGCAAAATTAGACGAAAGCTTACATTTACTTACATATCCTTCTATTTTGTAATTTTCTGAATTATTATTTAAATAGTGATTTACCCCTAATTTACTTAAATTAGGCAATTTTGTGTCTTTCTCTATTTGTAGAACATCTCTAAATGAAGATGTTTGAAATGGAAAATCTTCTACTGCACCAACCCCAACACCATCTAATACAATTAAAATGACCCTATTAAATCTATTCATTATTCTTATTTCTCTCCAATTTCTATAAAATAGGATAATTTACCATTTTTCCCCAAATTTATAAAATCTGTTTCTTCAAAGTTCAATTGGATATCTAATTCCTTTTTAATATTCTCTTCATATTTTATAAGCGCTTCTTCTTTGAACCCTTTACCACGTATAAATAAAAATTTAAAATTCTCTTCCCCTGTCCTTTGTATTTGAAATTGTATAAAAGCTCCGGGGAAAGTCCTGTGTGTATCATTCAAAGCCAGAAAAAAAACTGCAATACTAACAAAACGACCTTTTACTCTTATATAACTGCTACTTCTACCAGCAAGAATATTAATCATTCTTCCTGAAAACGTACACTCTGTTTCAGCCACCCACTCTACTGAATCACCTATGTTGTACTTGATTAGAGGCATACTATAATTATTTAAGCCCGTTAGAAGCAATTCATTGTTATTATTTATTTCACAATATACATTATCTTCACATAAATGTAGATGCCCATTTGGACAACTATATGCAATTAACCATGTTTCTTTACTTCCATACATATTGGTTACTTTCGTATCAAAAGCCAAAGAAATATAATCCTGCTGTTCTTTTAAACAAAATTCACCAGTTAATTCTATAAATTTCAAACTACTAAAATCATATTTTTCATTCGACTGTAAAATATACCTTGAAATATAATTAAGAGCTGATGGTGGACCAAATATCCATTTTGGTTGAAAAAAATGTATCGCTCTACAGTAATCCTTTATATTTTTCAAACTTAAATCTAAAAGATTTAGGGATAAATTATTTTTATTGATTATTACGTTCTGATTATTTACACTCTTATCTTTATTGTACCTTCTAATAAAAAATGTTACGTATTTATCTCTAGGATTTACTTTTCCATGCTTATTTCTTTCTTTCCATAAGTGTCTACCCATTCGAATTAAATCAGTATTCGATTTGTAGCATCTAATAGGTATCCCAGTTGATCCACTTGTTGTATGTAAAGTTAAATCTTCTATTCTAAATTTTGATGATAAAAAAAGAGTTTCAGAGCCGCTCAAATTATTTCTTTTAATTTCAGGAAATATTTCATAAAACTCATTAACATCATTTAATAATTCCAGATCGTTATAAAATGGAACTGTTTCTATTGCGTGGATTAACAAATTCTTAAGATTGTACATATGATCTTATCCCTAGTTCATTTAGAATAATTTCAACCATTTTTTTTCTATCTATTTTACCTGAGTTAGTTAATGGAAAACTATTAAAGAAAGAAATATATTTTGGTTGCATCCATGGCTCTAAATGATTCTTACATAGTTTCATGATAGCGTCTTCAATAGTATTCTTATTTCTCATATCAAAATTCAAGACGGATATAGCAATAGAGTTTCCCTCTATTTCATCAGGGATACCGACAGCAACTACATCTTCTACAGAAGCTATATTATTAAGAATTAGATTTTCAATAACGGATGGCTCTATTCTAAATCCCCGTGATTTAAACATATTATCCTTTCTACCCTTAAAATAAAGAAAACCATCATTATCTTGGTAAAAAAAGTCGCCCGTTTTTAGGTATATTTCATCATTTAATTGGATTAAAATACTTTTGGTTGAATTAATATCATTCCAGTAACCTTCGCAAACATTTGGACCAGATACGTACAATTCTCCAATCTGTCCTTCTTTACAATCTTCAAACTGTTCGTTAAGAATTTTAATCTTAGTACCATGAATAGGGATGCCAACAGATTCTCTTTTTTTAGTAATATATTCCGGAGGTAAGTATGAAACCCTTTTACATTCAGTTAGACCATACATTAGATAGAGTTTTGCATTAGGGCATGCTTTTTCAATTTCCTTGATTTTTGCGATTGTTAAGCTATCTCCTGTATTAGTAACGTATCTGACATTTGGATATTGTTTTTCCCCTTTTCTAAACAATAAATTAAAAATATTCCTTATCCCTGGAATACATGTGATTTTTTCATTTTCTATAATTTCTTTGTATTTACTAATGTAAATTGTTGCTTCTTCTAAATAAAGAGTTGCACCACTAGAAATTGATATAAAAAGTTGATAAAGCCCATAGTCAAAACACAAAGGTAAAATGGAGAAGATTTTGTCTCTTGGACTATGCTTTAAGTAACGATTAATTGCATTAGTAGAAAAAATTATATTCCTATGGGTACTAACAACTCCCTTTGGTTTCCCTGTAGATCCCGACGTATAAATAATCGCTGCTATTTTACTCTCCTTTATCTTTCCTTCAGTACATAACTGTCCCTTATTTTCGAAAGTAATATTTGCTATATCCTTTAAATTCAAAATAATTCTCTCTTTGTTAAATATGTTAGTAAAACAAGTCTCTGAATTGGTAATAATCACCGCAGGAGAAGAATCCTCTATAATATATTCGAGAGATAGTGTGCTTATATTTGGATGAATTATACAAATAATTCCACCAGCTTTTAAAGTTCCCAGAATGCATACTGCGGCCTCAATTGAATTTGGTAAATGGATCAAAATTCTATCTCCAGCATTTAATCCTCTACTCACCAAATATGATGCAAACTGATCTACTTTTTCTTTAAGCTCTACATAAGTAAGACTTTCTCCTCCACTAACAATGGCCAATTTATTTGGATAATTCTTTGTAATCATATCTAACCACAATGAAATATTTAACATACTAATTACCCCATTTTTGAAAAGATGAACTAATCTGTTCAAATCTTCTTTTCTTTTTAATCTTATTTAACAACGATTCTATAACTTGGTCTACAGAATCCAGACTATCAATCAGAATCTTCCTTCTATTATCAATATACTGATTATTCAACTTATCAGACCAACCACCACTATTCTTAATGGCTATAATTGGTTTTCTACTGTTATATGCGTAGGCTAATTCCCCTAGAGTCCCCGCTCCACCTCCAATTGAAATAACACCTTCTACAGATCTAATTAAGAGAATATCTCTGATTCCATACCCAAGTCCTGTATTAATTTGAATTGTAGAATAAGAATTTTTTTGAGGATCTTGGTATTCATCAGGTAAAAGCTCTATACTTAACCCGCCAGCATCATATACTCCTTTTAATACATCAGTACATAATCCATTATCTCCCCCAGAAAAAATAACTGCATTTGATTTGGCCAACTTTATTCCTAGTTCATAACATTTTTCTTGTAGACCATGTATTTCCTCATTTTCTAAAATATCGTAGGAACTACCAATTATTCCAATTTTATACATATTCTAATTCACCATTTCAATTTTATTAATAGAGGCGATTCCTTTCTTAATTTTCTCATATTTTGTCAGTGTGCTATGACTAATAGACAATCGTTCAGAGTTTCCTGTAATTGCAGTTAAAACCTTATCAACTTCATTCGGGTGTTCATTTACAAAATTCTTATTAACATATAAATGACTGGCAACAGGTAATAGGGTTTGAATAACTTTTAAGTCATTGTCTAAATAAGAAGCCCCTGAGCTAACAATATCTAAAACTGCATGACATATATTCAATTGAAGATAAGCTTCTGCAGAACCATCAATTTTTTCAATCGTAATATTAGAGAATGCACTAAATAAATCTTGAGCAATATTAGGATATTGTGAATAAATTATGATATCCTTCCCACACAATAATTCCTCAGTATTATGAAAAATAGAATCTTTCCTTGTTAGCAAACATAGAGAACTATTTAACAAATTTAAATTAGACAGTTCCACAATATCGACTTCGGATTCAATAAAGTAATCATTACCCGTTATTCCAAATTGGATTATATTTTTTTCAATTAAACCTGGAATATCTGTTGATCTAAGACAAACAATTTCAATATCATCTCTAACTTTATATACTGTATTTCTTGTAAAAGTTACATTAAATCCATAGCTTCTACTAATGATTTTTCTCGATAATTCGAAGAGTCTTCCTCTGTTTGGAATACCTATTCTAATCATTATTTCGCCTCCCTACTTATTTTAGATTCTATCAGATGATATAAAGAACCAACTGTCTTAAAATGCTCTTCTGTAATCTCATGGTCTTCTATTACAATATTAAAATATTCTTCCAATTCAATCATGAGAGAAATAATATTAATAGAATCTATTAAAAGATCTTCTTTCAAAAATGTTTCTTTACTTATTTCATCTGGTTTACTTTGTTTTGCAATTTTTGTAATTAATTCCTTAATTTTAATTTCAACACTCATACTTTCACCTCAGAGAAGGATCAATTTTAAAATTCACTTCTTTTTGATATATTGTCTATTCATTTTATTACTATTCCAAATTTTTTAAGGCAAACAATTAATAACCGACATCAAATGTGATTAGTTTAAATATCAGAAGCCTTGCATTGTACTCCTAAGTTCATTTTTTAAACTTTTAAACACTATTTCTTTCCTCGGACTACTTCAAAAATAAATGTAAAATCCAGGACTCCTTCATGCTCTGTCCCTATTAATAAAGCATTTTTACTTTGTCATTATCATAGCCAAAGTAATTTCAGATTCCCATAAAATATTATCAACTATCCAGTTTTTAAGAAGTTATTTCCGTATAAAATATTCCAATAAAATACTATTTTTCTATTTTTAACTAATTTTATCAACACTTTACATTTTTTTCAATAAAATATTCAAAATTTTTACAATATAGAGACTATAATAAAATCCAGTATGAAACTAGGTTTAGTTAGAAACATGCTAGATTAGAAAATGTGTGGTTTTAGAATTAACCTATACTTGTTTGAAAACTCATGAAATTTTTTTTAAAAAGAATATTAAAGTTTATTCTATTTCAACTAACGATCCCGACCTCTTTGCAATACCTTCCATCATTTTTATCATAATTGCAGCTACTATAAAGAGTAAAAATCCAATAATTAACTCCTTAAGTAAGTACACATAGGTATCACCAAAAGGTTTTCCCTCAAGGATAAACCGGATCCCAATAATCGAGTTTGTTAATGGTAACCAGGTGCTTATCAGTTGAACAAAATGAGGTAATAAGGTGATTGGAAAGTACACTCCGCAAAGAATTTGCATTCCACCAATTATCACATTTGTAAATAGATTAATATCTTTGAATGTAAGGCTTATACTTGCTGAGATTAAAGCCAATGCACCTGAGGAAAACAATAACACCAGAATGAAGATGACTAAAGCAGGTAATGATGTCCATTTTATTTGTATACCAAATATTACATACGCGTACATCAAACTGACTAGAATAACAAAAAGTGAATCGATAAACGGGATAAGCAATCTTCTTAGAATTAACGTAAATGTAGAAGTTGGTGCACATACATTCAACCCTAATGTACCGAATTGTCTCTCATATCGGAACATCCCGATTAACCCGAAAAAGAAGGTTCTTGCGGTAATAAAAAAGATATTTCCAATAACAATAAAATGAATATACTCAGAACCTAGAATGGAAGCCCCCATTGAAGCAAAGAAGATATATAATAGAAGTGGGTCTACTGCACGGAATAATAAGTACATTCTTACATCTTGAAGAGAATAAACTGCTTTAAACGTTAAAAAAGTAAAACTTTCGTGTAATCGAAACATCAGAGTACCCCCATTACACTAGTTTCTTTGATTTTCTGTGTCATTCGTTTAAGTAAAACATATGATAGAGTAAAATACAGGCATGAGACTATCAGACTAGTAATCAAGTCAATATAGTCAAATGAGTTATTTTCAATCACAAAATACAACGAATGTATAGCCCAGCTCATAGGAATCAAAAAAGATAGATATTGCACAAACTCTGGTAGTAATTCGATTGGATAATAGATTCCACTTATTAGCATCATTGGATATAAAATAATATTTTGGTGTGCATAAACATTTTTTGAAATGCTATAAAGAATGGAAAGGAGCATCCCAATACTAACCAAGCTAACAATTAAAGTTAACACACTCACTATTATTCCTATTAATGAATCAAAGGATAAATTGAATCTGAAAAGAAATTTAGCATAAATAAGTGTTATCCCAATGGTCAAAGCACCAATAAATGCGTTATTAATTGCCTTACTCAATATAATCTTAAATAATGATGTTTTCGCATTGATAATCATCTCTAGCGTTCCAGACCATTTTAAAGACACCAATGAGGAACCCGAAGAATACAGTACATAAGACCACATACTCATAATTCCTACTGCAAAAAGATATCTTTCTTCATTTTCCCCACCTCGTAAAATAAACATATATTTCACAATTAGTAAGTATATTATAGGCTGAATAAATAATAAGAACTGATACATCTTATTCCTTAAATTAGTGAAATAAAGGCTTTCATATAAAATCAACCAAACAGTATTCATCATTTACCAACCTTTACAATATTAATATAGGCATCTTCTAAGGTTAATTCTTTTTGTTCGAGAGAAATAACCTCTACAACTTTACTTAATTCTGTTCGAACACGCTCATATGATTGTGAATTATCAACTTCAAAACGAAGAAAATATAAATCTTCATTAATTTGATGAACTTTTACTTGTTTAAATAGGTTATGCTCATTTAGAGAAAATTCCTGAATCTTCCTGCAGGTTGCTTCAAAAACATTTAAATGAGAAAATTTCCCCTTGATTTCCTTAGGAGTTCCAATTACTTGTATTTCACCTTGGCTGATTATCCCAATACGATCACAAAGATCATCTGCTTCTTTCATATAATGAGTTGTTAAAATAATAGTAATTTTTCTCCTTGACAAATTTTCAATGATTACTCTTATTTTTTCTGCAACAACCGGATCTAATCCAATCGTTGGCTCATCTAGAAACAGGATATTAGGATTATTAATTAAAGAACGTGCAATATGAACTCGTTGAATCATTCCTTTTGAAAAGGTATAAATTTTATGATTTTTTTTATCTTCTAATTCAACTAATTTTAATAGTTCCCTAATCCTATCATTCTGTTCTGATATTGGCACTTTATATAAGCAGGCAAAGTACTTTAAATATTCCCAAATAGTTAAACGACCATAAACCCCTTTTTCACCACCAAACATAAAGTTAATATTGGAACGAATCTCTTCCCCTTCCTTTACAACGTCCTTTTTCATAATTTTTACATCACCTGATGTTGGGGTTAATAGTGTAGTTAATACCTTTATAGTTGTAGTTTTTCCAGCTCCATTTGGACCTAATAACCCAAATATTTCACCTTCGTGAACATCAAATGATATCCCCTTCAATGCAAGTTTTATCTCTTTTTTACGCTTATTTTTTACACTATACTCTCGAGTTAATTCAGACACCTCAATTATTTTATTCATCCCAGTCTCCTTCCCACTAAATGTTAGTTTATTAGAAAATAAAAATAATATTGGAACCAACAATCATAATTTATCTACTATAGAAAATTATTACAAATTTTCTAAATTAACACAATATACTAAACAAAAAATATTAAAACTGATTCGCATAGTCAAATTTGTTTCAATTATAAAACTTCTTGACACAGCATCTAATTGATAGCACCTTATTGTTTTTCCGACTATATAAATTTGTTTATTTAATCATTAATGCTTATATCTTGAGACTCGAACATAAAAAAATACCTGAAGGTAAAACACTCTTTCAAGAGCCCCACCACAGGTACCAAATAGATTATTGTCTTATCTATTATTCGATTTATAGTAAACTAAGACTTTTTTATTCACTATCCGGCTCATCACTAAAAAAACAGTACTTCATTTCCTGTAACGTCTCCTTTAATAAGCTCCTTCACTGCTTTAGCATCAGCCCAAGTAGTGACAATGGAAATGTATATTTATACCATAATTTCAAAACCCATCGGTTAGGATAGTACTCAATATTGTTTGAGGGTGTAACCGCTAAGTAGAAATGAACACTTTCTTACCCAAAAATGCTAAATAAGACTGAACACTATTTTCCAGTAGAGACGTGCACTTTATTTGGAGAGGCTGGCATGATAGCCTACTTCAGCTGAGCCAAGACACTTTGGTACATCTGGCTTCGTGGCTCACAATCTTGCCCGCAGAGGCTCCATGTAAAGTGACAAAGGGCACGTTCCAATTTCCAGTAAAGTGTTCACTTCAATTTTGCAAAAAGTGTTCAAAGTTATCTGACGGTTACAGAGGGTTAATCTACAATTATAAACATTTCTAAGAAACCGAAAATTCTAGTTTTATTATGATAAAATAGCTAACATACATCACTTATAACAAAGAAGGAGACTAAACATGAAGTTATTCCCTCAAAAAAAGAGGGAAAAGATTTCGGTTCTAAATGAACCTGGTCCTCTAGAAAATCTCTTCCAATCATTATGTAAACTTCACAAATGATGGTAAGGTAAAGGATCTAACATCGTTTTTAGACGATAACAAATCGCTTTATTTCTTCAGTAACAAACTAATGTCTATTCCTATAAAAGATAGACCTGAGGACTTAGATGATTTACTTTCTTATACTTTATACGTAGCCACATTATTTATGTTCCTTAATTTCTTATCCAATGAATCATTAAATAAAATTCTGATGCTTTCTCAGGTTCCATAGAAACGTAAATAAATCCAACCATGTACAAAATTTATTGCCCCACACGCTCAAATCCTTTTGTACCAAATTTGCTCCTACCTACCTTAAATGTTTATATAACTCCTTGTTCATTTGTAATTCCATACCATTATTTCTTATATAATTTGGATCTATATAAGTCTTAGTAGAATGTATTTTTTTATGTCCTAATAATTGTTGAATTACTAAAATTTCTGCACCGCTTTCTACCATTATCGTTGCAAACGAATGCCTTAATTTATGTAGTGTCGAAAAAGGTAAATTTGCTTCTTTTAGAAAGAATTCAAAAGTTCCTTGTAGCTCGATGATATTCATATTGTCACCATTATTATTAATTAAATAATCTTCATCCTTCAGGCTAAACTTTTCGATATATTTTTGAAGAATAATCCCGAATCCTTCCCTTAATACTATGATTTTACTTGACTTGTTTTTAGTTTCCTTTTTATAAATAGTTTCATTAACAAAGTCTATCTCACTTATCTTTGTGGTTAGTATTTCTGAAGGACGACTTCCTGTTGTCATCAAAAGTAGAAAAAATAGTAGGTCTCGTTCAAGATGAGAACTCTTCCGCAAAAGACTTTGTAAAAACTTTAATAAGTCATGTCTCGTGGGCACATACTTTTCCTTCCTTAGAGGTGGCTGCTTATGATGGTCAATGTTAAAAGTCATCTCATTTGTCAAAATAGGGAAGTCATATTTCCTATAGAGATATAAAAAAAAAACTTTGGAGAGCACGTTTAGATTGATGTAACCAATTATAGCTCTGATGAATATTACAAATAAAATATTTCTCAACCAATTCCACATCTAGACTAGAAAAAAATAGTGTTTCACCCTTTAAGTTTACTGTTTCGTAAATTCTCTCTAAGTGGATATCTTCAGCAGGGGTATCTGTTTCCACAACGAGATAACTTAAAAAGTCGTCTAACCTCTTTTTAATTATTCTTTTGTAATTATATGAATAAAAAGAATATGAATGATATAGATTAACTTCTTCTATAAGACTTTTCATATTTACCACCACTAGATTAATTGTCCTAAAAGTTCTTCAAAAGGAAATGGATAGTATTTCATTACTTCTTCTTTTAAATCCTTAGGAAGAAGCTTTGTGTATATAGCTGTGGTTTTAGGATCCTCATGACCAAGCATTTGCATTAAATATGGTTCCTTTATTCCTGATTTTAAACATTTAACAGCAAACGTGTGCCGAAAAGAGTGAACAGTAAAATCCTTCCCTAGCCCGATGGAATCAAATAGATCCCGAACTAAATATTGGACACTTCGCTCTAACACCTTTTTCTCTCTTATTAACCCCTCATCTTGGGAAAATAAATATCCTTTTAAATCTGAATTCCATTCGCTAACACCACTCACCTTTAGGTAATGCAAAATAGCTACTTTTACTTCCTTAAACATTGGTATATATCTTTCTTTGTTTCTTTTCCCTCTTCTAATAAGAATTAAATTTTCATCTACGATAAAATCACTAACTTTCATATTCGTAAGCTCACTAACTCGACACCCAGTTCCCAATAAAAATAAAATCATGGCTCTCTTTCTATAGCCATATGTTTTTTGAAGAGCTCCCTTAAGTACTTTCTCGATTTGTACATCATTTAGATATCTAGGCAAAGTAGACGTTGTATTAATAGAAAATTTGTATCTTAAGTCCTTTTCAGTATATCCTTGTTCAAAAGCATATCCTAACATTCCGCGGATAATGGCCATGTACTTATTTACAGTATGTATCGATAAGCCTTCATCTTTTCTAGGGTTACTGTTCTCTAGTATTTCAAAAATGATACTTTCGTTTAATTCAGATAATGTAATTTTAGGTTTTCTACTAATAACGAAGGATTTCACCCTATACAAAAAATTCAAATATGTTACTAACGTATTACTACTTCTACGATTAAGCTTTTCTAACTTTTTTAAATAAAGTACATACTCCTCTATCACTTGAATTAGCGAAATTTTTTCCTCACAAGAAGATAAATGTTTATCCTTGTTTTTTACTAACTTCAATAACTCATCAATTGTTATGCCTAGTTCATTACATATACCCTCATAAGCAATGTTCGTTTGTTTTTTTATTGGCACTATGATTCCTCCCTGATTATAATGGATTTTTGCTTAAGGTATTTGCTAGTAAACGCTTGGTAGAGCGGTTGTAATAATAATAGGTTGATTTCCAATCTTTGTGACCAATTGCCTTAGAGACCCTTTCAAAACTATATTCTTCTAGGGCATTCGTAATATAGGTGTGTCGGAACGCTTTTGCTGGGTATAGCGATTCCCCAAAAGCCTTAAGATTTGCTGAATAAAATATGAAATTGATGTAACTTGAAGTAATTGGCTCTCCTTTACAATTAATAAATAAATTATCCGTTTTTGGATTATAATTATTTCTAATTTGAAGGTAATCCTTTATTACACTCATTACTTCAGTACTTATTTTCACCTTTCTTCTTTCTGTCTTTCCACACTCAAACGAAAGAGTTCTTTCAATCGTATCAATATCTCGAAATTTCAAATTAGAAATCTCAATTGGCCTACAACCTGTGTCGACGATGATTAAGAAAATCGATAAATCACGTTTTACATGATGGGAGTAATCATATATGGTATTCATCAATTCAATCATTTTCTGCTTTGGCACATATGCATTATCCCGTTTAGATCTTCCACGTAGATATATTGGAATTGTGTATTTCTTTCGAATTAACTTTTTGCTATACAAAAAATTAACAAATAATTTTATTATATTAAGGTCTCTAGTGGCAGTAGCCAATGTAATTTCTTCATTTGATACTCTTGAAGAAATCATATTTTCATATTTCTCAATTTGATCAAATAAAAAATCTTCCTTTCCTTCTTCCAAAAATAGATCAATATTCGCACCGTTAACACCTAAAAATTTTTCAAAGGACAAAATGCGTTTTTTATATTGATTAACAGATCGATAATCATTATTTTGT
The DNA here is from genome assembly GCF_005502275.1 of Robertmurraya siralis. Taxonomy (GTDB): domain Bacteria; phylum Bacillota; class Bacilli; order Bacillales; family Cytobacillaceae; genus Robertmurraya; species Robertmurraya siralis. Next base: position 27,523 of record NZ_SWLZ01000038.1, read on the forward strand.
AGAAAAATAAGAAAATCACTAATTATTCGTGGAATTTTTACGCTATTCATTTTTCCTTCACTGATTTTTTTCTTTTGTCCATTTCGAGCAAAAATTCGGTTATCTAAATACTTTTTAAATGGGGAGATACATTCTTGATCAATTATATTTCTCTCACCTAAAAAGTTTAGGAACCGATATATAACTTTAACTTTCTGATTTAGATTTGATGGAGACAATTTTTTATGTACATTTACTCTTATCAAGTATTCAAGATATTCCTCACATTTTATTACGGATAGTTCATTCCACCCTTTACCAAAATACAAGAAAAAATCAACTAGAATCTTTTCTATAAGTTTTTTAGTGTTCTGGTGTGACTGCTAGAATAAAGTGTACAGTTTTTGCTTGATAAGATGAAACGCTTATTTACCCAAATATACCAGCAAAAAATATCAACCTATCACTGTAAAATGATCATAGTTCATACTTG
>NZ_SWLZ01000039.1 GCF_005502275.1 Robertmurraya siralis
ATGTATTGGAATAGTTTAACATATTAGGTAAATTTTATTAGGAATCGTGTCGAAAAATATTTTTTTGGCACTCCAACAGCGGTTCAAACCGTTGATATATCAATATTTATAGAGGGAGGAATAAAATATTAAAAAGGTCTAGGATCAAGTAAAAAAGATTGATATGATGAAGGAAAATATGATGAATTTCGAAAATTCAATGTTTTTTGGAACGAGAAGGGAGGAGGCAAATGGCAGCATTTTGGAATCCTGAAAGGGTTATGACGGCTGAAGAAGCAGTGCTATTGATTAAAAATCAATTCTCCAATTTAACGATATTAAAAGTGGCAGCCTTTGCAAGAGGATTTGATAATACGGCTTTCTTAATTAATGAGCGATATGTTTTTCGATTTCCCCGCAGGGAGATAGCGGGGGAATTAATAAAAGTAGAGAACCGTCTTTTACCCAACATTGCTCCGAGCTTACCACTGGAAATTCCAAAACCGCAATATATTGGGAAACCACAGCCCAATTTTCCATGGGCATTTAGTGGGTATGAACTCCTTGGAGGGAAGAACCCTGAAAAATTAACTAGAGAGCAAAGAAAGAAATCAACAAATATCTTGGCGCAATTTTTACGACAGCTTCATAGCTTTCCGTTACAGCAAGCTGAAAAGCTACAAATACCTTATGATCAGTTGGGAAGATTGGACGTCAAAAAGAGAAAACCGCTCTTAATGGAAAGAATCAATTCCTTAAAAATGGAGAATCGATTAAGCGACGTGTTATATAACTCCTTACGGCAATTTATCACAACAGTGGAGGATACGTTAGTAGACGAGAAGAAAGTGCTTGTCCACGGGGATCTTCACCTTCGCAATATGCTAGTCGATGACGAAGGAAAAATTACGGCTGTTCTCGATTGGGGTGATACACATATCGGAAGTCCAGCCATTGATTTGTCTGTTGCATATAGTTATCTCCCGTCAGATTGCAGAGAAATATTTTTTCAAATGTACGGTGATGTCAGCGAAGAAAGTAAAGATTTGGCCCGCTTCAAGGCGATATATTCGTACGTTCTACTTCTATTATATGGATATGATCAGGGTGATATCCAGCTAGTTAATGATTGCTACTTTTCATTAAAGCTAGCATTGGAACAATGAGGACGGAAGTTTAACAGAATTGAAGATAACGATAGTCGATATTTCGGCTTTTGTTGGCAGTGGCAAACAAATAGATAAATAGCCTTTAATTCAATTCATAACTGCTTCCTAATGGAGAACGTAAATTATCATGTAAAATCTTTAAATGCAAACGGGACAGCACCAAAGTATCTGTTGCGATGGTGAATGATGTCAAATTCGCTAAAATAAAGAAAAACTGGAAAAAGTGTTATCTGTCGATGTTTTGTCAGAAAGTATGAAAAGTAGTTTTTTAAATAAAATGGCGGCTAGTGGATGGAACTAGTCGATTCAAGCTTTTTTGTGAGAAGTTAAATTAATCAATTTTAATGGAGTTATACATATGGCCACTAAAAATAGGGTTGTTAGAATGACGAAAATACTGGCTCTTGCCTTTACGATATTTTTGAAAATATCCTGGTATCGAATTCGAAAGAAGAGCCCGGCTGAGTGGGACAAGCTTTGGGAAGAAAGTGGGATTAAGTTTCGAAAAACTTTATTTGAGCTAGAGGGACTGCTAATAAAAATTGGGCAAATCTTAAGCACGCGTGCTGATTTCCTTCCTCCTACTTTTATTAAACAAATAGAGGATTTGACTGATCATGTTCCCCCGTCTAGTTGGAATGACATCGAAAAAATTCTGAAAAATGAATGGGGTTCTGCATATGAGTCGGGATTTCAAACGATTGAAAAAGAAGCGGTCGCATCTGCCTCTATTGGTGAAGTCTATAAAGGGATATTAAGTGATGGCAGGGAGGTCGCTATTAAAATCAAGCGTCCCCATATCGATGCGATTATTTCCACAGATTTCAGTACATTAAAAATCATTATTTGGTTTGCTAACCATCTTGTACCATTGCCGAAAGGCTTTATCGATTTTGATATTCTTTATCAAGAATTAAAGGAGGTGATAGAACGAGAATTGGATTACCGTCATGAAATGAAAACACAGCTTTATTTTAAGAAAAGATTTGAGGATTATGATTATGTACAAATTCCTTCTTTGTTTCCAGAATTAAGTACATCGAAAATCCTTGTCATGGAATGGATTGAAGGAGAAAAAATTATTCAAGCAGCTAAATTAGTGGGAGATGAAGCTTATGGACGTGAGCTTTCACAAAGGCTAATCGAGTTATTTCTGCCACAATGGTTGGAACCAGGCATTTTTCATGCTGATCCACATCCGGGAAACGTCCTGATTACGAATACAGGGAAAATTGCTTTGTTGGATTTTGGGATGATTGGAGAAATAACAAAGAAGGATGCTAGCTACTTTCAAGGTCTTATCGAAAGTATCTTGGCAAAGGATTACCGTAAGGCAGTGCAATGTTTGACCGAGCTGGGCTTTATTCTTCGTGAAGCTGAATCAAAAACGATTGAAAAGCTATTGGCAGAAATGCTATCGTATCAACCGAAGCAATTTTCTGAACTTGATATTGTTGCTTTAAAATTAGAAGTAACTGCTCTTATTCACCAACTGCCTATTCAAGTTCCGTCTCGATTTGTGTTTTTAGGACGGGCATTTATGACGATTGAAGGGATTGTCGCGCAGCTAGCGCAAGAGGAGGATGTGCTTGAGTTAACAAAGCCGATATTTGTGAAATGGTTAAGAAAAAATGGTCACTCCTCATGGTCAGTAGTTTGGCAATGGATTCGTTCAAGTCCAATATTTAGTTTTTTCCATGGAGTTAACAATTTTTTAGATTCACCTCAAAAATTAGAAGAATTAAAGGAATTAGAGCAAAGAAGAGCGTTTCGATTTACCCAGTACGAGAATTTTAAAAAGCAAGCTTTTCAGCTGCTGTGCCTAGGTCTTGCTGGCGTTGGTGTAGGCATCTACACATCCCATATGCTGATAACTTCTATTGCCGCAGGAATTTCTACGGTTGCCTTTTTCATCTACATAAGAAGCTACTTAAAGCAAAAACAGTGGTTGAAATTTATGCACGTAAAACGTTAAAAGCGGGAAGGAGAATGGTTATGAAAAGTCCAATAAAAAATAAAATTAATTTAGTATTTATTCCAGTATCCGATGTAAAACGAGCAAAAGAATGGTACAGCAAGATCTTAGCAATTGAAGAGGGTGATGACTTTTTTGAGCATTTGTTTGTTGCCAAAATGGACGGAGCTGGGTTAATTCTTGACACGATGCCAATGTGGCGCAGTGAAGATGGACAAATTCCGAGATTAAATGCGCCAGTGATCCAATTTGCTACTGATGATATTGCTGCAGCGTACGAATTTATGAAAGCGAATGGTGTTGAGCTTGTAACAGACATCCAGCATAGTCAGTTTTTTGTTTTCAAAGATCCAGATGGAAATATGCTCATGGTGTGTGGAAAGTGAAGAACTTAGCCTAACCTTACATTTTGATAAAAGACAATGCATTATTTTTTTGGCATAGAGCTAAGTGCTGGGATGCCAGATGCTGTGAAGTTGATTCTCTATAATAAGAATGGTAGTAAGGGAGGGCGAGTCGTTAGATGGTTTGAAGTAATGGCTAAAAGAAATGGCTGATCGGATAAATTCCTGTACAGTGTTTTGGCGTAATTTCAGTGATTTACTCACCGTGCTCTTAAAAAAGAGCTTTAAGGCTCTTTTTTATTGTCAAGGAAGTTATAAAATGTAAACATTGTGTATAACTCTAAATCAAATTGTCTTCGTCTAGATCCGGCACTTGCCAACATAGCTCTTAAAGCTTTTTATGAATAATACAAGATCTTCTGTTCATAAGGATTATTAAGGCGGGTTCGGCGCCCAATATGAAAAAATAAGCTTCGGTAGGGGGCTTGAGTGTCTATTGAGAAGAAACAGAAATATGCCCATCGTGCTGCTCCTTGGTCTTTTCTTAGTTTTATTTTTAGTCATATTGGCGATTAAACATATAAAAGTTTATATCGTCTTTAGTTCAGGTCTAGGGCCGTTTTTCCTAGTTGCTTTAATAATCTTATTAATGATAGTTGTCTTTCTGAAGGGACTGTAGTTGACGATAGAAAAAGTATTGTTTAGCTTTTGGATACATTACTGTTAAAATCAGCACCGACTTAGAAACAATAGCCTATGTCTTAAAAATGGTTAAAGAGTGCGTATATCGGAATTTATAGGGGAGGAGAGGTTTGAATGGACGAAAAATTTCCAATTGGAGAATTTAATCTTAATCAAGAAATAACTGAACAACAAATTGTTAATTGGATTAATGATATAGAAATGCTGCCGCATCTTTTACGAAAAATAGCTGAAAATGCAACGGAAGATGAGCTTAATACCTCATATCGGAAAGGAGGTTGGACAGTCAGGCAAGTTTTCCATCATCTTGCAGATAGTCATATGAATGCTTATATTCGTTTTAAATTAGCGCTTACTGAAGATAAGCCGACGATCAAGCCATATGAGCAAGATAAATGGGCAAAATTAGCTGACAGCAAAGAACCTGTCCATGTTTCTTTAAACCTGCTGGAATCACTTCATCATAGAATGGTCATATTACTCCGTAGTCTCACTATGGAAGACATTCAACAAGTGTTTATCCACCCTGAATTAGGTGAGGTGACAATCGGGCAAAATATCGCTCTGTACTCATGGCATGGAAGACATCATCTTGCCCACATTTCATCTGTTTGTACACGAACAGTTTAATGAGGACTAACGTTTCCTGCTACTGATAACTGTTCTTCCATTCATTGAAGAAGTCTCGCAAATAGCGTTCCATAACCTGGTGTCTTTCTTCAGCAAGTTGTTTCCCGTAGTTTGTATTCATCGTTTCCTTTAGTTTCAATAGCTTTTCATAAAAATGATTGATTGCAGTAGACTTCCCATTTCTATATTGTTTTTTTGTCATTGTTTCTCGCGGTTTGAGTTCTGGATCATGAATAAGTTCTCCTTTTGAGCCTGCATAGGCAAAGGTTCTTGCGATTCCAATCGCCCCGATAGCGTCTAAACGATCGGCGTCCTGAACCACTTTTCCTTCAAGGGTTGTCATTTTCGGTTGATTTCCACCTTTAAAAGACATCGTAGAAATAATAGAAATTACATGTTGTGTTGTAATCCTGTCCACTCCGACAGAATTTATCCAGTGCTCGACCTTTTGCAGACCTTCTGCTTCACTGCTGTTTAATTTTTCATCAGCAATATCGTGGAGAAGGGCAGCGAGTTCGCATATATATAGGTCTGCCTTTTCCTCAAAGGCTATGGTTTTAGCAAGGTTAGTTACTCGGACGATGTGATACCAGTCATGTCCGCTCCCATCATTATGAAGCTCGCTGTATACATATTCTTTTGTCCGCTCGATGATTTTTTCTTTATCCAAATGGTTCACCTACTAAATAAGTATGCTTTCCACAAAAGCATAACATGCTATTCTCATTAATGCTATCAAACTTTTTATCCTAAACAAAGGAGGAGCAAAATGGAAAAGAAGTACAATGATTTGATTGGTGAAATACTGGAGCGTTCAGGTGAGAAAGATCGCTACCAGGAGAAGTGGAGAGGAAAACCACTTCCAAAAGACTATTTAAAAATGGATACTTTTCAACATTTTCAAAAAATAGCAAAGGACGCAGGTTATTTACCACCGTGGCTTAAGCTGCAAAAAGAAATTTCCGCTCTTGTTCAGTCTTGTAAAAATGCCGATGAAATAAAGACAATTAATAAAAAAATCAAGGCATATAATAAAATTTGTCCACTGCCTTTGCAAAAACCGATGATCCGATACGAACAGATTGAAGAGGCAAAAAAAATATGGTATTTTCTACCCTTTTTAAGGTCTTTCCAATAGGAAATATTTACAATTCTAATCACATGTTATAAAATGGAAATAACAAATATTGGATTAGGAGTAAATATATGAGTAGTCTTATCTATACTTTCCTATGGCTGTTAGCTTCATGGAAGTGGGGAGACTGGAAAAATTGGGAGAAATATTATTCGACTATTCTCTTTTTCATAATGGGAGATTTTATTTACTTGTACCTATTATCAGATTTCTACCCAATGTGGAAATACACTCCCCAACAATTTGATAGCAGCATCGGTTTTACAAACACACATATCTCTTTATTGATTATGTACATAAAGTACCCAGCAACAGTACTTATATATTTGGCTAAATTCCCACAACAAAACAGAGTGAAACAGTTTTTTTACTTTATGGGTTGGGTGCTCTTTTATTCAATTAATGAGGTCGTCGATATCCAATTAAAATTTTTAAAACATTTCAACGGCTGGAATATATGGTGGTCTGTTTTATTTAATTTTGTAATGTTTTTAGTACTTTTGATTCATTATAAAAAGCCACCTGTTGCATGGCTTATTTCTTTTTGTTTTATTCTAATTTTGTGGAATTTCTTCGAGGTTCCTGCAACCGTATTTCGTTAATTTCGGATATTTGGATGACTCGCCAACTTCTATTTGCGGACGAGCCATCCAACTTCTATCCATTGCCAATACCCTCAAGAAAACTTTTCCTTACGATTTTAAATGTAGCAAAGTGATATAAAAATTCATGAACAAATATGCTGGATTCGTCTCTATAATCAAAGGATAATAAAAAATCTTCTAGTATTTCTTCCTCTACCTCATCTCCAAAGCCCTGTATCCATAGTTTATAGGCAAAAGATTCACCTATATGGCCAAGGGCACAACGCTCAAATACGGTTTGTATGTCATCCTTGTTCATTTGCTCATCCCTTTCAATTTTTTATTTTTCCCTTAGTGATACAACGCTATGCGAAATAGGAAGAGGAAACGAGTAAAATGCGAAGAGTTTTCGCTAATTGTGAATTCGACATCATATTTTAAAAAAAATTATACTGTTACATAATTTGACAAGAGAATTCCATTATTATGAAAATAGGGTATAATTTCGATTGTGTTTACTGTTGTTTGGGAGGCTAATGCGGTGAAACTTGAAAGAGAGAATGAGAATTTATTTAAAAATATTGAAATGTTAAGAGAACAAATGATGATATCAGGACACCGTAACGGTTTATTAAATTCAGAAACGATCAAGTATAGCCAGCGGTTGGATGAACTAATTTTTAAGCATCAATGTTACAAAAATAAATAATGAAACTGTTTAGAAAAGGTTCTCTATCAGTCAGATTTATTGACATTAGGGAGCTTTTTTCCGTTTTGTGATAAGAGGTTCTTTAAGTTTAGGTTTGTTAAAGAGAATTGTCGGTATAACAACTTTTGGTTCATTGCGGTTTCACACCGTTATTAGTATAACTATCAGGTCTTCTAATTTCATGAATCGATTCGTTTTCTTCTACACGTTTCGTGGAATCAGTGAGAAAATGAGTCAAAAATCAATAACCACATTTAACATATCGTAAATACCATTTACACTTTGTCAAGGGTGAAAATCTAGTTCTTTTGAATCAATTATTGCTGTTATTTGAATTGAAAAGTAGTATGATGAATAGGACAGACAGATAAATATAAAGAGAGAATATATTTGGAGGAGATTGATTTTGTTTAAAAAAAGAAAGGAAAAAGCATTGAGAAAGAATAATTGGAAAAATGAAGAAGTTATTTCTGAGAGGATAATCGTCTCACACCCGATGGTTACTGAAAAAGTAAAAATGCTTAGACTCTCAAAAGAAGATTTATATTTCGTCGCATATGTAAAACCGTTAGTTGAAACGCATATTGATGGTCTTGTCAACGAATTTTATGAAACAATTCTTCAAGTACCTAATTTAAAGAAGATTATCGAACAAAATAGCAGCGTTGAAAGATTAAGGACTACATTGAAAAAACATTTGATAGAGCTTTTTGATGGTACAGTTGATGAAAGATTTATAGAAAATCGTCTTGTTGTTGCGAAGGTTCATTACCGTATTGGCCTTGATCCATCCTGATATATGGGGGCCTTTCAAAATTTGCAGCATACGTTATTTCATTTAATCAGCGACAACATAATTGAAGAAAAGGAATTTAAAGCGATTTGGGGGGCTGTTACAAAGCTACTAAGCTTGGAACAACAGCTTGTTCTTGAAGCGTATAATCAAGAGAACGGCGAAAAACTTCAGCAGGTTTTTTTGGAGGGGCAAAAGGATCTCCAGACACGTATTTTAGAAGTCAGCAATGGACTGATTACAGTTTCCGAACAAACAAATGCTTCTGTTGAAACGCTAATTTCAAATAGCCATGATGTCAATCAGATTGTTGAAGATAGCTATAAAAAGGCGAAAATGATACATGATGAAGTAAAGGGTGGACAGACATTACTATCAACATTGTTAAATAGTATGGAGGAAATGGAGATGGACACACATTCAATGAGAGAAACGGTTCTCCATTTAGAAGAATCCTCGAAAAAAATCAGTAAAGTGGTCGATATCGTTCATGCGATCGCTGATCAAACGAATTTGTTAGCATTGAATTCAGCAATAGAGGCAGCTCGTGCTGGGGAACATGGGAAAGGTTTTGCAGTTGTTTCTCAGGAAGTACGAAAGTTGGCAGAGCAAACGAAAAATTCGATTGGTGATATTCAAGATTTAGTTAAAGCTTCGCAAAACTACACAGGTAAGGTGATGGAGATGCTAACAAAAGTGGAAGGAACAGTTCAAAGAGGGTTCGAATCTTCTAAAAATACAACGGAAACCTTTCAATTAATTAGCAATTCAGTTAGGGAAAACGAAAGCAATTTAGCAATGATGGATGAAAGGATGGAGGAACTCGTTCATGTTATGGAAGAAATAGGCCAAGCAACTGAGCATGTTGCCGCCTCAGCAGAACAGCTCAATCGAGTTGCACAACTTCCGTAAAAATAGAGGAGATGTTATTCGGTTAATTTTTTTTGAATGGTTATTAGGCTTTAAAACCAATGAGCATTTAAATAACTTCTAGAGCACTTGTTACGAGCTAAAATTTGCTAGAGTTTATCAATGAGAAGTTTATCGGCTCGAATTCATAGTAGTTTATCATCAAAAAATAAAGCTGTGTCAAAAGGTCTTGAAAGGTGGTGACCCCACAAAGTTAGAGTTTTTATTAAGCAGCTGATTGGCTGGTTTGAGTTCGGTATTGTATTGGACTTAAACCAGCCAATTTTACTTTTATACGCTTATTATTGTAGTAATCTATGTACTCAACAATTTGTTTTTTTAGCTCTTCATAAGATACTAATTCTTCTCCATATACATCTCTTGCTTGAGAAACCCAAAGAAATTTTCCATTGCCGCATTATCCGCACATGTTGCTTTTCGAGACATGCTTTGAAAGATTTTATTTTTCTTTAATGTTTTTACCCAAGTGTTATGTTGATAATGCCAACATCATTCGCTAAATATCGTCCACTTTCGTTCTTCCTCTCAGAAAATGTTGTCTCCATATTTATTTCCATATTCATTATTTATATGTAAATTTTGGTTAAATTCAAGTCAAGTTGTGTTCCCAGGGACAACTATCTTTTATTAAATAAAGGATTTGATGAAGTTTTATCCCAAATCCTTTATGCGTAAATTAGAAAGCTCACCAATTCTCATCACCTTTAATAATCATGAAGCAGCCAGAATATTTGATTGCACTCCTATACTCAACTTATAGCAGCTTGTTGTTAAAAATAATTTCACCGACTTATCTTGTATAAAAACTCGAAGATTTTTAAGTTTTCCCAGGCTTAGTAAAACATCGGTGTTGATTTTTGGCAAACGATAGGAGAGAATAACTCCAACCGGAAATGACATAAGGTCTCTCGATGCCTTTTGTCTACAATTCTGCGCCGTTCAAAATGGGAGATTATTTTTATTGTGGAATTTTGTAGATGAATATACCCTTTCCATTTCAAAGAAATCTGCTATAATTTTCAAGATTGAGTCATTTTTTAATTTGGAGTTAAAGACCCTTGAGGAAAGAAGAGGTTGTGATCGAATGGAAAAATGGAAAAAAGATATAATTTTATTTTTAAGTAGTCAGACGATATCACTTTTTGGCTCTTCGCTCGTTCAATACGCAATTATGTGGTATATCACATTAACGACTGAATCAGGAATGATGATGACTCTCTACATTATTTGCGGTTTTATCCCAACGTTTATATTATCGCCGTTTGCTGGAGTGTGGGCAGACCGCTTTAATCGCAAAATACTGATTATGGCTGCCGATGCATCCATTGCGGTCGCAACCCTTGTGTTGGCGATTGTGTTTTTATTGGGCTATGAAGCGACTTGGCTTCTTTTTGTAATGGCGGCAATTCGTGCGCTCGGAACGGGAGTACAAACTCCAACGGTTGGTGCGATCTTGCCACAAATCGTTCCAAAGGAACAGCTTACGAAGATTAATGGGATAAACGGAAGTATCCAAGCGATCATTATGTTTGTCTCACCTATTGTTAGTGCAGGATTATTAACATGGACAACTCTTGAAATGATCTTTTTTATTGATGTTATTACAGCAGCAATAGCTATTTTTACGTTGCTTGTATTCTTTAAAATCCCTGTTCATGCAAAGGCAGCATCCAAACAAACAACGAGCTACTTCAGCGACATGAAGGAAGGTCTAGTATATATAAAGCAAACGAATTTTTTAAGGATTTTCTTTTTATTTTTTGCGTTTTTCTTCGTGTTAATGGCACCTGCTGCTTTTTTGACTCCATTGCAAGTGGTGCGTAGTTTTGGTGATGATGTGTGGCGATTAACTGCGATTGAGATTGCCTTTTCTATCGGAATGATGCTTGGTGGAGGAATCATTGCTTCATGGGGAGGCTTTAAAAATAGAGTTTATACAATGACCTTTGCCAGTCTGTTGATGGGCATCTGTACGTTTGCGCTTGGAATCGCCCCCATCTTTTCACTTTATTTACTTTTCATGGCAATTTTCGGTGTGGCGATGCCAATTTTCAACACACCAACTATGGTGTTAATACAAGAAAAGATCGAGGAAGATTATCTTGGAAGGATATTTGGTGTGTTTGGCATGATCTCCACTTCTATGATGCCGATGGGCATGCTCATTTTTGGTCCAATAGCAGATTTAATTGAGATAGAAATCCTTTTAGTCACTACAGGTGCGCTTCTCGTCATATTAGCAATTTTATTAGGAAAAAATAAAACATTAGTGAAAATAGGGAAATCAGGATTGACTGAACCTTTGTGAGACCACAGCTTCCTTTGGGAGCGCAGCGAAATGAAGCAGCTAGCTTCATTTTGCTGCGCTCCTTTTTGTTATAATTACAAAAAGGAGGTTTTCACAATGGAAAAGGTATACTTAGATTTTAATGCAAGCACGCCTTTAGCTCCTGAGGTTATTGAAGTGATGAAGCCACTCTTAACGGATTATTTCGGGAATCCATCTGCTTTACATTGGGCAGGTAAACCGGTGCAGAATTTGCTGCACAATGCAAGAAGGCAAGTGGCAGAGCTAATTGGCGCTAAAGAGAATGAAATTATATTTACCAGTGGTGGAAGTGAAGCAAATAATCTTGCTCTTAAAGGAATATATTTTCAAAATCCTGAGAAGAGAAAACATATTATTACGGCGAAGATTGAACATCCAGCTATCATAAGTCCATGCCGATTTCTTGAGCGTCTTGGGGCTAGAGTGACTTATGTCGGCGTTGATACTAATGGACGAGTCCTGCTTGAGGAAATTGAAAAGGCAATTACAACGGATACGATCTTAATTTCAATTATGCATGCTAATAATGAAACTGGAACATTTCAGCCGATTAAAGAAATTGGTGAAATTGCCTCAAAGCATGGTATTATTTTTCATACTGATGCCTCACAATCGATTGGTAAAGTGAACGTGAACGTAGAAGATTTAAAGGTGGACATGCTAACGATAGCAGGACATAAACTGTATGCGCCGAAAGGCATTGGCGCTCTTTACATAAAAGATGGAATAAAACTGGAACCACTGATTCATGGAGCTGGTCATGAATACGGTTTGCGAGCAGGAACTGAAAATACATTACTTGCTGTTGCATTGGGAAAAGCCTGCGAGTTAGCAAAGAAGCCTAATGTAATGATTAAAGAGTTGACGGATTATTTGTGGCAAAGATTGAAAAATGAATTCGCTGCAAATGTCCAATTAAATGGCCATCCAACAGAACGATTGCCAAATACGTTAAATGTCAGTTTTGTAGGTCTAGTGGGAGCGGAGCTACTAAGGGCAATTCCTTATTTGGCAGCATCAACTGGGTCAGCATGTCATTCTGGTAGTATCGAGCTTTCTCCCGTATTAAAAGAAATGGGCGTAACCGAAAAGGCAGGAATGGGAGCGGTTCGTTTCAGTTTAGGCCGCGGAACAACGAAAGAAGAGATTGATAGAGTGGTGGAGTCGCTCAAAATGGTTGTTAAAAAGGACATGTCATCTTCATTGACATTAACAGAAGAAAACATTAAAGGATTATGATGAAGAGTTGGTGAAATTATAAAAAATTGGCAGTCCATCTAATTCATACGATTATATATAAATTCATGAATGGGAACAAAAGCGCTAGAATCTGCTATGAGCGATTGCTTTTGTTCCTATTTTTAGTTTAGGAAGGCAGCATATAAACTTCATAGGAAGGCAGTTCGCTATGCTGTGTTTTTATTAAGCGTCCTTCTTCAACAAGCTTTTGCACCTCACGTTCGATTTCTATTGGCTTGACCCCAAATAAATCAGCCATTTTTACCGATGAAAAAGAAATGTATTTTGGGCTTTTGGTGGATGAAATAATCATATTTTCAATTCGCTGAAATAATAGTTCTGTATCCATCTTAAAATTAACCTCCTACCATGTAATTTCTTCTGAAATTATCCATTTCCTATTTTGTTCAACATCATGCATTTTTTTCCTCATTTATGAAATTCTAATAACTATATACGAGAATGAATAAAGATTTTCATCTCAAAATAGGAGGCGGTGGAGATGGGTTTTCATCAGCCCCAGCGAATTGCTGAGTTAGCTGTTGAAGCAGGGAATCGAAAGGCGAACCTGCCACTTGTAAACATGCTTGTTTTAGGGTTTCTTGGCGGTGCATTTATTGCGATAGGTTATTTGCTAGATATTCGAGTGGTAGCAGGCTTGCCCCATGAATGGGGAACGTTAAAAAATTTTATAGGTGCGGCCGTTTTCCCAGTCGGTTTGATTTTGTTAATCATCGCAGGAGGAGAGTTGCTAACAGGAAATATGATGGCTGTTTCCATTTCGTGCCTAGCAAAGAAAGTGCGCGTGCAGCAACTGGTTAATAACTGGTTTTGGATCACCATCAGTAATTTTCTGGGCTCAATTTTTATTGCCTTTTTCTTTGGCCATTTAATTGGATTGACTGGGGAAGAACCGTATTTGTCAAGTACAGTTTCCATGGCAGAGTCAAAGATTGAAGCGGGTTTTTGGGCAAGCTTAATCTCTGGCATTGGCTGTAATTGGCTCGTTGGCCTTGCTGTATGGTTATCATATGGGGCAGAGGATATTGCCGGAAAGATATTAGCTATTTGGTTCCCGATTATGGCGTTTGTGGCGATCGGCTTTCAACACGTTGTTGCTAATATGTTTGTCATCCCTGCAGCCATTTTTGCCGGATACTTTAGTTGGACTGATTATATCGGGAATTTTATCCCTGTCTTTATTGGCAATGCGATTGGTGGTGGAATCTTTGTCGGGATGTTGTACTGGATTGCCTACATCGAAGCATTGAAGCCAACGATGGAAAAAGGCAGTAATTTGTTGGAAATTAAAAGCAAGCAAAAACCAAGGAGGTAGACGATGAACAACGGAACATTTTCAATACATATCAATGGGAAGGAGTTTCCTGCGAAGGAAGGACAAACGATCTTAGATATTGCCAAATCACAAGATTATATGATCCCAAGTATTTGCTATCATCCAAATTTAGGCTCTATCCAAACTTGTGATACTTGCTTAGTGAAAGTAAATGGTGAAATGGTTCGTGCTTGTACTCAGAAGGCAGAACCAGAAATGGTTGTCGATAGCCAATCAAGGATCGTAAAAGATGCGCAATACGAAGCGATGAGTCGGATATTAAAGAATCATGAACTATATTGTACGGTTTGCGATAACAATAATGGCAATTGTGTCGTCCATAATACAGCCGAGTACCTTGAAATTGAGCATCAAAAATACGAGTTTAAGCCGAAGCCATATCCACCAGATAATTCACATCCATTTTACCGTTATGAACCCGATCAATGTATTTTATGCGGCCGCTGTGTTGAGGCTTGTCAAGACCTGCAAGTAAACGAAACTTTAACAATTGATTGGAATCGGGAAAATCCTCGTGTGATCTGGGATAACGATGTGCCAATTGATCAATCTTCCTGTGTATCATGTGGCCACTGTGTAACGGTCTGTCCATGCAATGCTTTAATGGAAAAAACGATGTTGGGAGAAGCAGGCTTTTTAACAGCCATTCCACCGAGGATTTTGGAGCCGATGATCGATATGACGAAAGAGGTGGAACCAGGTTATAAAGAAATTTTTGCGATCTCTGAAGTGGAGGCGGCGATGCGCAAATCTCGAATTAAGCGAACAAAGACTGTTTGTACGTACTGTGGTGTAGGATGCAGCTTTGAGGTTTGGACGAAGGATCGGAAAATTTTAAAAATCGAACCTCACGAAGATGCGCCAGTCAATGGAATCTCGACTTGTGTGAAAGGGAAATTTGGGTGGGATTTCGTTAATAGCGAAGAGCGGCTGACAAAACCGTTAATCCGCAAAGGAGAAGAGTTCGTTGAGGCGACATGGGATGAAGCACTTGAACTCATTGCAACGAAATTAAAGGAAATTAAGGGTGAACATGGAGCAGATTCTATTGGATATATCGCTTCATCGAAATGTTCAAACGAAGAAAATTATATTTTCCAAAAATTCGCCCGTTCCATTATGGGAACAAATAATATTGATAATTGCTCGCGCTATTGTCAGTCTCCTGCGACAACAGGCCTTATGCGTACGGTTGGCATTGGTGGAGATTCTGGAACAATTCGAGACATTGAAAAATCGGAACTAATCATCGTCATCGGAGCGAATCCGGCTGAATCACATCCAGTGCTTGCGACCAGAATAAAGAGAGCGCATAAGCTTCACGGTCAAAAAATCATCGTTGCAGATATTCGCAAGCACGAGCTGGCTGAACGGGCAAATTTACATATTCATCCGAAACCGAGCACAGACCTTGTTTGGCTTTCCACAGTCACGAAATATATGATTGAGCAAGGCTGGGAGGATAAAGGATTTTTACATTCACGCGTTAATGATGTTGAAAAATATAAAGCTTCTTTGGAAAAATTCACATTGGAATATGCTGAGGAAACAACAGGCTTGTCTAAGGCAGAAATCATTCAAGTAGCAGAGATGATTCATGAAGCAAAATCAGTTTGTATATTATGGGCAATGGGAATTACTCAGCATTTAGGTGGATCAGATGGAAGTACGGCAATTTCAAATTTATTGCTTGTAACAGGAAACTATGGCCGTGAAGGAACAGGAGCATATCCGTTAAGAGGTCATAACAATGTTCAGGGCGCTTGTGATTTTGGTACAATGCCGGCCTGGTATCCCGGCTATGAACCAGTTCAGGATAAGGATGTCAGAGAACGCTACGAGAAAGCTTGGGGTGTGTCTTTGCCAGAAAAACCGGGGATGAACAATCATCAGATGGTTGAAGGCATTCAGGAAGGAAAAATAAAAGCAATGTACTTATTTGGTGAAGATATGGCAATTGTTGATTCCAATTCCAATCACGTCCAAGATGCATTTGAAAAATTAGCATTTTTTGTTGTCCAAGATATCTTTTTTTCCAAAACAGCACAATTTGCCGATGTTGTACTGCCGGCAGCGCCGAGTCTTGAAAAGGACGGCACCTTTACAAATACGGAGCGAAGAATTCAACGTTTTCATAAAGTTTTCGAGCCACTTGGGGATTCAAAGCCGGATTGGCTTATTTTTCAAGAACTTGCCAATCGTCTCGGAGCCAATTGGAATTATAAGGACCCAGGTGAAATTATGGCAGAAGCTGCATCGCTGGCACCAATCTTTGCTGGAGTGAACTATGAACGGCTAGAGGGATGGAATAGCTTAGTTTGGCCGGTAAAAAAAGATGGAAAAGATACTCCGCTTTTATACGAAGAGCGCTTCTATTTTCCAGACGGGAAGGCAAGATTATATCCTGTTGAGTGGACGCCTCCGTTTAGGGCAGGAGAAGAATATGACCTTCATTTAAATAATGGGCGTCTGCTTGAGCATTTCCATGAAGGAAATATGACGTATCGTTCAGAAGGATTAACCTATAAGGTTCCGAGTCCATGGCTTGATGTGTCAGCAGAGTTGGCTCAGGAAAGGGGACTTGAGGACGGTTCTTTAGTTCGTTTGACTTCTCCATATGGTCAAGTAAAAGTAAGGGTTATGGTGACGGACCGGGTGAAAGGTAATGAAATTTATTTGACAATGAACTCCAGTGAAGATTATGAAGCAGTTAATCGCTTAACGAGTAGCTATCACGATAAAATCACTCATACACCAAACTATAAGGAAATGGGTGTAAAAATGGATGTGTTAGAGGAAAAGGGTGAGCCGCCATTGCCGAAAGTAAATCATCGTTTTGGCAATCGTATTCCTCAACTTAGCGTAAAGGTGGAGGACAAATGGAGCAGGCTTGATTTTACACCAATACCAGAGTTACTGGAGGGAGAGCAGTATGGCGAAAGCGATCAGGCAAATTAACAAAAGCAGTCCAAATCCTGAAGAGGTGCAAAAGGAATCGCTCGCAGATTTACTTCAAGCCATCATTGCAAATCAGGATGCGTTAATGATGTTCCTTGACATTGTTGAGGGCTTGCATGAAATGGGTGTGCTAGAAGCAGCAAAGTCAATGCTGGAACAGCGCGAAGATATTGGAGCGATCGCTATCCAGCAAGCGAATCAGCCGGGTGTTCATAATATCATCAAAAATGGAATGACTGTGATTCAGTTTGCAGGCTCAATTCATCCCGAGCAATTGCAAGCCCTTTTAAATGGGTTAAATCTTGGCTTTGATCGTATGCTCGATGTCGCTCAGACAGGAGAGCAGAAAGGTTTGCTTAAATTGGCTTCAAGTTTAAGAGAGCCAGAAGTGTTGTTGTCGCTCACAACACTTACTGAATTTTTGCATGGAATGGGCGAAGCGTTCAAACGAGAGAATGATAAAGTGAATTAGTGAGGGGGGTTACGATGGAAACAAGCAAAATAAATCTGCAAGGTGTGAGCTCTCAAGTTGATGCAGACAAGGTTCTTCAGGCCTTACATGAGGTATGGGGGGTTCGAAATGCTGAAGTTCGTTTCCACAGTCAGGAAGCGATCATAAGTTTTGACGAGAACGCTGCTTCCTTGCATGATTTTGAACAAGCTATTATTGATTCTGGTTTTGGAGTCTCGAAATGATGAGTGGGAGGATATGAAATGAGAGTATGTGAAGTCTGTGGAATTGAGGAAGAATGGAGCCCTACTGAAAAGGATAGTGACAAAATAGAAATGGGCTATCTGCATGTTTGCGAGGCTTGTCAACAGGATCGAAAATTTCATCTATACGAGCCAATGGAATAAAAGCGATGAACGAAAGGACGATGATATGAAGCCGATCGCAACCATGCGCAGGACGATGCGCTTTCAAAACGGAAGAATAGTTGTTAAAGATGAGGCGGTTGTAACAGAGTACCCTTTAACGATCAAAATAAATGGAAAAGAATGGACTACTTTAGTTTGTTCACCAGAGAACTTGGAGGAATTAACGCTCGGTTTTCTTGCTTCAGAAGGAGTGATCAAAAAAATTGAAGATATTGATGAATTGTGGATTCAAGAAAATGAAGGCTATGCCCATGTTAAAACGAAGCGAATAAACCCCTTTTATGAAAAGCTGCAAAATAAACGCTATATTAATTCTTGCTGTGGGGGGAGCAGGCAGAGCTTCGTCTTTGCACATGATGCGTTAACAAGCAAAAGAATAAACAAATTCCAAGTAAAGTTATCAATTGAAAAAGTGTTTCACCTTATGGCTAAAATGGAGGAAGCTGCGATAGTTTTTCAACAAACAGGGGGAGTACACAATGCGGCACTTTGCGATCAAAACGGAATTATTTTAACGAGAATGGATATTGGCCGCCATAACGCTTTAGATAAAATCTATGGCAATTGCATGAAAAATAAGCTTGAAATTCGAGATAAAATTTTGGTTTTCAGTGGCAGAGTTTCTTCTGAAATTTTAATAAAAGCTGCGAAGATTGGATGTGAAATTATTCTTTCTAAGTCAGCACCGACTGAACTAGCTTTAGAACTAGCGGAGCAGTTAGGCATTACAACGATTGGTTTTATTAGGGGTCAATCTTTGAATGTTTATACATTTCCAGAGAGAGTGCTAATTTCAAACAGTATTGACGAGGAGAATTTTTTTCCAAACAAAAAGAGCATTTAAATGCTCTTTTTGTTGCTATTCTTTGGATTTTTGCAGCGTTTTTTCAGCGAGAAACAGGCCGATTGCTTTATTGTGTTCCCAAATTGACGGGAAGGCAGTAAGCGGTAAGCTGCTGTCTTCGACTAGAGAGCCGATTTCTATTGTAAAAGCGGGCTTTTCAAATTCTTCTATAAACCAATCGGTAAAGCCGCCGCCCTGTTGGTGAAAAGCAGGCTCCTCCAATTCGTAATTTGTCAAATCCGAAACTTTTTCAGCAATTGTATAGTAATCATCGGTAAAATTAGTTGTATGGGTAAGACCCCATTGATGATAGCCCCAAAAAATCACATTTCCAGATGAATGATAAGAAACGGCAATTTCTGGTTTAATGTTACGGGTGAATTCAACAAGCGCCTTTACTTCAACTGCCTCCAAAGGTCTTCTACCCTTGTAAAATTGATAGTTAGGTCTTCTATTAACCCCTTTTAAATTTTCCCAATTAGCAGGGTATTGTCGGTTTAGATCTATTCCGTGAATATTTGCTTTCCAACGAACAAAATGAATTGAGCCTTCATTCATCTCTACGAGACTCCAATGAATATTAGCAGGGAAGGCATGGAGTCCAAATTGTTGCAACGTTACTCCGTCAGGATTCACCATAGGGACAAACCAAATCGATACTTGATTCAAGATATTGGGACTGAAATCATTTATAGCTTGATTATTTTCGTATGCTGTTAAATACGTTTGAAGCATTTTCATTAATAGAGCACTGGTCATCCACTCTCTGGCATGGTGAGCACCATGTATCAAAATGTTTCGTTTGCCATGTCCTAATTTAACTGCCCATACTTTTCTTCCGTAGGTAGTGGTGGCAAGTGCTTTGTAAGTAAGCATGTCTGGGTAGAGCTCCGAAAGCTTATATAAGTCTTCCGTTAAAGCTTCATACGTATAGATCATTTTCGTGTTGATGTCATGGGTGCGACTGAAAGATGGGGTAGCTGGAATAAACAAAATGAGCATAATAACTATCCATTTCAGATTAAGCAGTTTTTTTAATGTATTCATATTCTTTATTTTGCTATAAGGAAGCCATTTTCATGAATTTTTTTCAACAGTAATTTTTGCTTCCGCACTGCGACCAGAATTCATTTCTTGGCAATTGAATATGATTTCAAGCGAAAATAATTGAAATTCATGCATTATTTCGTCTATAATAAAAGCAAATTAAATAGTTATCAAGAGTGACCGAGAGAACTGGCTCTAAGACGTCACAGCAACCTGTATGTATGCAAGGTGCTCCAACCAGCAAAGCAGAAGCTTTGGATGATAAAACGGTAAAAACTCCTTTTGTATCCAATGCAAAAGGAGTTTTTTTGTGACCGTCAAAGGAGATGAATTGTATGAATATTAGTGGGGCTGCAAGAAGTTATATGGCAAAGTATTTTAATGAAGAGGATTTTTTAATACATGTATCGAAAACAATCGAGCGTCAATTGCAGGAATGGGATAATTCTTATAAAGTCATGATCATGAAATTGGAGAATTATCTTTGGACTGCCAGAAATGTTGACAATGATTATGAACTGTTACTTTCAGAACATGAAATTAATGTTCTGCAAAAAAAGGATCCATATGCATTGGATCGAGAAATATGGAATGAACTACAAAAACAGGGGCTCATGATTTTGAATGGCTATGGAAATTATTTAGATCAGATTTTTTGATTTTTTGGACAGAAACACTTTTTACGACTTCTCGCATATAATATCTTCGGTGCGAAATAAGGTTGATCTTCTTTAGGGAGGATTTCATCCTTATTTTGCTTAGCATTGTGTACATTTAACATGAGAAGGGAAGGAACAAGGTCGTGAAAGAAAAGCAAATAATCATGAAGAGAGAGAATAGCAAACATAGTAGTGAATTTAAGGTTGTTAAGGTTGAGATTTCTGCACCAGTAGAATCATTATATGCAGTCTGTACACCTGTTAATCTAAAATAGCAACTAACTTAATGTTCTGTAATTTGACAATTTTTTTATTTTTTGTCGAAATGCTATTATAATATAACTAATATTTTGCGGTAAGTTGGGAGATATTTTATATTTTTCTATATTTATGAAGGTTTGACACAAGATAATATAGTATTTCGAAATTATTTTCAGTTTTTTGACCCGTTAGTTGATTATTTACATGCTAGTTGGGCTGTGTTACTATCAGTGTTGCTTTGATAGTTAGGAAAACGAAATTTTAACAGTTTTTTCTATTGTTAAAGCAAGCATTTAAATTTTCAGCGGGGTGTAGTTTAGATGAAAGTGCAGAATTTAGTTCCGTTTGAAAATACGGAATTACTTAAAGAGATAAGTGTTCTTCGCTCCAAAAAGAACGAACTATATCACAAAAGTGGCCCAAATAGTCCAGTCTATCTTGATCTAGCATTAAAGCTTGACTTTTTAGAGACTCAATACATCGAAGAAAAAATAGATCATCTTATTAAAGATTAGCTATTGCCGTTTTCTGCAGGGCTAATGAAAAAATTTGATTATTCATCCATAAAGTGAGAACGTTCACTATTGGGCAAAATGAGAGGAGCATTATGATAATGCTCTTTTTTTATTGCTGAGAAACTGTTGTTGAATGCTAGTGTATCGCCGTTTAGTGCAAGCCGGTCTTAACCGTTGGTACAGCGATGATCATGAAAGAAAACGATCTTTATTCCTCCTCACATTATCTTCCTTACTATCATCAATCAAGGCATGCGAATTAAATTAAAGTGTTTGAATAAATTGAAAATTTATAATGAATAGTCATTCATTTTGTGTTATCTTACAAGTAGGTGCAGTTGAGGGTGGTGGTTATTTGTTTGTAAAAAAACGGTCCATTAAGGGGGAGAAGGGCAATGTCCGTTATATCGAAGGACTGGTTACTTTTCACAATGTTCATTTGAATGTTTATTGTTTTGAACTGGATGGTGTTCTTATTGATACAGGTGCGCAAGTTTTACTCAATGAATTTACCCCTTTTTTTGCAGAATCTACTCTCGAACAAGTTGTAATCACACATTATCACGAGGACCATACAGGGGGTGCAGCCTATTTACATAGCAAGCTTAAGCTTCCAATCTATCAAAATGAGATGACGATTGAACAATGTGCAAAAAAAGCAGATTACCCTAAGTATCGCAAGTTTTTTTGGGGAACAAGAAAGCCCTATCATGCTCGTCCATTGTCTAAAACCTTCTCATCGCGGACTGCAACTTGGGATGTGATTGCCACGCCTGGTCATTCGAGCGATCATCTGTCTTTTTTAAATCGGGAAACAGGTCAACTATTTTCGGGTGATTTATATGTGACTGCGAAAACAAAACTCGTTTTACGTGAAGAGAATATTCCCCTTATTATTCAATCTATTGAAACGGTATTAACGTATGACTTTGAAGAAATGTTTTGCTGCCATGCAGGTTTCGTCAAAGATGGGCGCAAGGCGCTGACAAAAAAACTTCATTATTTGCAGGAGTTACAGGGAAAAACGTTAGCTTTACGAAAACAAGGGCTAACAGAGTATGAGATACAGGCGGAGCTATTTAGCAAGAAATATCCAATTACCTTTTTTTCATCAGGAGAATGGGATTCCATTCATATCATCCGTTCTATTTTACGAGAAAATGCTTTAGACAAATGAGAGTAAGTGTTATGGAGGGAAAAAAATGTCTAGTATTTCATCAATTCTTCGAAATTTGCGTATTCCGGTTATCGGTTCACCTCTTTTTATTATCAGTAATCCGAAACTTGTAATTGAACAATGTAAGGCGGGAATTGTTGGTGCAATGCCTGCCCTTAATGCACGACCTGCATCTCAATTAGATGAATGGCTCGCAGAAATTACTGAGGAACTGGCCGCTTATAATGCGAAGCATCCAGAGAAGCCTGCAGCTCCGTTTGCGATTAATCAAATTGTGCACAAATCCAACAATCGTCTTGAACAGGACATGGAGCTTTGTGTGAAGTATAAAGTTCCCATCATTATTACATCGCTTGGGGCAAGAGAAGAAGTGAATGTTGCTGCACATAGCTATGGCGGTATCGTTTTTCATGATGTTATTAATAATCGTTTTGCCCGGAAAGCAATTGATAAAGGCGCTGATGGCTTAATTGCAGTAGCAGCAGGTGCTGGCGGCCATGCAGGAAGTAAAAGTCCATTTGCATTAGTACAAGAAATTCGGGAATGGTATGAGGGACCTCTTGCATTAGCCGGTTCAATTGCTAATGGAAGCGCTATCCTCGCTGCTCAAGCGATGGGTGCAGATTTTGCTTATATTGGTTCTCCGTTTATTGCAACAAAAGAAGCGAGGGCAGCGGAAGAATATAAGCAGGCAATTGTTGACTGTAATTCAGATGATATTATTTACAGCAATCTCTTTACAGGAGTTCATGGCAATTATTTGGCTCCTTCGATTCGCGCGGCAGGATTGGACCCAGATGCATTGCCGGAAAGTGATCCCTCTAAAATGAATTTTGCTGGTGATGTGAAGGCGAAGGCATGGAAAGATATTTGGGGAAGCGGCCAAGGGATCGGAGCAGTTAAAGAAATTTCAACCGCTGCTCAATTCGTTGAAAAATTGCATAAAGAGTATGTTATGGCAAAAGAGAAGTTATGGAAGTCAATTCATCATTTTGCGTAATAAAAAGGAGCTGGGACATAACTAGCTTCAAATAATGAGAAAGGTGAATTTGAGGGTACTCAAATTCACCTTTCTCTATTTTTGTGTGTTCATTTTTCTATTACCTTAGTTAATGGCCGTG
>NZ_SWLZ01000003.1 GCF_005502275.1 Robertmurraya siralis
GATAGGCTCATTCCCATATACATACCGTAAAACTATTTTTATTCTTTCTTCTGCAGTAAATTTGGACATAAAAAAACCCCCGTAAACGTCAGATTGTGTCTAACATTTACGGGGCAGTTCAGTCTCGCCACTTGCTTCTTATATTTGAATTATTCGCAAACGGGAAGAATAACTTCCACAGTCGTTCCTTTCCCTTCAATGCTATTAATTCTTAGTTCACCATCATGACTTTCAATGATACTTTTCGAGATCATTAAACCGAGACCCGTTCCCTTCTCTTTCGTTGTGTAAAAGGGATTTCCTATTTTATGTAAAAGATGTGCCGGGATACCCGCACCCGTATCATGAAAAGCAATTAAAACTTTGGAGTCGAGTCTTGTTGTTTCAAGAGTAATCTTGCCACCGTTTCCCATTGCCTCGATCGCATTTTTGATAATATTTATAAATACTTGTTTTATTTTGTTCTCAACGCCATTAAAGAAAAGATTATGTATGGTTTGCTGGTTTATATGGTTGATTACAACACCGTGCAAATTGGCTTGAGCACTCATTAACATTCGTACATTTTCAAGTAATTCCTCTAAACAAACTTGTTTAAATTCATCTTCTGTTGGCTTCGCCAGCAATAATAATTCCCCAACAATCGTATTAATTCTTTCAATTTCTGATATCATAATTTCAACATAGTCACTTTCCGTTGAAAATTGATGGTTTAGCAACTGAGTAAAGCCTTTTAAACTCGTTAATGGGTTGCGTATTTCATGGGCGATTCCTGCGGCAAGCTCCCCAACAACATTTAACTTCTCAGATTGTTGGATAAACTCCTGGTTCCTTTTGATTTCTGTAATATCACGAATAACAATATGTAATGATTCCTCTCCGCCATAAACAAATGGAATAATCTTTACCTGAATATCAATAATGTCACCATTTAAACAAACAAATTTCTCTTCATAAGGCAACACCGGTAAACCAGCTTCAATTTCCTTATAGACCTTTTTAGCGCGCTCATGATAGGAAGGGTGAATAATATCATAGATGCTCATGCCGACTATTTCTTCTTTTGAATTTGCTTTTAATAATTCTACTCCTGTCTCATTAATAAATGTAATCTTATCACTCTTAACTTTTCTGACTATAATCGTTTCTGGGGCTTTTTCAACAAGTAAACGATATTTTTCCTCACTTTCATATAACTGATTAAGAGTTGCCTTCTTTTCTTCAATTTCTCGTTGGAGATCTTTATTGATTTTATAGAGTTCCTTTGTCCTTTCGACAACTAAGCTCTCCAACTGAGCAAAATGCTGCTTTCTTTCAGTAATATCTCTAATCGTACATACATATATTTTTTCATTTTCAACTTCTGCATCTGCAAGATGGACCTCAATTGGAAAAGCTGTATTATCCTTTTTTAAACCAACAGTATCGACATTTGCTCTTCTCGGGATATTGTCAATTGAAAATTCAAACAACACATCAACCCGTTCTCCAATTAATTCATTGCTTAAATAACCAAACATCATGGTCACAGCAGGATTTACGGAAAGAATTTCACCTTCTTCATTAAAGAAGACAATTGTATCAATAGAAGTCTCGCCAACTGCACGAGCCATTGCCTCTTTTTTTCGAAGTTCTATCGACACTGCTTCCAGTTCTTTCGTTCTTTTCGAAATCAATTCGCTTTGTTCAATTACTTTTTTCTTATGTAAATACATAGAAACAAAGGCATCAACCTTACTTTTAAAATGATCGGATCGACAGGCTTCAATATATAATCTATTGCTCCGACGGAATATCCATAGAGAATATTCTCGATCGTTTGACTTAAAGCGGTGATAAAAATTATTGGAACATCCTTTGTTTTCTCTCGTTCACGAATCATTTTTGCGGTTTCAAATCCATTTAGCGTAGGCATCTGTACATCCATCAGAATAACAGCAAATTTTTTCTTAAGCACCCATTTCAATGCCTCCATACCCGAATTTGCCTGGATGAGACAATACTCTGGCGAATCGAGCACCGCTTTTAAAGCCAGTAGATTTTCCGGTCGATCATCAACCAATAGGATATTGACGCGTCTATCCTCCATTACTCTCACACCCCTGTATCCTTTTGATAGATTTTTTCTTTATTATCGATCACTTGATATTGTAAATTTGTCATTCTATTCAATAGCCCTTCGCGACTCCCCAGTCCCAAAAATCCATTGTTGCTTAAACTATGAAAAAACAAAGAATGAACACGTTCCTGTAATGATCTATTAAAATAGATCAAGACATTGCGGCAAATAATCATATGGAATTCATTAAACGAACCATCTGTAACCAAATTATGTTGAGCGAAAGTGATATTTTTCGACAAACTCGCATCAAATTTGGCAAAATCTTTTTGAACTGTATAATAACCGGAGAAATCCTGTACCCCGCCGGAATTAACATAATTATTCGTATAATCCTGCATTTTTTTTAATGGGAATTCGCCTTTTTTCGCTGCCTCCAACACTCTTTCATTGATATCTGTCGCATAAATTCTTGACTTGTCAAAAAGGCCTTCTTCCTTTAAAAGGATTGCCATTGAATAAACTTCCTCACCGGTTGAACATCCAGCATGCCAAATTCGGATAAGTGGATACTTAGCCAATTTAGGCAGTATCTTTTTCCTCATCGTCAAGAAAAAGCTAGGATCACGAAACATTTCCGAGACATTAATGGAAAAATCAAAATACAGCTTCTCCATCATTTTAGGATCATGGAGAACCCGATCGAGCAGCTGAGTCACAGTTGCTATTTTCTCTACTTTCATGCGGTATAAAATTCTTCTCCTAATTGAAGTCATTGCATAATCTCTAAAATCAAGCCCGTAACATTGATAGATTCCTTCAAGCAAGAGTTTAATTTCAATAGTCTCCATTTTGCTACTCTGCTGAACATTCATTTTATCTACCTTTCACTTCAACGTCTAAGCTTTAGACGATAATTTTATTTATAAAGCCATACCTTTAATAATGAATATAGCTGCTCTAAATTAACCGGTTTCGTAATATAGTCGGACGCCCCAGCATCAATACATTTCTTGCGATCATGACTCATCGCCTTGGCGGTTAATGCGACAATTGGCAAATCAACAAAGCGCGCATCTTTACGAATCTTGCTCATCGCCTCATATCCGTCCATCTCAGGCATCATAATATCCATTAACACAATATCGACATCGTCGTGTTCCTGAAGATATTGAATCCCGTCTCTCCCATTTTCAGCAAAGGAAACGTTCATTCCAACCGCCTCTAATGCTGTTGTAAGCGAAAAAACGTTTCTCATATCATCGTCGACAACAAGAACCTTTTTTCCTACAAGATATTGATCCTGTACAGATTCGGTTAAAAGAGTTGGATCTGCAATTAATTGGGGGTATACTTCTTCGACAGTAACCGCAGCTTCTTGTTCGCTAATAAGTTTTTCTGGTAAATTTGAGATTGGTAGATAAAAGGTAAATATACTACCATTCCCCTCTTGACTAGTAACAGTTATGTATCCATTCAATAGGGCTGCCAGCTCACGGCTTATCGACAACCCTAACCCTGTGCCGCCATACTTGCGACTCGTAGTTCCGTCCGCTTGTTGAAAGGCTTCAAAAATAAGCTGTTGATTCTGTTTTGAGATGCCAATTCCAGTATCGGATACTTTAAACATGACATACGTTTCTCCCCAACTTCCAGCATGCTTTTTTACCTCCAGCTTTACAAAGCCTCGTTCAGTAAATTTAATCGCGTTGGAAAGAAGATTTTTCAAGATTTGATAAACCTTTTGCTCATCCGTATATAAAAATCTTGGAATCCCAGCTTCAATATCGATCTTGAATTGAATGCCTTTCTTTACGGCAAGCGGTTCAAATTGTTTAATTAAAGATTGTTCCAATTCACTCATATTCATTTCAATTTCATGAACGTCTAATTTCCCGGCTTCGATTTTCGTTAAATCGAGAATATCGTTAATTAAATTCAGCAAATCTTTCCCTGCTGCATATATCGTACTAACATACTCTTTTTGCTTGACAGTTAAATTTTCTTCTTTATTCTCGAGTAATATTTGCGCAAGAATAAGCAAGCTATTTAAAGGAGTTCTTAATTCATGAGACATATTCGCCAAAAATTCTGATTTATATTTAGAGCTTAATTGAAGCTGCTTTGTTCGTTCTTCCAACTCCAGTTTTGTATTTTCCAAATCCTTTGTTTTTTGCTCTGAATGTCTATATTGAGCCTCCAGCTCTTCATTCATTGTCCGCAGCTCCTCTTGCTGAAGCTGCAGTTCTTCAGATTGACTCTGTAATTCTTCATTGAGTGTCTGTGCCTCTTCTAACAAATTTCGCACCTGCATTTGTTGATTAATTCGATAAATGGTGATTCCAAGCTGCTTTGTAGCCTCCATAAGCAATTTTTCCTGCAAAGGTGTAAATTCGGTCAGCGTTGCCAGCTCCATTACCCCGACAACCTCCCCATCAAGATGAATGGGTACAATCATAATTGCATTCGGCTTTGCTTCACCAATGCTTGAGGAAATAGAAATGTAATTATCTGGAATATGAAAAAGCTGTTTGATTTTTCCATCTTTAGCACATTGACCAACTAACCCTTCTCCCCACTTAATTTTTTCCTTGCCTTCAAATTCTATATTTTCCGCACCTGCATAAGACGAAACCTGGGTCAAATATCGTAAGGATTGTTCGTCCTTCACAATGTACAGGGAACCGTATGTAGCATCTACCATCGGAACAATTTCCTGAAGATATGTATCGCCCAGCTTTAAAATATCGAGTATCTCCTGTGATAACATGGAAAGGTCAGCAAGTTGCTTTGCGAGCCAATTTTGTTCTTCAATCTCTTCGGTATATTCTCTTTCCATACGTTCATGATCCTCTAGCGCTTGCGCCATTTCATTATATGCCAAAGCAATTTCTCCGATTTCATCTTTTCCAGTCAATTTCAGTCTTGGTAGATTTTCCGATCCATATTGAATACTTTTCATCACATCCCTTATACTGCGAAAGCGGGTTTTAATATCGCGAATGACCCACTTGGAAACAACATAACCAAAAATCAGTGCAATCATAATAGACGAGATGCTTATTTTGATAAAGAGATCATAAGTGGCTTTCGAATTGTCCAATGTGTCTTCCATAATCCCTTCCTGAATGGAAATCAACTCATCAATAACTGTGACAATTTGTCCATATTGCTCACTAGCCATTGAATCGATCCCAAAAACCGCATTGGTGCCATTATATAATACTCGTGAAAGACTCTCCTCAACTGTCTTTTCATACGAATCTACTTGAGAAATCAGCGTATTTAATAGCGCTTTTGCTTCTTGCGCCTTGATGATATCCTTCAATACTGCAATATCATCATCAATCCCAATCATTGCTTCACGAATGCTTAAGACTTTTTCCTCTTTATCTTTATCAGCACTCTGAAGTAAAATCGTTAATTCATTATCAATGTTCTTCGTACTTGAACGAATATGATTAAGTAATTTTATTTTTTCATACCTATCCTCAACTAAATTATGTATATCTTGATTTTGATGATTGAGAATTCCGACAATAAGTGCAATCATGACAGTTACCAATAAAATCATTAATCCAAAGCCAACATATAATCTTGTTGTATATTTCATCCAAAGCTACCCCTTTTATTTATTGTTTTTCTCTAATTTCTCCATTGCATGACATATAAATCATCAATTCTACTATTTTCCCTCTTTATTTAAAAGTAAACCCACTATGACTTCTATTTTATATAAATTTGCTGAATTTTGTATGCAGTTTTTTCATAAATCCCCTTTGTCCATCTAAGCCCATTTCGGCTTTGTTGCATTGAGAAGAGGGAAACAGACAAGCTTGCTCTTCCTTTTTGACTTGGCAAAGCGGATTTTTTTTTACGATCCGTTTATTCTTTCTTAAGGTTAACTTGCATGAGTTAAAAAGAGACGTGTACTCACAAAACATGCTCAGCAACAGCCGATTTATTAACTAGATGCTCAAAGGGTGGAAATATGAGAAAAATTGAGGATGTCGCATTTAAAGATAGCCGTGGTCAGAGCTCGACTAGCCAGAGGCAATAAGTGGCCATCGCCTTGAAAGACAAATGTGATTCATTTGAAGTGTTTTTAAATACAATCTTTACGATATTGATGAAATACAAAAAACGATTAAACGAGCAGAACAAAGCCCCTTAACGCTTTTTATTGCTTCCAGCTTCACCAAAGTCCTTTTTATCATGACTCTGTTATATGTTAGTATTGATACTTGCCGCATTTTCTATCTGATTTCAGTATAACTAAAAAGACGTGTGAAACCTTGATTTCACACGAAATAAGCCTTTGAGCAACAATATTGTTAAGCAATCCTTTACTATAAAAAGCGGATCATGATTAAGCTCACGATAGAGACTACAACGGAAGCAAATAACCCTGTTAAAAATGGTTTGTATCCAAGCTTAACGAATCCTTTCAAATTAACCTGCAATCCTACTGCTGCCATCACCATGACAATGATAAATTTCGCAAAGTCATTGCTAAATGCTTGAAGCCCTTCAGAAAAAAAACCAAGAGAATTCAAAATGCTCATAAATAAAAACCAAAGAATAAACCATGGAAAAGCATTTTTCAAAGAATTTTTGACACTCCCTTTCTTTTGATTGCTCATTAAAGCAGGCAAAATAAGAATTACCGGGAGCAGAAATAGTGTCCGTGCCAATTTTACAGTTGTTGCAACATCTCCTGCTTCACTGCTGTATGCAAAACCTACTGCAACTGCGGAAGAAGTATCATGAACAGCGGTACCACTCCATATTCCAAAATCAATTGCATTGAAATTTAGTAATTGACCGACAAAAGGATAAACGAAAAAAGCAATTAAATTGAAAAAAACAATCGTTGAAATAGCATAAGCGGTTTCATCCTCCTTCGCGTCCAGTATCCCCTTTACACAAGAAATAGCTGTAGTTCCACAAATACTTGTCCCAATCCCGATCATCAGCGTAAGAGTGCGATCGAGCTTAAGTAATTTTCCAAACCAGTAGGTAAGTGCAATGCCCAAAATGACTGAAGTGACAACTACTATAATGGACTGCCGGCCAATGTCTACTATGGCATTTAAATTCAAGCTTATTCCTAATAAAACAACAGCCAATTTTAACAGCTTTGTCACAACAAAGGTTATTCCTGATTGATAGATGGGGGAAACATCCCATAAACTTCCTAAAATGAGTCCTAAAATAATGGCAAATAAAATACCTCCAACTAAAGGAAAAAGACTTCCTAAATAATGGGCAACGATCGCAATCACAACAACAAGGATCATACCTCTTAATCTTTTCTTCCACTTTGTGTTCAAATCTTGATGTATAAACAAATTTTCCACTACTCCCCTAATAGACGCACGAAACAAATCGATATTTTTATATCATACACATAAAAAAGGGTATCAAAGAATTGACTTCTTTAACACCTTTTTTTCTGTTACGACTTGCTGTAGCCGTTCTAATCAGTAAAAATTGATAGATTTTTTAAGAATTTTATAACATAAGAGCTATCAGTAAAAACCTGAACAGCACCTCTATCAACCTCTTAAATGAATCAAGCTCGACCATCGATAACTTCGCGCTCTAGCCCAGTCGTCACCTCAATATGTTTATATAGTAATCACTTTTGCTCTTCCGGATTTTCTTCAAAAATTTATTAAATGGTGCGATAAACCAAAAAAATATTAGAGAACCCTAAAAAAATAAAGTCAACCATCTTAATGGTCAACTTCATCCTTTTCCGTTAGTTCGAGTTCAGCTCTCATTCTTTCTTCTTCTTCATCAACACTAATTCGCGCGATTTGTTCGACCAATTGATGGTGAACAAAGTCCATGTCCTCCTGACAGTGAAACGGTTGCTTTTTTTTCATGTCAGTCACTCCCTCTTTGCTGTGATTCTGCTTGTTTATAGAGTCACCTTGAGACATTATATTTATTCATAAGCAGCACTTGAACATGTTTACTTGAAAGGCATCCCAATAAGTTGAGAAATGGCGCGACAAAATTTATGCCAATTTTCAGGGAAGGTGTGCAAGCCCTCACTTTCATATAGCTTTCCTTTAGTTTTAAGGATGACAGACCAGCTTATACCGTCTAATACGAGAGCCTCAGGCTGATAATCCCGCTCCCAATTCCATATTTTCAATCGAATTACTTCTTTTTTAAACTGTTCAACATTGCCAATATATATCGTTTTCTCTTCTCGATCCTTTTGCATTAAACTGGCGTTTCTCCATTCAAACATATAAAAACGCTGATGTACAAAATCAACTTCAACTTTAAAAGATGGGCCTGGAAACCTGCCGATCATTGCAGTTAAGGATTGAAGCTCCTTTTCTTCCCTGATTGACACAATATCTCCTGTAACCGAAAATAAATCTTTTTTTCTAGTCACGACAGATTTTACTTGAGAAACTTGAACGGGGTTTTCTTTTCCACTTTTACTAGTCCAGTTCCTTTCGTTCATTTCTTCGCAAATTGTGTGAAAAGAAACAGGTCCCTTTTTTTCTAAAATATCAATAATAACTTCATACATATTCATCACTAAACCCATTCCTTCGAATTCTATATTATTAAAATGCTCTATATTTTAAATATATCTGAATAGAATTATAAAGCATTTTTTCAAATTTGACTGTAACAAAGTGCACGCTGACAAAAAATAGCAGATTTAATAATAACATTATCACACTAAATCTTTACTTCATTTCATGCAAAGATCAGCTTTCACATCGCAGCAACAACCATAATTGGGCCCATTAAACGAGCATTAATCATCAACTATTGATTTATCGCAATAATTTCATTAAAAATTCAGAAATTTACAGATGATTGGGCATAATTTTCTCCATTGCACACCTTATCGTTCCATCCATTTTAATCCAAACAATTAGACAAAAGCCTTATCTATCATAAAAATGACAAAAGGCTTTGAGAGCTTTCCTCAAAACCTTTTATGAGCTAATTATCCCGTTAACTCGGCGCTTGACTCACCTTCAGCATCAAAATTTCTTCTTCTGTTTTCGCTATTTTCAGCAACTGACTGTCCAGCCTCTTATTCACTTCCTGAAGATGCTGTCGATACACCCCTTCAATTCTATTTATCGCCTCATTGATGACCTCTGA
The DNA here is from genome assembly GCF_005502275.1 of Robertmurraya siralis. GTDB lineage: Bacteria > Bacillota > Bacilli > Bacillales > Cytobacillaceae > Robertmurraya > Robertmurraya siralis. The sequence continues at coordinate 9,206 of NZ_SWLZ01000003.1, forward strand.
CAATTTCTCAGTCGGTTGCCCTTCTAAGCGAAAGAGAATATCTTTTATATCCGTTATATCAATTTGATTGACGATGACTCGATGCTCAACACTATCTATTTTTTCGAGCTTTGCTAACCTCTCATCGATTGCCTGCAGTTTCGTATCAATTGTCGCACTCATCTGATTTAATAAAGCGAGTACTCCTTGCAACTCTTTTTCCATCTCACTTACTCCTTTCTAATATAGATATTGTAACATTTACATGGTAAAAATATTGTTACAATAAAAAGCTATTTCGTTTGACAATTTTTTAACTTTTTTACTTATCTGTTGACAATAAAGGTGATTTCAACAAGCACAAACAAATAACCTTTATTTTTTACTCAGGCTCTGTTATATGTCGGTGTTGATTTTTGGCTCCATGTGAAACCAAAGTTTCACATGCCTTTCAGTATAGCTGAAAGGTCTTCTGATTCCATGAAACGATAAGAGAAATCTCTTTTTCTCCTATCGTTTCATGGAATCAGAGAGAAAATGAGCCCAAAATCAGTTAAAAAACGTAATAACGAAATTATTATGGTACTATGAACAAACTTTTTCGATAAACTTTTGGTATTAATAAATAGAAGTGCATTTCAAGTAAGTTCTCGAAAGGAGCGAAATTAATCCATGGAACGGTCATTGCTGCAGCGCATTAAATCAGGTGATAAAGATGCTTTTCGAACCTTTTACAATCAACAGATTGATAAAACGCTTCGCGTTGCAATATTAATCACGAAAAACCATGAACTCGCTAAAGAAGCTACCCAAGAAACATTTATACGGGTTTATCGAAACCTCTCTTCCTATGATGCAAGCAAACCCTTCGATCCTTGGTTTTATCGAATTTTGACGAATGAATGCTACCGTATTATGAAGAAAGAAGCAAAAATAAGCACTCAACACGCTTATATTGATCCTGATATAAAAGACAGATCGATTAAAACCGATGATTACTCGGAATTGAATGAAGCGATTCAGTCGCTCAATGAGCTATACCGAATTCCTATTATTTTGAAATATTTAAAAGGATTTTCAGAACGAGAAATTTCAACTGTTTTAGAAACAAATCAGAATACGATCAAATCACGCTTACACAAAGGTAGAGCATTATTAAAGAATTATTTGAACGATCTCGAAGAAAGGGGGAAAAAACATGTTTAATGACGAGGATAAAAAAATTGAGGAGTGCTTAGGAGATATGTCAAACTTCGACCCCAAAGAAAAAGAAGAGATTTGGAACAATATCGAAAAAGAATTGTTTATCGATGAAAAAAAATCGAAACCACCGAGGCAGAAAAAATGGGGGTTATTAGTTGCAGCTGCTGCTGCTACATTATTCATCGCCTTTTCTTCACAGACCGATACGGGAAATGCTTTAGTTGATAAGATGAAAACAGTATTTGAACCTGGCACGGTCAGCGCTTTAGTGGACAAAGTAAAATCAATGTTTGAGCCTAAAAAAGAAATCGTCCAAAGCATTGAAGGAATTGATGAGGATACGAAGTTAACATTAAATGAAGGAAAAGAAGCGGAGTATATTATCTATATAGATGAAGAGCGCTATGTAATGAACAGAACAGATGATGGGGACATTATTACGCCAAAAATCCCCCTTGATGCGCAATATCCTGAAGTTTCCATGGCCATTAGGCAGCAAAAGGATGTTCCAGCAAGTAGCGCATTTCAAAAATTAAAAGAAGACATTTTAAGAGATTATCCGTATCTAATTCTTGAGGAAGAAACGAATGAACCCCTATCAGGCTTCGTTCTTTTAGCAAAGAAAGACGGACATGACTGGGATAACGAATTGACCAAAGTATATGTTCTTGATAACGGTGCTGGCGGAAGCTTTATCATTCAACAAAAATATTTTTCTGAAGCCGAAGAAGGACACGGAACTCGATTTGATGCGATGCTAAAAGAATTTCATATTGTCAAAGATTGATACGGCATAAAAGGGCAGTTATCATTTTGTTGTTGATAACCGCTCTTTTTTATCAAAAAAAACAAGTAAGAAATGATGCTATTCAATGGCTTCATATCGGCACTTCAAAGACCACCTTTGTACCCTTTTCAACTTCCGAATAAATTTGCAGCATTCCATTAACAGCGCGAGCTCTTTCTTCCATGCTAAAAAGACCAACACCTCGCTGGACTTTATCCTGTTCAAAGCCTTTACCAAAATCCTCTACCAGCACTCTAATCGAGTTATCTAATTCTCTAATCGTTACAATTGCCTTATCTGTTTCTGCATATTTACGCGTATTTGTTAACGCTTCTTGAATAATTCGGTATATCGCGACTTCCTTGTTAGATGGAATTCTTCTATTTAAATGACAATCCAATTCCACATCGATGCCATAATGCTTAGAATAGCGAACTAAATAGGAACGAATTGCAGGAATAAGCCCTAAATCATCAAGAACGGAAGGGCGCAGCTCCCATGATATTTTGCGAATTTCTTCAATTAATTCGGCAGCTTCATCTCGAAGTTGATCAATAAGAGGATGGTTGAGTTCCGACTGAAGAAGATTGATTGTGATAAGGTGACTATACAAGTTTTGACCAATGCCATCATGAAGTTCGCGAGAGAGTTTTTTTCTTTCATCTTCTTGCACGTCAATTAATCTCGTCATCATTTTCTTCAATTCTTCTTCGATTTTCATTCTTTTCGTAATTTCATAACGGATCGCTAAATATTGATAAGGTCGACCGTGTTCATTTAAAAAGGGGACAATTGTAGTATCAACCCAATAATAATTTCCTGTTTTCGCTTTATTGCGAATTTCTCCCTTCCACACTTTTCCTGATGAAATTGTTCTCCACATCTCCCGAAAAAATTCCTTCGAGTGAAATTGAGAATTTACGATACGGTGATCCTTCCCGATCAATTCTTCTCTTGAATAAGCAGATATTTCACAAAATTTATCATTAACATATTGAATAATGCCTCTCTGATCCGTATACGCGACAATCGCAGATTCATCTAAAGCATATTTTAAGTCTAATAACTCTTTAAACGGCTGGGAAAAATTGGAGTCAATATTCATTGTTCCACCTCTATTCATTCAGCAGCTAATTATCTTCTCAATTTTATTTGAAGCCGCTTGTACAATTAATACATCTTCTCGAGAAAGTTGTTTGTTGGAACGGTTACCCACTAATAATACACCTTTTGCAGCTTCCTTATAGTAAACAGGAACAGCGTGTGAATAAACTAGTTTTTCTGCAAGCATAATCGGGTATTCTAATACCTTGCCGATAATATGATGGGGAAAATCTTCAATCGTCATCGCTCTTCCAGTCGAAATAACTCTACCCGCAATTCCTTTGCCATATCTGACAGAAATCAGTTTATATTTTTCATTATGGTTACCGGCAGCAATATGCCATTTAATATCAGGTCCAATTGTATTCTGAAAAGCAAACCCAACGAAGTCACAGTTAATTTCTTTCTTAAGTTGCTTGCACTCTTGTAAAATAGGCTCATAATTTTTACTTTTATTAAACATGGCGATCTTCCTTTACAAAAAATGACCTAAAAGCCCCTTCTTTAAAGCAAAAGCAACAAGTTCAGGCCTCGTCTTCATATGAAGTTTCTCCATTATGTTTCCTTTATGCGTTTCAACTGTTTTAACACTGATCGCTAACTTTTCTCCAATTTCTTTATTCGAGTAACCTTTCGCGATTAATGTTAAAACTTCCCGTTCACGATCGGATAATAGATGAATTAAATCCCCATCTTCTTCCCTTGTACTACTTAAATACTCTTCCATCAATCTTTTCGTCGCAGAAGGATGAAGATAGGCATCTCCGTTTGAGACAGATTTAATTGCTTGAATCAATTCCTCATGGGGGGCACTTTTTAAAATACAGCCAGAGGCGCCAGCTTGAATCGCTCGAAATAAATATTCTTCATCATCATGCATCGTCAAAATCAAGATGGCAATTTCCGGCATTTGCTTTTTTAATTCTGAGGTCGCTGAAAGTCCGTCTTTGCCATGGGGCATGCTTAAATCCATGACCACAACATTCGGCTTTAATTCGTGGGCTTTTTCAATTCCTTCATTTCCTTCAGAAGCCTCACCAACTACCTCCATATCAGCGTGATGATCTAAAAGCATTTTTAAGCCCATCCTAACGACAGCATGATCGTCTACAAGCAAAATTTTAATCAAACCTTCTCCCCCTCCCCATTGACATTAGAAGCAAACCCCAACTCCAAACGAATTGTCGTCCCCTTTCCTAACTGTGAAGTAATGATGCAGTCTCCACCAATCAGCTTCATTCTTTCTGCCATCGCCGCCAACCCATGACTTTCTATATGTGCATCGACATCAAATCCAATTCCAAAATCCTGAATCAAAATTTGAACACGATGATGCTCCCAATTCAATTGAAGCTTTATTTTAGCAGAATCCGCATACTTGGCAATGTTCGCCAAAGCTTCTTGACACACACGGAAAAGTCCAATACGATGATTCACCGGCAGAGGAATTTCTTCTCCAGCTTGTTCGATGTCCACAACGATTCCGAACGTGGAAGTATACAACTTCAAGTAGCTTTGCAATGCCGGGAAAAAACCAATCGTTGAGAGTGTGGGTGGATGCAGTTCTACAGAAAGATAACGAATTTCTTGAATCGTTCTTTCTAATACTTCAGCCATCTCGCGAACGTAATTTTTCATTTTTATATCTTCAGTACTTGTTTCTAACAATTGAATACCAGTATAAATACTGAATAATGTTTGAGCCACTCCTTCATGGAGTTCTAATGCAATTCTCTTAATTTCATCTTCTGATGACTGGAGTAAATATTGATTAATATTTCTTTCTGGGCCACGCTCCATTATGCAATTTCACCCCTTAAGGTCCAGTGATTCTTCTCTTATAACTATAACATCCGAGCGAGACTTTCGCGAAGCAGAATTCAAATTGACAACTAAAACGTCTTCTGAGTCTTCTATTCATGTCGATATGAGTTCATTCAGTTTTCGTTAAATCAAGATAATGTCCAGAAAAAAAGAAAATCCCCCATTTTTAGCATCATTAAGTCACTCAGCCAATTAAAATTAGAAAGGGAGATTTTCTATATATAAATTAGACCATGACTATCCAGCATGTTCTCTCCATGGATCGTGTGGTCCTCATCCAAAAAACACAACTTACTGCCCAATCGCTAAAACTAGCAAGCCAACCTTCCTTTCAGTACAGGCGATTCCAGTTCTCTTCATTAATGGTTTTAATCCGTTACGTAACAGCTAAATCTAACTAAAAAAGGAGAAAGGGTCTGCTTTATCCTTAATATCTACTAACAACCTTAATTAATGGAATAGAAAAAGCTGAAATCAAAAAGTCGTTTTTTTTGACGGCTTTTTGATACAGCTTCTTAAAAGCAGTTACGTTAAGAAGCTTGTTCAATATTTAAATCAAGCCCTTTTTTTCGCTGATAATAAAACCAGTTAAGAATAAATGAAATGACATAAATAGCAATAAAGAAATAAAAGGCTGATACCGGTGATCCTGTCGTGCTTGTTGACCAGCCGAAAAGCTGCGGAATAAAGAATGAACCGTATGCTGCAAACGCTGCTGTAAATCCTAATACTGGTGCAGCTTCCTTAGCTGGGAAAATAGACGGGATCATTTGGAAGGTTGAACCCGAGCCAATTCCAGAAGCCAAAAATAGAATTAAGAACGAGATTAAAAAGCCTGAGAATGTTTTTGCATTTGTGAAATAAATAACTCCAATCGCACCAATTGTCATCACAATAAAAACCCAGGTAGTTACAAGTGCACCGCCAAGCTTATCAGAGAGCCAACCCCCAACAGGTCTTGCTGCTGCAGCTAATAAAGCCCCAAGGAAAGCCAGTGAAATATATTCTGGGAATTGCGATTTCAACAAGAGCGGAAATGCTGCTGAATACCCAATAAATGAGCCAAATGTGGCAACATATAATATTGTCATAATCCAAGTGTGCTTACGCTTCACGATAACAAACTGATCTGCTACAGATTGAGTAGTATTAGGAAGATTATCCATTCCAAAATAGGCTGCAATCGTTACAATCGCAATAGGAATCACCCAGATAAAGGCTGCATTTTGTAGCCAAACCGTCTCTCCATTCGATAACACTTGACCTTCTCCCATGAACGCAAAAGTACTCGTTGCAATAATAAGCGGGGTAACAAATTGAACAACTGAAACCCCCATATTTCCTAAACCACCATTAATGCCAAGGGCTGTTCCTTTCTCTGCTTTTGGGAAGAAAAAGCTTATATTTGAGGAAGATGATGAAAAATTTCCTCCTCCTAGTCCGCAAAGTGCCGCTAACACTAACATGACAGTATAAGGTGTATCTGGATTTTGAACCGCCATACCAATTCCGATAGCAGGAATGGCTAATACTGCTGTGGAAATAACAGTCCAGTTTCTACCACCGAATTTGCCAACAGCAAATGTATAGAAAAATCTTAAAGTCGCACCCACCAATCCTGGAATCGCAGCAAGAGTGAACAATTGCTCTTCAGTATACGTAAAACCGATATCATTTAAACGGACAGCTACGACGGACCAAATTTGCCAGACAACAAATGCAAGCATTAACGAAGGAACAGAAATCCATAGATTTCTTTTTGCATGTTTTCGACCAGTTTCTTTCCAAAACTTTGGATCTTCTGGATTCCAACTTGTAATTCGTGCTTCTTTACTCATGACACTCGTACCCTTCTTATTATATATTTTAAATTGCCTAAGCGATCAGTAGCTGTCCAGTTATCGCTTTCTATTATAACCTCAGCGTTTAGGGGAATAGCGAAAAAATTCTGATGTTCAAAATAAATTCGCAAATGAGTTTGATCTGGACAGACCCCAATCCTCTTTATTTCTTTCTGAACAAAGGGAGCACGCTCCTCTCCCTCTATATCCTGGATCGCAACTTCAACTGTTTTAAACAAATAATGCTGTTGTAGAAAATCGCGATTAATCACAGCTATTACATCCCTTCTGAACAGGATAGACATACATTTGATAACCTTGTAAAAACTCCCAAAAATGCTCTGAAGCGTGCTCTTCCAAAAATTGAATGACCTCTGACTCCGACTGCCACCTACTCATCCCTTTTACCTCAGCGACAACTACTTCAGCCTCTTCGATTTCTTTTTCGTCTAAGTACCAATGAAGCTTTGTTCCTTTAAAAAGGGACTGCAATATTTGCTCGATGTCATTTCCAAAATTACCGCTTGCCTTGCGAATAAAGCAAAAATCTAAAAATGTTTCACTAATCATTTGCCATCACTTCACTTTGCTTCCTGTCGCGTTTATAAACGAAAAGAGCAATAGGAAAGACAAGAAGATTTAACAGACAATAAAGGAGCGCCCCCTCGTAATTTTCAAATTTGAATTGATGGACCATTTTTTGTGTGAACACTATATTTAACATGAGACAGATTAATAGCAATATAAAGTTTACTAGTCTATGATTCATAACGTTTCACCCTAACAGCGTAAACCGCTCCGTTTTCTACAGACACTTCAATTGTTGGCAATGGTCGTCTTGGTGGTCCAGCAGTTGGATTCCCTGTTTCTACATCAAACTTCCCATGATGGCATGGACAAAGCATCTCTCCTTTTTCCTTTTCCCAAAAAACCGGACATTGTAGATGAGTACATGCACTGTTATAAGCAACGTATTTTTCCTCGGACAGACGAATTAATATCGCATCATCATGCTCTCCTGGAAATTTGAATTCAACTGCTTCTCCCACGCCAATTCTATCAATATCTGTAATTTTCTTATGAGGATATTCCTTTTCGCTTAATCCTAATAGCTCTTTCGCTGCCACTGCTCCCCAAGGAAGCGACGACACTGCAAATACACCGGCAGCGCCGACCAATGTTTTCATAAAACCGCGTCTATCTAATTTTCTTTCATTATTGCGTTGAATATTATGCGTGTAATTATCTTCTGGAAAGGGGATTTTATTATTTTTTTCCGACATGACGATCCCTCCTAAAACAATTTCGTGACGCCTTGCAAAATACCTGGCAGATTCACGCGTACATTTGTTTCACTCTCTAAAAATGGTAAACTTGTGACCCATTTTCCATTGTCGAGGTTAAATTGTTTCTGTTTCGCTTCAATCTCTTCATCCGTCAGCCACTGCAAAGTGTTAGATGGACATACACTTGCACACATGGGTGGAATCCCATCCTTCGTTCTGTCGATACAAAGGTCACATTTATACATTAAATTTTGCTCTGTATCAAACTTTGGTATTCCGTATGGGCAAGCAATCGTACAGTTTTGACAACCAATGCACTTTTCCACTAACGCCGATAAAACAGCACCTGTTTCATGAATTTGAATGGCTTGTGCTGGACAACTTCTCGCGCAAGCTGGATTCACGCAATGAAGGCACATGAGAGGCATCGTTTGCCGATTTACAAGTGGATTGACGTCATAGACATAGTTTCTATTTCTCTCTTCATGACCTCCGCACTGTGTGCATGCAGCTAAACAAGAGCGACAGCCAATACAATTTTCTAGTTCTAAATAGAGCCTCTTCTTCATTTATTACACCTTCTTTATTGATTGTTTTTCGATTTGTGCTGCACAAGCCTTAAATTCTGGCATTCTCGACATTGGATCAAGTGCCGGATTTGTTAAGAGATTAATGGACTCTTTATGACCGAAGTGATAAGGAACAAAGACTGTATCACTCCGAATTGCTTCCGTTATCTTAACCTTGTATACCGCTTCCCCTCTGCGTGTAAACAGACGTACCCGTTCTTCATGCTCAATATTGTACTTTTTTGCTGTCTCCGGATGTACCTCCACATATGGCTCAGGGCACATATCTCGTAAAAATTGAATTCGTCTTGTCTGATTCCCTGACAGGTAGTGATACACGACTCGTCCAGTTGTTAATCGGAGCGGATACTGTTCACACGGCTCTTCAGCTGGTGGTCTGTATGGAAGCGCACAAATTTTTGCTTTTCCATCAGGGTGATAGAATTTCTTATCTAGGAACATATGCGGTGTTCCTTCATCTTCTTCACTCTTACAAGGCCAGAAAACGCCGTCTTGCTTTTCGATTTTTTCCCAGGTAGCACCAGAATAATCAGCATAGCCACCTTTTGTCGCACCTCTGAATTCATCCGCTACATCACGGGCCGTTTTCAAATGAGAAAAGTATTTTCCTTTTCCTAACCGTTCAGCTAGTTCCACTTGAATTTGCCAGTCTGGCTTTGATTCCCCAAGCGGCTCTTGAGCTTTGTTAATTTTAATAATACGACCTTCTAAATTCGTAACAGTTCCTTCATCCTCGGACCATGTTACAGTTGGCAAAATGACATCTGCAAATTCAGCTGATTCTGATAAATAAAAATCTGAACACACCATGAAGTCCAAATTTTTCATTGCATTACGAACAAAATTTAAATTTGGTGCGGATACAGCTGGGTTTGAACAAAGAAGATATAGTCCACGAATAACTTTTTGATCCATTAATTCGAACATTTCATATGCAGATACACCTGGTTTCGGCATTTCTTCTGGTGTAATTCCCCAAAATTGACATACCTCTTTGACATGCTCAGGGTTGGTAATTTTTCTATAACCTGGTAATAAATCTGACTTCTGACCATGTTCACGTCCGCCTTGACCATTCCCTTGACCAGTAAAAGTAGCAACACCAGATTTTGCTCGCCCAATTTTTCCTGTTACTAGTGCCATATTTGTATACGCTGAAACATTGTCGACACCTTTATGCTGCTGTTCGATACCGCGGGCAAACATGACAACAGCGTTTGGTGCTTTTCCATAGAGCTCCGCAGCACGAATGATTTTTTCAGGCGCAACGCCGGTAATTTCACTCGTATATTCTGGTGTAAATTGCTTCACTAATTCCTTCGTTTCTTCAAATCCGTTTGTGTGATTCTGAACAAACTCTTCATCAGCAAAACCATTTTCGATTAATAGGTTAAGAATTCCGTTTGCAAGTGCCAGGTCTGTACCAGGTCTTAAATCTAGATGGACATCTGCTCTTCTTGCAATCGGGGTTTCACGCGGGTCGGCAACGATTAAGTAGCCGCCTCTTTCTTGAACATTCCAGATTCGGAACATTGAAGTAGGATGGCACTCTGCAGTATTACTTCCTGCAATAAATAAACAATCTGTTTCATGAATATCTGTCCACGGTAATGTCGACCCTCTATCTACTCCGAAGGAACGAAGGAATCCACCAGCAGCACTGGACATACAAAAACGACCATTATAATCAATGTAGCGAGTTCCTAGAGCTACTCTGGCAAACTTTCCTGTTAAATAACATTTTTCATTCGTCATTGACACTCCACTGAAAACAGATAAACTATCATTCCCATAGTCTTTTTGGAGCTTCTGGAAATTTTTTACGATATGATCATATGCCTCTTCCCATGTTGCTTCACGGAAGCCTAATTTTGTACCTTTGAGCGATTTATCATCACGAATTAACGGTTTTAGAAGTCTATCATCATGGTTCGTTTGTTGATAGGCAGTAACTCCTTTCGGACACATTTTTCCGACTGTTACCGGCCAGTCATAACGAGGTTCCACCCCAATAATTTTATTTGTCTTTGTATTGACCCTTAAATTCATCCCGCATTGCATTCCACAGTAACTGCAATGAGTTCTTACTAACGTTTCATTCGGATGATGCAAATTATCAACTTCTTTAAAAAACTTATCCCTTTGCATTCTGGTTAGCCTCCTTAACTTTTACTTCATGTGTAGGGAACCCAGAAAATTGGGCAATTCGATATTTCCTTCGACACGGTAAGCAAAGCTCTGCTAAATGGAAATCTTCTTTCTTAAATTCAATTTCATTGATACCAAGTACTTGAACAACATCCTTTGATTGCTCAGAGGAAACAAATTCATCTCCACAAATCTTGCAGGCCTTCATTGATTGTTCCCCGTAGTGTTCACGATAATTTCGGGCAAAAACACTTAATGGTCGGAACGGAATATGAGCCAACTTTCCAAAAGGCAAGTAAATCATTGTGACGACCACGGAATATTGATGAATCAGACTCATTACGTAATGTCCCCAGCCGTGGAGAAATAGATTACTTACTGTAAGGAGCAAGCCTGTAATACTGATAAAAAGCAATAAGTAAAGTGGTAAGAAATCATAAATGAATTTTTGCTCCGCACGAGCCTGCATATTTTTAATTCGTCTATATAAAGCCATGCATACACCAGCAATGACCATGAATGCAGAAATATTTAACGCATTATAAGAAAGATTGGCTATTAATCCATCTGCCTTTACAGTCATAATGTCCATTCCCATTAAAACAATCGTGTAATAACCATTTTCCGGCATCGTAAAGTACATCCACCCAAAAACAAGCGGGAATGTCACTAAACAAGAAAGAAGGCAACCCCAACCTATTAAAAAGTGTTGTGTCCAGCGGTATATCCCGCGATTCCAGATAAATCGATAGGTCGCTAACTGCTCAACCGAAGTCTTTGGTGTGGATTTTCTAAATAAGAGCTTTATTCCTTTTTTGATGATAATCTTCGTTGGGGGTCTTTCTCCCCAAGCAATAAAGCGGTAAAAGAACCCCCCAAGAAATACGATCGTTCCAACCATATAACCATATAAATTTAAATCGACATGTGTGAACATCCTTGTGCCAATAAATGTTAAAATGCTGAGCACTAATACTGACAAAAACATTGATTTCGCAAACTTTGAGGCAAATGCGCTATTTACCGGGTGCTCCGCTTTTTGATTTGAAACCATTTTTGCTTCCATATTGATCCTCCTTGTTCCAATTGCTTAACTTTATTGTAAAATCAGTTCTCTTTTTCTCGTATCGGGAGATCTCCCTACTGAAAGGAGGAAATTCCCTTAGTCGTCGATTTAAGCTGAATTCGCAAAAAATTAAGCTGCCAAAAACGTTGATACAATAGGATTTCTGAGAGGTTGACGATATTGTGTCAATTTTGTTAAGCATTGCACAAACTCGAATGAAGATATACGTATGAAGCTACCTTTTCCTTTTTCAAGCTGCTAGATTTACCTTATTGCCTTTGTGAAATTTGCGATTTATTTAACGTTTTCTTCCTCTTGGATATTCAATGAAAGCCGTGTCTCTTTGTTCAAAAGTCAATAAATATGAAAACGATACCATCCATTAAAGCAACAATAACAAAAAAAGCAAGGAAAGAAAATTTCATTTTTCCTTCCTTGCCTTCATTTAGCATTTAATCACCGAATGTTCAATTCGAAACTTTTATATTTATAAATACTTTTTTAGAAGAAGCTTCTCTTCACAAAGCTCTTACTTTAATTGTTTTCACGAGGCAATCACCCTTACTTATGATAGAAAAATAGATTGCGTTTTAACCATTTTTGCTTTCATTTTTTTATTGAAGTAACTCTCCAACAAAAATGATGTAGGCAAGAAAAGCTGTCAAAACAAGTGAAAAACCAACAGTAAAGATGCTGCGAAATACACTGCTCCAATTATTAACACCGGTAAATCCAATGATTCCTATGATGAGCACAATTAACGTAAAATAAAACAACAATTGTAAAGGATGGATACCTATCCATCTAAGGATCCGCTCTTTTAGCGAATTTGAAGACGCAAGCAAAATAAAACCAATAGTGTAGAAAGTTAAATAAAAGGACAAGCGATTACAGAATGTTCCCATTCGCCTATACCTCCTTATTTACATGAGGCCATGTGAGAGCAAACCGCACATTTATTCCTCAGTACAGGGAGAACTCCCCGATAAATCTTTGCCCAATGATTCTCGGCATCGGAGGAAGGGAAACCACAGTAAGTGCCCCAGTCGGCTCTTCTTGATAGCTTTTGTCCCTAATTGTATAAAAACCATTTTCCTTAAGCTTAAAAAGCTCTTCTTCCGTTCCTTTTAACACAACCTTGCTCATTCCCGATTGATACCATTCCACAAAATAATCGAAGTAATCAGGGAATTGGCAATTGCTTGCACTGACCATATTAATCGTGGAAATGGTTGCAGCGTGGGCTACTTGGGCTGCCACCTTCCCTGCTTCCATTTTCAAATCATGATTCACTACAAAATATTGAATGATTTCGTTATCCACTGTACCACCCCTCTGACAGCCTCCAAAATTCAACCTATATTATGTATACGGTATTCGGTAAATATTTATGAATTTTTCATTTTCTGACTAAATCCAACTATTGCAAATCGATGACAAACTTTACACTTCTGAAACTTGCCCCACTTGTAGCAACGGTTTAAAGACACTGGAAAATTGTAGAGGATGTTCCTCTCAATCTATCATGATACTGTATATAAGAATGTTGAAGGAGGTTTATAGTATGAAAAAAATCATTTCATTTGTCGCATTTTTAACTATCATCTTTGCTGGAGTAGGAAGCGGTCTAGCAGCAACACACACTGTCAACAAAGGTGATACTTATTGGAAAATCGGAATTCAATATGGGGTACCAGTAAAAGCATTGATGTCAGTTAACAATGCGGCAAATAGCACTTTAGGGATTGGACAAAAATTAACAATTCCCGCATCCTCAGTGACAAGTTCAGAAAAAGATTTATTAGCGAGGCTTGTTGAAGCAGAAGCGAAAGGCGAGCCGTACGCAGGAAAAGTGGCCGTTGCAACTGTCGTTTTAAATCGCGTCGACAGCAATCTTTTCCCAAATACAGTAAGTGGGGTTATTTATCAATCCAGTCAATTCACACCAGTAAGCAATGGTCAAATCAACAAGGCTGCAAGTACTGATTCGAAGAAAGCAGTTAATGAAGCTCTTGCTTTCCGTGGCCAAGGCAGCGGTTCCCTCTACTTCTATAATCCTGCCAAAACAACAAATACATGGCTACGTTCAAAAACAACAACGATCAAAATCGGAAATCATGTCTTTGCAAAATAAGCACCCGCATGGGTGCTTATTTTTATGAATTCCGCTGCACAATAATCACTTCATAACCTTTGTTTCTTGCCTCTTGAGCTAGCTGCTCGGCATTTTCCCTGATTGAAAATGCGCCAATTTGTACTTTATAAAGCCCATCCTCCTGAAAGATATGAGTCGTAAATCCGCTCGTAGCAGCACGTCTCGCAAGCTGAATTGCATTTTCTCCGTTTTCAAAAGCGCCGATCTGAACACGATAGAGCGTTCCTGGATTTGAATTCGTTTTTTTTCGCAATTGAAAAGCTTTTTCAAGCCCAATGACATGCCCTCGAGCAATGCTGGCTCGAAAACTAGCATTCTGCAATCTTGATGCGTCGGTTGCATGGTCGATAAAGCCGTTCTCCGTTAGTAGAGCAGGCATTCTAGTTTCACGAAGCACATGAAAATTAGCTGTTTTCATCCCTCGATCTCGAAATAAACTCTCCAAGGCAATTTCTGGGTGAATTATGCTTTGGTATCTTGCTGTTTGTGTGGGAGCACTAGTATGTCGAAAACTCTCAAAACCTGTACCGCCACCAGCATTAATGTGGATCGATAAATAATAGTCTGCTCCCCATGAATTTGCATCGTTTGTTCTCTGAGCGAGACTAACTGTCACATCACCAGTTCGACTCATTCTCACTTCAACGTTTTCATATTCATTTACTAATATATCCCGTACTCTCACAGCTATATCTAATGTTAGGGTTTTTTCTTGCAGCCCATTTCCTTGTGCTCCTGGGTCAGATCCTCCATGGCCTGGATCTAAATAAATTTTGACCATAATCATCACCTCTCTTGATTATATATGATGAAGTACGATTTTTTGCTTGTACCATTATCCAATCAAAGCATGATTCGTATAAAAGATATTTTCTTCATTTATAAATATGGCTATATGTGAATTGATGTACTTCATCAGAAAGATGAATTTTACAGCGGAACGCTCAAACCTTTTAAAGAAAATCGGACTGCAATAGAAAAACCGGGCAGAACATATAAAAAACATCATGACAAAAATTAGTTTTTACCAACTATAAATAGCAAATAATAGATTTTCAACAGCTTTCTTTAGGTTAATATTTTGGCTAACAGTTATGTTGGGAAAATTTTTTTGCAAAATCTTACTCTACCTGGAAAGGTGTTTCCAATCCTGCTTGCGATTCATATTTTCCTTTTTGAAATCTATCAATTGAAATAAAAATATCAT
Source organism: Robertmurraya siralis (assembly GCF_005502275.1). Taxonomy (GTDB): domain Bacteria; phylum Bacillota; class Bacilli; order Bacillales; family Cytobacillaceae; genus Robertmurraya; species Robertmurraya siralis. The sequence continues at coordinate 24,396 of NZ_SWLZ01000003.1, forward strand.
TTTCAAACTTTTCACCAGAATCTATAAAAACATTCGTTCCCTACTTCCTGATTAATATTTTGGTTTATTTAATTCGTTCATTAGTCTGGTCATGATTCGAATCTCAACTTTCTTCTAAAATGTTAAACCAATCGACCTCAACATCATTTAAAGATTTGATATTATGACCGTTATTTCTCACACATTCCCCAGAAGCAGATTTATAAGAATTGTCCTACAGTTATCGCCGTTCCGCTTTAAATAGTAATCGAAGAAAAACGAGCAATAAAATGGATAATTATTCCTTACTTATTTTGTAACAATTATCATCAAATAATTATGTTATCATCATATACACAGTGTTAATGTATCAAAATAACCTTTTTCTTGATTGTGTAAAACTTTTTAGGCAAATGTGAATAAATGATCAAAAGCTTCGTTTCATTATTTTGAGCTTTGTTAAACAATTTTGTTGATACAACGATTTTTGGTTCATATCGTGTGAAACCAAGGTTTCACGCGCCTTTCAGTATAACCGAAAAGTCTTCTGATTCCATGAAACGAATTGTCTGCAGCATGATTTCAGACATCTTTATTTTTTTGATTAAGTTTGTGAATTTATGAACATTTTGTGACAATTTTTCGAATCTTTTATGTTTTTATCAAGCACTTTCGGGAAAAGAAACTTTATTGAATAAGGAGTTGACATTGAATGAAAAAAGGATTATTTGCCTTTTTGACAACTGCACCTCTGCTATTCCTTAGTGGTTGTGAGTCGAAATTAGTTGTCTTCGACCCGCAAGGCCCAGTGGCAAGAAGCATTACAGAATTAATCAACTGGTCTTTAATTTGGATGCTCCTTGTAGTCGTTGTCGTTTTTGGATTATTTGGTTATATCGTCTGGAAATATCGTGAAAAAAAAGACAATTTAGACTACGAACCACCTGATGAACATGGAAGTACCGTATTGGAAATTATCTGGACAGCAATCCCAATTCTTATCGTTGTTGCCTTAACCATTCCTACTGTAAAGACACTCTATGCATTAGAAGAGGTACCACAAGGCTATGAGGATAAGGAACCAATTACCATACATGTAACTTCTGCTGACTGGAAGTGGATTTTTAGCTATCCAGAGGAAGGAATTGAAACAGTAAATTACGTTAATATTCCTGCAGACACACCTATTCTGTTTAAATTAACATCAGCGAGTACGATGCAGTCCTTTTGGGTGCCTGCTTTAGGTGGTCAAAAATATACGATGGGAAAAATGGAAACTGAGATGTATTTAATTGCTGATTACCCTGGTTCATACGAGGGACAGAATACCAACTTCAATGGCCGCGGCTATGCGGATATGAAATTTGAAGTATTGGCGCAAACTCGTTCTGAATATGACAAATGGGTTCAGGAAGTAAAAGAAACTGCTCCAAAACTAACTGAAGAAGAATACGAAGAGCTACTGAAACCAACTCATTTAGGTAGATTGACTTTTTCAAACACACATCTCGACTGGGTAAATCATGCTGACCACAATTCAAAAACATATACACACCCTGAACTTTATCGTGGGCATGGCTACCAAGGGAAAATATTTGAAGAAGAGGACAATTACAGAAATAAAACGAGTGATGACATAGACGAGCATGATCATCAAGAAGACACAGAACACGGAGGTGACCACAGTGGGCATTAAATGGGATGAATTTTTTATTACAGGTGATCCATTAATTTTAGGTTCACAAATAGCGATTGTTTTAACCATGGTCGGAATCGTAGCTGGAGTCACCTATTTAAAGAAATGGAAGTGGCTTTGGTCTGAATGGATTACAACAGTTGATCATAAACGTATTGGGATTATGTATATTATTTCTGGTGTGTTAATGTTTTTCCGTGGCGGGATGGACGGTCTTTTAATGAAGGCTCAAACATCAAGACCAGAAATGGAATTTTTAGATGCTCAGCATTACAATGAAATCTTCACGACTCATGGCGTCATCATGATTCTCTTTATGGCAATGCCAATGCTGATCGGGATTATGAATGTTGTTGTTCCCCTGCAAATTGGAGCTCGAGATGTTGCATTCCCACAATTAAACGCATTGAGCTTTTGGCTATTTTTCGGTGGTGCGATGCTATTTAACATCTCTTTTGTTATCGGTGGCTCTCCTGATGCTGGGTGGACTTCATATTTCCCTCTCGCAGGAAAAGAGTTTTCGCCTGGGATCGGAAACAACTATTACGCCGTTGCCTTGCAAATTGCCGGAATCGGAACATTGCTATCAGGAATTAACTTTGTTGTAACGATTTTAAAAATGCGAACGAAGGGCATGACATTAATGAAGATGCCTATGTTTACTTGGACTTCTTTCATTGCGTCTGTCATCATTATTGCTGCCTTCCCTATTTTCACGGTTGCTTTAGCATTAATGACCTTTGATCGCCTTTACGGTGCCCACTTCTTTACATTATCTGGCGGCGGCCTTGATATGCTTTGGGCAAACCTTTTCTGGCTATGGGGACATCCAGAAGTATATATTTTAGTTCTCCCTGCTTTCGGGATTTATTCAGAAATTATTTCAACATTCTCTCGAAAAACATTATTTGGTTATAAATCAATGGTTCTATCAATCTTAATCATTGCACTCTTAAGTATGGTTGTTTGGGTTCACCATTTCTATACAATGGGATCAGGACCTGCAGTAAACTCCATTTTCTCCATTACAACAATGGCAATCGCCGTCCCAACGGGAATAAAAATCTTTAACTGGCTCTTTACGATGCGCAAGGGCCGAATTAAAATGACCAATGCGATGCTTTGGTCGCTGGCATTTGTCCCTTGTTTTATTATTGGAGGCGTAACCGGGGTCATGCTTGGAATGGGTGCAGCAGATTATCAATATCATAATACGTTGTTCCTTGTTGCCCACTTCCATTACACAATTATTCCTGGTGTCGTTTTTGCTGTGTTTGCTGCTCTATATTATTGGTGGCCAAAAATGTTTGGTTTTACACTAAACGAGAAAATCGGAAGATGGCATTTCTGGTTGTTTGTGATTGGCTTTAACGCAACATTTATGCCAATGTTCTTCCTTGGACTTGATGGTGCAGTTCGTCGTTCTTATACCTACTCTGTAGAATCAGGATTTGCACCGTTATTCCTTGTTTCAGCTTTAGGTTCTGTCATATTGGCGCTTGGATTTATCGCTTTCTGTTACAATATTTATTGGAGCATTCGCCATGCCGACCGCAATATTACAGGAGATCCTTGGAATGCTCGCACGCTTGAATGGGCAACTGCTTCCCCTGTTCAACCTTATAACTTTGCAAAGCTACCTGAAGTAGATGGACTTGATCCATTTTGGAAAATGAAAAAAAATAATCAAGGTTTAACGATAAAAGATAGTGAAATTAAAGAAATTCACATGCCATCAAACTCCGGTCTTCCATTCATTATGGGAGTGGCCTTTGGAGTCGCAGGGTTCTTCCTTGTATTTGAGTGGCATATTGCTGCCGCGATTGCTGCAATTGGAATTATCGCTGGCTTGATTTACCGCTCCTTCGATTATGATGAAGGTTATCATATTCCAGTTGATGAAATTAAAGAAACGGAAAGCAAGTGGAGAAATGTGGAAGGAGAGGTGCATAATTATGTCAAGTAAGATCGATTATTCCTTGCCATTAGAATATCAAACTGAACAAAACCGTTTGAATATACTAGGCTTCTGGATTTTCCTTGGAGCTGAAATTGTTTTGTTTGCAACTCTCTTCGGTGTATATGGGGTCCTTTACCAGCGCTATGCTGGTGGTCCTACTCACCAGGATATCATTATGATTAAAGATGTTCTTATTCAAACCGTTCTCCTGTTAACAAGTAGTTTTACGATGGGGATAGCCATCTTTGAGATGCGGCGCCAGCAATTGAAGGGGCTTATTTTCTGGCTTGTAATCACTCTTCTACTCGGTGCAGGATTTTTATTCATGGAAATTAATGAATTTATTCATTATGTACATCTGGGAGCTACTATGCAAACAAGTGCTTTTCTCTCCAGTTTATTTGTTTTACTTGGTACACATGGAGCTCACGTAACATTTGGAATTATTTGGGCAATCATGGTTATCATTCAATTATTACGCAGAGGCTTAACACCAACGACTGCTCGAAAAACATTTATAATTGGTCTGTACTGGCATTTTCTTGATGTTGTCTGGATTTTTATCTTTACTTTCGTGTATTTAAAAGGGATGGTGGGCTAAATGGAGAAACATACAAATCGCTTTCCAATCAGCCATGTGTTAGGATTCATCTTTTCCTTAATCCTTACCTTTGGAGCAGCATATATTGCTTTAAAAACGAGTCTATCCTTTAAAGTAATTATGTGGATTATCGGCACACTGGCAGTCCTCCAAGCTGGAATTCAGCTTTTCATGTTCATGCACTTGCGTGAAGGTGAAGACGGAAAAACAAATGTAATTAATATTGTTTATGGAGTATTCATGGCTGTTGTTATCGTCGTCGGTTCGATTTGGGTCATGTCAGCTGGTCATGCTGCTCATTAAGAGTAAAAATCTATAATTCCTAAACAAAAATAATACCTCGAGCTTTCTCTACAAGCTTGAGGTTTCTTTTTGTTTATTTATATCTTCACCACTTGCCTCTTCCATCAACGGCAAGAACAACCCGAATCCAAATAAAAGCATAGACGAAACGATGATACTAATTCCGATTGACAATTGATAAGGAGCGCTGGTACCGCTTACAAAGAAGCTTGATAAAAATACGAGAAAGCCAAAAAAGATTCCGATACTCGTCAATTTTTTAAAGAAAAGTAAATTCTTAAGCTGTTTTTCAGTCATCCATTTCATCCCCTTTACCATTATTTAACGAAAAGTTCACAAATTTGTCAAACTTTTTTTTATCAAGCCCCTAAAAAAGAGGCTGTCCACGGGGAGCCCCCTCGGCACTTAGCGCCTGTGGGGTCTCCCCTGCCCCGTCATGAGGCCACTGAAAAACTCAGTAAAAATTGGGGGAGTTGTCCATTCTACTGACTTTTTCAGTGGTATTAATGGAGAGGTGTATTCGGACAGAACAACGAGTGAAACTTTTAAGGTCAAGTCCGAATAAGCTCCCAATTCAACTAACTAGAATAAATGAAATCATCCCCCGTAGGAGTCTTCGTGCCTTCCGTTCCAATCAACCTATATTAAATCTTTTTTGGCTTATCAATCCATTTAATTATAATAAAGTATTTAGAAACTGCCGCGACGGAACTAGAAGGAAAGATAGAAGCATTAACTGAAGACATTGAAAAGGAACCCGAAACAATATTCGTAAAGAGAAACGAAAAGAACGTAGTCAATTAAAGAAAACGGTGAAGTTCATCCGCGATAGCTTCTTACCTAGACTGGCTAAATATAAAGAACAGATTCAAATCTTCGGTGTTCGTAATAGTAATTCTCAAACGGACAAAGACGCACCTTCATGGGCATGAAGGTGGATCATATAAAAAATGGTCAACTAAAAGCAGGATATAACATACAGGTGGGAACGGAAAACCAGTTTATTTTGTTTTACACGATTCATCAACGTCCAACAGACACCCGTTGTTTTATCCCACATGTGGAGAAACTATCGTCCATTTCTTTACCAATGCCTAAAACTATTATTGCTGACGCTTTGATATGGAAGCGAAGAAAATGATGTTTATGCAGTTGGGGAAGAGAAAGAACCAAAGTTTGAATTTCTAATCCCTTAAGGATCGTACATACAAGAAAAGATACGTAAATATAAAAACGATATCAAAAATGCAAAACACTGGACATACCGTGAACTTTTTGGAAATGAACTACATTCACTCCGTAAGGTAAGGCAATTCCTTGCGCTATTATCGTAGCCGTGAATACTAAATTGATCCGATATTTGTAAAAGGTTTGTAAGGATAATCGCAGTAGAAAAACAAAAAAGCTGTTTATAAATATTGCCTTTAGTAAAATCATGAGCTTCATTTAGAACACCTTTTTTCGTCTGCTTCCCATTATTTCGGACTTTTATGAAGAATGCTATTGAAAAGCTCGCGGAAATCAAGAATAATTTCTTCGCAAAATAAAAAAAATAGACTGAGTCAAAGAAAATTTTATTACTAGCACACCCAAAATGTCATGAGCGAAAAATGCGAATAAAGGATTTTAGGAGGAGCAATATGTACGTTTCGTGGATTCTCAGTCTACTCTTACTGATCCATCCTCAAAATGGAGTACCGCTAAGCATTACAGAAAATAATGATACGATCACAATAGTGAAACGTCAAGAAGTTATGATTCCAGCACCGGGTCTCGAGCTCATTGATCCGGTGAAATATGAACAATTACTTAGACAGATTGAACAAAACGTTGAAAAGAAACCTAAAAACGCAACACTTAGCGACTCCGGGCATATCATCCCAGAAAAAGTGGGCTACAAACTTAATCGCCATGTATTTACGGAAGCCTTTTTTCATTATTATTTTCATAATCGATTAACGACATTGGAAGTGCCAAAAATGTTGGTCTATCCGAAAGTAGATAGTGAGCTTCTTTCCATCATTAGAACTAAACGATTAGGACAATACAGGACATACTTTAATTCAAAAAATAAAGCCCGCTCAAAAAATATTGAATTAGCGGTGGAAGCCATTAATAATCAAGTTGTGTTCCCTGGAGAGATTTTTTCATTCAATAAAGTAGTCGGAAAAAGAACCGCTGAAAGAGGCTATATGAAAGCCCCTGAGATTGTAAAAGGCGAATTAATTGATGGAATTGGTGGAGGTATCTGTCAAGTTTCCTCCACTCTCTTTAATGCAGTAGACCTTTCAGGTGTAACAATGCTCGAGCGTTACTCACATAGCAAGCATGTGCCCTATGTTCCACCAGGTAGAGACGCTACTGTCAGTTGGTATGGTCCAGATTTTTCCTTTAAAAACGAATATAATCAACCTATTTTGATTCGTGCAAAAGTTATTGGAGGTATGGTGATTGTGTTTGTGTACTCATCGGAAGATATTAATTATAAGCCACGGAAAATTTCTTAATGCCTCCAAGCATCTTAACCATCATTCCCTTTATTTTGCATGATTTTTTTTAGTTCCTGCTCCAAATCAACAATAGGTAATTCAAATAGCTGCTTATCATTGATCTTATAGATTCCAAAGTCAAGCAATCTTTCAATGAGCAGATCTCTTTCATTCATTATCTATTCCTCCTTGCGAGCGAAAAAAAACCTCTTCTTATCAAGATCCGTTCAAGTAAGAAGAGGTTTTGCCTTTAACCGCTCATCTTATCTTTCAAGCGCAATGCTTGTTGGAATTGGCACAGTTCTCTTGAAACGAGTCTGTTGCCGAGGTTTCTTAGGGCCAAATCCCTCCGCCTCTCTGGATAAGTGAAATTAATCATATTAAATTTATAGGATTACTATAAATCAGTTCAATCATTCTGTCAATCATCTAATGGCACGAACTTTGATAAGTCTAGGGGCATTACTTAATAACGCAAGTAAAACTATCGCACATAAAATGGCTGAACCCAGCATTGCACCTCCATTAACAACGAGCGAATATATAACCGGAGACATACCTTCTGGTGCATAGCTCCCCCAAAAGATGATACCTGCTAAGAAATGCCAAAAATACCGGGCAATACTTCCAACAAAAATGGCAATTACTACCCAGCTAAGAGCCTTCTTTTTATCTCCTTTTTGGAACTCTGCTTGGATAGGTTTAATGAAAAAGCCAGCGAAACCTATAAAAGCAAAGGCCACAAAATATTCAATTAAAAATTGAATAGGCGTTAAGAAATAAGCATCACCTACTGCAAACTGTAATAGTCCCCAGATGAATCCCGCGAGAAAACTAACTTTAAGGCCCCAGCGAAAAGCTAAAATAAAAATAGGTACCATTGCGAAAGAGATAGATATCCACGGACCGAGGTCAATAGATGGAAGCAGGTCTAAAATTAAGGCAAATGCAGCAAAAAAAGATGCCTCAATTAAAGCCAATAAACTTAGTTTTTTCATAAAAAAATCCCCCTTTTTTTCAAACGAAAACACAAGGGAGAACATGATGAGATCATATCTAAATAATCATCCACATCCCTGCGCTAGCATTAACTAACAGGTTCAAAGGGTCAGAACTAATGTTCACTCTCAGCTATAAGCTCCCCTTGTGGTTTCCGTTATAAATTGTCTCACACAGTATACCTTAATTCTCCCTATTTGTGTAGTAGTTCTTTGAATCAGAATAATATTTCAGGAAATATCGGAAAATAAGGGACACAAACTTGTGAGGTGCACATTGAAAAAAATCACCTTTATCCCTGTTTTTCTCCTTATTCAATCATTAACGAATCTGGCAAATGCATTCAGTCAAAAAGATATGTAAGAAGCCTTTATTAAAAAAGACAATCTGTTGACCTTTGTAAATCATCGGAAAAAGCAAATTACATATTCAGGATGTTTTTGGTAATGTAAAGGAGTTTTTTGTCGTGCCACAAAGCTTAAAATTGACAATAAGAATATTATGTCAAATACTATGGTTTTTTTTATTACTCAGCGATTGGGAAATGGCTTTCATTCATCGTTGCACCGACAGCTTCTTTGGTGATGGAGGATTGTCGAGAAATGATAAGACTTTGGATATATTAAATGAAATGATTTATGGAGAAGGTTCACCTTTAAAAGATATATTAGCGTATATTGGCAGTGGAGGAGGAGCTAATTATTTCTAACATGATTCGATCCATTTCCCTTCTGCAGGTTCGAAAAGAGAAATGGATCGGCTAAAGACTTTAAACCTTAGGGCTTGAAAGCAAATTCTGCAACTTGCTCAGGATTTCTTCCCCAGTTATTTTAAGTTCACCTCCGCCCTGAACTGTCGATTCACTCCCACCACCTTTCCCATTAATAAGCGGGAAAATCTCATTGGCGAGCGTTTTCATATTTATTTTTGCTGCCTTGTCACGCGAAAAAACGAACTGGATTTTATCGAGATTCTCGGTTATAAAGAACACATTAACTCCTTGTCCGTGTTCAATCATGATGTGAGCGAGTCTTTGAAGCTGTTGAACCGATCGATTTGTAAACACTTTTGCAATCACTTTTGCTCCAGACCAGTCCTTCAATGACTTCATTAATTGTTCAGCTTCCAGCTGTATACATTGTTCTTGTAAATCTGTGATCACTTTAGCTTGCGATTTGTTTAAATCAAGAAGTTTTTCGGTAGCAATTGGCAATTGTTTTTCAGAAGCGCTTAGTAATTGGCTCAACTCTTTCAAAATAGAATGCTTCTGTTGTAACTGGGTTTTAATTCTATCTCCACATATAAAATGGACTCGGACTTTATTCCTCTGCTTCTCCCAATCAAGAATCTTAATCATCCCAACTTCTCCTGTAGATGATGGATGTGTTCCGCCACATCCGTTGTAATCATAACCGGGAATTATGACAAGACGAATATTCTCTGTTACAGACAATTCTTTTCTTAACTTATACTGTGCCGCTTCAGATTGAGATACCCATTTTGCTTCAATCAGACGATTTTCAAGAACAATTTCATTGGCTCTCCTCTCTGCTTCAAAAAAAAGTTCCTCTGATATTTGCCCTTGATCAAGATCAATTGTCGACACTTCTTTACCGAGATGAAAGCTCACCGTATGAATCTGAAATAATTCTTCAAAGGCAGCTGTCAAAATATGCTGTCCAGCATGCTGCTGCATATGATCAAACCTTCTTTGCCAATCAATCTCTCCACTAACTTTTTCTATATTTGCTAGTTTTTCTTCTACATAATGGCGTACTTCACCATCTATTTCTTCCACTTTTACAACCTTTCTCCCGTTAAGGGTTCCGGTATCAAAAGGTTGTCCTCCACCAGTTGGATAAAAAGCAGTAGCATCTAATACAACATACCACTCACCATTTTCATCCTGTCTTTGTCCTCTCCCCTTAGCAACAAATTCTTTAATGTATGCATTTTTATAAAATAGCTTTTCCGTCATTTTCAGATGTCCTCTCAAGTTCTTTTTCTATCTCATTATGTAATAATTTTAACTAAAAATACAGAAACTTGAATAAATATTTTTTACTAGGCGAAGATATAGATAATCATAATAGAAAGGAGGTCATAGTATGGAAGTTACAATGAGTTCTGCTGAAGTACTGGAAGAGATCAAGCGCTTAAACTCAAATGGCTCCAATATGAGCAAAAAATTTGTTAAAAAAGCAAATCCAATTCTTATGAGAAGTGCTCTTCATTATTTTCCCGATTGGGAGAGTGCAATTGAGCGAAGTATTTCTAGCTAGAGTAATTTTGTAACATTACATAGTCTATGGCCATTTCAAACCTTTAGCGAAAAGACAACACGTTCTCGTGTTGTCTTTGTGGACCCATTTAAATAAGGACTGGTGTAAAAAACTCTTCATAAATCGCCTTCACCGCTTTTTTCTCATTGGCTTCCTTTACACCGAACATTAAACTGACCTCAGATGAACCTTGATTAATCATTTCAATATTAACCCCTGCACTTGCTAATGCTTGCGCTGCTCTTGCAGTAATCCCAACATTTTGCTTCATTCCTTCTCCTACAATCATAATGAGCGAAAGATTATGTTCAATTTTCACCTCATCCGCACAAAGTTCATTTTTAATCCGCTCCAAAATATCCTCTTCTGTTTCTGGATGGAGCTGATCTTGCCTTAGGATAATCGTCACCTCATCAATTCCAGATGGGATATGCTCATAAGATATTTCATATTCTTCTAAAATAGTAAGAAGTCTCCGGCCGAAACCAATTTCTCTATTCATAAGATACTTGCTTACATAAATACTGCAAAATCCTTTATCACTGGCAATGCCTACAACGGGACCAGTCGATTTTTCTCGATGATGAACAATCTTTGTACCAGGTGCAGAGGGATTATTCGTATTCTTTACATGAACCGGGATACCTGCGCGGAATGCAGGGATAAGCGCTTCATCGTGAAAAACTGAAAAACCGGCATAGGATAATTCGCGCATTTCCCGATACGTGAGCTCTGATATTTCGTTTGGATTCTCCACAATATTTGGATTTACTGAATAAACAGCGTCGACATCAGTGAAATTTTCGTATAAATCTGCTTTCACTCCATTAGCCAGTATAGAACCTGTTATATCTGAACCGCTTCTGGAAAAGGTGGCAATGGCACCCTCTTTCGTATAGCCGAAGAATCCTGGAAAAATCAAAACTCCATTCTTTGCTCTTAATGAATATAGATGCTCATATGATTCTGGAAGAACTTGAGCATGACCTGCTTCATTCGTCACATACAAGCCGGCATCCTTTGGATTAATATATTGTGCTTCAATGCCTCTATTTAAAAAAAACTGCGCTACCAACTTAGCATGGCTATCCTCACCACTTGCTTTAATCGCATCAATAAATTGATTGCGGTTTTCTTGACTACTATTCAATAATTCTACTAGATGGGAGCGAATTTCATCAATAATTTCTGAAGGCAAATCCAGTTCATGGGCAATGCTTGCATATCGCTCTACAACTAAAGAAACTAGTTTCGTAGCATCCTCACCGCTGAGCACTTTTATTGCACATTCAATCAATAAATCTGTCACTTTAATATCTTCAGCGTACCTTTTCCCAGGTGCCGATACCACAATTATCTTCCTTGCCGGATCTGATTTAACAATCTCTAAAACTTTTTCAAGTTGGGCACCTGTTGCTAAAGAAGAACCTCCAAACTTAACCACTTTCATTCCAGACATCCCCTGTTAATTTAATTTTCATTTGCAAATATTAAAATTTAGTACTTATTATCACCCTAAATGAAGAAAGAATCAAGACTTTTTCTACCCACAGTGAACATTTGTTTTTTTGGAGAGGAATAATTGTGGTTAACTGGAAAAAAATAAGCACCATTATGGATTTTTATTGTAAATGATGTAATATAATATTTAGGGTTTCTAAATATATATAGAAAGGAGATTTACATGAGCCAATCAATTCCAAAAGAAGCAGCGAAAGAACACATACAATCTGAGAAAATTTGGACGAAAGATTTCTCCTTAATTGTATTCTCGAATTTCTTTATTTTTCTTGGCTTTCAAATGACCTTACCGACCTTGCCCTTATTTGTTGAAGAACTTGGTGGCAATGATCAATTAATTGGATTGGTGGTCGGGATCTTCACATTCTCTGCCTTAGTCATGCGACCATTTGCCGGAAAAGCACTTGAGACAAAAGGAAGAAGATTTGTTTTTATGACCGGCTTGGCCATTTTTATTTTGTCGGTCGCTACATACGGTCTAGTACACAGTTTAATCTTTCTTTTTATTATGAGAGTGGTTCAAGGAATTGGATGGGGATATTCAACAACAGCATCTGGAACGATAGCAACTGATTTGATTCCAGCCAATAAACGTGGAGAGGGCATGGGCTATTACGGACTGTCAGGGAATATTGCTTTAGCCTTTGGTCCTACGCTTGGACTAGCATTAGCTGGAAAAATATCGTTCACACAATTATTTTTAATATGCGCCTTACTGGGACTCGTTTCAATTATTCTTGCTTCCTTTATTCGTTATAAAAAAATTGAGCCTATTACAGTGGCTCATAAAAAATGGGATCTCTTTGAAAAAACAGCTATTCCTCCTTCGTTATTACTCTTTTTTATAACGGTCACATTTGGCGGCATTGCATCATTCTTGCCCATCTATGCATTACAAAAAGGAGTTTCTGGGATTGAATGGTACTTCCTTTTGTATGCACTTGCTTTGCTTGTCTCAAGAACCTTCGCAGGTAGATTATATGACAGAAAAGGTCATCGCGCTGTATATATCCCGGGTACTTTACTCATTATTATTGCTATGGTCCTACTTGCATGGCTGCCCAACAGCTACCTCCTTTATAGCGCTGGAATATTGTATGGATTAGGATTTGGCACAGTCCAACCAGCTTTACAAGCATGGTCTGTTAAAGAATCTCCTCCACATCGAAGAGGGATGGCAAATGCAACCTTCTTCTCTTTCTTTGATTTAGGGGTTGGTATCGGCGCCATCTGCTTTGGTCAAATTGCCCATTGGTTTGGCTATAGCAGTATTTATTTTGTTTCAGCAGCGTCGGTGTTCATCTCTATTTTAATCTACATGATCATTTTGAGAAGCAATCGAGCTTAAAAACGAGCTATCCTTATACTTAAGGGATAGCTTTCTCTCTTTTCGTAATCAGCGGTCGACCATTATGCCAATGAACCTCCACTTCGACATTGAAAAATGCTGATAAAACAGATTGCGAGATCATCTCAACTGTCTTTCCAGACGAAAATACTTCCCCTTTTTTTAAAAGCAATGTCTTCTGAAAAACAGGTAATATTTCATCAACATGGTGGGTCACATAAATTAAAGTTGGTCCAGAGTGTTTTAAAGCAATCTCTTCAATGACTTCTAATAAGTGTTCTCTTGCGATAAAATCAAGACCATTTGTCGGTTCATCTAAAATAAGGAGTTCTGGCTCATTCATAAGTGCACGTGCAATTAAAATTCGTTGCCGCTCACCTTGTGATAAGGATGAATATTGGCGATTAGCATAGTCAATGCTGCCAAGACTTTCTAATAGATCGATTGCCTTCTGGCGCATTTCGTCAGTGGGGGTTTCATATAACCCGATTGATGTAAATGCACCGCTTAAGACAATTTCAAAAGCGCTATCCGTTTTATAAAAACGTTCCTGCAGAGATGATGAAACGAGGCCAATTTTACGGCGAATCGATTCACGAATATCGACTCTCCCAAACTCCTTCCCGAAAACAATCGCCTTACCGCTTGTTGGAAAATGATAGCCGTTTAAAAGATTAAGAATTGCTGTCTTTCCTGCTCCATTTAGCCCAAAAAGAACCCAATGCTCTCCCTTTTCAATCTGCCAATCGAGCTCATTTATGATTACATTTCCATCTCTCTTTAACGTAATCCCTTTTAAAGATATCATTCATATCCATCCCTTTCTTTATAAGACAATCATCAGTACAGCGATCTTGTATATGATAATCTATCCCTATATATTATACTGAAAGATTTAAATTTTCCATCAATTCATCCGGATATAAAAAAAGAACTCTCCAATTATGCTAATCTTACAAAAAACGACAACAGGCTCGAGCGTATCATTCTCAAGCCTGTTGTCGACACTCTGAAAAAGGGATGAATCCCATTGTTTCATTATCCAATTGAAAACCCAATTTTTCCAAGCTGTTCCGCTTTTTCCATTCTCTCAAAAGCTTCTTTGAATTCGCTCAGCTTATAAACTTTATCAATCACTGGCTTGAGCTCATGTTGTTCCATAAATTGCAGCATTTCTCTATATTCTTCTCCGCTTCCCATCGTAGAGCCATACATGTTAAATTGACCGTAGAAGAATCTTCGCAAATCAAATTGAACAACGTCGCCGGCAGAAGCACCAAACGTAACAATTGTTCCTCCTGATCGAAGCTGATCAAGCGATTTATTAAACGTTGCCGCGCCAACAGATTCAATAATCAAGTCCATTTTTTCTCCTGCAAGGGCGCTACTCCAATCTTCATTGCTGTCAAAAGCTTTCGCAGCTCCCATTTGCATCGCCCATTCGCACTTATCGATTGAACGAGAACTAACATAAACAGTTGCTCCGACAGCTTTTGAAAACTGCAATAAAAAGGTTGCCACTCCACTTCCAATTCCAGGAATCAATACTTTCATTCCTGCTTTGACCTTCCCTCTCGTAAAAAGAGCACGGTATGCAGTCAAGGCAGCTAACGATATAACACTTGCCTCATCCCATGTTAAATACTCCGGTTTATGTACAGCATTTTCAGCAGGAATGACAATTTTTTCTGCAAATGTTCCATGGTAAGGAAGACCGATGATTTCAAAGCCTGAAGGTGGTGCATCGCTCTTGTCTCTCCAACCCAACCCAGGATTAATCATTACTTCATCACCTATTTTGACATTTGTCACTCCCTCTCCAATCGCTTCAATGATTCCTGCTCCATCTGAACCGATGATTAAAGGCGGATCTGATTCTTTATGACGAGTCAAAGTAAATAAATCGCGATGATTCAACCCTGCCCCCATTAATTTTACTCTAACTTCTCCTGCCTTAGGTGCATCTTCCTCAATCTCTCGATATGAAAGACCATTTATCCCTGTTTTCCCCTCATGAACTAATGCTTTCACAGCTGTCACCTCTTTAAAATTTATATTTCTAATTCATATGATACTCTGTCACGTTACAGAAAAAAACCATTACGCATGGAAAATGCTTGCATAAATTAATCGAATCATAATCCGACAAATTATTTCGAAAATATAGTAATTTTCAGATAAATCCACTCCCATAACACGATAAATTCGAAAAAAGAAGGCAGAAATGGCGGGAAATGTCAAGTATTGCGCTTTCCCGAGAAATAATGAGCCATAATAGTGGGATCTGTTTGAAGTTCCATTATAGCATATCCCATGAGTTGTACCTCAGGTAGAAAGCGTAAATTTTTTGCAGATTCTTTTCTTCTTTTGATAGGTTTTGTCACATGGCAGGAAAATGAACACCTTACAACAGAATATAGTTTATAACAAAATTAAAGAAAGGATTGAAAATATGCAAACGGGTAAAATGGTAAGAGCATATTCAATTAAAGAGGTTTCCAAAAAAATCAATATTCCTACTGGTACGATTAGGCAATGGGAAAAGGATCTTAATGGTCTTTTAGTAATTCCGCGTACAAAACAAGGAGCACGATTTTTCACAGAAAACGAAATCAATTTGTTAAAAAAGGTTAAAGAAATGCGTGAGCAAAATGTCAGTAAAGAAATGATCCGCACATTATTACAAAAACACTTTGCAAACCATTCAGAGCATACTTCTGAATCATTCGAAACTGGATTATCCGTTCCCTCCGTTGAACAGAATGAAAGAGAGTTGCCCTCTCAATTACATGCTTCTGAAGTATACTCGATCATGGATTTATACAAACAGGATATCGTCAATGAAATCAAACAAGAATTGACTTTCAATCAACAGCAAATAACAGAAAATCTTAAGGCAGAGATTGCTTCTTCCTCCCTTCATTCTATTAAAGAAATTTCAAAATCGATTCAGCGGGCAAATGACAAACGTAAAGGCGAGCTCCTAACACTTTCGAGTGCCATCAGCGAGGCATCAGAACATACTTCCGAATCATTCGAAGCCTTATCTGAACAAGTTGCTGCCTCTTCACAGGATACTTTTGAAAGAATCACGGAAAAATTAAACGAAACCTCTGCCTTTACAACAAAAGAACATCATACTACATGGAAAAAAGTGTCGAGAACGATGACGGATTCAAGAAGAGACGTGAAACGATTAATAGGAACACTCGAAACAAAGCAAGACACAATCCTTAATAAAGTCAATGAATTGCAGCAGTCGGCACAGGAAATACGAGATCGGGAAGAAGCCTTTCAAGGAATGCTTTCAACGTATCGAGAAGTCGCAGCAGGAAAAGCAAAAAGAAAAAGTTGGTGGAGATGGTGGTGAAAAGAAAACTTAGGATGCTGCTACAGAACCATTAAGCTCGAGTCCGTTCCTGCATAGATTATTTGATCGAGTTTTCCTTCAATCCTCGCGCTGTTTTACTCAATTGATGGTGTAATCATCCGCTTTACGAGAGGTGTCCACCTTTCTTCATAATGCTACATGATTAGCCTATTCTATTCTGAAAAAAAGAGACCGTAGGCAAACCCGAAAATTTCAGTTTGTCACGGTCTACCTTCACTCATTTTTTTTAGTTCATAAATGATCTCCTCGTTGTTTTCGCCAAGTGAAGGAGCTTGTCGAAAAGTCTTGACCTTTGCTCTTGAAAGTTTTATTGGGTTGGCAATTTGTCTCATTACACCCGCTTGTGGATGATATACTTCTTCGATCATTTGCCGATGCTTGATTTGCGGATGGTCGAGCATTTCCTCCAAAGTCAAAATTGGTGAAACACAAGCATCAACATGCTCAAATAACTGCTCCCATTCTTGTAACGTTTTTTCTTCAATACTCGCTTGTATTTCGTTTATCATCTTCATTTGTTCTTCATCTGGGGCCTCATGATATGGAATTAATTCTTTTTTATCAATAACACGACAAAATTCCTCCCAAAACTTAAATTCCAATGCACCGACAGATAAGAACCTGCTATCTTTTGTTTCGTAAATTTGATAGCATGCCCGCCCACCATTTAAAAGATGTTCCCCTCTAGGAAGCTCTTTGTTCATCGTTAAATATTCAGGGAGAATAGCCTGCATCCATGATATTGTTCCATCAAGCATAGAAATATCAATAAACTGTCCCTTTCCTGTTTTTCTGGCATCAATAAGGGCAAGGAGAATTCCAATCGTTGCCATTAAGGAACCGCCACCAATATCACCAATTTGTACAGGTGATAGTATTGGCCGCCCCCCTTTCTCTCCCTGCAAGTTTAATAATCCTGAAAAGCTTAAAAAGTTGATATCATGACCAGGAACATCTTTATACGGACCCGATTGACCGTAGCTTGTTATAGCACAATATATTAATTTTGCGTTTACCTCCTTTAAATCTTCGTATCCAAGCCCAAGCCTTGCCATCACTCCTGGGCGAAATGATTCCAATAGAACGTCAGCACTCCTTACTAAATCTAGAAATATTTTTTTATCCTCTTCATTTTTGAGATTAAGAGCAACGCTTCTCTTATTACGATTTAGCGAATGAAACATAGCACTGGAATGAGTAAATTTCGGTTCATATAAGCGGGCATAATCACCTAAATTAGGCTCTTCGATCTTAATTACATCAGCTCCAAAGTCTGCTAATAATAGCGAAGCATATGGCCCAGGCAACAGTCTCGTTAAATCCAATACTCGCACTCCATTTAATGGCATGGACAAAGTATTTCACTCCTTAACTAGGATAAATTATCATAATCGTAACAATATTCAGTCATTTTTACAATTAGTATATTTTTAACCAGAAATTCAAATCAGCACATTATTTTCACAAAATGGTGCTATTTCTGATAATTTTACATATTTCACTTTAATAATCGTTTTTTATATGGTTTTATAATAGTAACAATAAAATTATAGAATAAGATTGGAGAGTTAAGATGTCCTCTTTTAAAGAAAGAAAAATTGCTAAGAAAAAAGAAGAGATCCTCCGCTCTGCCGCTGCAGTATTTGCTGAAAAGGGCTATCATGGTACAACAATGGAGGAAGTTGCAGCAAAGCTGTTAATGACGAAAGGATCGATGTATTATTATTTCAAAAATAAAGATGATCTTCTTTTTCACTGTCATCAAATGATTATGAATAAAAGTATTCAAAATATGGAGGAAATTATAAACAGCCCCATAACAGCGAAAGAAAAACTAGAAAGAGCCGTAAAAGCACACATCATGCTGGCAACCAATGAAAAATCGATTTTTATGGTGATGGATAAGCCCAATCAGCATTTCACTGATGAATATTTGCATGAAATTCTGAAGTCCAGAACGGAGTATGCAGCATATTTTGATCAAATTTTACATGAGGGAATGGAGAAGAAAGAATTTCAATGCATTGACATAAAAATGGTCAGAATGATTATTTTAGGAGCACTGAACTGGATTCAAGAGTGGTATAATCCTGAGGGGGAAAAAACGGGCGAACAATTAGCTGAAACTTTTGCTCACTATTTATTAAAAATGGTTCTGCCATAATAAGTTCACTTCTATCGTGCCCGTCCTTTTTCGTTTTACACGAGGCGGGCACGATTTTCTTCTATTTTATTCCTTCCTCTGTCCTTTAAACCTGAGCCCTAACTCTGAAAGAATTTCATCAACAGAAGTATCAAAATGAAAGAAATAATGACTATTTTCTGCGCCGAAGACCATTAAATGAGGATTTTCATATTCCGGGAAAATTAAGATAACTTCATTAACCGATGTGTTCAACCATTTGTTTTTTACTTCGACTGCATTTTCCAACGGAATTTTTACCATATAACCTTTCTGAGGTATCGGTTCAAATCCACGGTATACATCTGTAATCCCTTCAAGAATTGTCACCACTTCTCGCTGAATATGGTCAGTGCTTGGCTCTTCTTTTATAACCTTCCCTTTATTAATATGGAAAATTTCAATTTGAATCGCTTTTGCATTTACTTGAAGGCTGAAAATAAATAAAGTCAGCAATACAACAAGCGAAAGTATTTTTCTAACCATGACCTCACCTCAAAACTATTATCCCCAGAAAATAACAATATATGTAAAAAACAAGACAGTCTGTCAAACAGACTGTCGAAAATGTTAAGAAATATTATTTAGCTCTGAAGATAGTCGAAGAAATTCCTCTTTATTACGTTCTTGTAAGGATTTGTCGATTTCCTTCTTTAGCTTTTCTTTTTTGTAGGAAATCAAAGATTCGTTTAAAACCTGCTCTGCTAACATTGACAACTGCTCCTCAATTGACGGTTCGGGTAACTTAAGCAAATCCTTATTCATGGGAAATCAACTCCTTAACTTTTATTAAGTATAGCATGAATTATCTAACAATTCAATTTTTTCTCTATTATAGTGAAATATTTTTTCTTTTTATAACTTCCGATTTAGCTTCAGGTTTATCCATTTATGCTTAATCGCCATTTTGCAACTCCCCTTTTTGCTTCGTCATTACCAAATTAGAAACTAACACTTAGATAAACATAATTCATAATTTTTAAAAAAATGCAATTCTTTCACCCATTGACGGAAATTCCTATCTATTCTCCCCTGCTGTGATAAACAGCCTGTCGCTTCCAAATAATAATTTAACACTTTAAATGAATCATGTATTGCATTTCTTTCTTTTATGTAGTATTATATTTTAAAATTTCGAATTTTAAATATTGTAAAAAAGTTGATGATAAGGAGCAGGAAAATGTTTTCTTCTCTAGAGAACCTGTGGTTGGTGCAAACAGGTGAAGAATTTTTTCCAACTCGCCTTTGAAACTTTCTTCTGAAAACAGTAGGAAGAAACGATTCACAATCGTTAATTTGTGAAGTTAAATCTTAACTTGCGAAGACTGTTATCCGTGAGGAGCAGTAAATGAGGGTGGTACCACGAGTATGCTCGTCCCTCAATGTCGTAGTTAAGGTTTTTTTATTTATATTTATGTTATTTGATACTGTTGTCTGCTGCAAGATGAGTGGCCATAATTTTGCAACAATGGTGTTTAACATAATGTATGAGAAAAGCTGGTACTTAACAATTGGGAGGTAATGTCAATGAATGAAAGAGTGTATTTTTTTGATACAACTTTAAGAGATGGGGAGCAGACACCTGGTGTTAATTTAAATCAAGAGGAGAAGGTTGAAATTGCACTTCGCTTGGAACAGCTTGGAATTGATGTCATTGAAGCCGGTTTTGCTGCCGCTTCACCTGGTGACGCAGCAGCAGTCAGAGCCGTTGCAAACGCTGTGACAAAACCGCTCGTTGTTAGTTTAGCACGAGCAAACAAAGGAGATATTGATGCTGTCATCAACGCCTTTACCGGAATTGAGAACGTGGGGATACATATCTTCATCGCTACTTCCCCCATTCATCGCGAGAAGAAATTATTTATGTCCAAAGAGGAAGTTATCAAAAAAGCAGTTGAATGCGTCTCTTATGCAGCACAATATTTCAAGCACGTTGAATTTTCCTGTGAGGATGCAACAAGAACTGAGCTTGATTTTTTAAGAGAGGTTGCAGAGCATGTTATTGAGGCCGGTGCAACTGTATTAAACTTTCCGGATACGGTTGGCTATACAACCCCTGAGGAGTATGCTCAACTTTTTCAATATATCCTCGAACATACAAAAGGCGTAGAAAATGTAAGACTTAGTTGCCACTGTCATGATGATTTAGGCTTGGCTGCCAGCAATAGCATTGCTGCCATTAAAGCTGGAGCACTCCAAGTAGAAGGCTGTGTCAACGGAATAGGTGAAAGAGCAGGTAATGTTGCTTTAGAAGAGGTTGCAGCCCTCCTTGAGACAAGAAAAGATTATTATCAAAAGGAAACGGGTATCAACCTAACAGAAATCGCTAAAACAAGCAAGCTTATTAGCAGGCTGACTGGGGTAAGCGTGCCCCCAAACAAAGCAGTGATAGGCAATAACGCCTTTGCCCATTCATCTGGGATTCATCAGGATGGGGTCATTAAGGATAAAACAACATATGAAATTCTTAAGCCTGAAAGTGTTGGCTTTGTTGAAACTAAGCTTGTTCTCGGAAAGCTATCAGGAAGAAACGCATTAAAGAAGCGTTATGAAGAGCTTGGATATTCCATTACGCAAGAGCAGCTAAAGGAAGTATTTACAAAATTCAAAGAGCTGGCTGATCGCAAAAAAGAGATTTTTGATGAAGATATCATTGCTTTACTGGAGACAAAAACGAGTGAGCAGACCTCGACCTACACATTTAAAGACCTTAGTCTGCAAGTGTTAGCAAACAAAGACTATCGGGCTTTCGTCCATATTTTGAAAGAAGACGGAAGCGTTATAGAAGGAATTGCTGAAGGCAATGGTCCGATTGATGCAATTTATAAAGGGATTGATCAAGGTCTAAACATAAAGGCAGAACTGATTGACTACAAAATAAAATCGATTTCCAGGGGGAAAGACTCTATTGGTGAAGTTTTTGTTAAAATCAAACATGAGGAAGCCTTATACCAAGGCAGAGCCATTCACGTAGATATTATTTTTGCCAGTGCGAGCGCCTATATTGACGCCATTAATCGAGTTGTTAGCCTTCAATCGAGCTATGCTTCTGCAGAAATAAAGAACTAACGTAATATTAGAACCAGATGCATGAAAATTCAAAAGCCCAGCCCCCTTATAATGGATCTGGGCTTTGGATCCTTTCGGCAAACTTGATAAAAAAATCGAGTGAATGAGGATTACTCAATGAGCCAATGTTAACCGCCTTTGAAACAGGCGTTCCCGTAAGTATCCTTTTAATGGGCACTTCTAATTTTTTACCATTTAGTGTACGCGGGACAGATGTAATCTCATAAATCTGATTAGGAATATGCCTTGGGGAACAAACTTGGCGAATTTGTTTGCGAATCCTTGTTGCAAAAGCCTCAGTTAATAAGTTTCCTTTTTCTAAGACAACAAATAGCACAATGTTATTGCATACGTCGATAACAAGACTATCGGCGATTTCTTCCATACCTTCGACGGCACTATATATTTCACTCGTCCCTATTCTAATCCCTCCCCTATTGATGGTGGAATCAGAACGACCATATATTTGGCAACTGCCTTTTGAAAATATTTTTATCCAATCCCCATGTCTCCAAACACCTGGATAGAAGGAAAAATAACTTTCGGAATAGCGCTCACCGTTTTGATCGTTCCAAAAATAGAGGGGCATTGATGGCATTGGCTCCGTTAATACAAGCTCTCCAACTTCATTCATTACACTTTCACCTTCATCATTGAAAGCCTCGACTTTTGCTCCCAATTCTCTGCATTGAATTTCTCCAGCATGGACAGGCATTAGCGGTGATCCACCGACAAATGCTGAACAAATATCCGTTCCTCCACTTACTGAAGCTAACCATAAATCATGTTTCACATGGCTATAGACCCACGAAAACCCTTCCGGGGGCAATGGTGAGCCCGTAGAGCCAATTGTTTTCAAATGGGAAAGATTAAATTTGGAAGGTTCAATTTGTTTATTCATACACGAAAGAAGAAAGCTTGCACTTGTTCCAAATAGAGTGGTTTCTGTTTCAGCGGCAAATTGCCAAAGATTATCAAGTGTAGGAAATCCAGGGCTACCGTCATAAAGTACAATTGCTGATCCTGCGAGTAGACCACTAACAACAACATTCCACATCATCCAACCTGTGGTTGTAAACCAGAAAAAACGCTCTCCTCTTTTTAAATCCATATGTAGTACACATTGTTTAAGATGCTCCAGCAATATGCCACCATGACCTTGAACAATAGCTTTCGGAATCCCGGTCGTACCAGATGAAAATAAGATCCATAACGGATGTTCAAAATCTAAAGGAAGAAATTGCAAAGTCTCATCATCTACTTCAGCGATGAACTGCTTCCAGAGCATGGTGCTTTTACATTCATCACACGAAAATTCTTCATTCAAATATGGCAGCATTACTGTCATCCCAATCGTTGGGATCGCTTTCTTAATATCTTTTACCGTTTTCATACGATTAAAATTCTTGCCACCATAACGATATCCATCAACAGCAATAAGAAGCTTTGGTTCTATCTGTTTAAAACGTTCAACCACCGTTGGTGCTCCAAAATCTGGTGAAGCACTTGACCACACTGCACCGATACTTGCGCATGCTAAAAAAGCGATTATTGCTTCTGGAATGTTGGGAAGATAAGCAGCAACACGGTCTCCTTTTTTAATTCCACTTTTTTTGAGACCTGCTGCAAAGGCAGCAACATTTTTGTTCAAAGTTGACCAGGTCATTTTTTCTAATGGACGAAGCTCCGATTTTGCAAGGATAGCTATATCATTTTCATTTACATTTCGAAATATATGTTCCGCATAATTTAACTTAGCCCCAGTAAACCATTTAGCACCCGGCATTTTCCGCTCTGATAATACTTGTAAATAGTCTGCAGTTGATTTTATAAGAAAATAATCCCATAAAGATTCCCAAAATGATTCGATCTCAGTGACAGACCATTTCCACATTTCTTCATAATTTTTAAAATGGAGATTCTTATTGCTTTGCAGCCACTTCATATAATCCACCATATTGGATTGCTTCTGAAAGTCGTCCGAAGGCTGCCAAAGAAGCTCTCCTTCTTTCACCAATTGTCCCATACGGATCCACCCCTTCTCTATATTATAATATTCGGAATAATTAAATGTTTGATAAAAATTTCATTTAGTGGAAATTCTATTAAAAAATTTTGTGGAGGATAACATGAAATAGCAATTTGCCGTAATTGGTTTAGGGCGCTTCGGCGGAAGTCTTGTTGAAGAATTTAGTGTACCTGGCATCGACGTCTTGGCCATCGATAAAAATAAGGAGCTGGTCGAAAAATACGAACAATTTGCTACAAATGCCGTTCATGCTGATGCCCTTAACGAAACAAGATGAAAAGAGGTCGAAATAAAAAACATGGATCATGCCATCGTCTCTCTAGGCACTGATATTGATAAAAGTGTACTTGTTACTTTATTATTAAAGGATTTAGGGATTAACAAAGTGTGGACAAAAGCAGTAAATACTTATCATCGTAAGGTGCGGGAAATAATCGGGGTTGACCGAGTAATACATCCAGAGAAGGATATGGCTAAACGAATTGCTCACCATATAATATCTGACAAAGTCATTGACTATATTGAACTTTCGGAACATCACAGCATTGTGGAAATTTTGGCTTCAGCAAAAATACATGCACAAACATTAGCTGAATTAAATGTAAGAACAAAATTTGGATGTAATATTATTGGCCTTCAGAGAGAAGGAGACATAATCATCTCCCCATCTGCTGAAGAAATCGTCTATTCTGGGGACATCCTCATTGTCATTGGTGAAAATGACGATATTCAGCGCTTTGAAAACGGCGCTGTTTAAGCACATATTCTCACAGGTCGCTACTCGTCATCAATCATCTAAAAGCCAATCATTTTTTCTCATCTATATAATAGGGTAATTCGGTTCATATTTTGGATATGCATAATATGGCGGTCTTTTTCCTATTAACGGTAACTCAAAAAACTTATCACCGTAGGATACTTCTACTCTTTCCTCTGAATCATTCACAAGTAAATATATAACTTCTTGTTTATATTCGTTCACTTCCTCTCCCCCCAATGCCAATTTGTTAACACGGTATTCTTTGCTTTTTAAAATGAGCCAGTACAAATGCACTAAATTTACTTCAGTTTCATAGAGTAACTCAGAATAACGTTTTTAGGAGGCCATCATGTCAAAACATGAAAATATAAACGATTATCCCATGTACCCAAACTTCGGAAGAATTACACAATTTCAAGAAATTCCTATTACCGTACCGGAACAGCGGCAATTTCGTCAGCCTGGAGTAGAAAAATACATGGTGCCAAAACCAATTATTGAAAATCCTAATTATAAAGGGAGCGAAAAGCTAAAAGGAAAGATTGCGCTTATCACTGGCGGTGACAGTGGGATCGGTGCTGCAGTCGCGATTGCCTTTGCCAAAGAAGGAGCAAATGTTGCCATATCTTATTTAGATGAACACGAAGATGCAAATCGCACCAAAAACAGAATCGAACAATTAGGACAAAAATGTATTCTCCTACCTGGAGATTTGCGAAACAAACAACAATGTATTGATATTGTCGAGAAAACAATCGCAGCATTTGGAAAACTTGACGTCCTATGCAATCATGTTGGAATCCAATTCCAACAGTTAAGTTTACTCGATATAAGTGATGAACAATTTGATGATACTTTCAAAGTAAATATTTACTCTCATTTTTATACAACAAGAGCGGCACTGCCCCATTTAAAAGCTGGAAGCTCGATCATTAACACTGCATCTGTCGTTGCATATGTAGGGTTTGAACAATTAATCGATTACACTGCCACGAAAGCTGCCAACGTTGGATTTACAAGGGCTCTAGCCAATAGCCTCGTAAAAGACGGGATTCGAGTCAATGCCGTGGCACCGGGGAGGATTTGGACACCGTTAATCCCGGCAAGTTTCTCTTCTGACGAGGTAACACTTGCAGGAAATCCAATGGAGCGTCAAGGTCAGCCATTTGAGTTGGCTCCAACCTTTGTTTATTTGGCTTCGGATGACTCTAGATTTGTTACAGGGCAAACTCTCCATGTTAACGGTGGTCAAGTAATGGCAACTTAATATAAGACAGGAAAATTTCCTGTCTTTCCCTATAATATACCTGATTCGATATTGACTCTCTCAAATGTTATCTCTCCCTCACAATTCTTCCATCAATCCATAATTTTACTTTCCCCTGCACTGCGCATAAGCAAATATAGTATAAAAAATTATTTACATTGTAAAATCTCTGTAAATATTCTTGTTTTTACCAGTTGTCATTTGATTGTTTCTGAAAATTTTGATATATTTATTTTATACTATTTTTCGACAAATTTCTCGATAAAAGGAGCTTGAAAATGAGAAAGCAATTTGTATCAATGCAAACGTTAATTAATCGAAATAAACAAGAAATCTTAACAAATAAGAAAGAAATTGCACGTATTGAACGTTTAATTGATGATAAACATAATCAAAAGCTAAGCACAAAGACAAAATACTAAAGATTCGTAATTTTTAACAAAGAAACAAGAAAGGAAAGGACGCCCACAAACGAGCGACCTTTCCATAATTTTTACTTTTCTTCTCTATTTGTCTACAGATGATCCGGAAGTTGTCTTTATTTTATTGGCACCAGCACCAGGATACTTGTATTCCTTCTCCCAGAAGTCAGCTCCCTTAATGCCAACTTTAACTGGATCAAAGACAGGATCCTTTCCAGCTTTTTTCTGCTCCTCATAATCTTTAAGTACAGCAATTGCCGGCTTTGCTAGAAGAAGGATTGCTATAATGTTGAGCCAAGCCATACTTCCTACCCCTATATCTCCCAGAGCCCATGCAACATCGGCTGTCTTGACGCTTCCATAAAGAACCATCGCTATAAAAATAAATTTTAAAAGGTATTCAGCCCAAACTCTTTTTACCTTTTGGTTAATATATGCTAAATTTGTTTCAGCCATGTAGTAATAGGCCATGATCGTTGTAAATGTGAAGAACAATAAAGCGATAGCAACAAACGGGGCACCGAATCCAGGCATCACTGATTCAACGGCTGATTGAGTATACCCTGGTCCTGGTTCCATTTCAGCTAAATTCACAACAATCGCCTCTTCACCCTCAGGAGTAACATTATACATTCCTGTGATCAAAATCATGAACGCTGTTGCTGAACAGATAAATAAAGTATCGATATAAACAGAAAATGCTTGGACAAGCCCTTGCTTAGCCGGATGAGAAACTTCAGCTGCTGCGGCCGCATGTGGACCCGTACCTTGCCCTGCTTCATTTGAATAGACTCCGCGCTTAACTCCCCATGAGATCGCAGCACCTAAAATACCACCAAACGCTGAATTCAATGCAAATGCGCTTGAGAAAATTAATCCTAACACTTCTGGAACTCTATCAATATTCATAATAACAATTATAAGAGCTACAAATATATAGCCAACAGCCATAACCGGAACGATAAATTCGGCCGTTTTTGCAATACGTTTTACTCCACCAAAAATAATGATCGCCAAAATTAAACATACAGCAATTCCGGAAATCCAAGGATTAATTCCAAAAGCCGTATTTATAGCAGTGGACAAACTATTCGATTGCACACCCGGTAATAGTGCACCCGTTGCTATAACGGTAACAATTGCAAACAGTATCGCGTACCATTTGATTCCGAGTCCTTTCTCAATATAGTAAGCTGGTCCCCCACGGAATTGCCCATCTTGCTTTGTTTTGTAAACTTGCCCAAGCGTCGCTTCGATAAAACCTGAGCTAGCTCCAAGAAAAGCAATTGCCCACATCCAGAAAACAGCACCAGGTCCTCCAAAAGCAATCGCAGTTGCAACTCCGGCAATATTTCCTGTTCCAACTCTTCCAGCTAGCGACATTGAGATTGCTTGGAAAGAAGAAATTCCTGAATCTGAAGCGTTTCGGTCGAACATTAGTTTTCCCATATCACCAACATGTCTAATTTGTAAAAATTTTGTTGCGATAGAAAAAACTAGACCTACACCTAAGCATAAATAAACAAGCGCAGGACTCCATATAATTCCATTAAGCCAATTAACAAAAGCTTCCATATAATTCCCCCTAAATTAATGTAATTCTTTTTTATTATAAATTACGCTTGTCAGAATATAAACTATTTTTTTGATAAATTTCTAATTTTTAGAAAACAAAACCTTCTTTTAATATTGCTAGCCTACAATAATAAATTTAATTGTATTACTGACAAAAAACATCAATTCACTTAAAAAAGGCAATTAATATTGCTATTTTAACATTTTACAACGAGGTTAACTGAATTGTTTAAAAATAACAGATTAACAACCAAAGAACTTATAGCTTCCACTTATTAAACGAGAAATTTTTGCGTACTAAAAAAATCACCGAGGCTAATTTCGTTTCATGCGCAAATAAAGAATAAAAAATGGGAACAGCCCCCGTTCAACTTTGGAGGCTGTTCTTATATTAATTCATGATTTTACAAATATCATTGGTAAATTCTACTGGATCTTGGATTGGCAGGCCTTCAATAAGCAGTGCTTGGTTGTAAAGTAAATTTGTATACAAGCTTAATTTATCTTTATCATTTGCAAAAGCATTCTTTAATGCTTCAAATACTTCATGATTAGAGTTTATCTCAAGAATTTTATCTGCTTTAACATTTTGATTATCGGGCATTGCATTAAGGATTTTTTCCATTTCAATCGTTACTTCTCCATCTGCTGTTAAACATACCGGATGAGATTTTAAACGCTTTGAAATGCGAACATCCTTTACTTTCCCTGCAAGAATGTCTTTCATTTCATTGAAAAGTTCCGTATTCTCCTCGTCTTTACTCTCCGTATCAGCATCATTTTCATCAATACCAAGGTCACCGCTGGAAACGGACTTAAATTCCTTTTCTTGATAATTCATGAGCATTTTGATGGCGAATTCATCAATGTCCTCTGTAAAATAAAGGATCTCAAAGCCTTTATCAGCCACCAGCTCTGTCTGTGGTAATTTCTCAATCCGTTCAACCGATTCGCCTGTCGCATAGTAAATGTACTTTTGCTCCTCCGGCATTCTGGAGATATACTCCTCCAATGTAACCATCTTTTTCTCTTTAGAAGAATAGAACATCAGCAAATCTTGAAGGGTTTCTTTATTCGCCCCAAAATCACTATATACTCCAAATTTTAACTGTCTTCCAAATGACTTATAAAATACTTCATACTTATCCCGTTCGTTTTTCAAGAGAGCTTGAAGCTCGCTTTTAATTTTTTTATTAATGTTTTTGGCAATCAACTTTAATTGACGATCATGCTGGAGCATTTCTCTTGAAATATTCAAAGAAAGATCCTCCGAATCTACCAATCCTTTTACAAAACTGAAATAATCAGAAAGCAGATCTGAGCATTTATTCATAATTAATACTCCATTTGAGTATAGTTCAAGTCCTTTTTCGTATTCTTTTGAATAATAATCAAATGGAATATTTTCCGGAATATAAAGAATTGCATTGTAGCGAATCGTTCCATCAACACTGATATGGATATGCTTTAACGGTTTATCAAAGCCATAGCGTTTTTCATTATAAAAATTCACATAATCTTCAGTTGTCAACTCTTTTTTATTTTTTCTCCAAATTGGAACCATACTATTAATGGTTTCTTCTTCAACATAATTCTCATATTCATCTTCGCTGTCTTCCTTTTTCCTGCTTTTTGTAAGCTCCATTTTAATTGGATAGCGAATAAAATCTGAGTATTTTTTTATAATCGTTTGCAGACGATACTCATCTAAATATTCCTCATACGATTCTTCCTCGCCATTTTCTTTGATTTTTAAAATAATCTCTGTTCCAACTTCATCTTTCTCGGTTGGTTCGATTGTGTAGCCATCAGCCCCTTCTGATTGCCATTTATAAGCCTCATCGCTCCCAAGTGCTCGGCTTATGACTGTCACAACATCAGCAACCATGAAAGCCGCATAAAAACCAACGCCAAATTGACCAATGATATCATGGCCATCTTTAATTTCATTTTCTGTTTTAAAAGCTAGAGAGCCACTTTTAGCAATAACGCCAAGGTTATTTTCAAGCTCCTCCTTCGTCATCCCTATACCAGTATCTATGATTTTTAATGTCCGCTCTTCTTTATTTGCCACTACTTTTATGTAATAATCATCCTGGTTAAAGGTTAGCTCCTCATCAGTTAAAGCCTTATAATAAATTTTATCGATTGCATCGCTTGCATTGGAGATTAATTCTCTTAAAAACACTTCCTTTTGAGAATAAATAGAATTAATCATCATTTCTAGTAGCCGTTTGGATTCTGCTTGAAACTGTCTCTTTTCCATAACCTTGCTCCTTCCCAATACTTTTGATAGATTAGCACTCTTATCTCGCGAGTGCTAATATTCAATATTTTAAATATCACATAAATAAAAAAGTGTCAATTAACAACCATTAAGCAATAGTTACGGACAACGAAAATTTTGATTTTATCATTTTTCTACCTTTCATATGATAGAATAATGGGTGCGAGCAAACATCACGAGCATAATACAAGCAGGAGGTTTTAATTGAAAAACTTACTTTTTTCGATCACTGTGATTCTAATTTTAGTCAGCTGCAACATCCAACAGCCTTCAAGTAACTTCGATAAAAATCCAGCATCAGCAAACTTGGATATATCGAGCGAAAACCAATTTCCTGATGGAGAACTGAATGTTCATTTTTTAGATGTTGGTCAAGCTGATGCTACACTTTTTCAAGTAGCAGAAAACGATAAGCAATATGTGATTTTAATCGACTCAGGAGACTTCACAGGAAATGAAGTTGTCAGCTATCTTGAAGAAGCCGGACTTGAAAAAATCAATATTGCAATTGGCACTCATCCGGATGCAGATCATATTGGCCAGATGGATCAAGTCCTTAATCATTTTGATGTCGATGAAGTATGGCTTTCAGGCAATACAAGTCAATCGGATACTTTCCAGCGAGTTTTAATGGCAATAAGTGAAAATAACGTTGATTATGTTGAGCCAAGAATGGGTGAAAGCTATAAGCTAGGACCTCTGCAAATAGATATTCTATATCCGCAAGAAATCAGTGGGAAAGCAAATGAAGAATCAATTTCCATGAAAATAACGTATGGTGAAGTTAGTTTTGTTTTTACAGGCGATGCAGAAAAAAAGAGTGAAAAAGAAATGATCGAAAGTGGCGCTCAGTTACAAGCTACCTTTTTGCAGCTCGGTCATCATGGCTCGTCTACCTCTACGAGCGAAGAATTTTTACAAGCAGTCCGACCTGAGGTCGCCATATACAGCGCTGGAAACGACAACTCATATGGTCACCCTCATGAAGAAGTTGTGTCCCTTATCAAAAATTCTGGAATAGCTCTTTATGGCACAGACGTTGATGGTACAGTTATTGTTACAACCGATGGAAAAACATACACGATAAAAACAAAAAAAGCCGGACAAGTACCCGCTGGAAAGACATTTGAACAGCCTAGTGAAATGGATATACAGAATAAAAGTAATGGAAGTTGCATCGATATAAACACTGCGAGAGCAGAAGAAATTGAAGGCATTGTACATATTGGTCCAGAACGAGCGCATGATTTAATTGCCTTGAGGCCCTACTATTCTATTGAAGAACTAGAAAAGATTAATGGAATTGGACCGGCGCGGATCAATGATATTAAAAAAGAAGGATTAGCTTGTATAGGAGGGAATTGATATGAAAGCCTATATTGATCGCTTTGAAGAAAGCTTTGCTGTGCTCTTACTTGAAGAAAGTAAGAAACAGCATATAAAGCCGATCGACCAGCTGCCAACTGGAGCTTCTCCAGGAATGTGGCTAACGTTGACGTTAGAAAATAATGAAATAATAAAAATGGAACTGGACGATGAAAGTACAAACTCGGCCAAAAAATCTGTCAATCACCTAATGGCTCAACTTCGTTCTAAGAAAAAGGAAAGTAAATTCAAAAAATAGAAATGCTAGGTAAACCAGTTATATTTTTAGCAAATATGGACGTAAAACTCATTCACAAATCGTTTGCTCGCCTCCAATTTTTTAAAGGTGGACATATGTGAATGCACTCACCTCACAAGGTCCACCTATGTCATGATTAAAAGAGATTTTATTAAAAATCCATTTTTGCTAACCACTGCGAAAGCACTTCTTCTCTCTCGCGCAGCTCCTTATTAATCAATTGATATTTCCCGAGCTTCTTTTCTCCGACTAGATTTCCATCTAACATATACAGAACCCGCTCTGTTTTCGCCGCAACTTTTAAATCATGTGTCACCAATAAAATAGCAGTCCCTGTCTGATTGATTTCAATTAAAAGTTCCATGATTTCCGCTGCTGCTTTTGAATTTAGCGCACCGGTTGGCTCATCGGCAAAAATAATCTTGGGCTGATTAATAAGCGCTCGGCAAATGGCAACTCTTTGCAGCTGCCCTCCAGAAGCGTGAGTGATAGCATGATCTTTCAGCGAGAGAATTCCTGTTTTTTTCATTAATTCAATCGCTCTTTTATTTATCAGTTCTCGGCTATTCTTTTCCGCCAAATAAGCAGATAAAACAATATTATCGAAAATGGACAGATTTTTTAATAAATGGATTTGCTGAAAAATAAACCCCATGTCATTTAAACGTAATCTTGACAACTCTTTTTCAGATAGCAACGCTATTTCCTCTCCATCTAAAATTACATTTCCTTCAGATGCTTTATCCATTCCACTTATATTGTAGAGTAATGTTGATTTTCCAGAGCCCGAAGGACCCATAATCGAAACAAATTCTCCTTCTTTTACCTGAAGGTTCACTGTTTTTAATATTTGACCGCTTTCCTTATCATCCGAAAATTTACTAAGTTCCTTCGCTTCCAGTATCGTTTTCATTCTTCACTTCCCTCCTGATTAATCTGCATTCATTTCAGAAATTTTATTGTTTGCAATTGAGTTAGTACTGATGAATGTTGTGACCGTAACAGCTACTAATAAAAGAAATGGACAAAGAAGATACGCATGAACAGGATTAATTACAAACTCAATTCTTGCAGCACCCATCATTGACCATAGTGCGCTGACAAAGTTCTGTCCAACAGTGTTTGCTAAAATCGTTCCAGATATGATTGCTGCAAATAAAACCGCAAGTAATCGAATAACATATTGCCCTTGAATATCCCTTAACGAGAATCCGATGCTTCGCAATATAGCATTTTGTGATGAGTCCTTCACAACAATCATTTTCACAAAAAGTGTTGAAATTAAAATAGAGATTCCTAATGTAATGACAATCGCTATAATCGTTAACAGTCTTAACTGTTCAATTGTATCGCCTAACGTTTCTGCTAAGTAACCTTTTATATCTGTTACTTTAGCCGGGTGAAAAACTTTTAAATACTCCTGCATCTTATCTGGGACATCCACATCATTCATTAAATTTAAGCTAATAACATACCATAGCGCTTGTTCATGATTA
Organism: Robertmurraya siralis; assembly: GCF_005502275.1. GTDB lineage: Bacteria > Bacillota > Bacilli > Bacillales > Cytobacillaceae > Robertmurraya > Robertmurraya siralis. The sequence goes on from NZ_SWLZ01000003.1 coordinate 57,676, forward strand.
GTTGGAAAAATCGCTTTTGCAGTTCGACCGCCATTTGTTATATCTTGATAAATGCCACTTACAATCAAATCTTTCATTTTTCCATCGACCTCTAGCTGGAGAATATCTCCAACGTCCTTTTTTAACTCCTCACTGTTTAAATACGATAGGGCAATTTCATTTTCTTTTTTCGGTAAATTTCCTTTTAAATATTCCAATGGGAAAAGGGACATATCTCCTGTCTCGACATTCATGTTTTCCAATCGTCCATCACTACCGACTACTTTCAGCCGCTTTACTACTAGTGGAGTGAATTTTTCAACATCAGCATCCTTTTCAATATAGGTGAGAATTTCGCCAAATCGTGCGCTCATATCTTCAGACTGCTGGAGATCAATCCTTAAATCGCTTTGTCCTATTCCCATATAGGTGATGAAACTGGAAGAATGTATTGTATTCAAAAAATTCACGGGTACAATCATGATAAAGGTGCAGATAATGTAAACAACAAATAATAATAGATAAATTCTTCCTCTGTTACATAAATCCTTTATTGCTAGCAAAAGATTGATAGGAACGAACCGATTTTTATAAATAGGAAGAATGCTCTGTCCTTTTGATATACTGCCCGTCTTCCCAGCCCGAAGCGCCTCTACTGCACTGATATGACTAAATTTTCTTAACGTCATTCGACAACAGGCGATGCAAAAAATATATATTAAGAGAGCAGCAACAAAAGGAGTGCCATAATCGACAATATTTCTTGGAGCCAACCCTAAATAAGTAGCCATATTTTGTGTAAACAACGGGCTGAACCATAGGGATACGAGATAGCCAAACATGGACGCTGCCGCTGCAATGACCACATATTTACTCAAATATATTTTTTTCATGTATGCTTGATTGATTCCAATCGCTTTCATAACGCCAATCTCCCGATAGTCTTCTTCCAATGTTGCCAATATCGTCAACCTTAAGCATAAAACAGCGATAACGATAAGCAGTAGACTAATAAAAATAATCGTAACTGCCAGAATACCCTCCGTAAGACCATTTAGTATTTTAAAAGTTTGGTAATCAAGAGTGGGCCCGCCGCTTGGCAATGGAGATTCCTGATAAGACTGGCTAAAATTATTCAATTGCTTGATATCTGTTAACAGAAATTCGATTAAATACTCGCTCTCTTTTATATGGGTGTTCAATAGTTGATAATCTTCATCACTAACTAAAAATCTCTTCGAATGAACCATGGAAGGATTCATAAGTGAATCACGGAGAAAATGAGAGATTGTAAATGTAATCCTTTCAGTCCCATTTATAATGCTCACTTCATCACCTATTTGCAAATGATCACGCACCATATAGTAAATAGGGACAGCAATTTCACCAGAAGAAAGGTGAATGAGTTCATTTTCCAGATCGAGTAAATAATCAAATGTGTCGTTTTGTTTCACAAAGCTTATATCCATGACACTGTTTATTTCAGGCTCCTGCTTATTTCCAAGCAATAGCTTTGTTCCATCGATGTTAAGCATCTCTACCGTTTGCTGCTTGCTCACCAGCGGATGATTCATTGCCCACTCCTCTATTTCCTGCTTGTTTATTTCTCCTGCATGCATCTGTACAAAATGAGGGGTTTCTGCTTTCATAAATAAATAGTCCATCGACTGAAATAACTTACTAATCATTCCTGTTCCACAGGCAATAAGAATAGCTGCAAGAAATACAAATAAAAATAAAACACCCGTAATGCTTTTCTTCTTTTGCAAATCTCTTCGTAATATTTTTAGAAGCACCGAGTTTCTCCCTTCCTCTTTCAAGAAAAATCTATTGCTGGAAAATATCCTTTTGCACATTTGAGCGATCCATCAACATGAAGTCCACCTACAAAAAAGTGGTTGTCGCAAGAAATAAACATATTAGACCAAATAGAAAAACAATTATAATACTTAGCTGTGGAGTGATGATAAAACTGTTCACCTGAAAGGCTAATTGTTGCGAACAGCTTCTTTTCCCCTGAAAGACCCTTTCCATCAATCGTTAAAAAACCTGAGGTTTTCTCAGAAATAGTAGAAAGTGAATGTATCGTCGTAATTTTCCCCGCTCTGTTCGGCTTACAAAACCTCTTAACCCCATCCTTTATTCACTTCAGCAAAGTTGCCATCTTCTTAACAAAATCCTTCACAACGATAATTGATTCCAACATGCTGACCATCCCATTTATAAAGAGTGGTTTTCATCCTCTCCATCTTCCGTCATATTCAACGGCATCATCATCTCTAACAGATAATTAAAGCTTCCTTTTTCTGCTCCTAATGTTGTTTCAACGATATAAACAAAAGCGACCACTTTCTGCAGAAGTTCATCCGACTGCCAGCCAAAGATTCCCTCATCAAATAAAAACTGAGAAGAGACCAATAAAATTTCGATTGTTTCCTTTGGATAAGGGGTTGAAAAGCATCCCTCCGCAATCCCTTGTTCAATCACCTTCGTTAATATTGGGGTTAATTGTTGAATCGTTTCAACAAGGCTTTTCTGATGCATCTCTGCATTATTTGCCTCATGCAGCTCTTCAATCATGCCTTCTTTGCGGGCCGAATCTGTTCTTTGAGCCATAAGAATTTGAAAGAGCTTTTCTGGTGCCTTTAAATCTGGTTTGGCAGCAATCGATTTTGCCATATTCACCCCACTATCAATAAAGCGTTGGACAACAGCATCCATGACTTCTTCCTTCGATTGAAAATAGTGATAAAAGGTCCCTTTGGCTATCCCAACTTCTTTCAAAATGGCATTCACGGTCGTCTTTGAATAACCCTTCATCGTAAATAACATTTCAGCAGCATCTAATATTTCATTTCTACGTTCATCATGTGGTTTCGAAATTCTCATTTTCACCCTCCATTTTCATTAGACCGACCGTCGGTCTAATGAAATCATAATCTTTATGCCCATAATAATCAAGAGCTTTTACTAAGTTTTAACTAAACGTTTACAATTACCCAAAAAGAATTCTGATGCGTACTTAACTGAATTTGTGAATATAAACAGCCTAAACGAGTTAAACGAAAAAACCTGGAGAAATTGCAAAACACAGTCCGCACTTATCCAGGTTTTTTTATTTATTTGGCTCATTTCCGCCAGACTTGATGTTATTTTCAGCAATTTCTATCAAAAGCTTCACTGTGAACGACAAAATTTCACGATCAGAATGGAAATTTTTCTACCCAATTTGCTCATTTCCTCGTAATCACTGTTTCTAACTCATATATGGCCTTTTTAACCATATCTGCATCAATAATTCCGATCGGCAAAACATGAATGGATTCTCCTTTTAATGTAGATTTTTCGGCGATCATAGTAACGATATCGTCCTCTATTTCTTGAATTCCTAATTCCTTAAGTGAATACGGTAAGCCAAGTCGGCGATAAAATGGAAGCAATAATTCAATTTCATGTTGTTTACCTTCTAAAACAAGCTGTACAAGAATGCCATATGCTACCTTATTACCGTGCAAAATATGATGGGTTGCAACTAACGCAGTTAAGCCGTTATGAATGGAATGGGCACCAGCAATACGCCCATAGTGGTCACCAAAGCCTCCAACCATTCCCCCTAAAACGATGATTGCCTCAACAACTTTAATGAAATCATCATTTAACATGCCATTATTAACCGCTTTAATCGCTCCTTCTGAATGTCCCATGAGAAGATTTTTACACTGCAATGCAGTATAATGAGATATTTGCAATGGAACCGGTTTATTGGGTAATCTTTCCATTTGCACATCAGCTTCATACCATTTTGCCAGTGTATCGCCAATTCCTGCGATAAACATTGCTTTTGGGGCATGAAGTAAAATATTGGGCTCTATTAAGACTAAACTAGCACAGATGGGATAAACGTCATATCTGATGAAAGCACCAGTCTGATCGTATAATACACTAAGGGGTGTCCATGGTGAGCAGTTGGATGCAAGTGTCGGAACTAAAATTGCTTGAGTATGAGTCATATCGCAAACTGCTTTCACTAAATCGAGTACCTTTCCTCCGCCAACACCGACTACCCCATCAAAAGCATGCTTTTGTACAGCCTTTGCTAGTTCGGTTATTTCTTCTAAAGAACACTCCCCGCCATAAGTATGCTCCTGATAAACAACTTTTGATAACATTGGCCAATATGGCTGAACTGCATTCCACGACTTCACGCCATGAACAACGAGGATATTTTTAAGTCCTCTCTCCACAAGCTTTCCTTCAAGAAGCTCAAGAGCTCCCTCTTGTAAAATATACTCACTTGGTGCTCCGTGTACGGAAAATGACTGCATAAAGTGTCCTCCTTCCTCTATAAAAAGACCCACTCTCTTCGAAGTGGGTCAAACAATTACATTATTCATTCATCCACTCTGGTTTACCAAAACCTTGGAACTCTTCATCGATCACCTTTTCAAACGCATCAGATTGAACAATTTCGACAATGTCTTTTGCAAGCTGATCATCCTTATTCTCAGTTTTCACAGCAACTACATTGCGATATGAATCAAGCATATTCTCTAATGCTAAAGCACTTAATAAATCCATACCTGCAGCAAGAGCAAAATTTCCTGGAACTGCGGCAAGGTCAGCACTCTCCACCGAGCGCGGAAGTTGTCCAGCTTCAATTGGTTCGAATTTTAGATTTTTCTTGTTTTCAATTATATCTTTTTCAGAAACTGTTAACGGGTCCGCTTTTTCATCAAGAATAATTAATCCTTCCTCTTGAAGTGTATTAAATGCGCGTGCTGCATTGGTTGGATCATTGGGAATCGTAATCGTTGCACCGTCAGAAATTTCTTCAATCGTTGTAAATTCATTAGAGTATATTCCCATAGGTGCAGTTGGAACTGTGATTAATGCTGTTAAATCCATATTATTTTCTTTCGCAAAATTTTCTAAATAGATCGTATGTTGGAACAGATTTGCCTGAATATCACCATTATCCAATGCATTGTTTGGTTGAATATAGTCGCTGAACTCAATCACCTTAACTTTGTATCCTTTTTCCTCAAGACCCGGGATAATTGCCTTCTTTAGCATATCACTGTATGGACCTGCTGTTGCCCCAATTTGAATTTCCTTTGTTTCTTCACCTTCTCCAGCAGAATTTGAATCATTGTTCCCGCATGCTGCTAGAAAACCTAATACAAACAAGGCAAACGTTAATTTTAACCATTTTTTCATTTTTTCTTCCCACTTTCTCTCTCATAGATTTCTTTTATATCGTTATATATGCTATCTCTTATCAACAACTTTTGCGATAAAATCACCAAGGATTTGAATCACCTGAACTAAGATGACGAGAATAAGGACTGTCGCAATCATGATCGTATTATCATAACGATAATAGCCGAATCGAATGGCCAAATCCCCGATTCCCCCACCACCAACAGTTCCAGCCATCGCTGAAAAACCAATTAAACTAATAAGTGTTAACGTAATTCCAGAGATAATCCCTGACTTTGCTTCTAAAAGTAGAACATCTTTAATAATCATCCACGGTGTCGCTCCAGCCGCAATAGCCGCTTCAATAACACCTTTATCAATTTCTCTTAACGCCGTTTCTACTATGCGTGCAAAAAAAGGAATGGCTGCAACCGAAAGGGAGACGCTTGCCGCTGCCGGACCAATTTGAGTACCAACAATAGCTTTAGTGAGTGGAATCAGCGCTACTAATAAAATGATAAAAGGGATCGAACGAACTAAATTTACGATAAATCCTAACATACTTTGAACAGCTTGATTTTCCCAAAACAGCCCTTTATCTGTAATATACAAAAGGATGCCAATTGGAAGTCCAACAATGACAGCAACGGCAAGAGAAATCGATATCATGTAAATCGTTTGGAGAAAGGCTGTATTAATATCTGGTAAAAGTTCGACGAAATGTCCGAAATCAAACCCCATCTCGCAACACCTCCACCTGTGCGTCACGCTCTTCAATATATTTTAGCGCTTGTTTAATTTCTTCCTTTGCGCCCTTTAATTCCATTACAAAAATGCCAAGCGGTAAATCTTGAATGTACTCAATAGAACCATGCAAAAAATTTCCCTTAACCTGATATTGTTGTAAGGTATCTGAAATAACACCTTCCCCTGCTACTTTTCCGCGGAACGTCACCTTTACGAGCGGGCCTTCACAGCTATTCGCAATCGTTTCAGGAATATCATAAGACACTACGCTCGCAATAAACTCCTTGGCAAGCTCTGTTTTCGGACTGGCAAAAATATTGTAAACAGCCCCTTCTTCCACGACTCTTCCTTCCTGCATAATTGCCATACGATTACAAATTTCTTTCACTACATTCATTTCATGTGTGATTAAGACAATAGTGATCTTTAATTCTTGATTGATTTTCTTAAGCAAATTCAATATTGATTTTGTTGTGGTTGGGTCAAGAGCCGATGTCGCTTCATCGCAAAGCAATACTTTTGGATTGTTGGCTAATGCTCTTGCAATTGCTACTCTTTGCTTTTGTCCACCACTTAACTGTGAAGGATAAACATCCCGTTTATCGGAAAGCCCAACCATTTCAAGAAGCTTCTCCACTCTATCTATCCTTTCTTTGGCGGGCACCTTTGCTGCCTTTAAAGCAAAAGCAATATTTTCATAGACTGTTTTCTGACTAATTAAATAAAAATGTTGAAAGATCATTCCGATTTTTAAGCGAGCTAATCTTAAAGGTTCACCACGTAGCACAGTAAGGTCTACTCCATCAACTGTTAAATGTCCAGACGTTGGTCGCTCTAGTAAATTAATGCAGCGGAGCAATGAGCTCTTGCCAGCACCTGAATAGCCGACAATCCCATAGATCTCACCTTTCTCAATGGATAGTGAGACATTATCAACACCATTAACTTCGCCCTTTTTTGTTTTATATATTTTTGAAAGATTTTGAATTTCTATCATACACATACCCCATTCTTCACCTACTTAGTAAGAATCGCCTTCGGAGCAATTAAAATTGAAATTAGTACTGCTTAAAATCATCCTCTAGCAGCTTTTCATTATATTAATCAACGGATAAACAATAACGGCCTATTCTCTTTCGCAAAAGGAAATATGAACCTGCGGTAGCAATTCTCGAACGGAACAACCTGAAGTTTGAAAGAATATTTATTACAAGTAGGCAACATCACGGAATAGTCTACTAAACCATTAAAAAATGCGCCTTTCTACTGAAAGACGCATCGAAATACTATATCTCGACTTATCTTTCAGAATGTAAACATTCTGCAGGAATTGGCACCTTCCCAAAATAGGGGGTTGCCGGACGTCATAGGGCCATGTCCCTCGGTCACTCTGGATAAGTTTGAAAATTTTAATTAGAATGTAATTTAGATAATACTAGTGGACAAATTTTCTGTCAATAGTAAATTTACTATCCTTTTTTATGTAATGCGCTTACATCGTGGATATCAATCCGTTTCATGAAAAAAACTTTTTTTAAGAGAATACAATTCCTCACGTCTATCTGCAAATACGGGAATCCTTTGCCTCACATCTTCCACTTCCTTCATATCAATTTCCGCGTAAAAAATACCTTCTTCCTCTTCGTTCGTGACGAGGAGCTCCCCCCATGGGGCTATGATCATTGAATGTCCATTAAATTCATTGTCGGGATCAGTTCCGACACGATTAACGGCGACAATATAGCATTGATTTTCGATTGCTCTTGCCTGTAGTAATAATTGCCAATGATCAATTCTCTTTTTCGGCCATTCTGCAGGAACAAAGACTACTTTTGCACCTAGTAATATATGGGTACGAATCCATTCAGGAAATCTCAAATCATAGCAGATGATTCCAGCGCATTCGACGTCGTCAAGCTGAAATCGGTTCAGCTTTTGTCCGGGCTCCATATAAAGGTGTTCGTCCATCAGCCTGAACAAATGAGCTTTATCATATTCAGAAACAACGCTTCCTCCTTTATCTATCACATACATCGTATTATAGAATCGCTCACTTCGCTTTGTTGCAACAGATCCCCCAACAATATTTACTCGATGTTGATAAGCAAGACTTTGTAAAAACTGTTTCGTCTTCTCTCCATTCTCATCTGCTATTCTATTAAGCTCAGTTAAAGCATAGCCTGTGCTCCACATCTCAGGTAACACAATCGTATCACTTCCGTTATTTGCTGCCTCTTCTATATAGCGTTTAACAGCAGCAAAGTTTTTTATCGGTTCACCAAATTCGATATTCATTTGCACACATGCAATTTTCATATTTGCCTCCCTCTAGACATTTTTATTTAAAGATTATAGAATTTGATATAAAATCGCAAATACTTTTTAAAGGTGGAACATATGGAATATTCCGAAAGATTAAAAAAACTACCCGTTCAATTTTTTGCTAATCTTGTTGAGAAAGTCAATAAAGCATTAGCAGAAGGCAGAGATATCATCAATTTAGGCCAAGGCAATCCCGATCAGCCGACCCCAAGTCATATTGTGAAAGCACTTCAGCATGCAGCGGAGGATCCGAATATGCACAAATACTCACCCTTTCGCGGACTACAGGAATTAAGAGAAGCTGCTGCCCACTTCTACCAAACCCAATATGGAATTGAAATCGATCCTAATCGAGAGGTGGCCATTCTTTTTGGTACTAAAACTGGTCTTGTCGAATTGCCTCTCTGTTTGTTAAATGAAGGTGAGCTCATGCTTCTTCCTGACCCCGGCTACCCTGATTATCTTTCAGGTGCTGTGCTTGCTAATGCAGATTATCGTTTATTCCCACTTAAAGCAGAAAATCAATTTTTACCTGATTTTAAATCGATTGCCAAAGAACAGGTCGAGGCAGCAAAGCTGATGTATTTAAATTATCCCAATAATCCAACTGGAGCTACAGCCGATCTGGCGTTTTTTGAAGAGACCGTTCGTTTTGCCAAAGAAAATCAAATAACCATTCTTCATGATTTTGCCTATGGGGCAATTGGCTTTGATGGCAAAAAACCAGTAAGCTTTCTTCAGGCAGAAGGAGCAAAGGATATTGGAATTGAAATGTACACATTATCGAAAACATATAATATGGCTGGATGGCGTGTGGGCTTTGCAGTCGGCAACGCAAAAATTATAGAAGCATTAAACCTCATTCAGGATCATCTTTATGTAAGCTTATTTCCAGCAATCCAGAAGGCTGCTGTTTCAGCATTAACAGAGGAACAAACTTGTGTAGTCGAGCTAGTTGCCCGCTATGAGAAACGACGGAACGCATTGATTGCAGCATGTCAGGAAATCGGCTGGAAAGTAGAGGCACCCGCTGGTTCTTTTTTTGCTTGGTTACCAGTTCCGACAGGCTATACAAGCGAACAATTTGCTGAGCTTCTGCTTGAAAAAGCAGACGTTGTAGTGGCACCAGGTAATGGCTTTGGCAAATTCGGTGAAGGCTATGTACGTGTAGGACTCCTTGTTGACGAAGACCTGCTCGTAAAGGCAGTAAAGCGAATTGGCAAGCTCGAAATCTTTCAATAATTGTTGAAAAGCTCAGAGCGAGTCTGAGCTTTTTTGCTGTTTTCCATTTATTCAAGCTAAAAAAATGTCTGGTTACTAACAATAAATCCAACAATCGTTTTTTCTGCTTCCAAATCAGACTAGCAATTCAAATTATCCCCGACCAGTTTTTTTTAGAAATGATCCTTTATTCCATCCTTAGCCATTTCCTTTCGTTCAGGCATGGGAGAGGCTACGCTATTCTGAAAAAAAGCAAAGAGTTCATAACCATTTAGCGGATTAACACATCTCTTTCTACATTAGAAACTCATAAAAAGAGTGACTTTTATTTTCCTATACCTTGATCTAGTGCCACTTCTTCTGGATTAGGTACTCGAAGGAGAATTAAAGCCCCGATAATAAACAATACTACAAGACTGAAAACTCCAAAGTTGGTATTTCCGGTAATTTGAGCGGTTATTCCCAAGAGAACAGGCCCAGCTACTGCAGCAAATTTGCCAAAAATGCTGTAGAATCCAAAAAATTCATTAGATGATTCCTTCGGTACCAGTTTTGCAAAATATGACCTGCTTAATGATTGAATTCCTCCTTGTGCTGTTCCAACAAGCATTGCTAAAACCCAAAAATCTAACGCGGAATCTAAGAAGAAAGCATAGCAGCAGATAAAAATATAAATGAAGATGCCAACCATAATCATTTTTTTATCCCCGTATTTTGTGCCAAACTTCCCAAAAATAACCGAAAAAGGAGCTGCCACGATTTGAGTGACGAATAGAACAATGAGAAGTGTAGAAGAACTAATTCCTAAATCAGAACCATAAGCAGTCGACATTTTAATTACGGTATGAACTCCATCAATATAGAAAAAATAAGCTAATAAAAATAGAAATAATGGCCGATACACTTTAATATTTTTAAACGTCTGTAATAGCTTTTTAAAACTTGTCCTAACTGGATTGGAAACCCTCTCCACATAATAATTCTGTTCCACATTCTTTAGCATGGGAATCGTAAAAATCCCCCACCATAATGCCGTAATCACAAAAGCTATCTGACTGGCTACCGTGACCGATAATGGGATGATGCTTTCTTGGGCAAGTATAATAATAGCAATAGAAATAATAAATGGAATTGTACTTCCTATATAGCCAATAGCATAGCCATGGGCAGAAACCTTATTCATTCTATCTTCCGTTGTTACATCGACGAGAAAGGCATCATAAAAGATATTGGCACCAGCAAATCCTACCGATGTAAGCACAAAGAAAATTAATAAAATAAACCATTGATTTGAAGGAACTACAGCTAACAACAAGGTAAAAATAACCCCGAGTGTAGTAAAGAAGACAAAGAAGCGTTTCTTAAATCCTTTAAAATCTGCAATTGTTCCCAAAATAGGAGCCAAAATCGAAACAATTAATGTAGCAATCGAGTTTGCATAACCCCAATAAGCGGTTGAAGTTGTGGCCGAAATTCCTGCTTCAGTCGCAACAGACTTAAAGTATAAAGGCATAATGGCTGTCACAATCACGAGTGTATAGGCCGAATTTGCCCAATCGTAAAGGGCCCAACTTCTTTCAGGAATGCTGTATTTTTTTTCCACTTTAATCCCCCTTTTGATAGCTCTTTAATCATTTGTTCATCTCTGCCCTTTAATTTACTTTTGTTCCAATTCCAATTAGAAAGATGGTCCCCAAACTGCAATAAAGTGTCAGTCTTTAATGCCACAAATAATTCATTTCCCTTGTATTTCCCGATTAAAGAAATGGATTAACCATATTCCCATTGTACTACTATTATTTATGATTAAGATAGCTACTATTGTAAATTTATTTCAAATTTTCTATTCACTTCTAACACCGGAATTTCAGCAGTCTGCATTTTTCAAGAAACATCACTAAAAATTTGAATAGGATAGGTGTATGAATACTCCGGGGGTGAGAGGATGGCAGTTGTAAAAGCAACAAATGCAGATATTGATTTGTTAGCAAGACTGCTTAGAGCAGAAGCTGAGGGTGAAGGTCTTGATGGAATGCTAATGGTTGGAAATGTGGGGATTAATCGCATAAGAGGAAATTGTTCAGATTTTGAAGGAATCCGAACCATTTCTGAAATGATCTATCAACCACATGCTTTTGAGGCAACACAAAAAGGATATTTTTACCAACCCGCAAGAGAGGTCGAGAGAAAATTAGCCCGGCGAGCCATTGCCGGAGAGCGCGTGTGGCCATCGAAATTTAGTTTATGGTACTTTAGACCTCCGGGTGACTGTCCACCTCAATGGTATAATCAGCCGCTTGCTGGCAGATTCAAGCTCCACTGTTTCTATGAGCCAACAGCAGAAGAATGTGAAAATATTTATAACACATTTTAAAGAGGTACTGAAGACAAACATAATCCAAAATGATCATTACGTATAATTCTAGCAATATCGTTTCACAGAACAATCGATAGCAAAATGAACAATCGGCAAAAAAAGAGTCAGCATATATGAACTGACTCTTTCTTCATTAAACAGTTACTTGTCTTGTCAATACAGAAACTAAACGATCCATTCCAAGCTTAATGTTATCCGGTGTAGAATGACTGAAATTTAATCGGAAGGTGTTAAGCTTAGGCTCATTCACATAAAATGGAGTGCCAGGAACATATGCGACGCCATTTTTAACCGCTTCTCCGAGGAGACTCGTAGCATCAAGCTTTTCATCGCCTTCAATCCACATGAACATACCGCCCTTTGGTTCCTTCCATTTAAATAATCCCCGATCAAGCTTATTTAAAAAGTCTCTCATAATCGTCATCCGAATATAATATTCTTTTCGCAAAGTTTCAATATGACTTTGCAAGTCGAAATCTCTCATAATATAAAAAAGTGCTTGTTGATCAATGGAACTCGAATGCAGATCAGTCATTTGTTTAGCCTGTGACATCATCGCAATCACTTCGTCTGGACCAGTTACCCAACCAGTTCTTAGCCCTGGAACAACTGTTTTGGAAAATGTACTCGTATACAGTATATGACTTCCTTTTTCATCAAAAGAGGCGATAGGCTCAAAAGTATCATTGGTAAAATTTAATTCTCCATACGGATCATCTTCCAATGTTAAAACATGGTATTGATAACACAGCTCGACTAATTTTTGCCGTCTTTCAGTGCTCCAAATTTTCGCTTCCGGATTCGAAAAAGTCGGGACAATATAAACAAATTTCGGCTGATAAACGCGCATTTTTTCTTCTAAATCATGCGGATCCATTCCATTTTCGTCTCCCTTTACGGCAATAACCTTTGCTCCATAGGAGCGGAAAACCTGCAATGCAGCTAAGTAGGTAGGATCTTCCGTCAGGACAACATCGCCTTCTGCGAGCATGATTCTTGAAAATAAATCTATTACCTGCTGGGAACCCGTTGTTAATAAAGTCTTCTCAACTGTTGACGTAATCCCTTTTTTCGTCATCACAGTCTGTATAGCTTCCCTCAGTGGAGTAAATCCCTCTGTTAAACCGTATTGCAATGATGAGCGTCCAGATGCAAACACTTTTTCATATGCACTTTGCACTGCTTCAATCGGGAAGAAATCATCAGAAGGCAGCCCTCCTGCAAAAGATATAACATTTCCTTGTTGTATGACACTTAAAATATCTCGCACAGCAGATGATTTAAAGTGCTTTGTTTGCTCTGAGAATGAATAATCCATTTGGGTCCCTTCCTTTTTTTAAATATCGGCTAAAAATTCAACTCGATGAGTCGATTTCGTTTTTTTTTCAATAACGGGAAATCGCTACTCTTTTGATAATTATTTAAATTATCTGTATGTTGAAATATTTTCTCTTATCATATACCTACAGTTTCCTTGTTTCAAGAGTTTTTTTCCACACTTCGGCAAAATGACTGAAGAAATGATCATGGGCTCCAAAAAAAGAAGCACGGCATAACCGTGCTTCAAAATTATTAAGCTCTTTTAAATGGCCACCAGTTTGCCTCGCCAAAGTTTTTGACCATGACAGGAATAAATAGCGGCAGTACAACGAAAGCATACAAAAATAATCCGACAATGGTAATGGATGCAATTTGTAATAAGGACAACATCCCAGAAGGAATCATTGCTGCAAAAGTACCACCTAAAATAACAGCCGCTGAAATAATGACCGTTCCCATTTTTTTCATAGCCATAAACATTGCCTGAGCGATTAATAGATCTTTATATTCATTGAAGCGATCCATGAGAAAGATGCTATAGTCTACACCTAGAGCAACAAGGATGACAAAGGCAAAAAACGGTACCGCCCAGCTTATACCGGCATAGCCTAATAGATTGACAAATAATACTTCATTAACCGCCATCGAAGTAAAGTACGTAAGAATAAGAGAACCAATGATGTAAAGAGGCATGATTAATGAACGGAAAAGAAAGACTAATATAATGGCAATCCCAATCAACATATATACCACTGTTCTAGAGTAATCCTTCCCCGACATCGTGCTTAAATCAGCGTTTGTGCTAGTAATACCGCCTACGGCCACAATCGCATTCTCTAATTTCGTACCCTTAGTGGCACGCTTTACCGCTTCCTTCATTTCATCAACTTGAGCGATTGCTTGATTAGAGTATGGACTTGCGTCAAAAATGACATCCATTGTCATTATTTTACGATCTTTTGACATATATGTGTCTAGCACTTGAATGAAATCGTCACTTTCTAACAATTTAGGCGGAAGGTATAGCCCACTCATTTCTCCAGCCTCTGATAAACCAGAGAGATAGTTTTGTGCTGAACCTAAACCTTCATACACTTGATTTAAACCATCAGCGCTTTGTTCAAGTCCTTCTGTAAGAAGTGATAGCTGTCCATTAATATCATCAAATCCAGCAAGGAGCTGTTTTTGCCCCTCATTAACGCTACCTAAGCCGTTAGTTAACTGTGGTACATTGCTGACAATCAAGTCTTGACCATCTGCCAACGCATTCAATCCTCTTTTTTGGGCCTCAATACCATCAATTAACTGCTGGAGCCCTGCCCCCAATTCGTTCTTTCCTGTTTTCAGCGCTAAATCGAAGCCTGTATTTGCTTTCGCCATTCCTTCATTGAGCTTTGATAACCCATCATTTAATGGAGCGATAGAATTTAACAAGCCTTGCTGTTGATTGGGAACGCCATGAAAATACCCATTAATGGTTCCTTTTAGTACTTGGTATTGCTGATCTGAAGCAAGTGCTTCATAATGATTATCCAAATGATTAAACAGTGAAGCTGTTGTATCTGCTAAACTGCCCATTGCTGCAGCAACCTGCTGATATCCTGAAGTTAACTGGGAAAGATTGTCACCTATAACCTGATAATTTTCCAGAAGCTCACTTCTATACTTATCCAGCAATAGCGCTGCTCCTGCTTTTGCTCGTTCTAAGCCCTGTATAATTTCTGTTGAACCGGCAGATCCTTGGCGAATGCCATTTTCAATTTTGGCCAAATTCATTTCAATTTCAGCTAAACCATGTTGTAGCTGACCAGTGCCAGAAATTAAATCATTAATCCCCTTCGCTGCCTCATTAAGTTCTGGTTCAGAATTAGCTAATTGTTGGCTCGCCTCCTGCAAACCAGTGCTAATTTCCAATATTCCCTCTTTACCAGCATCAAGTCCCTCTTCTAGTGCCTCCGCTTGTTTTGCAACAAGAAAATCTTCAATCGGTTCACCTGTAGGCATTGTAACAGAACGTACCGTTTGAACCATGTCTACTTTCTCTAATTCCTTCGTGATTTGATCGACAAGGGTAATATACTCAATAGAATCCAGCGCTTCGTCATTTTTGAGCACAATTGTCGTCGGCATTGCTTCACCTGGGCTAAAGCTAGCAGCAATTACATCAAACGCCTGAATCGAGCCAACATTTCCACTTATTTCTTCCATAGAATCGAAGGATAGCTCGCCATCATAAGAAAGCAAAAATGGGACACAAATGATTGCTACAATAAGCAATGATACGAATGGTCTTCCCAATGAAAACTTTCCTGCTAACATCCACAGTTTACTATCGCTATGTTCTGCTTTACTCTTTGATGGCCAAAAGAGCTTACTTCCAAGCGCTGCCATGAAAAACGGAACTAGTGTAAAGAGAGCTAACAGTAAAATAGCGACGCCTACTGCAACAGCCGCCGCCGATTGGTAGAGAATGAATTGGGAAAAACCAATCGCAGCAAATCCAATCATAACCGCAATGCCACTAAATAGAACAGTTCTTCCTGCATTGCGGTATGTTTCAACAATAGCAGCAGCTACTGTCTCTCTTTGTGATAATTCTTCCTTAAATCGACTTAATAGTAAAATACAGTAGTCTGTTCCAATTCCAAAGAGGATTGCTACTAAGAAAATTTGTGTATAGGTTGAAATGGGAAAATTCAATTGATCAACTAGAAACGAAACGATCGATTGCGATGTTAAATAGGTAAAGCCAACCGTGACCAAAGGGATCAGTGGAGCAATAAAAGATTTAAAGACTAGGAGCAGGACAACTAAAATAAAGACAACAGTAATCCCTTCTGTCTTTTTTAATCCCTCTTGAGAACTGTTGACCAAATCTTCATTAATCAGCCATTCGCTAGTGAAATAATGGTCAACATCTATATCCTCTAACGCGCGATATAAAGCTTCCTTAACTTCTCCTTGTTCTCGCTCTTCCCATTTTAGACTAATGGAAGCAAGAATAGCTTTCCCATCTTCTGAAACAAGCTGATCCTGAAGGAGCGATTCATTAAAATGCGTTAAGATTTTCGTGATTCCAAGCTCTTCTTTCTTTTCTTCTAAAAGTTGTATCGCTCGCTCTGCTTCATCTATATTTGCATTGGTCAGTTTTTCTTCATTATGAAACACCAACGCAACCGTTGTTTCTTTCTGTCCACCTTCTTGATCTTGCACTTCCTGCAAAATCCTTCCAGCTATTGATGATGAATATTCATCCGGTACCTTAAGTTGCCCCTTTTCACGTACAAGCTCCCCCATATTCGGAGCAATAAAAAATAAACCGATAGCTACTATAATCCACAAAGTCAAGACTATCCATTTATTTTTAATAATAAAATTCATTTTCCTACCCCCAAATGATCAATTTATACAGGCAGATAACATTCTATTTTTTATCCCTTTGTTCAATTAAAGCATGATTTAATTTCTCAAATGTCTTAATAAATTGTTCGATTTCAGATGGTTCAAATTGAGATATTATCCCTTCTACTAATTGCTGAATCCTTTTGTCAATCTTCCAAAATAATTCCTCACCTTTTTCTGTTAATGTTAAATAAACAACTCGGCGATCTTTTTCATCTCTCGTTCTTTGAATAAATCCTTTTTCCCACAGTCTGTTAATTATTGCTGTAATAGCACTTTTCTTCACTTCAAACTCTTCTGCAAGAGCGGTTGAAGTACACGAGCCAACACGATTTATGTATCTAATTATATAGAGCTGATCATGGGTTAAATTGCTTCCCAGCTGTTCTGTAATTAGTGCTTCCGCCTTTTTTGTTACTGAAAAAGATACATCCACATAACGATTTACCAATTGCTGAATATTATCATTTGACATATGTGGCAGCCTCCAATTAATTAACACATTTAACTATTCAACAATTTAACTATAAGGATCCTTCTTTTTACTGTCAAGATCATAAATGGGGCAAAGAAAAAACCAACTCTCATCAATTCAAAAGAGTTGGCTTGTCATTATTCGATTTCTTTTTTATTATGCCTGCCTTTCACAAAGCGATAGGCTAAATATGTGACATATAATGGGGCAGCAATATAGATTAAATACGGGAAGTTTCCATAGGTGCCTTTATAGATAACATAGAGAAGACAGCCTAAAAATATCGTCACGATAGTCCCGTATTTTGGAAGAGGCACTTCTTTCAAACTTGGAATTCGAATCCTGCTAACCATCAAAAAGCATAATGCCGTATACACAACTGTCGTAATTATGTCGGGAAGTCTACCTCCAAATAATGTAAGGAGAGCAAGTATACCACCAGCTGCAGTAATAGGGACGCCGATAAAATAATTGAGAGTGGACTTATCTGTACTAATATTAAAACGGGCCAAACGGTATGCACCAAACAATGGGAATAGTCCTGCAATCAGTAAGCCAATTAACTCAAATTGATAAAAGTATGTATAATACACTAAAAACGATGGAGCTACTCCAAAGGAAACAATATCCGCTAGCGAATCCAATTCTTTTCCTAATATGCTATCAGCTTTTAACATTCTTGCAAGGCGACCATCCATACTGTCTAGCATCATCCCAATTAAAATAAGGATCGCTGCATTCTTATACTCCCCATACGAGGCAAAACCAATTGACAAGAAACCGCAATATAAATTCCCGAGCGTAAACATGTTAGGAATCGCTTTAACAAGTCTTATTCTCAATGAGGTGATCACTCCTTTAACATTATTTATGTGGCTCATATAAATCCCAAGCTAGTTTTATGGAGTCAACTATATAATTGGCTATTTCTTCGATTTCCAGAGCATCTGTTTCCACCCTTGAATGATGGAGAGAATAAATTTTCTGTCTTGAATGAAAGAGATCTTCAATTTCTTCAAGCGTTCTTCCTTGCAGTACTGGTCGACTATCGATCAGCAAACTGATTCTATCCTTCCATGAATCCCATGATAAATCAAGAAAAAAAACAATGCCATCTTTTAAACAGCGCTCTTTTATCTCGCTTTGCAAAAATGCTCCTCCGCCTAAGGAAATGATATTTAGCCGTTGCTCACATAGTTTAAATATCATTTCCTTTTCTTTTTTGCGAAATTCCTCTTCGCCGAAGGTTTTAAATATTTCCTTTACAGACATCCCATATTCTTTCTCAATTTCCACGTCCACATCATAAAAATCTCGATACAATTTTTTTGCCACTTCACTGCCAATCGTTGTTTTGCCAACCCCCATGAAACCGATAAAAATAATGCATTTTTCTCTGAGCGGGATATCTTTAATTGTCAACTTCTACACTCCTCTAGCAGTCTTTTCGTAACTATTTATGATCAGACTTTTGCTCAAGTAATCTCATTATAATTTTAATTATCACTAATTTCTAGTAGTAATCTGGATTGGTCAGTTCTTTTTATCAATATCTTTTTTATAATAATGATGAGAATGCTATACCCCAAAAAAAGGTTGAAAGACAGGGCAACCATTTCATTCTCTTATAATGAGGCTTTATTTAAGCAACATGGAACGAAACGTTTTTTCACACGACTTTAAAAAATTCTCATAAGTGATAGATGCTCTCCTATCGAGAGAGAATAGTCCAAAAGCAACACCGATATAAAAAACTGACTCAATCGATCTTGGAGAAAGAGCAATTGAATCAGCTTCATCTTTGCAGTTTAGATAACTAATAGTAAGCTAAGAGCCATCACACCCATTCCGGCAATTAAACCGTATATAGAAATATGGGCTTCATCAAATTTCTTTGCTGCCGGTAATAGTTCGTCAAGAGAAATAAAGACCATAATCCCGGCAACTCCTGCAAAAATAACGCCAAACATAATGTCATTTAAGAATGGCATTAATAAAAAGTATGCTGCCACGGCACCGATTGGTTCTGATAGACCTGATAAAAATGAAAGCTTGAAAGCTTTTTTTCGATCCCCTGTTGCAAAATAGACAGGAACAGATACTGCGATCCCTTCAGGAATATTGTGGATTGCAATCGCAATCGCAATTGGGACCCCAAGCGCCGGATCTTGCAAAGCGGACGTAAATGTTGCGATCCCTTCAGGAAAGTTATGGATCGCAATGGCAAGTGCTGTAAATGTCCCCATTTTTAATAGAGCAGAATCCTGCACAACTTTCTTGTCAGAATCCATGTCTTCAACCTTTTTCAATTCATGGGGATTTCCTTGTTTTGGAATAAATTTATCAATAAGTGCAATAAGAAGCATCCCCCCAAAAAAACCAGCAACCGTTGCCCAATTTCCTCCTATTTCACCTAATGAACTCACTAATGCGTCCTTTGCCTTAACAAAAATCTCAATCATCGAAACATAAATCATCACACCAGCGGAAAAACCAAGAGCAAGAGAAAGGAACTTAGTATTCGTTGTCTTTGTAAAAAAGGCGAGAACACTGCCGATACCTGTTGCTAATCCAGCCATTAATGTGAGACCAAAGGCAAGCAATAAATTTTCATCCATTTCTCATTCTCCTTCTAATTGACTTTCCCATTTTGTTCATAGAGAAAATTCTATTTTATTACTTACTTGAAGTGCACTCTCTTTTTTACACAAGAAGCTATGCATTCATATAAAAATGTTTCGTCCAGTAAACATTTTAACTCATATGAAACTTGCCTGACAACTTAAATTATTTTAGCTTACTATTATTGTAGGAATTATAAACAGAAAAAATAACCTGTAAGATTGCAGTTATGATAAACTTAACAAAAAATAAATCATTGAATAACGAACGGATAGTAAACGTAATAAAAACCACCATCTGTATTGAACATCCCGTGGATGTTTTTTACATAAACTTTGTTCAACAGAATTATTGATAAAACGATTTTTGGCTCATTTCGTGTGAAACGATCGTTTCGAAAAACCTTTTTAGTAAAACTGAATCCACAGAGAAAATGAGTTCAAAGGCAACACTAACCTAAAAAAAAAACGGGGAAAGGCACCTATGATGCCGATTTGTTATGTTCCGGATTCAAGAGCTCAATCTAATTGGCATCTTGAATCGGAACGAAAATTGACTAAAAACCTTCATTAAAACCAATTGATGCTATGATATTTTTTGCCCATTTCCCTTACTTTTATGGCTCTTCCCCCTTTTCAGCATGAGAAAGAGGGTTACAATAATTAGTTCAAGCAACAACCCTTTTGTCGGCCAGGTAAAGAAGGAATATTCAATTGCATCAATATTATTTTTAAATAAGCGAATCGTTAAACTGAGCAAAAGTGCAAGCGGAACGATATCAAAGTCGGAATCCTTACGCCTGAATGTATTGAATAATCTATTGAGCGTAAATAGTAGTAAGGATAGCTTACATAGCATAGTCGGAATCCACACAACCTCAATGACCAAATCCAATCGATCTAAAAAATCTGTTAAATTAATTTGCTGTATTAATTTAATATTGGGATAAGTTGCTTCTGAAGCAATCGCTACACCGAGTACAGTAATGTTTAAAAAAATTAAAATAAATAAAAGAATAAAACCACAGCTTATGCCGATTATACCTGCTTTTTTCAAATGAGAAATAGGATGTAAAAAAACAAATAAAAATACAATCACAATCGCTTCCGTCATCCAAGGAAAAAATATGTATGTTGATTTTAAAATTTCAGCACCTGAATGAAGACCGCCGAAAGGGAGAAGATTTGCTAACTGAATTTCGTTCAATAAGAAAAATGGCAATAATATAACAACTATAGATATGGTAATGAAGTGAATGACAGTTACCCTTGCAATGACTTCAATGCCTGTTAAGCTTATATAAATTAATGTTAATGTTGTTAATAATGCAATAATATCAAATGGAGTGTCTGGAAGTAAGATCCCATCAATAAAGCTATTAAAGATTCGGAAATCACGAATATAAATAAACAATAAATACATGAATAGAACACTGATAAAAACGTTTTTAAACCATGGTCTTTTATCAAAGTAAAATATTGACTTCAGTTTTTCCAATTTTGCTGGTTTTCTACATATTATGTAAATAACCGTTGTCGTCAAAACATATGTAAACATTATGACAATCCATGTATTTTGTTTAGAGATTTCCATTAATATTTGCGGCACAGATATAATCACACCAGTAAAAATAAAATTACCAATGAGACAAGTTAATTGAAATGGAGATAATTGTTCTTGTTTCATATTTTAATCACTTGCTTGGTGATTTCACCTAAAGTATGGTTAAGAAAACTCGTGACTACATACAATGGCAACTCCAGCATCAGAACGATTGCCAGTAGGATACATAATGCGGACAAAAGCAAATACCAACGTTTCTCCTGCTTATCTTTAAGCAATAGCTTTCTTATTTTAATAAAATAAATGAGCAAACAAATAATTAAAATGAGGAGAATCTGCACTTCCCTATACCTCCCTTACTTTAATGCCTTTATTGTTTATCCTGACAATGTCTGCCTCAACATCAACATTCACTTTTATATTTGGCAAAAGCTCTCTCCATTGAGTCGACAATTGCTTTTCCCAAAAACGATTACTCTTCTTATAGACAGAATAGCCAAGCCCATATGGATCGACGCCTTCTGATTTAGCATGGCTGATGATTACTTCAATTTCATTTTTAATATGACTCTCAAACTTATTTGTCGCCATTTTATATATTTCAAGATCCTCTAAATCAAGCCGTGCTTCATTCTGTAAAAGTATGCCCTCAACATGGAGCTTAACGGTGAATTCAGGAAGACCATGAGCCTCTTTATACGTTGGTGTAATCTTATAGTCGAGGATTTCAATATTAAGTTCAGAATTCTTATCGACCGCGATTGTCTCCTTCTTTCGCTTCATCTTTTGTAAAAGCCAATATATACCATTCGTTTCTTCTTCATTCGTAAAAAAGACGAGTTTATCATCTTTCATTATTGCGGTACTGTTTATTTGAATTTCCTCTCGTTCATCATTCCCCTTGTTTTTTGTTTTTACTGTTTCCACCACAGGAATTACGGGGTCTTTCCCAGGAAGACTGAGATCATTAATTATATTACGAGTATCAATATTAAGTGTTGTTTTCACCATTTCTCTCACAGCTTCCGAAGGCAGTTCTTCAAAGTGAGGAGTGGCCGTTAAAATATCAAGTGCATCCCCTTTAGCGATAAGTAAATATGTTGATAGCCTTGATTCAGGATGTTCTAAAATTGAGTTCAAAGTCTGTTCAATTCCGCTTGCTGCCATTTCCTCCCCAAAAATAAAGATTCTTCGATGTGAAAATAAAAGCTGTCTTGACATTCTTTTTTGCAGATCATCGTCCGCTTCACGAACATTGCGCCCAAATCCAGAATCTACGTAATAAGGTTCGCTTCCACTAGTACCTCCTCCACCGCCATTCGGACCGCCCATCGCACTCGGCAAGGGTACTTGAACGGACGCACGAAAGCGATTCTCACCTTCTTTGTCAAGCCCAGTGGCAATGACAAATGCCAAATCATTTATTTCTGTCCGATCCCAACAACCAGCAAGAGTTGTCACACAAAGGATACATGCCAGTAATTTACCTATTTTATTCATAGCGGTACTCCTTTTAAGCTCATTGCTTATCATTCAATGGCGACGGTCTCATATGCTCCGTCTGCCGTTGCACATTTTCGCTTATCGTTTGCGTTGGCCGTTTATCCATTGCCCACCAAGGAGCTCGTATGAAAACATCTTTAAGCTCTTTCCACTTAAACGGACCTATTGGGGAGAAATATGGAACTCCAAATGAGCGTAGTTTGCATAAATGAGTCACGATTAAGATAGAACCGAGGGTTATTCCAAACAAACCAAAAAGTCCAGCTAGAAGCATCATTGGAAAACGCAAAATGCGAATGGTGATTGCTAAGTTAAACTTGGGAATCGTAAAAGAAGCAATTCCTGTTAAACTCACAATAATCACCATCGGCGCCGAGACAATCCCAGCCTCTACTGCCGCCTGTCCAATCACAAGAGCACCGAGAATACTTACAGCTTGTCCAATTACTTTAGGTAAACGCAGCCCTGCTTCACGCAAGGATTCAAATGCAATCTCCATAATCATTGCTTCAACAAAAGCTGGGAAAGGAATCGATTCCCTGCTGGCAGCGATGCTGTACAATAAATTTGTTGGAATCATTTCTTGATGGTATGTCGTAACTGCAATATAGATTGCCGGAAGCATTAAAGCTAAAAAAATCATTAATATCCTTAAAAGTCGAATAAAAAGTGAAATATGATAGCGATGATAGTAATCTTCATTTGCTTGTAAAAATTGCCAAAAAGTTGCAGGCAGTATCAACGTAAAAGGGCTTCCATTGACAAGCAGTGCCACTCTTCCTTCTAAAAGATTCCCTACAACAGTATCTGGCCGCTCTGTGTTTTGAATTTGCGGAAACAGGCTTCGCGGTTCATCCTCGATCAGCTCCTCGATATACCCACTTTCAAGGATGCCATCAATTTCAATGCGCTCAAGACGTTTTTCAACCTCTTCTACTAAATCAGGTGAAGCAAGATGATCGATAAACATCAGTCCGATGATAGTTCTAGTCTCTGTTCCAATTTCTTTCGTAATTAATTTTAGATGACTCGACTTTATTTTCTGCCTAATTAAAGCAATATTAACGGCAATGCTTTCTGTAAAGCCTTCCCTTGGACCACGGACAGCTGTTTCCGTTTCCGGCTCCGAAACTGAACGACGCTCTCCGCCTTTAGCATTTAGAACAAGCGCTTTATCAATGCCATCGACCATTAATACTGTATTTCCATCCAACACTTGCTTAACAATTTCATCGAGTTTATCAGCCTCAACAACATCGTTAATGGAAACCATTTTTTCTTGGATGAAATCCGCATTCAGATGTTCAATCCGTGTTTTAGATAATAACTCGTGTAACGCACTAAACTGAATGCTCATATTGTCAATCAAGCCATCAATATAGATAAGATAAGCGCTATATTCCTGAACTTTGAAAGAACGAAATTTTACATCAGCACAACTTTCAAATAAAGACTTGATTATGTCAATATTTTCTTCAACATCTGCAGAAATTGGCTCCCCTGTTTTATTATCAATCTCGATACTTTCCTTTATTTTTTTTGGTTTGATTAACCGACGACGCAAGAGCTTTCCATCTCCCTTTGTAAACTGGCAATTCCATTTTTTCTTAATATCCCCAATTCCACCTTTTATATGAAGTGTGTTTAGTTTTATTGAGCTTTTGTTAAACAACATTATTGATAAAATGACCTTTGGCTCATTTTGTGTGAAGCTTCATTTCACAAATCTTTTAACTATCCTGAAAAGTCCTCTGTTTCCTTGAAAAAAGGAGAAAATGGACAAAAAGTGAACTCAGACATATAACAAAGCCTCATAAAAAAGATGGACAAATACATATTTCTTTATAACTAACAAAAAATAGGATAAACAATTTTTCAGGATTGGATGATGAAATGGAAGTTACGCCGTTATTGGAAGTGGAAAAATTAGCACTTAAAAAACAGAAATATTATCAAATCAATCCCCTTCATTACATTTTAAGGGCAGCATTAGCTAGTATGTTCATTGGCTTTGGCGTTATTGTTGCATTTAAGACAGGCGGATACTTTTATCATGAACATTCCCCGATTGCTTATCCAATCGCTGCTTTTACTTTTGGGGCAGCGATTATTTTAATTGCTTATGGCGGAGGGGATTTATTTACTGGAAATACCTTTTATTTTACATTTGCAGCGTTGCGAAAAAAGATGAAATGGATGGATGTAGGAACATTACTTACTTTAAGCTATATTGGCAATATTATCGGCGCAATGATATTTGCCCTGTTGATTCTAACAACACAGCTTTATGCAGAAACGTCAGTAAATGCCTTTTTACTTGATGTTGTTGAGAAAAAAATGCATATTCCCACTACTGAATTATTTTTTCGTGGAATCCTTTGTAATTGGCTCGTATGCCTAGCTTTTTTTATTCCAATGACATTAAAACAGGATGGAGCCAAACTCTTCGTCATGATCCTATTTGTTTTTTGCTTTTTTATTTCCGGTTATGAGCACAGTATAGCCAATATGTGTACTTTTGCGATTGCCCTTGTCCTCAATCACCCAGGCACCATTTCTTTTGCCGGTGTTATTCATAATCTAGTACCTGTTACACTCGGAAATTTAATAGGAGGAAGTGTTTTAATGGGATATATGTATTATTATGTCAATAAACCCTTTTTCGAAGAGGTTGAAGAAAAGCAAGACTGAGCCTAAAGATTTTTTTGAAAATGACATCCATAATTCAGCAATGCATATTGTAAAGACAACGCGGTTACATTAAAAATGAGCAATGCAAAGATTGCTCAATACGTGCAAGGAAGTGATGTATCATGGCAAGAAACAAACTTTTGGTTCCTGGCTCTGAGAATGTTCTTAACCAAATGAAAGAGGAAATTGCCAATGAGTTTGGGGTACAGCTAGGTGCAGATACGACCGCGCGTGCAAACGGCTCAGTTGGGGGCGAGATGACGAAACGACTCGTCCGACTCGGGCAACAGCAATTGCAACAAAACAACCAAAATCATTAACAAACAAAGTCGGAGGCATGACTATGCCTCCGACTAATGTTAATTCGAGTCAACTGCTTGGCTCTTCTTTTCTTCACGTTCTTTTTTTAGCTTAAAATAGGCATCTAGAGCATCTCTTCCAATTTTGAGATTCGCTTGATGACCATTTTTGCCTGTGTAAGCCCAAGGGACGATGACCGCAATCGCCACCTCAGGGTTATTATAAGGCGCGTAGCCAACGAAGCTTAAATTAATTACGGCAGGTGGCTCTTTATAATTTTTTCGCTGAGGTCCATCGTAAAAGGCTTGCGCAGTACCAGTTTTACCAGCTGGCAAATATTCAGCGTCTGCAAAATAACTACTCGCAGTACCAGAAGTTACGACTTGACGAAACCCTTTTTGCACTGTTTCCATCCACCCCGGTTTTAAATCTAATCGGTTTAAAATCTGGGGCTGAATTTCTTCAAATAATGGACCAAGCTCATTGTCCCCATCCATAACTGGTTCACGAATTTCTTTCACTACATGGGTCTGAACACGATTTCCGCCATTGGCAATTGTTGACACATATTGGGCCAATTGCATCGGTGTATACGTATCATATTGTCCAATCGATAAATCTAACAGGAGACCTGGTATGGTGCCTTCACCTTTAAAGCCAATTTGTTCGTTAGGAAGATCAATCCCTGTTCTTGTACCCAAGCCGAACTGGCTAAAAGATTGCCGCATTGTATCAAATGCTGTTGGAGCGATATTTAGCGGCTGATCGTATCGGTACGTGGCTCCCGCCATCCGAATGGCAGTGTGAAACATATAAACGTTAGAAGAGACCCTCAGTGCTCCAACTGGATCAAGTGTTCCTAGATTATTACTATACGAACCTTTTGGCTGCGTACCTTTAATTTTTACTGGTGTATCATGGATGTACGTATTTGTATTAATCGCACCCGTTTGAAGTCCAGTTATGATCGTCGCACCTTTAACGGTCGAGCCGACATTGTAGGATGTTGTAATCGTACCGGCAGCAAAATCCTGCATTTCCATTTTTCCCGTTTCTTCATTTTTGACAAGCTGTTTGCCCGCCATTGTGAACACTTCTCCAGTATTAGGATCCATCATCACAACAAAAGCCCGGTCAAGAAAACCGGTATTCCCTAGTTGTTTCGCGCTTTTTAGATGTTTCTCAATAATTTTCTCCGTTTCTAGCTGTAAATCCATATCAAGTGCTAAAACGAGATCCTTTCCTCTTTGCCCTTCTGAGATTACTTCTGTCCTCAGCGTGTTTCCCGCTTTGTCGGTAATGTTTTTCACCTTTGATTTTTGTCCATGCAAAACATCTTCGTACTGCAACTCTAAATAACTTTTGCCTACGCGATCATTACGACTGTAATCTCTTGCTAAAAAATATTCCAATTGTTCTTTCGGAATTCCTTCATTTGTCGTTGTAACCCCGCCAAGAATGGTGCGCAATGTTTTATCAAATGTATAAGTTCGTTCCCAATCTGTCGTCGTATCGACTCCAGGCAAATATTGAAGATTTTCACTCACAATCGCAAATTCCTCGTCCGTTACCCCTTCATTTTTAACAATTTGTGGAGTTAAAGCATACCCGCTACTAAAAATCGCATAAATGCCTATTATTTCAAGATCCTGCTCACTGAGCTCAGCCAAATCTTCTTCTGTAATTCGCTCGAGCTTTAAGTCATATATTTTTTTATCATATTCTTTCTGCTCTAACTCGTCCTTTAACTTCTTTCGTTCTTTCTCAGGAACTTTTTCATCGCCACGTTCAGGGTTTTTGATCAGCCAATAATCCTTTTTGTCTCGTTCCTGCACTCTTTTTGGCTCAAAGTCAATGAGTAAAGCAAGCTTTTCTGCCACTTTCAGCATCTCTTTCGCACTTACTCCATAGTTGGTGTATGTAATGGCATTTTTCGGCGTATTATCAACAATAATTTCGCCATTTCGATCAAACATTCTGCCACGGGGCACAGGTTGGCTGATGATCACATCTTCGGTACGCTCGATTTCCTTTTTATAATTTTCTCCATGAACAATTTGCACGACGCCTAATCGGAGCACCAGTAGGGAGAACATGGCAAAAATAGCAAAAAATAAAATATTAACACGAATAGGAATATTGGACTTCTTCTTCTTTTTTTCTGGATACATATTTACCCTCCTCTCTCATAATTATTCTCTATATTAGACTCTTAAATTATGGAAAAAGTTTCTTATTTTCAAGAATTTTTAGTTAGTCGGCATTTGTTCACACGATGTTCATCATTCATTTTATAGATGTGATAACATTAAAGTATTAAATTTTGTTATATGTCGGTGTTGACTTTGGCTCAATTCCTTTGAAACCTTCGTTTCAGACCCATTGAACCAAATAAACCATTTCCTCAAATATATGAAAATTTTTTCTATCATACTATAATAGTTTTAAAAATTAATAAAAGAATGGTGAAATTTTAATGAACTTTCAGCTCTATCCAATGGGAGACCATGCGCTCTTGCTGGAATTTGGCAAAGTTATTGACCCGAAAACCCATCAGCAAATTCAAAAAATAACAAATGTTCTCGAGCATTCACCGCCTTCATGGATGGTTGAATATATTCCAGCTTTTACGACGATCACGATCATTTATAAACCAACAGAAATTCTATATAAGGAAGCCTGTCTAGAGCTTAACAAGATCGTCTTAAATATGGAAGAGCACAACGCAATCAACCAGCACATCGTCACTATTCCTGTCTGTTATGGAGACGAATTTGGTCCAGATCTAGAGTTTGTTGCTGACGTTAATAGCTTGACTAAAAAAGAAGTGATTAACATCCACGCAAATGGTAACTATTTAGTTTATATGATTGGTTTTTCTCCTGGATTTCCCTATATTGGTGGAATGTCAGAAAAAATAGCAGCACCTAGAAAGAAATCGCCTCGGTTAAATATTGCAGCTGGCTCAGTTGGCATTGCTGGTAAACAAACAGGCATTTATTCAATCGATTCACCAGGAGGTTGGCAAATCATCGGTCGCACTCCAGTACGTTTATTTCAAATTGACAAACAAAAACCAGCTTTTTTAAAGGCAGGTGATAAAATTAAATTTATTCCTATTTCGCGAAATGAATATTATGAATGGGTGAATTGACAATGTTGACAGTACTTAAACGCGGCTTCTTTACTACTGTTCAAGACCAAGGGAGATATGGATATCAAAAAGATGGTGTTGTGGTAAGTGGAGTATTGGACGATTATGCCCACCGCATCGCTAATTATTTAGTAGGAAACTGCGAGAACAGCCCCATTTTGGAAATAACATTAAATGGTCCGCAGCTTCAATTTCATATAGACGCGGTCATAGCGATTTGTGGAGGCAATCTTTCACCATCTATCAATGGAAGACCTCTACCGATGTGGAAAAGTATTCTCATAAAAAAAGATACCGTCATTTCGTTTGGCAAATGTCTTGCTGGTGCTCGAAGCTATCTTGCAGTTAGCGGCGGCTTCCATGTGCCCAAAGTGATGGAAAGTGCCTCCACATATGTACGTGGAAAATTTGGCGGTGTAGACGGAAGAACATTACAGATGAATGACAAGCTTACCTTTGGTCCTTTTAGTAAACTAAATAAAAGAATTTTTGAAAAGTTGACTGGAAGCACGGTTGCAAACTGGTCAGTCCCCTATCAAAGAATGTACTCCAAAAAACTAATCCGTGTCATGAAAGGACGACAATATGAGGAATTCACGAATATAAGCAGAACGAATTTTTTTAAATACCAATACACGATAACGACAGAATCAGATCGAATGGGCTATCGCCTAAAAGGAACACCACTAGCATTGCAAAGAGATGAAGAGATGTTGTCAGAAGCCGTCACATTTGGAACGATTCAAATTACAACAGATGGGCAGCCAATTATACTTCTTGCTGACCGGCAAACGACAGGCGGATATCCGAAGATCGCTCAGGTTGCGTCCGTCGATTTCCCTTCTCTTGCGCAAATGAAACCAGGCGATCGAATTGATTTTGAATTGATAACCATCGAAAAAGCGCAACAACTTTTGAGACAAAGAGAACGATACTTACAACTGATAAAAACAGGAATTCGCCTCAAATACAGCTAAGGAGGAAAATAGCCATGTATACCATTGATCTGAACTGTGATATTGGAGAAGGTTATGGTCATTATAAGCTTGGAAACGATGCAGAAATCATGAACTATGTGACGAGCGTAAATATCGCTTGCGGTTTTCATGGGGGCGACCCTAGAATTATGCGAGAAACCGTACTCCTAGCCATTAATAAAAATATAGCGATCGGTGCCCACCCTGGACTTCCCGATCTTAATGGATTTGGTCGCAGAGAAATCAATATCAATCCCGAAGAAGCATATGATTTAGTCATCTATCAAATTGGCGCCTTACAGGGCTTTATTACCGCAGAGGGCGGAGTAATGCAGCATGTCAAGCCGCACGGTGCACTTTATAATATGGCTGCAAAAAATAAACAATTAGCTGAAGCCATTGCAAAAGCAATTTATAAAGTCAATAACGAACTAATTCTTTTCGGACTTGCGGGCAGCGCCCTCATTGAGGCAGGAAAAAAATTTGGTTTGCAAACAGCTGCAGAAGCTTTTTCTGATCGCACATATATGTGCGACGGTTCATTAGCTTCACGATACGAAGTAAATAGTGTCCTAAGCGACAAGAAAGCAGCAGCAAAACAAGCGATCCGTATCGTAAAGGAAGGAAAAATAAAATCTAACGAAGGTCTTGATATCGATATAAAAGCAGATACCATTTGCCTTCACGGAGATGGAGAAAACGCCTTAGCGATAGCAAGGGAAATTTCCGTTAGTTTAGTAGAAAACGGAATTACGATACGTAACTTTTTACAAAATAGAAAATAGCAAAAAATGAACCCCTTCTTCATGAGTATACCGGGACGGTTTTCCTCTCAAGGTAAAGATATGATTTTAAACAGGCAGGTTTACTTTTGAAGGAGTTCATTCAATCGTTCACACTAATTGGAAAAAGGAATATAATCATTCCCTAATTTGTCCGCTGCCATAAATGAAGTACTTACTTGATGTTAACGCTTCGAGTCCCATCGGGCCTCGGGCGTGCAATTTTTGCGTACTGATCCCAATTTCTGCACCATAGCCAAACTCAAATCCATCAGTGAATCTAGTTGAAGCATTATGATAAACTGCTGCCGCATCAACCTGCATTAGAAAGGCCTCAGCATTTTCATTTGTTTCTGTTACAATTGTCTCCGAATGTTTTGTCCCATATCGGTTAATATGTTCAATTGCTTCATGAACATTATCCACAATTTTCACGCTAAGCTTAAGAGCTAAAAACTCCGTCCCCCAATCTTCCTCTGTTGCTCGTTTAGCCCTCCTATAAGACTGAACTACCTTTTGATCGCCATAAACCTCCACTTCATGGTTTGTTAACGTGGCAAGTAGCTTCAAGCCGTATTGCTGAAACCATTTTTCATGAATCAGTACCGTCTCAATCGCATTGCACACAGAAGGGCGCTGAGTTTTTGCATTAATAACAATGCTTTCAGCCATTTCATAAATCCCCGACTCATCAATGTAAACATGGCAATTTCCTGCACCTGTTTCTAAAACGGGCACAGTAGATTCACGTACTACCGTTTCAATTAAGCTTTTTCCTCCTCGAGGAATAAGGACATCCAAGTACTCATTTAATGTAAATAATTGTTTCGCTGTCTCACGACTTGTATCCTCAATAAGCTGTACAGCATCAAGTGGAATCGCAGTTTCTTCGAGGGCTTGATGAATCACCTGCACAAGTGCTTTATTTGAATAATAAGCTGAGGAGCTACCTCTTAAAACAACTGCATTTCCTGTTTTTATCGACAAGGTCGCTGCATCAACCGTCACATTAGGACGTGCCTCATAGATCATGCCAATCACTCCAATTGGGACGCGCTTTTTCTTAATCAATAAACCATTTTCTTTGTTGATTGTTTCTAAATTTTCTCCAATTGGATCCGTTAGCTTGACCAACAGTTCAATCGCATTTGCCATATCGTCAATTCGCTTAGCATTCAGCATGATCCGATCTAAAATATTATCTGACAGTCCTTTCATTTTTCCAGCTTGTAAATCTTTATCATTTTCTGCAAGGAGTTGGTCTGTTTCCGATCTTAATTTATTAGCAATTTTCTGCAAAGCTTTATTTTTTTCCTCCGTTGTGACCCCTACTAGCTGATGACTTGCTACTTTAGCCTTCTCACCTTTAAAAATGACCTCACTCATGTTCATCTCTCCCTTCATATATTTGCACCCATTGATCGCGATGGATAACCTCATTAGTGATGTAAACTTTTTCAAATTTGAGTTCTTCTCGCCCTTTCCCCATTAGCTTCCGGATTTCATCGGATGAGTATAAAACCTCTCCTTTTCCTAATAAACCGTTTCTTCCGTAGACCTCAACAACATTTCCTTTATCAAATACTCCATCAACCCCATAAATTCCTGCTGGCAGTAAGCTGCTCCCTTGTGACAACAAAGCTTTTTCAGCACCTTGATCAATAAATAACTTCCCGGCTATTGGTGAATGTAGGGAAATCCATTGCTTATTATTCTTGACGGAGGAGAGCATTTCGGTTCCGATGTATGTTCCATCTCCAAATCCAGTAAGAATTCGCAATAATTTGTCTTCCCCTTTCCCTAAACCTATGAATACCTTCACCCCTAAAGAAATGGCTGTTTTTGCAGCCAATAGCTTCGATTTCATGCCCCCTGTTCCAACATTTGAGCCCGTCCCCTTTGCAGCCTCCATCATTTCTTCCGATACATCCTCTAAAAAATCAAAACGTTTTGCATTATAATCATCACGTGGATCACGATCATATAACCCATTAATATCAGTCAAAATGATCAGCTGGTCAGCATGGAGCATTCCACTCACAAGTGCAGAAAGCATATCATTATCTCCAAAGGTTAGTTCTTCAACCGAGACTGTATCATTTTCATTTATGATTGGAAGAATTCCACGTGCCAAAAGCTCAGAAATGGTCGAATAAGCATTGCGATAACGATCCTTTTTGGAAAAATCATTCCTCGTTAACAGAATCTGTGCAGGTGTAATCCCGAAAGGAGCTAGCTCTTTTGCATAGGTTTGTATTAATAAACTTTGTCCCACGGCTGCAGCAGCTTGTTTCCCTTTTAACTTAACAGGTCTTGCAGGATAGCCAAGCTTCTTGAAGCCAGCTGCAACTGCACCAGAAGATACAAGAATAATCTCATGTCCTGCCCGCCTAGCCGAAACAATTGCTTTTACATGGTCTTTAAGCTTTCCTTCCGCAATCTCCCCATTTGCATTCGTTAACGAACTACTACCAATTTTAACGACAATTCGTTTTTTATTCATATGCTGTTGCTTCTCCTTTAACTAAAAATCAAAAAACCCTTTCCGTCCTATAAATTAAGGACGAAAAGGGTTTAGCTCTCCGTGGTACCACCTTGGTTGAATGCTTTTAGACTACATTCCACTTTACCTCAATAACGCTGAGAAAACGCCTATGTTTGCATAGGACTCTGAAGGTAGGTTCCACAAGGCTTTCGTGATGGGATCTCTCAGCTCATAAACCCCAATCTCTGACACTTCCACACGATGCGTACTAGTCCTTCATAAACGTTCAATATTTTTATATATTATGCCCAGTTAACGATTAGATGTCAAGAGGATTTTTCATTAAAAATAGCGTTATTGCCGAGAGCATGGCCAACAGAGTGTCAGAATGAATAGAAGAAGGTGAATTTGAGTACGCTCAAATTCACCTTCTTGTGTCCCTGTCTCTTATCATTTAATATTTTGAAAGGGGTTCTTCCATTCCATTAATACCCCGTAATGATGAGATTCTTCGTCTTCTAAATAATTTTTCACTAGCCCGATTGGGGTTCTGCCACATTTTAATAGAAACGATATGACCGGATCTTTTATTTTTCCTGATACGACTTCATCCACATACTGCTCAGGGCTTAATCGTTCTGCAAACCGATGATAGCCCGGCATTCTTCCACCACCAAGTAAACGGTCGAGCCCCTTTTGAATAACAAGATGATACATGGCTTGCATCATCATTTTCCCTAAGCCTAGTTTTCTGAATTTTGGCCGAACGCTAATGTCAACAATGTATAAAGTGTTTCCTGTTGGTAAATGCGTTCTAATATATCCGTTGTCGGTGATTTCCTCCCATGTATGGGTAGGTGCACTTGGGTCAAAATGAACTAACAAACCTGTTAATGAGCCGGCAAGCTCCCCATCAATTTCCATACAAATCGCCCCTTCCGGAAACAATGCCGTATGGTTTTTTAATTGCTCCTTATTCCACCAAAGATCCGATGGGAACGGCGGGGGAAAACATTCCGATTGAATTTCGATAAGTTGATCAAAATCATTGATATCGTAATTTCTTATCACAGCAGGAAAAGTTATCCCATTATCAAAGACATAGAATTCACTTCTATAGCTCATTCATTTCACCCTTGCTCGATTTTTCCCAATCAACATAAAGATCGGTACGACGATCTCTCCATGTCGTTACCGCCCCTCTTTCTCTTACTTCATAAAGAAGAGATAAATCCAGGTCTGCAGTTACGACCATATCATTATTTAATTCTCCTTCAACCATGATTCCTTTTGGCGGAAACGGAATATCATTCGGAGTAATAACTGCTGCCTGACCAAAGTTTGCTCTCATAAAATCTACTGTTGGCAACGAACCAACTGTACCTGTCACAACCACATAGATTTGATTTTCAATCGCTCTCGCATGACTCGTATAACGAACCCGATGAAAACCGTGGCGATCATCTGTACATGACGGACAAAAAATAACATCCGCACCTTTCGCCTTCGCCATCCGAACAATTTCAGGAAACTCAATGTCATAGCAAGTTAAAATGGCAATTTTGCCTTTATCTGTATCAAAGATTTTGAAATCGTCACCTGACGACATATTCCATTCATCAACTTCTGTTGGGGTAATATGAAGCTTCGCTTGTTCTCCTATCCTTCCATCTGGATAGAATAGGTGGGCTACATTATATAGTTTACCGCCTCTTTCAATTACATGGGTGCCGCCAATGATATGCATATTTGTTGTTTTTGCCAATTCTGAAAACAACTTTACATATAGCTCTGTAAATCGCGGTAAATCATTTATTGTAAGCGGAGCACCTTCGTCATCTCCAATTGATAGTAGTTGAGTTGTAAAAAATTCTGGAAAAAGAACAAATTCCGCTCCAAACTCTTGAGCCGTTTTTACATAATGAACACATTGATTAGCAAACTCCTCAAAAGAGCTGACTGTTTGCAATTGATATTGTACTGCTGAAACACGAAGCTTCACCATTCATTCCCCCTTATTCTTGACTTCACTATTTCTGCTAAAAATTCACACCTTCTCCATGACTAGTAAGTTGTTTTTGAGTCACGTTACGATCCAATGAAGTAAGTTCTACGTTCAAATATCTAATCAGCTATCAAAAAAGAGCGTTTAGCTTTGCTGATATTGTACGTTGTGCAGGTTTGCAAATATTCCACCGCGTTTGATTAACTCATCATGGCTTCCTTCTTCTGCAATGCCATCCTCTGTCACAACGACAATACGATCCGCATTGCGAATCGTTGCCAGCCTGTGGGCAATAATTAATGTTGTCCTATTTTGGGCAAGATCATTTAACGCCTTTTGGATAATTAATTCTGTTTCTGTATCCAATGCAGATGTTGCTTCATCCAAAATTAGTATCGGAGGGTTTTTTAAAAACATGCGAGCAATGGCAATGCGTTGTTTTTGTCCGCCAGAAAGCTTGAGTCCACGTTCACCAATTTGCGTTTCGTAGCCATCAGGAAGGGAATAAATGAAATCCTCAAGATGGGCACGTCGAGCTGCTTCTTTAATTTCTTCATCTGTTGCATCAAGCTTGCCATAAGCGATATTTTCTTTTAATGTGCCAGTAAATAGAAATACATCCTGCTGCACGATGCCAATATTGGAACGGAGAGATTTCTTCGTCATCTCGCGAATATCAATGCCGTCTATCGTAATGCTTCCTTCATCCACATCATAAAAACGAGGGATTAAAGAACAGATCGTTGTTTTTCCAGCACCAGATGGGCCCACAAAAGCAACCGTATCACCAGCATGAATTTGCAAGCTTATATTTTCAAGCACTTGCTTGCTTTTATCATATGCAAAGCTTACTTTCTTTAAAGTAATATCGCCTTGTAAATTTCCTACTTCAATAGCATCTTTTTTGTCCTGCACTTCAGGGATCGTATCAATCAACTCAGTAAATCGCTTGAATCCAGCCATTCCCTTAGGATATAGCTCCATCAACGCACTGATTTTGTCGATTGGTTTAAAAAGGACATTTACATAAAGAACAAAGCCGACAAGTTCTCCATATGAGAGATCTCCATTAAAGCTTAACCAAGCACCATAAACTAACACGATTAACACAAATAAGCGCGTCATCATATACATTCCAGCAGAAGTATAGGACATAACCTTATAAGCTGCTAATTTTGCCGTACGAAATCTCTGATTATTGGTTGTAAATCTCGAAATCTCGAATCTTTCGTTCGTGAATGATTGCACCACGCGGACACCTGAAACAGCATCTTCAACACGAGCATTGATATCAGCAATCTCTCCATACATTCTTTTCCAAGCCTTATTCATATGAATATTACAGTATGTAATTAGCCATATAAGAAAAGGTACAACTAAAAAGGTTACAAGAGCGAGCTGGACATTGATCGTCAGCATAATCCAAAATGCACCGACGAATGTCATCACAGCGATGAATGCATCCTCTGGTCCATGATGGGCTAATTCTCCAATATCAAATAAATCATTCGTAACCCGACTCATCACATGCCCCGTTTTCGTATTGTCAAAAAAGCGGAAAGATTGCTTTTGCACATGCTGGAACAGTTCCTGACGCATATCCGTTTCAATATTAATTCCCAGCTTATGCCCCCAGTAATTGACAATATATTGAAGGAACATACTCATTAAATATAGAGCAAGCAACCCTGCACTCACCGAAACGATCATTGACCAATTTTCATCGGGTAAAAGATCATCGATAAACCATTGGACAGCAAGGGGAAATGCCAACTCCAATAAAGCAACTATAATGGCACTAGTAAAATCAAGCGTAAATAATTTCTTATGAGGTTTATAATAAGAAATAAAGCGACGAATCATGACTGTAATCCTCTCTAACTGACAAATTTTTATTCCATTTCACCATGTTAGTAAACTACTAAAATATATCATAACCATGACAAATGAAAATGTAAATCATTCTAGATTGAAATGGACTTATAAATAAAGAGAATAAGCGTTAACATACGAACTTCCCAATAGTTTGAGAAAAAATTTAGCCTTGCTAAAATAATTAGTAAGGGGGAAGTCCCCCATTTAATTAATACCTAACAAGACTAGAAATCAACGTAAGGATGGAAGCATTATCAATATATAAAACAAATTTGCTCATTAACTCCATCGTTAACCCCCTTTAATCTGAGCTCATGTTTTAAAAAAGGCAGATGAAAATCATAAAAAACTCAAACCTTGGATTTGAGTTTTTCATGATAATAACTAATTCAGTGTTAATTCATCTTTTAACTTATAGTCGGTAAGTGAATGTGATGTAATTTTTCCATTTGAAAGGACATACAGGGTTTCATCTATATAAAGGATTCGCCTAATTTCATTATGCCATTCTTCATATATTTGCTTTCCCTTCATATGGCTGATCTCAGCTCTTAATTGAAATCCTTGATTTAAATCAATATTGTATATATGTGCTCCCTGAAACTTAAAACCTTCTTCAAAATTCTCTCCCTCAGTCTCTTCATAAATATTAATTGGAAAGGCAAAGATATTTTTCCCTTTATCAAATAATAATGCTTTATGATCGTAGTTCAGCGGGGAATATGTCCCTCTTCCACCGATAATTTTTGTAAACTTTTCCTTCGGATTTTTCATGTCTGATACATCAAATAAGGAAAGCTTGACCCCTTCCGTGAAAATTAAAGGTTCACTTGAGTCTTTTGCCGGTACAACCTTTGTATCGTGACCAAAACCGATTAGATGATTTTCATCAAAGGGATGAAGATAGTTGCTGAATCCGGGAATTTTTAATTCTCCCAAAACTTCTGGTTCCTCAGGTTTTGATGCATCAATGACAAATAACGGGTCCGTTTCTTTAAATGTGACCATATAAATTTTATCTCCCATAAAACGGGCCGAATAAATTCTTTCTCCTCTTGCTAAATCTTCAATAGAGCTCACCTTTTCTAAACGGTCATCAAAAATAAATAAGTGGTTAGCAGAAGGACTCTCTTCATCCCATGTATTTCCTTCTGTCGTGACAACTCGAAAATAACCGTTATGTTCATCCATCGAAAATTGATTTAAAATGTTCCCATCTATCTCTGTTGAATGAACAAATTCTACATTTAAATTATCAACAGCATATTTGTAAATGGTTGTGTTCACTGTAGCATCTGATCGATCACTTAACGGTCTGACATTCCAATTTTGCAAGGCAATATATATATTTTCCTTAGACATATAAAGCTGATTTCCCCCGCCTAAATACGTAGTGATCTTCGCCTCTTTCTCTGGGTTTTCTAAATCAAATGCAGCAATAATGGTATAATTTCCTTCCTTAGATTCAGGAAAAATGTGAATTTGATCATAACCGACAGATAGATTTTCCCCACTTACAGTACTATCTTTATAACGAGGTCTTAAATCCACATCTTCATTTTCCCTCAAGAGCCAATATTGAGGAAATTGATTTGTCACAACATACACTTTTCCGTCTATTTTGCGCATTGACACAATATGGCCTTCAATGGATATCGTTCTTTCTTCCTTTGGGTTGCTCGGGTCTTTTATATTAAAGACGATTGCCTTTGTCATCTCATTGATTGGAGCAATCATCATCTTATTTGAATCGTCCACCTTCTTAGAAGCTTCCATTTCCTCATAGCTATGTCCTACAATTAACAGCTTATCACCATGGAGAAACAGTTCTGACGGAGAAAAGTGATCTGGAAAGGAAAATGAATGAAGTAATTTCATATCATCGCCATCATTTGTCTCGATAATATGCACTTTTCCGTCGACAACTTGAAAAATATGGCTTCCATTCGTTTTGACAAGATCCGCTTCATCCACCCCTTGTACCTGATTATTCGTTTCTGAAGCATCAAATGATTGTGCACTATTCTCAGAAGACCCACCGCTATCTTCTGCAGTCGATTCTTCCATCTTATATAAACTGAAATTGCTTCGTTCCTCCTTCATAACCTTTTTAAAGTATTGATTAAGCTTTTCTTTTGACGAAATAACAGGAACTGTACTGTTATCGGTGGCAAATGGTAGAGCTTTTGCTTGACGGTTTGCGCTGTCACCCTTATTAAGAAAATAGAGCGCAGCAGAACAAAATAAAATCATAACAGCAGTGATTAAAATCCCTCTCCTTTTCATCAACTACTCATCCTCCTTTGAATGTAAAAATCGTAAATGTAAATATTGTCTTCACTTTTTTGACTTAAATCTCATTGGTAAAGTTACATAAATATTACAAATTATTTATACAACAAAAAATGGTGAGTAAAAAAATGTCGTTAACTCAAAAAGTAAGAGGATTACCTTTTTTAGATCAAATGGCCTGATGCCTCTTCAAGTTTGGGAGATTTTCAAATATACCAGCTTGCTGGAGAAGGATAAATACCGATTTTCGCTTCATAAAGATAACTCAAAAAAGCAAGTGGAAATTTCTTCACTTGCTTAATGTTATAGGCACTTTAGCTAGGATTTTCTTTTCAATTGTCGGCAAGTGCTTTTCTGGCCAATGCCTGTATTGTCATATCATCCATCGGTGGATTATGGAGTCCTGCCCTCACATCACGATAATAGCGTTGAAGGGGATTTTGCTGAGACAGGCTTCTAGCTCCCACGATTCGCATTGCCAAATCAACTACTTCGATCGCTTTGTTTGTCACCGCATATTTAACAGCACCAAGCTCAGCATTTAAGCGCATCCTTTCCACCTCTGCTAAAGCATCCCATTGCTTCGCAACCGAATAGAGAAAATGCTTAGCTTCTAAAATTCGCAGCTCCATTTCACCTACTCGCTGTTGGACAGCAGGAATATCAATAATCGTTCCTGAAATACTGTTCGGTGAGTAAGTTTTGGCAAAATGGATCGCATACTTTTGTGCAGCCTGAGCAATTCCTAAATAACAGGCAGGAATATGCAACAACCAACCATTCGCTCCTTTCTGTCCAGGAACAAATCGCTCGACATATTCATCACTTAATACTTCAACATCCATTAAAACTAGATCATGGCTCCCTGTTCCTCTCATCGCAACGCTATCCCATGTTTCTTCTATGATTATACCAGGAAGAGAACGATGGATAAGAAAATTCCCAACCTCATCGGATTCTTCAATGCTTGCGCTAACAATAAAATAATCAAGTACTGGAGACATGGTCGTAAACGTCTTGCGACCATTTATGATCCAGCCATTTTCTGTTTTTCTGGCAATCGTCGTCGGTTTTCCGCCTCTTGTAGGACTTCCTGTTTGAGGCTCGCTCGCTGCCCCATTTAATAAAGCACCTTTTTTGACATCCTCCATCACTCTTTTAAAAATTTCCTCACGCCATAACCTTTTTTCTGCAAGATTTTTTACTATCCCCATATGCCAACCGATCGCTAAAGCGGTTGCTCCATCACCAATTGCAATTTGCTCCTGTAGACGGACTAATTCATATAAAGTGATTTCTTCTCCACCGTATTTTTTTGGTACCGTTAGTTGAGTGTACCCTGAAGCTTTAAGCTCTTTAATATTTTCAAAGGGAAAAGAAGCTTCTTCGTCAACCTTTGCTGCTCTCGTTCTAAACTGTTCAGACATTTCTCTCATTAGTTTTAGCTTTTCTTCAAATGTCCTTGTCTCTTGAAATCGCATATCTAATCCCTCACTCATTAATCCTACTATATTAATAGGAATTATTCTTATCACTATTATGGATCAAATTAATTTATTAAACAATAAATTTACAGCAGAACGACAAAAAAGCAGAGAGAATGTTCAAACTCACTCTCTCTGCTCTTTATGTTTATTTTTTATCTTTTTTTGGCTTCTCTTTCTTGGGAGCTTTTTCTCCCTTTTTCAATTTATAAAGCTCTATTGTTTCAGTCGTTTTATTCCCTGCAATATCTTCTGCTTCGAATGTAAAAATATTCCAACCGTCTTTTAGTTGTAAAGTATAGCCAGAAAAGACTTTGTCAAAGCCTCTCATCGCATATGGAGCCTGCAATTCTTGATAGAACTCTTCACTTCCATTGAAATAAAAGCGAATTTCATCAAAATTGTCTATAACTCGAATGTCTATAACTGGATTTTTCGAATTATGCTTGATGTATTGATCTTTTGGTAATCCACTTACTTCCAAAACTGGAGCGGTGCTATCTACAAATACATCCCTCTTAATGGAAAACTCATTTCCGGCATAATCAATCGCTCTTACATCCAATCGATGGAAATTATCTTCTACTTGAATAGTGGCATCAAATTCATAACGACCAGTAGATTCATTGAATTGGAACGGAATTTTTTCACCTGCGATGGACATTTCCTTTAAGCCAGATTCCTTTTCAATCACATAGCCGTTCACATGCAATTCACCCGAATTAAAAACCTGTAGTGCTTCTGGGTTTTCCAAATAGACAAATGGCATTGTTGTATCGTTATTGCTTCCTTCCACTGTTTCCTCCGTTACATTTCCAGCATAATCATAAGCTATAACAGTTACCTCGCCCTGTGCTACTTCCTGAGGCAGAATGTACTCAGTCGTATCACCAGAAAGCGGCGTCTCAAGGATGGAGTCTTCATCTACTAATAGATCAATATAGGCAATGCCTGAGCCGTTTTCATTATCTTCAACATTCAATATTAAAGTAGTTTCCGCTAATTCCGCTTCAATAGTTGGAGCTACCGTATCAACAAGTACAGGGATTAAGACAGACTGCCACTCTGCATCTGGATAATCAACGACAGCACGAATTTCATAATAGTATTGCCCATCATCTGCGGTTGCATTTTCAATGGTTCCATCCCATTGCCATTGTGAATTTAACGTATAATGCGGATTTAAACCACCATCATAATAGTTTTTTCGTATTTCATTTTCAGTTCGTAGCTTTCTTAAACGATTTCCATCCTCATCGAGAATCGCTAATTCTACTTGTTTAGCATTTCGAAGGAAAGATAAAACAGGAATAAACTCATCTTGAATATGATCTCCATTTGGAGAGATCGCAATATTTTCTTTTGAGATCGTTTCTGTAATCGGGTTGTAGCCTAAATAATTATAGCTATCTTCACCTGCGTTATATACAGCTCCTCCCATTCCATAAAAGGACTGATCATCATAGACCATTCCATCCATAATTGGAGCTTGATCCCAGTTTCCGTTAAAGCCAACATATGGAACTGTTAAAGTTGGATTGACGTCTGCCTGATCCTTCATCGTTACAAACCCTTCAACAAAATATCCATTAACAAAGACGTCTTTAGCCGGGATTAACTGACCTGTTGATGGTTCTACAACTGTCGCATTCGATAAATCTGCTGTGACCGAAAAGGTAACTGCCCCATTCGCCGGAACAATGATTTCAGTTAAAGGCTCACCGTTTATCAAAATACTGGCATCGCTGAGCGGTGCAGCTTCTAAAGCATCCGGTTCATAACCTAATTCGCCCCAGCCGGCAAAATCAGTTTGCAGATTTGCTGAAACATCATAGCTGACAGCTTCGTCACTGTAGTTTTTGGCAGTTAGGGTAAACTCAAATTGATCGTTTATTTCTTTTAATGCTACCTTTCCTTCTTTGGTACGGCTTTCTGTAACAATAACTGGTGATTTTAAAGCAGAATGAAGCTGCATAATTCCTGCCCCTTGTCTTCTTGGAGAATACGGGTTATCCCAGCCAAATACTCCATTGACAAAGCCTTGATCCTTAATAGGCGCAGAGGTATTTAAAAGCAGGTTTTTTGCGATATTAACCCTCTCAAAACCGATCACGCCAAATTCATTATCAACCCTTTCCAGTACAAGAGCAGCGCCACCGGAAACATGAGGAGCCGCCATTGATGTTCCGCTTTTCATCCCATACTGATTATTTTCAAGGGTTGAGTAAATTTGTCCACCTGGTGCGGTTATTTCCGGTTTAAAATCTAGGTTCGGAGTTAACCCCCA
This sequence comes from Robertmurraya siralis, assembly GCF_005502275.1. Lineage (GTDB taxonomy): Bacteria > Bacillota > Bacilli > Bacillales > Cytobacillaceae > Robertmurraya > Robertmurraya siralis. The sequence continues at coordinate 100,738 of NZ_SWLZ01000003.1, forward strand.
AGAGGTAAAGTCACTCATTTTTCCACCTTCAGGGTTTGGAGCAGTCGTTTTTTCTCCGTTAAATGTAATCGAGATGGCTTGTCCAGACTGAATCGCGGATGCTAATTTATCACCGTCCGTTTTAAGCATAAACAGCTGAGGAATGGTTATAGCAGCATCTGTTGCCATATTGACATAACCATCAGTATTATTGTAAATAATAACTCCCACTGCACCAGCATTTTGGGCATTTATTGCTTTATCAACAAAGGAAAGCTCTCCACGTTGAATTAATACATACTTTCCAGCAACATTCGTGAGCTCTTCCGGATAACCTAGTTCACCATAAACAAGGTCGAATGTGTTTACTTCATCATCATTTGGATGAGTATTCCCAGCGGAAAGGAATGGTGCTTTGTCCTCTTCTCCATCAATGACATAATTGACTGCATCCAAATCCATAAATGTATTTTCCACAGAAGCGACTTGAAGAGAATCGTAGGCAAGTCCTGGAGAACCGGAAACACCAATATCAGGATTAGATGCTAATGGATTTGCCCAACCGTTACCAAGATGGGCTGAGTTCCCTGCAGATATTGACATGACAACTCCATTTTCAACTGCTCTTGTAATGGCTTTCTGTTCCATTGTCTCCGCTGAAACAAAGCCTGCCGTTGAACCGAGACTCATATTTAACACATCTGCACCTAAAATAATTGCGTCATCTATTGCCTTTACATAAATATCCCCGTAAGTTGTCGTAATATTGGGATCATTGCCAAAGACCTTCAAAGCTAATAACTGCGCTTCTGGAGCAACTCCTTTTATTCCCCCATTATCCTCGTTGCCATTTGCTCCAACTGTTCCCGCAACATGCATTCCATGCATGGAGGCACCTGGAGCGATATCACGAATAACATTGTTTTCATCCATATAATTATATCCGTAAGGGACTTTTTCAGAAAAATATTGTCCTTTAAGACCGTTTTCTCTTATATATTTATTTACATCATTTTTTTTCAGTGCTGCCTCTTTTTTTGAAGTAAGAACCATATCCTGATGGGACGGATCAAGTCCGGTATCAATAACGCCGACTATTTTTCCTTCACCCTTGAAGCCATACTCTCTCCAAGCCTCTTGAGCTTGAACAAGCTCTTTACTATACACCATATCTGGAGAATCTTGTGGACGCTCATATTCCAATGTTATTTCAACTTCAGAAACTTCTGGTAGCTTTTCTATTTCTTCAATATCCCCATATTTAACTTCCGCACTAAATCCGTTTAAAACTGTCGTAAATGTTTCCTTCTCACGAAGACTTATCTTCTTCTTTTTGACTTTTTCCTTCACTTTATTTTGTTCTTCCAGCTTTGCAGCTTTCAAATTATTCTTTGTTGCCTCTGGAAGCTCTTTATAACGTTTTCCCCGCTTTTGCGCATATTCAATCGCTGGCTCCGTTTTCATCTCAACAATAACCCGCACCGTATCGGATGGATCATAGTGCTGTTCGTACTCAGATTTTTGTATAGATTTACTTGCAGTGATAGCTCTTTGTGTACTTTCCTTGTGCTGTGGAAGACTTGCACCAGAGGCGGAAGTAGTGAAAAAAAGTAATACAATTAATAAGATCGATAACGCTTTAAGCTTCTTCATAAGGCCCTCCTTTTTTAGGGAAAAGTATATAAATTCAGAATATTCTTGTTGTATTTTAACGTTATCATAGGAGCAAATTTCTTTAATAGTGGCTGAGGACTCAAAGATTTATAAATATGCTAGTTAATTTGGATTATTTTTGAAATAATCCCAGTTTACTAACATAATAGTCAAAAAACAATCCTTTTCACCTATTTCATAAATTTAGGCGATTGGAGTCGTTTACTTGTCCAACCCTCTTTTCTTATTCGTCATATGATATTAGGGAAACAGCTTCCCCTATGCTGTTTAGTTGTAAACTGGAGGTGATCTTAATGAGTTACGAACATGGTGGCAATTCAAAATTCGCGTTAATTGTTGTTCTATTTATTTTGCTAATTATTGTCGGAGCTAGCTTTATTGGTTACTAAACTGAAAAAATAAAATATCTTTGCCTCACCAGTTTGCATTGGATATTAACTTTGTCTGCACTCTGAAGCGCCTTTTTTGGCGCTTTGGACATATTTATTGCATCATTAAGTGTAGACAAAGCAACTGCAAGATCGTTCAGCCTCTAGATAAAACTATTTTCAAATGTTATGATTTCTAAAAACAAAAGTTTCATTTATTAGCGGTAAGGAGAGAAGCAATAGACGATGAGGAACAAAATTATCTTGAATAAACATCCATACATATGCACACCTATAGTTAGCAAGACGAGAAATAAATTGTTAATAGAAGCAAGACGAGTAAAAGAGCATGCCCCCGATCTCATCGAATGGAGAGCAGATTACTATGAAGATTTACAGCATGCTGAAAACGTAATTGCACTTGCCTATGATTTAAAAGCAGAAATAGGAAACATCCCCCTTCTTTTCACAATCCGTTCAGAAGCAGAGGGAGGAAATCCCATCCCCTTAACTGATCGCGAGTTAGATCATTTGCTCGAATTAATATGTAAAGAAGCACCGATTGAACTTATTGACTATGAATTACAGCGTGATACTGATGCAATTTCACATATTCGGTCGATCTCAGAAAAAAATGGAAAACTTTTAATTTTATCGTATCATAACTTTGAATCCACACCTTCAGCAGAAGAGCTCCTCATTATTTTAAGAAGAGCGGAAATTTCAGGTGCAGATATTGGGAAAATTGCGGTCATGCCCCATAATCTTACCGATGTTCTCCAATTACTTAATGCGACCGATGAAGCGAAAAAACTCCTTTCTATTCCAATTGCAACAATGGCAATGGGTAAAATGGGCGCAATTAGCCGTATGGCTGGTTGGATATTTGGGTCCCAACTTATTTTTGCTGTCGGTGACAAAAGCTCTGCACCCGGGCAAATTTTAATTGAAGATTTGCGCACCATTATGAAAACTATGAAAAAATATCAAGCTTAGGAACAAAAGAAAATTCATCAAAGAACCTACCTATAGAGTCAACCGCAATAGAAATGCTAAATAGATTCGAAAATGTTCTAGGTGCGTTAAAGGTTCATACATTTGACAGCTTTAGATATTTACTATTTAACAGAATTAAGCTATCATTTTGCCAAAAAAACAAAAAGGATGTTGGCTCCTATTACAGAGCCAACATCCTTTCTCTACGCTGTTCGATAAATTTTCACGATATTAATGACAATCACCTTAACGATAGAGTACAGTGGAATAGCAAATATAACCCCGACAATCCCCACTAAACTTCCAGCTGTTAACACGAGCACAATGATCGTTAAAGGATGAATATTTAAAGTCTTTCCCATAACATTTGGTGAAATGACATTCCCTTCAAGTTGCTGCGCAATTAATGTAACAATGGCAACATATACAACAAGAATTGGCTCTTGAAATAAAGCAACTAATAGAGCGGGAATAACAGCAATAAACGGTCCTAAAAACGGGATAACATTTGTGAACATCCCAAACACTGCCAAAACCAAGGAGTAATTTAAACCAATAATAGAATAGCCAATAAATAAGAGAATCCCTAAAATTAGACAGACTAACATTTGTCCCTGAATATACGTGGCAATTGTTCTATCCATATCTTTTAAAATGGCCAATACGTTTTCTTTTTTCTTTTTCGGAAAGAACGCTGTAACACTTGTTGAAAAACGTTGACCATCTTTTAGCATATAAAAGAGAATAAACGGCACCAGCACAATGCCAAATAGAATATTTATAAAACCGCCGATTACTCCAAATACTCCTAATATCCCATTTGCAATATTGCCGACATTGTCCTGCAACCTTGACTCAATATCTTGACTGGCAGCTAGGAAAGCATCTTGTATGAAGCTAGGAAAGGTACTGCGATTCTCTTGAACATACTCTGCCCAATCCATAACGGTTGATATCATCGCCGGCAGATTATCGACAAATCTTTCGAGCTGATCATTTATTGGTGGAGCAATTAACTTTATAATCCCATATACAAATAAGATGATCGCAAAATAAGCTGCAATAATCGCTAACCACTTAGGGCACTTTTGCTTGACAAGATAAGTAACTAACGGACGACATAAATAATATAAGATTCCTGCCAACACAAATGGAAGAAAGATTGTCTTCAGTAAAACCATAACAGGTTCTAAAAGAAAATTATTAACATTTAGCAAAAACATAATCAGTAAAAATAAGATGATCGCAATCATTATTCGAAACCATCTTTTTTCCGTTAACGCCATTTACAAAATCACATCCTACACTATCCAAAAGTTTACCTCTCTTGAATATATCAATCTTTTCATAAAAAATCCATCTAAAACTGATGTATAAAGAAAAAAAGCGAATGATACTCCACCCGCTTAAATTTCCATCATTTTTATTGACTTAATTAGCTTTTCGATTTCATCAAGGTTATTTTTGTGAAATAAATCAACGATCTTACTTCCTACAACAACACCATCACAATATTGACTGATCTCTTGTGCCTGTTCAGAGGTTGAAATCCCAAATCCGGCAAGCACTGGCAATGAGCTTATTTCTTTTATATTTTTCAAGTAATTCTCTACTTGGGCATGGAACTTTGCTCTTGCTCCAGTAATACCCGTTACGGTAACAGCATAAAGAAAGCCTTTGCCTTTACTCGCAATCTCTTTAATTCGTTCATTGGAACTCGTTAATGTCACGAGACGGATAAGTTCGATATCAGCAACTTCAAAATGAGGAAGTAGCAGGTCCTCTTCTTCAATAGGCAAGTCTGGTATAATGCAACCGTCTACCCCTGCTTTACTGGCATCTTCAATAAAAGAGGCAATGCCATAAGCGTAAATCGGATTCATATATGTCATCACAATGATTGGAATTGAAACAATTGGTCGAACGTTTAAAATGGTTTGAAGCACTGCCTTTAAAGTAACCCCTTCGTTAAGTGCACGTAAACCCGCAGCTTGAATCGTTGGTCCATCGGCAACTGGGTCAGAAAAGGGGATGCCAATTTCAACAGCCGTCGCCCCACATGATTCAAGAAAAACAATCCGTTCCATCAACTTTTCAAGTCCCCCATCGCCCGCCATAATGTAGGGGACAAACGCTTTTTCATCTTTTTTCTTTAAACGCTCAAATGCTTTGGTTAATCGATTCACTCTTGTTCCCCCTCCAATCTCGCCTTTACAGTTTGAACATCCTTATCTCCTCGACCAGATAAGCAAACAACAATGCTCTCCTCCTTGCCCATCTTACTTGCAAGCTTGATCGCATAAGCAACAGCATGTGAACTTTCTAAAGCTGGGATGATGCCTTCTAATTTGCAAAGAAGCGTTAATGCCTCTAATGCTTCATCGTCTGTGATGGAGTGATACTCCACTCTACCAATATCTTTTAAATAGCTGTGCTCCGGTCCTACTCCTGGATAATCAAGCCCAGCTGAGATGGAATGCGCTTCTTGAATTTGTCCTGCTTCATCCTGTAATAAGTACATGAGTGCTCCGTGCAGAACACCTGGTTTTCCTTTTGTTAATGAAGCAGCATGCTGCTCTGTGTCAACACCAAGACCAGCAGCTTCAACTCCATACATTTTAACTTGCTTTTCTTCAATAAACGGGTAAAACATGCCCATTGAATTGCTGCCGCCGCCAATGCAGGCCACTAATGCATGGGGCAATCTTCCTTCTTTTTCCATAAATTGTTTTTTCGTTTCTTTCCCAATGACACTTTGAAAATCACGAACCATCATAGGAAATGGATGGGGACCCATAACTGAGCCTAAAATATAATGGCATTCCTCAACATTAGAAACCCAGTATCGCAATGCTTCATTACATGCATCCTTTAACGTTTGACTTCCGGAAGTCACAGCTTCAACCTTTGCTCCTAAAAGTTCCATACGGAAAACATTCAATCGCTGCCTTTTTATATCCTCTGCTCCCATAAAAATGACACATTCTAAGTTTAACAATGCACAAACTGTTGCGGTCGCAACCCCATGTTGGCCAGCACCTGTTTCTGCGACTATTTTCTTCTTCCCCATCCTCACTGCTAACAGCGCCTGCCCAATTGTATTATTAATTTTATGAGCGCCTGTATGATTCAAGTCTTCACGTTTTAAATATATTTTAGCTCCCCCGCTAAATTCAGTCAGATTTTCAGCAAAGTAGAGAGGTGTTTCTCGTCCTACATAATCCGCTAACAAAGAATGAAGCTGTGTTTGAAACCCTTTGTCCTTAACCGCTTCCTTATATGCGCTCTCCAATTCATTCACTGCTTGCATGAGTGTCTCCGGAATAAACCTGCCACCGTATTTGCCAAAATGACCTTTTTCATTCGGTAATGTATACGTGCTCATCCTATTTCCTCCCAATTCTTGGCCTGTTCTAAAAACGAACGAATTTTAACAAAATCTTTTTTCCCATCTGTTTCAACACCGCTGCTAACATCGACCATATGAGGGGCGCCTTTTCTTATCGCCTCTGTTACGTTTTCCGGGTTCAATCCGCCAGCTAGAATCATTTTCTTGCCCCTTGCTTCAAAATTCTCTAACAGGCTCCAATCAAATTTTATTCCGTTTCCACCGCGGTATTTCCCTTTCGGACTGTCAAGAAGTACATATTCACAATCATACTCAGCAATTTTAATGATATCTGCCCTTGATTCAATGCTGAACGCTTTAATAACAGGAATTGCAAAATTCCGACAATAATTCGGTGACTCATCCCCATGTAGTTGTACAGCATCAAGACCAGTTTGCAAAATAATTTCCTGAACCTTTTCAAGCTCCTCATTAACAAAAACGCCTACTTTGAAAACTTCAGTCGGCAACTCTTTAATGATCTTCCTTGCCTCCTTTGGAGAGATTTTCCTTTTACTTTCCGCAAAAACAAAGCCAAGAGCATCTGCTCCTTGTTCAACTGCATATTGACCAGTTTGCACATCTTGAATTCCACAGATTTTTACCTTCATCGCCTAAATCCCTCACTTAATGGAAGCTTCATCGCCTTAATAATTTCACTGGGATTTTGATGCTTCATAAAGGTTTCTCCTACAAGAATCCCGTTTGCCCCTGCAGCTACAACCCTTTCAACATCTTCAATAGTGCCAATCCCACTTTCACTAATTAAAAATCGCTCTTCTTTTCGTATAAACGGTGCAAGATACTCCGTAACATCGAGATTGACCTCAAACGTTCTTAAGTCGCGATTATTTACACCAATTAAACGATTATCCGTCTTTAATACTCTCTCTGCTTCCGCCTCATTGTGAACTTCCATAAGTACGTCCAATCCCTTCTCCAGTGCATACTGATAGAGATTGTAAAGCTTTCTATCATCAAGTGCGGCAGCAATGAGAAGAACAATATCCGCCCCTGAATTTTTTGCAACATCAATTTGAATGGGATCGATAATAAAGTCCTTACATAAAATAGGATTGGCAATCAACTGTCTGACCACCTGCAAATCGTCCATTGATCCTTTAAAAAAAGTAGTGTCAGTTAGTACAGAAACTGCATCTGCACCTGCATCAACATACATTTGCACCTGAGATGCAGGATTCGAATTTATGTTAATATCCCCTTTTGATGGCGACGCTCTTTTAAATTCCCCAATAATCATCAGCTCTTTTGCATTCTCAAGCTTCTCTAACAATGAATTTCTATTACGAGCAACTGGCGCTTTCCTGACTTGACTTTCCTTAAGCATTTCTACTTCTTTTTTCTTCTCCGCTAAAATCGTTTCTAAAATCGTTTCCAACTAAATCACCTCTGTCTTCCCGGCATGGCTATTTTCAATTAGTTTTTCAAGTTTTTCCATTGCAGCTCCTGAGTCAATGCTTTCTGAGGCAAGTTTAATCCCATCTTCGATCGAAGAAGCAATTCCACCTGTAAAGATGCCAATTCCTGCATTGAGGAGAACTATATCACGATGTGCCCCTTTTTTACCTTTCAAAACGCTCAAAAGGGCTTCAGCATTTTCCTTACGATCGCCACCTTTAATAGCTTCATTACTATAAATAGAAAAACCAAGCTCTTCTGGGTGGAGGACTCGATACTGAATCTTTCCATCATCTAAAATGGCTAAATGATTCTCTCCTGCTAATGAAGCTTCATCCATAAAACCTGCACCATTTAATACAACTGCACGCTTTCTTCCAAGTGATTTTAAAACTTCAGCAAACATTTCAATTAAATCTCTGCGATAGATCCCTAGCAGCTGAAAATCCAAATCAACTGGGTTTGTCAACGGTCCAATTAAATTGAAAACTGTAGGAATCCGCAGATCTTTTCGAACCTTCATAATTCTTTTGATATTCGGATGAACGTATGGTGCAAACAAGAAGGTAATGCCCACATCCTTCAAAATCTGCAGCGAAATATCCGGATTTAAATCTAAATTCACCCCTAGATATTCCAACACATCAGCGCTCCCAGTTTTACTAGTAATGCTGCGGTTCCCATGCTTTGCCACCTTTAGTCCTGCACCGGCCATGACAAAAGCTGAGGTCGTGCTGATATTAAAGCTTTTTGAACCATCGCCTCCAGTCCCGCAATTATCAATGACTTGGGAAATTTCCGAATGATATGTTAACGCATTTGCCCTTAATGCTTCAACGATTCCAACAATTTCATCAACAGTTTCACCTTTTGTTTTTAAACCGATCATAAAAGCAGCAATTTCGCTATCTGTTGTATTTTCAGAAAAAAGATTGTTCATTGCTTCTTGTATTTCTTTTTTTGACAAAGAATCACGATCAGCTATGCGTTGTAAATAATCTCTCATTTACCTACTCCTCCTAACATCGTTCAGGAACTTATTGAGCATTTTCATACCAGCTTCTGTTCCGACTGATTCTGGGTGAAATTGAAGACCATATAATGGGTACTGCTTATGCTTAATCGCCATAATCTCGTGATCATCAGTCGTTTCACCTAATACTTTGAAATCTTCCGAAAGCGTTTCTTTTTTTATCACTAATGAATGATAGCGCATAACTTCAATTGGCGCAGGCAAATTTTCAAATAACTCATTGCCCACATGAAACATATAAGATCTTTTTCCATGCATAATATTTTTTGCTTTCTCTATCGTCGCTCCAAAAGCATAGCCGATTGCCTGATGACCTAAACAAATACCAAGAATCGGTACCTTCTCACATAAAGATTGAATCAGATCGACGCAAATCCCTGCATGTTCTGGTCTTCCCGGTCCCGGAGATAAACAAATAGCAGTTGGATTTAATGCTTTAATTTCCTCTACTGACACTTGATCATTTCGTTTTACAATCACTTCTTCACCTAATTCTCCAAAATATTGGTAAAGATTAAAAGTAAAAGAATCATAATTATCGATGAGTAGTATCATTTCTCCTCCTCCAAATATGCTTTCAATTTATGCAGTGTTTCTTCATACTCCTTTTCTGGAATCGAATCATGCACTATTCCTGCACCAGCTTGAATATAAACAGCCTCATCCTTCATAATCATCGTTCGGATGGCAAGCGCAAAATCCATATTGCCGTTGACAGATAGATATCCGATAGCACCTGAATAAACTCCTCTTTTTATCTCTTCAAGCTCGTTAATAATTTCCATCGCCCTTATTTTCGGTGCACCTGATACCGTTCCAGCTGGCAGACAAGCTATTAATGCATCGATCGGACTATACTCTTTTTTCAACATACCACTGACTTCTGATACTAAGTGCATGACATGCTTATATTTTTCGATTTCCATATATTTCTCAACTTTAACAGTGCCAAATTCGCTAACTCTACCAATATCATTACGACCCAAATCGACTAACATTTGATGCTCTGCCAATTCTTTCTCATCATTTCTTAGCTCTACTGCAAGTTCCTCGTCTTCTTGTTTATTTTTTCCTCTTGGCCTCGTACCTGCAATCGGATTTGTAATGACCTTATTCTCTGCCACTTTTATTAAACTCTCAGGTGATGCACCAGTGACAATATAATCTTCGAAATCAAGATAATACATGTATGGAGAGGGATTTTGAATTCGTAGTTTTCGATAAAAAGAAAAAGGATCTCCGATTACTTTTGCCGTCATCCGTTGTGAGAGGACGACTTGGAAAATATCACCTTCCACAATATATTCCTTTGCTTTTTTCACTTTCTCTATAAATTGTTCCTTCGTCATGGATGCTTCAAATGAAGTGAGGTTAAAGGCTTTATCTTCCTTCGGTTTAAGCTCTGCAATTTCACTTTTTCTTGCCTGCAATCGCGCTTTTAGTTCTGTTTTTGTTGTTGATTCTAATAATGGAATGCCATACAAATATACTTTCTGTTGTAAATGATCGAATGCAATGATTTCCTCAAACATCATAAAATGGACATCGGGAAGGGAGAAATGATCAGGCAAGTCATTCCCTATCTTTTCATAATGGCGAGCGACATCATAGGAAGCAAAACCAATTGCACCTCCAATGAAGGGAATGCAGTTCTCATCATCCGCTATCACTTTTGACATCAACTGTTTCAACACTTCGAGAGGCTTTTCTGCGACAATGCGCTCAACTCCATTTGTTGTAATAACTGTTTTCGTTTCAAATCCTTTTATTTCAAATGCTGGACCTGCACCAATAAACGAATATCTACCAGAATCTTCGTGCTTTAACGAACTCTCCAATAAAAATTTCTTTCGTCCAGACAACTTCTGATAAATAGAGATTGGTGTGAGGGTGTCTCCTTGAATCGTCTCAGCTAAGATGAATTTTTCCTCTACTCTCATTAATGTGATAACCCCTTTCTTATTAATATTTCTTAAACAGTAATGACAAAAGGTGCTCTAACCTATAATGAAAAAAATAGGCTATGTTGAATGATTCCGTTTATTTTTGCCTCATTTTCGTATCAAACCAAGATTTCGCACGAAAATGAACCAAAACAAACCACAAAACCAAAATAAAAAAGCCCTCTATAAACGCATTGCTGCGCTTATAGAGGACGATAATATTCACCGCGGTGCCACCTCAGGTTAGAGCTTAAAAATACTCCCACTTCTTTAGATTCACAAATTTCATTGTAAATCCTATCCTTGTAACGGTGGAATTCCGTACAGCCCTACTGATCCTTTCAAGCTGTCTCTCGTAAGTCCATTCGATGAAATTGATTTTACCGGCTCCCACCTTCCCCGGCTCTCTGAAAAAAATCAAATTTTCATTTACTCCTCTTACTCAACGATGTTCGTTATTCAGTTGTCCTTATTAAAACAAAAAGGGCTTCTCATCCTAAGAAAAGGACGAGAAACCCGTGGTGCCACCTTCATTAGCTAAAATAATTAGCTCACTCATCAGTATCAATTGCAATCTGCAATGTAATACCTGTCTCTTGTAACGATGAGACTCGTTCGCCAAAGCCTACTACACATTATGATTCGGTTTGGAAGCTCTGAAGCCCATTCACTTAAAATTCAGCACTGATTTTCACCAACCATCAGCTCTCTAAAGAATCCTTTTAAGCTACTCTTCTTCGTCATCGCCATTCATTTATTGTTAATTATCATATACACATTCAGGTTTAAAGTCAACCTATTTTTATCAAAAAATTCTAATACTTTATTCGATCCATAAATAGTAAATCTTTTTTCAGTTAGTTTTTCAGCATTTAAGTAAATATTAAGGTTGGGAGTTATCAATTCTAAAACTGATATGAAGTCTTCTAATTGCTGAAAAGTGTTAACAATAATAAAAAAAGGACGGAGCAAAAGATGGATTTCATTGAAAATTCTTTGACAAGCAGAGAGGATAGCAAGAAATCAAAACAATCTTATGGGAATAAATGGAGTGTTTTAGCTATTTCATCAATCCCTCTCGTCATGACGTTAGGTAATTCAATGCTCATTCCCGTTCTTCCAGCAATGGAGGACAAATTAAATATTTCTTCATTTCAATCAAGCTTAATCATAACCGTATATTCGATTGTGGCGATTATTTTAATACCAATTGCCGGATTTTTATCTGATCATATCGGACGAAAGAAAGTAATCATCCCTAGTCTGGCGATTGCTGCTATTGGTGGTCTCATTTCTGGTTGGGCAGCCTGGAAAATTAAAGATCCCTATTGGATCATCCTTGTTGGCCGTGCTCTTCAAGGAATCGGAGCAGCAGGGGCAGCACCGATTGTTATGCCTCTTGTAGGAGATATGTTTAAAAGTGAAAAAGAAGTCAGCAGCACACTTGGAATTATTGAGACATCTAACACCCTTGGAAAAGTCATTAGTCCAATACTTGGTGCATTTTTGGCAACTTTTATCTGGTTTATTCCGTTTCTGTCGTTTCCAATATTTTGTCTTATTTCCATTCTTCTAATGGCTTTGTTTGTTAGAAGAGGAAAGACCGAATACGAACCAATCCCATTTAAAGAATTTATTTATCAGCTTAAAAAGATTTTTAAAAATAATGGCAGATGGCTACTAGCGATTTTTGCTATTGGAATTATTTTAATGTTTGTCCTGTTCGGGGTCCTCTTTTATTTATCTGAAGTACTTGAAAGAGAGCATCATATTATGAATGTAAAGAAAGGTCTTTACCTCGCTCTGCCTTTAGGAGCATTATGTCTTACTTCACTTATTACCGGGAAAATCATTAAAGAAAATAAGATATTGATGAAATGGATTACTTTCACTGGCTTATTGTTAATGTCCCTCTCAATAGTGAGTCTAAGCTTTTCCAAAGGCATGTGGTTCATGATTATCATGTTCTTATTAAGCGGCATCGGCATTGGCGCCAGTCTCCCATGTTTAGATGCAATCATCACAGAAGGAATTCAAAAAGACCAACGGGGAACCATTACTTCCATTTATCACTCAATGCGTTTTATCGGAGTAGCTGCAGGGCCGCCTGTCATCGCAATCCTTTTAAATCAACTCGAGGGAAGCCTTTTTTATATTTTAGCCATCATTGGCGTCAGCGCAGTCTTGTTAACATTATTTGCCATAAAACCAGATAAAGAAAAAAAATAGACTTCATCTTGCTTTCTATGTCAGCTAGTGGTTGAATGGATGTTTCAAGTCCATTCAACCAACTTGACTGGCACCTACCCTTATTTAAACGTTTCGGTTGCAAAACTCACAATTAATTGATTAAAAACTTTCCATTCCTTTGTAAGAACTTGATGTGAGACTTTTTTCACCACTGTAAGCTGATGAGGGTAGTTTTGATAAAATCGCAAATGATGATTAATAAAATCCTTTGCACCATAAACTAAATACAGAGGGCTATTTAATTGAGAAAGACGCTCTACACAGGAATACGTTAACGATTTTTCATAATATTGTAACCAAGCAACTCGATTCGCTTTAAGCATATGCTTAAACAGCATTTGGCTGATATCTCGCTGATTTGTATGACTATGTGCAACGCATTTAGTCGCTTTAGGAATTTGCAAGTGATCTAACAGGGCTTTAATTTCATTAGTATAGCTTTCAATGGAAATGTTTAATCTCCATGACCACTTAAATCAGGAAAGATGACACGTAAACGTTCCATGAGGCTGGTTTGAAAATAAAAAACTCTTCTTCCCATCCCGGGAGGATGAATAAAAATAATTGGAGTACCTGATCCAAAGTCATCATAACAAATATTGACACCCTCATTTTTTAAAAATCAAACTCATTACCTCCTATTTTTAACAACATCTCTCCATGTTAATATGACAAACCCTCCAATTCTTCATACTAAGTTGTAAAAATGAAATAAATTTTTTATGAATAAAAAAGGAATCTGCTCCCTCTTCTGCGAATAATGTACTTTGAAAGGCAAGAGCCTTTTATAATTGGAGAGGAGGAATTGTTAATGTCAAAAAAAATTCTCATTCTTGCCGGAGATGCAGTCGAAGCATTAGAAATTTATTATCCGTATTTCCGTTGTCTTGAGGAAGGTTATGATGTACAAATTGCCGCTCCATCAAAGAAGCAGTTGCAAACGGTCGTTCATGATTTTATCGGATGGGACACTTACACAGAAAGCAAAGGATATTTAATTGAATCCCATCTTACATTTGAGGAAGTAAAAGCAGAAGCGTACGATGGATTAATTATTCCTGGGGGGAGGGCTCCAGAGTATATTCGTTTAAATGAAAATGTTCCAGCGATTGTTGCTCATTTTTTTGAAACGAACAAACCAATTGCAGCTATCTGCCATGCCAGTCTTATTTTAACCACTGTAAGGCAATATTTAAAAGACAGAGAATTGACCGCTTACATCGCTTGTAAGCCAGATGTAGAAGCAACAGGCGCTACATATATCGAGGAACATCTTCATGTCGAAGGAAATCTTGTATCAGGACATGCTTGGCCTGATTTACCTGGGTTTATGAGGGAGTTTATTAAACAATTAGGATAAAATCATTTTTACCAATGCGCGAAGAGTATAACTCTGGCGCATTGGTTTGTCTGCCTTACTGATGACAGTCTTAAATTTCTAATCTTGGTTTAGTCGGATCACATTGGGGCTGTTCAATATCTGTTGTTTCAGCAAGTTTTGTTAAATAATAACATTCTTCACGCATCATATGATCCGCCATTAAAGGAGCAAACGTACCTAGTGCTTCTTTACTTAATTCTAATTCTTCAATTTCATTTAAGAAGCCCATAAATAAATTCATTTCCAGTTGGACGTCATGATTAAATTTTTCGAGTGCGGGAAAAGTTGATAAATTTGTCCGTAAAAAGCCTGTCAATTCAACTGCTTTTAAGTAAAAAGCTTCAAAGTCCTTTGTAAATTCATCGCTTTGCCGTTTTATTTTTTTCTCAACCGTTTCCATATTGTCAGAGATGGCTCCTGCATGACCAGCACCGTCTAACAACCAAATTAAATGATGATGAAGTTCATGAAATACTGGTGGAACTTCTCCTTTTTTCAAATACTCTAACAACAGCAAGTATTCTTCCAACTCGTTAACCATATGATTAATAAATACTGGACCTAAATGAATCGTTATATCACCTGTCAAATGACGCTCAATAATATCCAATTTAAACTGCCGCAATTTCTTTGCTTCCACCTCGGCTCTTTCGCTTAATTTCATTAAATCCGTTCCCTCAACCTGATGTAATAATTGGTCAAAAATTGAAATAAACGCACTTGCTTGCTCGATCAACTCTTTTTCACTCGGACCGAGTGAATCATGAATAAACCTCGCATGATCCCCTAATACTTGAAGCCAAAAACGATGTTCAAATTGTGCGGCTTGTTCATAATTTGCCATTTACGAATCCCTGCCCTTCTTCAAATTTCACCTTAATGTCATCTCATAAAATATATAGGTTCTTTTTAATAAATATGAACGTGTGTTTTTTAAATTTTGGCTTTGTTATATATCAGTATTGATTTTGGCTCATTTTTTTCTCTTTTCTGTTGACTGAAAGTCCTGTGAACTATTTCACAATAAATAAGCCAAAATCTTTTTATCAACAATTCCAGTTAGAAAATACTAAATTTTATGAATTTTAAAGGAGTTTATCAAAAAATGTAGAAATTGTATAACATAGATTGAAATTTTTTCCCAGGAGGTGCGGTAATGACAACCGGCATCTTACTTTATCCAAGATTTAGCGAATATGAGCTATCTGTCATTCTTTCTGTATTAACCCAAGCCAATCATCCGAAAATATTTATTGGATTAAATGATGAAGCAGTGAAGGGTGAGGCCGGTTTGACCTGTCTACCGGAAACAACTATTGAAAAAATACAGCTTGAACAATTACAAAGTCTGGTTCTCCCAGGTGTTGATGACTTTCAACATTTAATGGAAATCGAGTCGCTTTTTGAATTTATTCGCAAAGTATATGAACAGGATGCTGTCATCGGAGCCATTTCAAGTGCACCATTTTTGTTAGCGAAAGCAGGAATTTTACTCGATCGGAATTATACGACAGGGATTTCAAAGCAGGCGCGAGAATTTTTAGGGGTCTTTTCGGAAAAAGGGTACGTTGATGCTCCCTATGTGTTTGATAGAGGGATTTTGACGGCACGAGGTGCTTATTTTATCGATTTCGCCAATAAGTTCGGCCAGGTTTTAGAATTGGATTTTAATCGAAATTGGTATCGTTAGAAGTGCAGATGTAAAAACGGCTTCCGTGCTCAGCTTCGTAAAATCCAGCAAGGAACTGTTCTTTTTCAATGGCTTTGTTAAATAGAATTGTTGTTAAAATGATTTTGGGCTCATTTCATGTGAAACCAAAGTTTCACCAGATCAACACCGACATATAACAGAGCCTTTTCAATAATAATTCGCTGCTATTAGAACACAGTCTATGTCACTTTCTAAAAAGAGACGTTCATTTAACAACACTAAACGGCATTAAAAAACGAACAAGGCTTAGATGACCTTGTTCGTTTTTACATTTTATTTAAGAGGCTTTTTGAGCACTCCTAGCAAGATAGCTGAAACAACTGCACCGATCGCAATCGCCAATAAATACATGAACCAGCCACCGCTAACTAGTGGAATAACGAATAATCCGCCATGAGGAGCTTGAAGACCGATGCCAAAAAACATGGACAGACCTCCTGCTACTGCAGAGCCCGCCATCAATGATGGAATCACTCGAACCGGATCAGCTGCTGCAAAAGGAATTGCTCCCTCTGTAATAAAGGATAGACCCATAATATAGTTTACTTTACCAGCTTCACGGTCTTGTTTATTAAAGCGATTTTTGAAAATGGTTGTCGCTATCGCAATTCCAAGTGGAGGGACCATACCTGCTGCCATTATCGCTGCCATTGGCCCATAAACACCACTTGCTAATAACCCTGTTCCAAAAACATATGCCGCCTTGTTAACAGGCCCACCCATATCAAATGACATCATTAATCCAAGAATAATTCCTAATAAAACAGCATTACCTGTTCCAAGAGTAGAAAGCCAATCAGAAATACCTGTATTTAAAGCGGCAACTGGTTTATTGACAACATATAACATAATAAAACCAGTTAATGCAATTCCCAATAATGGATAGAGTAAGATCGTTTTAATCCCTTCGAGTGAAGCAGGTAAACCTGAGAAAATCCTTTTCAAACCAACTACTAAATAACCGGCGAGAAAACCAGCGACGAGACCACCGAGGAAACCGGCACCACCTGTCGCTGCGAGCATACCGCCAACCATCCCTGCTGCAAAACCTGGACGATCTGCAATGCTCATCGCAATAAAACCGGCTAAAATCGGAACCATTAACCCGAAGGCAGTACCGCCACCTATCGTATTTAACGCTTCTGCAATCGGGTGATAAGATGGATCAGATGGATCGGATGCGTTAACCCCAAACATAAAGCTTATGGCAATCAAAATCCCTCCACCGACGACAAATGGAAGCATATTGGATACACCACTCATTAGGTGTTTATAAATCATGGAAGCAGCACTGCGAGAATCTTGATTATTCTCTTGCTTCGCTCCCCCCTGTCCTTTATAAATCGGTGCATCTTGTTTGATCGCTCTTTCAATTAATTGCTGTGGCTTACGAATTCCATCAGCGACAGGAACTTCTATCACATGCTTCCCATTAAAACGGTTCATTTCCACATTTGTATCTGCTGCAACAATGACAGCAGTTGCATTTTCAATTTCTTCTTCGGTCAATATATTTTTTGCTCCGCCTGACCCATTTGTTTCAACTTTAATATCGATCCCCAGTTCCTGAGCTTTTTGTTTCAATGAATCAGCCGCCATATACGTATGAGCTATCCCTGTTGGACATCCTGTTACGGCGACGATAAAGTCATTTTTTCCACTCATCGACTGCTCTTCTACTTCTTTTTCTTGATCATATTTATTAATAATGGCAATAATTTCATCCTCAGTGCTTGCATGTAAAAGTTGCTCTCTTACTTCCCCATTCATCAAAATAGTCGAAAGTCTTGAAAGGGCTTCCAAATGGGTATCATTAGCCCCTTCAGTTGCAGCAATCATAAATACTAGATGCGCTCGCTCACCATCAAGTGATTGGTATTCAACACCAGACTGAGAGCGGCCAAACGCAATAGCGGCTTCACGAACCGCGCTCGTTTTTGCATGAGGGATAGCAATACCTTCTCCAATTCCTGTAGTACTCTGAGCTTCTCGCGTTAATATTGCCTCTTTAAACTGATTTCTGTCAGCTAATTTATTGGCTTGATCAAGAACTTCAACCAATTCTTCAATTGCTTCATTTTTTTCATTTCCACTGATGGAAAGTTTTATCGTTTCTTTTGTTAACAACTCAGTAATTCTCATAATTGTTCCCCCTTTACCTTTTCTATCTTTACTTGAGTCAATACTTCCTCTACTTTATCCTTCGTACATAAACCTAAGGAAAACGCTGTCGCGCTTCCACTTGCAACACTGTATCGAAAGGCCTCTTCATAGTCACCACTAAGCTCGTACTTAGCAATAAAGCCCGCAACCATTGAATCTCCTGCACCGACAGAACTCTTTAATTCCCCAGTTGGCGTATTAGATTTCAATGTCGTATCCTTATTAACAAAAATGGCACCTTTGTCTGCCAAAGACACGATCACATTTTTTGCTCCCATTGCCACAAGCTTTTGTGCATAAGGGATAGCTTGCTCCCCGCTCTCAATTTTCACATTGAAAAAGTCACCCAATTCATGATGATTAGGTTTAATGAGAAAAGGTTTATACATAAGGATGCTTTTGAGAAGTTCCTCTTCAGCATCGACTATCCATTTCACCTTCCTTTCCAGACAAATTTTAGCCAGCTCCTCATAAGTGTTTCGTGGCATTGAGGTTGGAATACTTCCAGCTAAAACAAGGATGTCGTTTTCGGTAAGGTTTTGAATTTTTTCCTTTAATGCTGTGAAATCACTTTCTAAGATGGCAGGACCTTTAGCATTCAGTTCCGTTTCCTCTTCAGCCTTTATTTTGACATTAATTCTCGTATCTTCATTAACATAAACAAAGTCTGTTTCAATTCCGTTTTTTTTCAGAAAATCTTCAATATAAGCTCCAGTAAAGCCCCCTATAAAGCCCAGTGCTCTACTATTGACACCAACCCTTTTTAACACTTGCGACACATTTATCCCTTTTCCACCGGGAAACTTCGATTCTGCGCTGGAGCGATTTAAGCTACCAAGTTCAACTTGATTTAATTTAACGATATAGTCTAAAGATGGATTTAACGTAACTGTGTAAATCATGATGTCACAACCTTTATAACTGTTTTTTCCTCATATTGTTTTTCAATATCGCGCTCTAACTCGTTCGTAATGATCGTTGCTGCTTCAATATCGGCAATTTTTGCGAATGCAACTTCTGTAAATTTAGAATCGTCAGCTAAAATGAATGCTTCTCGCGATAACGACATGGCTAATTCTTTTATGGTCGCTTCCTCCTGATCAGGGGTTGTAAATCCGAAATGAGGATGAATCCCGTTAACTCCCATAAAACATTTATCAAAACGATAATGCTGAAGGCTTGCCCAAGCGTCTCGACCAATGATGGCTTTTGTCGACGGTTTGACAAAGCCGCCAATTAAATATGTTTTTATATTTTTTTCTAATAACAATGGTAAATGCGTCATTCCGTTTGTGACTGCCACGATGTTTTCTGGAAGATGCGGGATCATTTCTAGAATGGTTGAACCTGCATCTAGATAAATAGAGTCACCTTCTTCGATTAATCCGACAGCAAATTTTGCGATTTTTTGTTTTGCTTGATGGTTTATGGATGATTTTTCAATCATGGTCGGTTCCTGTAATTTGCCTTGTAGTTTTGCTGCACCACCATGAACCCTCTTTAAAAATTTTCTATTCTCTAGATATGTTAAATCTCTGCGAATCGTTGATTCGGATGAAGCGGTAAGTTCAACGAGCTCGTGAATTTTCACTGTATTTTTCTCTTTTAACAGCTTTAAAATTTTTTCGTGTCGTTCAGCTTCTAACAAGAAACCACCTCCATTGAAGCGTTTTCATCTTTCATGTTTCTATCATACTGCAATACTCAACCAAAATCAATCATTTTCAATCAATTTTAATCAAAAACAATCATTTTCTTTCAAAAATCTTGTCATTCAATTGTTTCTAATAACGAGAAATGGTAGCATATATATGCTTCATTAATTAATAAGAGAGGTTTTATCCATGGCTAAAATAAAAACTTTTTACCGTGATTTCTTCATTATTCTCATTCTCATCATTTTGTTTTTTGGCCTATTTGGTACCATAAACGATCGAGTGATTCTTTTAATTTCAAACACAACAGTGCAAGATTTGTCGGCAAGTGCGCTCTTCCATAAAATTTTGTTTGCACTTCAAGCATTAGCACTGCTTGCAATCATATTCGTCATTTATAAAAATGGGTTACCTATTAAACGAGAAGGGAAAGAATTGACGAAAAAATCGATGGCAACCATTTTGACGGTTTCATTCATCTTTATTGTCTTTCCTTATGCTGTGCTGATATTGCTGTAATATTTCGTTTTTTATAAAATGAACAGCATAAAATATCCATTCCTCTGACAAACTAACAATGAGAAATAGGAAGGAGGACATCGGATGGATATTAAACGTATCAAACAAATATTATCTTCTTCGGCAGATATTGAAGTTCATTATAATGGTGCATCAGTTTGGATTGATCAGCTTAATGAAGATGGACAAACTGCAACCGTCCATTTAAGAGGACCTTTAAAAGAAAGAACTACCGTCGAAATTTCTGAATTAAAGGAAGTATGAGTAAATAGTAACAATTTGCCTAACCTGAAATCATATGGTAAAATAAAAATCAATATATTGATTTTATCTTCTTAGATTCCACTACATATAGGGTTAGTTTCCTACTTGAACACCGTCTCTTTTATCCGTTCCCCTAGGAACGGTTTTTTTTTAGGTATTTTCACCTATTCCGCCGCCAATAAATGAATATGTATAAAAGGGAGTCCTATCGTTGACAATAAGACTCCCAAAAGAATTATTATCTTCCAACAAACATTTGTGTCCAATGATTTCCATTTTGTTCATATCCTACGCCAATATGAGTAAAAGAAGAATTTAAAATGTTAGCGCGGTGTCCTTCACTATTCATCCAGGCTTGAACAACTTCCTGTGGTGTTCTTTGTCCTTGAGCAATGTTCTCACCAGCTGATTTATAAGTGACGCCAAAATCCCTCATCATATCAAACGGCGAACCATACGTTGGACTCGTATGTGAAAAATAATTATTCGCCTGCATATCTTGAGATTTTTTCAAAGCAACACTACTAATTTTCGCATCCGCCTTTAATGCTGGTAAGCCGCTTTTTGCACGCTCTTGGTTCGTCAAATCAATAACTTGTTGGGCATATTCACTAATATTTCCTGTTTCACCCTGTGCTTGCTCCTGTTGTTTTGGTTGTTCTGGTTGTTGCTGTGCTGGCCGTTGCTGTGCTGGTTGTTGCTGTGACGGCTGTTGCTGTGACGGCTGTTGCTGCGCTGGCTGTTGCTGCGCTGGCTGTTGCTGTGACGGCTGTTGCTGCGCTGGCTGCCTTTGGATTTGTTGTTGAGCTTGTTGCTTAGCTTGCTGACGTAGTTGTGGTGTTAATTGACCGAATCTTGCTTTTAATTGTTCTTCAAGCTGCTTCTGAATTGAAGCCAAATCATTTCCATCATCTGTAGTAAAAGAAAATTTTGCATCTTGAATCAAGACAGCTTTTGTATGTGGATATTTATCACTGTTAATGCTTGTGTTAGAAGCAGAAATATCGACATTGTCATTGCGACGATTGACTCGATTTCTACCTTGAAACCCTACATCATTAGCGACATTGTCAATAAAGTTGTTTCCTTCTTCCCAATTACGCTCAAAAAAACCACGATTATTGTCAGCGTCATTGCGAACAGGAATCCTACCTGCTCTGCCGTCATTTGATGGATCATAGGCAACGTTGTCATTACCTACTCCACATGCCGCAAGGCTGAATAGCAATACGGAAGTCAGTACAACACTTGATGTTTTCTTTATCAATTAAAACCCCTCCTTTATAAAATGTACTAACTACTTCCTTAGTTTTAATGGAAGAGAGTGATAATATAGGTGGTAATTATCACGTTAAATGGAAAACATCTTTATAAAAAACACAATTAGCAATACATATAACTAAAACTTTGTTGCCATTTTCCATTAAATTTAGTTACATATTCGTTATAGATGTAATAAACTGCCCTTCTTTTACACTCTGTCAACCCCAAATTAGTTGTAATTTATAACATTCAACCTAAATATTAACATTTTTTGATTTTACTATTTTTTTAAAAAATGTAGATATTTATTGGGTATAACACAAATGGAATAATGACCCATCTTTTTCATAGCCTTATCATGGAAAAACCTCCCTGAATTATGACAAAAATCGCATGCTAACATGTAGAGGCAAGCAAAACACAAGATTCTAGGAGGCTATACCATATGAAAAAGAAATTCATCATACCAATCGCTGCTTCTGCCGCTCTTTTATTTACCTCGGCATCAGCCATTAACGCAAATGCGGCAACTATTGAGACAAAGCGTGTTAAGAACATAACTATTTACCAACAAGGAAATTTAAATAAAGAACAATTAAATCGTTTACTTAACAAATATTTGCAAAAGAGTCAGATTAATTTCCAACTTAATCAAAAACAACCAACAAAGAACAACCAAACGGTGACGACAGATAAGCCTGTTTCTACGAAACCTGCACCAGCTCAGCAACAGACGCCAAAAAAACCGGAAACAAGCGAACAAAAACCAACAATGTCCAACACTCAAGCAAGTGCCTTTGAACAAAAAGTGGTCGATTTAACTAATGAAGAGCGCTCTAAAAATGGGCTTCCTGCCTTGAAGATTGATGAAAATTTGAGCAAAGTTGCAAGAGCAAAATCTGAGGACATGAAAACGATGGGCTATTTCAGCCACACAAGCCCAAACTATGGTTCTCCTTTTGATATGATGAAGCGATTCGGAATTACTTATCGTTCTGCTGGAGAAAATATTGCCATGGGACAGCGTTCACCTGAAGAGGTCGTGCAGGCGTGGATGAATAGTGAAGGACATCGAGCCAATATTTTAAATTCTTCCTTTACCCATATCGGCGTTGGCTATGTAGCGAATGGGAATTACTGGACACAAATGTTTATTAGTAAATAATAGCTTGTAAAAAATATAATTTAACTCTGTCAATTCAATTATCGATAAAGGGATTTTAGAGGATACCTCTTAATCCCTTTTCTTTTTGCCTCAAAGGATCGCTAGAAGATCGTTTTCTGTAGATGCTGAGTTTTGTACCTGTCCTCATGAGCTATCTAAAAAATCAAAATTAAATTCCGACAGTCAACTTGCCTCATACAACTGATTAATTTCTTTCAACGTCTTTTTCATAAAAGAAATATCCGCGGCAATGAAAGTTTTTGTCGAAACAACAAAAAAACTGTCGGCAAACTCGATTTGAACGAGTCTATCGGCAGTTTGACCAACAGATGAGTGCTGTAAATTTTTTAGCACCTAATTCTTTTAATTACATTGGCAGTCTGTTAATGTATAGCTTTTAACAGCATACCCTTTTTTTCGTAAGAAACGGATACTGATATTTTTTTCAAGTGAAGTGGCAGCGACAACATGTATTTGTTTACCCGGAATTTCATGAAAATATCTATTTAAATACGCCACTGGTATATTAATTGCTGCTTGGGTAACGTCTTTATATGATTGATTATAATCCCGAACATCAACGATCGTTGTGCTATTCTCATCTATTTCTAACATTTGTAGACAACGTACTCCCCATACGGGTAGATACCGATAAAGATTTAAGACAAGAACTATACAAACTATCAGAATAAAAATCGTCATTCTATCCCCACCTGTAAGCAAAAGTTGTGCGCAGACATAAATAATTTTAAACACTTCTTATCGATAGGTCAATTTAATCATTATGGCCTGCTAAAACTTACTAGCAAGTATAGAGATATTTAAAGTTATTTTCGAACAGCGACACCGCTTAAATATTGCAGCCAAGCATAGACCCCAATTTTAACCGTTTCAGCAACAATTGAATCCTTCGTAGGATCGAGACAAACAAAATCAATATGGTTAACCTCTTGACGTGTCCCGATCTCAAACAAAATATCAAACAATTCTTGGGAGTTCATGCCACCTGGAGTCGAGGCTGGAACACCAGGTGCAACGGAAATATCCAGAACATCCATATCAACAGTTACATAAATTCTATCGACTTCCTGTGCCAAGTATTCGAGCGACCTCTTTATCGTATGCACCAAACCTTGATTTCTTGCTTCATTTAACGGAACTAGCTTAATTTCTTTTTCCCGCGCGTAGTCAACAAGAGACTTTGCATTAAAAAAACCATGCAAGCCAATATTAATAATATGCCTGCCCTCAACAACATTTCCATCAATTAGTTGTCGGATTGGTGTTCCATTTGCTGGTCCAAGCTCACTTGGATCCCTTACATCTAGGTGAGTGTCTAATTGAAGAATACCGATTTTCTCCTCGGGATATTGTTTTTTTATGCCACGGATGGCACAAGCAGTTACGGAGTGATCACCTCCGATGAGAGAAGTGACAGAGCGCGCATATTTTTTAACTAAATGGAAGGTTGCAGCCTCTATTCTCTCATGAGAAAGGAGAATATCAGTCGTATGCATTTGAACATCTCCAGCATCTGCCACGTTAAGCTTTGTTAAATCAATATTCTTTTCAATTTGATAGGTAGCAAACTTCTTCCACATTCTCCTAAATTCATCTGGATATTGAGATGCGCCTGAAACACTTATCGATGAACGGGAAATTGGCGCACCATAAAGAACTACATCTGGATATGAGGACATTTCCTCTAGTGGAACGACCCATTGATGAACAAATTGCTTATCTACCGTGCTGTTGTTAGTCCATTTCCATTCAGGGGAATGCAACCAATGCCCATTCATTCATTTGACACCACCTTAACACCTTTTTTCCAAACACTTTTCACGTGGTTAACACCAAATAAATATTGCAGTTCACGATAATCCTTTACATTCCAGACAACTATATCTGCCTGTTTTCCCTTCTCTAATGAGCCAGCGACGTCTTGACGGTTTATGGCACAAGCGGCATTATAAGTTGCTGCTGTCAAAGCTTCTGCTGGTGTTAGACGCATCGTAATACAAGCAAGGTTCATTACTAAAGGCATCGACGTGGTTGGAGATGAGCCAGGATTACAATCAGTTGAAATGGCAACCGGTACTCCTGCATCGATCATTTTTCTCCCTTTAGCAGCTTCTTCTCTCAAATAAAGAGCTGTTGCCGGCAGGAGACAAGCGATGACCCCGGCCTTAGCCATCATTTCAATCCCATGATCAGACGCTTTAAGCAAATGCTCAGCAGAAATAGCGCCAACTTTCGCGGCAAGCTCAGCTCCCCTGTAAGGTTCGATTTCATCAGCGTGTATTTTCGGGATGAGTCCGTATTTTTTTCCAGCTTCTAAAATCCTTTCAGATTGCTCAGGAGTATAGACTCCTTTTTCACAAAAAACATCGTTAAACTCTGCTAACTTCTCTTTTGCAATAATGGGAAGCATTTCCTCAATTAACAAATCAACAAACTGCTCTTCTTTGCCTCTGTATTCTGGCGGAACTGCATGTGCCCCCATAAATGTCGGAACAAGATCGATCTGATGTTCTTTTTGCAGCTTTTTCATCACTCTTAATTGCTTTAATTCCGTCTCAAGGTCCATTCCATAACCACTTTTTCCTTCAATTGTTGTCACTCCATGCTGTAAAAAAGAGTTAAGTCTCCTTGAAGTCTGCTCAAACAATTCCATTTCTGATGCTTCCCGTGTCATCCTTGCTGTTGCATGAATCCCACCGCCAGCATTCATAATTTCCATATAAGTTGCACCTTCAAGGCGCATCTCAAATTCTCGTTCTCTGCTTCCCCCATAGACGACATGGGTGTGAGGATCAACTAGACCAGGTGTCACCAACAAATGATTTGCATCAAAGATTTCAGCTTCATGGAGGCGATTTTCGTACCGTTGCTTAATTTCTTCAGTCGTTGCAACTGCTTCAATCAATCCATTCTCAATCCAAATACTTCCATTTTCGATTATACCCAAATTAGACATCGCTTCTTTTGAACGGGGACCTTGTTGTTCGCTTGCAAGAGTAACCAGTTGAGATGCATTTTTGATCCAAAGAGGTTTTGTCATTATTGCCCAGCCTCCTTCTCAAGCATCGGCATGCGAATTCCTTTTTCTCGAGCAGTCTTCTTCGCTAATTCATAGCCAGCATCCGCGTGTCGAACTACACCCATGCCCGGGTCTGTCGTAAGCACTCTTTTAATCCGTTCCTCCGCTTCCTTTGTTCCATCAGCAACAATGACAACTCCCGCATGCTGGGAATAACCCATGCCGACTCCGCCACCATGATGAACGGAAACCCAAGTAGCCCCGCCTACCGCATTAATGAGAGCGTTTAAAATCGGCCAATCGGATACGGCATCAGAGCCATCAAGCATAGCCTCTGTCTCTCTGTTTGGTGAAGCAACTGACCCAGAATCTAAATGGTCTCTACCGATAACAATCGGGGCTGAGATTTCACCACTAGCTACCATGTCATTGATAATTTTGCCAAAATGCACTCTTTCCCCGTATCCAAGCCAACAAATCCGTGAAGGCAGACCTTGAAACTGAATCTTATCCTGAGCCATGCGAATCCAATTACATAAATGCTCGTTGTCAGCAAATTCTCTAAGGATAGCTGCGTCCGTCTTATAAATATCCTCTGGATCTCCTGATAAAGCTGCCCAACGGAACGGACCTTTCCCGACGCAAAATTGCGGACGTATATAAGCTGGGACAAAGCCCGGAAAGTCAAAAGCATTCTCTACCCCTTCATCCTTCGCTACTTGACGTATATTATTGCCGTAATCAAATGTGATAGCACCTTTGTTCATCATTTTTAACATTGCTTTTACATGTTTCGCCATAGAACTTTTCGCTGCTTTTACGTATCTTTCTGGATTTTCAACCCTTAAACGTGCAGCTTCTTCTAAAGTCATCTGTGATGGAATATAACCGTTTAACGGATCATGAGCAGAAGTCTGATCGGTTAAAATATCTGGAATAAAGCCTCTGCTGAGCATTTCTGGCAAAACATCTGCTGCATTTCCTAATAAACCTATTGAAAGCGCCTTTCCTTCTTTTTTTGCCGCTGCTGCTAATTGTAATGCTTCCTCCAATGAATTCGTCTTAATATCGGTATACTTCGTTTCTAATCTCCGAGCAATTCTTGTTTCATCCACTTCAACTGCAATACAAACACCACCATTCATTGTCACCGCGAGAGGTTGAGCACCTCCCATTCCGCCCAATCCAGCAGTAACTGTTACCGTATGCTGTAATGAACCGTTGAAATGCTGCTTTGCTAACTCGGCAAAGGTTTCATATGTTCCTTGAACAATACCTTGCGATCCTATATAAATCCAGCTTCCTGCTGTCATTTGTCCATACATCATTAAACCCTTTTTATCTAATTCATGAAATGTATCCCAGTTCGCATAAGCAGGGACAAGATTGGAATTGGCGATGAGAACTCTCGGGGCATCGGTATGTGTTTTGAAAATCGCTACTGGCTTCCCTGACTGGATCATTAACGTTTCATCAGCTTCCAATTTTTTCAATGACTCAACGATCGTATCAAAGGCTTCCCAATTTCGTGCTGCTTTGCCAATTCCTCCATACACAACCAAATCCTCTGGACACTCAGCAACCTCTGTATCTAAATTATTCATCAGCATCCTCAGAGCTGCTTCCTGCTGCCAGCCTTTTGTATTTAGTTCCGTTCCTCGATAGCGAATAACTTTGCTTCTAGTCTTCATTTCTTCTCCTCCTTAATTTCAAAAATCATGTTATTTCAACATGTTTCGACTTTAAAATTCACTTTTTTTTCGTAATAGAGACGGATGTTTTCAACCAGTCTTCTGCAACAGAAATGTCCTTAGCAAAAACCCTATCTTTTTCAATAAAAGGAATTTTCTTTCTCCCTTCTTCAAGGATATCTTTTGTGATTGGACTCATTTTTTCCTTCCCTTTTATTTCTGCTGCCTGCATTGCACAAATTAATTCGATCGCTAAAACACGCCTCGTATTTGCAATAATCTGATAGGCATGTCTTGACCCAATCGTTCCCATACTGACATGATCCTCTTGATTAGCAGACGATGGAATCGAATCTACACTTGCCGGATGTGCCAATGTCTTATTCTCTGAAACGAGTGATGCTGCACAATATTGCATAATCATCGCCCCTGATTGCAGCCCTGGTTCAGGACTTAAAAAAGGAGGTAAATCATTCAATTGTGGATTCACTAATCTTTCGATCCTTCGCTCAGATATATTGGCGAGCTCGGCAATCGCTATACCGAGAAAGTCCATTGCAAAGGCAATCGGCTGCCCATGGAAATTGCCTCCTGAAATAACCTTTTTTCCACCTTCAAAAATAAGCGGATTATCTGTTGCAGCATTCATTTCAATTTCTAATTTTTCTTTCACATAATTTAATACTTGCCAAGTTGCCCCATGTACCTGTGGAATGCATCTTAAAGAATAGGCGTCTTGCACTCTAATTTCCCCTTGTTTTGTCACAAGCTTGCTCCCAGCAAGCAGCTCCCTCATTCTCTCAGCTACCCTTATTTGCTCTGGATAACCGCGGGCAATTTGGACATCCTGATCAAAAGCATCAATGATGCCATTTAATCCTTCCATTGTCATAGCAGCAATCATTTCAGATTGATAGGCCAATTTTTCTGCTTCTAAATATCCGACAATTCCCATTGCTGTCATCGCTTGTGTTCCATTAATTAAAGCAAGCCCTTCTTTCGCTGTTAACGTAATCGGAAAAATCCCTTCTTTCGTCATTGCCTTTAAAGCCTCGACTCTATGGCCTTTGTAAAATACTTCACCTTCTCCCAACAACGGAAGAACTAAATGGGAGAGTGGAGCTAAATCCCCACTCGCCCCCAATGAACCCTGCTGAGGGACGACTGGATGAATCCCCTTATTGACAAACTCAAGCAATCTTTCAATTACTATCCTGCGAACGCCAGAGTACCCTTTTAAAAGGGCATTCGCCCTTAGGACTAGCATCGCTCTTGAAACGCTTTCTGGAAAAACTTCTCCAACACCTACTGCATGCGAATGAATTAGGTTCAGTTGCAGTTCTTCAACATGCTCCTTATTGATTAATACATCACTAAATTTTCCAAAACCTGTCGTAATCCCATAGACAACTCGGTTATCTTTAACAATTTTTTCAACTGCAGCTCGGCTTTCTTCGACTTTCTCCCAGCTCTCTTCAGAAACTGATACACTTTTTTGCTCCAAGAGAATTTTCTTCATTTGTTTTAACGTCAATGTATTTCCTGTTAAAATCACCATATATCCACCTGCTTCCGTTGTATTCCTTTACCAAGATAAAGCGCCACATAAAAAAGGAGCCATACACGTAAAATCAAATTTTTGATTTAGCGTGTACAGCCCCCTAGTATCTAATTGCTCTGGGCATTCTTTATGCAATTGGTTGTCTGAATCATGTAAGAATCAATATTAAAACTGGAAAAACATATTGATATTGTTTAAATTTTGCCAACGCATCCACTCAAATATGATTGATTCCAAGTCCTAATGTTTCATGCTCTAAACCTCGAACTGGTGCTCCAATCGTTCCATAGATGGCGACTGCAATCCACTCGCCTTCTGCTTCATCTTCGTATGGATTGCCTCGCACCACGGCAAAGCGCAACCCGACCGTTCTCATCACTGAACCTAGCTGCATTTGCCCACGAGTTATTCCATGGAGAGCTTCCATAATCGCATGGTATAAAGCATGTGTTTCCCGATAAAGCTCTTGACTTATAACTCCTTGTTGCTTTGCTGCCACTTCTATCGCAGCAACTACCTTTTGCGACTCCATCGATCCCACTTTTCCTAAACAGCTTTTCCATCCTATTTGCTCTGTTTGTTGCGAGAGCTCACGATGATCATCTGTTAGCAAAAGTAAGGTTGCATGACGTCCAATACGCTGTTCTTTCTTTAAAGCCATTGGCAACCACTCACTATACGTATTCTGACTAATATCGATTTCATTCCAAAGTTTACTTGGAATGGATTGACTCTAATATCTATTTTTAGAATATGGTAAATATTCGTATATGTCAATCGAAATCACTGTCGATGCCGACAATATTCCAGTTGGTTTCAGTGTGAAGTAGTTTCGCGGATGTATTATTGAGGAAAAGCTAGAATTCTAAAAGTCCATTCAGCTCCTCTTTTTACGTGGATGAACTAGCAAAAATAGTTTTTTGGGACAAGTACTCATAGTTAAAATTTTCTCACATACAATGTACAAGTTAAATTATTGTGGAGTGATGTATTTGAGTATAAGTCTTTTATTTAGTTATATTCTACTCGGTTTTACTCTAGCTGCTCCCATTGGCCCGGTTAATTCTGCCCGGTTGGATAAAGGAATTAAAAACGGATTTTGGCATGCGTGGATAGTCGGAGCAGGTTCGATGATTGCGGACGGTATTTTTATGCTGATCGTTTATTTGGGAATGGTCAACTTCCTTGAGATTCCCATCGTACAAATATTTCTATGGCTTTTCGGTGGATTCATTCTTCTTTATTCTGGAATCGAAGGAATTATTAACGCAGGTGTTGTTTCGCTTGATAATCGGAGTGGAAAAGACAGCCTCGGAAAATGTTTTTTAACTGGATTTATCATGTCAATCACCAGCCCTTTATCGATTTTATTTTGGCTTGGCATTTACGGTTCTGTATTAGCAAAAACAGCGCAAATGAATGGACCAGGCTCCCTGCTCCTTTACAGCAGTATGATATTTCTTGGTCTGACGCTGTGGGATCTATTAATTGCTTCACTCACAACTGGTTTACGAACATTTCTTAACTCTTATATTCTCAAATCTATTTCCATTATATCTGGTTTGTCATTAATTGGATTTGGCCTATACTTTGTTTACGAAGGAATTATTGAAATACTGTAAAATCGGACTGGGATACCTTCTTCCCAGTCCAATTTATTATTTCTCTTCTTCTTTTTCTCCCTCTTCCTTGTTGTCAGCAAGGATATCATTCATCGTCCTAAAAATTTGCGTATTCATACTTCCTTGAACGATATTTTCCAAAAAAAATTCTCCGATTAGCTTTAAATAGTCTTCATCATCAAACATTTTCCTATTTTGCAATTCCATTTCAGCCAAACCATCATACTTGGCAAGTAATGCGTATGTATAGTCATGTCCAGTAATGGGGGTCAACATTTCGACATGATGATTGTACTTTTCATTTCGATATTTTTTAATTTTTTTTGCGCATGTAAGCGCTTCTTTAAATTTCTCCTGTTTAACCTCAAATGTTTGGTAAACAAATATAGACATTTTTTCACTTCCTCTCATTTTTTCACCGGGAGCTTGGCTGATTGAATCGCTACATTTTATTATTCTTATGTAGCATCCCCTTTATTCCAAAGACTAGGCACCAGCGGAAAAATTTAGGCCGTTATCCTAGACAAACACAAATACAACATCGATAAATACAATAAAATGATAATCCAAAAACGATAACTTATTTGAGGTGAATGACATTGTTCTATCACGTGAAGGAGTTGCAGTATCACGCAAAGCCCGAAAGGCCGGACCCTTTGTTTGCCAAGCAATTACAAGAGGTTTTAGGTGGCCAATTCGGTGAAATATCCGTTGCCCTACAGTATTTATTTCAAGGCTGGAGCGTAAGAGGAAACGGAAAATATAAAGATTTACTGATGGATACCGGGACAGAAGAACTTGCCCATATTGAAATGCTCGCAACAATGATTGCCCGCCTACTTGACGGTGCCCCAGTAGGTGACTTGGAAGACGCTGCTAAAGATCCAGTTATTGGAGCAATTTTAGGTGGAATGAACCCTCAGCACGCTATTGTCTCAGGGCTTGGCGCTATGCCGGCAGACAGTGTTGGCAATCGTTGGACCGCAGATTATATCATTGCGAGCGGAAATCTATTAGCTGATTTTAGGGCAAATCTAAATGCTGAATCGCAAGGCCGGCTTCAAGCAGTAAGACTTTATGAAGCAACAAACGATCGCGGTGTTAAAGATATGCTTTCTTGGCTGATTGCCCGGGATCGGATGCATCAAAATCAATGGATCGCCGCTATTAAAGAACTAGAGGCAAAAGAAAATGTTGTCGTACCAAGCACATTCCCGAAAGAATTGGAAAAACAAGAAGTTTCTTACACTTTATTCAACTTTTCAAGAGGAAATGAAAGTGCCGCTGGAAGATGGGCTCAAGGGCCGAGCATTGATAAGCAAGGCACCTTTAATTATGTTGAAAATCCAGTTCCATTGGCAAAAAAGCCAAAATTAAAGCCTGCTCCACCTTATATTCACAACACTCTTCCTATTGTCCTTAGTGGAGGAAAAGGACTGCTGCCTCCAAATATGAAATAACCGTTTATTGCACCAAACACTCGCCCCCTTTTAACCATTAGGTTTAAAGGGTTATTTATTCTTACGCTTTTTTAAATGTCTTATGTAAAGGACAAGCAAGACGAATCCAACGAATAATATACTCACAAAAAACCCCGGTCGACTGGACCCATGGATAAGTGTTCCACTGACTGCAAGTAAAATTAATGCCATTCCCGTGAATCTTTTGACATGATCAAAACTGGTCGCATGAATAAGCCTAGGAAAGGAAACGAGAATAAAAAACCAATTATATAAAAGCATCAACCCTGCTGCTGTGGTTATATATTCATACACCTTATCAGGCATCACAAAGGAGAGGATGATCGAGGTAATGAGGCCACAAATGGTTAATCCTAAAGCATATGGCGGAACCTTTAATTTCCCCTTCCTTGAAAAAAACTTCGGTGCATCTCCATCCTCTGATAAAGTGACTAACATACTTGTTACTGCAAATAACGACGCCGCCATTGTTGAAAATCCAGCGATAATAATTCCGCCATTAAATACATGGGGAAAGAAATCTAAATGATATTTTTCGAGTGCACTAACAAATGGACTTTCATCAGCGTTAAATTTATCGATTGAAACTAATCCAGTAGCTAATACGATAGATACAAGATACACGGTTGTAAGAATGATGAGCATAATCGCTCCTGATTTCCTTGCATCTCTCTTATTTTTGAGCCTCGGTGCCATAATTCCCATGATTTCAATTCCCCCGAACGCATAAAAACCATAGATAAGAGAGGCCCATAACCCCATCATCCCTTTAGGGAGAAAATCCTCCACCGTACCATGAATGATAAAATCATTTTTGCTTCCACCAAACAGACCAAATAGGACAGCAACTGCCAAAATGATGAACATAAAAATAGCCGCTATTTTAACAATGGCAAACATATTTTGTGCTCGTTCGAACCCCTTTGTCCCAATTACGACGACAATAACTCCCAAAATCGCATATCCCGCTGCAAATATCCAAAGCGGTAGATTTGGAAACCAAAACCTGGATAAGATTGAAAGAGCAGTTAGCTGACTTCCGGTAATTAACATCTCAGAAAACCAATAGACCCAACCGCTACTAAAACCAGCCCAACTACCGTAGGCTTTTTTCGCATATGAACGAAAGGAGCCTTTTTGTGGATCCTTTGAAGACATTTTCATTAATGCATCCGAGACAATAAATGTTCCTAAACCTGCCAACAGAAACGTAATTAATATCGATGGTCCGGCCATCTTAATCCCAATTCCAGAACCAAGAAAATATCCCGTTCCAATAATACAGCCAACACCAATCAATGAAAGCTGCCACCAAGCTAATTTTTTCACACTTTTTTTGGAATCGTTATTATTAGTTAGACTCCCTGCACGTTCTGGTATCTCCATAAAGGTGTCCCTCCCCATATCATCCCAAATTATTATTCACATCCTCCTGCTGATTATGTAAGGCCTGATAAACATTTTAAGATACATAATATTCATAGCCGTACCGAATACTATTGAAATATTCAATATTTTCAAAAAGGGAAGAACAGTATTTGTTTTGCCACATAAAGAGTTACAGGATAATGTAAAACTTAACTACTTCCAAAAAATACAGATCAGTTCTTGGTAGACAATTTAAAGAAATCTCAGCAAGGGTGCAATATTGTTGAACGATGAAATTGTAGAGGAGAACAGAAGGAATTGCGATATGCTACTGGATATTGGAGCAGAAAGGATGACAGTACAGGGCTATCCTTGGACTTTTTGCTACACGATTGCAAGCGGCAGATTGCTCCCTGATTTCCTGGCAAATTTACATGCCGAAAGCTAAGATCGCCTTCAAGTTGTTAAGTCAAAAAAAGAGCAATCACAGATATTGAAGAGTGAGAGCTCTGTTGTATTTTCCAATTTTCTCCAAATACAATGCATCAAAATCAATGGATTGCAACAATCGAAGAACTAGAACAGAACATGATTCCAATTATTCCAAGTACGTTCTCAACGGAACTTGTCAGCAAGTAGTTTCCCACTGCAAGCAAACTTGAATGGGTTATGCACGAAGATTTATCAGCGTAGCTTTCTTCATTTGACTTATCTTAGGAAGTTTCAACGCGTTTTCAATTCATCACCAGCTCAAGCAGAAACGGAGGTCATTCACGTCATCTGCTTTCCAGCCACTGCGCAATGAGTTGTGCTGGCTCCGTGGAACAAATTTCGCTGTGATATTTTTCAATTTGATATTGATATTTTTGCAGGAGCTTTTCTTCTTTCAGAATCGAAAAAACCTGATCAAGCACGCGTTTCTTTTTCAAGTGAAAAACTAGGCCGTATTCCTTTAGATGCTCTAAATTAATCTGCTCTTGTCCTGGTAAAGCATGATAGATAAAAATGGGCTTTCTTTTATAAATACATTCACTTATTGTGACACCTCCTGGTTTCGTTATAATCGCATCCATTTCATCATACAATTGATTCATTTTTTCCATGTTAGCAATGAACGGATATGCCTCTATGTAGTCAATTTTTAACGAAGAAATTTTTTTATAGAGCTCTTTATTTTTTCCACAGAGAACAATTAGCTTTAACTTGTTGGGATAGTGATTGATTAAATCCTCTAACAATTCTTCGATCGCTCCAATACCAAGATTTCCACCTGAAACCACCACTGTAAAAGTTTGATTGCAGGAAGGCAATTTCGTCGCTGTCAGTTTTGTAATCTTGTTATGAACAGGGATGCCAGTAATAAAAATTTGTTCCTCTCTCACTCCTTTTTCCATAAGAAGCTCCTTCATTTCAGCAGTCGGAACAAAGTGTTGATCAATACAATCTATTCCCCATAATTGGTGAATAAAATAATCTGTATATACATTAATGATTGGTGTTTTAATTTCCGCTTTTTGTTTGAGGTAATTTAACATATAAGAAGGCAAAGAATGGGTACAAACAATAACATCGGGATCCGTTTCTGCAATAAGTTTTTTCATAAAGCGTAAAAAAAGAAACTCGTAAGCTCGATAACGTTTTTCTTTTTGCGGTTCCTTATACACTGTATTTTGATAAATTAAATTATAAACTGTAGGAAAGCTCGCGATCCAATTGATATAAAATTTGGAAATAAATTTTTCAACTTTTCCGTAACCATAGGCCAGAATATCCTTTTTTTCGCACTTTAAAGCTGGATTTACTCTTTCGATGCTATCTATAAGAGCATTTGCAACTTGATGATGTCCTGAAGGTATTTGTAAAAAAGGTAAAAAGAGTACTGTTTTCTCATAATTTCCCATTGTACTTTCCTCTAATCTATATCGACTTTATACTCTATATAATTTGCTTAGTTTAGCCGTAGACATAAATAAGTAATTTGGCCTCTGTTTTTTTAACACATCATTCAACTTAACACTTTCATGAGATAGGACGCCTATGGGAAGAAAACTTAAAGTTTTATACCATTTATAAACAGGGTTTATAATCTCGATAATTTCAAAACCAAGCCGTTCACAACCTTTATTTAAAAGCGTAATTCCTATGATTCCTTTAACATTATGAGCTGAAAAATGATGGCGTATATAAAACTCTAAACCCGGAAGTGAATTTTGCACATGACGATAAATGATCTTTGCCTTTCTTAGTTCACTTTTTATTTCCTTCATTTCCATTAAAAGGCGGACATTGTGAAGGTGAATTTTTACTAATGTATCGTTTTTATTTATACGCGTACCATCTGAAAGGACAATATTCCTTCCTTTATACTTAGTCAATCGAATCCTAAAAATATTGTCTCCTTTATCTGAGACATATTTTAAACGTGTGCAAGAATAATAAATCGGATCAATTTTTTGCCAAAACGAAAAAATAAAGCCTCTCACTAATGGTCTCTCCTTTAAAACTTACAAATAGATAATAGGATGTTTTTTCGTCACCATAATTAGTTTCTAAAGTAAAGCTTGATCCTATCCTTAAGGAAGCAAATTTTTTTACAGAAGCATTTTTTAATACTGGTGCTGGTTTTAGTTCATTTTGGTATTACCGAAAGACTTACCTAAGTGAAGTAAATTTCCATTCCCGCTCATCTTGGAACATCCCCCGTACTTTCCCGAACATTTGAACTTTAACCATATCCACTACATTTGCCCGATTGGACCATCTGTTCTTGTAAACCTCTGTCTAAAAAAGGGTAAAATGTAGCGGTCTAAGCCAAATCTACCTGCATTATATCCAGCAACCAAAATAAAGATTGTCCATAAAAGCATTTGCGGATTGACGCTTATCGTCCCACTAAACAAGAAGGAGAAATTCATAATTGCTCCCATTAAAGCAGCAAAAGTTGTAAAGATTCCAAGGATTAATGCCATACCAACAAGTACTTCTCCCCACATCACCAAATAGCTAAATAATCCAGCATTCGGAATGGCGATAGCTTCTAAAAAGTTTGCCCACCACGTCTGAACAGCAGCATTTTCACCTGTTGCATTCGCAACTGCACCGTGTAAATATCCACTGGCATCAAACCCGCCGCCCGTTACTTTGCCCCAGCCACTCGTCAACCATTTATAGCCTAAATATAATCTCATTAACAATAAAGCAAACGCTGCAATTTTACTGTCTCTTAAAAATCGAACAAACATTTTATCTACCCCCTTCTTTCTATATTTTGTGTATTAATCATCCCGTATTCAAGAAAGTTTTTACTGTTAATTAAAGGAGGGCAGTGAAAACAAATCAGAATTAATCGAAATCGTTTTCAGCTTTATGGCCTTCCTCAGAACTGGCCCCATATCTTTGTTTTCAAAAAGAAAAAAGATGGAATGTGATCCCATCCATCCTTTGCTACCAAAGTACTTCCGTAATGATATTCGAAAAAAGATTTGTATCGATATTACAGCTTTCTGCATCTATTCCATACTGCCAACCGCCAACTTTTGAATTTTCTGGAGCTTCTGGTTCGTATTCTGGAGCGTTAGACTGTGAAGTAATTCCGATATTTGGAGACGCTGTCCAAATATACGTTTGCTCACCAATATGGCTATTACTTTGAGCAGCTTCATTAAAGGCTTTAGTTAAATCGGCTTCTGCATCAAAAATACCGTATATCCCTGATTCATACTTTGAGTCAAACATAACCTCTGACCAACCCCTTATGAATTCCGAGTCAACAGGGTAATTCGGTTCAATATCAGCAAATAGTGCTACTCCTTCAGGAACAGCATACTCTTCCGCCTTAGCAATAGCTTGTTCGGCCTCACTTCGTCCATTTTCATATCCTCTTGCATCCTCAAAGTGATTCCAAATCAGCAGAATCTCGATATCATTTGAGTGAAGAAGCTCAATCTCATCGGCAGTAAGTCCTTCTGAAACTCCGTCTTTCTCCCCTAAATATCTTCCCCATATAAGAGGATCACCGAAATTTTCTTTTACACAAGCCAGCATTTCTGAATTAGTATGGCTTGCTGAATCAACACCCCAAACGATTTCATCATTTGAGGTGTCGCTGCTAGCACTCGCATCATCACCATTACTGTTATTAGATGAGCCTCCATCTTCATGACTGGAATTTGAGCTTTGTCCCTCTACATGATTGCCAATCTCATTTGTTACTTTTACATCAACATTTATTTCTATATTATTGCTAACGTTATTATCAACTTTATTTTTTTCACCATTCTTCACATTATTATCAATTGAATTATTAACTTCTGCATTTTCTCCATTTATATTGTTTTCAACATTATTTGTAACCGTACTATCTCCACTTTCCCCAGCGCCACTCATTTCCGTTTCATCAGCCGAAACTGTACTTGATGCCGGTTCAGATAAACTTGGACCCATAAGCGAGAAAGAAAATACCGCGATGACAACGATGAAGAATGCTGTAACTACGAGAGGTATTAATTTCTCTTTTACCATACCATTCCCTCCTTGTCTTTTCGCAACATCATATGCGACAAGGGATATGACCGTATGGGCTTGTGAAAAATTGGCAATCTACGAAAAAAAGAAATTGTCCCAGAAGCTTAATTTTTTGATGCTCTCTATAAAAATGATTGGTTTCTACTTCAGGTGGCTCTTTTTTGTGAGTGGGCACTAGCTCTATCAATCGATATTAAGTTCGGGAGCCAAGAACCGAATAGGAAACCTTAACAAAAGTAAGAAGCATTGAGAAAAAAAGAGAAACATCCATTTTATGGATCGAATAATACCAAAATTTAACACAAAAAAAGAAAGCTGATGTCAAAAGTCGTTTTTAATGACCTTTTTGACACAGCTTTTTAATGATAATAAACTAATTTATCGTTTCTTCTCGTGTTGCCTCTCTTTCTTCAAGCCAAATTTTGATATGAGTAAAAATGGAAAACAGCAAGAAAAAATTCATCGCCCAGACACTTATAAACGGCGCCATTCCTCCGAATTCAATTGAATGGTAACCTTTTAAAAGCAACACAATATATGATTCAATAAACACGAGAACAAAACCCCCGACACCAGCAGCAACGATTCTAATCACGCCATGATCCCTCCCCCATATAAAATGCAAAAATATTTACACATAATCACCACTTAATTATGACAATCATGTGAATAAATGTTCAAGTTCAACAATTTTTAATTTAAATATGTTATTATATATTTTTTATACCTGAATTATAAATGCAATAACCATTAATTACAATTAAAACGTATTTAAAAGCAGCAAAAAGGACATCAACATAATATTGATGTCCTTTTCACCTATTCACATCTTTTCAATTAACGGCTTCCGCCTCTCATTGTACCTGAGGGAGCATTAACATTTCTTCTTCCGTTCGTGCCAGGGTCAATTCCATCGGCACCACGATTATTATCAATTAAATCCGTGTTTAAATTATGATTTGTATCAAACACACCGTTGTTTGTCCGGTTGTTTACATCATTGAATATCCCACGGTTATTGTCATTTGAGCGGAATCGTACCGGTTCAACCCCATTATTTCGGCGATTTCCATCAAACACGCCTGTATCATCTTGTCGATCATATCTTACGGGGCTATAGTTTACACCATCATCATCATTCATTCTGTTGTTATTTACTCCACAAGCACCAAGAATACCTACAGATAAAGTAGCCGAGATTGCTGTTAAAAGAAGCTTTTTTTTCATGGAATAGAATCCTCCTGTTATATGAAATTGACCCTCTTAACCAACGCTAAAGCAATCGGTTTTAGCTTTCGTTTTTCTGATTATCCTCTTTTGTACCGGAGTAGGGATTCGATGTTGACGAAGTGCTGTTTTTCTTAATGAACTCTTCAGCAAACTCCGCCGTCAACATTTGCTTCAGCGGTGGAAATGACATTTTTTTCATGCCTTGTTTAAAAGATTCCACCTTTCCTCCGTTCATTTCTGTATTGTTTCTACGAAACATTACGGTTGCAAATGCAGCAGCTCCACTAAGCGCTAAAAAAATCCAGCCACTTCTATTTCTGTTTCTTGGCTTTATGAATGATCGAATGACATTTTTCTGACCCATTCTTGAAAAAAACTTGCTAAATGGCTTTGTATTCATAAATCTTCCTCCTTAAAATGGGAAAAGAAGAACCTCATCGAGAGAAAATCAATTCTCTCTGTTATAGAATGAATAATCGACAATGTTTTTATGTACATTAGACGTTATCTCTTTTTACCATTATTAACAGATAAACTTTGGAGCACAGTATTGATAATCCAACAAAATAAATAAACGTTTGAATCAAGAATTTGGTAACTTTCAATTAAAAAACCATGAAAACATCTGATTCCAGATGTCTCATGGTTTCAATGAAATGTGTATAATATATTGTTATGCTTTCTGACCGAAGCATTTTATACATTGGCTTTGTGTATGAATCAGTTAAAGCAGTTGATTAGTGAAAAGGCATTTGGTTAAAAAGGTTGCCTTCTTTCCTTTAAATGTTCTAAAAAAGTAATAAATAAGGGTTTTCTAAGTATGTGCAAATGCACTGTAAGAATTCTGCTGCTAGGGCGCCATCCACTACTTGATGATCGAATGTTAAGCTTAGTGGAAGCTCTTGCTGTTCAACAATTTCCTTATTGCCACTGAAGGCAAGCTTGCGGTCGATGGCACCGACACCTAAAATACCGATTTCCGGCGTATTTAAAATTGGTGTAAAATATTCGATTCCTGCATACCCTAAGTTTGAAATCGTAAAGGTCGAACCTGTAAGTAAATCGCTGCTCAGTGTATGGCTTCGTGCACCACTTATCAGAGTTGTTATATTTTCTGCAAGTTTCGTTAATGTTTTGTTCGCTGCGTCTTTCACGACGGGAACGATTAAACCTTCATCAACGGCAACAGCCATGCCGATATGAATATCTTCGTGAACAACATGCTCGCCATTGGCATAGGAGGCATTCATTTCCGGAAAATCTTTTAATGCGAGAACAACTGCACGAGCTAGCAGCGTGTTGATGCTTAATTGACCTGAAAGACGATCACCTAGCTTCGCCTTCATATCTGTTCGGAATGTCATCAACGGTGAAACATTCGCTTTACGGTGCAATGTCACTTGCGCCGTTTGCTGCAAACTATTATGCATGCGTTTCGCGATGACTTTACGCATACCAGATAAGCCCTGACCAGCATTAGTATTGGTTGCTGCAGAAGCAGCTTTCACAGTAAGTACAAAGTTTTCAACATCGTGGCGAGTTATGCGGCCATTGCCGCCAGTACCGGTAATTTCTGAATAATCTATGCCTCGCTCTGCGGCAATTTTACGCGCAATTGGCGTAATAAAGATGCGTTCAACTTCTTTATTCCTGGGAGAAGCGGTTACTTGTACCTCTCGCTGTATTTGACCTTCAGTAAGTGCAGGTTCTTTGGCAGGGGCAGATGCCTCCGCTACCTTCTCACTCAATTCACCAATACATCCGATTGGCTCTTTACAAGGGATTTGCCCCAGTTCCTCAACAAAAATTTTTAGCAGGATGCCATCTTCCGGCGCCTCAACATCATGCGTTAGTTTTTCGGAGCTAATTGTGCAAACAATGTCACCCTTTTTTACGGCATCGCCTTCTTTTTTATACCATGATTCGACGGTTCCTTCCGTCATCGTTAAACCAAGTTTTGGCATTAATATGTTTGTTGCCACTGTCATCACCACCTTATGATTTTTTTAAGTCAGCAATCAGTTCATCTGCTAAATCGAATACTTTATCGGCATTTGGAATGTACAGCTGCTCTAAGTTAGAGGCGAATGGCACCGGTGTATTCGGTGCGCATATACATTTAATTGGGCCATCTAAGTAATCGAATGCTTTATCTGCCACGACCGAAGAAATATCTGTTGCCGTGTTATTATGCGGGTTTGCTTCATCAATAATTATGAGGCGGCCCGTTTTCTTTACGGAATTTATAATCGTCTCTTGATCCCAAGGAGCCACTGTTACAAGGTCAATAACTTCAACGTCCACACCATCTGCTTCTAATTTTTCAGCAACTTCAAGCGCAACATAAAGCATTTTACCTATTGTAACAATTGTTAAATCAGAACCGGCCTTCTTCACCTTTGCTTTACCGATTTCCACAGTGTAATATTCTTCTGGCACCTCTTCTTTAATACCGTATAATGTTTTATCCTCAAAGAACATCACAATATTATCATCCTCGATTGCTGCATTTAAAAGACCTTTTGCATCATATGGATTCGATGGGACAACAACCTTAATACCAGGAATTGAGCCAAGCAATCCGTAGTAGGAGCCGGAGTGCTGTGCAGCTGCCGAAGCACCTGCACCATGACACGTACGCACGGTCAGTGGAATTTTTGCTTTACCGCCAAACATATAGCGCATTTTCGAACCTTGCGCGAGTAATGTATCGAAGCAGAAGCCGATGAAGTCATTGAACATTAATTCTGGTACAGGGCGCAGTCCAGTTGCCGCCGCACCTACGGCAGCCCCCATGTAACCCATTTCAGAAATTGGTGTATCGATGACGCGCTCACGACCATACTTTTCTACTAAGCCTTTTGTGACCCCAAATACGCCGCCCCAAGCACCTTCATTGCCTAAGTGTTCGATTGTTGCACCACCTGCAACGTCCTCACCGAGTAAAATAACACGCTCATCGCGCTCCATTGATTGATCCATTGCCTCATTGATTGCCTTCATAAATGTAATTTTTCTTGTCATCATCCTTCACTCCTTTTATTAGTCTGCATATACATCTTCGTACAAAGCCTCTGGTCGTGGAATTGGACTTCCCTGCGCAAATTGAATCGCTTTCGCAATAGCCTTTACCGAATTCGCTTCAATTTCATCGGCTTGCTCCTTTGTTAAAAGCTTTAAGGCAATGGCCTCTTTACGGAATAACTGAATACAATCTAAATCCGCCCGCTCTTTTTCCGGTCCTTCTTTCGCTTTATATTTTTGCTCATCCCCTTCGAAATGACCGTATTTACGGTAAGTTAAGCATTCAATAATCGTTGGACCTTCACCTTTTCGTGCACGGTCAATTGCTTCACCAGCTGTTTTATAAACCTCCATTAAATCCATGCCATCAACTGAAATACCTGGAATATCGTACGCTAAACTGCGCTGTGCGATCGTTTTAGAAGCTGAGGAGTAGCTTTGTGGTGTTGCTTCTGCGAATAAATTATTCTCACAAACGAAAATGACAGGCAGCTTCCAAATCGCCGCTAAGTTAATACCTTCATGAAATGTGCCTTCATTGGCTGCACCATCACCGAAGAAACATACAACAACGTTATCTGTTTTCAAATATTTGTTGCGAAGACCCGCCCCGACTGC
Organism: Robertmurraya siralis; assembly: GCF_005502275.1. Classification (GTDB taxonomy): domain Bacteria; phylum Bacillota; class Bacilli; order Bacillales; family Cytobacillaceae; genus Robertmurraya; species Robertmurraya siralis. The sequence goes on from NZ_SWLZ01000003.1 coordinate 144,068, forward strand.
TATCGGAAAACCACCACCAACCATACCATTGGCACCGAGCATTCCTTTATCGATATCAGCGATGTGCATAGAGCCACCCTTTCCTTTGCAAAGACCTGTTTCCTTTCCGTAAATTTCAGCCATCATGCCATTGAGATCGCATCCCTTTGCAATACAGTGCCCATGCCCGCGATGTGTACTTGTAATATAATCCGCATCTGTTAAATGCGCGCAAACGCCTGTCGCAACAGCTTCTTCACCTGCATATAAATGGACGAATCCAGGAATTTCACCGCTTGTAAAAATACGATGTACTTCATCCTCAAAGTTACGAATATCATTCATTTTTTCATAAATCCAGGCGGCTTTCTTCATATCTAAGTTTTGCATGATAAATCCTCCTCGTATAATATGTTTAGGGCCTACGTACATGTGGCCCAGACTTCTTTTAACTTTTGAATCAAGTAAGCAACGTACTTTGATGCTCCGAGAGCCTCTGCACAATGATTAAATTTACACGCTGAAAAGGAACGTGAATATGTCAGCCTAAACACCAATAAACCTTATTTAAATTCAGCAATTAACACTTTATTGCAAATTTAGTTTCGTGCTGCCACTTTTCTAAATTTTGCGAATCATTTAGTGTTTGATATACCGCAGGTCTTTTTATTAGCTGTGAATGGCCTTTGAAATGAGACTATTAGTCACCTCACCGGTTAATTCAGACAAAGTAGGGTGGGCAAATGTCAGATTTGCCAGTTCGTTGACGCGGCCCTCCGATTGCTTAACCGCAAGAAGCGTGTGGATTGTTTCTGTTGCATGACTGCCAACAATAACCGCACCAAGTATTTCATTGTATTTTTTCTCAGAAATGATTTTGACAAAACCATCGGTTTCATTTGTTGCAATCGCCTTCCCCATCATGCTATAAGGGAGCTTGCTGACTTTGACATCATAGCCGTTCCGCTTTGCTTCTGCTTCACTAAGACCAAAGCTTGCGACCTCTGGATTGGTGTAAATACATCGAGGAATGGTTGCCTGGTTCAGTGGTTCCTGCGGAATGCCCGTCATATGCGCTACTGCTTTTAATCCTTCTGCACTTGCTGCATGAGCAAGCATATAGCCGCCGATCATGTCACCAATTGCGTAAATGCCTTTTTGTGATGTTTCATAATGTTTATTTACTTTCACGAATTGTCCTGTCTCATCAAGCGTTAGTCCAATCTCTCGTGGTAACGCTAGGTTTGCCTTTCGACCTGTCGCAAGAAGCAGTTTTTCAAATGGTATAGTTTTACCAGACTGTAGCTCTACCGAATTCTTTGTAACCCTTTGAATATTCACTTTTGTTTCCACAACTATCCCTAAATGTTGCAGCTTCTTTTTAAGAATTGCACTTACCTCCGGATCCTCTGTTAATAAAATGTCCTCAGCAACCTCTAATATCGTCACACTTACATTAAGCGGGGCCACTGCAAAGGCAAGCTCTACCGCAATGACACCGCCACCAATAATGACAAGCTGTTTTGGTAGCTTTCTCAGTTCGAAAAAAGTATTTGTAGTTAAATACTCAACCTCTTCAATACCTACTATTGGTGGCACGAATGGACTACTGCCGGTAGCCAGTAAAATATTTTTAGCCCTTATGCTCTCGTTATTAACCGTCACCGTTTTTCCTGCAATGCTCGCTTCACCTTTAAAGTAAGCGATTTCATTTTGTTTAAATAAATGATTGATTCCACCCTGCAGTGCGCTTACAACCTTGTCTTTTCGACGTACGAGTTTTGGAAAATCGATCACTTCTACCGAACTTTGAATACCAAATTGATTGGCTTCTCTTATCGATAACAACCACTCTGCGTGCTTCAAATAGGCCTTTGATGGAATACAGCCAACGTTTAAACAGGCACCGCCGATTTGTTCGCGCTCGACTACCACTACACTTTGACCGAGTTGAGCAGCTTTGATGGCTGAAACGTAGCCACCAGGACCAGCACCGATAACAACTAAATCAAATTGTTTCACCAATTTCCCCCCATTCTTCTTTATTCAACCTACACCATAATTTATAGCAAGTTCCGTGCCAACATATAAAATGGTGAAATAATGCCATTTTAAAGAGAGGATAATATAAAAATGCTACAAACTTTGCAACAGTTTGTAGCGTTTTGTAGTAGGATCATTTTAAGTTGTACTTTTTCATCTTACGGTAAAGGGTGCTTCTAGCAATGCCAAGCTCCTCTGAGGTTCGTGAAATATTGTATTGATGGCGTTCTAGTACTTCTTCAATCTCTTGCTGCTCATGAGAAACAGGTACTATATGATGTTGCAAGCACTCACCTGTTTCACTGAAAACGGAGCCAATTTCGATTAATTCCTGAATGTTTGAAATTGTTGGTGTGTCCTGCTCATAATACAAATACAATCGTTCTAAGAAATTGTTCAGTTCACGAATGTTGCCATACCAGTTATACTCTTTCGCTACCTTGTATGCAGTGCTCATCCAATGTGGATGCCATTGTCGCTTGTCGCAATAATCTTGCATTAGTGCATAAATATCCTCCTTGCGCTCCCGAAGCGGAGGGATATTGAGGGGACAGACATATAGTCGATAAAATAAATCGAGCCGGAATTTGTTCTCTTGAACTAGCTCTTTTAAATTCCTATTGCTTGCGGTTACGATTCGAAACGATACATTCTTTGCCTTTGTGCTACCGAGCGGTGTCACTTTTTTTTCTTCAAGTACACGGAGAAGGGCTGCCTGCATCCGCAATGACATGCAATCGACCTCATCGAAAAACAATGTGCCCTCATGTGCCTGCAAAATTTTCCCTTGGTAACCTTTATTACTTGCACCGGTAAACGCACCGGGCGCAAAGCCAAAAAGTTCACTCTCCAATAAGTTTTCACTGATTGCGCCGCAGTTAATGGCAACCAACGGGCCGCTTGAAGCAGGACTATTTTTATGAATCGTTTCAGCAATTACTTCTTTCCCGCTGCCTGATTCACCATGAATATGAATCGGCAACATACTTGCTGCTGCCTTTACTACTTGACTCATAAAATGAAGGTAATCTACATTTTTTGAAGGGACTCCAGAATAATAGTAATTTTTTCGCTTCTGCGGTGCTTGTAAAATTGGATAATAATAACCAATCAGCCGCCCATCAAACATAATGATTTCGGGTAATTCATGAATAAATTGCGAAGTAAGCAGTTCCTGTATATTACGTCCAGCCCATTCATCCTCATCGAGCATGAGCTCCTTTGAAATCGTTATAATTTGCTCGTGTTCATTGCAGACAATGCCTGGGCGTGTCATTTTATATGCATAGTCGAGGAGCTGCCTATGAATCGTTAAATAGTCATTATACAGCTTCTCCGAAATGGTATTCGCTAATAACTGCAAAAATAAATGAACTTCCACCTGTGTTGCTGAATTGTTTAAATGCGAGGAAATGTCAATCACAGCACAAATATCTCCAAATTCATTATGAATCGGAGCCGCTGTGCATTCCCACTCATGCGAGGAAATGGCGTAATGCTCGTAGCCGCGCAAGGTCGTCACGTCACCAGTTTGCAAAGCAAGAGAAATCGCGTTTGTGCCGACATCGTCTTCATGCCAGCGATTGCCCTCAGCAAAAGAAATTTCATTCGCCAAGCTTTTTGTTCCCTCATACCCATCACGCCAAATAATGTAACCATCAACATCTGTTAAAATGAAGATCGGCATCTTCAATTGAAAATATTGGTGATACTTTTTAAGCTCCTTCTCAACAAGCTCAATAATGCGCTTATTTTTTTGTTGCTTTTCCTTTAGTTTTGATTTCGAGATAATCGTAAAACTCCTTCTTCTATATGGATCAACATTTTGATCGCGGCAACGCAGCCATGAGTGCGCTACATTATTAGGAAGGATTTTTAGATCGACCGAGCCATCGGCTACAAAACTTTTCCAAATATGTTCCTTTAAATCCATTGCACTTCCCCCTTGTGCGGTAATGCTGTGTTTCAAAGGCAAAATTTCTTTATCATTACTATTCTACAAGATCAGCCATCTGCTAATCCATATTTATCTGAAATTTTCCATTATTATAAAACTTGGTTCTATCGGAAAAATTAATGTTGAAGTTGCTGGAAGTAAAAAAGGAGTGAATGGGGTAGGTGACAAAATGGGAATGGATCTGTGACTACCTTCCCATTTGCTTTTCATACTTACTCTTCTTTATTTCTGAGCAAATTTGTACTAGATTGTTTTTGCTCTTTGCCTATTTTCTTGGCTTTTTTTTCAACCATATTAAAATGTTGGAAAGGGTTCCTCCCACTTACCTTAATAAACGTCATTTTACTTTGATAATCACCTTCATACCCATCATTTGAATCCCAAATAAAAAAACCTGTACAAAATAAATTCTACACAGGTTTACTAATTTCCTATCAGTTTGTCAACAGTCCCAGTATGACGGTTTACACCGCAGAATAGTTTGGTATTGACGTTTCATTTGTTAAAGTACATTCATGGATCGTTATTTCAGGACGACTTCCAATTCGAATATTTACTCCTGTCTGCCCGAGCCCTTCACTAATGTAAAAAGGCTTATTATCATACATCTGTAATCCTTTTATCATATTCATCCGAACCAGTTTACCCATTTTGATAAGATGATAAGCTTTCGGATAACAAATTTGTCCCCCATGAAAATGACCAGCCAACAAATAATCAAAATGATACTGCTTCATTTGAAGGACAATATTGGGATCATGGGTCAATACTAGATTATAGCCTGGCTTCACCCCACGATAAGAAGTCTCTAAATCACTGCGTTTCGTACTATAATCATCAATTCCAATTATATTAACTCTGCGACCATCCACAAGCACTTCAACATGTTCATTTCTTAATACACGGCAATGAAATTGTTCAAGTGTATCGACTAAAGCATGCAAATTTTCACCCTTTAACACATAATCATGATTTCCTAGCACAGCAAAAATTCCATATTTAGGATTCAATATATTTAATACATGCAAATAAGGGATTAGCTTCGGAATCGTCCATTTTCGATCTAAAAAATCACCTGTAAGAGCGATCAGGTCATACCGTTCTTCTTTAACCTTCTGATAAAGCTCCTCAGGAGAAATTGATATATTTTCCAAATGCAAATCAGAAAGATGTAACACTCTGAGCACCGGACTTCTCTCGATTCCAAAAGCGATGTTCATCTTTTTAACAGCGACATCTTTTGTATTTTGATAGGCTTTATACATATAAAAAATGATCATAACTAGCAAGACTGACAGAAATAGAAGCTTCATTACCTCTCTCCCTTCCTTCAACAAATTATACATGAAAGAAGAGAGAAATTTGCTAGTAATTGATGGAATAAATGGTGCTAACCTTTCAGTTTTTTATATTCTTCAATAAAATAAACCGGATCTTTTGGAACGGTGTATGAAAACACTCCTTGATTAGTATGTAAATACAGCATGCCTGCAGCAGAAGAAAAAAGCCTAAAAGACATATCATGTACATCATTTACAAGAAAGACATGTTCTCGGGTAATAATTCTATCCTCATATAGGTGAAGGTGTTCTCGATATTCCTTTGTTATTTGTTCGTTATTTTCAATAGCTCTCTCTACCCTAACATAAGGATGAGAAATGATTCTTTTCACCTTTCTTCCCACTTTCGTCATAAATTTCTTTTATAAAACTATACCTTTTTTTAACTGCAATTGTCCAAAAATGGATGGCAAACCCCTATAAATCCTTCAAAAAATGAATGAAACACAAGAAACCTTTACAGCCATGGAATTTTCCCTCATTCTTAAGAGCGGAGCAAACGATAAAGAAAGAAGCTCATGGTGCCCTTAGCGGAGGAAGAAAAACTATCTTATGAAGCCTTGGCTAACTGCTCTAGACATGCCCCAGCAACAGAAAAAGCACCATTCTCGACAGAATAGTGCTCCCATTCATATAAATTTAATTAAGAATGCTTCCCAGGGTTGTTGATAACCTCTAGAACACGAGTAGTTTGTTCCATGTCACTCTTGCAAATAGGACAAGTCGGGACCGCGCCGCTCTTAAAATTATCACGTACCCAACACTTACAATCATCAGCCTTGCAAACCCATATTTTTGTTTCCTCAGTAACTATTTCCTCTTGATTTCTTCTACCAAAGCTCATTCATCTCACTCCTAAAATTAGGGTAGATCCCTTTTAAAGAAAGCAAAGGGAAAAGTTATCGCAAAATAAAAAAACACCATTACAAAAAGTTAAAAAATAAGATAACTTTTCATAATAAATGAAATAAAAATAAAATGCAACATTTAATACCATGATAACATATTTTTTTCAATCTGTATAGTCTTTAAATCGTAATGAGATGGTAAAAAATTTTTTACACAAAAAATAATTTTATTGTCGTACATGCCTTCTAGCCTGAATAAAATGAGTACAAGCGTTTCTCTCTAAAACTCGCATAGGAGGTAGCAACTAATGACGATTTTTATTAGCTATATTTTCCTCGGATTATCACTAGCAGCCCCAATCGGACCTGTAAATGCTGCACAAATGGAAAAAGGAATTAAGCATGGATTTTTAAATGCATGGATATTGGGAATTGGTTCTGTTTTAGCGGACATCGTATATATGATGACAGTGTTCTTGGGTGTTGGACACTTTATTCAAATACCAATAGTGAAAGCTTTTTTGTGGTCATTTGGTTTTTTCGTCCTCATTTATACCGGAATCGAGGGTTTAGCAAACGCAGGAAAGATTCATCTTTCTCAGCAAAGAGAAAGTGAATCACTATGGAAATCTTTTTTTACAGGCTTTCTAATGTCTATCTCCAACCCGTTAACAATCCTTTTTTGGTTAGGAATTTACGGTTCTGTTTTGGCAAAAACAGCAGCCTTATATGCCTCTGAAGATCTTTTGATTTACAGCAGTGCGATTATATTAGGGCTTGTTATTTGGGATATTACAATGGCGCTTGTCGCCAGCAGCGCCAAAAAACTATTATCTACAAAAACACTGACATTAATTGCTGTTATTTCTTCCATTTCGCTCATCGGATTCGGGCTATACTTTGGTTTTGAAGCATTCAAAATCCTTTTTTAGCTTCCATTCACCTTGATAACAGTAAAATGAGGTGATTTAAGCCTTTTCAGTTTTACTCTGTCAAATAGTAGGGTAAAATATGAAAGGTATGACAAACGTCGAAAGCGACGCTAATATTGAGAGGATTGAACAAAAGATGGAGATTAAATCACACACAATTGAACTGGTAGAGGATCCGTTTGGTATTTTATCAGGAAACCGCTATGAACTTTTTTTACATATAGAAATACCAGAAGATGATGAACTCTTCTCAGAAAAGGGATTAAAAATTAAAGTTTTATTAATTGAAGATGAAAAAGGGTATCATCTTTCTCATTATCACATTATTGAGGCCATTACTGACCGTATTCTTGATTTTGAACTAGACGAGGATGAGGAACAGTTAATTGAAGCGTACTGCATCGAGCAAGCAAAAGAATATCAAAACGCAAAAGAATAGAGAGCAGCAAAGCTCCCTATTCTTCTTTATTTGCTTCATCAATAATATGGTACATAAGATGTGCAAGATGGTGGATGGGACCATAATCTTCTTCTTCTTCTTCAGCTTCATCCTGAAATTCCAGATCATTTAAATGTAAAGCTACAAATTGATAAAAATCCTTTAATTGAAATCCATAACAGCCACTTGGCTCTTCGTACTCGTCCTCATAATGGAGAACTAAATAGGATTCTTTTCCGTCTTTATCGACTGCATCAAAATAAACAAAAAAGCCTATATTTGTATCAAGTTCAAATAAATGCCGCGTTCCTCCTTCTGTCACCTTTGAAAAATCAGATTCTGATAGCTTCTGGACAGTCATCGCATCCACTTGATCTTCTTTATGAAATTGCACAGTAAATGTTTTCATTGATTCACTCCTATTCTTGAGAATACTCTATATATGTGTGGAGAATAAATATCCACTCCCTAATACTACTAGGATTCCAATTACTCCCCATAAATATTTCAAAAGTCTCACTCCTATATTTTATTATTCTCCAATGACAGAATAAAAAGGCTGATTTATACTTTTGTTAATATGTACAAACCTACATAATAAAAACAAATGAGGTGATCGCTTTATGAAAATAAGAAAAAATTATGTAAACGGGGAAGCACAAAAGGTTTATATTTATGAAAATAAAAAAGAGGAATACATTCTTGTTGCGATACCCGAAATCAATTGGAGTATTTCCTTCACATATGACGAAGATTTAGTTGAAGAAAAAATTCACAGCACATTATTACAAACAGTAGACGTGGAGCGAGCGAATGAAATCAGTAAAAAAATCACACAATGGACGAGAGAAATGTGAGAACAATTTTAAAAGGAGTCCACACTAATGGACTCCCCTCATATTTGACTGTTACGCTTTAGTAACGTTAACAGCTTGTGGTCCGCGTTGACCTTCTTCAATGTCGAAAGTAACCTCTTGACCCTCTTCTAGGGTTTTAAACCCTTCACTTTGGATAGCAGAGTAATGAACGAATACATCTTCTCCACCTTCAACTTCGATAAATCCAAAGCCCTTTTCTGAGTTAAACCATTTTACTTTACCAGTTGCCATTCTAATCCTCCTAAAAATTCAAAAGCATTTGATGATAACTAACGTATCACATCTATAGTTTGCCTAAAAATTAGATTTTAAATCCATATTTTATATATTTTTATCCAAAAAAATGGAGGAATCTTTATTTTGCCTCTAATAACTTTTCAGCTGCATCAACTGTATGCTTTAACAGCATTGAAATCGTAACAGGGCCCACGCCGCCTGGAACTGGTGTAATCGCTGAGGATTTCTGATAACAAGATTCATATTCTACATCACCAACATTACCAGGGTTATAACCTGCATCCAATACAACCGCGCCCTCTTTTAACCAATTCCCTTTAATAAATTCAGGTTTACCGACGGCAGCAACGACAATATCAGCTTGCTTAACAATTTCCGGCAAATTGACTGTACGAGAATGACAGGTGGTCACAGTTGCATTCATATTCAGAAGCAGCGCAGAAACTGGCTTCCCAAGGATCGGGCTTCTTCCTACGACAACAGCATGTTTGCCCTCTGCCTCAATATTATAATATTTCATAATTCGAACGATAGCTGCAGGGGTGCAGGATGGATAGAGCCCAAAACCTAACGCTGTTTGTCCATAGCCCCAGCTCGTCACTCCATCTACGTCTTTTTCAAGAGCGATGGCTTCAAACGCTGCTCTTTCATCTATATGTGACGGCACAGGATGCTGCAGCAGAATTCCATGAACAGTCGGATCATTATTTAGTTCATGTATCGTCTGAAGTAATTCATCCGTGGTGGTTTCTTTCGGAAGGTGGATTCTTTGTGAGTGAATACCTAATCGCTCACATGCGTTTCCTTTCATTCTTACATATGTAGCAGAAGACGGATCATCCCCAACTAATATGGTCGCCAAGCTGGGGATAATACCATCTTCCTTTAATACAGCAATTCTAGGTTTAAGCCCTTCTTTCACATCGTTTGCAACTTTTTGTCCGTCTAAAATCAATTTTTCATCCATGTATATACCTCCTCTGAGATAAAGATTATGTAATTTATTGCCCAGACGACCGGCTATACATAGACGTAGCTTCCTTGTGGTTGATTCCACCTTTGTCGTCAGTCACTACGATTTTTAAGAAAAAAACAAGTTCATGAAGATAATGCACCTAAATCCCCCTTTATTATAGCAGAAAACACATATATTACAATGAAGTTCTCATTATAATGTTCGGTTAATAACATTAACATTCTTTAAATGTTACTTAGCGGAAAAATGTACTCATCTTCTAAGCATATTATCTGCCAACATCATCGAAAAAATTAGAAAAGACAACAACGCTTCGTTGTTGTCTTGAATGATATATTTAAGGTTCTATCTGACGATCCAGATTAACCTTTTTAATGATAGTTTCTGAATCATCATGTATATCTGAACTACTTTTTGTCTCACAACTAGCAGCCATAGGTTTAACAAAAGCTTTGACCTAAAACAACGAAAGCCCTGCCTCTCTTTCATCAATACGGTTCCTTGACCGCGCCTTTAAGAATTAGGATTTCAAAAGTTCAAGTGCAAAGATAATAGTATTCAATTTCACATCTCCTAAATCTGTCCATTTTTTCTCTGAACAATGGGTAATATCATAATGAAAAAATCATGTTGGATCCACTTCATAACACTTCAAGTGAAATGACCATTTTAGCAATCAAATAACACTTGACTCAACTTAGTGTAGATAATTTAATGAAAGAAGCGAAGCTAAAAAAGAAGGGAGTTTTGAGGGTAACCTTGCAGCCATAGGTTCGATGTTCTTCTTTAAAAACTTATTGGATAAAATCTCTTACCCACTGAGGAAATTCCATTTCTAAAAGAAAAGTACTTATCCGTATTACCTTTTCACTCAATACCTTAAAATATATCTAAACATCATCATATAATGATATACATTTTTTGTCAACCTTTCATAATTTAGTGGGAAACCATAATCTTTAACAATAAAAAAGACTATACCTGAATGCCCCCTATGAGGAGAAAACAAAGGATTTTTTCGCAATGTTCTCACCTGTGCAATCACACTATATTCTAGTTGCCAGAGTGCGGCTATGAGAGGACTGCAGTTAATCTTAGCAGCTTACGATAGAGAAAGTCATACGTATAAAAGCATTTTTCTAGAGATTCTCAATTAAAAACAAGACAATTCCAGCAAAAATTGTCTTGTTTTTAACGATTGTTATTTTTGTAAATCGACAGGAACTGCTGCATCTACTAAAGCTGCATCCAGCTCATTCTGATAAATTTCCTTTACCTCTTCTGTCCATGCAAAATAATTCGCCATATAATCAATCACATTTTGTTTGTACGTATGGACTAATGAAATATCGAACAAAATTGCTCCTGTTCTCCGGTTAAAGAAATCGACCGGTGTAAAGACCATTTCTTGTTCAAGAGCATAATGCAGCTTGGCAAAGAGAGTAATAGGCAAGCGATATTCCTGTGCATTCTCGCCATTCTGCGCAATAATTTCATACAGATATTTCACATTTGAACCGTATTTGGATGCTAAATGTCTTGCTTCCTCCTCAGATAATCCAACTTTTTCTCCTGCTTCAACTTGTTCAGATACAAATTGTTCAAAGCGAGCCGCACCACCTACATCGCCACCAGAAATCGGCAAGTGCTTCGTTTGACAGCTCGCAAAAGCTTGGTTGTATTCATCGTGTAATTTCTGCGCAAGTACATCGGTAATCATTTCAGCCATTTTACGATAACCAGTGAGCTTTCCTCCCGCGATTGTAATCAACCCAGATGGAGATTCCCAAATCTCATCCTTTCGAGAAATTTCGGAAGGGTCCTTCCCTTCTTTCCAGATTAAAGGACGAACTCCTGCCCAACTTGACTCAATATCATTCTCAGTAATCTTCACATCGGGAAACATATAATGAATGGATTTCAAAATATAGTCTCGATCTTCAGAGCTCATTTTTGGAATGGCTGCGTCCTGATCATAAAAAGTATCCGTTGTCCCGACATACGCTTTTCCTTCTCTAGGAATCGCAAAAACCATTCTTCCATCTGGTGTATCAAAGTAAACAGCTTGTTTTAATGGGAATTTTGATTGATCGATGACAACGTGGACACCTTTCGTAAGACGCAATACCTTGCCTGTTTTGGATTGGTCTTTTTCACGAATTTGATCCACCCACGGCCCTGCTGCATTGACGATTTTTTTTGCCATAATTTCATATTCTTCTCCAGTGATTCTATCCTGCACAACAACACCGGAGACTTTACCGTCTTTATACAACAAATTTTCCACTTTAGAATAATTGAGCGCAATTGCTCCCTTTTGAATGGCGGCTTTCATAACTTCAATCGTTAATCTCGCATCATCAGTACGATACTCCACATAAACACCGCCACCTTTTAAATCTTCTTTCTTAACTAGCGGCTCTTTTTTCAGCGTTTCATTTGCGTCCAACATCACTCGACGCTCACTTCGTTTCACTCCTGCTAAAAAGTCATATATCCGTAGACCAATTGAAGTTGAAAGCTTGCCGAATGTTCCCCCTTTATGAAATGGCAATAACATCCATTCAGGTGTTGTCACATGTGGTCCATTTTCATAAACAACTGCCCTTTCTTTCCCAACTTCAGCCACCATTTTCACTTCAAACTGCTTTAAATAACGCAGGCCACCATGGACAAGTTTGGTGGAACGACTTGAGGTTCCAGCGGCAAAATCCTGCATCTCTACAAGAGCAATTTTCATTCCGCGGGTAGCAGCATCAAGCGCAATACCGGCTCCAGTAATCCCCCCACCAATAACGAGAACATCAAACTCCGTATTCTTTAATTGCGCAACCATACTTGCTCTATTCTTGTTTGAAAAATTCATCACATTATCCCCTTTATGAGCATATTATCATTCATCATTAATACATTGACATGCTTTAAGTAGTATTAATTACTGTTAATTAATTGAAACTCGAACGTAGATACAAAAAAGAGAGACCACAAGCAACACTATCCAAGACGATAATGTTTCGTGGTCTCTCCATTTCTCCTACCGAACTATTAACTTAATTCCATCTTACCATAGATCATTTTTTTTTGCACCTGTTTTACTTTAGCCAATTTTGCCATAACTCTATTTTAGAGGTCGTAATTGCAGTTGCCCCTGCCTCAAGTGCATTCTCGACCTCTTTCCGTGTACGAATTAAACCTCCAGCAAAAATCGGTGTATTTAATCGCTCTTTTACTTCTTTAATCATCCACGGCATTGCGCCAGGTAACACTTCTATATAATCCGGCTTCGTTTTTTCAACTAAACGATAGCTCTTTTCAAGGGCGTGAGAATCCAGTAAAAATACCCTTTGAACTGCCAGTACCCCCTTTTGTTTTGCTTTTAATATGACGTTTGACTTCGTTGAGATGATCCCGAATGGTTTATATTCCTGACAAATGTACTCAGTCGCATAATCATCATTTTTGATCCCATGAATCATATCCATATGGTAAATCACTTGTTTGCCTTTCTGTTTGGCCATTTGACTGATATTTTTCAATTGAGCGATATGAACTTCGAGCATGACTCCAATTTCATAAGGGCTTTTCAAAAATAATTCAAATTCTTTCATACTTGTTGAAGCTGGTAAAATTTTTTGATTCACGATTCTATCCCCAATACTGCTTTTTCATATACTTTAAGGTTTGCGTAAACGATTTCTAAAATAGGAGTTTTAATGTTTTCGGCCTGCGCTTGCTTAAGCAAATACAAAAAGAAATGATCTGCCTCTGTTTGCAATCCTTTTTGCATATCACGCTGCATGGATGATTTCATTTCATAACCCATTTCTTTAATTTTCGCTAACTGAGATGGTATTTGCTTCTGGTCTATAGGCGCTCCCATTTTTTCCATAATCGCCACTACTTCAGTTACAATTCCAGCCAGCACGGCAAAGCCACTTTTCGTCGCACGAATAGGACCAATTGGTGCCCTCATTAATGTTGTTGCCCCAGAAAGTGAAGAAATGAACAAGTATTTTTGCCACATCTCTTTTAGAATTTCCTCACTGTATATAAAATTAGCTTTCGTCATGGAAAAGCTTTGACATAATTGTTGGATTCTCTCTGTATTTTTTCCCGTTCGCTCTCCAAACACTAAATTATGTATCGGACTTGTCTGGATAACTGTGCCATTTTCATCTAAAGTTGATTCGACAAAACAGAGGCCACCAAGTACCGGTCCTTCTCCAAATTCATCAATTAACTGATCAAGATGAGAAATTCCATTTAATAAAGGCAAAATCATTGTCTCTTTTTCCACATATGGACGAATATCCTTAATAACAGCTTGTAAATGATAAGCCTTAGTTGATACGAGAATCACATCGTATGTTTGCGGTTTTTCACCACTAACAATTAATTTTGGTGTTAAATGGACATCTCCATGTACGCTCTGAATTCTCAACCCTGTCTCTTCAAGCTGTTTTTTTCGCTTTTCTCGTACTAGAAAAGTCACATCTTCTCCTTTTTCTAAAAGCCTACCTCCAAAATATCCACCAACTGCTCCTGCTCCGACTACTAATATTTTCAATTTCCTCTCCCCTTTTACAACGCTTCCTTGCTATTAGTTTAACATATCACGTCAAAAAGTCGGTATAGCCAAACGAGCTACCTACACCGACTATTCACGCATTTTTTAAGCTTCTTTTTTCTTTTTTGCTGTTGCCTTTTTCTTTTTTGCTGTAGTACCTTTCGGTTTCGTTCTATCAATAGAAGCTTGAAGTGCGGCCATCAGATCCGTCACATTAGATTTTTTCTCCTTTTCATTTGGAGTAACAATTTCCTTTCCAGTCCTTTTTGATTCAATCAGCTCTAAAAGGGCTGTGCGATAGTCATCCGTATATTTATCCGGTTCAAAGTCATTCGTTAATTGATCAATTAAAAGGATTGCGGTACTTAATTCTTTTTCTGATACTTTCTCCTCCTGTGGGACATTGGGAACATCCCCGGCAGAGCGAACCTCATCGGGAAAATGAAGAGTTTCCATTACCAATGTATTTTCGTATACACGAATAACAGCCAACTGTTCTTTAGAACGAATAATAATTTTGGCAAGCCCTACCTTTTCTGACTCTCCCAGCGCTTTCCGAAGAAGGGAGTACGCTTTCCCGCCCCCTTCACTCGGGGACATAAAATAGCTGCGATTATAAAAGATCGGATCGATTTGTTCCATTTTAATAAAATCAATAATTTCAACCGCTTTATCCTCTTTTTCTTTTTTTAAACTTTCAAGCTCCTCATCATCAAGTACAACAAATTTCCCTTTTGTATACTCGTAGGCTTTAACAATGTCTTCATTCTTTATTTCTACTTCACAAACAGGACAAACCTTTTCATATTTAATCGGTGAATGACATTCCTTGTGCAAATTTCGGAGCTTGATATCTTTATCTTCTGTTGCAGCATGAAGCTTTATCGGGATATTGACTAAACCAAAGCTTATACTTCCTTTCCATATTGTATGCATCAGCATGACTCCAATCTTTTTTTGCCATTATTTTATGTCTCAGTAGCATTATCATCCTCATAAAGATATGGAAAATTATTTTTGAAATCGATAAAAATGAGGCAAACTATTGTTACTAAAAGCGGAAGGGACGAACAAGATTGAAACCAATGTTACCAACCTTAACATTTGAGATACCTGAAGGGAAAGAATGGAAATATGAAGTGAAATATGATGGATTTCGGGCGCTGTTGACATGGAATGGACAACTTGAACTAAACAGTCGAAACGGAAAGCCGCTTTTAAGTTTATTTCCTGAAATAAGTGAGTTTTTAAAGAAAGAACGAAAAAAAATAAAACCTTTTCTCCCGATGGTCTTTGATGGTGAAATTGTCTTTTTAGAGAACGATTACAAGTCAAACTTTAACCATGTGCAAACACGAGGGAGAATGCGTTCTCAACCGAAAATTGCCGAAAGAGCAGAGCAATTTCCTTGTCGTTTACTCTTATTTGATGTCATTGTTCTAAAAGGAAAAGATGTTCGTTCTATGCCCTATTCTAATAGAAAACAATTGATGGAGTCTTTTTTTCAGGAGGTAGGTTTACCAACACGCCCGGATCTAAAAAACAACAAGCTCGTTCAAATGGTACCTTATTACGATAGCTA
This sequence comes from Robertmurraya siralis, assembly GCF_005502275.1. Taxonomy (GTDB): domain Bacteria; phylum Bacillota; class Bacilli; order Bacillales; family Cytobacillaceae; genus Robertmurraya; species Robertmurraya siralis. The sequence goes on from NZ_SWLZ01000003.1 coordinate 159,846, forward strand.
CAAAACGATTTGGGACAACGTCACTCTATATGATGGGGAAGGAGTCGTCGCCAAAAAAAGCAATAATGTATGGGAAGAAGGAAAACGAACGACGACATGGCTGAAACTGAAAAACTGGAAGTATGTCTCATGTTTCATAACCTCCTATGAAAAATCCAATGGATACTTTTATGTAGGAGTTTATGAACAAAACAAAATCGTTCCTATAGGACAATTTCTATTTGGTATTACACCAGATGAAAAACAAGCTCTCTACCGGACATTAAAAGAGAATAAAATTAATGAAGATGAACAATTTGTTTACGTAACTCCGGCGATATGTGTTCAAATCAAGTATTTGGAGTTCTATGAGCAACAGTTACGCGAACCCCATTTTGACCAATTTCGGTTTGACTTGCAGCCAACGGACTGTACATATGAACGATTTCTACTGCAGCAAAAAACGCTTCCAGCTGCAATCGAGATCACACATCCGAACAAACCGTTATGGGAAAAACCTCCGATTCAAAAACATGATTATATTCATTATTTGAGAGAGATCGCACCACATTTTTTACCTTTTTTACGAAATCGTTTACTTACTGTGATTCGCTATCCTCACGGTATTTTCGGTGAGTCCTTTTACCAAAAGAATACCCCTGATTATGCACCACCATTTGTTGAAACGAAATTAGAGGATGGAATTAACTATACAATTTGTAATAATTTACAAATACTACTATGGTTAGGCAATCAATTGGCGTTTGAATTCCATATTCCCTTTCAGGCAATCGGAAGTACAGGACCAAGTGAGATCGTCTTTGATCTTGACCCACCCTCAAAAGAAGATTTTCATTTAGCCATTAAAGCAGCATTAATGATAAAAGAAGTTACCGATCATTTAGAGTTAATAAGCTTTATAAAAACTTCTGGAAATAAAGGATTACAAATTTATCTCCCTCTCCCAGACAATCTCTACTGTTACGAAGATACAAGATTATTTACGTCTTTCATCGCTGACTTTCTAGTCTCTAAGGATCCAGATTCTTTTACGATCGAACGGATGAAAAAAAATCGCGGGAATCGGCTTTATATTGATTATGTTCAGCATGCAGAAGGAAAAACGATTATTGCCCCCTATTCATTGAGGGGAACTTCAATGGCTACCGTTGCAACCCCATTGTTTTGGGAGGAAGTTTCTGAAAACCTTACAATTGAACAATTTCAAATGCCACAAATCATTCCAAGACTAAAATCAAAAGGAGATCCGTTTCGAGATTTCTTTCAGGCAAAAAAGGAACAGCGCTTCGATGCCGTGCTGCGATTTTTAAAAGGAAAGTAACTTGCTTCTCGTAAAATGGAACTGCTCAAGATTTTTATTGTAACAAGAAGTGGAGGCAAAAATGGAGCTTCTGCAAGAGTCAAAACCCCAGCGGGAGACAGAGCAATGATTGAAACAAGAACAACTTCCCATACTTACTCTTGCGCTCCATTCATTTACCATATATTTTTCAAATACGCCGCTACTTCTTCCTGAAGCTTTGTGTATTGCGCTATTTCTTTCGAGAATTCCTGTTTCGATGTACATGTAAATGTAGATGGAGAATGTAAATCGACTTTTACTTTTGTTTCATAAACATACGTTGCGTTGCCAATTAAATCAATGGTGTAAGAGTCCTCTTTTTGATGGGCGACACAACGAACTTTTCCACCATTATTAAGGACCTCGACCGGTTCTTCCAGTTTATTCAACCCATTTAGGCAGCTCACCAATGTGGAGGCTGACATCGCTGTCCCGCAGGCGTTCGTAAAACCTACCCCTCTTTCAAATGTACGTACGTATATTTGATTTGGCTTTATCGATTTTACAAAGCTAACGTTGACACCATCTGGAAAGAACTTGTTTGGACCGTTCACATATTCGCTTAATTCCTTCTGCACATTTGAGTGAATCATATCACTATCGACAATCGTAATTAAATGCGGATTGGGAACTGCGACAGCGGTAAATATGAGTTCTTCTGATAATGCTGGAATCGGTTCATTGATTAATGTTGTTTGCTCAATCTTTAAAGGAAGATCCTGAACTTGAAAAGAAATTGGTGATATTTCCACTAAATAAGTAGGAATCTCAGGAAAAATATCCGCTTCTTTCCTCACAGCTAAATCTGCTTTCATCGTTTCGATTAAGACAGACTCCTCATTCAGTAGTTCGCAAACATATCTCGCCACACAACGTAGTCCATTGCCGCACATAGATGCTTCTGAACCATCCGCATTAAACACGCGCATTCTCCCGTCTGCTCTCTCACTTTTCATGACAAATAAAATTCCATCTGCCCCTAGCTCTGTCTTACGATTACAGAGGGCTATCGCTAGTTCTCTCCGCTCCTTTTCCGAAAAGGAATATGGATGTGAAATCTCATCTATTAACAAAAAATCATTTCCTGATCCATGACATTTGAGTATCTTAAATTCCACTTACATAAACCCCCACTAATTCATATTTTTCGAAGTACTTAAATCAAAATAGACGTGTGCTGTCGTAAAATGACAAGCTTTTATTTACTGTAGCATACATATTTGTCTGTCATTTCAACACAGTTATCTTGAAGATTATGAAATTCATTCCATTTCTAATTGTATTTTAAACAGTTTGATTGATCATGCATTTTTTTGCTTACCTTAGCTCTGATTCCATGTAAAACGTGAGAGAATCCAATGTTTTTCACGAAGTGGATCAAAAATCAACAGAATCATAAATATAGCCTATCTTAAAATGAGACGAATCGCCATAAATAATTTCTACAAAACCCATTGACTTTCTTTTTTCATTAAATGCTCGGACCACGTTAATGATTCAGCATAAATTTTAAATAAATCCTTTTCTTCTATTTTTAAATCCCTGCACTTTTCGCGGATTCCAACCCAATGAGCTTTCTCCACCGCAGTTACTAAATCAAGAACATCTTTAAGGGGATTTTGAATTCCAGATAACGCATCAGATAAGTCATCATGTAATGGTAAGTTCTCGATCATTTTTTCCATCGGCACTCCCGCAAGCCTGTCCATGAGAGAGAACAAACCTAGAGTAAAGTAAGTTGACGGTGCTTTTTTCTTTTTCTTCAGCTTTTCAATTGACTCGCACATTTTTGCCCTCGTCAATGATAAGTGAACGACTTCCTTAGCACAGTCATTTTTAGCTTTGTCTTTTTCCCGAACTGATAACACATATAGCCATTTCTTAATTTCCATCAATCCTAACATCATAACAGCTTGTTTAACAGAATATATTTTGTGCTTTGTTCGACTGTATTGTGAGTTCACAAGCTTTAAAAGCTTATAAGATAAGGATACATCCTTCTCAATAAAATCGGAAATGACGTCCATATCCGTTTCATTTAAGATAATCTCATGTAACTGCTCATAATGGGCAAAGAAATACGTTGGGATGTCATAAGTCGAAATAATTGATGGTTCAGCAAAGAAATATCCTTGAAAAAGCTCATAATGATATCTTTTTGCTTCTGCAAACGCCTCATCTGTTTCAATTTTTTCTGCAAGAAGTTTAATTCCTCTTTCTTTCGCCCGTTTCTCAATTTGCCTCCTTGTCCTTTTTGAAGTTAAAAGAAAATCAACTTTAATAATATCTATATATTGAATTAATTGCTCCGAATATAGATTCCCATTTTTCAATACTACATTATCTAAAGCGATTTTGTAGCCTAAACTTTTCAGTTCACTACAAATAGCCAGAATCTCCTCTGTTGGAAAAGTAGCTTCTGACAGTTCAACCACAATTTCTTGAGGTTTAAAATAGGTTGGTAAACCGAGAAGTAAAAGTTTTTTCGTGAAATTAATAAAACAAGGCTTTCCATTGGAGAGCTCTTCAATTCCAATATTTAAAAAGCTATTAATAATGACATCTGCAGTTGCTCGATCACCATCTATGTTGGGAAAAGAGTTTTTCAATCCACTTCGATAAAAAAGCTCGTATGCAATATGTTCTCGCTTCTGATTTAAAATAGGCTGCTTGGCAACAAATACTTCCATTCTTCACCCCTCCGACAATTGGATCTTTGTTGACAATAGTCATTTTAAAGAATGATTTTTGATAATACTGTCGAAGTTTGTATTTCACGAATATTTTTTCTACTTTTTTTTGCAAAGGATTTGTTATATGTCAGATTTTTGGCTCATTTTCTCTCTGATTCCATGAAACGAAAGGATAAATCTCGTTTTCCCCTTTCGTTTCATGGAATCAGAGAACCTTTCAGTATAACTGAAAGGCGTGTGAAACCAAGGTTTCACACGAAATGAGGCAAAACTCATTTTTATCAAAAGATATTGTTTAACAAAGCCATTATTTTACCTTAAGTGAGAACGGCATCTCCTTACAAAAAGCAAAATGAACAGCAAAGCTATCTACTAAGGAAGAAGAATCATTTCTTTGTACATCATTTCTTTACTCATTTCACCAACAATCTTTCCTCTGATAACACCATCCGAGTCAATAAAAAATGATGTAGGATATGAAAGGATTTCATATTGCTGGGCCACTTTACCGTTTTCATCCATCAAAATCGGAAAGGTTAGTTGGTAATGGTCTACAAATTGAACAACGTCGCTCCTTTTTTTTTCAGTGTTCGTCATATTTACAGCAAGAACGACGAAATCATCGTCACGATTCTCTTCATATAATTGTTGCATATCAGGCATTTCTTTTCTACATGGTGGACACCATGTTGCCCAAAAATTCAAAAGAACCTTTTTTCCCTTATAATCATCTAAGGTTACATCTTCACCATCAAGAGTTGTTATGGCAAAGGAAGGGGCTCTTTCCTCTTTCTTCACCCCCACTGGCAATGAATCAGGATCTGCAATCTTTTCATATTGCTCACCACTCACTTTGTCAGAGTCATCACTGCTTTGCTTCAAAATTGTCCGATCGATGATAAACAGAAGTATAACGATCGATACGAATATGAATAAAAATTTCTTCATTAGGTAACTCCTTCTTTTCTAATTCGTGAGATTTTACGATGTTGTGTAAATCCTTTTTTAAACCAAAATTCCGAGCATTTCTTGAGGTATATGGTTCGTTTATAGAAAGCAAAAAATAACTTATTTACATTTAACCGCACGGCACACATATTTATCGTTTTCTATTCTACTGAATTCGAAAGAAGGAAGCTATCATTTTATCTTCAATGGTTGCGGTAGCGATATATTTTCACTAGGAGGGCAAGAACTATGGATCTTTCCTCCTCAGATAAATCATCATCAAAGGACAGAACAGGAGTATTCGCATCTTTAAAAAATGCATCCCATTCTAAAGGCATCCACCCTTTTCGTACCCGTCCAATCGTCTCTTTATTGGTATTTTTAAATTGAATATCCGTAAATAAACGTTCTGATTGAACGATAATCGAAAAGGCTTGATCAAAAAATTGAATATTATATTTATTTCGTTCCTGCTCTTCAATTTTTACGCGTAAATCTCCATTACTATCATATACATTTGCACGATCCCTCTTCCATTGTACCTTCATTACTAATTCATTATTTACATTATACAACCCATACTCTGCCGGAATAAACCGATCAAGAAAATAGGGAAGAAACCATCTAAGCTTCAAATAACGAGCGTCCCTTATTTCACCTAATATCGCTCCTTTAGGGCTGAATAGAAGCATCCGCAAAGACGGTGCAGGCATAAACATGAGCAAATATTTATCTTTACTACGGAGCGAAAGGTTATCATCTTCAGGTACACTTTTATCAATTTCAAGAGAGCGATCATGATTAAGAAGATATGATTGATAAGAGACCAAACTATATAAAATAAAGGGAAGTGCAGTCCACACCACTTCTTTTCCATGTGATAAAATGGACAATGGAATGACGACAATCATGACTGGTATAAGTGCAGCAATACTCCCGTTTAAATAAGTAATTGCTGCAAAACGATAATATTGTTGTATACTCATTACAAAATCTCCTCTTTTATTCGGTATTCATTATTTTTCTCTTTGCTTTGTTATATAGCGATGTTGACTTTTTTCGTATGAAACGTCCGTTCACGCGAAATAAGCCAAAAAATGTTTTATTAACAATTCTGTTTAAGCAAGCTTTTACTTAAGTGAAAACGGGCGTTTTCCCTTTCTTTTAAACCATCCTATCAAACTATGAAGAAATCTTTTGATTTTGCCTTCCCATGATGCAGGACCAAGAATAAAGCGATTAACAAGGAATTCTATTAACTCCTCGAACAACACTAGTATCAAAAACAAGATCATGATGACTAGTATCCATGTCCACATTTGAAAGACTCCTCCCTATATCTAGTTAAACCTCTTCTACTAAATCTATATTCGTTTTCCTCTTATTCATGCTTATTTTCTCTGAAGCCATTTGCTTTTCTTAACTATCATTTTCCATATTCAATAGAAAAAGTCTAGGAATTGCCTAGACTTTTTCTATCGAATTAATCGGAATACGAATGGAATTTTGTAAATTGTACCTTCGTATGCTTTGATAGCCGCTACAATCGAAAAGAGGAAATACAATACCCCAACAATCCAGATTGTAAGAAAGCCGATAAGGACAAGCATCAACAGTGTACTTATGAGCGAGTAGACTCCATAAGAGATAAAAAAATTAAAATATTCTCTTCCATAATAATCTACATATGTCGAGTCCTCCTTTTTCAGCAACCAAATGATTAACGGACCAATAAAAACAGTAAAAAAACTAACAACAAATATGAGTGCTGCAAATAATCGCTCATCATGACTTGGCATAATAAAGCCTCCTTTAGGTTTAGATGAAAACGTTAAGATTTCCCTATGAATGGCAATCTGCTCTTGAGTGCAAATTTTAAATTGGCAAGCACCCTTTCCACACTGATCAATTGAGTAAAAATGGGCATCAATGAAATAAATCTCTATTGATATTGTGACCAAACTGGACAAAGCTATGTTCATATGATTAGCACTTCCATATTACATGTTTATCTTTATGTTCTTGAAATGGACATCATGAATACATTTATAAAAGGACAACTTTAAAAAGGATGATGATCATAGTGATGTCAAAACTAGAAGCCTTCGTACTCGGCATTATCCAGGGGCTGACCGAATTTATTCCCATTTCCAGTACAGGCCATCTTTACTTAGGACGACATGTATTCGGATTAGACGAAGCTGGATTATTCCTAGATACGATGCTACATGTAGGTACTTTGCTTGCTGTTCTCGTTGTCTATAAAGATGAGCTCATCCACATCATAAAAAATCCATTTGGAAAACGCTCATCATTACTAATGATTGGAACGATTCCTGCTGTCGTTGTTGGCCTTCTTTTAAATGATTTATTTGATTCCATCTCCAAAACTGGTGTCACAATTGGCTGGGAGTTTTTATTCACGGGATTTATTCTCTGGATGGCAGATGGAGTCAAAAAAGGAGCCAAAAAAATGGACAACATTACTTATGGAGACGCACTTTTTATCGGAACTTTTCAAGCTGCTGCGATTTTTCCAGCTGTTTCACGATCGGGCTTAACAATTGCTGCAGGGCTATTTAGGAATCTGGACCGAGAAACTGCTGCCTATTTCTCTTTTCTTCTGTCCATTCCCACAATTTCTGGAGGCATTGTACTGGAATTGGGAGATCTGGTATCGGGAAACATTGAAGCAGTAACGCTTGGAAGTCTAATCGTTGCAACCATTTCTTCGGCACTTTGCGGATATTTTGCAATCGTTTGGATGATCAATTTTTTGAAGAAACGTTCATTAAAGGTTTTCGCCGTATATGTATGGATTTTAGGTTTCACAGTATTAATATTTCAGTTGACCGGCTTTTTTTAGGAGTGAGTTTTCATGCATGAAATAATCTCGAATATATTCGAATTCCTCTCTGCCCTTGGCTATTTTGGCATTTTATTTGGTCTTATGATTGAAATTATTCCCAGTGAAATTGTCCTGAGCTATGGTGGGTATTTAATTGGTACCGGACAAATTCACTTTTTCGGAGCTCTTCTTTGCGGAGTAATCGGAGGGACGCTCGCCCAGTTGTTTTTATATTGGTTAGGCGCTTACGGAGGGAGGCCTTTTTTAGAAAAATACGGAAAATATATCTTAATACAAAAAAAACATCTTGATGCAGCCGAATCGTGGTTCCATAAATATGGTACTGGAGTGATCTTCTCCGCAAGGTTTATTCCCGTTATCCGCCACGCTATTTCTATTCCCGCCGGCATAGCAAGGGTGCCTCTTGCCCATTTTACATTGCTGACGATAGGTGCAATGATTCCGTGGACGATATTATTTCTCTTGTTGGGAATCGAATTAGGGGAACATTGGCAAAAGATTGAACAATATTCGCGTCCTCTTATTTTGCCGATAATCGGGTTATCCATTGCCGGAGTTATTCTTTATTTTATGTTTACATTTCTCAAAGAAAAAGGAAAAAAATCTTAAAGATTTTTCATAAAATATCTATTTCCTTTTTCAAAAAAATCTTGTATTATACAGAAAGAATACTGATCATATCAAAACAAAAAAGCAATAGGGAAGGCAAATGGTGCGCCACCACTCAAAGATATTTCATGAGCTGGTTCTAGTGGGTTCGATTCCCACCCCGAAATTTTTTAGCAACATTATAAAAAATTTCGAGGGTGGGTCTTAGTCTTTTTATGCGTAGAATAAGACTGTCCTCAATTATGGAGGGAATTATTCATGCTTAAAAAACGAGAACTTCAAGACAGTCATGCATTATATGAGTGGATGATACACCCCGATGTCTTCCCTTTTGTTCGTCATAAGGCCAGCTCGTTAGATGAATTCCTGTTCCTCACAAAGCAAACCATTGAAGCTGAGGAACGAGGAGAGTTGATATCACGTACAATTCTAGACGAGTGGGGAAATCCGATTGGAACCATTAATTTATTTGACATAAAAAACAACGCAGGGTTTCTAGGAACTTGGCTAGGAAAGCCTTTTCATGGCAAAGGCTATAACAAGATCGCGAAGGATGCTTTCTTTGAAGAAATTTTTAATAACCTCAACATCGAGACGGTCTACATGCGGATTCGCAATGAAAATATTCGTTCTCAAAAAGCAGCTGAAAAGCTTCCTTATGTCATCCATGCCAATGAAACACGCCAAGAAATTTTTGCACAATTAAATGTTTCAGAGCAGATTTATAATTTATATGAAATTCCAAAGGATCTATATACACTCCATGTATTGCGACATGGATATGTAAAGCAAGATGCAAATCATTTATTAGAAGCATAATAAAAACCAGCCGTTATTACGCACGGATGGTTTCAGACAGTCGACAAAAGGTATTGTGAGACACTCTCTCGGTACCTTTTGTCAATTTTTTTTGCAATTGCGGACAACATCCGTTGATTTCTGCTCCAGGAACTTGCTTCCCGAGGGGGCGGGCGGTGAGCTTCCTTGGAGAGTCTCTCCTGAGGGCACTCACCTGTTCCCGTAAATCAGGCCACTGAAAAGGGTTTCATCAGTCTTTTTTTTGCAGAACCTCGAGAGTTGTCGTCCTCTGTTCTGTCAGGGTAGAAACAAATGACGTTGGTTTCCGGCACTTTGTTTTATTGGCGCTATTAATCGGATGCGGATTGAACTCTTGCAGACTTCATTTGTTCCAGAATTGGAAGCTTATTTGGACTGGAGCCTTTCTCGCTTTAACCGTTCGTACACTGGGATGGAAATGAACATTTTTCACAAATCGATGAAGCGATACGGACATGTTCACCGCTCCAGCAAGCTTAGTGGAAGAAAACTGCCTGAAGTTTTGGAGCTGTGGCTGTTTGTGCTAGTCCACAGATTTACTCGTTAAATGGATGATCTAAATACAAAGAAAGCAAAGGAAGAAAAAGAGTCATTTATCTTCCCTTGCCTTATTGTGTTAAAGGATTTTAGTTAACTCTTGTTAATCTTTTTTTTCCGTCATCTGAAGATAAATATTACGTAATACATATGCTTTGTATAGTTCCAGCTTTTTTCTCTCTACCGGATGATAGTAAACGCCAAGCTCTTTTAGTTTTTGGACATACCAGCCCTTTGACCCTTGATAAGCCACCTTCATTCTCCTCTCAAAAGCGCATGTCCTTACACTATATGTAAAAAATATCACCTGTATGTTTAAAAATTGCGTAATTTCCCTTATTTTAGTCACCTAGTATGATATAATCCATTCTTATAACAGAAAATTTCTATTTAACGAGGTATACATATGGATCAAACTTATAACAAAAAGCAGAAAGGCAAACTGCTCATACAAATTCTTATTCCTATTTTGGTTACTCAATTTGGCATGTTTTCCATGAGCTTCTTTGATACAATGATGTCGGGTAGATTTAGCCCAAATGATTTAGCTGGAGTTGCTATAGGGTCTTCGATTTGGGTTGCTGTTTTTTCCGGCCTTAACGGAATATTATTAGCAGTTACCCCCATCGTTTCTCAACTAATCGGAGGAAAAAGAGAAAATGAAGTTGCTTATAATGTTATTCAAGCAATATATTTAAGTTTCGTGATAGGATTGGCTGTCATTATTATTGGAAGCTTTTTATTAGATCCTTTGCTTAATATGATGAGTCTTGAGGACGAGGTCCGACGGATTGCCATGGATTATTTAAAAGCCCTTAGTTTTGGAATACTGCCATTATTTATCTATAATGTACTTCGTTCTTTTATCGATGCATTAGGAAAAACGCGGGTTTCAATGCTTATCACATTATCGGCTCTTCCTATAAATGTAATCTTTAATTACTTCCTTATCTTTGGAAAACTTGGCTTACCAAAGCTTGGAGGAGTTGGAGCCGGATATGCATCTGCTATAACCTATTGGCTCATCATGGGAATTGCCTTTTTCGTTACAGCAAAACATTATCCGTTCTCATCCTTTCAATTGTTTAAAACCGTCCATCGCATATCAATAAAAAAATGGAAAGAAATTTTAATAATCGGTGTTCCAATAGGTTTTTCAATGTTTTTTGAAACTAGCATTTTCTCAGCAGTCACTTTATTAATGAGTGTTTTTGATACAATCACGATCGCATCCTACCAAGCTGCGGTCAACTTTGCCTCCTTTTTATACATGGTCCCGCTAAGTATCTCAATGGCTTTAACAATCTTAGTTGGTTTTGAAGCAGGGGCAGGACGATTAAAGGATGCAAAAGAGTACAGTTGGATTGGCGTCTCACTCGGAGTGATGATGGCGATTTTTTGCGGACTGATCTTACTTATTTTCCGATTTGAAATTGCTAGTTTTTACACAACAGATGCAAAAGTATTGGAATTAACAGCACATTTCTTATTATTTGCCCTTTTCTTTCAATTATCGGATGCAATTCAAGCCCCTATTCAAGGAGCGTTAAGAGGGTATAAAGATGTGAACATGACCTTGATGATGTCACTGATTTCCTATTGGATAATCGGCTTGCCAGTTGGCTATATATTAGCGATGCATACATCGCTTGGCCCTGTTGGCTACTGGATTGGCTTAATTAGTGGATTAGCTGTTGGCGCACTCACTTTAAGCATGAGGCTTATTTATATACAGAAGCAAAAATTCAAACAGCTTAAACAAATATAAAAAAAAGCAAAGGAAAAAAACTAGTTGTTTTACTTCCTTTGCTTTATTGTCGTTTAGAAAATAAATGATTTCTTGTTGTATAAGAGCTATTAACGCTAGCAGTCGTTTCTAGTTCTCCCCCTATTGATTGTTGCCCATCACATGGATGCCTTCATCACAGCTAAAAGTTGACATGCTTTACTTTTCCAAGAACATCTTTTGCTCCTGTAATGGGGATAATCCCTCCTGTGATAAAACTAGATTCCTCCATTACTAAAAAAGAGATTACCCTTGAAATGTCTTGGCCTGTACCGGGGCGTCCAATTGGCGTATCCTTGTCAAATACATCAAGGGCATCGCCGATTCCTCTCTCTTTCCACTCACCTGTAATATCACCTGGACAAACCATATTTACGGTAATACCATTTTCCGCTTCTTCTAACGCTATTGTTTTTGTTAAAGAAGCCAGTCCCGTTTTAGCCGCTGCAAAAGCGGAGCGATACATCCATCCTGGTGCCGATTCAACTCGATCAAAACCAACAGTCACGATGCGCCCCCATTTTTGCTCCCTCATTTTCGGAATTAACGATTTTGATAAATAAAATACTGCATTTAAATTCCCGTTTATTATGTAATTCCATTCTTCAAAAGTGTACTCAACCATCTCTTTTCGCTTATGCATATAAGGGCCAGCATTATGAATAAGGATATCAATGGTCGGAGAAAAATTCAGAGCGGTTTCCACCAGCTTTATGCAATCTTCTTCTCTCGTAAGATCACCCTGTACGATAATGTTCTTTATTCCGTATGAATGTAACTCATTTGCAAGCTCTTTCGCCTGTTCTTCACTGCTTCGGAAATTAATAACCAGGTTAACTCCACTTCCGGCGAGCTCCAACGCCGTTCTTTTCCCGATTCCCGTTGCTCCACCGGTTATTAAGGCGGTTTTTTGTTTCAAAATGACTAACCTCACAATATGAATATACTTTATATAAGTTCCTTTCATGGTGCAATTCATGAATGGAACCTACCTCTATACTAAAAAGAAATTGAAAGATATGCAAACATTCCGTCCATTTCTTTGCAACTTTGTATTCTCTACACTGTGAAAAAAATAACCCATCCCATTTTTTTGCATACGATGATATTGTACTCTACTGGCAAAAAATGATCTTTATCGCTCTTAAGCGGAAAGGAAGAACCAAATGTTTCCATGGAATTTAACTCCGTTTAATAAAGATACAATAAAAAAACTACAGCAAATGCAACCAGAAGAAATTGAAAAGTATGTAAATGAAATGCTCGGGAAAATGATGCCAGCAGAAATGCAAGAGATGAATTTTACAAAAGGAAGTAATCCGTTTAATATCTCTGCACAACCAACTACTCAGAAGTTCAATCAACTGGAAGCAAATGTATTTGAAACGCATGATGATGTGTATGTTATCATCCGAGTCAAAAATAAAAATAGCGTTCATAATATGCGAATATTCCATACTTCCAATCAACTTATCATTGAGCATTTTCCCGAAGCTGAGGATAAACATACCATTACGCTTCCAGCGATTGTGAAGAGAAAAGGTGCGAGGGCCTCTTATAAAGAAGGGACCCTCGAAATTAAACTGCCAAAATCAATCCATTTACAATATACAGAGATTGATATTCGCGAATATGAGTGATTGCCGGGAATGTTCAATTGTTGGTCTAAAAACCACTAACTAATTAGAATGACTCGATCATTCCCCTTCATGACCATCTTCACTATGGTCAGCTGAATGTTCATCCTCTGAATGATTCATATGAGTAGAGGAAGGAGACTCTTCTGGTTCACTTGCTTCACCGATAACAAATTCTTTTTTCGGCATATTATGCATATCTCTAGCTGTGACATGTGATATAACATAATAAGTTCCCTCTTCTGAAAAAGTTTTCTCGAGACGGTAAATCCCCTTTTCTGCATGTTCTATTTCAACCTTTTCATGCTCTTCGTCATGGGCTCGCCATATCTCAAATGTAACTTCATTGGCATCTGTTACGTCTTCATCGCCATAGGTAACTTTTGCTTCAATCGTTACTGCCTCTCCTGGTTCAGCTTTTTCTGGTGCTACGGTGAGCTTAACATCTAAGATTGGAAGCTCATTCTCTTCATTTTTCTCTTCAGAACATGCAGTAAGCAGAATAGCGATCATAAAAAAAGCCATGAAACCAATAAATTTTTTTTGCATTATGTATTTCTCCCCTATTCGAAAATTTTCAACTGTACTTACTTAAGCATTCATACCCATTATATCGTTCAAAAAAAAGGAATCTGTGAACGAATAGTGAACTTTTATCAAAAAATCGGCAAAATGGACAAAATAGCAACTTATGTCCTACTGCCCTTCGTGTTCTTCCATCACCTTAATATGTAACGCAATAAGTTGCGTTTTTATGTCTTCACAAAGCGAAGAACGATTGATTCTTTTTATCGCAAAGTAAAATTTTTCATGAAGCCCTTTACGAATTCGGGGATGCGAATTTGCATCGTCAAGCTCCCTGCGAATAGCATCCAATAAAGTATTCTTACTATCTTTTTCGACTTGTAAAACACGATTATTCCAAAGGGAACGATATTGTCTTAATAGTTCATCATAATTGAAAACCACTTTCCATCCCCCTTTTTAAACAAAAGTGATTATTACGGAGCAAGAAAGGTTATCGTATGTCTGTATCGATTCTGGGCAAAATAAAATAAAGACATTAAGTGAATTGACGTATCGATTTCTTGCTTTCCATCAAGTTTAATCATATCCAAAGCTATCATATTTACCAAGGTCAGGGACAACTCGAACAATAGATATTTAACTATAACATAGCCCAATGAAAGGAGAATGTAAATGAATTCACCTTATTGTTGTCCAAATTGCAAGACAAACCGAAGTCGTTTCAATGTTATTAAACAGGAACCACAGTATGTAAAAATGGATCCACGGACTGGTAACGTATTAGAAGAGTATGAAAGTGAACAATTGAGCCCCTTCCATTTAGCATATAGTGGTCCAGACATTCGTGTTCAATGTGCGGCATGCGGCTTAATTGAAGATGAACTCACCTTCATTAAATTTGGTGAGAAAAATAACGCTTGAAAAAACGGAATCGCTCAGATTGTCGACAAAAGGTAGTGCGAAGCCCTTCTCGCTACCTTTTGTCATTTTTTTGTTTAGGAATGGTGGGAAAAAGGCTGATTTCCGCTCCGAGCGCTTGCTTTCCGGGGGGCGGGGGGTGAGCTCGGCCCCGCCCGCGAAAAATATTATAAAATTAAATAGACCGTAGACAAACTCGAAATTCTCGAGTTAGTCTACGGTCTGAACGCATGAAAAAACTCAGGCGCTATTTTTTCTTTAATTCTACAATCCCATCTTCAAAAAAATCTTCTACAAATCGCTGCGCATCAATTTTCCAACCTTCCGATGGCAAAAATCTAAATAAATGAATCTCTCCATGACTATTTTTTCCTCCAACATCCGCACTATACCAGTCAAGCTCAATTGGCACTGAAAGCTGCAATTGAGAAACAAGGTCTTCATCTGGGAGCTGAGGCATATTTTTAATCATGATCATTTCTACTTTTGATAAGGATTTTCCCCATGTTAAATTCTGAATCGTCACCATATCAATAATTTCTTCGTCATCTTCTTTAATGCCTGCAATAAATGCACTAATTACCTCATGCGGGTTTGCCGTTTGCAAATGTTCGTATATTCTCCCCGCCGCTTTAAAAATCATTAATTTATGAGATAAATCCATACTATTGCTCCGATGAGTCGTACTTCCGTAAAAATGGATGCAAAAATGACCGGGAAAATTATTTTTCAGCGCTCCTGCTCCATGCGGCATTCCATGCATAGAAGCTGCAATTTGTTGACCCTTATATAAAACGATAATTGCCCTTCGTTTCCAGCTCCATTGACCTTGATAAATTTCTTTCATGATTTTCGTATCACTTCTTGTTAATGGTTGTACATCTGCATGCCTGTTGCCTGCACGTCTTTGAACATTAAATTCCATTCCAGTTATGACGTCACGTACTGTGAACTTCGTATACTTTGGCAGCAGAGGATTTACCTGATCCCATGGAATTAATTCAATTTCATTCGGCATATGTTTTTCAGCCGATACATGACGCTGTCCCCCAATAATCATAAGTAGTAAAATCAGTACCTTAAAGGTTTTCATAATCACTCACTCATTTTCAAAATTTACATATTGTGAGTTTTCCCCTTTTGAACTAAGAGCATGCATCAAGAATGATTATCTTCAACTTTCTCCTCCAGCATTTCTTCGATAATTAACAAAATTTTGCGCTTTATCCCTTTAATGTCATAGTCAGTAAAATAGCCGATTTTTTGAAAAAGATCCATTTTGCAGCGCCAAATTGGAATATAAGCATTAGGATAATATTCTTCATCTTTTTCAATGCCAACCTCTATAAATGATTGATAATCATCATCATATATATCGGAGGATTTTGCCATCTTCCCTTTAATTGTCCGAGTAAATTCAATTAATAATTGAAGATCGTAGTTCTGAAACTTCTTTTGATACTTATTTTCAAAGTAAGCACAAACTTTTTCACACTCTTTTTCAAATTCGACAATTTTTTCTTTAAACTGATCATCGAAATTTACAACTTGTTGCAAATCATCACCTACTATTACTTGCTCTTTCTCTAAAAAGTCATTTTAGCCTATTTCGTACCCGCTTACAAATATTTTACAAAAATGTTTTGTCTAAATGAAAAAACCCTCCATATTTGGAGGGCTCCGAGTAAAGACAAAGCTCAAAAATATTAGACGGCAGTTACCTTCAGGCTGATTGAAAACGTTTGTCTTTCGAGGCGCGAAGCCTTGGGAAGAGCGGAGTTACCATAGTAGGTAATGAGCACTGGACAAGGTGAAGCAACAAAGAAAGCGAGCGTTTGTCAATAGCCTGAACCCTCCATATTTGGAGGGCTCCGATTATAGTTGTTCTTTTAATAATTCAACTGCTTTTTGGATTTGCGTATCATTCTCGTTAATAAGCTCTCGCAACTTTTCCATAAGTCTTAAAGAAGTTTCACCTGTTAAAATTCCCGTTGCTTCCAATTGTTGTTCCTTTTGGAATTCGATTACGGCAGCTTCAGTCTTATCATCGAAGAAGCCATCTTCACGGCCTGGATCATATCCAAGTGCCTTTAACATCGACTGCGCAGATTTCACTTGAGCAGATGAACTAGAAAGCTGCAATTCATCATTCGGGTTTAAGATCGTCAATGTTGAATATTCAGGCAATGCCACTTCGTAGTCAGGACTGATCCCTTTTTCATGAATCCAGTTACCCTTTGGCGTTAACCATTTCTCTGTAGTAAATTTAATGTTTGAACCATCGGCAAAGTCTTGTGCTCTTTGTACAGTTCCTTTCCCAAATGATTTTTCTCCGACTAACGGCACTTCTGCTGATTCACTAACTGCTGCTGCAAGAATTTCCGAAGCACTCGCACTTCCTTTATCAATGACGACAACTAATGGAACAGACGCGTTATTCTTATTATTTGACTTTACCTGTTCAATATTGCCATCCCTGTCCTCAACTTGGAATAAAATATCTCCTTCCGGAACAAAAAGATTAGAAATAGCGATTGCTTGATCCAATAGTCCACCAGGGTTTTGTCGCAAATCTAAAACTAATCCCTTCATACCCTGATTTTGCAATTCGTTTAAAGTTTCAATCAATTCCTTTGATGTATTTTCAGAGAATGATGTGATTTGGATTTTTGCAATTTCTTCATCAATCATTTCACCATATACTGTCTCAATCGGGATTGTATCACGGACAATTGTGATCATTAAATGATCTTCAATGCCAGGTCGCTCTATTTCTAACTCAACCTTTGAGCCCTTTTCTCCTCTAATTAGCATAACCGCCTCAGTAGAACTCATGCCTTGAATACTTTCCCCATCTACTGATAGAACCTTATCCTCTGGACGAATGCCAGCTTTTTCTGCTGGGGAGCCCTTCAAAGGTGAGACAATGACAATATTGCCATCCCGTTCTTGTATTTCAGCACCGATTCCTTCAAATGAGGAGGAAATACTTTGATGAAAGTTCGCCGCCTCCTCTTCATTCATATAATCAGAGTAAGGATCATCCAATGATTCAACCATTCCGTTAATTGCACCATTTACTAATGTATTTTCATCCACTTCTTTATAGTAGCTTTTCTTTATCGTATCGAAAGCTGTATACAGCTTTTCAAATTCTTTTCTCTCACTTATCACCGGTACTGCCTTTTCATCACCAAAGGCAAGTGCAAATGTTGTAATACCTGCTGATAAAAACACAACGAAGAACAAGAGCATGACGAAATGAAACTTTTTCATCTGAATGAACCCCGAATGGGAATGGTTTTCATTCGACTCTTTATTCAATTCTTCATTTTCCAATATTGTCACCACTTTCATTTCCTTAGAATCCACGCGCCTAGGGCACTGCAACAGCTTAAAAAACCCTTTACTATCTAGCATAACATTTAAATCAATAAATTTACAAAGAAAAAAGTGGGTGAAATTAAAACGAACATTGTTTTTATTTTCCCCCTTTTCGATATTCAATTATTATATAAAGAAAATATGAACAAATTGTGACTTGATTTAAATTTTCTCGACAAGATTAAAATACTCTTCTAATGTTAAGCCTTTTTCAAACATGGCAGTGGCTACTTCAATTCCGACATAGCGAAAATGCCAAGGCTCATATTGATAACCGGTTATTTCTTCTTTTCCTTTCGGGTATCGCAGTATAAAACCAAACTTATGTGCATTTTCAGCTAACCACTTGCCTTCCTTCGTTTCCTCAAATTTCTCAATTAACTCAAGGTTAATACTTCTACTTGATATATCCATCGCTAATCCAGTTTGATGTTCACTGGTCCCCGGTATTGCTACAACAGTTGCGGCAGCTTGTTCACCGACCTGATTTGCTTTTATGTCAAATAAATCGGCTTGACGATCATAAGAACGATAACCGGAAACGGCAAAAATCTCTATTTTAGCTTTTTCTGCTGCCTTAAACAATAACTCAAGATGTTCCGCTGCCTCTTTTCTCATATAACTTTTTTCAATGTCAATATCCCCAAAAGAAAAAGGCACCTTTGGTCGCACCAAGTCCTCTGGAGCATAATGATCCGGAAGAGCAAATTCTTTATTAACTAGAGCCATTATATTCAATGGATTTTGAATAACTAATTTCCCATCAACCTCTTTGATCTCATTAAAAAATTGCGACTCCAGAGTTAGGCTTTCGGTTGTTGCCTCTTCTTCCTCTTTCTTCTCTCCTGCATTTTCTGCCATTTCTTCGTTCTCCTCAACTCGATGTCCCCCATCGCTTTGGTTCATAAACGGGATTTTATTGACGAGGGCATCAAATTGACTACAACCACTTATAAGTAGAATGCTGCATAACATGTATAAAGTTAATATATTTTTTTTCATAGTAACCACCAATGCTTCAATGAATTAATTCTTCAAACTAAAGACAAATTTATTTTACATGATTGCTCGCTGAATAAAAAGGCAGCTTCACACACAAACACAGTGAAGCTGCATCTGAACTTCTTAGAAGGCTTTACTTTATTGCTGCTTCAAGAGAAACCTCAATCATTTCGTTAAAGGTGGTTTGTCTCTCCTGAGCAGTTGTCTCCTCCCCAGTTAATAAATGATCACTAACAGTTAAAACGGAGAGTGCATTTCGGGCAAATTTAGCCGCCAATGTATACAGTGCAGCTGTTTCCATTTCAATAGCAAGAATTTGATACTTGGCCCATTTTTCATGATCCGCATTATCATTGTAGAACATATCTGCCGTAAATACATTGCCCACTTTAAGATTTAATCCCTTTTCAAGACCGACATCATATGCTTTTTTTAATAGCTCGAAATTCGCTGTTGGGGCATAATCAATTCCACCAAACGTTATGCGATTCATTTGAGAATCAGTAGAAGCCGTCATGGCTAATATAACATCTCTCACTTTTACATCCTTTTGAATCGCTCCACATGTACCAACTCTTATTAAGTTTTGTACATTATAGCTTTGCATCAGCTCATTAACATAAATGGAAATGGAAGGAACCCCCATGCCTGTTCCTTGTACAGATACGCGCTTACCTTTATATGTTCCAGTGTATCCAAACATATTACGCACTTCATTATAGCAAACAGGATTTTCTAAAAAAGTTTCCGCTATGTATTTTGCCCTTAACGGATCACCTGGTAATAAGACTGTCTCAGCAATTTCATTTTCCTTTGCACCAATATGTACGCTCATGAAAAATCCTCCTTAACCTTTATGAAAAATAAGTATAACATGTACACCAGCTTTCTTGTCCTATTATAGCGTTAATTTTATTGTTTGTAGAGTCATGATTTTTCAATACGAATGATTCAATTTTGATTGGGGAAAAATAAGACGAATGTTATAAAGGAGGAATGCTTCTTGCCTAAAGAAAAAATGAGTAAAAAGCTTGAGCAAGCCGTTCAGCATGCAAATGAAACAAATCCGTCCTCGAGATCAAATACAGAGCCTCATACATCCTTAACAATTAAAAAACAGCATAAAAAATAAGCCGAAGGAGGCTATCATGGGTAAAAAACATAGAAGTCGCATTAATCAACCGAAAAAGAACAATCATATTCCCGCTGAGCAGATCGTTGCTGAACAAGAAGCGCATGAGAAGGAATATCGAGCAAAAGATCGAAAAAATACTTAATGATTAAAAACTTCCTTTTGTATTTCTCACCTTGAATGTAAAATGAGAAAGGACTGTTTTTAACAGCCCTTTCTCATTTATTGCATATTTTTTCGTCAGATCATTTCCTCACTCATATGTCTTCTACTTCTTCATCAATAATGCATTTAGCTAACAAATATTCAAAAGTAATATCTGCAAGCTCTTCCACTTCTCCATCCGAAGGAGCGTATCCTCTCCTTAGTAATTCTTGGAAGAAAAACTCTGCAATTTCATCAGTATCAATAAATACTTCAATTTCCTTCACAGAATCGCCCCCTTTGTACAAAATGTATGATGACAATATCCCTTTCATTCTTATTTAACTAGAATTTTCCGTATGTCTACAACCTTCCTCTTTAATTCTTGGTCATATTTCTATATTGGACAAGCATAGAATGAAAAAAAGGAGGCTTTTAAAATGATGAATATTTCAAAAGCATTTGAGACGTGGAGAAAAGATTTGAATGAGGACAACAGCTTGACATTGCGCTTTTTTGCAAAAATAACCTCATGGCAATTTAAATTTACTTTGTTGTTAGGTATACCTATTCTCTTAAATTTATTATTCTTTCTTTAAGTGTGATCGTGGCTATTGATGAAGCGAGCGGGAATTCCCTACAATTAGCTTCAGTTTTCGCACTACCATTCTCATTATTTGCTTGTATTCCTCGTCTTGAAAGAACTCATAGAGTAGCAGATAATCATTATAAATATCCAACAATGCATCAATCAGTTGACTTCGCTCTTTTCGCTCTTCAAGAAACTGTTTTTCTGCCTTTCGATATAATGATGTTGTACTTTGTGACTCTAATGGTTTCTTTTTATTGGCGAAAAATAAAAGACCCGACTTTTGAATGAACATCTCTGCGTTTTCTGCATCAGCCACTAAGGTCAATTCTTCATCACCCGCTTCAAGCCATTCTCCATCTTTTATTCTTGCCAGCTCATAAATTACATCTTCCCATGCATCTTCTTTATATCTCCAAATCTCCGTTCTGAAACCAACTATTTTAAACAAATCAGAACCGTATCCTTTAACTTGGACAAGATCTCCAATGAAATAGCGATACTCGATATCAATTCGCTCTTTTTCAGTAATGTTGCCTTCATATTCGGATAAATTTTGGAGACTGGATTCCATAAACAAACCTTCACTCCCGTTTATTCCATAAACATGCATACCATCAAGCCATTTAACATCTGTCACCTTTCCAACCGTACCGTAAATCGTGATCACGACTGTATCACCGACCTTAAATTTTGGTTTTTTCTTTTCTTTCATTGCCTCCATCTCCCACATGATGAGTCGTGAATTAGTTACGGTATTATATGCTCAATAAAAGCAAACCGTACTTTAGGTAAATATCATAAGAATCAATAATTCCCCCGATTTTTTTAAAAAAAAGCAGGATAATTAATTATTTTAAAGAATATATATATAGAATGTATACAAATGTATACATATTATAAAGGAGGTTTTCATTTATGGAACAAGATTTTCGTAAAAAAACATTTCGTGGAGCAAAAATTGAAGACATTATTTCAGAATTAGAGAAATTAAGTAGTTTATGTGATGAAAAATCACGAAATAGCGAGGAATTAACTAGACAACGTTTTTATGAAGGAATGGCTATAGCCTATACGACGGTCGCAGTAAAAATGAAAAATGATTTTGATTATATTGAACCTAAATTAATTGACGAGCTTTATAACGCTTTAGAAAAAACCTCAATGCCCAATAGCAGTAGTGATTTGTCCCATATAGACAATTGTTCATTCTGTGGAAGAAGTAAGCAAGAGGTAGGAGAGTTAGCCCTTGGCCCTGGAGTATCCATCTGTAAAGAATGTTTAGAATTTGGTTCAGAAGTAATCAATTCTCCTTCTGTCGACGGCTGAAAAATAAGGAACCAGCTTTAAGCTGGTTCCTTATTTTTCAGCATATATTATCTCATCTCTTTTCAGTAGAAAGGTAAATCTCCCATGCCTCATCAAATACAACCATGCTTGTTAAATAATGACCGTTTAACTCTAAATAATTACTTAATTCATCGTAATCCTCACTGTTTTTAGGAAAACTATGATCTTCATATGCAGCATTGGCGAAAAGGTTGATGTCATTTTGCGGCTTCGGATGACGATATTTCATTAAAAAATGATAGAACGATTTCAACATCAATTTGCTATCTCCTTTTTTGCTTCAATTTTGTCTATTACTATAGCTAATTACAAGCAATTCGTCCATAAAAAAGGAGCAGTTAGAAAATGACCAAACATACACTTAAACGCAGGGGAATTAACAGAGCTTTCACATTAAAAGAAAGGAGCTCATTTTGGCCTTCCAACCAGAATGAGATCGCAGCTTCAACATATGGTTTAATTCGTTCTGCACTGTAATGAACGAGCATGGAATTGTTGCGATGCTAAAGCATGACAAAGTTAAATTTGTTGATTAAGATCACATAATTGTTTTGCATAAAGGCAAAAATTATAGAAACTAAAATATTGGAGATTGCCTTTTATGTTGTTACTTGCTCTCTTGTTAATGACAAGCGGATTACTAATTATTAATGCTGTTTACGCTTACCATACGAAGCACATCGACTCACATTTCTTATCTACTTTACTATATTATCTAAAAATATTTCCCCTCTTCCTTTCCGCAAGCATGATGATAGGGTATGGTGTTAAATTTCTAACAAAAACCGTTAATAACCTAAGCTTTTCCCTTATCGTTTCTAAAGGGTTGGAAGTCTTGGTCAGCGTCGCCATTGGTTACATATTTTTAAAAGAGGTTCCTAGTTGGCGTACTGCAGTTGGTTTAAGCGTCATATTATTTGGTTTTTGGATTTTAAAAGGAAAATAAAAACTTTAACGTTGATTCCTGCTCTTACACTTACTTTGCAAGAGCGTTGATCCTAGCCACACTGACGCTCCTGGCTCATAAGTCAAGCGAAATAGGCTTTGTGGTAGCATTACTGCTGTTTCACTTTACTTCTTAAAAGAAGGAGAAGGGAGGATGGATAAACATACAACAGCATACTATAATAATGATGGCACCCATTTCTGAGTGCCATAACAAGTCAAGAACATATATTAAGAAGTGAAGTCAAAGTAATTCTTTTTTAATAACCTTGGTTTTTCCATTAAATCTTTAAAAGTGATAATATCCTCTAAGTTCTTTGTATTAATTAAATAGAGTTGATCTTCTATTTCCTTCACTACCGATTCATCCTGATAGACCATTCCACAAGCTCGACAAACGATAGTCGGTGTTTTCCTTATTTCAATAGCCTTCGTTCCATCTGGCAATTCCCAATAAACTGATTGCTCATCTGTACGAACTTCATTGCTTTCACACCAAGCACAATTTCCCACGATGCTATGCCTCCTTTGTTTCTACATCCACTTTCTGATATTTATCCTGCTGCGCACGGTACTTTTTCTCCTTTAATAAATCGCGTTTTTCCCTCTGATTCTTTAGTGAAGCATGTGTGGGATCACTTTCATACTGTTCACGACGGTGCAATCTTTCAATCCCTTCTGGTATAAGGTTAAATTGTTGATCATTCATTAAGGCAGAGACTCCAATATTTGACCTTTTTTCCTCCATTTCTGGATAAATCTCTTTAAAATATTCTTCAGCCGTGCCTGGAGTATAGGACTCTGGTTCAGGGTAGGTTGTTATAACTCCTTCAAAGTTTCGAAGTACAACCTTATTTGCACTTTGTGAAATTAAATAATTGGGCTGAAGCGAAATCTTTCCACCACCCCCGGGAGCATCAACGACAAAGGTCGGAACTGCATAGCCCGATGTATGTCCTCTTAAGCCTTCAATAATTTCTAACCCCTTTGAAATTGGAGCTCTGAAATGGCCAATTCCTTCTGATAAATCACATTGATAAATATAATACGGACGAACGCGAATCTTCACTAAATCGTGCATTAATTTTTTCATGATTGGAACACTGTCATTGATTCCAGCTAAAATCACAGATTGATTTCCAACTGGCACACCTGCATTGGCGAGCATTTCGCATGCACGCTTAGAATCTTCCGTTATTTCAATCGATGTGTTGAAATGAGTGTTCAACCAAATCGGATGATACTTTTTTAAAATATTGCATAAGTTTTCCGTAATTCGCTGAGGAAAAACGACTGGAGCTCGAGTTCCAATCCGGATAATCTCCACATGATCAATGTCACGCAAATTCTTCAAAATATATTCTAAAATCGTATCGTTAATAAGGAGTCCATCACCGCCAGAAATAAGGACATCTCTCACCTCAGTATTATTGCGGATATAATTGATGGCATTGTCAAGCTGCTTCTTTGGAACGCCCATCCCAATTTGTCCGGAGAATCTTCGTCTCGTACAGTAGCGGCAATACATCGAACATTGATTCGTAACAAGAAAAAGAACGCGATCTGGATATCTGTGTGTTAATCCTGGTACTGGAGAATCTTCATCTTCATGGAGCGGATCCTCTAAATCATATTTCGTCTTATAGATTTCTTTTGAAACTGGTACTGATTGCATGCGAATGGGACAACGAGGATCATCGGGATTCATCAATGATGCATAATAAGGGGTAATATTTAAGGGAATGGTTTTTGTAGAGATCTTTACTCCCTCTTCTTCTTCCGGTGTTAATTGAATCACCTTTTTTAAATCGTCTAGCGTTCGAATTGTATTCGTTAATTGCCACAACCAATCATTCCACTGCTCTTCGGAGACATCCCTCCAAAGCTCTATATCCTGCCAATGCCTTTTCGGCTTATACAATTCATGCTTCACACTTTTTCCCCCTTAAATCATATTTATTATAATTTATGCAATATTCATGCCAAAGTAATAATATAAGGGGAAGAAAGGCGCCGGAATATTCATATGCAGCCTGCTTGTCTCCCATGCTGTAAAATGCCTTCTTTTTTTCGTTTCACAAACGGATGGGGGAAAAGAAGTGTATTGCTAGTGCTAAAGATAATACATTTTTCGTTCAGCTCGTGCGCAACCTCGACTTCACACGTCCTTCAATTGACTATAGCTAAAGGTTTCCTTCTCTGTAAGCGCGGTTAAATCAAAGGGACTTCCTTCAAAAAGAGGAGATGCTGGTTATTCGGCATCTAGTTCATATTTTTGAATTTTATACTGCAATGTCTGCCTAGGGAGTCTGAGCATTGATGCTGCTTGTTGAATATTTCCTCCTGTTCTTTGCAGCGCTTCCAATATCATTTCCTGTTCAAACGCAGCAACCCTTTCGCGAAAGGACAACGTTTCCCCACTTATTCGCTTAGCCCCTTTCTTTATGAATTCCTTTAACATGACCGGGAGATCGTCCAGCTCTAATTGCTCCCCGGAACTAATATTCATCATATACTCTAGGGCATGCTTCAATTCCCTCACATTTCCAGGCCAGGAATAGCTCAGCAGTACCTCTTTAACCCCATCAGAAATACGTAAAACCTTTTTGTTTAAGCATTGATTGAAGTATTTCATATAAACCTCTGATAAATATAAAATGTCTTCTTTGCGATTTCGCAATGCCGTTAGTTCAAATGTAAAAACGTTCAATCGATAGAACAAATCTGAACGGAGCAGTTTCTGATCGAGAGCTGTTTTTGGGTGAACGTTCATCGCAGCCATCACCCTTACATCAACGACGACATCTTTTGCGCCACCAAGCCGTCTAAAACGGCCGTCCTCAAGAACTCTTAACAGCTTTGCTTGAAGTTCAATCGGCATCGCGTGAATTTCATCAAGAAAAAGGGTTCCTCCATCTGCTAATTCAAATAACCCGGGGCGCTCCACTGCTCCAGTATAACTTCCTTTCGCCGTACCAAAGAGGATGCTTTCCAAAAGATTTTCCGGTATAGCTGCGCAATTTTGAGCAATAAAAGGAGCGCTGGCACGAGGTGATGCATGATGTATACCTTGAACAAAAAGTTCTTTTCCTGTGCCACTTTCGCCAAAGACTAATATAGGTGAATGGGAACGAGCAAGCTTCTCAGCCTCTTTTTTCATTTCAATAAAATGGGGATTTTTTGTCAATAAGTCTTGCAGTGTGTAAGAGGCCGTACTCTTCCTTTTCGAGCTATTTTTTCGGGCAAGCAACTGCCTTTGTAAATCTACAAGTTGCTCAGATAGTCTTTTCATCGTGCTGTGATCCTTTGCTATTTCCATCGCTCCAACAAAATGTTTTTTCACAAAGATCGGAAGCGTTGTATTCATCGTTTCAATTTTTTTGCCATAGACATTCGTATAGCTTTGCGCCTGGTTATAAATGGCTTTCTTTGACGTTAAAACCTTTAACAACGTACTTGTATGTTCATTAAGAGATGGAAACACCTGCAGCAGAGGCTTACCAATTACGTCACTAATATTTAATCCATCATGTCTTGCAGCTACTTCATTGTAATAAATTGTTTTTCCGTTTGTATCGACGACATGAATTCCTTCATCAATCCTGGACAAAATCGCTTTCAGTACTTCGTTTGAAATTGCAACTTCTTGCGGCAAACGTCACCACCTACCAATCCACTCATTGTAAAAATGACATGCTGAAAAATCGGCAGTAAGAGACGATTTTCCGGCATGTCGTCATAATAACTGAAATTATGGTGTACTACTGTGATAAATCCTTTACCCACATATTCATATTTTCTATTTTATCAAAAATATAACAATTATTCGTTAACCTTCCCCGATAACGATAGCCAAGCTGATGTAGAGCTGCGTTCATGCCAAATGATTGTGCCCTCGCAATCGAATAAGCACAAAATATCCCTCCTGCCACAAGTTTTTCCTCAAGCTTCGTTAAAAGGATTTTCATAAAACCGTATTGACGGTGTTCTGGCAAAGTCGCACAGTCAGTCAGCTCTGCATTTTTATAAAAATCATTAATCTCTGCAGACGCTGCACTGACCACTTGATTACCATTCTTAAAAGCTACATAAATTGTCCCCTCATCAAGTGTTTTTAAGATGTAAGCTGGGTCGTGTAGCGGTGTTGGATAAAGCTTAAATACCTGCTGATAGAGCTTTGCAAGCATTTCGACTTCTTCCTTTTGCACAAAAATCAATTTGTACTCGTCAGGTGGAGAATTCAACAAAAAATTCCTATCCAGTAATTGCACATCTTTGACGATTTCATCTTCTGATACGAAGGTATTACTATCTCTTCTATTATTATTAAAATACTTACAGCAGAAATAACAATCTGAACCAAGAAAAAAGCGGTCGATCATCGCCTCACATTGATAGCCATTTTCTAATAATTGGACAAACTGCTCTTTTCTCCCTTTTACAATCAGCTTTTCCGCTCCCGAGTTGACCGCTAGTTCCTCCGCTTTGGCAATTGCCTCGCTGAAACTGCCCTTTATATCGTCAATGCGAATTCGTTTATTATACGGATCATCAAATACATCCATTACATAGTTAGCGCCTGTAACAACCGTACTTGCCATTTCTTTTCTCTCCTTTGCAATAGACGTATCACAATTTAAAGCTAATTAACTTTAACTCAGTCATCTCCTCTAGTGCATATTTAATTCCTTCTCTTCCCATTCCACTTAATTTCACCCCACCATAAGGCATATGATCGACTCGGAAGGTCGGAAAATCATTGATCATCACACCACCAACATGTAATTCTTTTGCTGCTTGGAATGCTCTCCCAACATCCTTTGTAAAAACACCCGCCTGTAATCCATATTTTGAATGATTTACAAGACGAATCGCTTCGTCTAATGATGCCACTCGATTAATATGAACAACTGGTGCAAAGGCTTCTTCACATGAAATTTTTTCCTCTGGAGGCACATCTAATAAAACGGTCGGCTGCAAAAGCCCGTTTTCCTCATTTCTGCCGCCTATAGCAAGCTTTGCACCATTATTAATAGCACTTTCAATCCAAGCCAACACCCGGTTCCTTTCACTTTTTGAAATCATCGCAGAGATGTCGGTTCGCTCATTAAGAGGATTTCCAACATTCAATTCCTTCACCTTTTGTAGAAATTGTTCAACAAAATCGTTGAAGCTAGACTCATGGACATAAATTCGTTGAACAGATATACAAACTTGCCCTTGGAATGCAAAGGCACCTGCGACGATTCTCGGAACTATTTCTTGAAGCTCCGTATCCTTATCAACAATGACGGCAGAATTTGAGCCTAACTCCAGCGCCACTCGCTTTAAGCCAGCTTTTTCGCGAATCTGCTTTCCAACCTCGGGACTACCCGTAAACGTCACCATTTTGACACGGTCATCTTCGAAAAGCACAGCACCGACAGTACCTCCCCTTCCAGTAACAACATTTAAGGCACCTTTCGGTAAGCCGGCTTCATGAAAAAATTGTGCGATTTTATATGCAGATAATGGAGTTTGAGTAGCAGGCTTTAATACGACTGTATTCCCAGCGGCAATGGCAGGTCCAACCTTATGAGCGACAAGATTCATCGGAAAGTTAAAAGGCGTAATCGCGGCAATCACCCCCAACGGTTCTTTAACCGTGTACGCAATTCTCCCCTCTCCTCCAGGAGCAGCATCCATCGGGATCGTTTCTCCATAAATTCTTCTTGCTTCTTGTGCTGCAAATTTATAAGTCATAATCGTTCTATCTACTTCACCTCTTGCAGCTTTTATCGGCTTGGCAGCTTCTTTTGCGATGATCTGCGCGCATTCCTCTTTATTTTCTTTAATTAGTTCAACTACTCTTTCAAGAATTTCTGCCCGTTCATGTGCTGACATGGCACGAAACCGTTCCCCGGCGAATGAGGCTGAATCAATTGCTTTGATGACATGTTCTCGCTCAGCTATTGCTACTTCCGCAATAAGAGTTTCGTCGTAGGGATTTAATAGCCTTGAATATTCCGTTGTCTCTACAAATTCTCCGTTAATCCATAAAGATTGCTTCACTCTTCCCATCCTCCATTCTTTTATTTCAGATTGAGATTTGAAATCGTTATTTAAATTGTAACGAAATTAATTGTTTCTGAAAAGTAAGATCATTCAGAAAAAAGAGTGGTCGTCATTATGAGGAACCACATTTTTAAAGCATAAGCACATCTTTGTTCTTCAAATACTATGTCTCCTCCCCATCCAATCCAACTTCATCCCTTCACTGCTTGCTTTAAGTAAACTGGCTCACATAAAATTTCCACAATCTTTAAATAGAACATCCGTTATCAGCTACTGCCTCAATAAATATTATTGAGGTTATTCTATAAAGGAGAAAATAATAAAATAAAATCAATATTTTTGATTGACTTTCAGTAAAGAGTATATTAACCTATATATGAAAAGATACTCATATATAAATATAAATTTAATGATAAAGGAGTACAAAATATGACTGAAGAACAGAAAAATGAAAAAACGTGCCATGAGGGAGAACAACATTTAGATGAAGAGACATTATTTGTCGTTTCACAAACGTTTAAAGCGCTAAGCGATCCAACAAGAATTCGCATATTGAACTTATTATGTACAGGAGAGCATTCCGTCAATGAAATTGCGGAGACGCTAAATTTAAGTCAATCAAGCATTTCACATCAATTGCGTTTCTTGAAAAATTTAAGATTAGTCAAATTCAGAAGAGCAGGACAAACTCTGTTTTATTCGGAAGACGACGTTCATGTTATGAATTTACTGAAGCAAGCCATTGAACATGCTTCACATCATTAATCTAGGAGGAACTTAAATGGGACACAACCATGGACATGATCATACACATGGTGCAAACAAAAAAACGCTAATGATCAGTTTTATTATCATTACAGGCTATATGATCGTTGAAGCAATTGGAGGCTTCGTTACCAATAGCCTTGCGTTATTATCTGATGCAGGACATATGTTAAGTGACGCCATTTCACTGGGAATTGCATTATTGGCATTCACACTTGGTGAAAAAGCCGCTAATTATAGTAAAACATATGGATATAAACGATTTGAAATATTAGCAGCTGTTCTTAACGGAGTAACACTTGTATTAATTGCCATATATATTTTCTATGAAGCCATTCAGCGTTTTCAAAATCCACCTGAAGTTGCGTCAACTGGAATGTTAATCATTGCATCAATTGGCTTACTAGTTAATATACTTGTTGCCTGGATCATGATGCGTAGCGGGGATGTAGAAGAGAATTTGAACATGCGTGGAGCATACTTGCATGTAATTAGCGATATGCTTGGTTCCATTGGTGCCATTATAGCTGCACTACTCATCATATTTTTTGGCTGGGGTTGGGCAGACCCACTTGCAAGTGTCATTGTCGCCGCGCTCGTTTTACGTAGCGGCTACAATGTTACGAAATCTGGGCTTCATGTTTTGATGGAGGGAACACCACAAAATGTAAATGTGGACGACGTGGTGCAAACAATCCAAAATACAAAAGGCATTCAAGGTGTTCATGATTTGCATATTTGGTCAATTACAAGTGGCCTAAATTCACTTTCCTGCCATGCAGTTGTTGATGACCAAATGTCCATTGCTGAAAGTGAACAAATGCTTCGTAATATTGAACATAAACTCGAACATAAAAATATTCACCACATGACGATTCAGTTAGAAACATCAGCCCATCTTCATGATGATTCGATTTTATGTAAAGCGAAGGCTGAATCATCTGGAAACCACCATCATCACCATCACTGATGGAAATGCATTTGAATCCTCTCAATCATGATTGAGAGGATTCTTTGTTTCAATGCAAAACAACATGTACTACTCATCGTTCACAGACAATACAGCAGCAGCCTCATGAAGGTTTAAAAATTAAGGGTTCCTATTTTTAAGAGAACGTTGCACACCAAAAAAATAGAGAAAGGTGACTTAGAGCAGTGCTCAAGGTCGCCTTTCTTCATTAAAATTTGTGATGTCTTTTTTATACAGTTATTGATTCTGTTTTTAAAGAGTTTTTACTCTTTTCAACAATATCACGTGCAATCCATACTCCACAAGCGCTTGCCTGAGCAAGTCCTCTTGTTACACCAGCACCATCCCCTCCAACATAAAGACCGCTAATTTCTGTTTCAAAGCGATCATTTAGCTTTGGACGCGCTGAATAAAATTTCGCCTCTACTCCGTAAAATAAGGTATGTTCAGAAGCAAGCCCTGGTGAAACAGCATTTAACGCTTCTGTCATTTCTACTAAGCTCTTCAACGTGTTGTAAGGTAAAACTAGGCCTAAGTCGCCTGGAACGGCTTCTTTCAACGTCGGTTCGATAAAACCTTCTTTAATTCGTTTTTCTGTTGATCTTCTTCCCTTTAAAATATCGCCATACTTTTGTACAATGATACCGCCATTTGATAATGCATTAGCGAGCTTGGAAATGGCAATGGCATATTCATTCGGTTTATCAAATGGCTCTGAGAAGGTGTGAGAAACAAGCAATGCAAAATTCGTATTTGGGCTCCCAAGCTTCGGGTCTTTATATGCATGTCCGTTTGCTAGCATCGTGCCAGAGTGATTTTCCACAACGACATGCCCGGAAGGATTGCTGCAAAAGGTTCGCACTCGGGTGCCAACAGAAGTATTAAACGTAAATTTCCCTTCGTATAAGTGCTCATTGATTTCTTCCATCACGATATTTGAAGTTTCAACACGAACCCCTACATCAACTTGATTGCTGATCATCTTTAGCCGCCTTGATTTTAATAGCTTAGCTAACCAGACACTTCCATCTCTTCCTGGTGCAATAACAACCTTATCAGCAGAAATCGATTCACCCGATTTCAATTGCACACCTGTTATTTTATGTCCTTCTGAAGTTCTCTCAGTCATTAAATCTTCCACTTCTGTTTTAAAAGCCATATCAATTTTTTCTGTTAAGTAACCATAAATATCCTGAAGGATTTGCAGATTTTGTTCCGTGCCCAAATGCCTCACTTGAGCGCGAAGTAATTTTAAACCGGCTGCATAAGCTCGTCTTTCAATATCTTTTACTGCTGGCGTCAACGGATCCGTAATACTTGTCGTTGCTCCATGTTTCAAGTTAATTTCATCCACATATTTTATCAGTTCAATGACTTGTGAATCTGACAAATAATCAGTCATCCAGCCACCAAACTCACTTGTAATATTAAATTTCCCATCAGAATAAGCACCAGCTCCACCAAACCCATTTGTAATTGAACAAGCTGGCAAACATCCAGCAAATTCTTTTCTTCCTGCTGCCGGTGGGCATTTTTCAATTTTCTTTTGCAGAATAGGGCAATTTCTTTTAAAAATATCATGGCCTTTATCTATCAAAACAATCTTTGCTTCTGGCATCTTTAATGTTAATTCATAACATGTAAAAATTCCGGCAGGTCCTGCTCCAACAACGATTACATCATAGTTTGTTTTCATCGTTCATCCCCCTGTCGCCGCTCTCGTTTTTCGTGTTTTTTCAAATCCTTTAATAATATAGCAAAGAAACTAAGGGGGGTCAACAATAAAATACGAACTTTAATTTGAAATAATTACAAAAATGTTCGTCAATTGACAAACTTCGCTATTTTTTACCTTGTCTTCTTATATAAGACGCCCAAGTTCAAAATAGGACAAAATGAACAGTATTGTTTCAACTAAAACAGATAAAAAAGGAATTACCATAAAACAAGGTAATTCCATGTGTTCAATCTTATTTACAATAACAAGCACCAATAATAATCAATAGGATGAAGAGAACGACTATTAGCGCAAACCCTCCGCGATAACCGCCAACAGCTACTCCTCCTACAGCTGGTGCTGGATAAGCATATCCAGTATAGCAAGGGTCATATCCACAACCATCATATCCATACCCGTACATTCTATCTCCACTCCTTCGTTTTTTTAGTCAATCGATTCTACACTTCAAGCAAAAATAAACAGTAAGCTTTCGCCTGTGTACTGCAATTTTTTACTGTAGAATCAATTTAGGTTGTTATCACTGCTAATGTATGTAGTAGGTACTTGACCCGTATGTGTATTTGCCCAAATTGTACAATGTAATGAAAAAGAATTTAAAAAAGCAACCCATAAAAAGGATTGAGGTTCTCTTTTTATAGGTTGCTTCTATATCAATTCTCTGTAAATAATTTTAAGTATTCCCCATACCCTTCTTCTTCAAGCTTTTCTTTAGGAATAAATCGAGTAGCTGCAGAATTGATGCAATATCGTAATCCAGTTGGTCCAGGACCGTCGTCAAAAACATGGCCAAGATGAGAATCGGCTGTTTTACTCCGAACTTCTGTCCGGATCATAAAATGACTCCGATCTTTTTTTTCAATAATTTCATCTTCCTCAATCGGCTTTGTAAAACTCGGCCAACCACAGCCTGCATCAAATTTATCTTTTGAACTGAACAATGGCTTTCCCGATACAATATCTACGTATATGCCATCAGAAAACTCATTCCAATATTCATTACGAAATGGCGGTTCCGTTCCGTTATTTTGCGTAACTTCAAATTGCATCTCAGTTAATTTTTCCCGCAAATCCTTATTTTTCAATTTCCTCACCCCAATGTCTTTTTATAAAATCGACTCTTCCTGAGCCTTTGCTATATGAGTGATATCTTGCCGGATTTTTGCGATAAAAATGTTGATGATATTCCTCTGCTTCATAAAACGGTGTTGCCGGCAAAATTTTGGTGACAATTGGTTTTTGAAAGCGGCCGCTTTCTTGCAGACGCCTTTTGGACTCCTCTGCTATCTTCTTTTGTTCTTCATTATGATAAAATATGGCCGTCTGATATGATTCTCCCCGATCATAGAACTGGCCGCCAGGATCCGTCGGATCAATTTGTTGCCAATAAATCTCTAACAATTTTTCATAGGGAAACTGTTTTTGGTCAAACGTGATCTGTACAGCCTCATAGTGACCGGTCGTTTCACTGCAAACCTCTTCATAGCTTGGATTCTCCTTATGTCCACCCGTGTATCCAGAAACTACTTTAATAATGCCTGGTTGTTCGTCGAAAGGCTTAACCATACACCAAAAACAGCCGCCGGCAAAAGTGCCTACGTCGAATTCTCGACTTTCCATCAATTATCATCCTTTCAACTTTGTTAATATATTTAACTTAGTATTAGATTAAGGAATCAAATTAGGAAATGCAAATAACAAGATTTCATTAATAAAATATTGTCCCAGATCAGCTTGAAGAAATTTGCCCTGAAAGATGATTCCTCCTTTTCCTTTCAAAGGACAAATAAAAAAACGCTGCTCTTCCAAAGCGCTTGCTTTGCGGGGAGATTTGTCAATAAGCTCCTCTGAAATGTCATATCTCCTTAAGCATACACATTTGTTTAGCTCCGATTGGGGTACATTTTCACCACTTATAGTCCTCCATTACCATAGCTTCACATCTTAAAAAGAGTAAAATTCATTCTGTACATTCTAATAAAAAACGAACCCTTCCATTCTCTTTTAAAAAGAAAAGACTGTTGATAAACAACAAAGCGAATCAAGTTTGTCCACAGTCTAAAATTAGCCGAAAATCCGCTTATTAATTGGTTGGAACCAACAGGGAGAATTGAATATCATCATCGACTAAATCAAATTTATTCACTTTTACCTTTACATCACTTTTTAAATTCATTCTTTGCAAAGAAACGTAAATAAGCTCATCATTTGGCTGAATATTGACCCATTCAGGAAAATCGTATTGATCACGAATAAACTTTAATACATAGGAGACAGGCAACTGAATTTGACCAATCGAGATCGACTTTTGCTTCAAAATGATGTCTCCATTTTCAAGTGCTTCCGGTTCAAAAGTTAGCTTCATCTCAATATCTTGAGTAAAAACCTTCATCGTCCCATATAATTCCACTTCATCATTCAGGAGAACCTCGTACGCAATTGGACTTGTTAATCCTTCCTCCTCAATATAATGATTAATAATTTTGTTTAAATCAGCTTTTGTCGCTTGAATGTGAAACTGAACATCTTCTTCAACCGGCCCGTCCGTTGGTGGTAATGCTTTGTCTTTAATCGGCATATTCACCATAATCACAACCAATAAAACAAAGAGGATATTCAACCCGAGCAGGAAAAAAAATATCCATTTCCATTTGTTAGTCATCTTGTTCGTTCTCCTTCTTCACTGCCACAAGCTTTTGACCTACTGCTTCATTTTGTAAAACATGAAAAACTTGATTTGCCATTAGCTCGTATCCTTTATCATTTGGATGAAAATAATCGGAATAGAGTAAGTCTTCTACACTATCTTTAAACAGATCGGCGATTTCCACAAAAAGCGTACGATCATATTTTCTTAAAACGTTTTCACTAACATGATTCCATTTTTCAATGACTATATCCATTTCTTTCACGTCAGCAAGAAAAAGGAAGAAAGGATTGTACAAGCCAATTAAGCCTATTATCGCCTCATCGTTTTCCTGTCTAATCGTATCCATAACAGAAGTCAATGTTTTCTCATAGTGAATAAGTTCACGATCGAAATCTTTCATATCCAGCCCTGAAAAATTTTCGCGAACTACCTTCATAATATCGTTTCCACCAGTAGTGATTAATACTATGTCTGCTTCTTTCACCGCAGTTCTTATTTCTTTTGTCCTTAACCGATTCAATATTTGCGAAGTGCGATTTCCACTCACTCCAAAATTATGAAATATCGCTTCTTTTATTCCCTTTTGCTCCTCAAGCTGCTCTTGCAAATAAGGTACATAACCGCCCCTTTTTGTACTGTCACCTACACCTTGTGTCAATGAATCACCAACAGATACGATATGATATGTTCTCGGAATAAAATCATATGGAATGTTTTCTTTCGGTGTCAACGATGTCTCTTTAAATGAACTAGGTTGTTCTTCTATCTGATGGTTACAGGCAACTAAAAGACTAAAACTAATACAAAGAGTAAAAGAGGTGAATATTCTCTTCATCTTTTCACCTTCCCTATAAAGCTTTTATCATTATATCAAGGATTAAAGGAAACGAAAAGAATCCTCCTCTAACAATATAGAAAAGTAGACCTTGCATTAGAAGGTCTACTTTCATTTATTGCAATGCTTTTATATCGTTAATAATATCTGCAAATGGCACATCATTTGCCCCAGAGTAGTACTTCATGATCGTTCCCTCTTGGTCGACTAAATAAAAATAGGTTTGATGAATGACTTGATCCTCGTTCTCAGGTTTTTTCACATATGTCTTGAAATTTTCACCTGCGAAAGTTTCAATAAACGTCTGGTCATAGCCAGTTAAAAAATGATAATTGCTGAAATCCAAGTCAAACTTCCCACCGTAATCCTTTAATACTTCAGGTGTATCGACTTCCGGATCGATCGAAAATGAAACAAATTCAATATTTTCGATCTTCTCGTCCTTCGCCATTTGCTGAAGTTTTGTCATATTGTGCGTCATTGGCGGACATACAGTTGTACAGTTCGTGAAGATAAAGTCCGCAACCCATACCTTTCCTTTTAAATCCTTCTTTCCTAACTGCTCACCATTGTGATCAGTAAAAGTAAAATCATCCAAAGGCCAATTTAACGGATCCTTAACTCCGCTATTATTACCACAAGCAGACAACAATAAAACAAGCATCATTCCAATTAAACTTATTCGATATTTCATTTTTTCACCTGCAATCCCATTCAACATTCAAACTTTATTGTAGCAAAGCAATTGATTATTGGAAAGAAAAATGAATGAATTCTACATCATTCCACTTCCTCATCAAGCGGAACCGTAATTGTAAATGTTGTCCCTTGCCATTTTTCACTGACCACCTCAATTTTGCCTTTCATTCTTTCAATGATTTGATAGCACACCATCAATCCCATCCCAGTGCCCTTTTCCTTTAAGGAATAAAACGCCGTCCCTAATCGGGCAAGCTCCTCTTCAGTCATGCCGATGCCATTATCCTTTATTTCAAAAACTCCATTTCCCCCATTTTTATATACTTTTAAGCGTAACGTCCCACCGTCCTTCATCGCCTCAATCCCATTTTTTAAAATATTGATTAACACCTGGATCAATTCACTTCTATTACCGATCACTGTTATTTCATCCTCGATGACCGTCTCCAACTCTATATTCTTCGACATCATTGCATATGAATTCATTAAATCCATCGCTTTATGGGCCAGAACGACTGCATCCACTTTTTCTGTATTTTCCATATCCGGCTTCGCTAATGATAAATAATCATTGATAATGGTCTCCGCCCGATTCATTTCTTCAATCATTAATTTTACAAACATCTGTTCTTCTGTAGAAAGTTCTTTTTTCGACTTGAAAATTTGCAAGAACCCTTTCACAACCGTCATTGGATTGCGGATTTCATGAGCGACCGAAGCAGCAAGCTGGCCGATCGCATTCATTTTTTCAGCACGTTGAAGCTCTTTTAAAATTTTTGTCTTTTGAATAATGTTTTCCATTTCACCGATAACGTCCTCAAATTTTGACGTTTGCCGTCCTTCCTGTGATTTTTTGCCTAAATGCTTAGATGTCGTCGTTACCCGATCAAATAACAGTGATAATTGCTCAGTCATATCGTTAAATCGAGCAGTTAATTGGCCTAAATCGGACTGATCCTTTATTGGAAGCTTGACTTGAAAATTGCCATTACTTACCTCGTTAATTCCATAAATAATTTCATTTACAGGCTCAAGAACTTTATTTAAGCCTTTTTGAAAAATGAAATAAACAGCAATTGTAATGAAGAGAAATATAATACATAACGAATAAATTAATTCACTCTGAAAGTTGTCAATATTAGATGCATCGGTATGAATGGCCAATAAAGCAATGATGTTGCCGCCACTATCTTCAATCGGTGAAATTGCTGATATCCAGCTGCCGTCTTTTTTATCGTAGAGGCTGCTCGATGTCACCTCTTTCGTTACTAACGTATTTTGCAGCGCCCTGTAAAACTCCTCTGATGCTTCGAAAGGCTGGAATGCCTCAATTCCTATTACTTCCTCACTGCTTTTCGATGAAACAACAGAGTACAATTTTTTATTTGTTTCATCCGGCATTAATATGAAACCATGAAATAAAGGAGAGTTTTTTTCATTTATCAGATTTAAATGCTCATAAATCTTTTGATAACTCGGATCAGAAACATTTCCAGCATGAATGATTTTTTTGACTTCTTCTCCTTCAATAGTTGAGCTCCATAATGACGCAAATCCTACCACCTGTCTTGTTAGTTGTTCTTTCATTTCCTTCATTTGGAGTGATAGAGCAATTCCTCCAGTGGCAAGAACCACCACCAAGGTAAT
The DNA here is from genome assembly GCF_005502275.1 of Robertmurraya siralis. Taxonomy (GTDB): domain Bacteria; phylum Bacillota; class Bacilli; order Bacillales; family Cytobacillaceae; genus Robertmurraya; species Robertmurraya siralis. The sequence goes on from NZ_SWLZ01000003.1 coordinate 198,454, forward strand.
GCAGAGCGTTAAAACCATAACCTTGCTATTCAAAGAAACATTTCTGAATAATTTCCACATATCAGTCCCTCATATTCCCAAGCTTTGTCTGTTAGTTCTTCCATTTCGACATAATTGGAAAGAATCCTTCTATTCACAAAAAAATGCTGAAGAAAAAGTTGTTATTACACAACTTATTCTTCAGCATTTTGATGTCACTTCATGATCATTCGAAATAATACATAAAACCAATGGCACCTGGCCCCGTGTGCGTACTAATGACCGGCGTTGTAAAAACAACGTCTATTTGCTCATAACCAGTAAATTCAAAGATCGCCTTTTTTATTTTTTGCGTAAGTTCAAGGCCTTCTGCATGTGCAATACTTACACATTTAATCGTTTTTCCTTTTACATCCTTTGCAAATTCTTCTGCAAGAAACTTCGCTGCCTTGCTATGGCTTCTTACTTTCGTAACCGGAGTATATACTCCACCTTCTAAAGACGCAATGGGCTTTATATTAAGCAAGGATCCAATAATTCCCTTCCCTTTTCCAATCCTGCCACCTTTGATCAGATTTTCTAACGTATCGACATAAACGAATAATCTAGTATTGTCGCGGATTTTTGCAACGGCTTCCAAAATTTCATCCACCGATTTTCCTGCATTAGCCATTGTTGCTGCTTCTATCACCTGGAATGACAGCGCTCTAGAAATGTAACGGGAATCAACGACCTTTACATTTCCTTTTGCCATGCTAGCAGCTGATTCTGCTGACTGGACAGTTCCGCTCATGCCACCAGTCATATGGATTGAAAGGACGTCATAACCTTCCTCATGTAGCCGATCATATACCTGCAAAAACTCTCCAACTGGAGGCTGTGAACTTTTCGGTAATTCTTCTGCCTCTTTCATTTTTTGCATGAATTCTTTCGCTGTAATATCTACCCTATCTATATAGGTTTTTCCATCAATATGTAATGACAAAGGAACCACTTCAATTTCATATTTCGCTAATACATTATCATCTAAATCAACTGTTGAATCTGTAACCACTCTAACCTTACCCAACCCATCACTTCCTCCATTTCATGTTGCTTTTCTCTATATTATACACATTTATACGTACAGAATTAAAGTCATGTGTCTAATATTCCTTTATTCTAAAGCGCTTTCTTTCATATGAGCAAAATAAGCCATAATATATGAACAATCGTAACACTTGAATATAAAAGTAAAGAGATGATAAGTAATCCCTTAACAAAGATTGAAGCCTGCCGATGTCGAAAAAATATGGCAAGAATAAACAAAAAAATAGACAGAATCGCTTTCAAAGAAAGAAAAAGCAAAAGGTCCACTTGAATAATATAATTCATAAATGGGTTTAATTCGTTTATCAAATCAAAATGAATACCGAAGAACGTCATTAAGCCATCGAAAAGATTCAGGATTGATAAAAAAAGCAATAATATACTTGTTTTCATTATTCTAACGGATTTCTCTGTTTTTCTTCCCATTTCTTAAACTTTACAAACTCTAAGTATTTTTGAAACTCAGCCTTGTCAACTCCGTTGTCAATTGCTTTTTTTATTAAATCGATCCATTCTTCGTCTAATTCTTCCGAATCTTGTCCAAGTAAATATTCAATCGTGGTGCCCAATGTCTTTGCCAATTTTGATAAAAATTGCAAGGACGGATTTTTTTGCACATTTCTCTCAATATAGCTCAAATATGATTTTGAAACACCAGCATATTTCGCCAATTCCGAGATAGAGTAGCCTTTCTTTTTTCTAAGTTCCTTAATTCTCCCACCTACCATGTTCTATTTCCCCTTTTTCAATCTTAATATGTACATTATAAAGAACAACAACATCCTTTAAAAAGCACATTTCTGATAGAATTTGAGAGGAAATAGCTAAAAATGAGAGTAAACAGGAGATTCTATAAAAATAATGGCAAATTTATATTTTTTCAAAATAATTCACATCATTTTCTCCGTACGCAAATATATAAAAAACCGAGCCATCGCCCGGTTCATTCTATTCCGAAAACTCTACTTCCCATTCCTGTTCTTTTTTCAGCTTACGTTTATAAACGATTTTTGATAAGTTAATACTAATTTCATAAAGGAATAATAATGGTATCGTGACTAGAACATCTGACATAATATCTGGCGGAGAAATGACTACCGCGATCACAACCAATACAAAATATGCATATTTTCTCACCTTTTGCAACACATAAGGATTGATAATTCCCAGAGATGTTAGAAACATTGCTACGACTGGAAGCTCAAATAAGAATCCAAATGGAAGGGTTGTATTCATAATAAACCGGAAATACTTATCCGCAGTAAAATTTGTGACAACCATATCCCCACTTAATTCAACCAAGAAATTCATTATTGTTGGGAATATGACGAAATAGCCGAAACATAGACCAACAATAAATAAAATAAATAGGGCAGGAATATAAGATAGGGAAATCTTTCTTTCATTCGGCTTCAAAGCAGGCTTAACAAAAAGCCATATTTGTAGAGCTAATACTGGGATAGTACCAGCAATGGCAATAATTGTACCAATCATGAAATAAATCCAAATAATATCACTCGGACCTAAAACAACGAGTTTAACATCCAGGTCACGAACAAACCATTCATATATATCTTTTACATAAATAAAGCCGACAATAAAAAACACAAGAAATGCGGCAACAGATAAAATGATTCTTTTTCTTAATTCATCTAAATGGTCTATTAAATTTAATTCTTTATCATTCATTAATGTCCCCTACCAACTACAAAATTTATACATCTAAACGAAAGGCCGTTAGAGGAATAGTATAACATATTAAAAAAAGATTTCTTAACCCATAAACTACAATTTCAGAAAAAAAGTGCAAGATAGAAATCTCACACCTTATTTTGTCAATTTTGTCATGTCTTTAATTTCTTTTTTTTCTTCTTCGAATTCTTCCATAACATCACTTGTTAGTTCTTTTGTTGATTTTTTAAATTCACGTAATGTTTGCCCGAATGCTCTTCCAATCTCAGGGAGCTTCTTCGGTCCAAAAATGATTAATGCCAATACTAATATTAAGATTAAACCAGGTACTCCGATGTTTGACAACATGTGTAGAACAACCCCTTTTAATAAGATCATTAATACGGTTAATTGATAACTCAACAATACCACTATAATGTTTGAAAAGCAATAATCGCAGCATCGATAGGACAATCAACCCTTCCTAATATGATTATAGTATTTTTTAATCTTTATAGGGGCATTATCCACAATTGTTCATAAGAAATTCACATTTTAGATAAGAAGATTAAAGAGATCCCGGTCCTTATTCACTTCTTTATAAGAAAACCCTTTTTTATTCATACGATCAATGAGAGCACAGTAGTTTTCTTTTCTTTGCAATTCAATTCCGACCAATGCAGGTCCATTATCCTTGTTATTTTTCTTTGTGTATTCAAATCTAGTGATATCATCTGTCGGGCCTAATACTTCGTCAAGGAATTCTCTGAGAGCTCCAGCCCTCTGAGGAAAATTAACGATAAAGTAGTATAGTAATCCCTCATACAAAAGTGATTTCTCTTTAATCTCCTGCATTCTTCCAATATCATTATTTCCCCCGCTTACGACACAAACTACATTTTTCCCTTTAATTTCTTCTCGGTACAGATCAAGTGCTGCAATCGGCATTGCACCTGCTGGTTCCGCAACAATCGCGTGCTCGTTGTATAACTCCAATATGCTTGTGCACACCTTTCCCTCCGGGACAAGCAATATATCATCCATAAGCTCCTGACAAATATCAAACGTTTTATTTCCAACACTTTTCACTGCTGCTCCATCAACAAATTTATCGATTTTGTCAAGGCAGATAACTTCCTTCGCTTCCATGGCTAACTTCATCGAAGGGGCTCCCAAAGGCTCCACCCCGATCATTTTCGTATTAGGGGACACACTTTTTACATAGGTGCTCAGACCTGAAAGTAGTCCTCCCCCTCCAATACTTCCGAAGACGAAATCAATTGGTTCTTCACAATCATTGAGAATTTCTACGGCAACAGTCCCTTGCCCAGCAATGACCATTTCATCATCAAACGGATGGATAAACGCACGTTTTTCCTGTTGTGCACATGCGACCGACTTATGATAGGCATCATCAAACGTATCACCGATTAACACAATCTCGACGTATTCCCTCCCAAATAACTCCACTTGACTAACCTTTTGCTTCGGCGTTGTTGTCGGCATAAATATTTTACCGTGTACGCCAAGTTGACGGCAGGCGTATGCTACACCTTGAGCATGATTCCCTGCACTCGCGCAAACAACGCCATTTCTTAATTGTTCCTCACTTAAAGATTTTACTTTATAAAATGCTCCTCTAAGTTTAAAAGAGCGGACATGCTGCAAATCCTCTCTCTTCAGGTATACATTACAAGAATACTTCTCCGACAACCGTTCATTTTTTTGTAACGGTGTATGGGCAACGATATCCTTGAGCTGCTGGTATGCAATAATTATATCTTCCACTTGCAGCCATTTTCTTTTTAGTACATTCTGTTCCATATCATTCCCCTACCTCTAATATCACAAAATTTTTAAAAAACTTCCTTAATTTAATTTGATTATTTTAACATGTTCTTCAGCAATTGTTAAGCCTGTTATTATAAAATTATTATTATTCCCATTTTTAAAACAAAAGATTTACTATATTTCAGTATTGTTCTTTGCTCATTTTCTCACATCACTTATGGAATGCAGAGCTGAAAGGCGTGTGAAACTTAGGTCTCACACGAAATGATCCAAATTCATTTTATCAACAATATTATTTTACACGGCCCACAAAAAAAGCCCCCTGAAATCAAGAGGGCCCAGCCTTATTTCCTGTCATAAATGACAAAGTCATAATCATATGGGTTTTGTTCGTCTTTCAAGCCTTTTTCTTTTGATATAAGCTGCCATTCATCCATTGCAATCTGGGGAAAGAAGGTGTCTCCTTCAAAACTTGCATGAATTTCAGTAATATACAGTCTATCAGCTTTAGATAATAGCTCCTTAAAAATCTCTGCTCCCCCAATGACGAAAAATTCCTGTTTTGGCTTTTGTTGACAAAAAGATAATAAAGTTTCTAGATCATGAAATACGGTACAATCATCAAATTGAAAATCTGCATCCCTTGTCAGGATTATATTCTCTCTGCCAGGCAATGGGCGGCCAATTGAGATAAATGTCTTCCTACCCATGATGATAGGATGCCCCATTGTTGTCCTTTTAAAAAATTTCAGATCCTCTGGTAAATGCCACGGGAGTTGATTATTTATTCCAATTACACGGTTGTCATCCATTGCCACAATAAAAGAAATCATACACTGACCACACCTTTAATATGAGGGTGAGCAACATAATCGACCAATTCAAAATCTGCAAATGTGAATTGGAATATATCTTTTACAGCTGGATTAATTTTCATTTTAGGTAGTGGATATGGCTTTCGTGTGAGCTGCAACTGCACTTGTTCAATATGATTATTATAAATATGTGCATCACCTAATGTATGGATGAATTCTCCTGGCTCTAGATCACACACTTGAGCTACCATTAACGTTAATAAAGCATAAGATGCTATATTAAAAGGCACGCCGAGGAAAATATCTGCAGAACGCTGATACAACTGACACGATAATTTTCCATCTGCGACATGAAATTGAAACAGACAATGGCATGGAGGAAGTGCCATCTTGTCCAGATCGCCTACATTCCATGCATTTACAAGTAAGCGCCGGGAATCTGGGTTTGTCTTTATTTGTTCAATCAGTTGGCTAATTTGGTCAATCGTACTTCCGTCTGCTGCAGTCCATGATCTCCACTGATGGCCATAAACTGGACCCAATTCCCCCTCAGAATCAGCCCACTCATTCCAAATTCGCACACCATTTTCTTGCAGATATTTCACATTCGTATCCCCTGCTAAAAACCAAAGAAGCTCATGGATAATTGATCTTAAGTGCAGTTTTTTCGTCGTCACCAGCGGAAATCCGTCTGCTAAATTAAAACGCATTTGATAGCCAAACGTACTAATCGTCCCTGTTCCTGTTCTATCTTCTTTTTGGACGCCATTTTCCAGAACATGCTTGCACAAATCTAAATATTGTTTCATAAATTCCACTCCTGACATCTTTCTACTAACTCCTGCTCCTCATTTTCTAGGGCAAGAGAAATTAAATATGGTTTATATTTTACCACAATTGGTAGTCTAACAATTTCTAAAGCTTTCAAAAAAATTACTGAAGGTTTTTTATATATTCATAAGTCAAAGGAGCTTTGTTCTTTAAGATGGTACGATTTTCCTCATTCACATAATACATTGCAAATGCTTCAGCAAAATACTCTTCTGGTAAAGTGATAAAATACGCTTGGTTTTGAAATAAGGCATGTTTTTCATTCGTCCATATATGAAGAAAAACAGGGTCAAAGCGAAGCTTATTATAAATAATTCGATCAATGGAATGGGCTAGCTCATGTAATTCTAAATTAACAGAGCCATGGCCCATCCCTTTTTCACTATGACCAATTTTGACGAGAACAACTCTTCCTCCGCCAATCCCAGGTACCTCATCCCATTTTTTCTGATTGACATACCCTCTTGGGATAAGCCCTCTTAAATGTTTAGCACTAGGATTATCCGTTAATTTCCCTACAAATAACTTTAAATAAATCCCGTTTTGATGTATTTTTGCTAAGAGAGAAGGCGGAAGCTGTTGAATATTTTTTATTATCGCAGCAGCTTTTTCTTCATCAAATTTTTGTTCTGGTAAAATAACCAATTCATTTACAGGGGCATTGTCATCTAAATAGAGCAGTTGTTTTAAGAGCGAATTACTAGGATAATATTTTAAAATAATCCCATCATAGGATTGTGTAGAATTCCCTAATAGAACTACAAGGAGAACCCAAATGCCGATTACGGAGATTCGTTTTTTCATTCTTCTACTCCCCTTTCTAACAATAGGAGGTTTATCATGGTTGAAATAATTAATCCATCCCATACTCTTTATTCCATTCACTTGCACATCTCTGATGAAATAAAAGTAGAGGTTGGAAAACTAGGAAGTATTCTCTTTAAAAAGGGAGAGTACATTTACGTAGGAAGCGCCAAACGCAATATAATTGCTCGGATAAACCGTCATATAAAGGAGGAAAAGGTGCAAAAATGGCATTTTGACTATTTACGACCACACGGTATTATTACAAAAATTATAACATATGAAACTAGTATCGGAGAGTGCCAGTTAGCTGAGAAATTAAGGAAAGAAAGTGGAGGATGCTGGCCTGTTAAAAAATTTGGCTCTACTGATTGCAAATGCCCTTCTCATTTAATTTTTGTCGCAAGTTCATAACGACTTACATTTTCCTAGGAGGCTTTGTTATATGACGGTGCTGATTTTTGGCTCAGTTGAAAAAATAAGGGACAAAGCATTCGAAAAACAATATTTCACGATCAGTAGAGTAGGTCTGTCCGTGTAACAAGAACATATAGAGAGCAAGCATGAAGGTACAATAAATGTCTCCTTCATTAACTTTTTTAAAGGCACTACAAAGGATTGACTTTGTTCTGTTAATGGGAATGACGTTTATCCAACATTTTAAAAAGATGCACGACAAAAAGACTGTAGACAAACCTCCATGAATTCAGCGAGTTTGTCTACAGCATGCTTCTGTTAAACAGGATCATTCGTTCGTATTGGTACTTTTAAAGTCGGCTACACTTGTAAGCCAAAGTTTCGGCAAAGGGCTGCAAGTCCCCCGGAAAATCCACTTCCTACTGCATTGAATTTCCAATCACCATTATGCTTATATAATTCACAAATAACTACAGCCGTTTCCACGGAAAAGTCTTCGCCAAGATCATAGCGCAAAACTTCTTGATTCGTATCGGCATTAACAACGCGAACAAAAGCATTTGAAACCTGACCAAAGTTTTGGCTCCTCTGCTCCGCATCATGAATGGTTACCGTAATGGCAATTTTATTAATATTGGCAGGGACTTTACTGAAATCAATTTTAATTTGTTCATCGTTCCCATCACCTTCACCTGTACGATTATCACCTGTATGCTCAACAGAACCAGAAGGATGGATTAAGTTGTTATAAAAAACAAAATCCAAATCTTGTGTTGCCCTTCCATTTTCATCCGTTAAAAAGGCAGAAGCATCTAAATCAAAATCTTGACCTCCATCATAACGGTTCGTATCCCAACCTAATCCTACGATGACTCTAGTTAAGCCTGGATTCGTTTTGGTTAAATCGATTCGTTGTCCTTTTGATAAATTAATACTGCTCATTATCCTCACCCCATAATAGAATTATTTGAAAGTTAAGCTGGAACCATCATAATAGATTAGGAATAAGTTCTTACTAATTCTCCAAGACTGGCTGCTGTCGTTCCAGTTCCCACCGCAGCAAATTTCCAATCGGAGCCATGACGATAGATTTCTCCAACAATTAAGCTTGTTTTGCCACTGTAATCTTCACTTAAATTGTAATGAATTAATTCTTGTCCACTCGTCGGATTAACGATTCGTATATAAGCATTTCGAATCATCCCAAAATGCTGCCTTCTTTTCACACAATCATAGATATTCACTACAAATACAAGCTTTTGGACATGCGTAGGAATTCTGCTTAAATCCACATTAATTTGCTCATCATCGCCATCACCATGTCCTGTTAGATTGTCGCCAGTATGTTGAATACTGCCATCGCTGCTTTTTAAGTTTCCAAAGTAGATAACATCATTATTATTTTGTAATCTATCATTATCACCTAACATAATCACAGAGGCATCACAATCGATGTTAGAGCCACCACCGCCCCCAAACAGTGAGCCAAAGATACCGCCACCACGGTTCTCAACTGGGTCCCAGCCGAGTCCAACTAATATTCTTGATAGACCTGGATTGCCTTTCGTTAAATCCACTCTTTGTCCTTTTTGTAAATTAATCGCCATTTCATTACCCCCCTGTATGTATTTTTAAATCAGAATTTCAGTTTAGACATTGCCTTGAAGCTTCATCTTTTTAAAGTTATCCTGCAATTGCTCAAGTCTTTTCGTCCCTTCTTCTCTAAGACGCTTATTCTCTTCTTCGATGGACTTAGTTTCTTGCATCCCTTTCATGATAACATTCCAAGATTCCTCGATCGTTTCAATTTTAATACTTGGTCCGCCAGCAAGTCTCGCAATATCAACGCTTTGCTGAGAAATATTTTGCGCGTTGCGCAGAAGCATTTCGTTTGTGCGCCGATCGAGCTCACTCATCGAATCTGCTACAAGCTTTTGGCGTTTAGCAGCAACAGCTTGAATGAGACCGTTCTTAAAGATCGGAATGGTTGTGACAAAAGCAGAATTAATTTTCCCAATTAGTTTTGTGTTTCCTCTTTGCAGCAATCGGATTTGTGGAGCTGTTTGCAGAGCAACCATCTTAGCCATTTCTAAATCATAAATTCTTTGCTCTAGTAGTTCAATGGCATTTCTTAATGTATCAAGTTGCATCGCTGCAACTTGATCACCAGATTGGGCTCTGGACTCAAGTAACGGGAGTTGGTTCTTCTTTAAATCTTCAACCTTCATTTCCCCAGCAACCACGTATTTCTCTAATGTAAGATAATATTGATAGTTTTCTTCATACATTTGGTCAAGCATTTGAGTAGAGTCTACCATTTCACCTTGGTATTTAGATATCTCCACATAGATCTTATCAATTTCTCCACCCATCGTTTGATACTTTCCAAATAGTTTTTCAATCAATTTCTCGCCGCGTTTAAATAATTTTCCGAAAAGTCCGCCTGAAGTTTGTTCAAAATCCTTTTTATCAAATTTATCCATGATACGTCCAAGCTGTTTTAATAGCTCACCGGAATCTTCTATTTTTGTCGCTCTCATATTGCTTAAAATTTGATCAGAAAACCTTGAAATTTGAACAGCAGGCTCCTTCCCAAACTCCAATACTTGAATTTGGTCCTTCTCATCAATAGAACGAGCAAGCTGTTGGACTTCAGGCTCGTTTCGAAGAGCAAGCTTTATTTCAGAAACCTTCGTTTCTGATAATTTATCTTCAGGTTCCTTCGCAAGAAGATCAAGCTGAGCATTTTGAATCTGATTCATTTTATCATCCACCTTTGTAATTTATATTTAATTAGATTTATTAAGTTCTCCTAAAACCTTGACGGAAAAGGCGTTTCACAATTGACGGCTCTCGATAATCAAGATTAAAAACTACATCTTCCAACCAGTGTATATCATAGAGATGTTCTTCAACATAATTTTCAATATCATTATGACCAGGAGGATTGTAGAGAATGATGTCGATGCCAAATTGATTCAGAAGCAATAATAAAGCAGCATCGGTCCTAGTCATCGTTCCATTTAACTCGTTGTTAAAGAGGATTATTTTCGGTACTGTCTGAGAATAGTCAAATTGCTGCAGAAGCTGTAAAACATTTGCCGGGATTTGCATACCTTGAGTAAAGAGGTAGATCTTTACATCATCCAACGTTTCTTTGTTAAGAGGTTTAAGTGCTGGCTTAGCACAAATGTTTCGAATTGCATTTGCGATCCCCATCTGTAAACCTGTAGGAAGATGACTGTAACGCCAATAATTGCTTTGAATCATTTTTTCCGTGCTTAATAAGCCATCCCGTTCTAAAGCATCTCGGTAGTGAAAACGAAAATCATTATTGACCGAACTTGAGAACGGAAATTGTTTAATCAATAAACTCGCTTCACTTTCAGTGAGTGCATGAAGACGATCCCAATACTCCTTACGGTTACGACTCACCCCTTGGATCTTCGCAAATACATTCGGGATGTTCACCACTCCGTTACTTACTTCAAAACTAGGACGGATCATCGCGATTTCCTTTGCAATAATAAAGAGCTCATCATAGGTAGTTTTTAACGTAATCGAACTTGGAGTATATTCCCTTAGCTGCCAAGGCTTATATAACCCAGAGCCTTCATGATTTAAAATAGTCTCAATTTCTCGAGAAGCTCTATAGGCAACGGTAGCTTTTCGATTTCTTCTTTCAGTAGGGAAAGCTTCCGTTTCCTTTTGACCTGGATATTTATGGATGAAGGATAATTCCCCATTCGGATCAATTTCAGCTAAAATATCACGTCCACTTGGACTAAAGATAATTAGATCACAGCCAATTTTCATTAAGTAATAAACAAAATAAAAATGACTTTTCTTAAAGTCTCCATACCAGAGGAACTTAGGCAAATGCTCGGTCAGATTACTTTCCTCAAGCTCTGGCTGAAGATGATTAAATGACCATTTCACTAAGTCAACTAATACGCGGCGCAACTCATGATGTTGTAATCCTTCTGACTCCCTATTTACAAATAACTTCATCGTATCAATCATTGCCTCGCGTAGCTTACGATGAAGTGCAGGCTCCTTTGCTTTTAAAAGGAGTTGTTCACCGTCTAAAAAAGCCACTAAGCGATTGATCGACAGTTTTTGTTCTTGATTAATATTCAATACTCTTTGTATCGCTTGGAAATGCTGATTATCTATTTTTTTATCGAGTGTCTCTTCACTTAAAAGAGTTAATATCTTCTCTTCTCCATGAACATACTCAAATAGTTGGTTATAGTATTCATCTTCATCAACAGCTACTCCTAAAAAACGGGCAACCACTTGCCCAATATGAACAGTCCCCTTATCAGTTTGATATTGCGGACGTTCCATAATCGTTTTATTAACCATCGATGCCCATGTTTCTAACGATAAAGGCAAGATATGGGCAACTAAATGACTGTAAGATGGATCCATGAAATCCCTTCCCTTTTAACAAAGCTCTTCTCCAAATTTTGATGATGGAAAATCTGTATATTATCATCATATCACAGTTAATTATTGATTTTCTAAGAATGCTATATTTTCTATTACGAGAAAATATTCAAAAAGGTTTCATTTTTTTCACTCCTCTTCCCCTTTCACCTTTTTTCTTATCTGTGCATATGTTGTAGCAATCGCACAGCTTAAGGAAGAAGATTTATTAGGAAGGTGAGATTTATGCGCTTACTTTATCGACTGCGAACAACCGGTGATCTCCAGAAGGAGTTAAACACCATAGAAGATATTATGTTTTCTCGTATTTTTGTTTATATGGACTTCATCCTTTTATCGTTTATTTTTTCGTATATGCTCTATCCACTACACCAATCTATCGTTTATGGATTGCTTACATTTATTGGCTTCGGTCTGTTATGTTTTAGCTTTTATTATTCATTAGGACTATGGGGCGAAGAAAGATTAAAACAGAAGTAATCCATCAACTATTTGCTTTATTAGCGATTGATAGTATTGATTTTAACAATACCTCTCCACCCTTAACGCCTGCTTGCTCAATGACGTAATAATGTTCCTTTAATGGATAGTTATTAAGTTCACCGTGGCTAAGAACAAATGGATGATGACAAAGTTTTAAAAAGTCATCATCTAACAATGAATCTCCCGCGCCAATTAACGTCGAAATTTCTTCCCTTTCTTGAATAAACTTAATCGCACTCCCTTTTGATAATGATTTTGGTACAAAATAAAGTTTTCTTCCCTGTAGAGAAACTCTCCAGCCTTTTTTCCGGGCGGATTCCGTTACTTCCAAGAGAAGCTCAGGTGCTATTCCTTTCTCTAAGTAATAATAGATAAAAAGCTCTTCTACCAATCTCAGCTCGCCCTCTATCTTAAAATAATTGATAAGCAGTTGCTTTAATTCTTGCATCGATACAGAAGAGCTTCGTATTTCCTTTGAGATTTTTTCTTCCCATTCTACCAGCTTTTCACCTTTGTAAAGAATAATAGCACCATTTGTTGTCACTGCGTATTGATGAGCGATATTTTGAAAGAAAACTCTTTGATACTGGGAAAGTGATCTTGTTGTGACAGGAACGAACAGGAGCATTGATGATAATTGACGGAGATATGCTAAAGCCATTTTAGACATAAATGATACTTCTTTTTTCTCTCTCTTCTCTACTGCAATTAGCTCTAGTTTTTCATGTTTCGAGTATTCTTCGATCGCGCGATGTGAATATATAATCGTCCTATCGAGATCAGATGCAAACATCATTTTTATTGCTACCTCACTTTTTTTATTAAACCACAGCATGTATAGTCCATGTTTGGATATTCTTCAACCGGTACATTCCGTTCTGCACACAGCATTAAAATATGCTTGACGAAAGGACTGTTAAAATCCTTTACAAGTATTTTCCACGGCACCCTTCTTAAAAGGACTCTCGTCGTTTCACCCACTCCTGGTTTTACGAAATTAATATCCTCTATTGCAAACTCTTCCATCATTCGCTTAACCGTTTCCAAGCCGGAAAAGGTAGCTTTCTCCAGCACCTTCTCCTCTTTCGATCGCGCAGAAACCTCATCCTTGACCAGCGGAAACTGTGCCGTTATCTCTTGCAAATAGTCATTTGACAAATCCTCTGCTTCTAGCTCTTTATAATATTTTGCTCCATGAAAATCATTCGGTCCTATATATTTTTTATTTAGAACCGTCCTGCTCACGAGACCAGAAACAGTTGAATTTAGACAGGCGCTCGGAATGATAAAGTCATTACGCGTCCCATATAGGGAAGTGCAATGTCCTGGATCCGCCAGCACAGCTAATGTATCATCAAGTACAATCCCTTCAGTGTGCTGCAGTTCTTGGCACGATCTCGTCAATTCAATTGAAATGGCTCCTTTGCCTGTCCAACCATCGATAAATTGGACGTTTCCATTTGGATGGTGGTGGCGTATATATTTAATCGCATTAACATCAAGGCCACGCCCTCTTATAATCGAAACACTATAGTGAGGAAGAGTGAGAGCATATTTCCACTCTATATATCTTTTAATCAATATGCCAATTGGAGTACCAGCTCTTGCTAAAGATACAAGCACCGCATCTTTTCCTTTTAAATTGATTATTTGCTCCGCCACCACCCCAACATGAAGTGCGACCATTTCCTTATATTCATCCAATGTCGCCCGAAAAAGCTTAAGATATTCCAGAGGTGGCTGATACTCAACGGGAAGCGATTCACTATAATGCTCCCCTGATTGTATCCTTTTCTCCCTTGATTCGGTCGTTCCTTCTAAGTCGAGGGCACTAAGATCCTTCAGAAGGAATTTCACATCTTTCTCAGAGTAAGAGCCGATTTTATGATACGGCGCTAATAGCGAATCCATTTCGGAACACCTTCTTTCTCACTTAAATATACGACTTTTATATCTGTAATATTTGTTTTTTTCAATTGGTCTAATTTTGGCTGTAAATGTTCCCATTGAATTTCCTTTTCGAAAAACAGAAACATGTCATCATATTGATTCTCCATTATATTATAAGCATAATGCTGCACTGAAGAGTTCTCCGGATTTAAAAAGGAGAAACGGTTTCGAACACCATAATGACAGCGATCGGCTGGGTATATCGGACTTCTAGTCGTAGATTGATAATATACATTTGCCCCCATATTGGCAGCAATTCTCATTGGCATGTACATAAATTCACCTGAACCAAGCACTAAGGTTTTGGAACCGCTCCTATATTCCTTTAGCATACGACCTATATTTTTCAACCATTGAAGTGCCTCTTTTTGTTCATCAGCTGTTATTCCAAACCTTCCCGTATAGCGGGTATATGGGGAATTTACAGAGCCATTCATATACATAGCGGATGGCATTAAGACAGGAATAGATGTAATTTGCTGCACCACTTGTAATCTTTTATAGATGGGTTCTTCATGGAAATCTTCCTCTTTAACGCTTCCTTCTACATCGATTGTTCCCTTTATTAAACTTACGGAATGAATGGTAATGCCGAGATCACTCTCCAATGCCTGAAACTGCTCGACATGTTCTTTAGAGCGCCAATCAAGAATTGAAACGATTGTGTACGATTTCCTTGGAAACTTCTCGTGTATCGAACGGATAATATTAATTGTTGTCTTCCCTGTTGTCATTTCATCATCTACTAAAATAATCTCATTAGGCCGCTCAAACCATGGCGACTTTAAATACGCTCGATGTGAAGTTGCATGTGAATGTTCTTCTTCAAAAGTAATGCTAGGCTCTACATCATGTAGAAACTCACGCGTTGTATGCACATATTCAGCCTTTTGAAAGGCATCAAAAAAAGCATGACCTAAAGCTGTCGCCGTTTCAGCAAAGCCAATAATAAGCGGTTCTATATTTTCAGCAACAAAAGGAGAGATATTTTGTGGAAATTGATTTTTTTTAAATTGACTCACCAAAAGCGGCAGCTGCTCAGGAGTAACCCCTTTTACGACTTCTAAATATCTCGCTGCTAAAAGAGCACCTATGTGGAGCCCCTTTTGCGGTGAAATGGGAATATGCTTCCCAAGGACTTTACTAACAAATAAAAAAGAGCGTTTTTTATTAATCCTTGCTGCCATTTCGAATAAATCTTCTAATGAAAGCTGATACGGGTTGTCTTGAATTGCTAATTTAACTGTAAGTCCGTCTAAAATTTTATACGTAATTGTTTTGTTTAAGAAGGTCGACATATGTGTATTCATTTTGTAGCACCCCATAAGTTTCCGATTTAAGCATAATCTTTTGAGCCCAATAGAGATGTGGCTTAAGTTCATTCATTTTGTTGGCAAAAGAACTTTTTAACACTCCTATCTCCCCATTCCCTTCAGCAATAATATGTGCAGCATCCGTGTATTCTTCATACGAGATTGCATTTAATGCTTGTACAGTTTGAATATGTGTTGGGTGAATAATCGTCTTGCCAACAATTCCATTGGCAATGTCCATTAAAATTTCCCTTATAAAACCATCCATATGGCTGCCGATAATTTCCTTGCGAAGCTTTAGTCCTTCTTTGCCGTACCTCTCCAAAAAGGGAGTTTCTCTTATTTGCGGCTTTAATACCCTCTCTGGAGAAGAAAAATATTCCCAAACCGGACCTGAGACAACATATGGGCTGTCTAAACGTACAAACATATTAATAATATCCGCGATGCAATCACGAATAACAGCTATATCATAAACAGTCGTATCTGAATTCCGCCGGATTCCAAATAATCCTGAAAAATCAGTTGCTCCAATTCGGACGTTTAATACATTGTTTTTATATTGATCAAGTATATTTTTAATATTTAATAATTCCTGTTCCCTTGATTCTTTATAAATAATCTCCTTTGTTTCAAGAATAGGCATAGCATACAATGGAGAACGACTATTACTTAAATGAGCAATCTCATGTAAAATTGCCTCCCCATTTCCTTGACGAAATTTAGGAATAACAATGCCTGTAATCACTTCTCTTCGTTCGCCAAGTAAAGCAATTAAGCGTCTTAACTGCTCATTGTTTCTTACGCGAATAAAAATGAGTGGAAGCTCTTCGATGTCGATATAGCCTTTTTCAATTCCTTCATAAAGCTGAGAGAGTTCATGCAAAAGCATCATTTCTGCCTTTTCCACTTCATTATCACCGATCGCATCTTCTAAACAGATCACAAGCGATGTTAGGCCAGCATGTTTTTTTGTCAGAACATCCTCATGGATATTCTTTTTCGTTGCCGGCATATACAAGGTTCCACCAAGTCCATATGAAAGAATTTCACGAGGAGAATACTTACTAAATGAAGTAGGACGCTTGAAAAAAAATTGCTTGATATCATCGTCATAAAGATTTGAAAAAAATCTCATTAAACCTTCTCCTTCTTTTTTTGATCCGTATGATTTCAACATAATTTTAAAAAAGAAAGGGAGCGGACTCTACGTCTGTTCCCTTTCACAACTGTATATGCCTGATTTCTTGGTTTTCATTTATAGATTCTGAGCTTCAGATTGCTTTTTCTTGTTTCGGAAATGAATTATAAAAGTGACCGCAAAAGCAATGAGTAAAATAATAAAGAAGTAGATATGATCAATATGAATATCAACTACACCTAATAACATTTTTACTGATATAATCAAAATCAGTACATATGCGGTTGTTTCAATCTCTGGCACGCGATCAATCAGTTTTAAGAAGATACCAGCTACACCACGCATCATTAGCACTCCGAGCATACCACCGAGCAACAGAACCCAAATTTCTTGGCTGATTCCAAACGCAGCCAAGACACTATCAATAGAGAAAGCGATGTCCATTAGTTCAACTGCCGCAACTGTTCCCCAGAAATTACCAAACAAACGAATTAGCAAGCCGCTTTTATTGATACCTTCAAGCTCTTCCTCACCACTATCATTTTCTTTCCTTTTATCCATAAAGTACTTGATTGCCAACCATGCCAAATATCCTGCACCCAGTATCTTTACCCACCAAAATTCAATAAGGTAAACCCCTACACCGATGGCAAGAAAACGGAATATATATGCGCCAAGTAATCCGTAAAACAAAGCTTTTTTCCTTTGTTTTTCCGGCAAATGCTTTACCATGACCGCAAGAACAAGAGCGTTATCAGCTGAAAGCAACCCTTCCATAATAACTAGTGTACCAATCAATCCCCAGGATACAGGGTCACTTAATGCCTCCACCCACATGTTCCAATCGAAAAACATGGCATATGTATCTAAAATTCCTTGTAATATTGACATTCAAGATGTTCCTCCCAAATTGTAAATGAAATGATTGCTCTAGAAAGACTCGGCATTAGCCGAGCCTTTTAGTAAAACTTTTATAAACTTAACCAACTTGTAAGCCAAAATCTCGTGCGAGTGCAGCTAAACCGCCTTGATAACCACTGCCAATGGCACTGAACTTCCACTCGCCATTGTGTCGATATAACTCTCCCACCACAAGTGCAGTTTCAATGGAGAAATCTTCTCCAAGGTCATAGCGAATTAACTCTTCATTCGTATCTCCATTCAAAACTCGTACGTAAGCATTTGAAACCTGTCCAAAATTTTGGCTTCTTGCTTCCGCATCATGTATGGTAATAGTAAAAGTTACACGTTGAATGCTTGATGGGACGTCATTTAAAGAAATTTTTACTTGCTCATCATCTCCATCGCCTTCACCAGTTCTATTATCACCAGTATGTACAACCGAACCGTTGCCTCCAGTTGTATTATTATAGAAAACGAAATCATTTTCTGAAGCTACTTTGCCATTTTCACCTAATAAAAATATAGATGCGTCTAAATCAAAGTCATTTCCACCATCATATTTATTCGTATCCCAGCCTAAACCAACGATTACCTTTGAGAGACCTGGATTTGTTTTTGTTAAA
Organism: Robertmurraya siralis; assembly: GCF_005502275.1. GTDB lineage: Bacteria > Bacillota > Bacilli > Bacillales > Cytobacillaceae > Robertmurraya > Robertmurraya siralis. The sequence goes on from NZ_SWLZ01000003.1 coordinate 216,716, forward strand.
TCCACCTTTTGTCCTTTTGATAAACTAACCGCCATTTTATTACCTCCAAATTTGATAAGTTCATTTCATCAAGAAAACGAACAAGATGACGACTTTCAGTGTCATTGTGTTTGCTCTCCTGCATCAAAGCTCTCTCATTTCCTTTTATCTTAATACGTTTATGCCCTATTAAAGTTTCACAACATATTTATATTTTTTCATAAATTTTTATGAATTTCAATTAAGTTGACTAATTAACTTGATTGAAATTCATAGTTATAACTGACAACTCAACCTGTTAGCTCATCCATTTAGGTGGGGTATTTTTATCCCAGTAAATAGAACCTAACTCATGATGTTCTTCAAAATTGTCCACCGCTGTATGATAATGGAAATTAAACCAATACCCCGCTTGTGGAGGATGATCTTTTCTTACATGAAAGCGAATAAGCTCTTGGTTTTTCCCCTTGTCCGCAATATGAAATATTTTTTCCGTATCTCCACCGGTTGGTGCTTCCGAAATGACAAGGTTTTTTATTTCATCCTCCTCATAGTGCGAAGCAATGGATTGAATGGCCGCTTCAATATTTGGAAGAATAATCTCTTTAAATTCATCCTCTATTACCGGTCTAATTCGCTCACCAAATTTAATATAGGACTGTGACTCTGCATCTTTAATCAATTTGTGTAATGCATCTTCTTCAGATAGCGGGGTTTGTATAAACGTGATTTCATCATGTGAAAGAGAATTCTCATCTGCTTTCGATTGAAACGTATCACGTTTCGGCGGTTTATTGTCAACAAGATCATATATTTGTGAAGGTGAAACAAGTCCAAACGTTAAGACTGTCACCAATACGACAATAGATTTACGCAACCAATTTGGCATGCTGCTATCCCTCCCTTACTGCGTGGAATAATCCACTTTTCTCTATTTGATTCAGTCCTTTTTTTAACATTTCTTCTGACTGAACAAGTGCTATTCTTACGTAACCTTCGCCCCATTTTCCAAATGCATTTCCAGGCGTAACAACGACGTTCGCTTCTTCTATTAATGTAAAAGCAAATTCCTTTGCCGTAAAACCTTGTGGAATTTCTGCCCATATAAACATGGAAGCCTCCGGAGAGCTCACTTCCAGCCCAATTGCTGAAAACCTCCGATTAGGGTATCTCTTCTTTTGCGATAAATCACGCGATTTTTTTCCAAAAATTCTGAAGGTTGATCTAAAGCCACTGTTGCAGCAGCTTGGATTGGCAAAAAGACTCCATAATCTAAGTTCGACTTTAACCTTTTTAACAATTGCAGAAGTTCATGGTTTCCAGCAGCATATGCAATTCTACAGCCTGCCATATTAAAGCTTTTAGATAATGAATTCATTTCAATCCCAACATCTTTGGCACCGTCAACTGATAGAAAACTCACTGGTTTTCTATCATAATAAAGCTCCGAATAAGCAAAATCATGTAAAATAACAATATTATGTCTTTTCGCAAACGTGATCGCAGCTTTAAAAAAGCCTTCAGACGCGACAACCGGAATAGGATTACCAGGATAATTTAAAATCATTAACTTTGCTTTTTCACACACTTCTAGCGGAATGTCCTCTAAGCTCGGTAAATATCCAGATTCCTTTTTTAAAGGCATCGGATACATGGTAGCCCCTGCCATAGACACCCCTGCCGCGTAAGCAGTATAGCCTGGATCTGGTACGAGCACATAATCTTCTGGCTCACAGAGAGCCATCGGCAAGTGAACGAGACCATCCTGAGAACCCATCAACGTAAGAACTTCATTATCGCAATCTAACTCGACTTGATAATTCCTCATATAATAATTCGTGATGGCTCGATGGAAATCCTCTGTTCCTTTTAGAGCATAACCAAACTTATTTGGGTTGGCAGCTTCCTCTGCCAAAGTCTGTAAAACAGATGGAGGTGGTGCTAAATCGGGGCTCCCAATACTCAAATCAATCAATTCAATTCCTTGAGCTACTTTAGCTTTTTTGATATCTGCCAGCTCCGTAAAAATATTCTCTTGGAAAGCCTTCATTCGACGAGCACTATGTATCAGCATCAACTTTTCCCCATCTTTCTTTCGACTAAATATTTCTATTATGAATAAATTTACTCTATTACTCGTATTCTAAGTTAAACATAGCTATACTTTATAATATAAATTATACATTTATTACGTCTTTAAGGGAAAAGAAGTTTCATTTTTTTATATTCTATTTTATCTATCGTTCGTACTAAGTGAAAACACAATATGCGACAAAGAACATGAAAGGAGTGAAACGTGGTGGATTGGACGATTCTTGTCGTAATTAGCAGCCTGCTGTTACTTGCATACTTCGTGTATTTAGCAATAGCTGATTAATTTTCTTACAGATACCGTGAAACTTGGATTTCACTGTATCTGTAAGATTCCATAATGAAATTTAGCCGTTTTGCGACGCATTACTTGAAAGCCAAATTTAGCAAAGCGCTTGCTTTTATAGTGATCTTTTAATACCACTCTCTCTTTTGCCACCCTTTTGGCATGGTCTATCAAATCTTGAGTTATGTCCTCATACAAAGCAAATTTTGTTAATTCTTTTATGCCATCTGACTCTAGTATTTGGTGTTCAAACATCGGATCGAGATAAACACAATCATAACTGCAACTTTCTAATTTTTTTAAATGTTCAAGTGACAAACAATTCACGACTGAAATACGCTTTAAAGCTGCATTGATTTCAGCGTCCACTGCATCCCATGACTGGAGACCTTTTTCCACGATATAAGCAATAAATGGATTACCTTCTATTCCTACTACATTTCCTTCACCGCCCACGACAAAACTTGCCACAATACTATCGGAAGCAAGACCGAGCGTACAATCTAACAGTTGTGAGCCTTTTTTGAGCTGACATGCCTCAATGAATGGATCGTTCTCTCCTGCCTGCAACCGCTTTATACGAAACATGCTAGAATTCGGATGAAAGAAGAATGGCTGCCTTTCCCCTAAAGGATACAATTCTAACCTTTCCTTTCCTACAACAAGGCAATCATCAGCGTAAATTTCCTGAAGAGCTCGAACTGAACGTTTTAATCTCGGTGCATAATCTATTTTTAAATCCGCTGCGATCATCTGAGCTTCCTTGATCATTTTTTCTTTTGTACGACCAGCTGTAGTTACAAACATATCCTCACCTGAATTTCCTTTTTATAGATTTTGTTATATATCGGTTATTGTTAATTTTTCGCTTATTTTCTCTCTGACTTTCAATATAACTAAAAAGACGTGTGAAACCAAGGCTTCACACGAAATGAACTAAAACAAACTATATTGTTTAACAAAGCTTTATAAAAAAAGTAAAAGGACGTCCTTGACATCCTTTTCATCATAACGATAACTTATTTACAATGATTTTCAAATGCAACTAATAAGTTTTCCATAATCGCTTCCATTGAATGATCTTCAATCTCGTGTCTTGGAATAAAATGAACAACTTCTTTGCCTTTTAAAATGGCCATGGATGGAGACGACGGTTCAAACCCTACAAAGTATTCACGCATCTTTGCGGTCGCCTCTTTTTCTTGACCCGCGAACACAGTAACAAGCTGATCCGGCTTTTTCTCTGCTCTAAGCACTGCTTGAGTTACCGCTGGACGAGCAAGCCCCGCAGCACAGCCACATACCGAATTAACCACTACTAATGTCGTACCTTCGGCATTTTCCATAAAGTCCTCTACTTCATTTGGTGTTAGAAGCTCCTGAAACCCTGCTTGAACAAGTTCTTCACGCATTGGTCGCACCATTTGCTTCATATATTCTTCATATGCCATTGACATAATGAACATCCCTCCTTAAATGAATTCCAATAACAGCATACTATATTTTTGGGTGTTGAAGCAATTTGTTAGCATCTTCAATACGACTGAATATTCCGAATTTTAAAACTTACAAAATTTGTAGAATCCCCCTATAAATTTGTCTACTATTGTCCTATTATTAAAGATAGATATATTGTAGGAGAGGAAGTCCTAAGCATGACACCTAGAAAAAGACTAATTATATTTACCACTTTATTTTGCATTACAATTGTTATTTTCTCTTCATCTATGATTTTAGGAAAACATCTTTCTCTTGAAGCAAAAGTACAAGCCACTACAATCAATAAAAGCACCTATCGCATTCACAAAACAAAATTAATGAATATCGAAGTAAAAGGAAATTCATTAAACACGTTTTTTCAAACGAAAAGTGCTGCCCGCGTGATTTATTTAACCTTTGATGATGGTCCAACTGAATACACAGAAGGAATTTTAAAAATTCTTCATACTCATCAAATTAAATCAACCTTTTTTATGCTCAATGAAAATATGATTAAAAGGCCTGAAATTGTAGAAAACGTTGTTGCAGATGGACATGCAATTGGCTGCCATGGTGTGACTCATCGAGTTTCGAATTTCTATAAAACCATGACATCGCCTCGAGAAGAAATGGATACTTGCGCTAAAACATTAGAGTCCGTTTCTGGGAAATCGAGCAAAATTGTGAGAGTGCCATTTGGGAGCTTTCCTAATTTAACATCCGCCCAAAAAATAGAACTTGATAAAGCAGATTACGTAATGTGGGATTGGAACGTAGATAGCAACGATTGGAAAATCGATAACCCGAAGACGATTACACAATCTGTATTAACTCAAGTGCAAAAATTATTAAAAAAAGACAAAGTCCCAGTTATCCTCTTTCATGATAAAGAGATTACGGCTAAGGTATTACCACAAATTATTGAGGAACTTAAAGATTTAGGTTATGAATTTTTACCAATTAACGAAAATGATATTCCCGTACAATTTCAAATTCATTCATAATATGAGCACAGACCAGGTTTGGTCTGTGCTTATTAATTGTTTATTTATTTCTCATTTCTGTCATTTGCTTCCAAACAGAACCCTTCGCTTCTTCACCATGCTCAATTCTTTCAATGGCCAATTTAATTTGCATGCTAACTTCAAATTCTGGATCGTCTTCTGCGGCTTTTAAGGCCGGAAGAGCCCTTTCATCCCCCACCTCATAAAGGAACATCGCTGCTCTCCAGCGTACAAGTTTACTTTTATCTTGTAATGCTAGCGCCATTTCATCTGCCGCTTCAGTAAATCCTAAATCCGACAAGCAGTCACCTGCCGTTCTTCTAACAGTTACAGCTTTATCTTTTAATGCTTTATAAAGATACGGTAAAACCTGTTTATCTTCAATCATCCCTAAATAGACGGTCGCTAATCTTCGAATCGATGCTTTTTCATCAGACAGAGCTTTATCTAATAGAGGTAAATCCTCCAAAGTTGGATCTTCCATTTGTTCTAACAGCTGATAGCGCTTCTGCCAATTTGGCTCATTTAAATCATCTCGATTTACCTTTATTTTTTTACGCGGTTGGAACTGAACGACCGGATCAGTACTCTTTGCTTGTCGCAATATTTCTTGCAGCCGTTCCTCTGGATATGCTGCAATTAGCTCTTCGACAACTTCCTGTCCAATTTCAGCAAATTCACCATAACGAACTCCGTGTTCTTTCCATTTTCGCTGTAAAATATAGTTCTCATCATCTTCAATTTCTGCCACTAATTTCGTAAATTGTTCGGGCATACCGAAGCGTTTTTCTTCAGTACCATCGGTCAATTTCACTTGAAGAGGGATCCCTTTATACATTTGAATTTGAACTTTGATTTCGCCAAAATGCTCATCCATACTTTGCCGTTCAGAATTATCTCCTTCTTCTTCTCCAAAAGCCCTTCGCACTTGCGGAAGAAGATCTTTCCAATCGAATTTAGCATTGCGTTCGATCGCTAAAAAATCAGCAACATGATAGACACCTTTTATTCCTTCGATGTGCAAAATATCCTGTATTACTAGAGGAGCCCCTGACATCGTTTCTTTTTTATAATTATTGCTTTTTCCCATTGGAAGCTGTTCGTCCAAATTGATTTTCATTGTATTTGGACTCGGAGTAGGTTCAATAGATTTAATTTTCATAATTTCACCCTTTTTACCGGCAATTACACGCCTTACTATTACAGATTTACTTACATTTATCGTAACATAAGAAAGCTTTTGAAACACAAAATGTGCTCGAAAAGCAAATCATTATTCATTTTCAGCTAAATCAGCTAAGTAACTCCATCTTTCGATAAAATGTTCTAGCTTTTCATTTAAGGTATTTTCTTCGTTCATCAAAGCCTGTGCCTTTTCAAAATCACTGCCCGTCTGTGTCATTTCTTCCGCGATTTCTTTGAGTCGCGCTTCAACGTTAGCAATATCCTCGTCGATTTTTTCCCATTCCATTTTCTCTTTATACGTCATCTTTTTCTTTTTTGGCTTCTCTTCGACCGCCGCTTTATCCTTTGAGGGACTTGATTGCTTAATCTGTTGGTTAGCAAACTGACTTTCTAATAGCTCTGTATAGTTTCCATAAAATGATTCAATATTTCCATCTCCATTTAAAATAAGCAGTTGTTCTGCCACTTTATCAAGAAAATAACGATCGTGGGAAACCGTAATAACGACCCCTGGAAAGTCTTCTAAATAATCCTCCAACACCGTTAATGTTTGTGTATCCAGATCATTGGTTGGCTCATCAAGCAATAAGACATTCGGTTCTGACATAAGGATTTTTAAGAGATATAATCGTCGTTTCTCCCCCCCTGAAAGCTTGCGAATCGGAGTTCCATGAGTAAAAGATGGGAATAAGAACCGTTCAAGCATTTGCGTTGCTGAAATCGTCTTCCCATCAGCAGTAGTAACGACTTGTGCCGTTTCCTTTAAATATTCGATCATTCTTTTACTCTCATCCAAATCCTCATTTTCCTGCGTATAATAAGCAATTTTAACAGTTTGCCCGATCACATACTCTCCTGAATCCAACGGGAGTTTTCCTGCTAAAGTGTTTAATAAAGTCGATTTTCCCGTACCATTTCTACCAACGATCCCTATTCTATCCCCCGGTTTCACTAGTAGATCGAAATCTTTTAAGATTACTTGAGAACCGTAAGATTTATTCGCCTTTTTCAGTTCAAAAACTTGCTTTCCTAAACGGCTGCCTGAAAGTGAAATATCCAGCTTATCGCCAGACTTGACAGAAGAAATTTGTTCATCTAAGCTTTCAAAGCGCCCAATTCTTGCTTTTTGTTTTGTAGTCCGTGCTTTTGCTCCTCGACGAATCCATTCCAGCTCACGACGAAATAAATTTCGTTTTTTTTCTAACGTTGCTGCTTCATTTTCTTCTCGGACCGCTTTCGCTTCAAGAAAGGCAGCATAATTCCCCTTGTAGCTATATAGCTTTCCCCTATCTAACTCGAACATGCGGTTTGTAACTCGATCGAGAAAGTAACGATCATGGGTAACAAGCAGCAATGCGCCGCTATACTTGCTTAAGTGCTCTTCAAGCCATTTAACCGACTCATAGTCAAGGTGATTAGTAGGCTCATCTAAAATTAATAAATCAGCTGCTTGAATCAAAACCTGTGCCAAAGAAACTCTTTTCTTTTGCCCTCCTGAAAGCTCGGCAATCTTTTTATTAAATTCCACTATTCCAAGTTTCGTTAAGATGGTTTTGGCATTCGTGCTAACATCCCAACCGTCAACGGCATCCATCTTTCTTTGAAGCTCATAAAGCCTTGCTTGATTTCGCTCGTGATGTGGATCCCTTTCTAAATCCAATAAAGCTCTCTCATATTCTTTTACAACTCGAAGGAGCGCTGACTCTCCAGCATACACTTGATCTAATACAGTTAAATTCTCATCAAGTATCGGAGATTGAGAAGCATAGGCGATTCTATAATCCTTTGGCATCATCACTTCACCGCCATCAGGCAGATCAACACCTGCGACAATTTTCAGCAATGATGATTTTCCCGTGCCATTAACTCCAATGAGTCCAATCCGGTCTTTTTCAGCTATCGTAAAGGAGATGTTTTGAAATAATTCTTTTTCTCCATATGTTTTCGTCAAATTATCTATCGTTAATATTTGCATAAAAACCAATCCAATCATCAAAATTACTCACACTTTATTTTATCATAATGAAACCAGTCCTTGTACATTGAGAGATGCTCGTCCTCATCAAAAAAGGATTCAGAACCGCTTATTCCAAATCCTTATCGAAGACTATTTATCTGGCCTTTGCAAACCATTATACCAACTAATTCCAATCGTATCTTCACCAGCATGAACACCAATCGTCGCCCCTAATGGATGACAGCTAAAGTGCAGGGAAGGAAAATGCAGCTCCAGTTCATTCTTCCATTCTAAAGCGGCTCTTTGATGTAAGCCGTATAAAATATATACTTCTTTAAAGTTATATTTTTCATAAAATTCGCGCAAGTAATTCACGATTTTATCCTTGGCCTTTTTCTCACTGCGCGCTTTATCCTTAATCGTAAGTTCGCCATCAGCTACTTGAATAATAGGCTTTATGTTCAACATACTCCCAAGAAAATATCTTAGTCCAGACATTCTGCCGCTGCGATGAAGTTGTTCAAGGCTACCAACCAACACATAAGCTTCGTATGTTTCTCGCAAGCGTTCAATTTTTTCCTTAATAGCTTCAACTGGAAACCCTTCCCTCAGCCATTTCATTCCTTGCTTGATTTGGACTGTTAACGGGTATGAAAGGATTTTAGAGTCGATTGTGATCACAGGAATATCAACTAACTGAGCAGCTTGTTCACTGGATGAAACCGTTCCACTTAGCTTTGCCGAGACGAGAATCGGGACAATCACATCATAATCTCTTTTAAGTCTATCAAATAATTGTTTAAATTCTCCTACAGACGGCTGCGAAGTTTTCGGTGGTGACTTTAACGATTTCAACCTTTGAAATAATTGTTCTGATGTTAAATCTATATGATCTAAAAATTGTTCACCATCCAGCAATATTGACATTGGAACCGCATACAAATCTGAATGCTGTTTCAGTTCTTGATCTAAACTTGCTGTACTGTCTGTAACCCATGCTATTCTTTTCAAACGCTCTCCCCCTAAACTTTAATTAAGACCAGATACTAAAATTAGATGCTAATTTTATTTTACACACATGGATGGGAGAGCGCTAGCGTGATTATGCTAAAAGGGTATTTATTTTTTGAAGTGAATCGACTATATAGTCTAACATCATTAATAAATCATCAATTTGATCCTCAAGGACAAGGCGATTGAAATCAAGAAAAATTTCTTTCGTAATGGTGCTGCAATCTTCTAACGGATTGTAGCTGATTTTTTGAGTAAATGTTCGCTCTGATCCCCATATATCGATAAGAAGCTCATTTATCCTCTGATGTAATTCTTGGTTATTTTCATGTTCAAGCTTAAAAACGACGAGAACCTTCGCACCTGCAAGTGCCTCGTTTTTTATGTTCGGATGCAGTTCAGCCGCAAGATTTTCTAGCGCAGCTTTTAATATAAACGTACATGAAACCCCGTTACCATTACGATTAGAAAAAGTGATCTCATAATGCCTTGAAAGCTTTGCAAGGTTAATGAGGTCATTGCGATCAAGAATCGATATTTCTCCTTCCAAATCCCGATCATACAATGCCCCTTCAAGAACCACCTTCATATTTTCAAATGCGGTTGGATCAAACATATCCCTCACTCCTTCATAAAATAAACGACAGGGTCACCCCTGCCGCTCCAGACTTGCGACAAACCTTCTTTCTTTGCCAAGGAAGTTACAAAAAAGCTCAAGCTATTGGATCTATTGTACTATTTCCATGTCGAAAGTATTTTTTCTTTTATTTTTACTAACTTTAAAATAAGCCTATCGGATTCCCATCCGCATCAACATCCATTTTTAACGCGGCTGGTGCTTTAGGAAGACCGGGCATCGTCATGACATCACCTGTCAATACAACGATGAAGCCAGCTCCAATAGACGGTTTAAGTTCTCGAACCGTTACAGTAAAGTCTGTTGGCCTTCCTAACCTTGTTGGATTGTCGGATAATGAGTATTGTGTTTTTGCCATACAGACAGGCAAATTGCTCCAGCCAAAGCGTTCAAAGTCTGCCAATTGTTTTTTGGCTTTTGACGAGAATTCAACCTTTGAACCTCCATAAACCTTTTGAACGATCGTTGTAATTTTATCCTCAATAGAATCAGCCAATTGATACAACGGTGAGAAATTAGATTGACCCTTTTCAATTACTTCAAGTACTCTTTGTGCAAGGGAGATTCCCCCTGCTCCCCCTTTTTCCCAAACCTCTGTCAGTTCAACTGGAAGGCTGTATTTTTCGCAGAGTTCGAGAAGGGTATTTACTTCCTTATCAGTATCAGTAATAAATTTATTGATTGCCACAACAAATGGCAGTCCAAAGCTTTGAATAGTCTCAGCGTGCTTTCTTAAATTTTCAAAGCCTGCTCTCAGCCCCTCAATACTTTCATTTGCCAGTTCTGACTTCGCAACGCCACCGTGCATCTTTAGCGCCCGAATGGTTGCTACAATCACAACTGCTTCTGGTTTAAAACCTGCTGCTCTTGTTTTAATATTGAGAAATTTTTCCGCTCCTAAGTCTGCCCCAAAGCCTGCTTCCGTTACTACATAATCTGCCAGTTTTGATGCGGTAACAGTTGCGATCGCACTGTTGCAGCCATGAGCAATATTAGCAAATGGACCTCCATGAACAAGGGCAGGGGTGTGCTCAATTGTTTGGACGAGATTCGGTTTGATTGCATCCTTTAATAATAATGTTAATGCGCCCTCTACTCCTAAATCAGCAACGGTTACTGGTTCTTTATCAACATTATACGCGACAATCATATTCGCCAATCTTTGCTTTAAATTTTGCAAGTCAGTTGCTAGACATAGGACAGCCATAATTTCTGAAGCAACTGTAATATCAAAGCCATCCTCACGGGGTACCCCCTGAACCGGTCCACCAAGCCCCACAATCACTTTTCTTAAAGCACGATCATTTAAGTCAACTGCTCTTTTCCAAACAATCCTTCTTTGATCAATACGCAATTCATTTCCTTGTTGTAAATGGTTATCGATAAGGGCTGCCAATGCATTATTTGCCGTTGTAATTGCATGGAAATCGCCAGTAAAGTGAAGGTTTATGTCCTCCATCGGAAGAACTTGGGCATAGCCTCCTCCAGTTGCCCCCCCCTTAATCCCCATTGTAGGTCCTAAAGACGGTTCTCTTAATGCAATCATGACTTTTTTATTTAATTTATGTAAAGCATCTCCTAAACCAACTGTTACGGTCGATTTTCCTTCTCCTGCTGGAGTTGGATTAATTGCCGTTACAAGTATGATTTTTCCTGATTCTTTTGTCTGCAGTTTTTGAATCGTTTCAGACGAAAGCTTGGCCTTATATTTTCCGTAAAGTTCGAGATCGTCCTCAGTTAAATTCAATTCTGCAGCAATTTTTATAATCGGCTCCATTTTGGCCTCTTGGGCAATTTCAATGTCAGATTTAAATTTCACATTTACACTCATAGCATTTACCCCCATTACCATTCATTGATGATTTCCACATAGTTATTGTATCATCTTTTTGTCCAAAGGATTCGGATTTAATTTTGCAAAAGGATTGATACATCATATAAACGGCTATATAATTTAAATATTGAAAATTCAAACGAGGAGATGATCACTTGCCAATCAAAATTCCGAAGCTTCTTCCTGCCCGAGAGGTTTTAGAGAAAGAAAATATCTTTATTATGGATGAAGTTCGAGCGAATACACAAGATATTCGACCATTAAATATCATCATTCTGAATTTAATGCCGGAAAAAGAAAAAACCGAAGCACAAGTGCTTCGATTGTTAGGAAACACTCCTTTGCAAGTAAATATTTCTTTTTTACAAATGGCGACACATCAGTCGAAAACAACAAGTCAACTTCATCTTGACCAATTTTATACGACTTACCCGAATATCAAAAATCGAAAATTTGATGGCATGATAATTACTGGAGCTCCGGTTGAAATGCTCCCGTTTGAATCGGTCGATTATTGGGAGGAACTGACGGAAATTATGACTTGGTCAACAACAAACGTCACTTCCACTTTACATATTTGCTGGGGTGCTCAAGCAGCTCTTTACCATCACTTCGGAATCGGAAAGTTTGAATTACCGCGCAAATGTTCCGGTGTTTTTTCACACATTGTAAATGATCGCAGTGAAAAGCTATTAAGAGGATTTGATGATCAATTTTTTGCCCCCCATTCAAGGTATACCGATGTTCACCAACATAAAATTAACGAGCACCCTGATATTAAGCTCCTCTCCTACTCAGAGGAAGCAGGGCCCTTTATCATGAGCGCTAATGATGGTAAACAAATCATGATTACAGGGCATTTAGAATATGACGCGTCTACTTTGAGAGAGGAATATAATCGTGACAGACAGCGTGGACTAAACATTCATTTACCTGAGCATTATTTTCCTAATAATGATCCAAATAAACAGCCATTGAACCGGTGGCGCTCCCATGCCCACCTTCTCTTCTCAAACTGGTTAAACTATTATGTGTACCAAGAAACTCCTTACATTTGGGAATAAAAAATGAATGCACACCAATGCGAAAAGTTCCTAAACAGATATGTTAAGAGATTTTCTTCACACTGAACGCCCTCCAAATAATTACGTGCTGATGTCTTGTCGAAAATTGTAAAACCGAAGTTTTACTGCTACTTCAGCATGTTAGACGTTAGGCTGCTTGCACAGGATGGGGGTAAACCAAAACGACTCACCCTTCGACGAAGGCTAACCTTTTCTAAATCAAAACAATCTGACCATTCGCTTTGGTCAGACTGTTTTTTTACAAGATTAAATATTGTACTTATATAGCTAGAAATTCACTACTGCTGGTCAGAAAAATATACTTCCTCATATGGTTGCACAACAACAAAGCCCTCCCCTGAAAATTTCATTTGAATCGATTCACCACTGCCTCTTCCGATGAATGTTTTAAAAGAAATATCTGTTACAAATTCCGGTGTTAAAGAACCAGACCATGCCACAGTTGCATTAGGATCTGTGTAAACAGGATGATTGGGTGTTACTAACAATGTTAAAGGTTCATAATGAGAAGTTATCGCAATCATTCCTTTGCCTTCTAAACGGACATTAAATAACCCACCTGACATCATTCCAGCAATTTTCCTCATCAGCTTTATATCCCATTCAATAGATGGTTCAAATGCCAATAAATCATTGCCATTGACAAAAATAGATTCACCTTGCAAATGTAGAATACTTATTTTTTTTCCTTGATCAGCTACATAAAGTTTGCCATTTCCCGTTGCCTTCATTAACGAAGTACCTTCACCTGTAAATGCCTTTTTAAACAATTTTCCGAGACCGTGCTCGAAAATCCCTTCTCTTTCATATTTAATATTTCCACGATAAGAAATCATCGCACCTGCTTTTGCCCATATTTGACCATTCAAATTAATTTCCAGCATCCGCGGCGTTTCAAGTTCAAATAGACCTTCTCCTTTATCTTGTTGCTGTGTTTGCTTAACAAATTCATTCATTGAGTATCGACTCATCCTCATCAGCTCCTGTCCTATAATAATGATTATTTCTCTAATAGCGTTGTTAACAAATATGGTTGGTAAAATGATTTTGGGCTCATTTTGTATGAACCTGGGTTTCAAAAATGAGCGAAAAATCAACACCGACATATAACAAAGCTTTTCTAATAAATATTTTATTATTACAGAATAAATTTCTATTTTTAAGGAATATTTCCTTGTTTTATCATAACAATAATATAAAAAAAGCTCTATACAGCTTAAAACAAGGAGACTTACTTAATGGCAGCAGAAGAAATTGTTTCAGTCTATCGAAATTACTCAGGTGATATTATCAGCTTTCAAACATCTCAAGGAAGAATTATTTCTTATCGAAAAGCGCTGTTAGAAGCAGTTGATGAAAAAATTTCTGGTGTACTATTGTTAGAACCGGAAAATGGCAACATCTTATTTGATCACACCATCTTTGAAGATCTGCCGTCATATTACTAAATCAACCTAATTCCAGCCAGTTGAACTCTTTTTATAAAAAGAGGTTCTCCGGTTTACATCAATCCTTTCAATCACTGAAAGAGAGAAACGTCTTTCTTAAAAACCATTCATAAAGATATATACACGTTGAAATAACCAAAAATCCATGAACTTCAAAAAGCCAAAAAAGTTGCTGTAACCATATTTTTGGCTTTTACTCATTTGTGAGATACCTTCTATTTCCTATTAAGCTTCTATACGTAGATATGAAAATCACTATTCTAAATACTTGTATTGAGACTTTTCATCTTTTGGTGGCATTGGACCAATTTGCATTATTCCTGTTGTACTTTCTCCATAAATATAGCTAGTATTAGGCTCATCCTCAAAAATAACGTAAGCAAGTTGCTCACCTTTTATAGATGATTCAGTTTTAATTTCTAAAATATTCACCTCACCATACTTTTTTAGAAGATATTCTTCAGTTAGTTTTTCTAACTCATTCAGTTCCTGATGTTCCTTGTAAATACTATAACCTATTATGCTTGCCACAATCATGATTAGTGCGGCTAAAAATGCAAAAAAGAGAATAACAATTTTTACTTTCATACTACTTTTTATTGTTTCTTCCATAATTAAACATACACCCTTTATAGAAAACAAGAATATCCTTGCTCATGATAAAATTCTATCATAAAATACCAAAAACCTTTGAGTGCAGGCGTCTGAACTTTGATTGAGCCTGTTTTCACCATGATTGTGCATGTTTCCGACTTGATTGCGCCTTTTAGGCTTGATTGGGAGCATTCAGACTTCTCTTCTATTGAGAATCTTTGAGCATAACGTCTGAGCCTGCTTTTTTGCAAATAAGTGTGGGTAACACAGGAATATATAAGACGGAAGCGGGGCAAGCGAATATCCCTTTGCTTGGTCATATTGCTAAAAAAGTGGAGAAAAAATTTTTCTCCACTTTGAACAAGCCTTCTTCTTATTCTTGTACTTCATTTTTTTTCTGTATTTCTCGTAATGCCAGTACCCTGCTTTCATCCTCTTCAAAAAATTGTACTAAGTCACCGATACGGTCGATGGCATTCCAGCTTAAATGGTGTTCAATGCCTTCCACATCATTATAAATATTCTCTTCCATTACTCCGATTGTTCTAAGAAGCTCCTCAAGCAAATCATGGCGATAAACTAGACGTTTTCCAATTTTTTTCCCTTTAGGTGTTAACGTAAATCCTCTATATTTTTCATAGACTAAATACTCATCTTTGTCTAATTTCTGTACCATTTTCGTTACTGATGAGGGATGAACTGAGAGTGATTCCGCAATATCTGATACGCGAGCATATCCTTTTTGTTCAATTAATATATAGATTTGTTCAATATAGTCTTCCATACTTGGTGTTGCCATCAGTGCACCCTCCAATAATTTTGTGTTAGCGCAAAAGTTTTTTCTATTTATATTCAAAGTTTACTATAGAAAGAAAGGGGATACAAGAAAGAAAAGGAAGGTTTGCCATTAAAAAATGAATTTAACCTTTTTCTTCACATCATCCCATCCAAGCTTAGCATCAAAGGTTTTCTCTTTGCTCTTAAAGCCGTGGATCAGCTCTGTGCTCCCTTCAGAAAGAAGGGTCTTCACTTGCTTCTGCGTAACCGATTTGCCAAGAATCTTTTTCGAAATAGTAAAATCACACTTCGTCTTTTGATAATTTGAACAGCCGTAGAACGTACCTTTATCAATTACGGCGCCGCTACATTTTTTACAGGTTCCTAATTTTGTTGGAAGTCTCCGTTGTTTTCCTGGCTGTTTTCCAGGAACAAAACCATCAATGAATTCTTCAGGAAATTTCCATTTTGCCGCTGCTTCTATAGTTGTTGAAATAAGATGAGCAATCATTTTATTCGTTTGCTCCATGAATTGTTTCGGGAGAGCCTGTCCTTCTGAAATTTCTTTAAGACGCTGCTCCCACTTCGCTGTCATTTCAGGAGAAGCTAATATTTCATCGCCGACAGCCTGGATCAAGATTTTTGCTTTTACCGTCGCATAAACAAGGTTTTTACGAATATCAATATATTTTCGCTCTTTTAACATCGTAATAATTCCTGCCCGCGTCGCTTCTGTACCAAGACCTTCTGTTTTCATAAGGACTTTTTCAAGCTCCTTATCTTCAATCTGTTTCCCAGCCGTTTTCATCAAAGTAATTAATTGTCCCTCCGTATAACGCTTCGGGGGCTGTGTCTTACTTTCCTTTACTTCTATTTTCACAACCTTGCCCACTTCTCCCTTTTCTAATATAGGAAGACTCGGATCCTTATCTTTTTCAAATTGAGGAATTACTTTTCTCCAACCTTCTTCTTTTTGAACCTTACCTTTTGATTGAAAAGATGCTCTTTCATCAACTAATGTCGTAATGGTTGTATACTCTATAATAGATTTTCCGTAATGGGCTGCGAGCAAACTTCTTGCAACTAAATCGTATATTTTTTGCTCATCAAAACTTAGTTTTTGCAATATAGGAACCTGTTCAGTCGGAATAATCGCATAGTGATCAGTAACCTTTTTATCATTCACATAGCGAGTGTTATTGATAATTGAAGTGTTCGGGAGAGGAAACAGTTCTTGATATTCTGGATACCGCTCAAGCTTGCCTAATATTTCAGGAAACATCTCTGCCTCTCCTTTTGTAACATGTCTAGAATCAGAACGAGGATAAGAAACGATACCCTTCTGATAAAGCTTCTGTAAAATATCCAATGTTTTCTTCGGCGAAAATTTGAAACGTCGATTAGCCTCAGCTTGCAAAGATGACAAATTATAAAGAAGCGGCGGCAAATATTCCTTTTTTTCTGTTTGAACATCTGCTACTTGAGCCTTTTTTCCTTCACAGAAAGCAGAGATTTTTTCAGCCATTTCTTTCGTATCAATTCTCGTATTACCATCCTTCTCCCATTTTCCTTCATATTTCTTTTTACTAATTTCAAATTTAGCTTTTACTTCCCAGAACGGTTCTGAAACAAAAGTATCAATCTCATGCTCCCTTTTCACAATTAAAGCCAAAGTTGGAGTTTGTACTCTCCCAACAGAAAATACATCTGAAAAGCCTTTTTCCTTAAGAAGAATGCTGTAAAGTCTTGAAGCATTCATACCGACAACCCAGTCTGCGCATGCACGCGTATAGGCTTCATAATAGAGATTTCTTGTTTCGTTCTCTGTAAGCAATGTTTGAAAACCTTCCTGAATTGCTTTTGGGGTTAAGGAGGAGATCCAAAGCCTTTTCATCGGTTTCCGACATTTTGTTTGCCTGATGATATTGCGAACGATCAACTCTCCCTCGCGACCAGCATCTCCCGCGTGAATAATCTCGGTCACATTTGGATCTTCAATAAGCTGCTTCACAAGCATGTATTGTTTCCATTTATCCTTGGAAACTTCATATTGAAATTGAGCTGGGAGCATCGGTAAAGTTTGAAGAGACCATTTTTTCCAGTTTGAGTCATATTTTTCAGGGGGAATGAGCTGTGTAATATGTCCGACTGCCCAGGTGACATATGCTCCTTTGGGGAAGACTTCATTTGGGAGAACTTCGATGTACCCTTGCTTTTTTTTCATTTTATAAACAGATGCTAACGTTAAACCTTGGTCTGGCTTTTCCGCAATAATGAGTTTCATTATGGGACTCACTTCCAATTTCATAAAATAAAATGCTTTTCCTATTGTACCTTATTTAGATATCTTCGAAAATACATTTCAATATTTTTTCAAAAGGCTCTGTTATATGCCGGTGTTGATTTTGGGCTCATTTTCTCTCTGATTCCGGCAATGAGCCCAAAATCATTTTAACAACAATTCTATTTAAGAACTTTCAAAAAAAGAAAAAAGCCTCACATCTAAATGTGGGGCCTCTATGTTAGCTTTAATTTCCTTTGTGACCATCTTTTTGACAATACTCCTTTATGGGGAGCAAAGAAGAAGAAGATGGCAAAAATTACTCCATTCACGGTTGCCATAGATCCTGAAATAGATACGTCAAGCCAGCTTGCCAAATAATAGCCGATAATCGCAGCCGCAACACCGAGGAGAGCACTCATGATGAGCATGATGTTTAATTTATCGGTAAGCAAATAAGCTGAAGCCCCGGGAGCAATAAGCATTGCTACCACGAGTATAGCACCGACGCTATCGAAAGATGCTACTGTTGTCATTGAAACCATTCCCATTAAAATATAATGAATGAGCAGAACAGGAACACCAATTGCAGCTGCCATTTGCGGATCAAAGGAAGTAATTTTTAATTCCTTATAAAATAGGATAATGATAAGTAGATTTATAATTAGCACAGTCGTTAACATTAAAAACGCCTTTGGTAATTCTGGCAAAAACCCCCACTTTACAAGATCCCACGGTACAAAGGTGATTTCCCCCATCAATGCATGGTCAACGTCTAAATGGACATGATCCGCATATAAACTTAACAATATAACACCTACTGCAAACAGAAATGTAAACACAACTCCAATCGATGCATCTTCTTGTATCCCTGAACTGTGTAAAAGTTGTACAAATACAGCTGTTAGCACACCAATTGCAGCTGCACCAATCAACATATAAAATCCATTCAGGCTTTGACTGATAAGAAAAGCTAAGACCATCCCTAATAAAACCGTATGACTGATCGCATCTGCCAGCATGGCTAACCTGCGTAAAATTAAGAAGCAACCTGTAATTCCACAACAAATGCCTGCAAGTGATCCAACAATTAAAATCCAAGCTTCATAGCTCATTGATAGCTCTTCCCTTCTTTTCTAAGCACCAACTCATGCTGAAGACGTTTATTCAAACGAAGTCTCTTTACCCACTTTGTGAGAAGCCCTCTCTCAGGTGCAAACAACAAAGAAATAAAAAATATAAACGTTGCTGTAACAACAATAAACGGACCTGTTGCCAACCCCGTGCCAAAAGTACTGAATATGGTTCCGAATACTCCTGAAATCGCACCAAAAACTCCTGAAAGTACTATCATCCGGGCTAAAGAATCAGTCCAATACCGAGCAGAGATCGCTGGTGTGATCAACATAGCAGCCATTAAAATAACACCAACCGCTTGAATCCCAACAACAATTGCCGAAACAAGCAATGTTAAAAAAACAAAATTTAATAGCTTTGTAGGCAAGCCTAAACCTTTAGCAAATTCCGGATCAAAGGTCAGCACCTTTAATTCTTTGAAAAGTAACCATGTAATAACGGTGAGGAGCGCAGCCGCCCCTGCCATAAGTTTTACATCACTGCCAACAAGAGCTGCTGCTTGCCCAAAGATAAAATCATTTAAACCGCTTTTATTGCCTACGCTTGATTGCGAAACCTTCGTTAAAAGGACAATTCCTAGCCCAAAGAAAACGGATAATACTAGTCCTATCGCTGTATCTTCCTTTATAATTGAATACGATGAAATCGCTTGAATACAAAAAGTAGCCAACAGTCCTGAAATCGCAGCCCCAATTAATAACGGAAATAATGACTTCTCACCCAAAAGAAGAAAAGTAACGCAAATTCCAGGAAGCGAAGCATGTGCGACAGCATCTCCGATTAGGCTTTGTTTTCTTAATAAGGCAATGCTTCCAAGGACACCGCTTGAGATTCCTAAAAGAATAGTCCCGAGAAGAACCCATTGCGTATTGGCATCTGCTAGACTGATTTTAATCACGTCATCCATCTTCGCCACCTCATTTCTGACCTACTAAAATATCACCTTTTTCTAAAAAGGCTAATGTTCCACCATAAGTTTGATGCAAATTTTTTAAAGTAAAAGTATCTTCTGTTGGCCCTTCGGCTATAACATTTATATTGAGCAAAATAACATGGTCAAAATAATCCTTAACCGTTTGTAAATCATGGTGGACTACAAGAACTGTTTTCCCTTGTTGTTTCAGTTCATTTAATAACTCTATAATCGCCCTTTCTGTAGCGGCATCAACACCGACAAATGGTTCATCCATAAAATAAATCTTTGCGTCTTGTGCTAATGCCCTAGCGAGAAAAACCCTTTGCTGCTGTCCACCTGATAGTTGGCTAATCTGCCGAGTTGCATACTCTTGCATACCAACTTTTTCCAAACAATTCAATGCCAATTCTTTATCCTTTTTTCCCGGTCTTTTAAACCAGCCAATATGTCCATATCGCCCCATCAAAACGACATCAAGAGCATTAGTCGGAAAATCCCAATCGACCGAACCTCTCTGTGGAACATAGCCAACAACTCGCTCTTTGGCACGATACAGTTTATCGTAGACTCTAACTTCGCCTGTTGCCTTCGGGATCATCCCTAATACAGCCTTGATTAGCGTTGATTTACCTGCACCATTTGGACCAATAATACCAATCAACTTTCCTTCCGGAACAGTAAAACTCACATTTTTCAGAACTGGTTTTTTTTGATAAGCAACTGTTAGATTTTGGACTTCAACTGGATTCATTTCCATCCCCCCTACTGTAATGAGTCTGTGATCGTTTTGACATTGTGTCGATACATCCCAATATATGTTCCTTCTTCCGTTCCTTCTTCACCCATGGCATCGGAGAATAGCTCTCCTCCAATCGTAACTTCGTGTCCTTTCTGCTTTGCTCCTTCGATTACAGCATTAATGGAACGCTCTGATATACTTGATTCAATAAATACTGCTTTAATGTTTCTTTCAACCAATAAATCTACTAATTCTTGCACATCACCTAGACCATATTCCGACTCGGTACTAAGACCTTGTAAGCCCATTACTTCCATGTTGTAAGCAGCCCCAAAATATCCAAATGCGTCATGAGCTGTAACCAACACTCTTTGCTCAGATGGGATTTTTGCCATTTCCTCTTCCGCATACTCTTTTAAACGATCCAATTCTGAAAAATAGTCGTCTGCGTTCTTGGAGTAATATTCTTCGTTGTCCGGATCGATTTCAATTAAACCATCCCTTACTTTTTCAAGAGCTTGCTGCCATAAGGAGATGTCAAACCATATATGAGGATCGACCGCACTGCTATCCTCAGTATCTTCAAGTAAACTTCCTTCAGAAATCACTTCTCCAATAGCGTAAGTCGGTTTCTTATCATTAATTTTCTTTAAAACGTCAAGAACTTTACCTTCTAAATGCAGTCCATTGTAAAAAATAATATCTGCCTTCTCGAGCTTTTCTATATCACCTTGAGTAGCTTTATATAAATGAGGATCAGTTCCCGGTCCCATAAGGCTGATAACTTCTACTTTGTCTCCGCCTATATTTTTTACCCCGTCAGCAATCTGCCCGATCGTTGTTGTCACCATTATTTTCCCATCAGATTTTTCCACACCAGTGCTTTCATTTGAGCAAGCTCCAAGTAAAACAAGTGAAAAAAACAATAACAGCCTCATTATCTTTTGCATTTCCTCTACCATCCCTTCTTAATTTAAAGCAGTCTGTCCTTACCCACTTTTATTAACCTCCCTCATTTTTTTAAACCTAGGACATGTTTTTTAGGTCAGGTTATAAAAGTTTCCTATACGCAACATTTTAAGCGTAATAAAAAAATTGTCAACCCAAAACAAGTAATTTTTTATTTTGTTTATATGTAGTAGAGTAAAAATGAGCTTCCTAAAAAAGATTCACGGACTAAATTCGCCCTCTTAAGCGACTTATTGAGAACTTCCTTCTTTAGAAAACATTTGTTCGCTTAATGGACTCAGCATTTGTTTGCAGAATTTCTAGACCTGTTCTCCCCTGTTCTGGCGGAGTAAAAAGCAAATGGTTTCCGCCAGTTTAATTTATATTGGCGCTATTAATCGGCTTTCGGAAATTGAACTCCCGCAAGTCCTCATCTTTGAATTGGAGGCTTATTTGAAAATGAGTTTCTTTCTTTAATAAGATTTCTCGTCATCATTTTTCTGTCACCTCTCCAAAACTCTTCATGAATATTCTAAACAAAAAAACTTGAGGCAAATTTGATTAGATCGAGTTTGTCTTAAGTCTGAAGAGGTTGTCTAAAAAGCCTTAAAAAACAAAAAAGGGCCCAAAAGTCTGCTTTCATTGACTTTTGAACACCTTTATAAGCTTGAGATTTTAATGTTGACGTTGAAAAAATTTACTTATCCTCTAATATTCTTTCGATTATTAATTGATGATTATATTTTAAATCGACAAGTTGATGTTCTGTTTGGACAAGGCAACGGATCGGATCATAAGGATTAATAAGGACAATTGTTCCGATGCTGCCATCTGAAAGCAGCACCTTTTTACCAACAAGACTGTCCATCATCTTGTTTAAAAAAGTTAATACAATCATCGGATCTAATTTTCCAAACGTATCCTTTTCCATTTGCTTAATAATCCCATAGAACGGGAGGGCTTCATGATATACCTTCGGAGATGACATTGCATGAAACACATCGGCAATCGCAACTATTTTTGCAAAATAGCTGATTTGCGGGCCTTTAAGTCCAATCGGATAGCCATTACCATCTTCACGTTCATGATGCTGTAACGCTATTAACGCCACATTATCACTAATCCCGTTCGTGTTTTTCAGAAGATTATAGCCATAAACAGTATGATTACACATGATTTCATATTCTGCTCGTGTTAGCTTTCCAGCTTTATTTAAAATATTCGCCGGGACTAAAGCCTTTCCAATGTCATGTAAAATAGCGCCAAGGATTAACTCCTCTAGGTCGTCATCTTTTAATTTCAACCACCTTCCGATTAATGTTGCGATAATGCCTACACCAATTGGATGTCTGTATGTATATTGCTCCTTTTCAGTTAATTCATAAAAAAGGTGATAAATATGGGGAATTTCAGCAGCTTGTTTAATGATAGGGATAATTTTTTCCTCTATCGCCCCCAAAGGAATGTCCCCGCCTCCTCTTACGTGTTTAAAAAAAGTCTCCATTTCTTTTGATGCAGAAGCAATGCTCTCGGTTATTTCAGTTAACATGGCTGAGGTTTTTTTTATTTGCTTCGTCTCCTGTTGATATTCTGTATTCCATATCAACATTTCTTTTTCGGAAGTTGTCATAGGTGTTTTTTGCCTAGAAAAAGGTTGATCTTTCTTCATCCCTTCACCTACTTTTCCAGTTATTCACAATAAAAAAACTCTATGAAAATCTATGAAAATCATAACAAAAAGTGGAAATATATGAAAGAAGAATCAGGGTAAATTTCAAAAAAATCCTTTTGTCTGAATTTTTAGTCTACATCTTATAAAAAGGCTTTCATTGCTTGACGACTGGGATTCAATCATGTATATTATAGACATCATTAAACAGTATTTATTTCCGCCTTTGGTAACGATTGGCTTATTATAAATCGTTTAATGGTAATATTACTTGGCACTTTTTGTGTCTTTAAAGGCTTAGGAGGAATTTTTTTTATGCAAAATGGTAAAGTAAAATGGTTCAACAATGAAAAAGGCTTTGGATTCATTGAAGTTGAAGGCGGAGATGATGTATTCGTACACTTCACAGCTATTCAAGGTGAAGGCTTTAAATCTCTAGAGGAAGGTCAGGAAGTTTCTTTCGAAATCGTTGAAGGAAACCGTGGACCACAAGCTTCTAACGTAGTTAAGCTCTAATCCAATAAATTATAAGCATAAAGGCTGGTGAAATTTCACCAGCCTTTCGTTATGATTCTGCAACTGCCGCTGCCATTTATTCTAACTGCTTTCCAACCGTTTTTATTTTTTCTCCGACTGTACACTGGGTAATGCAAAATCGGTGTGCATACGTTCTGCCTATTTCTTTTTTATGATATTTATGTAAAAAACAGTCCTTGCAATAACTGCTCAGAAGTTCTTCAACTTCTATTAAAACGTCTTTTCGCTTCAAGCTATCAGCTCCTCTAATTAGATTTTGAATACTTTGAAGCCTAGTTTTACTCGTTAAGCTCCATTGTACTATGAATTAATTTCCCTTCCAATGCTTGTGTTGCAAGTTTATCAGCTTCTTTATTTTCATTTCTAGGGAGCAATTCGTATTTCGCTTTAAGTCCAAGACGTTCAAGCTTCTCCTCAATGCGATCGAGCCATTTGTTTAAATTTTCTTCATAGCAAGGCCATTCTCCCTCTAATTGCTTTATAACTCCTTGAGAATCACCTTTAATCTTACAAGGTAAATGATGAACACCTAAATCCTCAAGTAAATCTAAAGCGAAAAACAAAGCAGCATATTCAGATTCATTATTCGTTTCCATCTGTTCAATCAGTTGATTAGCACGCAATCGATATTTTTTCTTCCCCTTTTTATAATAAATAATCGCTCCAATACCGGCCTCATATGTATTTTTATTAAAACCGCCATCAAAATATAACGTGAGATCGTGTGGTTCCTCTTCAATTTCTGCTGTCAGTTTCCGCATTTCTTTCATGGACCAAGAATGGTTCATTTCATCGAGAAACAAAAACTGTAAAACCTTACCCGTTTTTTCTAAGTCCTCTCCAATACGAATGGCGGTTTCTGCATCTAACCACTCTGAGGAAAACTCAACCGGTTTATTTCCTTTTATCTTATATATCATTTCAATTTTATATTTCATCTAATCAAACCCTTCTAACCACTCAAAATTGGCTTTGTTATATTTTTTGCTCATTTTCTCAAGCACCTTTCAGTATAACTGAATGGCGGGTTGTTTCATCCGAAATGTGGCAAAAATCGCTTTAGGAACAAAACATTGTTTTCAGCTTGCTCAAAAATCGTTATAATTGGCAAGGACAATTGAATAATCCTATGCGGTTCGTGAACTCCCGCATTATCAAAACTACAGGAGGAAGTTTGATGTTTAATGAATGGTTTGGTCTTATTTTTGTTCTTATCAATTTTGTTTTTGTGTTAGCTTTTTACCGTCTCTTCGGAAAAACAGGTTTATTTGTTTGGATAGGTTTCTCCACCGTGCTTGCCAATCTTCAAGTTGTCAAGACAATTGAAATTTTTGGTTTAACCGCAACTCTTGGTAATACAATGTACGGAACGGCCTTTCTTGTTACCGATATTTTAAACGAAAAATACGGTAAGACCGAGGCCAAAAAAGCGGTATGGCTAGGATTTTTCACGTTACTTACGATGACTGTTATTATGCAAATGGTATTATTATTTCAGCCTCATGAAATTGACTTTGCCCATGAGTCTTTAGCAACGATATTCGGAATCTTACCCCGAATTGCATTAGGAAGTCTCTGTGCTTATTTGATTAGCCAATTTGCAGATGTCTATATCTTTTCCTATTTAAGAAAGAAATTTCCACGAGATCATCAATTTTGGATTCGCAATAACGGAAGCACAATGATTAGTCAGCTTTTAGATACTGCTGTTTTTACGAGTATCGCTTTCCTAGGAGTATATCCAATTAATGAATGGTGGAACATTTTCCTGACTACTTATTTGTTGAAATTCCTTATCGCCATAATAGATACCCCATTTGGGTACTTGGCAAAACGTTTTCCCAAAAAAGCGTAAAATGTTTTTTACTTTTAACAACCAGCAGGTGCTACTGCATCTCAGTGTGTCAAAAAAAGCATCTGAGGAACTCTCTCGGTGTTTTTTCATTTCTGGGGTAGAAAATATGGACTATGAATACGGGTTAGCTACCCAATCACAGTCTAATACATAGTATCACAAATTCAGATCTAGTTAAAAAACTGAAAGCCTTAGTCCTGCCTGATATACCTGTCAATCAGTGAATCTGATCAATTTATTTAAAAATAAATGAACATAAAAGCTGCTTGATTACCGTTTGAGCTACTGTTACACCTTTTAGATGTTTTTTTCTCAATAAACTATGTATAATAATTCATTGTGAGGTATTATTTAACTTCAAGGAGGTTTCAAGTTGATTGAAGTTTACATAGATGGGGCAAGTGCCGGCAATCCTGGTCCAAGCGGAGCAGGGATTTTTATCAAAGGGGATGGAAAAACGGACCATTATTCCATCCCCTTAGGAAATATGAGCAATCATGAGGCAGAGTTTCAAGCGCTTATCAAGGCGCTCTACATATGCATAGAAAATGGCTATCATATCGTTTCCTTCCGCACTGATTCACAGTTAGTAAGTCGGGCAATCGAGAAGGAGTTCGTGAAGAATAAAACGTTTGTACCATATTGTGAAGAAGCGCTTCAGTTAATCAAGAAACTGGATTTGTTTTTTATTAAATGGATCCCCCATTCAGAAAATAAAAAAGCTGATCAGTTGGCACGGGAAGCGATTCGGAAAAATACAGAAAAGAGGTAGAATGTTGACTAAGAAAACGATTTTTGCTGATATTTCTTTATTATTGGTTGCACTTGTTTGGGGTGCGACCTTTGTCATTGTTCAAAATGCAATAAATGTCCTTCCACCAATCGCTTTCAATGGAATTCGCTTCTTTGTTGCCGCTTGCTTATTAGCGTTTTGGCTTCTTCTCTTTGAAAGAAAACAACTTGTTGTGGTGGATACAAAACTATTATTATCAGGAATTTTCATGGGTGCCTGGCTTTTTTTAGGATATGCAACACAAACGATTGGCCTTTTATACACAAGCTCTTCCAAGGCTGGTTTTATTACTGGCCTTAGCGTTGTTCTTGTGCCGCTGTTCTCCTTTTTTTTATTGAAGCTATATCCCAGCAAAAACGCGACTCTCGGTGTTTCAGTGGCAACAGTTGGGCTTTATTTACTAACCATGACTGATGTTTCCGCCTTAAATAGAGGGGATGCACTTGTATTGATTTGCGCCATTGGCTTTGCTTTACATATTGTTTTTACAGGGAAGTACTGTAGCAAGTATCCGGCACTGCTACTTACAATTATCCAAATTTCGACTGTAGCCATTCTTTCCATCATCTATTCTTTATTCTTTGAAGATTGGCACTTGGTGTTTCAACCTGCGGTTATCCTTAGTCAAGAAGTTCTAATTGCACTGCTGATTACTTCGGTATTTGCAACAGCTCTTGCTTTTTTAGCACAAACAAACTTCCAAAAGTTCACAACCCCAACGAGAGTTGCCCTTATTTTTGCCATGGAACCTGTCTTCGCCGCAATCACTGGTTATATTTGGGCGAATGATCGATTATCATTGAGTGCCATCGTTGGTTGTTTCCTTATTTTGACTGGAATGATATTCGCCGAACTGCCTTCTGCCAAACTTTCCTTTAAGGAAAGAAGAAATAAGGCGAAAACACCTTCGATATAAACAATTAGCTTTATTTTTACGATTTCACCCTAAGTCTTCCATTAGCACCTGCTAAACTAGATGAAACGTTTGAAGACAATTTGCCTCTTCCTTCCGTTTCATCTAGACCGAGTAATCATACAAAATTCAAGACACGCCCACGAGAGCGTGCCTTAGACTAATATATTTTGTTCTTTAATAAACTTTATTGCTTCGTTTCTCGATGTAATTTGATTTGACATTAATAGCTCCAATAATGATATATAGAAGCTGCCATCAAATGATTTTTGAGCCTTTAATGTTAACTCTAGCGCTGTTCGAGCAAGTTCATCAGACGCATTGGTATACTGCTTCCCGAAATAAATAAAGCCGATTGCATCTTCACCAAATTGAAAACCTTTACTACTCAACAACTGTAAATAATCTTCTAAGCCCACAACCACTTTCCTCTCCACATTAAACTCTCTTTTTCTGACGAGAATGATTTCATCTAAAATTTTATCTTAATATTCGACAATTTTCTATTCTTTTTTGTCACTAAATGTCCAATCACGCCTGTAAAAATACCTAACAACGCACCCCCTATTACCTCTTCAGGTTGATGCCCTAGCATTTCTTTTAATCTTTTCGGAGTCTTTTGTTCAAATTTAACCGTCTCATCATGATGGACCTTTTCCATCAGCTCGCCTAAATCATTTACCTTCAGCGTCAGCTCACCAGTTTGACGTCTAATCCCTTGAGCATCGTACATCACAATCAAACCATAAACAAGGGAGAGGGCAAAATCAATTGTCGGGAAACCCCTTTGCAAAGCAATATACGTTGTCAAAGAGGATACTCCTGCAGAATGCGAACTTGGCATTCCACCAGTTTGAAAAAAGAGCTCAGGACGCCATTCTTTCTCCTTCACATAATGTATGGGGATTTTTAAACCTTGAGCAAGCCCAATACTTAATAAGGCCACATATACACCTTTATTCATCATCTCACCTCTAAGTCTAGTGTGATGATGAAGAAGTGAAACTATTCACTGTATGAGCTTAAACAGTGCTGCAAATACTAAAAATTGAGGGAGGTGTTCGCATGGCAAAGCATGATCAAAGAAATCGTGGAAAAAAAGCAGGTGGCCTCACCCCTCAAGGGTACGGACAGGATGCTGAGTTGACAGAAAACCCAAAAAGCGAGCTCGAAAATCGAGCCAAAAAAAGCAATACAAAGATATAAAAACGAAAAGAAAATATCTTCGGAAAAGTTAAATTTCAATTGTTCCTGCAATTTGTTGGCTTTGGCTTACTTGAGATAAAAGGTTTATACAAAACGATAGTACCTTTAATTGCTTTAACAACATAAAAAGTGCACCTCTCCCTTATTAGTGAGGTGCACTCCAATCTTGTTCAGCAAGATTCCCTAAAAAATTATCTTACCATATATTATCTAAAATACTAACAGACCAACCAAAAAATGCGTTGCACACCGTTCTTGCTAGTGTATTTATTTGATGTCAGTAACATCAAACCAGCTCATACGTTCACATCTTACTTTGACAACTCGATCTATTTCAGCTTGCGCTTCATCGACGATTTTTTTTTTTAAAACTTTAATGATTCAAAGTAAGGGTGCTCAAAAAACCGTATGAACTACAAAATTGTAAAGCAAAAAGCTATATTCTATTTATTTTTTCTATATTTCCCCATGTTTCTTCAAGCAATTCGCTGTTTATTCGGATCGCCGTTATTGCACCAGAAGCCGCTGCTGCAATAACTTGATACATTTCTGAGGCAGCATCACCTGCACTATAAACGCCAGGCACGTTTGTTTTCCCAAATGAATCAACAACAATACTTCCTGCTTCGTTCATTTCACAACCTAAAGATTGTGGTAATTTTGATCCTATCGTAAGTTTTGGTGTAAAAAAGACGCCTGTACACGGAATAAGAGTACCATCAGCTAGTTTAATTTGTTGTACAAAGCCATCTTTCGATTCTATTTTCTTAATCGGTGCACTATATATCTTTATACCACGCAACTCGATTTCCCCACGTTGCTCATCCGTCCACTCGTCCGGACCATTTGTACATATCGTTAAGCTGTTTGTCCAACCTAGTAAAGTTTTAACTCCGTGGAAACCGCGATCACCTTTCGCAATTAGAACTAGAGATTGTTCCCTTAACTCCCAACCATCACAATATGGACAAACAAATGCACTTCTTCCATATGCTTCAGAAAGTCCGTCAATATCTAAAGGTAAATCTTTCATTCCTACGGCAAAGAGTATTTTTTTCGTTTTGTAAACAGCTCCTTCTTCAGTTGATATTAAAAATTCTCCATCCCTTCCTGTAATCTCTGTTGCAATATCTTCCACAAACTGAATTGATGGATAATTCCTTAACTGGTCTCTTGCAATGTTTCTAAATTCGTTCGGTGCAATGCCATCTCTAGTTAAAAAGCCATGACTTTCTTTCGTTACTCGATTCCTCGGCCTTCCCTCATCAATGATAACAACCTTTCTTCTTGCCCTTCCCAAGACAAGCGCAGCGTTCAGTCCTGCTGGTCCTCCACCAATTATTCCTACATCAAAATTACTATTCATTATACAAACGCCCTCCAAGTCCTTAATTATTAGATTTGTTTATCTAACTACGCCGTTTCAATAACCCATTCAAATGGATCTTTTAACTGACTCCAATCATCATCCAATTCACTATCTGTCAATAAACACTTGTCTAGCTCTGCTTCTATCTCTTCTCTATTCAATTCAGTCCCGATTAAGACCATTTTGATTAATCTATCACCATATACCGAATCCCACTCATCCAACATTTTCGGATTTTGTCTAAGAATCTCCTGCTGCTCCAGCTTTGGCATAGAAGCAACCCAATACGAAACTGGTTCTACACTTACAGAAGGACCAGCCTGGGACATTAATAAAGCAATTGAATTTCTGGTAGCACACCAAACGATTCCTTTTGCTCTCACAATATTTTCTGGCATGTTATGAAGCCAATTGTTAAAACGTTCTGAATGAAAAGGCAATCTCCTTGTGTATACAAACGAGCCGATCCCATACTCTTCTGTTTCAGGTGTATGTTGCTGATGGCCTAATGTAAGCTCCTTGATCCATCCCGCTGAAGCACTTGCTTTCTTAAAGTCAAATCTTCTCGTATTTAAAATCTCTCTCGGGTCAACTTGCCCCTTAATACTATGAATCATTTTCGCATCCGGCTGAAGCGTTCTCAGTACCCCTTCTAATTTCTCCAATTCTTCTTTACTTACCAAATCTGTTTTATTAATAATTAACACATCACAAAACTCTACTTGATCAATTAGAAGATCGGCGATTTCCCGATCATCCCCGTCCCCAAGTGCCTCTTTTCGATCTAATAAACGATCGCCGGATCGAAAATCCTTCCAAAAACGATTGGCATCAACTACTGTCACCATTGTATCTAATTGGCAAAAACGAGTAAGATCAATCCCAAGTTCCTCATCTATGTAAGAAAAAGTTTGCGCAACTGGAATGGGTTCACTAATACCCGTTGACTCAATGACAATATAGTCAACATTGCCAGCCTTAGCTAACTTCTCAACTTCTATTAACAAGTCTTCTCGCAATGTACAGCAAATACATCCATTTGACATTTCTACAAGTTTTTCTTCTGTTCGAGACAGTTCTCCTCCTTGTTTTACCAGTTCAGCATCAATATTTACTTCACTCATATCGTTTACGATCACTGCCACCTTTAAACCGTCACGATTTTGTAGAATATGGTTTAATAGAGTTGTTTTTCCTGCCCCTAAGTAGCCGCTTAAAACGGTTACAGGTATTTTTCTATTCATACTACGCCTCCTTTAATAAATGCTTCTATTATAAATCGTAATCATTACGATTTATGATCAATAATACTGGACTTCTCTATATTTGTAAACTTATTCGTATTATTTTTATAGTCCGGATTAATGTTTGGTACAATTGCTCAACCTTCAGCCTAACTGGAATCGATATTATTAATGTAAGGGGCCCAATTAGTAAGTGTTCCTTGCCAGACTGTTGAAAGTTCTTATGGTATGGGCTGAGGTGAATCCATAAATACATAGCTTTTCATGCGATTCTTGACTGTTTTATTGTGATTAAGCCAACTTTCAGATAAAGCGGAAAGCCTAATCCGAGCAACAGTTTTTTTAAGAATTACCCAAAACCAACACTACCTATAGCATAGGATTTCTCATAAAAAAAGGAAGTGAAGAAAACAAATCAGTCATCTTCACTTCCTTTTTGCTTCTAAACGTTTCCCGTCTTCTGTATTAGCTTGCAGATTCTTCCTCAAAATCAAGAAATCTTGTTAATCCTTTGAACCCAACTTCAGTAAATTTATCGAGAACCTTCTCGCGATTAATCGTTAATAAGGCCTCTTCTATCGAATATTGAATCGGAACTTGACAATGAATTTCTGCTAGTTTTCTACTCAAGTGAAGCATTTCCAAGTCTTTTTCAATTTTTGTTCTATGTCCTTTTGTAAGCTGCTCTAAATTTGTGACTACACCGTCAACATGTTCAAATTGTTGGATCAGCTTAAGTGCAGTCTTTTCACCAATGCCTTTAACACCAGGGTAATTATCACTTGGATCCCCCATTAATGCTTTCACATCAATCATTTGGTGAGGTAGAATTCCTTTTTCTGCAAAAAACGTATCCTTCGTATAAACTGAATAATTTCCATATCCCTTTTGTAACAGTATAACTTGGATTCTTTCATCTAGAAGCTGGAGTATATCACGATCACCCGTTAAAATTTGGACATTGAGCGGCTCGTCCACATTTTTGGCAATAGTGCCAATGCAATCGTCTGCTTCATAGCCCTCTAAACCAATATTCGGGATATCAAAGGCTTCTACAATCTCCTTGACAAGCTCAAATTGGGGAATCAGTTCAATCGGAGCATCCCCACGATTCGCCTTATAGTCTTGGAACATTTCCGTACGAAAAGTTTTGCTGCCCATATCCCAGCAAACAGCCACATGACTAGGACGAAAAGAAGAAACAGCCGTTAGCATATGCTTAACAAAACCTTGTACACCATTCGTCGGGATACCTTGAGAGTTATACATAAATTGTCCTGTAACCGCTGTTGCATAAAATGCACGAAACAGCAGTGCCATTCCATCAACAAGCATGAGTGATCGATTATTCGTTTCCACTTTTACGTCCCTCCATTAAACATTTAGGCTCTTTTCTTTAGGTGAGCTATTCGCCTGCAAGAAAAGAGCCTTAACATAAAACCTATTATAACATGATTAACTTCCCATTACTTTGATTTGTTGATTATTTCTTTGTACCCTTTTTTGCCAAATGATAGCTGTAATAAACGTTAATATTAATAAAACCAAACCTAGCATAAACGGATAAGTGATCTTCACATCATATAATAACCCTGCCAATGTTGGACCCATAACATTTCCAATACTCATATAGGCATTGTTCATTCCCATTGCAAAACCTTGTTCTTTACCAGCCATTTTCGATATTAATGTATTTAAGACAGGGCGTAAAATGGAAGTAGCTAAAAAGATAATCAGCGTAATTCCAAAGAATAAAGAATAGCTTGTTGCTAATAAAGAAAACAGAAATCCACCAGTGGCCACTCCGATAAAGATAACGAGTACAGCCCCTTCTCCAAATCGATTAACAATTTTATCAACGACAAAAAGTTGAACAATAACACTGATGATTCCTGTTGATGTGATCATGATGGCAATATCTCGAGGCGTGGCTCCATATTGATTATCGACAAATAAACCTAGAACAGATTCATATGCCATTAAGCCAAAACTCATTACCAGTGTAATCACGAGTGGAACAAAATACGGCATTTTAACAGAGCGAGCCATTTTACGAATCATTGACTCCTCATCAGCGCCAAGATGGTTCTCTTCCTCTTCTGTTTTCACTTGACTTTCCTTAAGTACAACAACGGAAAACAGCACAGCCACAACGGAAACAAGTGCGGAAATTAAAAATGGCATTTTTAAACCAAAATCTGCTAAAAAGCCACCAACCCCAGGACCAATGACTATTCCTAGTGACATAGCAGCAGATACAAGACTGTTTCCTTTAGCCCGCTGGGCCATTGTCGTAATATCAGCGACATAAGCAAAGATTGCAGGAACAAGCAATGCCGCACCGATTCCACCAATAACACGAGATAAATAGAGCAGATAAATTGAATCAAATAAATAGAAAATAAACATCGATGTTGTAAGACCCACTAAGCCATAAATGATCATTTTCCGTCGACCATATTGATCCGCCCATTTTCCAGCAATCGGCGAAAAAACAAGCTGTGCTCCTGCAAAGATAGCAATCATTAAGCCTGCTGCCATTCCACCTTGATTTATCGATTCTAAATAAGCTGGTAAAATAGGAATGATAATTCCAAAGCTTCCTATTGCGATAAACATATTTATCATTAAAATCAGCAATTTTTTCCTTTGATCATTCGTCAACACGAACCCCCCTTTTTCGCACTTCACATATGCATCAAAAAAACCCCCCATCCAACATCTTGTAGGATAGAAGGCTTTTACATCCATATGTAGCAAGTCAATGCTAATATATTACAACGTTATGCAAAAATTATCAAGCCTAAAAACTTAATATTATTCACTTGTGACAATTTTATTTTCTGGATAAGAAATCCAATCACTAAAGCTTCCTGCATAAAGCTTAACATTTGTAAAACCAGCTTCTTTTAAAGCGATATAATTGGGGGTGGCAGTAATTCCTGAACCGCAGTATACAATGATTGGTTCATCCTTCTTGAACTCTGCAAAACGAGCCTCTTGCTCTGCTTTAGCTTTAAAACGCCCGTCTGTAAACCCTTCTGTCCACACTTTATTAATAGCCGTCGGAATATGACCGGCCTTTTTATCAATGGGCTCCACCACTCCTAAATAACGATTAGTATCCCGAGAATCGATAAGGGAGTTATTTTCTGCAATAGCTCTTCGCACATCTGCCATGTCCGCCACCATATCATTGTTCAAGTATACATCGTAGCCTGTTTGAGGGTATGCTGAGCTTTCATTGCTAACAGGAAAATTACTAGCAGACCATTCAGTAAATCCTCCATCCAAAATATAGCATTCTTGATGACCGACATATTTTAACAACCACCAAAGCCGTCCTGCAAATGAGCCCTCACCACCATCATACGCAACAACAATCGTCTTATTCGAAATCCCTGCTCCTTGCAAGGTATTTTTGAAATCTTCAATATTAGGTAATGGATGTCTCCCACCATGCTCAGCAACTGGTCCTGATAATTGTTTTTCTAAATGGAAGTAGACAGCACCTGGAAGATGATTCTCTTGGTACTGTGCCAAGCCAGCATTCGGATTCCCTAATTGAAAACGACAATCTACAATACGAATATTACGGTCCTCAAGCTTTTCCAAAAGTGTTTCCTTACTGATAAAAGCTTTCATGAACAAGTCCCCTCTCTTTTTTTCATTAACTTTCGAACCCTTTCTTTTGGTGACCAGCAGTTAAACTGATAATGAGGCTTTGTTTCATACCCTAATCGACTACAGTAATACTTCATTCCTTGTTCTTCTCTAGTTGCTCGAAAATGAATGCAGCTCGCACAAGCATGGAATGGATTTTCCATCATCTGTCACCTACAGTTCTTTTTCTCTAGTCATCAAATCGATTCGTTTATGTTAATGTTATAAACGATCCTCTTGATAGAAATATATTCACTGTGATAATAATATAAAGAAACAAAGCTACTCAATTTGAGATAACTCTTCCTCTATTTTTATTAATGTTTCTATCGGAATATCATTACTTAATGCAGCCAACATCCCCTGATAATATTCCCTCGCCTCTTCAAGCCTTAATTGCAGAAGTTGAGTAAATTTGTCTTTCAATACTTTTTCATAATGCGACCCTATTCGGGTTTTCTCTTCCTGCAAATAGACGTCGACAGGCTCCTGAAGGGTTTCCTGCAATGACTCTTCCAGCAATCGCTTCTCATTTTTTTCAAAAAACGACTTCGGGTTTTTAAAATAGGCGAGCGTTTTTTTAAACATATTGCGCTCAAGCCCAGTTAATACATTGTTAAAATCCAAGCTTTCTATTTGTTCAAGCTGCGGCTGACTGAATGATAATTGCTCATTTCGTTTAAGCAATTCCTTCGTTATTTGATGATGCGATTCTTTCATTAGTTTTCCGATGAAGATTTCCATTCTTAGTGTCGTTGCTCTTAATTCTTGAGAAAAATCGAAGCCAAAATTTGTAAGGAAATCATCGAGAGCATGTTCGAGCATTTTCTTTAAATTGCGACCATCATCCTTTAAAAGCGATGGGTTAAAGGATTCTGTGAAAAAGTCATGAAACCGGAAGAACACTCTTTGCTTCAAATAATAAACTAGCTCTTCCAGCTCCTGAGCGAACCTTGTTAATAAGTACTTAGGATTTTGATTCATAATTTTATTTTCTACCTCTACCAGCTCAGCGTTAAGAAGCTTTATCTTTGCCTGTTTTAACTCTCTATTCTCTTTTGCCGAATCAATAAAACGACGTAATTGCTCTAAAGCCCTTTTCCATTCAATCATTGCCGCATTAATCGACACTTGCGTCAATTCATTCGTTATAAAAGAATAGAAGTTTTTCTCAAAGAAGGTTAGTCCTGACTGTGAAGATGGCCGGTGCCCAAGCTTTTCTTCGATAGCCTGGAGGCTTGATACTGGATATAAGCTTGGATTTCTAATACCGAAACGAACAAGCTCATCTTGAACATAAGCTAATACCTCTTCCTTTTCTTTATCATTGTTGGCCAAATCAACAGCATTAACAATAAAAAACATTTTATCCAATTCGAAAGAGTCTTTGACACGGCCTAATTGAATAAGAAATTCTCGATCTGCTTTTGAAAAAGCATGATTATAATAAGTTACAAACAGAATAGCATCCGAATTTTTTATATATTCAAAAGCTACTCCAGTATGGCGGGCATTAATAGAATCAGCTCCAGGAGTATCAACTAAAGTGATTCCTTTACGAGTAATTTCACAGTCATAATGAACGTCGATTTGTTCCACTAAACAGGATTTTTCCTCGTTTGCCACAAATTCTTGAAAACTCATGATGTCCGTCTGCAGCACATTACCTAACTGATTTCGGTAATGATTAAATCCTTTGAAAAAAGCCTTTAAAAAAGAAAAATGCGTTTTTTCAAAGACCTCTAACTGGCCTTTTCTTTCAAGAATCTCATTAATTTGTATGAGCGCCTCATCAAAATCCTGTGCCTGAACATTAAAGACAGCTAGTGAACGATTGATATCCTCAAATAAAACTTGTTCTTGTTTAAATTGTACCTTAACTAGGCCATGCGGATGTGCTTCATCAACCGGCATAATTTTATTGATCGCTGCTGTAGTTGGATTCGGAGATACTGGCAGGAGCTTTTCTCCAATCAAACTGTTCGCAAACGATGATTTCCCTGCGCTAAAAGCACCAAACAAAGCAACTGTGAAGCCTTTTTCCTCTAATCTCTCTGCCTTCTCCTTTAATAGCATGGAGATTTTCTTAAAGCCTGGGATCTCTTCAAGTTTTTGTGAGGACAGAAGCAACCTCTTGACGGCCGTCTCCATTTTTACCGTCTTTTCAATCTGAGACTGCTGATGTTGAGGCTGCTCTAATACTATCTCTTTCCCTTTTTTTACTTCCGTTATTACGTGATCAACATCCTGCCTTTCTACAATCAACTCTGCAAGTTGCTCTTCTTTCACTAACTGCAAAATAATTTCTTCATTAATAGGCTGTTCGTCATGACCTAATAAGATTTGCTCCACTTCCGCGGCTTTAGCCATTTTAGCTGTTAATAATGTCTCTTTTTGTTGCCAAACGTTAAGCAATTGAGAATATTTATGTAACTCTTGTTGCAAGTTATGTTTTTGTTCATTGAGATCGCTTTCGACTTTCTGTAAATAATTCTCTTTGATTGGTTTCATTCTTTGCCGCGCAACCCTTTTAGCTAGCTCCGCCACCTCTGCTGTATAATTTAATACATATTCTCCAGATAAACGCGCCCCCTTTTTGAGGGTTTGCTTGAGCATTTCCTTTGGCAATTCTACAGAGAACTCTTGAATTTCATGCAAAAGATCCGTGTCCTGAATTTCTTCTTCCTTCATTTTTTTCACCAAAAAATCTTTGAGATGCCATGTGATTTGTGAATCAATCTTGTCTTGCAAATCAAGGAAAAATCGTTCAAGCCTTTCCTCTCTCTCAAGCTCAGTCTTTTGCTTGGAAAAAAACAAACCTACTTTGAAATCCGGATCTGTTGCTTGCAAAAAGTTCTCCGCCAAAGCTCTCGTTTCAAATGGCATTAAATAAGCATTACTTAAGATCGAATTAAGCCCAGCCTCAAACTCCTTTTCCTTTTCTTTGCCCATGGAGGAAATATTCTGTAATGCTGCCTCTAATCGTTCTACTTCAAGAGGAAGCCGAGCTTGCTCCTCTTCTGTAACTCCTCTTAGTTGCTCTTCATAATTTTCCAGCGTTTCTTGAGCTTTTTCCGTTTGAAACTGCCGATGCTCTGCACTCAAATTCGATAATGAACGATAGACAGAAGAAGATAAAAGCACATCTTTAGCTTCAAATTTTAACTGCATCAATTGCTGCAGTTCATTGAATTGATTATATCGATGCTGTTCATCCCGTAAAGATGTATAAAAAATTCGCTCCGGCTCGACACCCCAATCGGCAAAAGATTGTTCGACGCTTGCTCGAAAGCTTTCAAAACTAAGTTCTTCTTCTCTGTGCTTATCAATTTGATTAATGACTAAATATAATTCTTTTCCTGCTTCCGTTAATTCCTTCGTGAAAAGAAAATTTAATTCTGATTGAACATGGTTATAATCCATCACATAAAAAACAAGATCAGCTAAATGCAATGCTGACTCCGTCGCAACCCGATGAGCATCATCAGTTGAATCAATTCCCGGAGTATCCATTATACATACATCAGCTGGAAGAGCCTTCGTACAATGGCTGATTTCGATCGCTTGGATGGAATCTCCATCCTTACAGTAGGACTTTACCTTTTCATAATCATATGGTGCTGGGTAAAGATGAGGATTCTCCTCTTTAAAATATACCTTTGCATACTCTTCACCTGATTTAACCTTTACTAAATTGGCACTCGTGGGAATCGGGCTTGACGGGAGTAATTCTTCACCCATCAATCGATTAATCATGCTCGATTTCCCTGCAGAAAAGTGTCCGCAAAAAGCAATGGAATATTCTTGCTGATGAAGCTTGAACAACAGTTGTTTTGCTTTATTCGCCGATTCCTGATCATTATTTTGCAAGAAAAAGTGGTAAAATCTCGCCAATTTTTCTTTTAACGCCTTTATGTCATGCTGCGAAGCTGTCTCAATCATTTCACTAA
This sequence comes from Robertmurraya siralis, assembly GCF_005502275.1. Lineage (GTDB taxonomy): Bacteria > Bacillota > Bacilli > Bacillales > Cytobacillaceae > Robertmurraya > Robertmurraya siralis. The sequence continues at coordinate 255,303 of NZ_SWLZ01000003.1, forward strand.
CCCCTTATTTATGTTCGTTTACTCATTCATTTTAACTGATTTTTCATATTATTTAAATCTGCTTTGTCTTTATTCATATTAAGCTTAAAAAAATTGATCAACAAGCGCATAATCTGCATCTTCGGAACAATTAAAGTTCTAGATGTTACTGCTTTTTGTCCATTGCCGTACAAAGGATAAAAAGATTGTTCTTGTAATAAAAGCATATCCAGTTGCTTAATATGGGTTGTTAACGATTTTTAACCTGTGGCTGCTTGCGCTAGCCGGCTCATTGAAAGTGGTTAGCTACGAACTCCAAAAATATTAAAAAAACCAGACCCGAGGGATCTGGCGCTAAAGGATTATTTTGTTTCTATTGTTGGCTTGCAAACATGGTTTAAAACATACTTCATCACAAAGGAATAGACAGCAATGGTCGAAATAATAAAAATCGAAACCATATGTAACACGTCCTTTAATTTTAAATGAGAATAATTTTCATATTCAATGTACCATGATCAACCATGACTTTCAATAGCTGCTTCAAAATGTTCAAACTTTTTTCGAAAAAGAAGGAAGAAACCGATTGTGCTTCGTAAATTCCCGCCCATATTCTGTCAAGTTTTGAAGGGCTCGCTCTTCTGTTGGAATGCGAACAGATAAGATCCAAATATTTAATAATGTAAATACGACGGAAGTTATATACGCCTCATATAATAAAGGGATAATTATGAATTCCACAGCGACAATCACATAATTGGGGTGCTTTAAAAATCGGTAGGGCCCTTTTTTGACGAGCTTAACATCGGGAACGACTATAATCTTTGTATTCCAATATCGACCTAATGAATAAATGACCCAGCCTCTGCCGATTTGCGTTAGCAAAAACAACACTAAAATGAAGGGCCAGGATGGATGAATGCTTCTTTGTAAAACAACGACTTCTACTGTGAAACTTAAAATGAATAAAACATGGAGCATTACCAAATAGGGATAATGGGCTTGTCCTACCTCAATACCGCCCTGTTTCTTCATCCACTTTTCATTTCGTCTCGCAATTACAAGCTCGGTTAATCTTTGCATAATGAGTACAATCATCAATAGTTTCATCATTTAATCCACCTTAACAACAGCAGCTCCGAACTAAACCCTGGTCCCAGTGCTGTAGCCAATCCTACTTCACCCTCTCTCCCTTTTTCCATAAATCTTTTTAAAACATACAGAATCGTAACCGAAGACATATTACCAAATTCACGTAAAACATCAGCTGACAATTGTGTTTGAGCAGAAGAAATTGCTAAGGCGCGCTCATAAGCATCCAACACTTTTTTTCCTCCTGGATGGGCAATAAAATGAGCAATATCCCCCATCTGCTGATTCACTTCATTCAAAAAATGGGTGACGGCTGGCCCTAATTCCTTTTCGATGATCGTTGGAATATCCTTTGAAAATACGACATACAAACCATCGTTTTTCACCTTCCATCCCATTACATCAACAGAGTTTCTTAAAGTCATCGACTGTGTTGAGATGATTGACGGAACCGCTAAAACATTTTGCCATTCACTTCTATTAACTTGATCGCCCACCATTAATGCACATGCTACACCATCGGCAAACAACGATGTACCAATGAGATTGCTTTTCGAACGATCATTCCTTTGAAAGGTCAAACTGCAAAATTCGATTGCAAGTATCAGCACTTTAGCTTGCGGAAACGCACGGCAATATTCAAACGCTCTCGATAATCCGGAGGCCCCTCCCCCACAACCAAGACCCCAAATAGGAATGCGTTTCGTAAAGGAGGAAAAAGAAAGCCTATTCATAATTATTGCTTCAATACTAGGTGTTGCAATTCCTGTGCTGGAAATTGTGAAGATCGCATCTATTTCAGCAAAGGGAACCGATTTCTTTAAGAAAAATCCGTTCTGTAAACAATCTTCAATTGCAGTGGCTCCTAATTCAACTGCGTGATTTATGTAAGCATCATTTCTTTCCTCAAATGAGCGTTCCTTCTCAAACCAATCTAACCCTTTAACAAAGTGACGCTTCCTAATTTGCCCGCTTCGAAACACCTGTAATAATCTCTCAATATCTTTAAAGGAATGGGAAAAAAGTGTACGGGCGAAATTCATCACTTCCTCTTGTGTAATTACATATGGGGGATGCACTTCTGCAATAGAAAGGATTTGAGGCATCGGAAATCACTCCTTCAACGATATAAGGTTATTATTTCCAATTCACCATATCCTATGCATGCTTATTCTCTCTTTCATATAGAAGAATTGCCAACATTTAATATCGTTCTTTGAGTTTCATTGATAAACAGTTACCCTGCTGGACTCCTTCGAAAAATTGTTCCTGTACGGATGAATCAATGTTATTTTCCTTCGTGCTTATCGCCGAACAAACCATAACAAATCGATTGTTGCGCTAACAATTTTCGGTGCAAGTTGCGATTGCTTGTAAATATGTAAGCACCAAGTTTATTAGGCTTTAGCTGCGTGTTGAAGGCTAGAAACTCATTACAAGAGTGCGTCTTAATAAATAGGCTTTGTAAAATTGAATTGTTGTTATAATGAGCCCAAAATCAACACCGACATATAACAAAGCCAATAAATAAAAAAACTTCCCCCAATATAAAATTGAAGGAAGCGAATGTTTTGAAGGATTGTTGTGCACTTTTTATTATAAAACAAATAACCCGCACCATCACCACATAAACTTTTCCAATTATCTATTACTTTTTAATTAATTGAGAAGTAGTCTAATAGACCTATATAAAATCAAGATTTTTTATCTTTAAGTAGGTCGAAATTGTGGTAATATAAATAGTAATTATATAGTGGGGGAATGATTAGTGACATTAACTAAAAGTGTAACGGACATCTTAAACGGGACGATCGAATCAGTTAAAGCGGTTCTACCGTTTGATGTGACTGTAGAAAAACCATCATTGTTTACACAGTCCTTTACTCAGCATTCAATTGGTGTTCTTATTGGAATGACAGGTGATGTTCGAGGACGTGTCATCATTGAAGGTGAAGAAAAGACATTCGGAAAAATTGGAGAGGGTATGTTTGGAATGTTTCTCGAAGGAGAAATGCTTGAATCGTTCGCAGGTGAACTAGGAAATATGCTTGCTGGCAATCTCTCCACAACGATCTCCCAAAGGGGTTTCGAAATGGACATTACTCCCCCAACAGTATTAATAGGGCAAACAAAGGTATATGGATTTGATCGAGCTTTTCGTCTCCCGATTCATATGAATAATATTGGGTCATTAGAGATTATTTTAGCCGTAGAAGTAGCTTAAGCTTCGTTTTCGGAAAAGGGGAATTTTTCCGAAACTTACCTTTGACATTTCAGAAGGCTGCTCATTTTCCAACTGGACAATTAGACAAGCAATTCTTGTCTAATTGTCATTTTAAAGTACTTCGTGTCAAAAACCTTTAATTGACATTCCTCCATCAACGAATATCGTTTGCCCCGTTACATAATTACCTGCTTCAGACGCTAAAAACACCGTTGGTCCTACGAGTTCCTGAAGCTCTCCGACCCGATTGAGTGGAGTTACCGATAAAATTTCATGTAAATATTCCGGATCTGCTAATAATTTTTCAGTCAATGGCGTTTTAAAGTACCATGGACCAATTGAGTTAACACAAATATTGTACTGTCCCCACTCCATAGCTAGAACTTTCGTCATTTGTATCATCGCTGCCTTTGTAGCCGCATAAACAACTCCTGTTCTGAGCGCGACAGTACCCGCTACCGATGAAATGGAAATAATTTTTCCATCAGTATTCGTTTCTTTCATTATTTTCCCTACCTCTTGCGACATCATAAAAGTAGATTTTAAATTCGTATCCATAATCTTTTGCCACTCTTCGTCTGTCACATCCAATGCCTTAGAACGAATATTCATTCCTGCATTATTGATCAGAACGTTTACCTTCCCCCATTTGCCGACAATATGATTAAGGCTTTCTTTGATGTCTTCCCGCTTCGTCACATCCGTGGGCACAATAAGGGCTTCCCGCCCTAAATCTTTTATGTACTTAGCTGTTTCCTCTAAATCTTCCTTTGTTCTAGACAATAAGGCAATATCCGCTCCAGCTTCTGCTAATCCAATCGCAAGTGCCCTTCCGATTCCTCTTCCTGCCCCAGTTACTATCACCTTTTGCCCATCTAAGCGAAATGAAGGCAAATACACTATTATCACCCTTCTCTAAAAATTCTTACACCTTTTAACTTATCAAATCTACAGCAAATAAGAAAGAAAATAACACCATACTTACATGTGTAGAATCTAAAAAGATATGGCCAGCATCGATCTCTTATGATTTGTCCAATACTCTTTCTGTATTTTCCATAAATCATTTGCTTTCTGTATTTTGGTACAAAGACTATCATTCCATGTTGTGTGTCCTAAACTGTTCATGTCCTTCATAAGGACTTACCTCCTTCGTACGTGAGTTAAAGTGGTCGGGAAACCAAACTTTATTCTACCACGAAGTGAGATTTTTTTATTACCACGCTAAAAGCTGTTTGGAACCCCGGCATAGCCCAAGGTTTACAAAAATATCAAAAAGAGTGTAAGTAAACTCGAATACTTTCGAGTTGCCTACACCCTGAACACCAGACTAATCTGTTCTTACCTCATCAGATCCATTTTGATTTTGAACCTCAATCCATATTTTATTTATCACTTCATTCCCACATACTCTACATACGTCTAAACCATCATATAATATCCTACAATTTTCACAATAATATTTTTCCATCGCTATAATTCACTTCTTTCTTTAAAATTAAAAATTTATTATGCCCATATTATTTTATTTTCGGAAAATGGTGACCGAGAGGTACAGCCATAATATTCGTCTGCAGCGAAAAACTGAAGTGCACAAAAGAGATAAAACTATAATATGTAGAGAAAATCAATTCTATAACAATAGTAAACAATTTTTCTCAAGTGATTTAAATCATACAAAGCCAATCGCTTTTTCGATAAAATCTATTTGCAGGGTAGAAATTAACATAAGTATGTAGTATGAAATGAATCAAACGAACTTTTATAGTACAAAAGAACGATCATTTAATGGTTAACAGATAAATTTAAAACTTGCCTTCGGCTCCAAACATTTCTTTTCACGAGATGTGTTTCAGGGGCCTTTTTCGCGTTCATAAAATGTTCACATTCACCAAAGGGGATTTGTGACAAAAATCACTGTTAAATAAACTTTCCACTACTAAGATAGTAAATATATGAATATTGAACAATTTGTGAATTCCTTACATCGATATGGATTCTCAAAAATTGTCTAGTATGATGAAGGTGTAATCATTTACATTTTCTATCTTTCCGAAAGGAGTGAGTGTTATGGCTAAAGCAGAATTGAAGAGCGATACAAAGACAGAGATTGAGGACAGCTCTTCTTTAAAGGGGACGTTAGTGTCCGTTTTCTTTGTCGGCTTTTTCATCGTAGTTCTTTGGGTTGGCGTTTACTTCTTATACTTAGATCGGTTTTAAAAATGAAAGGGGATTTTAAGCCATGCATATGCACAAATTTGAAAAAATATGGCTGATTTTCGGGGTAACTGCTCTTCTTGTGTTCTTATCTGTTTTAGGAGTGAGCGCCTTTTACCTTGGTAATCAACCTCCTAGCTGTTTAGCTGTTGTTGATCCAACGAAGGTAGACGAACACGAGACATTTAAAGAGCCAGGCTTAAAGAAAGTGGAAGGAAAAGATTGGGATTATGAACTTGTATTTGTTGCTCAAGCCTTTGCCTATACTCCTGGTACAGTTGAAGTTCCGCTTGGGGCAAAAGTAAAAGTCATCGCAACTTCAAAGGATGTTATCCATGGATTTGGAGTAGCAGGTACAAATATTAATATGATGGTGGAACCAGGTTATATTAGTGAAATTGTGACAACCTTTGATAAAGCTGGAGAATATTTAGTTTTATGTAACGAATATTGTGGCTCCGGACACCATCTGATGACTTCTATGATTAAGGTGGTGGAATAATAAATGCTTAAATCATCTCTAAATATAAAAGTTGATCGCCGTGACGCAAAATTGGTGATGGCTCATTTCTATGTTGCATTTATTGCTTTGCTAGTCGGTGGACTAGCTGGACTGCTTCAGGTATTAGTACGATCTGGAAAGTTTGAATTGCCCGCTGGGATTGGCTATTATCAAATATTAACGGTTCACGGTGTCGTATTAGGACTTGTTTTAACAACCTTTTTCATTATGGGATTCCAGCTTGCTGCGGTAAGCAAAACGGCGGGTACTTTCACCAATAAACAGAGAACTATTGGCTGGATTGGCTTCTGGATTATGACAATTGGTACTGTCGCGGCAGCAGTTATGATTCTTCTAAACGAAGCATCCGTACTTTACACATTTTATGCACCATTACAAGCCCATTTTGTCTTCTACTTAGGATTAACGCTTGTTGTAGTAGGAAGCTGGGCTGTTGGTACGACGATTATTCTAAAGTATGCAGAGTGGAGAAGAGCGAATCCTGGACAACCAAGTCCTTTGCTAACTTTCATGGCACTAGTAAATACAATGATGTGGACCGTGGCAACCATCGGTGTTGCAGCAACAGTATTAATTCAATTATTGCCTTGGTCTTTGGGACTAGTTGAAACAGTTAACGTCGGTGTAAGCCGTACCCTATTCTGGTACTTCGGTCATCCACTCGTATATTTCTGGTTACTACCAGCTTATATGGCATGGTATGTGATGATTCCCAAAATCATTGGTGGAAAAATCTTCTCAGATTCATTAGCAAGAATGTCTTTTATTTTATTCTTATTATTTTCAATTCCAGTAGGATTCCACCATCAGCTCTTAGAACCGGGCATCGACCCTGCTTGGAAATTTTTACAAGTGGTATTAACATTTTTAGTCGTCATTCCTTCATTAATGACCGCGTTCTCCTTGTTTGCAACATTTGAAAGCTACGGACGTTCTCAAGGGGCAACAGGATTATTCGGCTGGCTGAAAAAACTTCCTTGGAAAGACGCACGTTTTACAGTACCATTTATCGGAATGCTCGCATTTATTCCTGCGGGGGCAGGCGGTATCGTCAACGCTTCCCATCAAATGAACCAGGTTGTGCATAACACAGTTTGGGTAACAGGACACTTTCATTTAACGGTTGCTACAGCTGTTGTTCTGACATTCTTCGGTGTCTCATTCTGGCTTGTACCGCATTTAACTGGACGAAAATTAACGAAGAAAATGAATAAATTGGCACTTATTCAAGGTTATCTGTGGGCGATTGGAATGACCTTTATGTCAGGTGCCATGCATGCTGCTGGTTTACTCGGCGCTCCTCGCCGTTCATCATTCTCTGAATATGGTGGAGCTGCTCAAGCAGCGGAATGGATTCCATATCAAATCGCTCAAGCCGTTGGTGGTTCCATTCTCTTTATTGCCATTATTTTAATGCTTTACATCTTTGTCAACCTAGCATTCTTTGCTCCAAAAGGTGAGGAAGAATTTCCGGTCGGCGAAGCAGCAAATCAAACAGAAAAAGCACCAATGGTGTTCGAAAACTGGAAGCTATGGCTCGGAATTACTGTACTTTTAATTCTTTTTGCTTACACAATTCCGTTTATCGACCTAATTAAAAACGCACCTCCAGGAGCACAGGGTTACAAACTTTGGTAATAGGAGCAATAAATGAATTGCTGCTTAAACTGAAGGCCTTTGTTATATAAGATTGTGAATAAAACATTTTTGACCCTTTTTGTGTGAAACGCTGGGGCTAACATAACAAAAAACACTGGTTCAACCAATTGAACCAGTGTTTTTATGGTGCTTTATTTGCTCATTCCCTTTCATAACGGGAAGATTTACAAACATTACCGACAAAAGAATTAAAAATGCTCCGAACATTTGGGAAATCCCCAAATTCTCCTGAAAAATGACGAAACCAATCAACATGGCGACAACAGGTTCTACAGTTGCAATAATTGCTGCTTTACTACTTTCTGTCTTCTCAAGACCCCATGTATAGGCCAAATAAGCAATTACCGTTGGTACTAAGCCAAGACCAACACTTACGAAAAGAACTCTCGGTGAAAATAGAATATCTAGTTTCCCCCAAATTCCCGAGAATGGTAGTAGCGCTATGGCAGCTATTACAAACGTATATAATGTCACCGTAAATGGTTTGATTTCGTGTTTTAATGCGACTTTTCCAAATATGCTATATAAAGCATAACCAAGCCCTGAGCCAAGCCCCGTTAATACCCCTAATAAAGTAATTGTAGTACCTTGCTCCACACCGACACCAACTATAAACACACATCCTAATATAGTACCTACAACGGCAATGATTTTCTGTTTATGGATCGATTCCTTTAAAAAAATAAACGACAAAATCGTTACGAAGGCTGGAGACGTATAAAGGAGAATGACAGCTATGGAAACGTTCAGTTCATTGATCGTAAAAAAATAACAGTAGTTAAAGAAAGCAATGCTGAAGATCCCGGTTCCAATAAAAAATGGCAGCTTCTTAAATTGTACTTGCAGCTGCTCTCTGTAAGACACTGCCCCAACGATTAAGAGAAAGATGGCAGCAAAAGTGACCCTCACTGTAACAATCTCCATTTCTGTCAATCCAGCCTCTTTCAGTTCTCTAACAAAAATAGCGATTAATCCCCATAGAGCTGCACCAAAAGCAATCATAATATACGGCAATATTTTTTTCATAGCTTCCTCCAAGAACAAAAGCGCAAGCGCCTTGCTCATCGCCGTACAAATCTGGAAGGACCTGATCTTTCGATATAGGAAACCTGAATTGCTATAGCAATTCTTGGTTGACTTATCGTATGGAGGGGACCTAAAGTTTGTTAGGCTCTGGCTGCTTGCGCTAGACGTAGATATACTAATTGAAAGAGTTATACACAACTACGAAATCTATCATTTCCTTAAGAAAGAAAAAGGACGACAAACACGTCATCCTTAGACTGTTGAACTAAATATTCAAGCTGTAGACTTTACTATATTTATCGTATAAATAGTCAACTAAGTATTGAGCATTTAATCCTTCCCCGGTCACATCTGTTAAGATTTCCAAAGGTTTTTTCAGAGAACCAAACTGATGGATGTTTTTCGTTAGCCATTCCTTTATGGGCAGTAAATTTCCTTCTTCAAGTAATTGATCGTAGTTCGGAAGATCTTTTTGCATCGTATTCTTGAATTGAGCTGCATACATATAGCCTAAGGCATAGGAAGGAAAATAACCAAAAGAGCCTCCTGACCAATGTACATCTTGTAAAACACCGTTTGCATCACTGTCAGGTGTCACTCCTAAATACTCTTCATATTTCTCATTCCAAATTTGCGGTAAATCTTTTACTTCAATTTCATCATTAAATAGCCCTTTTTCAATTTCATACCGAATAATGATATGGAGCGGGTATGTTAATTCATCCGCTTCAATCCGAATAAGGGATGGTTTTGATTCGTTAATCCCACGATAATAATCATCAACGGATACTTGAGCAAATTGACCATTAGAATACGATTTTAACAGCTCATAATTTTGCTTCCAGAATGCGTAATTACGTCCAACAAAATTTTCATAGAATAAAGACTGAGATTCATGAATTCCCATTGAAGTCCCTGTACACAATGGCGTTCCTACTAAATCCTTGGATATATTTTGTTCATAGAGCGCATGTCCCCCCTCATGAATCGTCCCAAACACAGCGACACGGAAGTCTTTTTCATCATATTTAGTCGTTACCCGAACATCTCCTGGATTCAATCCAATTGCAAAAGGATGTACCGTTTCATCCAATCGACCAGCTTGGAAATCATAACCCATTTGTTCTAAAATGTTTAAACTAAAATCTCTTTGTTTTTCTTTTGGAAAATGTTCAAACAAAAAACTTGTTTCTGGCTTGTTGTCTGATTCTGAAATGGCTTTAACAAGTGGAATGATTTTTTCACGAAGATCTCCGAAAACCCTATCTAAAATCTCGACTGTGATTCCAGGCTCATACATATCTAACAGCGTATCGTATTTATTTTCTTCATAGCCCCAGTATGTAATAAAGCGTTTATTCGTTTCTACTAACTTTTCCAAATACGGTCTAAAAAGCTCAAAATCAGATGCATCCTTCGCTTCTTCCCATACACTTTCAGCCTTCGACTGAAGAATAACGTACTCCTTATATTCTTCTGCCGGGATTTTCTTATTGCGATCATATTCTTTTTTACAATGCTCGGCTGTTTTCCTCGTAATTTCTGAAATGACCTCTTTCGCCGCGCCTGTCGTTAAATTGGCAATGTAAGAAGCCATTTCTTCAGAAGTAGACATTTTAAACACTTCTTGAGACAAGGTTCCAATCACTTGCGAACGCTGTTCTACACTTTTCTTTGGAGCTCCAGTACGCAAATCCCAATAAACTAAAGAAAGTGCTTCGTTATATGCGCTCATTTTCTGCACATAAGCAGTAAACTCTTGCTCTATTTGCTTAATTTTTTCACTCATTATTCTTTGTCCTCCCCAAAACTGTCATTCCATTTCCAAGGATATTTTACGTATTAAACCCCTTAGTGAATCAAATACCCCTATATTTTATCATATTTTTCAGAAAATAACTCCAAAAAATAGAAAAAGAGGATCGTTTCAAAAAACAAACCCTCTCATCTTGATTCCTATTTTTTTCCGATCGCTACTCTCCAAAGTTCGGGACCTTCTTCTAAGTACTCCCATGTAAATGTATCTGTTCTCTCTATCATAAATTGATATCTTAACGGCTTCGGATCATGGTCATTTACCAGCAACATAAACTCCCCTGGTTGGAGGGAATCAAATGTGCTAATAATTTTTGGATGTTTTTCTTTCGGTGGATAATCGGGCGCAATCACTTCAGCTGTAAAATTTTTCATATTACTCACTCCCCTTAAATTGTTAACTTCGTTCCTTACATATGTAGTATAGAGCGTGCAATATTTTGGAGAAGTGAACACCATCACACTTGAAAATAAAATTCTTCATGTCTTGTGATTTGCATCACGATATCACTTAATGAAAATGATTATCATTAAAGAAAAGACATAAGGGAGAGATGTATATGGAAAAACGTATCGTAGAATTAGATGTTCGTGAGGACCTGAAAAACAAGTTAGAGCCATTCCAAAAAATTATGGAGGCTGTTAAAGGCTTAGAAAGTGGTGATGTCTTTATTCTCCATGCCCCTTTTAAGCCGACCCCTCTCTTCGCTGTTTTGAAAGCAAAAGGTTTTGTCCATCAGGCTGAACAGATCGAGAAAAAACACTGGAAAGTAACGTTTACAAAAAAGGGGGAAACAAAATGAAATTAGATAATCGCGGATTGGAACCGCCTAATCCAATGATGAGGACACTTCGCGCTCTAGAGACTTTAGCTGAAGGAGATACATTGGAAATCATCAATGATCGTAGACCAATGTTTCTTTATGAACAATTAGATGAATTAGGTTTTAAACATATAACTGAACCAAACGAGGATGGAAGCTTCACAATAAAAATTACAAAGTAAGGAAGTTGGTTCCATGATAGTAAAGAATACAGGTAGTGAAACGAACATCAAATTGCCTTTTTCTTTTATTTTTTTCAGCATACTTGCGCTTCTTATTTCTCAATTTCTCATTCTTTTGAACGGGGATGCTTTTATAAATGGACACTTTCGCATTCCTGCAATTTGGTCTGCTGCGCATTTGTTTATATTAGGATGGGCGTTAATGATCGCAATGGGTGCCATGTATCAATTAGTGCCGGTAGCATTTTTGACTCCGATATGGAATGAAAAATTCGGTTTTATTCAATTTGCTGTCACAACGATTGGGGTTGTCTCCTTTGCTATCGCCCTTTACATCATCCCAAGTAAAGCCCTCATTCCCGGAATCATCATGCTTATGGGGATCGTTATGTTCCTTATTCAAATGGGGATGACCTTGCGAAAACAAGCAAAACCAAATATCCTTACTCTTTTTGTCGGAAGTGCATTAGTCTGTTTGTTTCTGACGATCATATTGGGAATTTCATTAGTGATTAGCATGAAAACAGGATTTGCAAGCAATTATTATTCAATCCTTTTTCATAGCCATTTATTATTAGGAATCTCCGGCTGGTTTACACTGCTGATTTTTGGATTCTCCTATAAAATGGCACCGATGTTTTCCCTTTCTCATGGCTATGAAATGAAGCTAGCAAAATATGTTTATAGCATTTATGTGACCGGGTTGCTATCCATATTGTTGTCATTTATTTTCAATTTTTCTTGGTTGTTTAAATGTGGATTTTTCTTGCTCTTAATCGGCTTCAGTTGTTTTATATGGCATATTTACCTGATTTTGAAAAAAAGAGTAAAGAAAAAACTTGATCTGCCTTTTCGCTTTGCTTTATTGGCGATTATTTTTGGAGAAATGATCCATTTACTTGCTTTTATTGCAAGTATAAGCAATCAATTTCCAAGCTTTGCTGCTCCCCTAATCGTTGCTTATATCATGCTTTGGATTGCCTTTAGTATTATTGGCTACCTTTATAAAATCGTTCCATTCCTATGGTGGACGCATAAGTATTCGCATGTTATTGGGAAAAAGGATGTTCCAGCTTTGAAAGATATGATTAATGAAAGATTAGCACTTCCGATCTTTCTGTCCTTTATTTTCGGCATTTTGCTTGTTTCTATGAGCATTGCCCTAAATGGGCAGATGCTCTTCTACATTGGACAGCTACTCGTTACAGCAGCATCCATTGTCTTCGGAATTGCGATACTCGCCGTTATCAAAAAATAGGAGGTTACGAAAATGAATCTAAAAGAACAAATTGCCTTAGTGGATAAAATCCGCGAGCATTTAAAAAAGGTAATGGATCCGGAATTAAATATTAATGTTGTCGATCTTGGGCTTATTTACGATGTCTCTCTCATTGAGGAAAATGCCGTGGAAATCGTCATGACGTTAACCACTCCCGGTTGTCCTTTACATGACAGCATTATTGGCGGTGTTAAACATTGTGTATTAGAGCTTGAAGAAATTGACCATGCTGATATCCAGCTTGTGTGGGAACCAGCTTGGTCGCCCGAAAAAATGACAGAGGCAGGCTTAAAAGCGATTGGAAGATAAAAATGAATCATAATAAGTATCTCTTAAAAGTAGTTCCTCTAAATTACTGCTGTTCCTCAAATGTTCAAAATCATTTGAGAAGCTATACAAACTTAAAGCTAGAGCACCCCCTTTAGCACTTTGGCAACTTAAATTTACACAATTGGAGCTTTGAAGCAGAAAGCTGTTCTTAACTACAAAAACCCCCTTCATATGGACGATTCTTCGTCCTCTGAAGGAGGTCAATTGTGTTTTAGTATTCTCTTGCTTTTACAGGAAGGACTTGCTTTACTTTTTCCAATACGTAATTATTTAACTTGTCATCAATTAAAATATGAACACTTCCACAATCGTCATGTGTACGGATAAGACGCCCGATTCCTTGCCGTAAACGAAGGATCATATAAGGCATATCCACTTCTTCAAATGGATCTTCAGCTCCTTCACGTTTAGCAGTAAAAACCGGGTCATGCGGAGGAAAAGGTAAATCAAAGATGATAACATTCTCGAGAGCTCTTCCGGGAATATCTAAGCCTTCCCACAAATGGGTTGCACAAAGGACCGAATCTACCTCGTTTTGAAAACGAGCAACTAAAGTACTAATTTCCGCATCTCCTTCAAAATAAATGGGAAATTCAGTTTGTCCATCAGAAAAAGCTTTGAATTGCTGTAAATCTTCATCTGTTGTAAAGAGAACAAGCGCTTTTCCATTTGATGCACGAAGTTGTTCAAGCGTGTATTTATGCTTCTCTAGTAGATTCTCATGATTAAAAGTAGGCATATCGATCATCATCTTTTCTTCATAATCGAAAGGTGACTTCACAGTGAACGATAAATAATCATCAATGCCAAGGCTTTTCGCAATATATTGGAAAGAACCGTCTTCTGATAATGTTGCTGATGAAAAGATAAAAGGTTTCTTTTGCGAAAAAACGTCCTCTCTCATAATATCTTCAACCATCCTCGGCATGATGACAAGAGTTCTTTCCTCATTCGTTTCTTCAAACCAAATAATCCCTTTTAACTCCTTTAAAAATAAAGATAACGAATACGTAATTTGTTCTAAATATTCCTCAACAATTTTCAAATCATATTCATTAATCACGTACATTTCGCTTTCAAATACAAGCTCCTCCTCAAGCTCCATAAGGAGGCTTTGTAATGTTTTTGCTTGAGCTAACACCTTAGGGGTCTTCGTAAGCATTTGTTTTTCCGAATCTCCACTTTTACTTGCTACTTTGGTGATCTCAGCAAAAAAACGTTCATTTTCAATAATTGCTTCATCAATAATGTGAAGCGTTTTTTCACGTACATCATTTTCCATCAATTTTGTCAACAATGTCTCAAGCGTCAGCTCTGATAGTCTATAGGTAAGAGCCTTTTGGCTTGCATATTCAAGCAAGTGTCCTTCATCAAAGACAACAGACGAGCTTTCTGGTAACAGCGGAAGCTGACCTTCTCGTTTTCGTGATTCTTTTGTCCATATATGTTCCATATAAAAATCATGAGAGCAAATAATTAAATCCGTTGCATTTCGATAATAGTCCCGATGTAACGTTTGACCACAACGATGCCTCAAGTCACATGAAAAGCAGTCTTGCAGCGGATCCCAACCAATATTTAACCACTGTTGATTGGTTAATTGCGGGTAGTCCTTTCGATCTCCATAGCGGGAAAACGCCTGCATCGAAGTATCACGATGGACAAATGCAGGGAGCTCGTCGTACACTTCGCTATATGGTTCTCCTTCCAAAACAGACTTGTCCAATTTCTTCAAGCACAAATATTGATCTCTTGATTTTGCTAATCGAACATCGATCGTTAATTCTAGGGCCTTTTCAAGACGGGCAATATCGCCTTCCTTTTTAACAAGCTGTTCAATTAAATTTTCATCAGCACAAGCAATAATTGCCGGTTTATTCATATATCGTGCATAGCATATGGCATATAGTAGATAAACAATCGTTTTCCCAGTACCAACACCAGCTTCTGCAAAAATAACTTTTTTTTCCTTAAAGGCTTTCTCTAATTGAAATGCCATATAAACCTGCTCATCCCGAAGTTCAAACCCTGCTTCTGGTAAGATGTCGTAAAAAACATCTCCAATCCATTCCCCTAATTTATCGATAAAGGTTTCGGTCTTTGAAACCGTAAAAGGCAATTTTGTTTTATGCATGAATATCCTCCACTAATTCTTTCTTCTCTCCACACGTACCAAATACGTAAATCCTTTGTTCATTGCCATACAACTGAAAACCACATTCTTGTGATATAGACAGTTTACGGGCAAAGCACCTTATTTGTTTCATCATAGTAAGACAATCTAAAATCAGATAGCTGGTTTACACTAGACAACTAAACTTCGTCACCTAAACTCATCATTTAGCACACTCAGCAAATACCTATCATACAAGAAAAAAGACTAACTCTGAATCGAAATAGAGTCAGTCCCTTGACTGTATTTGTTGAAACTTAATACCCATTAATTCGTGACAAAGAATATGACAACGCTCGTTTCAATTCTTCTTTCGCATTCACAAGCTCCTCTAATGCTGGAAATTGAAGCTCTTCATTTTGTTCAAGTTCGAGTGCTTCAATTGTGTATGATAAAGCACGTTCGATCGTATTAAAATCAATAGCAGAATATCTCATTGCCACTCCTCCAAATCCATTTAATGACAATAGTATTCTATTCTTTTAATCGTTTGTTTATACCTTCATCCTTATCCTTTGGAGGTCTTTTCCCCCAATATTGGTAATAATCGGTTTTAATAAAGCCATTAAATAATTTTCTTTTCTTTGTTGCTGGCTTGCCATAGCATGCCTCAAAATTTTCATTTGCGGTAAGCATGTAGACAGACCATGTATCATAAGGAACAAAAGCTTGTCCCATTTCGTGGTACATTTTTTCAACCGCTGCTTTATCCCCTAATCTTTCACCGTACGGTGGATTTCCAACGATTACGCCGTATTCCTTCGTTGTTGTAAAATCTTTCACCTGCATTTGTTTAAAGGTTAGCAAATCGGCAAATCCTGCTTCAATGGCATTTTTACTCGCGATTTTAACCATGCGATGATCTGAATCGGTGCCTGCAATATCAATAGGTTGATCGTACCGTGCAAGATCTTCCGCTTCCATTCTACCTTCATTCCAATGCTCCGCAGTAATCCAACCCCAATTTTCTGAAATAAACTCACGATTAAAGCCAGGGGCAATATTTTGTCCAATCAAAGCAGCTTCAATCGGCAGTGTTCCGGAACCGCAAAATGGATCAACAAAAGGACGATCAGGAGTCCAATTCGTTAATAAAATTAATGCCGCAGCCAAGGTTTCTTTAATTGGTGCTTCCCCTTGTCCTATGCGGTAGCCTCTGCGATGTAGCCCTGCGCCACTGCAATCAATCGTCAACAAAGCTTTATCTTTTAATAAAGATACTTCGATTTTGAATAGCGGACCATTTTCTTCGAACCAGGTCGTTTTTTTATAATGCTTACGAAGTCGTTCTACAATTGCTTTTTTTACAATTGCTTGACAATCAGATACGCTGAACAGTTTTGATTTCACCGACTTCCCAGAAACAGGAAACTCGGCATTTTCAGGCAAAAACTGTTCCCAAGGCAATGCCTTTGTTCTTTCAAAAAGTTCATCAAAGGCCGTTGCTTTAAACTCGCCTACAACTAATTTAATTCGATCTGCTGTTCTGAGCCACAAATTGCTGCGTACTATTGCAAGCTCATCACCACGAAAATTAATACGGCCATTGTCCACTTCACATTCATAACCAAGTGCTCTAACTTCCTTTGCCACTATTGCTTCTAACCCCATTGCAGCAGTTGCAATTAATTGATATTTAGACATTTTTTCACCCTTAATATAGATCTTCTTCCCACTCCGCGAGAAAACGAATGAGTTCTGCAAGTGGGAGTGGTTTAGTGATATAAAAACCTTGTATATGATCACAGTTTCCTGTTTTCAAATGTAATAATTGTTTTTTACTCTCAACACCTTCGGCAACAACAGAGAGATTTAATCGATGTGCAATCGAAATGATCGCTTCCACAATACTGGAATCGTCATGATATTTGCTAAGATTTTCAATAAAACTTTTATCTATTTTCAGTCTATCCAATGGAAAACGGTTTAAATAGCTCAAAGATGAATAACCTGTCCCAAAATCATCAATCGAAAGCTTAATCCCTAACTTTTTCAGCTTCACTAATTTGCTTATTGTTTGTGAAGCATTCGGCATTATCATACTTTCCGTTAATTCAAAGTCAACTAAATGAGGATTAACATTAGTCTGCTGCAAAATGGCTTGCACTGATTTCACAAAATTTTCTTGATTGAAATGAAGAGCAGAGATATTAATACTAACCAACAAATTGGAATGGCCACGTAAATGAACTTGCTGTATATCCTCACATGCTTGTTTTATAACCCATTCACTAATCGGTACGATTAATCCAGTTTCTTCCGCCAATGGGATAAATTGTTCCGGAGAAATGATTTCTTGCTCCTCCCGCTTCCAGCGAATTAATGCTTCAATGCCAATAATTTTTCCTGTTTTTAAGTGTATTTGCGGTTGATAGACTAGAAAAAATTCTTTTTGTTCAAGGGCCTTGCGAAGTCCAACTTCCATTTTCATTTGTTTCGATTCATCTTTATGCATTTCTTCATGATAAAGCTGATAATGATTTTTCCCACTGGATTTTGCTTTGTACATCGCCTTATCAGCATTCCGCAACAATGTTTCTAATGAACCGCCATCGAGTGGAAATAAGCTGATTCCAATACTTGTTGAAACATACACTTCATGATGTTTCAATATAAAAGAGGAAGTCGAAAGGGCGTGGATTATATTCTCGGCCACACTGACAGCCTCTTTCGGGTGCTTAATATTAGAAAGGACGATTACAAATTCGTCTCCTCCCAACCTTGCAATTAAATCTTTATTTTTAATCAGGCCTTTCAGACGAAAAGATACTTCCTTCAAAAGCTGATCGCCGTAGTTATGACCAAGTGTATCATTAATATGCTTAAAACGGTCTAAATCTAAAAATAAAACAGCAAGTTGTTGATTATATTTGGACGCCGTATCAATAAGACTTTCTAAATGAGTATTCAATGTATAGCGATTGGCGACACCTGTTAAAGAATCGTAATGGGCGAGTTGTCTTAGTTTTTCCTCTGTATGTTTTCGGTCAGTAATATCTGAAAATACCGCGACAAAGTTTGTTATTTCTCCTTTTTCATCCTTGATTGAACTTATTGTCAGCCATTCAGGATAAACATCACCGTTCTTCTTTTTATTCCAAATTTCCCCTTGCCATTTCCCTTTTGTCAAGACACTATTCCACATCTCATGGTAAAACTGAGAACCATGAATTCCCGATTGAAAAATCCTAGGATTATGTCCACATACTTCTTCTTCAACATAGCCGGTTACAAGTTCAAAAGCAGGATTGACAGACAGGATATTGCCATCTTTATCTGTAACAATGACTCCCTCGCTTATATTTTCAAGTACCTTCGCTGCCAACTGCCTTTCATTTTCGAAAAGCTTCTGTTTTGTCATGTCCCTAAAAACGACAACATATTCTTTTATTTTACCAATTGAATCAAAAACAGTGGAGATGTTCATCGATTCTATATATACTTCACCATTAGAGCGTTTTTTAGCAACCTCGTCTGTCCAACTATGATGTTCGAAAAGATGAGCTATCATCCTTTGATAATCCGATAAATTACAAAATAAAATGGAATAGTCTTTACCAGTAAGCAGTTGTTCTTTAAAGCCAATTACTTTCTGGGCCCAAAGGTTTAGCGTAACGATTTTTAACTGTTCATTCAACACGATGATACCCTCTTGCATTTGCATAAAAACAGTATTGGCTAAAGAATGATATTCAGAATTGAGCTCAACCACTTAAAAAACCTCCATTGTCAGTCGACATTTCCATTGTTACACTATTTTATTAAATCATAAGAAGGCAATTGATAAGAACCATATGTATGTCATTTATGTTAAAAAAACAGTGTGAAGTCCACAGTCAAGATTCTTCATAAGAACAAAGCTTTGTTTTATGTTTGGTGTTCATTTTTGAACTTCCGGTTGATCTATCGTAAGTTGTAAAAGCCAAATACCAATTTGTACTAGTACCTGCTTGCGCTAGACTGGATACCCTCATGAAAAGTGAATCCAAACAAACTTATCACTTCCTAAACTGCAAGAAAAGCTCTCCTCTACGGAGAGCTTTTCCTAACTATCTTTCACTTACTGATAATATAAGGTCCTTAATAACGTTCTGTAAGCCATGTTTTGTTCCTTCGTACTGCAAACGACCTTCGTCTTGTACTCCGGTGGTAATCATCTATCTACAGGTTATATTTAACCTGTCCTTCTTTCTCGTTCATTTCCTTAAAGAAGGTGCCCCTACCATAATTTGGGTTTCTCGCTCGTGGGGTTTACCCCGTTCCACCCTACTCATTTCTAAGCAGGCTCCGTCACTGTGGCACTTTCAAGGTATTCACACCATATCATAAAGACTTAGGCATTTTCCCTGCCGTCAAAAAGGAAGAAGCACAGCCCCTTCCTTAATGCCCTAGCTTATCGTTTCGCTAGGCACGAACACTACAGACATCTCAGCCTGTGCGAGCATGGACTTTCCTCTACAATTCGCAAAAAAGCTTATTGCAGCGATTACCCGAACGTTATTAAAAAACTACATGAATTATTATATGTAAGAATGAAAAGAATAGCAATGGAAATTATTAGATTCCAATTTTCAATCAATCGTACAGCTTACTTCCAAACACATGCTTTTCAAGGTTTGAGAGTCTTTTTAAGATATCGAAGTTTGTCGTTCCACTTGTTTGTGGAGCTGGTGCTGGAGCAGGTCGCTTAGCAGATTCTTCAGCTAATCTTTTAAGCCTAATATTTTCTTGTTGAAGCTCTTCAATTTCTGCTTGCATCGCTTCGTAATCCTTAATAATAACATCAAGAAATTTATCTACATCCTCAGGCTTATAGCCTCTCATGGCTGTTTTAAACTCTTTTTCCAAAATATCCTTAGCAGTTAATTTTATTTTATCTGAAAGCATATATTCACCTCTAAACGCCAATCGTTATCATTATTTTTTCAAAAATATGCAACTTTGTCAATTTTTCTTTTGGGGAAGTGACATTTTCTACAGAAAATTTATAAAAGAGGTTGAATTCAGTATCATAAATTTCACTTCCATTTAGACCTCACACAGAATAAACTCGTAATTAATCACATTCCATTAACCATTCACAACAGCTTGTTAAAACATTTTAATTGAAGAACTGAAGTACTCCTTAAAAATCGCTATTCTTCATTTGTTCTTCTTCAACAACTGATTGTAGATCATAAAAATCAATTAAGTTAATTTGGTATGAGTGATTTTCTTGATATTTACGTGCTGTTTCGTACAAAAATTTAGGGCTGCCTTCTTTGTCAAAGTCGTATAAAAGGATTAATGCATCACTCTTCTCAACTAAAAACTGGTTTTTCAGACGAAATTGCCAAGGATTCTCGTATGGCTTCTTTGTAATAGAGTCAACATAATCAGCTTGCATCAAGATAGATTCATACCGTTCTTTGTTCTCATCCTTCCAGTTTTCTTCTTGATTCAAAAACGGAGTTACAACCGCAAGCTTTAAATCTTGATATCCTTCAAGTTGCAAGTCTAATACGACTTCTGCTCCCCAAAGCTCAGCGCCTAATTGACCGCTAATGATGATCCATTCTAAGCCTTCATCCAAATGGAAAAGCAATTGTTTTTTTATCGCTAGTTTAATGTATTCAACAGCAGGATCATTATGACTAAATAATCCAAGCTCGTGTGGTTTATATCCTGAAATGACTGCTACCTTACTCAAATGATTAGCTAGCTCCTTATGTAAAAAGGCACCAGTACATCTGATCCCTTATCTTTTGTATAATTTACCTTAATTTCATTAACAGATGTGAGTCAAGGCTTTATGTCCGCATAAGCAACGATTTTTTACAAGCGCTTAAACGAATAAAAAAGCGTAGGCCTTCATGTTGGAAAAAATAATCGCCGTTAAACAAATTATAACAAAAAACAATAATAGAATCACTTTTTGCAATTTTTTTCACTCATTTCAATTTTTTCATTTGAACATCCTTACTTACATTCCCTATTTTAACGACGACTAAGTACTTAGACAACTAGGGAATTACTGGTTTTTCCTTGCACTCTGCTGTTTTCTCATAATTCGCGCTATTCTTTTTTCGACTTCATGTAACGCGGCAGAATCTTTTCCCTCCCAAAGGGTCATTTTCTCATGTAATATGTGCAAAGCTTTTTCTGAATAATACAGGGCTGACTCCAACTCTTTCTGATGGTGCTCATAGTATTTGGCAAGTTCTAAGCAAACCTCAAAAACGATATTTTTGTGATTTGCATTCGTAAGCTCTTTCCAAAGCTGAGTGGCCTTTTCCCATTCTTTTTGTTTTTTCAACTCATAAGAGAGGGCTAGCTTTGCTTTTAAAGCACTCTGTTCTGTTCCCTTCGCAACAAGAGATAGATTTTCTAGTGCACCTGCCCTTTCACCTAATGAGGCATACCATCTGCCAACTTCATAGCCTTCCGAAACCGTCCTTGATTGATCGATATTTAAAAGCTGAAAACTTATATGAGTATATAGGGTAATAAGGGATAAAATATCCTTTTCATTATGCTGTAGTATTCCAAGCATCCCATCTGGTTTTTGTGTTTCAACAAAATCAAAGTAAATCATCGGAGCAAGATAGCCCGGTACATCTTCATGTCGTTCTACCCCTAATATTTCCTTTTCAACGATTGAAAGTTTAAGTCTGTCAAGCTTATGCTTCCATAAGCGCCTAGCCGCATGAAAAAGATCAAAATGACCGAAAGCTGGTAGCTGAGGAACAAGTTCTCTTATAAGCGTGTGCCTCGTTTTCACCTGCGGCCAATCAAAAGCTTTACCGTTGTAAGTCACAAGTGTTCGATAGTCAATCCTTTCTAAGAAACTTTGATATAGAGGTACCTCTGCCGCTGGATGGGGAAGGAAATGCTGGCGTAGCACAATTTTATCATTTTTTACAGAAGCATATCCTAATAAGAAAATCGTATTCCCCGTTCCTCCACCAAGTCCAGTCGTTTCCGTATCGAAAAAAAATAATTGTTCATGGCTATATCCTTTTGCGGATAATGGATGTTGGACGGTGCTCATATTCCAGGCTTGAATCGCATCAACAAATTGAGCAAAGGTATATTTCCCATACTTTTGCTCTAATGGGAATTCCCTTTCTCGGATAAAGCAAAAATCACCATCATAATAATATGGTTTGACAAAATGTTGCTCCCATTGCTCTTGAAACGGGACTGTTCCCTCAAACTCTATCATTGCTTGGGGCGACTTGGACTCTGCCATTTTTTCACTTCGAATATGCGGCTTTAAGCGGTTTAATTTGTTTCGAAATGACAATTTTCACACTTCCTTAATTAACTCGTTTGCTTTAGAAATTGCTCGAGAATTAGCAAAGCATCGCGCTTCGCAAAGCGACTCGTTGTGTCAGTACCGATACAGGAAGGACAGCCGTTCTCACATTGACAACGGGTAATCATCCCCTTTGCTTCCTTAAGAACATTTTCCATACCGTCATAAATTTTCTCACTTAATCCAATTCCCCCTGGATAGCGGTCATAAAAGAAAATCGTCGGTTTTTCATTATGGACTGCTTTTACCTGTGGTACGACATGAATATCCCCTGAATCACACATGACAAAAATCGGAGCGATGTAACGCAAAGCATGGGCAGCACCGAGCAAGCCTTGTTCCATTCTTGATTCGGACACTTCCAGTCCTTCCTTAAGCGAAATCCATGCAGAGCTTGTACGCAGTTCCTCTTCTGGAAGTGAAATCGGTCCAGAACCGATATTTTCATGGCTGTCAAATTTAATCTTTTTAAAAATCGTCGCTTTAGCCAAAATACTTACGTCTCCATAGGCCACTTCTGTATCATGAAGCAAACGACTCTTATCCATTTCGAGCACTTTTAATTCAACAGCAAGATTGGCATCTGTAAAGTAATCAACATCTACTTCCCTAACAAAAGCTTTCTTTTCTTCCCAATCAAGCTTTTCCACTTGGTACTGAATTCCTTGATGCAAGTAGATTGCTTCTTCATGTAAAAGCGTCATGGCTGAAAATCGGTCCATCTCACCAATTACTTTCACATTGGCAATATTTGATTGATCAATTATGACGATATTCTCCTGTGAAGCAGAACGAAGGCTAATATTATGAGCTGGAAATGAATCATTCATCCAATACCACTTATCGCCTCGTTGGTAAAGAACTCTTTCTTCCACTAAATATTCTAAAACATCCTCTGTTTCAAACGCACCAAAATGCTCACCTTTTTTAAAAGGAAGCTCGTATGCTGCACATTTAAGATGATCGATAAAAATCATTAAATTGTCAGGATTAATTCTTGCTGTTTCAGGACTTCTTGTAAAAAAATAATCTGGATGTTCAATGATATATTGGTCTAATGGACTGGAACTTGCAACCATGATAACTAATGATTCGCTATGTCTTCTCCCTGCTCGTCCTGCTTGCTGCCATGAGCTTGCTATCGATCCCGGGTATCCAGTCATGATACAAACTTGAAGCTGCCCAATATCAACACCCAATTCCAGTGCATTCGTGCTTACAACCCCATAAATGTCCCCATTGCGCAACCCTTTTTCAATCGTCCGCCTTTCAGTGGGCAAATAGCCCCCTCGATAGCCACGGATTGCTTTTGGTCCAAGCTGGTGTTTGACTAATTCCTGAAGATACGTCAGGAGAATCTCAACTCGTACCCGACTGCGAGCAAAAACAATGGTTTGAATCCGATTCTTCAACAGCTCCCCTGCCAGCTTCCGTACCTCTAAAGTAGCACTCCTGCGAATATTTAAAGGCTTATTCACAATCGGTGGATTATAGAAGAGGAAATGTTTTCTCCCACTTGGTGCCCCGTTATTATCAATTAAAGTCATGTTCTTTCCCGTCAGATTTTCTGCTAGCTCCAACGGGTTAGCAATCGTCGCTGATGTACAAATAAAGATTGGATCAGTTCCATAAAAACGGCAAATTCTCTTTAATCTACGAATCACATTTGCTACATGACTGCCAAATACACCACGATAAATATGAAGCTCATCAATTATGACATATTTCAAGTTCTCAAATAATGACACCCATTTTGTATGATGAGGCAAAATGGCAGAGTGAAGCATATCGGGATTTGTAATCACGATATGCCCCGCTTTCCGAACTTTTTCTCGAATTGAGCCTTGAGTATCTCCATCATATGTATAACTATTAATTGTTAACTCTGCATCATCAATAAGCTCAGTAATCTCGCTTTTTTGATCTTGAGCCAATGCTTTTGTTGGGAAAATATAAAGTGCTCTCGCCTGTGGATTTTCTGTAATAGTTTGCAAGACAGATAGGTTATAACAAAGGGTTTTCCCAGAAGCAGTTGGGGTCACGGCAACAATACTTTCACTTCTCTGTACAGCTTCAAAAGCAGAACGTTGATGTGTATACAACTCATGAATACCTCTTTTTTGTAAGGCTTTCTTTAAATTTTCATTTATATGAACAGGCAATTCAACCGTCTTTGCTTCCTTCTCCTCGATCGTATGCCAATGAACGATATTTTCCTTGAAGCTGTCTTCTAGCTTTAAATCCTCTAAAAAATGCTGTAGATTTTTGCGAACCTTCATTGCCCTCACCTCAAATTAAAAGCGTGTATTATCCTTTTATTCTAGCGAATAAACGTTCGCAAAAAAAGAACTTTCTACTATTTTTTATTGGCAATTTTTTAAGGAAGCAAAATTGTAAAAAAACGTCCGCAAAGATTTTAGAAATAACGGGTTATTTCTTGTACAATAGAAGTAGATGAAATCAATTAGAGGTGTAATATGAAACATGAAGATATAAAAAACATATTATCGAAGTTCACACTTTTTCGTGACCTGAACGAGGATGAATTAACAAAAATTGTTAACATTTCAATTTCAAGGGAATGGAAAAAAGGAACATTCGTTTTCATGCAGGACGATCCACTGGAAAATGTTTATTTTATTTATGAAGGGAAAATAAAAATTTACAAAAGCGATGTAACAGGCAAAGAACAAATTGTTGCTTTCTTAAAAAAAGGAGACATGTTTCCCCATGTCGGCTTCTTTAGAAAAGGTGGCTATCCTGCTTTTTCTGAAGCAATAGACGATGCTGTATTAGTAGTGGTTCCCATATCAAAGTTTGAGAACGTCTTAATTGAAAATCCCCAATTATCAATCAAAGTCTTTAAAGTTCTCGGAGAAAAGATTGTGGAATTACAAGAGCGGTTAGAATCGCAAATTATCAATAACACTTATGAACAAATTGTCAAACTCCTCATAAGGCTAGGAAAAAACCATGGGCAAGAATTAGAAAACGGTTCCATTCTACTAAAGGGAGAGTTTACAAATCGTGACTTAGCCAACATGATCGGAACAACGCGCGAAACGGTTAGCCGAACATTAACAAAAATGAAAAAAGAAGGCAAGATCGAAGTTGATAACAAAGGGAATTTACTATTAGATCCAGACATACTAATGGATGAACTAATCTAAAAAACGCACATCTTCGAAAAGCTTGAATGGTTGCTTTGTGGATGAAGCAAAGTAGCATTCATCACGGTACCCAGAGAAAAGGATTATTCTTTCGAAAAATGAAAACTATCGCGTTAACTAAACAAGGGCAAGGAGCTAAAGTTTACCCAAGCGCTACACAAGACATAACCAAAATCCTTTCTTTAATACAAAACATCCGCCAGTAAAACAAACTAGCGGATGTTTTTCCTTTATCTTATTTAGCAAGCATTTCTGCCATGTCTTCCTGAGCTGTTCCGATTAATTTCAAACTAAAGGTTTCTTGCAAAACATTCATTACTCCCTCTGAAATAAATTCTGGCGGTTTTGGTCCGATGCGAATATCCTGAATGCCAAGACTGAATAAGCCAAGAAGAATAGCGACCGCTTTTTGTTCAAACCATGAAAGAACAATACTAACTGGCAACTCGTTAATTTCACATTCAAATGCATCTGCTAAAGCTTTCGCAATTTTAACAGTTGAGCCAGAGTTATTACATTGACCAAGATCTATGTACCGTGGAATGTCTGTCCCTGGTACTGTTCCGTAATCCACATCATTGAAACGGAATTTTCCGCAAGAAGTAGTCAAGATAACTGTCTCTGGCGGTAGAGAGGTCGCCAATTCGCGGTAATATTCGCCTCCCTGACCTGGCGCATCACAGCCAGCAATAACAAAAAACCGTTTGATCTTCCCTTCCTTCACCGCAGCTATGACTTCAGGAGCAAGTCCCAACACTGTTTCATGATGAAAACCGGTTAATAATGTTTCCTCTGAGTCAATATAAGCCTCCGGAAGCTCCAATGCTCTCTCGATCAAAGGTGTGAAGTCATCATTGACAATCTTTTGAACATTTTCAAGTCCGGCAACTTCATATGAAAACATTCTATCTGCATAGCTCCCTTTTATCGGCATGACACAATTTGTCGTCGCAAGAATCGCTCCATTGAATTTTTCAAATAATCTTCTTTGATCATACCATGCCTTACCTAAATTACCCTTTAAATGGGAATATTTCTTCAATGCAGGGTAACCGTGTGCAGGGAGCATTTCTGAGTGCGTATAAATATTGATTCCCTTACCTTCAGTTTGCTTCAGCAACTCCTCCAGTGCAAAGAGATTATGTCCCGTTACAAGAATCGCTTTTCCTTCCACCTTATTTTGGGGCACTCTGATGGGATTTGGAATTCCTAATCTTTTTGTATGCGCTTCATCCAAAACCTCCATGATCCTGACAGCAGCTTGTCCAACCTTCATCGCCATTTCAATATGCTCTTGAACATTAAAGTTCGAGTTCGTTAAGGTCATATAGAGGGCTTCATGTGTTGTCGTATCGACAAATGAATCAGTAGCCCCTAATTGATTGGCATGAGTACGGTAAGCAGCAATTCCTTTTAATCCAAATACGATCGTATCTTGCAAACTAGCGATCGTTTCATCTTTCCCACAAACTCCGACAACCTTACATCCACCTGTAGGTGTTTGTTCACATTGATAACAAAACATTATTTAATTCCCCTCTCTCTTAAATAATACGGTATCAGCATAACCTTTCCTCTGCATATAATTAAGTGAGCCAAATCACATTTCATAGATTGTTCAGAATTTGTTCCCTTCCTACTTGTTTGTCACGTATTCAGCAATAAATTTTTTAACAGCTCCGTCATAACTGAATATACTATACTGACCATTTTTTGAGAGGAGTTGTGCACAATGTCTTCAAAGCTTCCAAAAGAGCCGGATCAATATCAGGATCCTTTCGGTGATTTTCGAAATCTCATGAATGATTTTTTTCACAAAAGACCTGTAAAAGGCTTTCTTCAAAGTATGGATGAATTTTTTCAAATGCCCTTCAGCAGCTTTCCTGTACAGATAAAAGAACTAGATGAAAAAATTATCATTACAGCGGAGCTGCCAGGGGTAAAAAAGGAGCAAATTCATATTGATGTTCTTGAGCGTTCGATTACCATTTCAGTAAAAAACGTG
Organism: Robertmurraya siralis; assembly: GCF_005502275.1. Lineage (GTDB taxonomy): Bacteria > Bacillota > Bacilli > Bacillales > Cytobacillaceae > Robertmurraya > Robertmurraya siralis. The sequence continues at coordinate 283,098 of NZ_SWLZ01000003.1, forward strand.
GAAATGGTCATCGAAGAAGATGAGAAAAAGAATTATTTCAAAAAAAGTCAATCTACACAACAGCTTAGCCGCAACATATATCTTGGGCACATAATCGACGAAGCCAGTGTAAAAGCGAGTTATCAAAATGGACTGTTAAAAATTCGAGTTCCAAAGCCAAAAGGGAAGCAAATTTTTATTAGTGACGGAGAACAATAGATTATAAACATAAAAAAACGACCTACCTTTGGTCGTATCTGCTTGTCAACAAAAGCATCGCGAGAACTGTCTCTCGTAGGCTATTGGCAATTTTTTTTGATGGAATTGCCGTTAACATCCGTTGATGTCCGCTCCAAACGCTTACTTCCGAAGAGGCGGTTGGTGAGCCTCTCGGTGCAGTCGTTTCCTGCGGGGGCTTACCTGTCCCGCAAATGAGGCCACTGAAAAAGTTTTTAGCAGTCTTTTTTACAGAATTTCTAGAGCTGCTGTCCTCTGCTCTGTCGAGGTAGAAAGCAAATGACGTTGGTTCCGGCAGTTTTTCTTAATATTGCTGCTATTAATCGGATTTCGGATTGAACTCTTGAACATCTGTTCCCGTCAGTTGAATTGGAAGCTTATTCAGACTGGAGTCTTTCTCTTTTCCATCGTTCTGTCAAATAGAGCTCGTATTCGGACTCGAGTCTTTCTCGCTTTCCCCGTTTTGTCCGGATAGAGTCAAGCACCTTTCACTCCCATCAACTCGTTTGAGTCCTGCTCAAGCAGGTTGCCAAGTCTAATTTCTTTAAGTTCCATGGCACTATAAGTAAGCATCGCCTGCATGGACTTGTTTTTAATCCCTCTTACGGTTATCCATCGCATACCATGCTTTTCTTTTGCATCGGCAAAAACTCGTTCAATCAACTCTTTACGGAGTGCGCATATTCCTTCATTTCATTTGTGTTACAAAGGTGTTCAGCTTCTTCTACATCTTCTTCCCAGTTGTGTCGCGGAATCGGCTTCTGATGATTTTTACTCTTAAGACTGTAGACAAACTTGATTTTTTATCGAGAGTTTGCCTACAGTCTGGGTCGTATTTTTGATCCGTTTAAAATGCTAGACTTTAAAGATTCCACCCAAGCCTTTTACCAACCCTGAAACTTGATTTACTGCATTCATCATTTGTCCAGCTGTATCAATCATTTTATTAAAATCTAATGAGCCATCTTGCTGCTTAAAAGAATTCATAAAAGAACTAATTCCAGTAGGTGGTCTATTTCCACCGATCCCCGGTTTAGGATAAGGATGCATATATGGATTCATGTATCCCACATAGGGATTCGTCCCTCCTTGATTTTTCTTCGGTTGAAGAGGATCTTGCAAAATAGATTCAACAGGATAAGGTTGTTCCTGTGCAAATGGTACTTCTCCCTGGGTTGGAGGATATTGGCCAGTGTTCATGTGCCCATATGGATACTGTTGGCTTTGATTCATTTGACCGTAAGCATGCCAACCATGATTTCCATATGGAGAGTAATAATAGTTTTGATTACGGACAGCGTTATGCCACCCTTGCCCTTGCTGGATTGGCCATGAAGATGGAAAACGATGAGGCGGAGCTTGATAATAAGCTTGATTTGTAATTGTTTGACCAAACATTTATTTCTCCCCTCCTTATCTTCATACAATTGTGAAATAAGATTTCTCATGAAACGTTTTTTAATTAATTAGGGTGAATGCCATCCTCAACTATGTGAAAGGTTGCTGTGCCCCACTTCTTTCGTTCCCCGATCAAAAGTAAACTTCATGCAAATTCAGAACTAATATATCTTCCCTTAACGAATAAGAGTGATCCATCATGATAATTTATGATGGATCTGCCTATGTTGTGACAATTGCAGTCTCCTCCTTAAATAAAGGCTTTGTTAGATGACGGTGTTAATTTTTTGCTCATTTTCTCACATCACTTCATGGAATCAGAAGACCTTTCAACATAATTGAAAGGCGTGTGAAACCAAGGTTTCACACGAAATGAGCCAAAAATCTCTTTATCAAAAATATAAAAAAATGTCTAAGGATGCAGGATAATGTCGGAAGTTTAAATTTTTGAAAAATTAAAAGACCATTTAATTTTATGTTACGATAAAGCGTAGAAATAGGATAAGCATAAGATAAGAAAAGGGGAGGAATATTGATGTTCGTTCACGAGCTAAAGAAAAAATTTTCAATCCACAAGAAGTATCAAACTGAAGATGTAAATGAATTGTTAGATTTCGCCAAAAAGGCTTATGTATCTAATGAAATCACATCGAGTGAGTATAAAAAACTAGTTCGTGAGCTTGAATCTCGAGGAGCTAAACTGCCTCATCATAAGACAGAAAATCAACCCCAATCTTAAATTGCCTAACGGGAGATTCCAGGCTCTAGGCTTCTCCCGGTTATTCTTTTTCTAATAGATCCTTTAATGACGTCAAAATAAAGCGAGCAGATTGCCAATAGTTTATAAATCGCGTTCTACTTGTTTCAGGAAAAAACGCTTGAACCGAGAGCAGTTCCATCTGTTCAGAGGCTGATTCAATTTGTTTTACGTGTAAATATTTAGGCTTTTTCGCTTCAATCCATTCTTTTGCCAGCGTTTGCCACTCATCTTTTACTTCCCTTACCTGCTCTGCAAATGGTTTTACCTCTTCATAAAAGTCGCCTTTTTCCTTCGTTTTCTTAACCTCTTCAAATTTTTCAAGAATTTGTTCAGTAAACTCCAATAATTTATTAGTTAAAGCTAATAAGCTAGTACTCAATATCTTTTCTCTCCTCTAAAAAAAATAAAGCAGCACAGCGCTACTTTATTGTTATTGTATTTTGATTAGTAGCCAAGTTCAAGTTTCATGTGCTGTCCTTGAACCGCTTCTCCCTTCCGTTTCTTCTCAATTAATTTTAAAGGTCCGCTGTTACATGCATTTTCAAGTCTTGTAATGCGGCTCTCAAGACTCATTAATCTTGTAAACTGATCGTTTATTGCTTTTTTCCGGTTTTCTGCTAAATTTGTGTCAAGTGTTTTTTCAAGTTCCTCCAACTGATCATAAATTTCAGTTAATTTTTCAAGTAATTCTTCTTTTTGGATACTCTCCTTTTCCAATTCAACTACCTCCTCAATTTTTAACCTCTGTGCTTTTTTTAATTGTGGCTTTGTTAAATATCGGAGTTGCTTTTGCCTCATTTTCTTTCTGGACCTTTCGGCATAACTGAAAAGCGTATAAAACCTTAGTTTCACACGAAATAGGCCGAAAATCTTTTGCTCAACCATATTGTTTAACAAAGCTTAGACTGTTCATAAAAAGGGGCTTTTCATAAGAGACTGTATTTTCGTACAGATGATCTAGTTCTCCATAATCTTTTATGTATATGCACTATATTCTCCCTACATCAAAGACCTCCTTCATCGTTGACAAAACTAGTTGTGTTTCGGCAAAGATAGAACTATTTTTCACCGCGATAGCGCTAATTCGACAAGAAGAATGAAACATGCAGCTCCTGAACAAACTAAAAAAGGAGGTGCTGATGATGAAAAAGAAGAAGAAACAAACAAATGCCCAGCCAAAAAAACTAGAAGAAAGAAAGACTGGCTTTGGTGATAAGAAATTAGAAGGTCCCGACAGACCTTCAACATAAACCTATGGCGATCCATTGAAGAGAATTATGGAGATGAAACTAATCGTCCATAATCTCTTCTTTCTTTTTATAGATGGAAAGTATCCTTTCTAATCTTTCCTTAAATAATATCGTCCGATGGAGTTTTTTTTGCTTTCTTTTATACCAGCTTGTTAAAACAACAGGATGACGATGATGAACGGTTGTTGTAAACCAATTCGGTTTAAGCTTTTTCTGTTTTGACCAGTCCTTCAAAGGCTCCATTCGATGATGAACAATCGGATAGGCAAGCCTTAGCTCCGGTGTAACGCTGTTAGCTTTATTTTGTAGGTACTGCTCATAGTCACTACGGGAACCTGTATGGATCGTGTTAATAGCGAATTCATAGAAATATGAGTATAAGCCCTCATGAAATAAAATCGAAACAAGCCGTTTGCCTAAGTCAATTCGCTTATCAACAGAACGGAAACCGTTGACGCTTGCACCAAATAATTCGCCATGTACAGTGGGCAATAATACGCAGCTGTAATGAAACCAATCTTGAAAGGAAAATAAAAAAGTTCGAAAGACATGTTCTTTATAAAAAGAATTTTCTATGACTGGTTTTTGAATAATATTTTGTTCATTAATAATTAATGCTAATAATATTCTCACATGGTCTTGCGAGTGCCAATAATGCCTCCATTCCTGTTCCATGAACTGGGAAACCTGGAAAAACTTCAGCAGGTGAAACATTGCCTTCCCTTTTTTCGTCGAATATTGGTAGAGAAGGAGTTGAGGGTAAGCATCCTGAAAAATGAGCCAATTTGCTTTTTCATATGTTTGAAATAATAAATCTCTTTTTTGTTTTCCAATAACTTTTGAGAACCACTTTCCTTTTAAATCACACATATTCCAGCCTGCATTACGGGATACCATGTGAGCTAAAAAGGACCATTTTATCGCCTTATTTTCTTGATAATAGCGAAGATATGCTTCAGTTCTTGAGAGGTTATCTATATTATTTTGCTTTACAAGGCCCTTGATTGAGTGTATTATCTTTCTTTCAGTGCCTGATAAATCAGCGTATTCCATAATCAAAAGAACACCTTCTTCTGTAGCGGCTATCTTTAGAATTCGTTAATTAGTGCTTTTTATTCAACCAAAGAGCGTGGACTTCTGATATGATAAAAAGGAGTTTGTGAGGTGTTTATCATTGGAATTCCATTATCCAAACGGAAAGAAATTCATTCAGCCAGGTGAAAAGAAAATAACAAAAAAGACAAAGGAGAAGGACTTCACCTACAGTAATAGGGGAATGACTTTAGAAGAAGATTTAAACGAGACGAATCAATACTATTTGGCGAGCGGAAAAGCTGTCATTCATAAAAAACCCACTCCTGTGCAAATTGTGCAAGTGGACTATCCGAAAAGAAGTGCTGCTGTGATTAAAGAAGCTTATTTTAAACAAGCTTCTACAACAGATTATAACGGTGTTTACAAAGGAAGATATATTGACTTTGAAGCTAAGGAAACTCGTTTTAAAACCTCTTTTCCTTTGCAAAATTTTCATCAGCACCAAATTGAGCATATTAGACAAGTATTAAATCAGTCTGGCATTGCTTTCGTTATTCTTCGCTTTTCCAAAATCGAAGAAGTATACTTGCTTGAAGGAAAAACATTGCTGTTTTTTTGGGAAAGGATGGAAAACGGGGGGAGAAAGTCGATTACTTTCAAAGAGGTAGCACAATATGGGCATAAAATATCACTTGGATTTCAACCGCGAATTGACTATATTAAGATTATAGATCAGCTCTACCATCTTAATTAATGGAAACGTGAGTAGTAAAAGGAAGGATGAACATATATGGCAGAAAAATACCAATCAAGAGAGGAGCGCCGTAAGCAGCTTAATAGTAAACAAAAAGGAAAAGGGCGAAAAAAGGCCAAAATATCAGTTAAGCGTATTTTTCTCTTTCTTGTTGCCTTAGGAATTGTAGGATTGCTTATTGGCGCTGGAACTTTTGCTTATATGGTTAAAGATACTCCAAAGCTTGATGAAAAATTGTTAAAAGATCCAATCTCATCCGAGCTTTATGATATAAACGGAAATTTCTTTGCAGAAATTGGTTCAGAAAAACGGGACTACGTGGACTATGAGGATATCCCAAAACAGGTCGAGGAAGCAATATTAGCCACTGAAGACACCCGTTTTTACAAGCATAACGGGGTTGATATTATTCGCTTAGGTGGAGCTGTCGTAGCTAATCTAACCGAAGGCTTTGGTGCTGAAGGTGCAAGTACCATTACCCAGCAGGTCGTCAAAAACTCATTTTTAACACCTGAAAAAACATTATCCCGTAAAGCTCAAGAAGCATGGTTATCCATTCAGTTAGAAAGAAAGTATACAAAACAACAAATTTTTGAGATGTATGTCAATAAAATTTGGATGGATTCTGGAGGACATGGAATTGCCACAGCAGCTAAAGTGTACTTCGGGAAAGAATTAGATGAATTAACGTTAGCAGAAACAGCATTGCTCGCTGGTATGCCACAAAGTCCAGCTAATTATAATCCATTTAAACATCCAGAAAGAGCGGAAAAACGCCGTAACATCGTCCTTACTCTTATGCATAAGCATGGCTTTATCACTCAGGAGGAAATGGAAGAAGCTAAAAGCGTTGATGTCACTTCAACATTGGTCCCAGAGGATAAAAGATCTACCGGAGATATTCCGTATGACGCCTTTGTTGGCCATGTCGTAAAAGAAATCAAGGCAAAGTATCCAGATATTGATCCATTTTCAGATGGTTTGAAAATATATACAACTCTTGAGCCGGATGCACAAAAATATGTTGAGGATATTCTAGATGGCGATGAAATTGAATATCCTGATGAAAAATTCCAAGCAGGCATAACTCTTTTAGATACTGCTACTGGCCAGATCCGCGCACTTGGAGGTGGACGCAATCAAACGGTTGACTTTGGCTTTAATTATGCGACAGATGCAAAAAGACAGCCAGGCTCAACAATAAAACCAATTATTGACTACGGTCCTGCTATTGAGTTTTTAAAATGGGGTACTTATTATGCTTTAGATGATAAACCGTACACATATTCAACTGGAGATAAAATCAGCAACTGGGATAATAAGCATATGGGTGTCATGTCAATGCGTACCGCACTGGCTTTATCGCGAAATATCCCTGCGCTACAAGCCTTCCAAGCAGTCGGAGCAGAAAAAGCGAAGCAATTTGCGATCGATTTAGGGATTCCGCTTAAAGAAATTCATGAATCTTACTCCATCGGTGGTTTTGGTGGCGAGGATAAGGGCGTTTCATCACTGGAAATGGCTGGCGCCTACAGTGCATTCGGCAACAATGGATTTTATACTGAACCCTACTCTGTCGTTGAGATTGAGCTGCGAGATGGCACGAAATTGAAAATGAAGCCTGATTCCAAAGTTGTGATGCAGGACTATACTGCGTTTATGATCACTGATATGCTTAAGGATGTCGTACAATCAGGAACCGGTACAAGAGCAAATATATCAGGCTTGCCACTTGCCGGAAAAACCGGAACGACCAATTATCCCGATGCAGATAAAAAGGCGTACAATATTCCAAATGGCGCTGTACCAGATGCATGGTTTGTTGGTTATACAACCAACTATACTGCTGCTGTCTGGACAGGATATGATAATAAAAACGAAAATTATTTAGTTGGTGATGACCAAAAAATTGGCCAAAGATTATTTAAAAATATTATGGAACATGTCCATAACGGGAAAGAAACAGCGGATTTTAAAGTTCCGAATACTGTTGAAGTAGTTGAGATTGAAAAGGGAACAATTCCAGCTAAAAAAGCAAGTAAGTACACTCCTAAAAACATGATCATTACAGAATATGCTGTAAAGGGCCACGCTCCAAAGGAAGTATCTGATAAATATGATAGACTTGAAGCACCTGTTGATTTAACAGCAGATTATGATACAGATAGTAATGAGATTGTATTAAACTGGAATTATGTTGCTGAAAACGAAAATGGCGTCCAATTTGAAATTTATGTGAAGAAAGATGATGGCGCAGAAGAACTGTTAACGGCACAATCTGAAAAAACGCTGCGAATGAAAGCCGATTATGGTGGATATTACACCTTCAAGGTTATCGCTGTTCGTGATCAACAAAAGAGTGACCCCGCAACGGCAGCCATTCAAATTCCTGATCCACTCATTTTTGATGGGGATGATGAGAATGATGACAATGGTGGTCCACCATGGGGTCGAAACGAGGAAGATGAAGAAACAGACGAGCCAGATAACGAAAATCCTGGAAACGATGAGCAAAATGATAACAATAATGGCCAGCCACAGCAAGGAAATAACCGAGGTCAAGGTCAGGGCCAAGGTCAAGGAAATCAAAATGGCGGGAACCAAGGTAATCAGCCATAAGAGAAAGGCGTCCAAGCTTATGCTTAGACGCCTTTCGTTATTTTTTCATATTTTTCATGGCAATCATCTTTTTATAGCCTTTCTCCTGTTCAACAAATAGCTCACATAATTGCATATAAGAATGAAATAAATTAGGTCTTTCAATGATAAACTGTAAACGCTCTTCAATATTGACAGGCTTAATGTGTAAATCACCATATGCAATTTCTGGATTTAAAATGGACGGTTGATTGTTTGTCCAATGCAGGAATTCAACAAACAAACCGCTCCCTTTTCTCATAGAATTTAAAGCTGCTTTCGTATTTCTCATTGCAAACTCAGCTTGAAGCACCGCTTTTACATTCAGCCATTCCTGTAATAACGAGGCAATGCTATGTTGAGGATCATCCCATGGCCTCAAGCCTTCTTCACCTAAAAAATGAGCTGCTTCGTACATAAAGGGAATTTGAAAATCACTCCCCTGCATAGGGGGGCTTATCGTAATTTTATCCTCTGGAAAAAAGAAAGAATGCTTTAATTCCTTTGGCACCGTCCGTACGAACTCATTCATTATTTCTTCGCCATCCTTTTCTTCCCTTCACGGCAAAGATCAAGCAAAGGACAAATGTCACACTGAGGATTTTGCGCCTTGCAATGGTAGCGCCCAAAAAAGATTAACCGATGATGAGTTACGGACCATTCGTCCTCAGGAATTTTTCTCATCAGTGTCTTTTCAACCTCTAATACACTGTCTTTCCACCTGCAAATAGCCAACCGCTTGCTTACGCGCTCAACATGAGTGTCAACGGCAATTGCCGGGACGCCAAAAGCAACAGATACTACGACATTTGCTGTTTTGCGCCCAACACCTGGCAGCTTTGTTAGTTCATCCCTGTCTTTCGGAACTTCCCCATTGTACTCCTCTAGCAATAATCTACAAAGCTTTTGAATATTTTTTGCCTTATTACGATAGAGACCAATGGAACGAATATCATTTTGCAGTTCTTCTAAAGATACATTGAGATAGTCCTCAGGTGTTTTATATTTCTGAAAGAGATCTTTCGTTACTTTATTGACTAATACATCGGTGCATTGCGCTGATAAAGCAACCGCAATGACCAGTTCAAATGGGTTAGAATGTACGAGCTCACAATGAGCATCAGGGTACATTTCCCCTATTTTATCTAAACAAAATCGAATTTGTGTTTTATTTAACATTTGCCTCACTCACTTAAAAAGTTTCCATTTTTATTGTTCCAACCAGTTATAAAAGGGAACTGCTTCAGGGCGACTCGTTTCCTCTTCACTGTTTGTACGAACCGAATGTCTTGAATTCTGCCTGAATTTATTCCCATAGCTTTTTGCTTGCTCAATCGTCTTGATGCCATTCTTCTTCCATTCAAAAAGAATTCGATCAATATAACGAAAGTTCAGCTTTCCTGAAATAACAGCTTCTCTTAATGCAGCCTTAATAATGATTGGTTCATGACGATCATCATCCAGCCATAAGGCCAATGTTTCACATTCAAATGGTGATAACGGCCTGCCGAATTCCTGTTCAAAGACTGTGTATAGATCCATTTCATTTTTTTCATTTTGCTCTTTCTGCTGTGCATTTTGATTAAATAAATATTCATTCACAAGCTTCTGCCAAAGCGGTTCAATCGTATATTTTTCAAAACGAATCCCTTCGTTAGAATAGCCATCATCTATTTTAATAAAGCCTTTTTGAATTAATTTGCGAAGCAATTCCGTACATTGGCTTGTTGAGATCGTCATTCTTGAAGAGATTTCTGTAGGAGTTGGAAAGTCATTCCCTTTTTCTAGAAACGAAATAACATGCAGCAACAATACTAATTCATTTTCATTAATATTCATATCTTTATAATAAAGCAATAAAGCTCTCGGAATAGAAATATTTCCTTCCTGAACCCATTTCACCATATTCTCGTTCATATAGAGACACCTCCCTCTAAGTATATCACGAAGTCCAGTTAACAAGGTATGGAGAAATTAGTCAAGCTAGCATAAAAAAGTTAGCCATTTTCATTTACTTCAAGGTATTGGGATCAAACGTGCTCGGTGCGATTTTGAAAATTTAGTTTAAAAAAGTTTCTGTTAAAAATGAAGCACAGGGCACATACATACATAACGAATTCTGATATTTTTCGGATAATTGCAAAGCTGGATGCATTCCTTAAAGGAGTACCGCCTATAAACAATCGCTCCCTAACCGTTAAAAAAGCAAAGCTCGCCTTCAGTAGCGAGCTTTTCATCAAATTAAGGATATAAACGATTTAACAAACGTGGAAATGGAATCGTTTCACGAACATGCTCTACTCCGCTAATCCAGGCAACAGTTCGCTCAAGGCCAAGACCAAAGCCGGAATGTGGAACAGATCCGTACTTTCTTAAATCTAAATACCATTGATAAGCATCAAGTGGCAAATTATGCTCCTCAATTCTTGCCTTCAGCAAATCAAAATCATGGATACGTTCAGAACCTCCGATAATTTCACCATAGCCTTCTGGGGCAATCAAGTCTGCACATAGTACAACATCTTCTCTTTCATGATCTGGTTGCATATAAAAAGGTTTGAGACTTGTTGGATATTTCGTAATAAATACAGGTTTATCATAATGTTCCGCTATCGCTGTTTCATGAGGAGCACCGAAATCATCCCCCCATTTAATATCGTCAAAGCCCTTTTCATTTAAGAATGAAATTGCATCATCATAGCTAATGCGCGGAAATGGTGCTTTTATGTTTTCAAGCTTACTTGTATCTCTACCTAGTGTTTTTAACTCAATCTGACAATTCTTAAGTACTGATTGAACGATATGCGAAACATATTGTTCTTGCACTTCTAAATTTTCCTCAAATTCAACAAAGGCCATTTCAGGCTCAATCATCCAGAACTCAATTAAATGGCGACGTGTTTTTGATTTTTCAGCTCTAAATGTCGGTCCGAATGAAAATACTTTCCCAAGGGCCATTGCCGCAGCTTCCATGTATAATTGACCACTTTGGGATAAATACGCATCCTCATCAAAATATTTCGTTGCGAAAAGCTCGGTTGTTCCTTCAGGAGCACTCCCCGTTAAAATAGGCGGATCAACCTTTGAAAAACCTTTTTCGTTAAAAAATTCATATGTTGCGCGAATAATCTCATTGCGAATTTTCATGACCGCATGCTGACGACGCGAGCGTAGCCATAAATGACGATGATCCATTAAAAATTCTGTTCCATGTTCCTTTGGGGTGATCGGATAATCAACAGCTTGATGCAATATTTCAAGCCCTTTTACAAGAAGTTCATACCCTAGCGGTGAACGTTCATCCTTTTGAACAACCCCTGTCACATACACAGATGATTCTTGTGTCACAGATTTCGCAGCTTGAAACAACTCCTCAGATACTTCTGCTTTGACCACAACTCCCTGTATGAAGCCAGTTCCATCTCTTAACTGCAAAAAGGCAATCTTTCCGCTAGAGCGCTTGTTAGCGATCCATGCTCCAATTTTGACTTCCTGTTCTACATATTTGTGTACTTCTGAAATCGTTGTTTTCATCACTTGTCTTTTCCCTCCAAAAACTTACCCACTTGCTTTTATATGTACTTAAAAGCCTCATTTCCAATAAATAATCGATTAAAATGCACTTCATCTTATTATACCTTTACAAAATTGGACAATCAATAAAGAAAGTACAGGATTGCCCTTACCCTCTGATTCCCGAGTTGACTATTATAGCTCAATTATTCTTAACTGTAACTTTCAGAAAAAAGCAGACAGACGATATTTAGCCTGCCTGCTGAACCACTTTATATTTTGCTTTTTACAAATTGATGGATCCTTGCCACTGCCTCTTCTAACAACTCTAATGATGTTGCATAAGAAAGACGAATATTATCTGGTGTTCCAAAACCCGATCCTGGAACAACAGCGACTTTTGCCTCTTCTAAAAGGCCTTCTACAAAGTCATCAACGCTCTCATACCCTGTTAGCTTCGCTGCTTCTTTAACATTTGGATAAAGGTAAAAAGCTCCTTGCGGTTTAATACATGAAATCCCAGGAATAGCAACAAGCTGATCATAAATGACATTGAGCCTATGCTCGAATGCTTCTTTCATTTCTGCAACAGGTGCTTGTGGTCCTGCATAAGCCTCAATCGCTCCATATTGGGCTGTAGTAGTTGGATTGGAGGTACTATGGCTAGCAAGATTTGTCATTGCGTTAATGATCGTGGTATTACCGGCGGCATAGCCAATTCTCCATCCTGTCATCGAATGGGATTTCGAAACCCCATTGATGATAATCGTTTGCTCTTTTAATTGAGGTGATAATTGGGCGATTGATACATGCTGATTTTCTCCATAAACAAGCTTTTCATATATTTCATCTGAAATAATGAGAACATTTTTTTGTAAGCAAATTTCACCTAAAGCTAATAGCTCATCACGAGTATAAACCATCCCTGTTGGGTTACTTGGTGAATTTATTATAACAGCTCTTGTCTTCTCAGTAATTGCTGCTGTGAGTTGCTCAGGGGTGATCTTGAAATCATTTGCTTCAAGCCCTTCGACAAATACTGGAATACCATCTGCCAGCTTTACTTGCTCCGGGTAACTAACCCAGTACGGGACAGGAATAATCACTTCGTCTTCTTTGTTTAGGAGAACTTGAAAAAGAGTATATAATCCGTGTTTTGCGCCACTTGTCACAATGATTTCATTTGGCTTATACTCGATTCCTTGATCAGCTTTGAATTTTTTCACGATTTCTTCAATAAGTTTAGCAAGCCCTGCTGAAGGAGTATATTTCGTATGTCCCTCATTCATGGAAACAGAAGCTGCCTCAATAATGTTTCGCGGTGTGTTAAAATCAGGTTCTCCCGCCCCGAGACCAATAATATCATGGCCTTCAGCTTTTAACTGCTTTGCTTTGGCTGTAATCGCAAGAGTTGCAGAGGGGGTTAATGCTTTTACTCTTTGAGCCAGTTGAATTTCCATTTCCTAATTCCTCCCAATAAACCATCATAAGTTTTGTATATCTTTTAACCATTCGCCTGTTTTAAAATCAATATAATAATAATTGATCAATTTATCATTTGAACGGTAATAGATTTCCCAAAGTGGAATTTGATTCTCCATCCCAAGCTTGACCGACACAACTTCATCAGGCTCCTTACTTTGATAAAGCTTGTCAATCGCTGCTTCTTTACTTATTCCATCTTCTTCATTCCTGACTATTATTTTACGTTCTTTTTCTTCTTCCGGAATCCATGCAATGAGCTTCTCTCCAGATTGATTTGTCCCTTTTACAATATAATAACTATTCGTACCGTTATACAACGTAAAATCAGTCACTTGTTCGATATTTGTTTCTGCCAAAGCAATTTCCTCTGCCTTAGCTTCAGCGCTGTGCAATGGTTTCAGAGCATTTAAAAGTATATTTATCGTTAAACCGAGCAGCACAATTAAACCAATACTTGATAGCCAAATCCATTTCTTCATAGCAAATCCCTCTTTTATGTACGATAAATAGTGAAAACAGCTTTATTTTGATCGTTTTGATCAAGAGCTAATCCAAACATTAATTCCTGATCTTTTAATGTTCGGTTCAATGAATCGACAATTTTGTATAAATCAGGACTATTTTGGATTTTGATCGTCGACAAAACTTCAATTTTACTTTCCATCACGAATTCTCCTCACTAAACACATAATTTGTTAATCATAGTTGCGCGGCTTAAAGGTAACAATAATCTTAAGTAAATGTCAGCTTTTTGACAGAGATTCAGCCTATTCTCAGCACGTTTCATTAGAAATATTATAACAGGTTAAATAAAAAAGAATTACCCCTTTCTTAAAATTAAAATAACTTTTAGTCCACACACACTTCTACCGCGCTAATGCAGTGCGGTTTTTTTAAAGTATCTCGAACTCGGTTTATTCTTGGCGCTCATGTCCAAAAATTATAGGAAATTTTCAATTAAATCAAGGGTTGCATTAATATTTAGTTTTTTTACTGGTACCTTTGGAATAGATTGCAGAAATACTTTTCCGTAAGAAGTGGTATAGATCCGTTTATCAAAAATAACAACAAAACCTCGGTCCTGATTGGTGCGAATTAATCGGCCAAACCCTTGTTTGAAACGAATAATCGCTTCTGGCAATGAATGCTCCGAAAAGGGATTTCCGCCACTTTCTTTAATTTTATGACATTTCGCTTCTGTCAGCGGTTCATTTGGCGGAGAAAATGGCAGTCGAACCATAATAAGACATGACAAATCTTCACCAGGAATATCGATTCCTTCCCAAAAGCTACTTGTACCAAGAAGAATCGCTTTGTCAAAACGTTGAAAGTTCCTTGTCAGCTTCGTTCTACTTCCTGCCGTGATTCCTTGCCCCATGATTATAAAGTCTTCTAGCAACCCGCTTTCTTTCATTAAATTATATGTTTTTCTTAACATCTCATAGGAAGTGAAGAGAATAAGCATTCTTCCTTTTGTTGCTTCGGCAATAGAAATAATATGTTCTGTAATAGCTGCAACGTACTCATCGATCGATACCGAATTAATTTCCGGCAAATCATTTGGAATCACCAATTGAACCTGCTTATCATATGGGAATGGGGATTCAATCTGTTGTACATAACAGTCAAGCTTATCTAGACCCAGTTCTTTTAGCATGTATTGAAAAGAACCCTTTACCGATAATGTCGCTGATGTCATTACAGCACTTTTTTTGCGCAGAAAAAATTCTTCTCTAAGCTGAGAAGCGATTGTAATGGGTTGTCCTAAAATCGTTGTTGAATTTTGAGAAGATCTGATATCGACTTCAACCCAAGTAACAAACTCATCCATTGGAAATAAAATAAGCTGTTTAATCGTTTCGCATACTGTCTCTAATTCCTTTTGTAATGTGACAACCTCCTGAATCAACAATTTTTGCGGGTTTGAAAGCTGTAGTTCTTCTTTCGTAAAAGCCTCTACGTATTGCTTAATGGCTGCGGCAAAGTCTTTTAAGCTAAAGTAAAATCGTTCACCTGTCGAATGGATCGGTGACCAGTCTTGATCAGATCCTTCCTTTATTAAGCGAAAAGTTACTTTATTTGTCGCCGCACTGCTCTTTACACGCTTTTTTGCTACATTGGCCACAGTTCTAAAAAATTGATCCATTTCATTCATTAATTCATTAAAAAGCTGGCTTACTTCAAAAGAATGAATCGTTTCTGCTGTTCGTTCAGAGTCCTTTTCTTTCAAAATCTGCTCCAGTTCGTAATGAATTTGCTTTTGTTCGTATTGCCCAAATTGGCTGAGTAAAAGTCGTATATGTAAATAATCAAGGGATAGACCAAAGTATTTCCCACAAACTTTCTCAAAATGATGCCCTTCATCTAAAATACAGTAATCATAACGGGGCAGAATCGCTGTATCAGCAACAAGATCAGTCAATAAAAAGGAATGGTTAGTAATAATAAAATTAGCGGTCTGTGATGCTTTACGCGCTCGTAAATAGTAATCGTATTTTATCCAGGACCTCTGCTGAAAATAGGTACTGTCATCATTTTTAATTTTGCCCCAGAAAAGCATTCCTCCGCTCGATAGATTCAACTCATCACGGTCTCCTGTTTCAGTCTCTAATAACCAGACAAGAATTTGCATCTTCGTCAAACTAATATCGTAATTATCATCATCCTCTTGCAGCGATTGCTCGAATTTTGCCAAGCTTAAATAATGACTTCTTCCTTTTAAAATCACTGCTTTAAGTTTGTTCGGAAGAATTTTTTGCAACAATGGAATATCATTATTCAATAGTTGCTCCTGCAGCTGGGTTGTATGGGTACTAATGACAATTGTTTCACGGCGTTCACTAGCAAAAATTGCCGCTGGCAATAAATAAGCCATCGACTTTCCCACGCCTGTCCCAGCTTCAATAAGAGCATGTTTTTCATTTGTAAAAGCCTTAAAAACAGTGTCCATCATTTGAAATTGCCCAATTCGTTTTTCATATCCTTGAAACGCTCCCTGAAACAAACGCTCTTTTTCCTCATCACTTTCAGGGTATGGAATGGAGGGGTCATAAGCGAACTCTTCACGATCTTCTAATTTCCTTAGCATAATTCCACGATGTCGTTCTAATGAAAAAGGGATCTCTTCTAAACTTCGTTCTTTTTCGATAATGAGATCATCTAACAATAATGCCACATCACTTTTCAACCCACCAGAAAGCTTTAGCAATTGATGGAGAGTTATGTTCGGCAGTTGCCAAAGTCGATTCAACAAGATCAATAACAATTCCGCCGTTACATATGCATCACTATCTGCTTGATGGGGACGTTCGTGATTCAACCCCTCTTGAACAGCAAGTTCATTTAACTTGTAGCTATCAGATGTCGGAAACAAAAATCTAGCCATTTCCACTGTATCCAAAACCGGACCTAAAAAACCTTCGTATCCTGCCTCGATCAACTCTTCTTGAAGAAACGATAAATCAAATAGGACATTATGGGCGACAAAGTATGCATCCTCGAGAAGCATTAATACCTTCGGGGCAATTTCCGAAAAATTTGGCGCATCTCGAACCATCTCGTCATTTAATCCTGTTAATTCTTCTATGAAAAGTGGTATCTCTCTTCCTGGATTGATAAAGGAAGAGAATTGCTCTGTAATTTTTCCATTTTCAACAACAACGGCTGCAAATTGGATAATTTTATCACCTTTCTTTGGAGCATTTCCCGTTGTTTCTAAATCGACTACCACAAATTTGTTACTCAATTCTATACACCTCTATCCTTCAAACTAATTTGAAGGAGTACTTTTTTATATTTTTTATATTTGACAAAGTTGAATTCGTGAAAATTTTACTTTCCCATCTTTCAGCTGAGCTAAATGAGACTAAAATGATTTTGTTTAACATAGCTTTATACTATAATTATCAATACTGTTATGCAACGCCATCCAGTTTCATTGCTTTCACTTTATCATAAACAGTAGCAAACAGAAAAGGGATTGAAAAAGTAAATGCTTCCCTTTCCAAGATTGAACGGAGACTAAGCTAGTGTCGTTAAAGTTCGTTAGCTGAGTCCATTTCATAATTGCGCACTTCAAGTTAAAAAAAACGAACGTTCATTTTTAATTTTACATTATTCCAAGGAGTAAATGCGGACATAAATGAATATAAAACGTGATATTGTTCGTTTTTTAATTAGCGATGGTACATTATGAAATCGATTCAGCTAAAAACAGAAAAACCTTAAACGAGACTATACCGTGAAAGTATAGTTGCTTAAGGCTTTTACTTGTTAGATTATCGTCTTTTCTGGCTCTGCATGAAGCATTTCAACGATCTCATTCTTCTCATTCATAATTGCAACCTTTGGTTGATGTGCATGAATATTTTCTTCTGCCACCAATGCATAGGAAATAATGATGACGACATCTCCTTCTTGTACAAGTCTCGCAGCAGCCCCATTGATGCATATTACCCGGCTGCCTCTTTTGCCAGGAATAATATAGGTTTCAAACCTTGCTCCATTATGGTTATTAACGATTTGTACCTTTTCATTTGCTACCATGCCAACTGCTTCTAATATTTCTTCATCAATTGTAATACTGCCCACATAATTTAAGTTTGCCTCTGTCACACGAGCACGGTGAATTTTTCCATTCATCATCGTTCGAAACACGATGCTTCCTCCATTCTTTACGTTGGAATAATCAATTGTTCTACTCAACAGCTAAGACAATATTGTCGATTAAACGAGCTTTAGTAAATTGAACAGCTATTGCAATAATGATTTTCCCTTTCACTTTTTCAATCGTTTGAAGCTCCGGAAAGGAATAAATTTCAACGTAGTCAATCGTTCCACTCGTTTTTTTGGTAATATTGTTTTTTATCATCGTAACTAGTGATTCAATATTTCTTTCACCAGCTTCGATTTTTTTTCTTGCCTCTAGCAATGCTCGATATATTTCAGGAGCTTGTTGTCTTTCCTCAGAATTTAAATTTACATTTCGGGAACTTTTCGCCAATCCGTCCTCTTCGCGGACAGTTGGAATTGGTATCAGCTCAATTGGAAAATTTAAGTCTGCAATCAGTCCTTCGACGACGGCAACTTGCTGGGCATCTTTCATCCCTAAGTAAACTCGATCGGGTAAAATTAAATGGAATAGCTTTGTCAGCACAGTTGCTACACCATCAAAATGCCCCGGTCTTGAATCACCGCATAACACATCCGTCCTCGCTTGAACTAACACCTTTACAGACAAGGGATTAGGATACATCTCCGCAACGGAAGGGTTAAATATAATGTCAACACCCTCTTCGCGACAAACGCTGACGTCCCGTTCAAAATCGCGCGGATACGAAGCAAAATCTTCATTTGGACCAAATTGAAGCGGATTAACAAAAATACTGACAATAGTAATATCATTCACTTCACGTGCTTTTCTAATAAGCTGCAAATGTCCTTCATGTAGATAACCCATCGTAGGAACAAAGCCAATTGAATTCGTATTTTTTAGCTCTTTCACCAGTGCTTGCATTTCGGTAATGTTTGTAATAATTTTCATTTTTTACCTCCATAAAGCCCCAGCATTTCTTCTTCTTTCATCATGAAACTGTGAGGATCAGAAGGAAAGCTTTTCTGTTTTACCTCTGAAATATAATGTTCTATCCCTTTTTGAATCTCTACATTCAAATTTGTATATTGCTTTGCAAATTTTGGTAACCGCTCGACACCATACATTAATATATCATGATACACAAGCACCTGACCGTCAGTCTCCGCCCCGGCTCCGATACCGATTGTCGGGATCGACAAACTTTGCGAGATTGCTTTTGCTAATTGTTTTGGTACACATTCTAGAACAAGCATAAATGCACCAGCTTCTTCACATTTTTTTGCATCCTCAATTAACTTATTTGCTGCTGCAGCACTTTTCCCTTGCACCTTATAGCCTCCAAGCACTCCAACGGATTGTGGAGTTAAGCCCAGGTGAGCACAGACAGGAATTCCCGCTCTTGTTAATGCTTTAATATGGGCTACCACTTCATCAGCCCCTTCGACCTTAACAGCATTAGCACCTGTTTCTTGAATAAGCCTCGTTCCATTTAAAAGCGTATCTTTAATTGATAAATGATAGCTCATAAAGGGCATATCAACAATGATATGAGTGTCTATCGCTCCTCTTTTTACAGCTTTTCCATGATGGACCATATCTTCCATTGTCACAGACACTGTTGAATCATAGCCTAAAACGACCATTCCAAGGGAATCACCAACAAGGATGACATCAACACCAGCTTGTTCCGCCAACTTTGCTGATGGAAAGTCGTAAGCCGTCAGCATGACAATTTTATCATGCTCTTGCTTCATCTTTTGAAAATCGGTTGTAGTTCTCATCATTTTCCTCCTTTTTGAATCGGAAGAGGAGATAAACAAAAAAGGAATCCTAAAAAACGCAGAAGGATCCCTTTGCAACATATTCCTGTTTCATCCCTCTGTCCCTGTCCATTTGGATCTAGGCAGATAATTATTCATTTAAACAACGTCTTTAACAAGGTGCAGTTCAAAAATGATACTGCCCACATAAAAAATTATAGCAAATTTCAGCACAATTACCTAGCATAAAACAGTACTAGATTGCTAAGGTTGGGCTAAAGAGGAGTTTTTACGATTAATAAAAGCAAAATTGGTTAACGTGCAAATACTCGAGCATAAAAAATGCTAGGAAATTTCTTTATCCTAGCTCGATATCAGCAGAATAGATGCTATGAACCACACCGTTTTTATCTTCGATTTTCAATACGCCATCATCGTTGATACCAAGGGCCTTTCCCGTTATATTTCCTGTTAACGTGCGTGCGGTTATCGTTTTGCCAATACTAATTGCATAACTTTCCCAAAGAAGTTTAATGGGATGAAATCCTGTTTCCAAATAAAGCAGATAAAGTTTTTCAAGCTTTAAAAATATCGTTTGAATTAAACTAGCACGATTAATAAGCTCCCCCTTTTCAATTGAAAGGGAGGTTGCAACCGCCCTTAAACCTTCCGGGAAATCTGTTACCGCTTGATTAACATTTATTCCAATTCCGATAATGACTGAGTTGATTCTGTCTGCTTCAGCCTGCAATTCCGTTAAAATACCTGTCACTTTCTTGCCGTTCACTAAAAGGTCATTAGGCCATTTTATCTGGGGCTCAAGTCCAGTATTTTCAACAATTGCTTGAGCGACCGCAACCGCGGTTAAGAGCGTTAATTGAGGTGCCATCGAAAGTGGAATCTGTGGTCTTAATATGACACTCATCCAAATGCCTGTATGTTTAGGAGAATGCCATCTCCTATCCATTCTCCCTTTTCCACCTATTTGCTCATCAGCGATGACAACCGTTCCCTCAAGCGCGTTTTCCATGCCAAGTCGATGAGCCACTTTTTGTGTCGAATCAACTGATTCTTTGTAATGAATTTGTTGACCGATGAGCGAGGTTTTTAACCCTAATCGAATCTCATTGGCACTCACATGCTCAGGTTTTTGGATAATGCGATAGCCTTTTCTTCTTACTGCCTCAAGCTCAAAACCTTCATTGCGAAGGTCTTCAATATGTTTCCACACAGCAGTTCTTGAACAGCCCATCAAATCAGCTAAATATTGACCTGAAAGAAATTCACCTTCATGCTCAGTAAATGCGTCAAGCAGTTTTTTCCTTAAGGTTGACTGCATGTAAATAGCCACTCCTTTATTGATACCCGTTCATTTTTGAGTTCACCATTAATAATTGCTTTTTCTATTGCCAGCAGCTTTTCTTCAATCCACGGTCCGCCCTGTAATTGATACCATTCCAATAAGTTTTGTCCGGTTATGGCCAACTCTTTTCTCTCTTTAAGCGGCAACCGTTGCCATACTCCTTCTAGTTCGTCAATATTGGCATCTATATACCGTTCTTGTAAAACATTTAAAAGTTTTTCTGTCCGAATTGCAGATTCTTTGCCAGCACGGTAGAGCTCCTCTAATTTCCATTCATGATCAAGGCGCTGAGTAAGCAAACTTAATCCAAGTTTCACTCTTCTTATTTGCTTAACGGGAAGCTTCCAAGATCTTAAAAAAGCCTCGACGTTATTTCTCGGTAAATGAAAATGATAAAGAAGTAAAACCCAATACTCGCTAATGGCAAAATGGCCTGTTAGATCAAACTGTGAAAATGCTGCCAGTTCTTTGTGTTTATCCTTAAACCCTGGTAAAAATCGATAAAGTCCCGTATCTATAAGGAGCTTTATTGCCATTTGATAATTTTCCCCTTTTAGCAGTTTTTCAAATTCGATCGTCTTTCGCTCAACTGCAATCATTTCTAACCACTTACTATGTTCCTTTAAAGCATTATACGTTTCCTTTTCGAGAGAAAATGAAAGCTGACTGACAAAACGAATCGCTCGCATCATTCTAAGAGCATCCTCTTGAAATCGCTCACCAGCATTCCCTACCGTCTTTATCATCTTTGCCTTAATTGCTGCCTGCCCAGCAAATGGATCAATCAGCTCCCCATTCTTATTCATAGCAATCGCATTCATTGTAAAGTCCCGTCGACGCAAGTCCTCTGTTAAAGAACGGATAAACGTGACTTCATTTGGCCTTCTAAAATCAGCATAATCCGATTCACTGCGAAAGGTTGTAATTTCATATGACTCCCCCTGATAAAGAACTACAATAGTACCATGTGCAATTCCTACATCGACCGTCTTCGAAAATACTTCCTTCACTTCCTCAGGAGTTGCGGAAGTTGCAATATCAACATCATCTATCGGTCTTGCCAGCAAAAAGTCACGGACTGCCCCTCCTACAAAATAGGCTTCGTATCCGGCAGCTTCTAATTTATGCAAAATTGGCAGGGCTTTTAGAAAAGGAGCTTTCATTGTTTTTCCCCTTTTTGAATAGTTTCGTAATAAAGATCCTCGTATTGCTTTACTATTAAATCCGCTTTAAATCGCTCAAAAACGGCAGTGATCGATGCTTGTGAAAAACGTTTATGTACCGTTGAATCTGCTAATATATGCAAAGCTTTTTGTGCAATTTCTTCTATATTCCCTAATTCACAGATGTACCCTGTTTCACCGTCTATTATTACCTCTGGCAAACCGCCGATGTTTGTACCAATACATGGGACGCCACAGGCCATTGCTTCCAGTGCGACAAGGCCAAAGCTTTCTTTCTCCGAGAGCAGAAGCATCAGATCACTAATTGAATAAAGCTCTTCTAAATTATCTTGCTTTCCTAAGAAAAGAACCTTGTCTTTTATTTTTAATTGATCCACCAATCTTGAGACAACGGACATTTCAGGTCCATCACCAATGAGAAGCAGCTTTGCTTTCATCTGCTTCACTATTTTTGCAAAAGACTTCACAACATCAGGTACCCGTTTTACAGGGCGAAAATTACTAACATGGATCATGACCTTTTCATCCTCTGGTATTCCAAATTCTTCTTTTAAATAAGCAGCATCTGTACGTCTATACACTCGTTCATCAATAAAATTATAAACAGGAACAATTTGTTTATCTGGGTTTATAAGGTCATATGTTTGTTTTATTAAAGAATTCGAAACAGCTGTAACGGCATCTGATTTTTCGATCCCAAATCGAATCGCATCTGTCAGAGTCATATCATAACCAAGAATCGTTATATCAGTCCCATGAAGTGTTGTGATAATTTTAATATCCTTTCCGCTCATTTGCTTTGCTAAAATCGCACAAACCGCATGTGGAATCGCATAATGAACGTGAAGGATGTCTAAATTTTCCCGTTTAATGACCTCAGCCATTTTACTTGCTAGAGCAATGTCATATGGTGGATATTGAAAAACTGAATATTGATTGACCTCAACCTGATGGTAAAAAATATTATGGTACATTTTTTTTAAACGAAATGGAAGACTTGAGGAAATGAAATGAATTTCATGGCCCTTTTCAGCAAGCATTTTTCCAAGCTCCGTCGCAATCACTCCTGATCCACCAACAGTTGGATAACAAGTAATTCCTATTTTTAATTTTTTTGTCATTCGTGCTCTCCTAATAGATCCCTGTTTAGCAATATGGGGGTCTTGGTGATAAACCCTTCAGCATATTTGACTCCAACCTCTTTCCCGAACAGTCTTTCCCTCGCCTCGACGGATTCAAGATAATCATTGACTAATGGCGTCTCCACCGTTTCAGGACCTCTTTGAAATTGACTTTCATAAGCAGTTAAACTCGCTAATTTTAGTTCCATGAAATCCGAGATGTCGATGACGAAATCAGGCTTATGAAACCCGTTAATCATATAATAAATAAGCTTATTCGGACGGTAAGGAGCGTATTGATGAGCTGTTTTCAATTTTCGAATTCCCGCGGAGAAAAAGGCTTCTTCTACAATCTTTGTACAATTCCCGTGATCGGGATGGCGATCGAGATGATACGGAGTACACACCAGCTTAGGTCGGTACTTTCTAATGAGCGCTACCACCTCTTGGATTGACTGCTCAGATAAGAACAATCCCCGGTCGGAAAGATTGAGGTTTTCTCGAACTTTTACTCCCAGCCGCTCCGCTGCTCTCTTAGCTTCTGCAAGCCTTCCTTCCACCGTGCCATTGGAAGATAACTCTGCCCGTGTTAAATCACAAATACCGACCTTTTTACCGCATGATGTATATTTTGCAATTGTCCCACCCATGCCGATTTCAACATCATCCGCGTGGGCTCCAAAAGCTAAAATATCCAATTGCTCATTCATTCACTTCACCATTTCGTTTTGCAATGATCTCACGCCAAGATAGATCACCGCGTTCTAAACCTTTAATAATCACTTCCGCAGTTCCCATATTAGTCGCAAGCGGAACTAAATAGACATCACATAATCGAATTAAAGCAGAAACATCTGGTTCATGTGGCTGAGCTGTTAGTGGATCTCGAAAAAATAAGACGACATCCATTCGATTATTTGCGATCATAGCTCCAATTTCTTGATCTCCCCCAAGTGGCCCTGACTGAAATCGGTGCACCTTTAAATTGGTTGATTCCATAATTTTTTGGCCTGTCGTTCCTGTTCCAAATAGCGTATGATTTTTTAAAATCTCTTCATACGCCATGACAAAGCGCACCATATCGTCTTTTTTCTTATCATGGGCAATTAATGCAATATTCATCGCTATCTCCTCTTTCCTATTTGCTCTTTTCACAAATATCTTAGTTCTATCCCCCAAAAATTTTCTCCATCTATTCAATTGGATATTTTTTGGTGCATCTGGAAGCTTTATTTGGTGAAACCTTAATTTTTATTTCATTACAGCTATCTACTTATTCGATGATATTTTCAAGACCATAGACAAATGTGTCTAATTTCATTACAGTATCAACCGCAAGTTTGACTCCAGACATAAAGGAAGCACGATTATAGGAATCGTGGCGAATCGAGAGTGTCTGTCCATCAGAACCAAACATCACCTGCTGATGCGCTATTAAACCGGGTAAGCGCACCGAATGAATATGCATCCCTTCAAAATTAGCCCCTCTAGCACCTTGCATCGTCTCTTTTTCATTAGGATGCCCCTGACTTTTTTGTTCTCTGACAGCAGAAATCATTTCGGCTGTTTTCACTGCTGTCCCTGAAGGAGCATCAAGCTTTTGATCATGATGTAACTCAATAATTTCAACATCTTTAAAATACTTTGCCGCCATTTGAGAAAACTTCATCATTAGAACCGCTCCGAGGGCGAAATTGGGCGCAATAATACAGCCTAGCTCCTTCTCTTCACAAGTAGCTTGGAGCTCCGCTAAATCCTCTTTTGAAAACCCCGTTGTTCCTACCACTGGTCTAACACCGTGCCATAAGGCTGTTTTTGTATGGTGCATCCCTATCTCTGGTGTCGTTAAATCGATCAACACATCTGCTTCAATTTCAGAAAGACATTTTTCTACATCCCCATATACAGGTACTTCTAAAGCATGAAAACCTTCTATTTCTCGCAGCAGCTTACCATCATATTTATAGTCTATCGCAGCAACAAGTTGATAATTTTCAGTTGCTTCAACTAATTTTACTGCTTCTCTCCCCATTCTACCTCTTGGGCCGGCTATTATTACTTTTATTTTCTTCATGTGCATCACTCCCCTGTATTTTCAAACCTTGTCCAACGGTCTTTATCTCTCGTATTAAACTTGTGCATTACTCGATCATGTGCTTCTTCTAAACTGATATTAAGAGAATTGGCAAAACAAGTGATCACAAAGAGTAAATCACCCAACTCCTCCTCAATCGTTTTTTCATCTTCAGATAATTTTTTTGGTTTTTCACCGTAATAATGATTAACTTCACGAGCCAGCTCTCCTAATTCTTCCGTCATTCTTGCCAGCATCGCTAGAGGGCTGAAATAACCTTCCTTAAATTGAGAAATATATGTATCAACTTCCGCTTGCATCTCCTTAATCGTTTTATCTCGGCTCATGCTATTACCACTCCTACTTATGTCAGTCATTAAACATTCATCATTAAAGTTAATATTAAATAATAACAATAGCTTTTACAAATATTTTTTTCTTTCTCCAGTTGTTGCCATTCTTTATGGCTTCCCTTATAATTAAAGCGTTTTGGAGGAGTAGTATGTGAAAGAGAGGAATGTTGAAATGCCCTTTGGACTTAAACTGAAAAATATCTTCTTTATATTAATTGGCTCTGCCATTTTTTCATTTGGCATCGTCCACTTTAATATGGAAAATAATTTAGCA
Organism: Robertmurraya siralis; assembly: GCF_005502275.1. GTDB lineage: Bacteria > Bacillota > Bacilli > Bacillales > Cytobacillaceae > Robertmurraya > Robertmurraya siralis. The sequence continues at coordinate 308,869 of NZ_SWLZ01000003.1, forward strand.
GAGGGAGGCTTCACCGGAATTACCCTATTGCTTTATTTTCTTTATAAATTTGATCCATCCTACACAAATTTAATTTTAAATATCCCTGTATTTTTGATTGGTTGGAAACTGCTAGGTAGAAAAGTCTTTATTTATACAATCATTGGAACTGTTAGTGTATCAATCTTCCTTTGGTTGTTCCAACGCTATCCATTTATCGCTATTCCATTAAATGATGATTTAGCGCTTGCGGCTCTATTTGCCGGTGTTTTTATCGGTATTGGACTAGGAATCATATTCCGCTATGGCGGAACTACTGGCGGTGTCGATATTATTGCAAGGCTTGCACAAAAATACATCGGTTGGAGCATGGGCAAAACGATGTTTATGTTTGATGCTGTCGTTATTATCTTATCTCTTATTTTCTATTTATCGCACCGAGAAGCGATGTACACATTAGTAGCTGTCTTTGTTGGAGCAAAAGTGATCGACTTTATGCAGGAGGGGGCTTATTCTGCTAGAGGCGCAATGATCATTTCAGAAAAAAATGAAGAGATCTCGGCAAAAATTATGAAAGAAATGGATCGGGGAGTTACCGTCCTCAAAGGTCACGGTTCATTCACCAAACAGGAGCGTGAAGTGTTGTACTGTGTGGTCGGACGGAATGAAATTGTCAGATTAAAAAATTTAATTACAGCTGTCGATCCCCATGCTTTTGTATCTGTCAGTATTGTTCATGATGTACTTGGCGAAGGTTTCACCCTTGATGAAAATAAAAAACCGATTGAAAGATAATTTAAACAAGGGTAGAAAACTGGCGCAATTGGAGCATAAAGCCACCCGTGGAAAGAACCATTCTTCGTTCCAATCAATTTACACACTCTACCTATTAAAAAAAAACAAAAAAGAGTGTAGACAAACTCGAAAACTTTCGAGTTTGTCTACACTTTGGTTTTTTCCTATCTATTCGCTTCTTTGCATTCCTGTATAGATTAAAACGAGTCGTAATAGCTCTAATACGGCCACAGCGGCTGCTGCAACATAAGTTAAAGCGGCTGCATCAAGAACCTTACGGGTTTCTTTTTCTTCATCATTTCTGATAATCCCTAATGAAACAACTTGATCCATAGCCCGATTTGAAGCATTAAACTCCACTGGTAATGTAACGAGCTGGAACACTACTGCTGCGGCCATGAAAATGATACCAAGCAGTACTAAATTGGACAAACTTGCTAGCATTCCGATGATGATAAGAATCCAAGAAAAGTTTGAACCTAAGTTTGCTACAGGAACTAAAGAATGGCGAATACGCAATGGCGCATAGTCGACTTGATCTTGAATTGCGTGTCCTACCTCATGGGCAGCAATTGCAGCAGCTGCAACGGAATGCCCATGATAATTTTCAGAGGAGAGGCGAACCGTTTTTGAACGTGGATCATAATGATCCGTTAAATGCCCTCTTGTTTCTTCCACAGTCACATCGTACAGACCGTTTGTATCCAAGATTCTTCTTGCAACTTCAGCCCCGCGCATATGCGATGAGGAGGGAACCTGTGAATACTTCTTATAAGCGCCTTTGACTTTCAACTGGGCCCAGATCGGGATTAAAATGATCAAGGCAAAATAAATTAAAAAGCTAAATCCCATATTATTTTTATTCCTCCATTACCTTTGTTTTTAGATTTCTTCGTTGTTTCACATTGGCTTTTTTACAAAAAAGTCATATTTTCCATTACCAGTAAGAGGATAAGGATAATATGCTTAATTATATTGTAAAGAGGTTTTTATAATGAGTCAATTATAAAGCCCCTTACATCTATCTATCTGTTACATTCTTTTCTTTGCTCTTTCCCGTTCCTTATTTCCTTTGTATTTTCTCCAGCCGACATAGGATAATGTAACAATAATAATACTGCCCGTTGTTATAATCACCCACCAAAGAGATGGATCTGCTTCATCTTCAGACATCTGATTAAACAAATCTCTTAAATCTGTTTCTAAAGCGACTAATTCCTGCAACCCGGTTTCTTCAGCTAATACTCTTGGTCGATACTCATCAATAAAGTGGATTCTTGCATCAATTTGTTGAACTCTTTGCACAGGAACATCTAGCTTCATACTTGGATAAATCACCTCATAAAGAGATAGAAAGGAATTCAAATGCGAATGGAAATTCTCTGCATCCCCTTGCATCGCCGCATCTTTCATTCCTCCGAAAACCGTCATCATCGGCCGTTCCATCTCCGTCCATAATGGCTGATTCGTGGAGGTAATCGCATCTATCGCAAGACGAAATTTCGTTACTCGATTAATGCGCTCATCATGATCCATACTGCCGTTGCCCATTGCTTCTATTGCTTCATTTTGGGCAAGGGTCACAATCCGTAGTTCATCTATTGAGAAACCGTGATTTTCCATTGTATAGGCAAGAAACTCATTAGAAAAATACTCAAGAAGTTTTTTTGCATCGTCATATCTTGAAGACTTCACCAATTGTAGAGCTTCATCAGAAATTTGATCAAGCTTTTCAATAGAGGAAATATGATGGTTTGCTTGTATCGTTACTGGTGCAACTATAAGGATTACAATAAAAAATATAGCAGCTTTCAGCTTCATACCTGTCCCTCCTCACATTACTATTAAATGGTATGTGAAGTTGGACAAGGTTAGACCAAAAATATTGGCTGATATAACTGCTATTTCATTTAATCCGGAGTGTAAAACGGTCTTTTCGCAACCCGAAATAATAGGCAACCGCAATTGAAGCAATGCTTAACCAAAAGGTAAAATAACCAATTTGCGCAATATAATCATTAAGCATATGATATCTAGGCATCATGAAAAACACATAATCAATCACATCGTTATGTAATGTCCAAATGGCAGCCACAATAAGATGCCATATTTTAAAACGGTAAAATGGAGCATATAGTAGACCTTGGATTGCCATTGCTCCATGTGAAAGAACAAGCATCATACCCACTCCGTCAATCTCCCCCGCCATGATAAAAACGATTACATTCATAACGACGGCCCAAATGCCATATTTAAAGAGCGTGACCAAGGCTAATGTTTCAAATAACGGCCAATTCTTACCCAATAAAAAAGCAAGCAGAACAAATAAGAAAAAAAGACTTGCTGTAGGACTATCTGGTACGAATGGTAGAAAAATCGGCGGAGTATCTGCCAACTGGCTTTTATACCAATAGTAGCCGTAAACTGTCCCGACAAAATTAATAACAAGGAGTAACGATAAAATGGAGCGATTTGCTAAAATGGAGTAGATCAACTTCAAGTATATTCACCTCATTTATTTCCACATCTTTCTTATAGTACCATATTTCCTCTAAAAACAAACTGGTTAATGCCCTGTAAGAACTAAAACAGGAATTAAAGGACGTGAACTAAAATTCGAATTGTTTCCCTTTTGCCATTAATCAAAGCTCCTGTTCGACATGCTTATCACCGTACAAATAAAAGACAGTAACTACGGTGTGGTCCTAATTTGTAAAAATCCAAATATGATTTCACCGGTACCTGATGTTTAGTAAGCTTTTCTGCTGAAAAAAATGATCCACAGCTACGAAATCGATCATTTCTAAACCACAACAAAAAGGCTGACGAACAAATCGTCAGCTTTTTAACAAGATAATTATTCACTTTCAAGAGTAGAGATGAATTCAGCTAGTATTTGTAACTCTTCATCAGTACCTTGGAATAAACCAGCTGGCATAGCTCCTTGACCATTTTTAGCAATTTCAGCTACTTCTTCTGGCGTTAATCCCGTATCAATAAGTGGCGGCGAACCTGCTCCACCTTGAAGGTCTCCTCCGTGGCAAGTAACACAGCCATTTGCTTCAAAAATTTTGTAACCGTCGGATTCCGTATCGATTTCTGCCTCCGCAACAATTTGGCCTTGAAGCTTCGCAGCTTCCCAATCGTGGTGTGCTACTGATTCCCAAGTTAAATAGGTGATTCCCGCAACAGCAAGAAGCATGAATCCAGTTGCTAATGGACGTTTAGATGGGCGTCGCTCCGGTCCTCTATCAAGGAATGGCGCCAATAATAACGCACCAAAGGCAAGCCCTGGAATAACGAGTACACCTATAATATTATACGGACCTGATGCAAATGAATATTTCAATAGTTGATATAAGAATAAGAAGTACCAGTCAGGTAATGGAATATATGCTGTATCACTAGGATCTGCTATTTTCTCAAGCGGTGGCTGATGCGCAGCAGTTAAACATAAAAATCCAACGAGAAAAACAGCACCGATTAGCCATTCTTTTAAAAGAAAGTTTGGCCAAAACGCCTCTGTTTTACCAGGATATTCCGAGTAATCCTTCGGAATATTCGGTTTTCGACCTGAAGCTGGGACACGTGAATCTCCCACAAACTTCATACCTTTTCCACGATGCATTGAACAATTCCCCTCCTTTAAGTCATTCAGAAATCATGAGAATAAATCGATTTTACAATGGACCTGAAATACCTTGTTTACGAATCATCAAGAAGTGGGCAGCCATCAATGCAAACAATGCAGCAGGTAAGAAGAATACATGGATTGCAAAGAATCGGGTAATTGTCTGTGCACCAATAATATCCGAATGTCCTGCGATCAGAATCTTCAAGTACTCACCTATAAATGGTACTGACTCGATAATCGTAATCGTAACCTTTGTTGCAAATAACGCTTTCATATCCCATGGTAATAAATAACCCGTTAAACCTAGGGCAAGCATGACGAAGAAGATAAGTACTCCAACAATCCAGTTAAGCTCACGCGGTTTCTTATAAGCTCCTTGGAAGAAAACACGCAACGTATGTAAAAACATCATGACGATAACTAAACTAGCACCCCAGTGATGCATTCCACGGACAATTTGTCCAAAAGCCACTTCGTTTTGCAGATAATAAATCGATTCCCAGGCATTTTTTATATCTGGAACATAGTACATCGTTAAAAACATACCAGATAAAATTTGAATAACAGTAACGAAGAACGTTAACCCACCGAAACAGTAAACAAATGCCGAAAAATGATGTGCAGGGTTTACATGTTCAGGCACTTCATGGTCTGCAATATCCCGCCACAAAGGCGTAATATCCAAACGTTCATCTACCCAATCATAAATCTTATTTAACAATCATTACGCCCCCTTTCGCGGTTCTGCTTTACCTAAAGCTAAATAACCGTCAACATCTTTATAAGGATATACATCCAACGGCGCTGCTGGCGGTGTACCAGGTACGTTTACACCATCTTTTGTATAAAGTCCATTGTGACATGGACAAAAGAAATGTTCAGGGTGTGTTGCATCCGTATTCCAGTCTACCGTACAACCTAAATGCTTACAGACTGGAGATAATGCGACAATTTCACCATTCTCATCTTTGTATACCCATGCAGTATTTGTTACTTCTGAAGTGTACCATGCATCTTTTTGTTCAAAAGAGAAATCTACACGAACTGGTTCATTCGTTATTTCATCAATCTTTTGTTTCGTGACAACATAATCGCCAGCTGCATTGTGTTTCAAAACAGGATCAACTGCAAATCGGACCATTGGCATTAACATTCCTGCAGCCATAAATCCACCAACACCAGTAAGTGTATAGTTTAGGAATTGACGTCTTGTTACGCGTTGTTTGCTCATACCTTTCCCCCCTCTATCATGAAATGGTAGTCCAACGGACATAATTTAGGCACAATATAAAACTAGGACATAACAATGATATATCAATCTATACTTTAGGTCAATATAATAAATCGCTAAAGGATTGGAACTCAGTGATTAAAATCTCCATTAGTCATTATTTTGCCACTTTTTCACAAATAAATGAATCAATTGTCCAATTTGATCCTCTAAAATTGAATTTCGATATTTTTCATCCATATTCTCCAATGGAAGAGACGGTAGCCAAATCACCGTGCCTTCACATTTATCTTCTATCGTTCTCCAACCGCTATCAGATGTTATATAAATCATATGTTTAAACCCACTTTTTTTGAACTCTGTTTCCCAGTGTTTTATCACCTGCAGACGGCTGTCATCAGAGTCACTTTTTAAATATGTATAGCCAGGAAGCATCATGAGCCTTCCTTTAAATTGCCTCTCAAGAGGAATCGTTAAAAGCGAAATAAACTCTGTCATGGAGGCAGTTTGTTTTAGATCATCGCCAAACGAAATCGGCAGTAGCGGCAGGACAACCGTATCAACATATTCCTTCGCACCTAAATACATATCCATATCTTTTGAAACCCATTTCATTCCCATCACTCCAAGTTCATTAATTCTTACTTAATCATACCATTTCAACAATAACTGGACAAAGATGATTCTATACAAAAACAAGAGGTTGTCCAAACATCTTGCTTCTTTGGGATGCCTCTTGTTTTGTCCCGTCTGTGCTTCTTGTTGTTTTCCCTTCAGATGGAGCTTTTTCGCGGACAGGACCGAGCAACTTCCCACAGGAGGCAGAACCTGTTGCTTCAACAAAAATAATCATTCAACAAACTTTTTTGAAAGCTTCGAGCTTTTCGGCCGAAGGATTAGCGAGGTTAAATGATTGCGCTCTATTTAGATTTAACTAAGAAGAAAAAGCTGATATCAAAAAGGCCTTTTTAACAACCTTTTGACACAGCTTCCACTTTGATATTCTTTTCGCAGCAGCAGTTCTACCTTAAACGGTTAAGTTTTTTGGTTAACTCTTCAAAAGCAGCTTTATCTTGATTGTCTAAAGCCTCATCAATTAAACGAAGCAATTTTTCTCGTTGGAAATTTTTCAGTGTAGATGACAGAAATTTTTCTGCGATAAGGCGATCCTTTTCACTAATTTGCAGACTTTTGGGCATGAAAGGATTCTCTTCTAAAACAGCAGCATATTGATGCGCTTTATTGGATGCATGAAAATTAAGTTGAATAAATATTTCTTCATCCCTATTTAAACGAATATCGTGAAAAGATTTCTCTGCATCTGTTGTCATGACATTCTCTTTGTAAAAACGAAAAGGTACCTCATCAACACAATGAGTGGACATGACTAAACCGCGGGGACAATATTGAGCCTGCTCAACAAAATGCACTTTTTCCATAAGTCCATCATGACTCATTAAATAATTTAAAATCCACACACATTCACGTCTTTTCAGTTGATAATGATTGAGGAACCAGCGAATAAAATCTTTTTTCTCGTTGACAGATACAGGGGTCTTCATTATTTTCCCTCCTCTGCGTACAACTATTTTTTATTAATTTCTAATGATGGTCACGTTAGCTGCAAACGGGTTTGCATACTTCTCAGACGGCTCAGCTTTCATCAGACAGCCTTTGTAAAACTTCTGTGAATTCTTCGTTTGTTGGATCATTTGTTAGTAATACATTAAATATTTCGGCAGCCTCTTCTCGTTTTCCTTCTTCAATTAGAAAGTATCCATAATCTGCGAGAAACTCTTGATCGTTCTTTAAAAAATTATATGCAAGTTGGTATTTGTTTAATGCCTGTGAATATTTTTCTAAATTTTGTAATGAAGCCGCCGCATCCCAAATTAAATGCGGTTCCTCGATTCCACTTGACTCAAAAATAGCAACGATCTCTAGCACATCTTCATATCTCTCTTGATGAAGGAATAACTTATTAATCGTTATACCAGCTTCAATAAATTCCGGATCGAGAACTAAAGCCTGTCTTAAGAGCTCTTCTGCACTTTTTTCTTTGTTAAGTTTAAGCGCCAGCTTTCCACCAATAAAATACAAATCCTTGTTATATTCGTCATAGCGGAGTCCTTCTTGAACCGTTTCAAAAGCTAATTCAAGTTCCTCTTCTCGCTCGTACGCTTTTGCTAAATAAAGATAGAGAGAGTGATACTCGTGATCAAGTTCTTTCAGCTCAGAAAATTTTTCAATCGCTGTTTTATTCATGCCCGCCTGAAGAGCCGTAAATGCATAATGAAAAAGGGTATTAATTTCTAAACCAGCTTCCAAGGCTTTTTTATAATGAGGAAGGGCTTCTTCAAAAGCACCGCCTGCACTATAAGCATCACCAAGTCTTTGATTAATATTGACCCCTGCTATTTCTTGCTCAATTGGTACAACTCTTTCATATGATTTGATGGCTTCAATAAATCTCCCTTGCTCTAAATAGAGCTCTCCTAATGCAAAATCAATAATAACCTCATCCGGTAATACAGATTTTGCCTTTAACAGCTTCTGTTCACTAACTTCATATAGTCCTTCCATTTGGTATAAATCAGCCTGCAATAGCAAGCTTTCCGGATAACTTGGATCCGTTTCTTTTATTTTATCTAAAGCTTGAATGGCTTCATCCTCTTTCCCTTGTTCAAGGTAAATCTCAGCCATCGTAACAAGAATTTCCCCCTCTTCAGGATATGCTTCATGAAGCCTTTCAAATAATGATTTTGCCTCCTCTAGAAATCCATAATGAAATAATTCTTCTCCAAGAAGGAGCCTTTCATCGTTTGTTCCACTTTTTAATATTGCTTTATATTTCTGTAAGGCCTCTTCATGCTGACCATTTTCCAATAAAGTAATAATTTTACTGACTTTTTCCATTTAGCAACCCTTTCACAATCCTATTTTTTTGTTACCTACCACTCATTCAAAAGTCATCCACAGCAAACGAAATTTATCATTTCCTCAATCATTAAAAGGACAAGAATATTACATATTTATAGCCGCTTTACTTCTACAAAAGCAAATGGCTTGCGTTTTATAACTTAACTACCTATCTTCATTATAATGGAATTTGCAAAATTCTACTCCTAATAAGACTTATTCATTAATTCACTTTAAAAAAGGCTGGAGTTTTGATAACAACATACTCGCCAAACCCCGGTCTAAATTGAACGTCCTTGCCTGCACGTATTACCATTCCTTTATGAACGGTTACAAGCAGGCGCTCATTTAGTTGCATAAACAACTCTTTTTCACAAATTTCGTTTTCCAAATCATCTTTCAAATATAAATTATAACTAACTTCACCACCATGATGTAAACCCGATTTTACAGGATAAATACCCAGTTTGCATAAATCCTCACGAGAAATCGGGACATTCTCTTTTAACTCGTGTCCGATAAATGGAATCTTCTCGATGTATAAAAGCTCCTGCCAATACACTTCTGCCTGAATTCTTTGCTTTTCAGTTTCTGCTACAAAAACAGGAATCAGTGGGCTATTATAAGGAAACATAGCCTCCCTCAACCATCCCCATGGTACTTCCTTAAGCTCCCACTCATCCTCTACTTCAACGAATATCGCTGGGATTTTAGCCCGTTTGCATTTTATTAAAAAGCTCGTTGTGAGTAAACGGAGTGGAATTTTCACCCCTATCGTATAATCAATAGGACTATTTAATAGAGCTGTTTTCATATTGTTATAAACAGGCCGTAATAAATATTCTTTATCTATTTCCACATAAGTTAAAAACATCGTACTTCCTCTTGTAATAAGTTTATCGATATAAAATTTTTTCATAACTTGAAATGACTGTCTCGATGGAAATTGAGGACAAAAGAGAACATGGGGCGGCGTCATTACAAAGGAACTTGCATTCACTCTCATGTAGGAGAACCTTTCGAAGGAGGGTCTGATCGAATCGATGCGATCCTCTTTAATCAGCAAGGAGTTTTGCTCAAGCCTATCGTTCTTTAGCAAATTAGCATTTTCGATAATATAGGTCATAAAACCACCCTTTTAATCAGTCTTATGACAAACTATGCTTGTACAAAAATATTTATTCCATGATTATAGTTTAGACAAATCTTTTAACACAATTGTTGAGCATACGATTTTTGGCTCATTTCATGTGAGACCATGGTTTCACAAGCCTTTTCAGTTGTGCTGAAAGGTGAAGAGAGAATGAGCCAAAAATAAATACCGACATATAACAAAGTCCAAACAAAAAAAGAAGAGGTTGTCCCAAAAGCTTAGTTTTGGCTCTTCTTATTTTGCTGTCTTTTAACCTTATTGATTTCCACTCCAAATAGTGCTTTTTCGTAGGCGAAGCCGATATGGGCTCGACTATCTCTTTTACCTCTGGAATCGCCGGCTTTTTAACACCTAGCAAGTGCTATTTTAACAGGCTTTCTAAATGGTTAAAGAAATTAGGATAAGAAACGGAAATTGCTTCGATATTCTCTAAGTTCGTTTGTTCCTTGCAAACCAGTGAAGCAACAGCCAGCATCATCCCAATTCGATGATCACCATGACTGCTTACGGTGCCGCCTAACAACTGCTGCTTTCCGTAAATAATCATGCCATCATTTGTTGATTCTATTTTCGCGCCTAATTTTTGTAATTCGCGAACCACTGTATCGATTCGATTCGTCTCTTTCACTTTTAATTCTTCAGCGTCTTTAATAATTGTGACTCCCTCTGCTTGCGTAGCCAATAAGGCAATAATTGGAATTTCATCAATTAGGCGTGGGATCATATCTCCTTCAATCGTTGTTCCTTTAAGGGTTGAAGTTTTTATGATTACATCACCGACAGGCTCAAATTGTTCTCGTTCATTCTTTACTTGCAAGTCAGCTCCCATTTCTCGCATCACATCTATAATGCCTGTTCTTGTTGGATTAAGCCCTACATTTTTCAACATAATTTCACTATTCGGAACAATGGCTCCCGCTACAAGAAAGAAAGCAGCTGATGAAATATCTCCTGGAACCTCAACATTCGTTCCCTGTAAAGGTTGCCCACCTTGCACTTTAATCGTAAGACCATCAACTTCGAGTTTACCGCCAAAATGCTGAATCATTCTTTCTGTATGATCGCGAGTTTTGGAAGTTTCAATAACAGTTGTCTCTCCATCTGCTTGTAAGCCTGCCAAAAGAATTGCAGACTTCACCTGAGCACTTGCCACCGGTAAGCGATACTCAATCCCTGTGAGACCTCCCCCTCTTACCGCAATCGGAGTGTACTCACCACCACTTCTCCCATCAATGTTAGCACCTAGACTTAAAAGCGGTTTAGTGACTCTTGTCATCGGTCTCTTCCCTATAGATTCGTCTCCAATGAGCGTAGAAAAAAACGGACGCCCAGCTAAAATTCCAAGCATAAGTCTGATCGTCGTTCCAGAATTTCCAACATCAAGCACTTCACTTGGTTCATTTAATCCAGTGAAACCCTTGCCAAAGACAACTGCTCTCTCTCCCTCCTGCTCAATTACAACGCCAAGCTTTCGAAAACAAGCAATCGTCCTTAAACAATCATCTCCTGTTAGAAAATTCGTTATTGTAGTCGTTCCGTTGGCAATAGCTCCAAACATAATTGAACGATGGGAAATAGATTTATCTCCTGGTATTTGCAAATGGCCTTGAAGCTTTGCTGCGTTTATCGCTAATGGTGTTGTTTTCATTTTTATCCCCCTCTCATATCCCAGTGGATGTTTCGTAATTGGTATAATGGCGAATACACTGCTCTGCTCTTTCTCGATCCTCTTCTGTTTGAAAGCTAATTACAAGAATACCGTATACTTCTTCTCTCGTTTCACGAATACGAATATTCGTTAAGTTAATTTTTTCCTTTGCTAAGTAGCCGGTAATTTCAGAAATGACCCCGGGGTAATCGGGAACATCGACAAATAAATCGTAGAATGCCGGGATTGCACCTTTTTCTTTTACAGGCATCTCATCACGAAACTGCTTTGCCCGAGAAAAATATTGAAGGAGAGCTTCCTCATTTTCAGCCCTTAACATATTCGCAACCCTTGCCATTTCTTCCTGCCAATCAGTGAATAATTGTAAAAGAACATCTTTATTATGAAGAGAGATATCCTTCCACATATGTGGGCTGCTAGATGCTATTCTTGTGATATCGCGAAATCCACCAGCTGCAAGCCTTGTGACTAAGCTTTGCGTCCTGCTTGTTCTTTCTGCCTGATGAACGAGAGAAGCAGCAATAACATGAGGGAAGTGGCTAATCACTCCTGTCAAATAATCATGCTCAGCAGGATGCACTTGTAAAAATCGTGCTTTTGTTCCTTTAAGCCACATTTTCAAGCTTTCTAATGCCTCTGGATCCGTATCGGTCTCGGGTGTCAATAAATAAAAGGCATTTTCAAAAAGGATTGATTTAGCTGCCTGAACTCCGCTTTTATGTGAGCCAGCCATTGGGTGACCACCGACAAAAGTATAGCCTTTGTCCCTTAAACAAGCTGCTTTTTTAACAATTTCCACTTTTGTACTGCCCGCATCTGAAATAATGACACCTTGCTTTAAAGAAAGATGACAGAGCTGTTCGATCATCGTTTCAATCTTCTTAACTGGTGTGGCAATTAAAATCAGGTCAGCCTCAGCAGCACCTGTTTCTATTTCCTCCGCTACTTCATCAACGACACCAAGCATTGCCGCTAACCTTGTTTGTTTCTTATTTATATCATAGCCAATAATCTTTGCTTTCGGATGTTCAGCTTTTATACATAAAGCCAATGAACCCCCGATGAGCCCCAGCCCAATAATAAATACACGACCTTTCAAGGGAACACCTGCTTTCATGATTGCTAAGAGCTCCTGTTCATAGGAACCATGAATGGTCCGAATAGAGCAGGAGCTTATTTATTAGAGTCGAATTTGAAAAAAATGTAGCATTATTACTTATTAAGCGGGGACTTTTCAGAAATAAATGCTTTCATAAGGGCAATCATTTCATCGTTCTCTTCCTTTGAGCCAACTGTCACTCTGACAGATGTCGGAAAACCAAGAGCTACACCTGAACGAACAATATATCCTCTTTCTAAACAGTACTGGAACACTTCATTTCCATCCACCTTGAAATCAATCAAAATAAAATTTCCCTGGGACCTGCTATAAGACAATTGCTCTTGCTCGCAAAAATGATAGTATTGTTCTAAACCCTCGCGATTTCTCTGTCTGCACATATCCACATACGCTTGATCTTCGAGAGCAGCTGTAGCGGCGATTTGCGCAAATGTATTTGTATTAAATGGTTCCCTTGCCGGTTCAAGAGCGCGAATCACCTTTTCACTGCCGATCCCATATCCAATGCGAAGACTAGCCAATCCATAAATTTTCGAAAACGTCCTTAACACAATTAAATTCTCAAATTGTTTTATCAGTTCGATAGAATGGTAATAGTCTTCCGCTACAACGTATTCGAAATAAGCTTCATCTAATACGACGAGTGTCTCTTGCGGTACCCTCTTTAAAAAGGATAATAATTTGTTTTCATTAATATAAGTGCCAGTAGGATTGTTCGGACTACAGAGCCATACGACATTTGTTCTCTCATCCATTTGTTTTAACATGCCTTCGAGATCATGTTCGCCATTAATAAGAGGGACTTCCCGTACTTCTGCTCCTTCAATCACGGCATTATGCTTATATTGAGGAAAAGTCGGCGCTGCCATAACCGTGTTAAATCCAGGTCTCAGCAAAGCTCTAGAAATGATTTGGATATTTTCGTCAGAACCGTTTCCAAATATTATTTGTGTTTCTGATACACCTAATTTACTAGCCAACGCTTCCCGCAAATCCGTCGCATACCCATCCGGATAAAGAGCCAGAGAACCAGCAAATTGGTTAATTTTATCTAATACTTGTTGCGAACACCCAAATGGGTTTTCATTTGAAGCAAGCTTCACTATTTTTTCAAGTCCATATTGTCTCTTCACCTCATCAATTGATTTTCCCGGTTGATAAGGAGTCAATTGAAGAAGCTCTTCCTTCCATCTCATTGATTTTCACCACTCTCTGCGATCGTTTCATTCGTCCTTTAAATCTGGTCTTAAACTAATTGCTTTTTCCAAATAAACATGATGTATTTCTCTTTGGCTCTTTTCAGTATTGATATGTATCATGATTCGAATACAGTTTTTTAAAGAATTCTCAACCGGAATCTCCCTCATGCACATGACAGGGACATAGGTCCAGCCCGTGATTCTTCTTAAGGCTTTTGCGGGAAACGCTCCATCAATATCCTCCGTGACCGAAATAAACACGGATGCAACAGCTTCAGCCACGATATCATTTTGTAATATCATTTCCCGAATAAGCTTTTCTGTTGCTGAGACAATCTCCTGCTCGACATTTTCCTCAATGGTAGTAGCTCCCCTAACCCCTCTAATCAATATTTTTCACCTCTTTAACATCAATCTTGTTGAAACTGCTTTAACTCAGTTAGCAGAAATTGATCGTCTAACGGAACGGCAACAGGCTTTCCAATTCTTTCAAGAAGCACATATTGAATATGGCCATCGACCGCTTTTTTATCCTGCTTCATACGCTCTAGCAAAGATTGAGGATGTAACCCCTCTGGAATCGATGTGTTATAACCGAGCTGCTCCACCCAAGTTTTAAATTTTTCGTAATGAAACGAAGTGTTAAACAATTTATTGCTTAACTTCAATGCAAACAACATTCCGATTAATACAGCCTCACCATGGGTCACTTTTCCATAGCCAGCTTCAGCCTCAATCGCATGCCCCAATGTATGGCCAAAGTTCAAAAAAGCTCGTATCCCTTTTTCCTTTTCATCCTGAGAAACAATCACACTTTTGATCTGAATTCCTTTTTTTAGCATATACTCTAGTTGTTCGAAAGTAAGAGCCGTTAAATCAGAAATATTTGTAAGTAACCATTGGTAAAAAGCCTCATCTTGGATCAAACCATGCTTTATTACCTCAGCGAACCCTGATCTTCTTTCCACGTGCGAAAGGCTGCTAAGAAAGTTTAAATCATAAAAGACAGCTTCTGGCTGATAAAAAGCACCTATCATATTCTTTCCCAAAGGATGATTAATCGCAACCTTTCCACCAACCGCACTATCATGGGCAAGAATCGTAGTGGGCATTTGAACAAAAGGAATTCCTCTCATAAAAGTAGCGGCGACAAAACCACTGAGATCACCAACAGCGCCTCCACCAAATGCTATTACCAACGATTTACGGTCCAATTTTTTTTCTAAACAATAAGTTAAACAGCTTTGGTAAACATCGAAGGTTTTTGCATATTCACCATTTGGAATGATATAGGTATATGGGTGAAACTCAGTGAGGACACTTTCCAAAGCTGGTAAATACCTTTCCCCGACATTACCGTCTGTAAAAATGACTACCTTCGTCAATGAAGGGAAGTGCGTTTTTAAAAAGTTTGGAAGGGCAGATATGACCCCTTCTCCGACAAAAACCGGATAACTTCTAGAATCAGTGTGAATTTGGAGCGACTCCATTAGAATTCCCTCGCAAACGTACGCTGCTGTTCAATCGTGCTTATCAATGTGTCCAGTCTATCAGCGTAAAATTGCTCCACAATCGCTGACGCTATTTCCCATGCAACAACGTGTTCGGCGACAACAGCAGCTGCCGGAACCGCACAGCTATCTGAACGTTCAATACTGGCTGAAAAAGGCTCCTTCGAATCGATGTCCACGCTTTGAAGCGGTTTATATAATGTTGGTATTGGCTTCATCACCCCTCGAACGACTATCGGCATCCCGGTAGTCATCCCGCCTTCGAATCCACCTAATCGATTTGTTTTTCGAGAATAGCCTTTCTTCTCATCCCACACAATCTCATCATGTACTGCGCTCCCAGGTTTTCTTGCGGCTTCAAAACCAATGCCGAATTCTACACCTTTAAACGCGTTAATACTAACAATAGCTGCGGCAAGCTTAGCATCAAGCTTGCGATCAAAATGAACATAACTCCCCACTCCTGCAGGTACCCCTTCCACGATCACCTCAACGATGCCGCCGATTGAATCTCCATTTTCCTTTGCTTCGTCAATCGCCTTCATCATCGCTTTCTCAGCATTTGCATCTAAGCATCGAACAGGGGAATTTTCAGCAATTTCCTTTAATGAGTCCATCGATTCGTACTTTCTAACTTCACTTTTAATTCCACCAATTTCAATCACATGAGATGCTACTTCAATACCTAACAAAGATAGCAGCTTCTTTGCAACTGCCCCAGCAGCTACTCTTACGGTTGTTTCGCGTGCTGATGAACGCTCCAGAACATTGCGTAAATCGCGATGTCCATACTTGAGACCACCGTTCAAGTCAGCGTGTCCAGGTCGTGGGCGCGTAATTTTCCGTTTTACTTCTTCACCATCCTCAAGGTCAGGTGGCTCTTGCCCCATAATTTTTGTCCAATGCTTCCAGTCATCGTTCGCAACCACCAATGCTACTGGAGAACCGAGAGTTAAGCCATGTCTCACTCCGCTCGTTATTTGAACAGTATCTTTCTCAATTTGCATTCTTCGGCCGCGGCCATATCCTTTTTGGCGACGTGCTAATTGCTCATTAATTTCTTCAGCCACTAAAGGCATTCCTGCCGGCAATCCTTCGATAATCGTTGTCAATTGGGGGCCATGTGACTCTCCCGCTGTTATGTATCTCATAACTCTTTCCTCCTTCAACTCATTAAAGGATTATGTACCAATATAACATACGTACGTAAAGAAGAATAGTAAAAAATTTAAAATATTGCCTATATTTTGTCCTTAATATACGCTAGTTAGCACTTTCACACTGTTCTGGCATCATTCATAATCCTTTCTACGATTAATCATTAAACTTTATTATAAAAGCTGTTTAGCCTGTCTCGATAAAACGAGAGAGAAAAAAGATTCCTTCTAGCGCTTCATCGACTTAGGAGCGATCTTTTTAGTACTACTTTAAAAAGATAAAAACTAACGTTTCCTATGAAATAGTCAAAAAAAAGAGCATTTCCGCTCTTTATTTTTTCCGATAAAAAAAAGTATCTTCTGTATCAAAACCGTACAAGCTTGGGTTAAAAATCTGCTCCGTACTGCCAACAAAGAAGATACCATCTTCCTTAAGGGCATTGCTAAACTTTTTATACAGTATATCTTTCGCTTCTTCAGTAAAATAAATTAAAACATTTCGACAGACAATTAAATCATATGGCCCTGCAAATGGATCTGCCAACAAATTTTGTTTTTTAAATGTCACGGTTTTCTTAATCTCATCTGATATATAATATAAGCTGCCATCCTGTTTAAAATATTTGCGTTTAATATCATCCGGAACTTCGTTTAAAGACCTTTCTGGATAGGCGCCTATTTTTGCCCTAGAAATAACATTTTCATCTATATCGGTTGCCAGAACCTGAACTTGAGAAAGGGGCTGTAATTTCGACATAATCATGGCAATCGTATAAGGTTCCTCACCCGTCGAGCAGGCAGCACTCCATATTTTCAAACGACTATTTTTCGCCAACAGTTTCGGCAAGATTTTTTTCTCTAATACTTCCCACCGTTTTCCATTTCGATAAAATTCTGAAACATTGATCGTCATGCGATCCAAAAATTCATCCAAGTGCGATTTATTTTCCTTAAGAGCCATAAAATACTCATTAAAAGAGCGAAAGCCTTTTTTTTCATAGAGGGATGTGAGCCTTCTTTTCATTTGCGCTTCTTTATATAACGAAAGGTCAATTCCCGTCTTCCTCTTAACGTTTTCAACAAATTGTTCGTAATCCTGTGTCATTTCTTTCTCCCTATAAATAACAACTTTATTTTAAGTATAGCTTAAAAGCGAATAAAAAAATACAATTCTAAAATCAAGCATTTCTAAAAAGATTAAAAAAGCACTTGCAGATTATACAAGCGCTTACTTTTTCCAGAATCATAATTAATTTCTAATTAATAAATCCATTCACTAATTAGTTTTGAGTAAGAAACAAGCTCTTCTTCCTTGAAAAATAATGAAATTTCTCTTTCAGCGCTTGCAGGAGAGTCCGAACCGTGAATAATATTCTTCCCAACTGTCGCTGCATAATCTCCACGAACTGTTCCAGGTGCAGCATCCTTTGGGTTTGTCGCCCCCATCATACTGCGTGCAGTCGCAATAACATTTTCACCTTCCCATACCATCGCAAATACAGGTCCAGAAGTAATGAAATCAACTAACTCACCAAAGAAAGGACGCTCCTTATGCTCGCCATAATGCTGCTCAGCCAATTCTTGAGGTATACTCATTAACTTTGCACCAACTAGTTGAAAACCTTTTTTTTCAAAACGAGAAACGATGTCACCAATTAGACTGCGTTGCACACCATCAGGTTTAACCATTAAAAAAGTCTTTTCCATATGTTCCACTCCTACTGTTTGTCTATATGTATGGACTTAATATTTATGACAGCCCACGAAAATATTACCATTATTTTCACATAATGGCAACAGAGGATTCAATCTGTTTTTAATTAGTAAACATAAGAGTGAAGCGCTTGTCGTTAATGTTTTTACGATTTTCTTTTGCCAATATAAAGCGCAATGTCCCTCAGTGTCTTTTTCGCCTTATTATTCGGGAGTTCATCAAGCACCTCAAGCGCCTTATCTAAGTATCGATCGCTAAATTCAAGGGATTTTTCAATCGCATTTGAATTCTTTATAAGCTCAATAATGTGAGTCATTTCATCTGATCCAATGTTTTCATGCACTTTAACTATTTCACTGCGCAGCTTCTCATCTTTCATTGCAAATAACACAGGAAGAGTGATGTTACCTTGAAGTAAATCTCCTCCAGCAGGCTTTCCAAGTTCTTTTTCAGTGCCTGTAAAATCGAGAACATCATCGGTAATTTGAAAGCTCATTCCTACAAAATAACCAAAACGAGCTAGTTTGCGATGTACTTCCTCTTCTACCCCAGCAGCAATTGCTCCCAGTTGACAGCTCGCTGCAATCAATAAAGCAGTCTTTCTTTTTATTCGCAACAAATAATCGCGCAAATTTTGCTCGAAACGATATTTATCTTTAATTTGTTCAATTTCGCCGATCGTCAGTTCCACAATCGTATTGGATAAAATTTGATGTGCAACTGGGTTTTCTACATTTGTCATTAACTCTAATGATTTAGCAAAAATATAATCTCCAGAATACATGGCAAAACGATTATCCCATTTACTTTTGATCGTCGGTCTTCCACGACGCAGATCAGCATCATCAATGACATCATCGTGAACTAAAGAGGCCATATGGATAAGTTCCAAAGCAACAGCAACATCTTTAACCACTTGGATATCGTAGCGTCCAAATTTTGCTGCCAATAATACAAAAACAGGGCGAATCCTTTTGCCTCCTGCCTGCAGTAGATGCAAGGATGCTTCCTGCAAAAGTGAAGATTCCCCCTTCACCGTTTCTTCTAATGAATTTTCTATAATATTTATATCAGAGCTTAAAAATGAATACACCATCTTTAGTTTCATTATGACGTCACCAATCCTAAAAACTTTAACACGTAATAAGAGTCAACCTGCCCTTATTCTTTGTGGCCAATATGTACAGCAGCCGCACCGCCACTGTAAGGCTTGTAGCTTACCTTCTTAAACCCTGCTTGCTCAAACATTTTTGCCAGTTCTTTCATTCCAGGAAAATCCTTTGCTGACTCATGAAGCCATGCATATTCATTATAGCTCTTTGCAAAAAGCTTTCCGAAAAACGGCATAATAAACCGAAAATAAAAATAGAATAGCTGTCGATATCCAAACATAGTCGGCTGAGATGTTTCTAGACAAACTCCGATCCCGCCAGGCTTAAGAACACGATTCATTTCCTTTAGCACTTGCAAGTAATCCGGTACATTCCGTAGACCAAAACCGATCGTAACATAATCAAAGGTATGATCAGGAAACGGCAACTCCATTGCATTTCCATGAACTAATTGAACATTGTCCAAATGCAAATCGTTAACTTTTTCTTCACCAACTTTAAGCATGTTTTTGCTAAAGTCAAGCCCAATAACTTCTCCGTTCGAACCAACTTCTTCTGCTAAGGCAATCGTCCAATCTGCTGTACCGCAGCAAACATCTAACGCTTTAGAACCGGTCTTGACGTTCATTCTCTTCATCGTGTCTTCACGCCATTTTTTATGCATCTGAAAACTGATCACTGAATTCATCTTATCATAGTTGTCAGAGATTTTTTCAAAAACACCATGTACACGTTGTTCTTTTGACTGGTCCATTTCCTTACCCTTCTTCCACAAGCGATTTCACACCTATTTGATGTTGATTTAAAACCACTTCAATTTTGCTTTCAACCGCTTCATTTACTAGTGGCAGTTTATTTTTTGCTTTTATTAGCAGTTCTTTTGAAAAGCTTATATATTTATCGCAAATAAATACTAAATGATTTCTTTGTTCATGTGATAATTCTTTCAAAGTATGTTCATGCTTTGGGAAAACTAATTTCTTTAATCCCTCAAAAACTACAGACGTATGGGACTTAACAAACTGCTCCCTTTCTTTATTTAAGCGCTTAATTAATAAGAAATTGGTGATGACGTCATCCCAACCCTTTGCATGTAAATGTTTAATAAGTTTTTTATGTAAAGATGCTTCGATATTCTTAAGACATTCAATAAGTTTTTCAATTCCATCTAGCTCTTGCTGATAAACGATAATTTTCTGATCATTGATGGTTTCAATTCCTTCTGCAAGCAATCTGATTACTTCAATGTTATCTTGATCGGCCAGAATTTTATAATAAAGACCGCTATAGTAGACTCCGGCAAGTACCGTTAGCTGCCTATGTTTTAAATTGGAATCTCCTGAAAGATCGTTCGTAACCTTATCATGGGTATCAAGAGCAATTTGCAATAGCATTGTCGGCACTACATAGCTCTCCATATCTTCAATGGAAACGTTCAGATCATCTAGAAAAGAGACAAGAAAGAAAAGCTTATCTTCATCAATTATTGGCGCTTCGATATTTTTAGTTAAGAAGGGATGATGGATCTTTCCTTCTATTTTTTCCCGAACGTATTCTAGTTTTTGTTGAAGGTTTAGCATGAAATCACCCTTGTATCCCCTAGATTCTACTTTTACTTTTTGTCCCGACCTTTTGAAAAATAAACGCATTGACAATTATATCATAAAAGGTCCTACTATGGTCCTCTTAATAAAAAATATAGATAATTCTGTATATTGTTATATATTAACAATATTACTATATTAAATAGAGAAGTTTAATCTTCGCTTCCGCCACTTTTTATTTCCCCGTATGAGGTCAATATTTTAGCATTTCCTCTTATTTTGATGGCTGAAGTATGTTCAGTAAATTGAGCAATCATGACTTCACCCTTATCTAGTTTCTCAGAGTGATGAAAACGCGTATCTGTGCCGCGAGTTAATCCAATTACGTTAACTCCATCATCAATTGCTTTAATCACTAAATATTCACCGTTTGGTTTGTTTTCCATCCGCTCCCACCTCCCCATTAATGATTATTATGATTCAAAATTTGTCGTACACTCATCATACCAATTATTACATTGACTTTCCTATAGGTTTTGCGAAAACAACTTAACCTATTTTAAAAAGTATCGACCAAATTTCACATTTTAGTCGATACTTTTCGTACTATTGTTTAATTAACGATAAAATTTCCGCTCTTGCTTGACTGTCTTCTGCCAATGTACCCCTAACGGCTGTGGTTACAGTTTTAGCACCAGGTTTTTTGACACCGCGCATTGTCATGCACATGTGTTCCGCTTCAACGACAATCATGACACCGTGTGGTTCAAGCTTTTCCATCATTGCATCAGCAACGGTTGATGTGATCCTTTCTTGAAGCTGCGGTCTTTTCGCTACCGCTTCGACTGCTCTTGCCAGTTTGCTCAGCCCAGTCACTCGGCCATTCCGAGGAATATAGGCAACATGAGCCTTACCATAGAAAGGAACGAGATGGTGTTCACACATAGAGTAAAACGGAATATCTTTAACCAATACCAACTCTTCGTGATCTTCACTAAATATCGTTTCAAAATATTCACGTGGATCTTGATGAATTCCTTGGAATACTTCCTCATACATCTTTGCTACCCGTTTCGGAGTATCCAGTACTCCTTCTCGATTAGGGTCATCCCCCACCGCTTCTAATATTAAACGTACCGCCTCTTCAATTTGGGCACGATTGACCTTTGACATGATTAATATCCTCCTCAGCCTAATCCTTCATCAACTAACCTAAATATAACATTAACATCTTAGCACATCTTACGAAAGACAGGCAAAAAGAAGGAATTTATCTTCCGATAATTTCTAACACAACAAAAATAAGGCGGAATTATATGCGCTAATGATTTTTTGCTCATTTTACCTTGAAACGATGAAACCTCAGTTTCGCATGAAATGAGCAAATAAAAATAAAAAGGCCACGTATAAACGTGAACCTTTTTCAAGAAGATAAGAATATCCACTCGTAAACGAGCAAGATATATTATCAGAAGTATAAAGTACTATGTAATTACTTTACTGCATCTTTAAGCGCTTTACCTGGTTTGAAAGCAGGTACTTTGCTTGCAGAAATTTCAATTTCTTCACCAGTTTGAGGGTTACGTCCTTTACGAGCTGCGCGCTCACGTACCTCAAAGTTTCCGAAACCGATTAATTGTACTTTATCACCATCTTTTAAAGCATTTAAGATTGAATCAAATACAGCGTCAACTGCTTTAGTTGCGTCCTTTTTAGAAAGTTCGCTAGCCTCAGCAACCGCATTAACTAGTTCTGTCTTGTTCATGCCTTTCACCTCCTCCCAAAGAATTCGACTCATTCAGTTGAAAATTGCATTCTTATCATCATTTTTAAACAAAATTACTGATTTCTATACGTAGCGACTCATATTTATCCCTATTTTTAGCCATTTTTCATGGTTAATAGGTTAAAACATTGGATTTTCGTACAAAAAAAGGTCTATCACTTCTTAAATGTGATAACATCAACGTTTCAATTGAATGAACCTCTTTTCATATATTAAATGATAAAAATCAAGATTTCAACGCTTTTCTCTTAAAAAACCTTAATTTATAAGGCTTCATGTCGCTTTCAACAGTAATTCTGTTAAAAGATTATCACAATCATTTAAGGTTATCAAGAAAATTTAGCGAATTAATGGTAATCTTTTCTTTTTTGAACCGTTTTTGCAGGATATTGTCGAGATCAGAACAATATTTCTCAAAATTCAAATTAGAGTGATATTTACACTCGCAATTGCTTTTCAACTAAATTGAACATTCTTATGCTTATTGTTTTATATGATGAAGCAATATTTTTAACAAAGCACAAAAATTCTCGTTGTCCGGTACAAGAGTTCCCTCCAAGCCTATTAAAAAAAGTTGAGAGTCTATGGAGCGAAAGCGCGAGCAATACTACGGATTTTTTCGTTGAAATTCTTTTTTTATCTCGCTTTTTCGCAATCTATTTTGACAAGTAATCCTGTCCTTTACGAACAGCATTCTTACTGGAATCGTGAAAGGGAAGAATACGCTGCCCCTCTAAAAAATAGAGTGAAGCAATAGAGCCTGCATCCTTCGTTAAAACTTGCACCTACCATATGCCCTCTATTCTTTATTTATCGCAAACAACAACAATAAAAAAGACCCCATTCTGGAGTCTTGAGCAGTTACAAAATAATCGCAATTAATCCGCCTGAGCCTTCATTTATAATTCTCTCAAGTGTTTCTTTTAATTTATATCTTGCATTTTCCGGCATTAAAGAAAGCTTAGCTTGAATACCTTCTCTTACGATTGAGCTTAGGCTTCTGCCAAAGATATCAGAGTTCCAAATTGATAATGGGTCATCCTCAAAATCTTGCATTAAGTATCGTACCAATTCCTCACTTTGTTTCTCTGTCCCGATAATCGGCGCAAATTCCGATTCAACATCCACTTTTATCATATGGATAGACGGAGCAACAGCTTTTAATCTGACACCAAATCTAGCACCTTGGCGAATGATTTCCGGCTCGTCTAAACTCATGTCAGCAAGTGTTGGTGCAGCAATTCCATATCCCGTTTGTTTTACCATTTTCAACGCATCTGATATTTGGTCATATTCTTGCTTCGCATGAGCAAAATCTTGCATTAATTCTAAAAGATGATCTCTTCCCCTTATTTCCACACCGACAATTTCTTTTAAAATGTCATCATATAGCTCATCTGGGGCAAAAAGATCAATTTCCGCAACCCCTTGACCCATTTCAATACCAGCCAATCCTGCTCTATCAATAAATTCATAGTCTCCAAAGAGATGTACAACTCGGTCGACATCCCTCAGCCTTTTAATATCTTTAACTGTATCCTTTACTGCTTCCTGATAGCTTTCTCTGAGCCAATGATCTTCTTTCAATACCATCACCCAGCTCGGGAGGTTAACATTGACTTCTAAGACCGGGAATTCATAAAGAGCTTCGCGCATAACATTTAGAACATCTGCCTCGCGCATTCCTTCTATGCTCATTGCAAGCACTGGAATATCATATTTCTCAGCCAGTTCTTGACGAAGTGCCTCTGTATTCGGGTGATGTGGCTGAACACTATTGATCACCATAATAAATGGTTTCCCAACTTCTTTTAACTCTTCAATAACTCTTTCTTCAGCCTCAATATAATCCACCCTTGGGATTTCTCCAATTGTTCCGTCTGTCGTAACGACAACACCGATGGTTGAATGCTCTTGAATCACCTTTCTTGTACCAATTTCAGCTGCTTCGTGGAAAGGAATCGGTTCTTCGTACCATGGAGTATTGATCATTCGAGGACCATTTTCATCCTCGTAACCTTTCGCCCCTGGTACAGTATACCCAACACAATCTACTAAACGAATATTGACATCTAATCCTTCGCTGACATGAACTGTAGCCGCTTGATTGGGAACAAACTTTGGTTCAGTCGTCATGATCGTTCTTCCAGCTGCACTTTGAGGCAATTCATCTTGGGTTCGAGCTCGCTCTGCTTCGTTATCCATATTCGGTAGAACAACGAGCTCCATGAATTTCTTGATAAAAGTTGATTTACCTGTTCGTACTGCTCCAACAACTCCTAAATATATATCGCCGCCCGTTCTTTCAGCGATATCCTTAAAAATATCTACCTTTTCCAAGTGATCCCCTCCTGAAATCGTGAGTTAGTGGGATAATAGTTATCCTTATTTATTGCCATTTAAAACTCTCATATCGAATTTGTCACGATACTTAGACAATATATGTGTATGATGTTGTCCTACTCAGTTATGACAATTTTCTTTAAAAATACCTCCTTATTTATGAATTTCATTTCAAATTAAAAGGAGTTATGAGAAAATCCTTTTTTAATTTCTTTTTACTTAAAATGGATCAATTAAGTATAATAAAAACCCTTCTCCTACAATATATTCCGTAAGAAAAGGGTTATGACTGCAAATTTCGATTAGAAAACATGGTCAAGAAGGCATAAAAATGATTTCATTTGTTTCTACCTCAATTGTATACGGCAATGAGTAAGCAGGAACAAATAATGAATCTTCATGGAGGATAGTTCTAATATCCACACCTGGTTGCAAAGATTTTGAACCATCTTGCAAAATTTGATATAAATCTTTGCGATAATCTACAAATACTTCCGCATTTCCATTAATCACCAATGGAAGTTCTTGACTAGTATAAGGACTAATTACGACTGGTTCTTCCTTGAAACCAAGCTGTTGATAATCCAACGAGAAGACACCATCAGCGATCCTCTCTTTGTAGGGAGGATAGTCTTGCATTGAAATTCTTAAGTTTATATCTCTAATGATCTCCGCGACCCGCAAATCAAATATTTTTACAGTTGGATTTGTTTCCACATCAATTAACACATATTGAAAAACCCCGCCAGATTCATACGCATTTCCTGGCGGCTCTGCCATATATTGAGGTACAAGCTGCTTAAAATCTATCAAATACTTTTGATAAATCGGGGTATCGTTTTCTTTCGTTTTGATCGGGAGAATTCCACCCTTGTCCTCTTGGAATCTTTCAACTGCGGATTGAACAGTTGTAACTTGCTCTTGATATGGGGTCTGATTTTGGGCCAACTTGTCCTGTGGGTAAGCACAGCCGGTTAAAATAGCGGATGTGATCAGGCAAATGGACAAAAAAAGTATTCCTTTATTCATAAGTATCAATCCTTCTATTCTATGTATTGATTAATAATCTATGTGGTCGGGCCGCTTAAAACTACGAAAAAAATAATAATTCCACTAAAGATCATTAATACGTACGCAATGAGAGCAGTAATAAATTTTATAACACTATTTTTAAATTTATAGCGGCTAAAATAAATCATGATAATTGAAATAAACATAAATCCCATTGCAGAGATCGAGATCCACATTTTTAACATGGCTGGTGACATATCATCAACTCCTTCGAGAGACTTAGAGATTCAACTAAAATATCGTTCTGATTAGGACCGGGAAAACGCAAAAAATAAAGACTCCACTGTCATTTTCCGAATTATTATAACATAAGCAATAACAGATAAGTAAATCATTTGTCCCATCAATGAGCTAGCATCCTATCTTTTATTAACAAAAATTCCCAACTGATAAAAAGGACAAAAAAAGACTAAAGTAAAGTAGGGGGCTGCTCTTTACTTTAGCCTAAAATGACTAAATACACCATACACCCTGTTCATTTCACCAGTTTGCTTCGCTCCCATTGTATGCATCACCAAGATAAATCGCATCCTCGAAAGCCTATATTTTGAAAATATTATAGACATACACCATGTATCCATTAACTGGTTACGACTTAAATCTGGTCACTTGAGAGAACGTTTGCTAAATCCTCCATTTCATGGGTTTTGACTCGTGACATTAAGGAATCCACTTCATCTTTCGGACTAGCGTCCTTGAATAGCACATTATGAAGTGCTGTCGTAATCGGCATTTTCACTTCAAATTTTGCTGCCAATTGATAAGCAGCTTTCGTTGTTCTTACCCCTTCAACAACCATTCCCATATTGTCCAAAACCTCTTGTAGCTTTTGACCTTTGCCTAGTAAATTTCCAGCTCTCCAATTTCTTGAGTGCACACTTGTACATGTGACAATTAAATCACCGATCCCCGCTAATCCTGAAAAGGTTAACGGACTTGCTCCCATTTTAGTACCCAGTCGGGCAATCTCAGCAAGACCTCTTGTGATCAATGCCGCTTTGGCATTGTCGCCATAGCCAAGCCCATCCGTAATCCCAGCAGCGAGGGCAATGATATTCTTTAAAGCGCCCCCGATTTCTACACCAACAATATCCGGGTTTGTATACACCCGAAAATAGGAATTAATAAATAAGTCTTGGATTCTTTCCGCTGCCCCCATATTTTTCGAGGAAACCGTTACCGTTGTAATAAACCTGCGACTGACCTCTTCTGCATGGCTCGGTCCCGAAAGTACAACAACATCTTTTAGTAGCTCCGCTTCCATTTCATCCTCAATCATTTCAGAGATTGTCATCAATGTATCTGGTTCAATCCCTTTGCTTACATGGACGATTGTTAACGGGCGCTCCTGAACTTCCTGAATCTGCTTAAGCACTTCTCGAATCGCTTTAGTCGGGACTGCTAAAAGAATGAGATCAATATTTTCTAATGCTGTTTGCAGCGATGAATGGCCCACAACTTCTTCCGGAAGCGTAACTCCCGGTAAATATTTTTCATTGCTATGATTGTTATTAATTTCCTCAATTTGCTGAGGGTTATGTCCCCAAAGTCTAACCTCATGCCCATTATCTGCAAGGACCATTGCTAATGCCGTTCCCCAGCTCCCAGCACCGATGACGGAGATTTTTTCTCTTTTTCTTTCCACATTATCACGTCCTTATTTTAATTAGTGAACACTGTTTCGCACATAACTTAGACAAAGTCAAGGAGTCTAAAGTTACCGAAAAAAGCGATATTGAAAAAGTTTAGTGCTACTATAAGCATTAGAAAAAATGACCTATCTATTTTGCAAATTTTATTTACGTTCACGAGCAAAGATTTTTATCGGGGTACCTTCAAATCCAAACGCATCTCGAATGCGGTTTTCTAAAAAGCGCTGGTAAGAGAAATGCATCAATTCTGGATCATTGACAAAGACAACAAATGTTGGAGGGCCGACAGCAACTTGTGTTGCATAGTAAATCTTCAACCTTTTCCCTTTATCTGTTGGCGTTGGATTCATAGCTACAGCGTCCATTATAACATCATTTAAAACGCTTGTTTCCACTCTTCTCATATGGTTTTCACTTGCCATATCAATCATCGGAACTAAAGTATGTATGCGTTTTTTTGTTAAGGCTGATAAAAACACAATCGGTGCATAATCCAAAAATAGAAAATGATCTCTAATTTTCTGTTCAAAGTCTTTCATTGTTTTTTCATCTTTTTCAACAGCATCCCACTTGTTAACAACGATGACAACTGCTCTTCCCGCCTCATGGGCATAACCCGCAATTTTTTTATCCTGTTCAATAATTCCTTCTTCTCCATCTAGAACAACTAGAACAACGTCTGATCTTTCAATTGCCCTTAAAGCACGCAAAACACTATATTTTTCTGTACTTTCATAGACTTTACCTTTTTTACGCATACCTGCCGTATCAATAATGACATATTTTTGCCCATTCACCGTCACCATTGAGTCGATCGCATCACGAGTTGTACCAGCAATATTGCTAACAATTACCCGTTCTTCTCCGAGAATGGCATTAACAAGTGAAGATTTTCCTACATTTGGGCGCCCTATTAACGAGAATTTAATAGTATCCGGATCATAATGATCTCCCTCATCCTTCGGAAAATGCTTCGCGGCCTCATCCAATAAATCACCTAATCCTAAGCCATGAGCACCCGAAATTGGGAATGGTTCTCCAAATCCTAAGGAGTAAAAATCATAAATCTGCTCCCTCATCTCTGGGTTATCAATTTTGTTAACAGCTAAAACAACTGGCTTCTTAGCCTTATACAAAATCTTCGCTACTTCTTCATCAGCAGCAGTTACTCCTTCTCGGCCATTGGTTAAAAAAATAATCACATCTGCTTCGTCTATCGCAATTTCGGCCTGTTGACGAATCTGATCCAAAAAGGGTTCATCTCCAATGTCAATTCCACCTGTATCAATAATATTAAAATCATGAGTTAACCACTCTGCGGCGCTGTATATCCGATCTCTCGTTACCCCAGGAATATCTTCTACAATTGAAACCCGATCTCCTACTATCCGGTTAAAAATCGTTGATTTCCCTACATTTGGACGTCCAACTATGGCTACTACTGGTTTCACCATGAACATCACCCTTTCCTTCTTATAGACTACACTTGCACATAATTCTGAAGTGTTTACATCTTTTAATAATGTTTTTCTTTCAATTTGGCATTTCCTTAGTAAAGAAACCCTTCCATATTAGAAGGGCCTAACCTAATTATATTAACAAAGTGAATACTCCCTCGCAACGAAAAGATTGGATGAGCCAGTGTTTGTTTGGCTAAAAATCACGAAAAATGAAGCTTGAGAGTAATTAGCGAACACATTAATGCTTCACAATTATATACAAATCTTCTGTTAACGCATGAGCAATCCCATCCAAGATCGCTTCCAAATTGGCTGTAACCTTATCCATCTCTTCCTTGTTATCACAATAAAAAACAGCAACACCAGAAGGAACCTTCTTTGGATTTGTTGTGATAACAGCAAGAATAAATTTTTCCAGGTCCATTGTTTTTACATCCCCTCTTCCTTTTTCTTTCTTTCTGTCGGCATCCGGATCGCATTTTCTAATGTCGGTACTTTACCGATGATTTCAATTGCTCTTTCTATATCTCTTTCTTGAGGCAGAACAAAAATACCAATTCTGCCATCATCTAAATCTCTTTTCGCCAAAGGAACTAATGCGGGAGTTCCTGAGTCTCGATATACACCTAGCGCGGTTGAAACATCATGTAAAATCGCTTGTCTTTGCCCTAAATTCGCGATCGTTGAGCGTGAGTCGAAATTTTTAGGTTTCAAAATAAAACCCATTCCGTAGCGTAAAACCTCTTTTCTTCTTTCAGGCAATCCGATATTCATAATGTAGATATTGTCTACATATAATCCAGAGCCATCAAATCTCGGCTCCACATACTCAATTTCAACAATATCTTCAAGCTTTCCACCCGCCATTAAAATTTTCGAAAGAAAAAAAGCAATTACACCAACCAATAAACCACCCCATAAATTCGTCATAATGTACCCAAGTGTTGTCAGAAGGGAAGTGAAGATGACTAAATAATTGCGGCTCTCAAAGGCGATAGCAATACCTTCAATATATGTTTTTCCCCTTGGAACAAGTTCATAGCTATCCATTTCCGTTAATGTATTCCGTTCCATATTGCGTACCTCTCTAAATTGAGATGCGGCAATAGTTAAAAAGGTAACTGCTGTGAAATCTTCCTCCAAAATAGATGGGACTGCAAGTGTCCCTAAGCCAGCAGCAATAAAACCTAAAGCAATATGGATGATTTTCCCATGCAAATATGTTGGATACTGGCGATAATCTGTTCTTAACATATAAACTCTTGTTAAAGTTCCAATAATAATCCCAAGTAGGATGGAGTATGTATATTCACTCATGATGGTTTTTGCTTTCCCCTTTCAAGATGTTTAATTTGAGATTCAAAATAGGATGACACCTTTTTAAAACCATATATAATGAGCAAAAATCCGATCGAGATTGAGATGACATCCAAATAAGCAAACGAGCCAATTAAATAAGTAGGAGTAATATGTTTTAAGATCGACGCATACAGAATCTCTCCATGTATGGAACCACAAATAAGGATGATGATGCGAAATTTCACATCATGGTGTAAAAGTAAGGCGATATAAGTTAAAAGAAAGGACAACATCATATTTCGATCGAAAATAAGCCATACTGGATCGTATAGTTCATATAGATGAAAGGTTGTAAATGCAAGCATGATAATAAAGGAGGTAATAAAGAGATATAGACCTTTCCTTCCCCTTTGTTTTGCCATTGTTATATACGCAGCTAAAAGCAGAAACAAGCTTGAAGCAGAAATATTAAGAGCAAACAGTTTCATTGAATAAGAAGATAAAATAATGACACTTAAAATAGCGGCTGATAGCAGAAGTCTTGAGCGACTTTTACTCATAAAAAAAGTGGTGACAATCCAAAATATCCAAAATAACCAAAAAAAGAGAACTCCTTCCATTCCGTTACCTCCTATCATCTCCATTATGTCTCATCGCTATGTACTTTAATCTGCACTAAATAAACTTTTATGAGCCACAAAAGACTGATATCAAGGTTGTCTTTGAATAGGATGATGAAAAAAGATAGATCCTATAAGTTAGGAGGTGGCCAGCATGGGAAAAGATCGTCAAGAAAAAAAGATAAACAAAAGTAATAAAGTAGAATCCGATCGTGATCAAGCACTCCATTATCCAGGAGCCACAAAAATGTCCAGCCCACAAGAAGCAAAAAAACTAAACAATGGAAAGTAGAAAAGCGGAAGGTCCCTGTTTAGCACCGTATGGCCTGGAGAGGCAGTGACTGAGATATAGGAGATACGAAGAGCGGAAGCGATTCGTTATCGACTTATCGTAGGGAGCTGGCTTGAAGGACAATAGGTGCTAGGGACCTGCAGCTGGACAAAGAAAAGCGAAAGCGGCTTGTTCATCTCCGTACAAACTGAAAGGGCCTCGACTTATCGGGGGAACAATAAAGCTCCCGGCGCTTTTTAGCACCGGGAGCTTTACTTTGTAAAAGAAAATTTTATGTTCGTTGGCTGTATCTTTTAGAATCAATTCCTCTTTCAGTTAGCCAATGATGAGTTTGACCAGATATTAACAGAGGAACATGCTGGAGTTCTAATAACGTTTTTGCCCCTAAGGCCGTCATCATAATTTGTAGCTCTTTTTTCATCTCTTCAATTTCTTCAATGAGAGCTTCATATCCGTCATTGACAAGTATTTTTAAAATTTGCCCGGCAAGACCTGTTGCTGAAGCACCAAGTGAGATGGCTTTAATAATATCGAGACTATTTTGAATTCCCCCAGAACCAATAACTGAAACTTCTCGACTCGCTTCGGCTGCTTCTATAATAGAGATTGCGGTCGGAATGCCCCAATCATTAAAAAAAGTAAGCAGCTTGCTTCTTCTTTCGTTTTCAATCTTAGCGAAATTTGTACCACCAAAACCTCCAACATCAACAGCCGACACTCCAACACTCTGAAGTTTTTCAACTGTTTCACGTCCCATTCCAAAACCGACTTCCTTAACAATTACAGGAACCTCAAGATCATTAACGATAGACTCAATTCTTCTGAGAGCGCCGACAAAATTCCGATCTCCTTCAGGCATCGTTAACTCCTGAATGGTATTCAAATGAATTTGCAATGCGTTGGCCTCAAGCATATCAACCGCTGCTTTTGCTTGTTCGACAGACGCTTCACTCCCTAAATTTGCAAAAATAAGCCCATTCCGATTTTCTTCACGTACAATTTTAAATGTTCTTTCCTCTGATGGATCCTTTAAGGCAGACATTTGTGATCCGACAGCGATCGGGACGTTTGCTTCCCTTGCTACAATCGCTAATTTTCGATTAATTTGCAATGTCGCTTCACCGCCACCACCTGTCATTGCATTTATAAAAATTGGCGAACTTAATGTAAGTTCGCCAATTTTTGTTCTTAATTGCACTTGCTCTATAGAACAATCAGGTAAGCTTTGGTGAATAAAAGTAATGTCATCGAAACCAGCAAGTCTGCTTTGACCAATTTTTAAAGCATGCTGTATATGTTCTGATTTCCTTTTTGCTCTTGTCACCTATTATCACCTTTTTAATAGTCGTTTATATTATTTTTGTCCATTTCATCATTTTTCATGATAATAATGAATCATAATAACGCTATTCTTTTATCTTTTTAAGTTGTTCACCGATCATTTCCCCAAGTTGGAATCCTTTAGATTCTTCTGGGAGTTCATAATCAGAAAATTCCGGTTCCTTCTCTTCAAGCTCTTTTATACTTAAAGATAATCTTTGAATATCTTCATTTGCTTCAAGAACCTTCACTTTAATGGTTTGCCCCTCTTTAAGCACCTCATGAGGAGTTCCAATATGCTTATGTGAAATTTGAGAAATATGGACCAATCCCTCTACACCTGGAAACACTTCTACGAAAGCACCATAGGAGACAAGACGTTTTACAACACCGTCAAGAACAGAATCTTTCGGCGCTTTTTCAGCAAGATTATGCCATGGTCCAGGTAAGGTTTCCTTAATGGACAATGAAATTCTCTCATTGTCTCTATCTACATTCAATACTTTAACATTTACTTTCTGACCTACTTGGACAACATCAGCCGGTTTTTGAACATGCTCATGCGATAACTGAGAAATATGGACTAAACCATCAATCCCCCCGATATCAACAAATGCCCCAAAATCGGTGATCCTTTGAACTGTTCCTTCCAAAACTTGCCCAGGCTGCAGTGAATTAAGAAGAGCTAATTTCTGCTTGCCAATTTCTTCCTCAACAACGGCGCGGTGAGAAAGGATTAAGCGATTTTTCTCTTGGTCCAATTCAACAATTTTAAAAGCTAATGTCTTATCCTTATATTCCGAAAAATCTTCAACAAAATGAGCTTCAACGAGAGATGCAGGAACAAACCCTCTTACACCTAAGTCAACAACGAGACCGCCTTTAACGACATCTTTGACTTCTGCTTCAAAAATCTCTCCCGTTTCATATTTTTGTTCTAAAACGCTCCATGCTTTTTTAGCATCTGCTTTTCTTTTAGATAAAATTAAAGCATCCTCTTCAACTTTAGTTACTTCAAGTTCAAGCTCTTGACCAACTTCTACAACATCGCTAGCCTTTTCAATATGCAGACTAGAAAGCTCGCTAATTGGAATAATTCCATCCAGCTTGCTGTCTTCAATATTCACGATTACCTGCTTTTCTTCAACTTTGGAAACAGTACCGGTGACACTATCACCGATCTCAAAATTCTTCACTTCTACTTGATTCATCTCTTCGGACATATGTACTCCTCCTTAATCCAATCGCTACTTCCTAAAAAAGAAAAATATTAATGAATTAATTCATTTTCCAAACATCACTCCGAAAGAATTATAGTTAAAATTATAATCCTTCAGACAATTCAAATGTCATGTTCAAACAATCTGCACTTTTCTATAACTTCTTACAAATGCTTCTATTTGTCAAGAAAGAAGAATCACACATTCTTCTTATGAGCCTCAATTAATAGGCGAATTTCATTCATAATCACTTCTGTTGTTTCTTCAGGTGAAGCTTTAGTTTCTCTAAGCCGTTGCATATCAATGGGCTTTCCATACACGACTTTTAATTTCGAAAAAGCTTTATAAGGACCAATGATCGCGCACGGTACAACTTCAGCATCTGTTCTTAAAGCAAAAAAACCAGCTCCCGCCAATCCTTTGCCAAGCTCTCCTGTTTTACTCCGAGTTCCCTCGGGAAAAAGACCTAGAACCTTGCCCTCTTTTAATACTTTAAGTCCTTTGCGAAGTGCTTCTCTATCACTCATACCTCGCTTCACAGGAAATGCGTTTAAATGAGGAAGCAATTTCCCAAGAATAGGTACTGAAAACAACTCCTCTTTCGCCATAAAATGAATCGTCCTCGGAGCTACAATTCCTACTATCGGAGGGTCAAAATTATGGATATGGTTTGCACAAAGTAAAACCCCACCGTCTTTTGGAAAATTCTCCTTGCCTATCACTTCCATCCGATAGATTGGTTTTAAAATTCCATATACAACTGATTTTGCAAATGAATAAAAAGACATCTCATCCGATCCTTTCCATTGCCAATGTCATAATTGATTCAACGACTTCGTCTATTGATTTAGATGTTGTATCAATAACAACAGCATCATCCGCTTTTTTCAAAGGGGCTACTTCCCTCTCAGAGTCAAGCTTATCCCTTGCGGCAATTTCTTCTTTTAATGTTTCTAAATCGGAAGGATAACCTTTTTCGATATTTTCAGCATGACGTCTCTGGGCTCTTTCCTCTACACTAGCAAGAAGAAATATTTTAACCTCGGCAGTAGGAATGACATGTGTTCCAATATCCCTACCATCCATCACCACTCCGCCCTCTGCTGCCAAGTTTTTTTGCCTTCTAACCATCTCTTCTCGAATCATTCGATGCCTAGCCACAATGGAAACATGATTCGTCACTTCAGAACCACGAATTTCACTGGAAACATCTCTTCCATTTACCAATACCCGTTGGCCATTTTCCGAAGGCTTTAAAAGTATTTCTGTTTTTTTTAAAAGCTCCAGTAATTGTACTTCTTCTTGGAGATCGATCCCTTTCTGTAACGCCTGAAAGGTTAATCCTCTATACATGGCACCTGTGTCTACATATATATAATTCAATTTATTGGCCACAATTTTAGCGACTGTACTTTTTCCTGCAGCAGCAGGACCATCTATAGCAATGGAAATTCTGTTCATAATTCCTCCTAGTTGTTGCACCATATCTACTAAAATATAGCAGATGAATGTTTGGCTTTATCTTCAAAGCAAAACTTCATTTGCTGACTCTATTTTAACATATGAATCCGAAATGACATTAGAAAAAAGACAGCTATTTTTATTTTTTCATCTCCACATAGGATTTATGTTTAAATTTTATTCGATCAAAAAATGAAGCAGTTTCCTGCTTCATTTCATTCCATTAAAAGTCTCCAGTAAATCAGAAAAATTTGTATCTGATACCCCCTCATACTGAGTGATTTCTTTTAATTCAGGTAGTACATTCCATTTATGTAAAAAAATCTGCGTTAATAACAGAAATAAAAATTGCACAATAATTATTTTGATCATAATTCTTTCTATCGTTTTCATCTTTACGCCCCCAATGCAAATTTAACGATTATTTCCATTATGGGATTTTAAGAAGAAACTTATTCTATTTTCAATATTTTCTTTATTCTAGTAGTCCTTTTTTCTTCATGGCAACTTGACGATCAAAGCAAAAGCGCAACAAAATTTGGCGTTGATGTGAATCTACCCCATTAAACTCAAGGGAAACCTTGTTCCTTCTTCCATCGAGCGGAATAACCCGTACAACTTTAGCTTGAATACAGAAATAATGATACTCTCCATTTTGCATCGGAAAAACCATCCATGCCTGAACCATCAGCCCGTTATATAAATTCAAATCACTTGGAACGATAATGGCCGCTCCACCTGCACTTATATCATCAGTTACAGTAACAAATGGCTTTATTTCACCTTCCAAAGGATGAACTGCCACATCGACAGAAGTTTCAATACGTACATATTGACGACGCTGAATTCTCATAAGAAGCTCATCTCCTGGATAGGAGAGAATCATCATTGGAATATTTTGTTTGACTCTTCCAATCACTTCTGTCTCAAATGAATACACTGTCCCATCCTTCATTACAAAGGAACATTTAAGCTGAGTGCCATCAATAAAAAAAGCTGACTTACTTGTCATTATGTTTATCGGATAGTCAATATAAAGATGTGTTCCTTTTCTTTCTGCTAACTTGCATTTATACTTTTCCACTTTATCCCTATTTTTCAATTCCAAAGTAAGTGGGTCGCCGATTTTTAACATCTCATCACACTTTCCATAAGTCATTATTCTTTTGATCAATTCATAAGCACGATCAAACTAAATGCGAAAATTGACCTATTATTTTTCATTATGACACGGCTGAACATAAGTGTGCAAGCTAAAATAGAGACAAACTACCTACCCACAAAGGACTACCTCAAAAAAAATGAAGTAGTCCTTGCATTAATACGAATCTTTTTCTAATTTTATTAAACAACATCTTCATAAATTGGTTCTGCATTCTGTAACTTTTCCACTTTTTCCTCTACACCACTATTAGCATTAATAAAAATGCGATAAGTATCGTCTCCAAGTGTTCCTAAAAATTCATAGCAAAGAACTTCTTCGTTTAAATCATTAATGACAATCGCTAAGTTTTCTTCCATTACCTCAACATTTGGATTGATTTCCTTTCTTACTTCATCCGCTGTCATCGTTGGTTTGGCAATTTTCCTCTTATGATGTGCTTTCAAATAATCATCTGCGGAAAACCCAATGATATTGCCATTATCCAGCGCAACTTTTACACGAATTGCATCTGGATAAACGCGAACATCATTTTCATTTGTAACAAAGGTGAAGACTCCAACATTATCAAACTGACTACTTTCAAATAAGTCTAGGTTTTCAAAGTTATTGTCTTTTAAAAATTTGATCGCTTTATTGCTGGCATCATTCAAACTAATTTTTTGCTCTTTTACATCCCTTGAAACGATAAACCAAATTGGATAGCCCCCTTTTTTCGTGATATCCATATTCGCTTCAAGCTTTGATTTTTTATCTATTATGGAAAC
Source organism: Robertmurraya siralis (assembly GCF_005502275.1). Classification (GTDB taxonomy): domain Bacteria; phylum Bacillota; class Bacilli; order Bacillales; family Cytobacillaceae; genus Robertmurraya; species Robertmurraya siralis. The sequence goes on from NZ_SWLZ01000003.1 coordinate 346,059, forward strand.
GCTATAAAAACCAACGTCCGCCCCTTTTCCATTATCGGTGGTTTGAACCGTTACATTCTCTCCAAATCCAGTATATTTTTTCGCTGTTTGTTCCGCTTCTTGTTGCGTTATATCATCGCCTTCTAAATACTGATAAAGATTGTCCTTCTTTTGCAAGCTAACAAAGGTAGGTCCAAAATCCGTTTCTCCATAGCTTTCTACTGTTTTCTCAACAGTTTTAAACCCATCTATAATCGTATTGTCCAGCGGTTGTTCTTCCGATGCTAGGGCAAGCTCAACATCCATCCATCTTAAATTATTGTTTAATACTGTATGCTGAACACCCCTTAACTCTTTTTGTATATCGGCAGACTGAGCATATAAATCCTTCAGGGTATTATATTCTTTATCCGATAATGGTTCTTTTTCCAAATCTCGAACCGCAGTACGATAACTGAAATCTCCAATTTGGGCTAAAAACTCCTCTGTTTTGTTAAAAGGGAGCAAGGTGAGAGGAAGTTGCCCCACATCACTATGTGCCTGTGCAGTTATTTTCCATACATCAGCAAGTGCAGGAGATAGAGATTTGCGTGAGTTCATTGCCAATGTCGTACCAATTTTATCGTTCAATAAATCTATTTGATAAGTTAAATCATGAAAAGCTCTTTGGTAGTTATTTTCAGCATTAATCAAAATGGCATTTTTTTCTCGATGCTCCTGGTACCCCCAAAACGCTGTCCCTGCGACGCCTAGAGCTAATACTCCGATAAGAATTCCTCTAATCATCTTAATCTCACCCCTCTATTTACAGAATATATGCTTTCCGATCCGTTTAATTTGCGGCCTTGTCCATATCCAACCACTTGTTGCCGTATCTGGGTTGAAATAGTAAATGGCATCACCGGTAGGATCCCAGCCATTAATTGCGTCTAAGACCGCTTTTCTCGCTTGTTCATTAGGAGTCAACCAAATTTGTCCATCAGCGACCGCTGTAAATGCACGAGGCTCAAAAATAACACCTGATACAGTATTTGGAAACGTTGCACTTTCAACGCGATTTAAAATTACAGCAGCAACTGCGACTTGACCAACATAAGGCTCTCCTCGAGCTTCACCGTAGACGGCATTGGCCATAAGCTGAATGTCATTTTGTGAAAAACCGTTTGGTACATTTGCAGCTGTTGGTTGTTGAGGCTGCTGATTTGCTTGTGGAGCCTCATTGTTCTGCCCTTGATTTTGTTGTGGAGGTGTTTTTTGCCCTTTATTTTCTTGCTGGGCTGGAGCTTTCTGTCCAGTTTGTTGCTGAGCAGGTGCTTTCTGTCCTCCTTTTCCCTTAGCAGCGCCTCCTGATTTCTCAGGTCCTTTTTGTTTGTTTAAGTCCACACCACCATAATGTGTGAACCTATTTCCTTTGTTAATTTGTTCCTTCACATGTTGTTCATGATATTGCGATGCCCTAACGAGCATATCCTTTGTTTTCTGACCCGCTAATCCATCAATTGGCAGGCCAAATTCATATTGAAAATTTCGAAGTGCCCAATAAGTACTCCAGCCGAAAACCCCATCTATTTTCTTGTTATAAAACCCTAAATACTGGAGCCTTGACTGTAATTCAATAACATCATCTCCTACTGCACCATGCTGGATGACTTGACCGGAGAAAGCTTCTACAGTCTTCTCGCTGGTACTCAATGGAACACAAATTATACAAATTGAAATAATAAGAAAGACTTTTGATAATAAAAGCTTCTTGTTCATGAATGCACCCCCAATTGAATTTGATTCCTAGCAGAACTTTGTTTCCTGATCTCGTGTTAAAAGGCAATGTACTCCACTTGAGCCTATTTTTTGTATTAAGTGGGTTTTTATTCAAAAATCAAGTCGCTTTCTTAAAATGAACACATGAATTAAAGAAGAAACAGAACGAAAGCCCAACTGCTTGTGCTTATATGGTAAATGCAATCTTAAAAAAAAATGATAATAAGAGGGTGGGACAAAACCCATCTCTAAAATGAAAAAGCCAGTGAAATTTTACGACACGTAAAATTTCACTGGCTTTGATTCATTTTTGTATAAAAATAAGGACCTCTTCTGATAAAATTA
>NZ_SWLZ01000040.1 GCF_005502275.1 Robertmurraya siralis
ATAGTCCGGTGACGATAGCGAGAAGGTCACACCCGTTCCCATACCGAACACGGAAGTTAAGCTTCTCAGCGCCGATGGTAGTGAGGGGCTGTCCCCTTGTGAGAGTAGGACGCTGCCGGGCGAAACATCTTAATTAAAGAATTGCGAATCATACCGATTAGGCGTCTTCTTGGAAGTACTAACTGAAATCGGAACAGTCCTTTACCATGCTAGAAGCATAAGCTATTCTAGCTTAATATTATTATCGCGGGGTGGAGCAGTCTGGTAGCTCGTCGGGCTCATAACCCGAAGGTCGCAGGTTCAAATCCTGCCTCCGCAATCGAGTAGTTTCAACAAAGCTGAAACTACTTTGGTCCGGTAGTTCAGTTGGTTAGAATGCCTGCCTGTCACGCAGGAGGTCGCGGGTTCGAGTCCCGTCCGGACCGCCATTTATGAGTGTAAAACGAAACTTAGTTTCGTTTTTTTTTATGTGTATACGCATGTTTTTGCTCATTCTTGTGATTTAAGGTAAACTACAGATAGAGGAAAGTTACTTGTCTTACAAGTACTAAAAACATCCTTAGGAGCAGAAGTCCTAAGGTTTTTTCATATCTGTTGCATTTTTAATCAGCACTGTTTTATACAATTGAATGCAGCACATATATTTGAGAAAGTAAAATAGTTTAAAACAGCACATAATGTTTAGTGCGATAATGTAAAAACAACGATGTTTATATTTTAAATAGATTCAGGTGATATATGAATATGAGTGAATATACAATTACTTCGAAAAATCCTGTCGAAACAATGGAGTTGGCAAAACGATTAGCTGCTCTATTAAAGCCGCAGGATGTCATTACCTTAGAAGGAGATTTAGGCGCGGGGAAAACCACTTTTACAAAGGGATTAGCTGAAGGGTTGCACATAAAGAAAACGGTCAACAGTCCAACATTTACAATTATTAAAGAGTATAATGGAGCTCTCCCACTGTATCATATGGATGTTTATCGATTAGAGGATTCGGATGAAGATTTAGGCTTTGATGAATATTTTGAAGGAGATGGAGTGACCGTTGTTGAATGGGCCCATCTAATTGAAGAGCAGCTCCCAAAAGATAAGTTAATGATTCGTTTAAGGCATGGAGCCAATGATACAAGGTTAATTACGTTGATGCCACAGGGTGCCCGTTATGAGGAATTATGTAAGGAGTTAGGAATATGAAGGTTTTAGCCATTGATACATCAAATTACGCTTTAGGAATTGCCGTCATCGATGAAGAGAAGGTAATTGGAGAATATATAACGAATGTAAAGAAGAATCATTCCATTCGTGTGATGCCTTCAATTGAAACATTATTAAGAGATTGCGATCTTACTGCAAAAGATATTAACAAAATTGTGGTTGCCCAAGGCCCCGGCTCCTATACAGGTGTAAGGATAGGTGTGACAATTGCAAAGACGTTAGCTTGGACATTAAATATTCCACTCGTTGGAGTGTCTAGCTTAGAAATATTAGCAGCCGCTGTTGGAAGATACTTTTCGGGAGCGGTCTCACCTCTTTTTGATGGGAGACGTGGACAAATTTATACAGGTCTGTATCAATATAAAAAAGGAAAGTTAGAAACGGTAGAAAGCGACCAAATTCTTCAATCGCGAGACTGGGCGGAGCAGTTGTGTTCTTCTTCAGAACCAATTCTTTTTGTAGGGAATGACCTGCCTTTGCATCAAGGTGTAATTGCAGAAATAATGGGGGAGAAGGCTCAATTTGCTGAAATTACCGAGCAAAATCCACGGCCTGCAGAGCTAGCCTTTCTCGGTATGGATAGAAATGGCGTTGATATTCATTCCTTTGTCCCGAACTATATTCGACTGGCAGAAGCGGAAGCTAAATGGATCGAAGCGAACAAAGCAAAGAACTCTAACTAAGGAAGAGAGAGAAATGACTAAACAACTTACATTTCGCGAGATGGAAGAGAAGGATATCGATCAAATTGTGTTCATAGAAAATGAGTCCTTTACCAGTCCTTGGAGCCGAGAATCGTTTGTAAATGAATTAACGAAAAATCTATTTGCATTATATACGGTTTTAGAGGATGAGGATGGAGTTTTTGGATACTGTGGGGTATGGATTATTGTTGATGAGGCACATATTACCAATATTGCTGTACTGCCGAAGTATCGCGGTAAAAAATTAGGGGAAGCTCTATTAAAAAAAGTAATGGAGATTGCGAAGGAAAAGGGTGCGAAGACAATGACATTAGAAGTAAGAGTGTCCAATCATATTGCCCAATCTCTCTATCGCAAACTTGGCTTTCAAAATGGAGGAATCCGAAAAAGCTATTATACTGATAATCATGAAGATGCATTAGTAATGTGGGTGAATTTGTAATGAAAAAAGAACAATATATTATGGGAATTGAGACAAGCTGTGATGAGACCGCTGTAGCGATTATAAAAAATGGTCGAGAAATCATCGCGAATGTCGTTGCGTCACAAATTGACAGCCATAAGCGCTTTGGAGGAGTTGTTCCTGAAATTGCATCGAGGCACCATGTTGAACAATTGACGATTGTATTGGAAGAGGCGCTAACAAAGGCTAATTTAGAGTTTAAGGACATGGATGCAATTGCTGTAACAGAAGGGCCTGGACTTGTTGGGGCATTGCTAATTGGTGTTAATGCTGCGAAGGCTTTAGCGTTTGCACATGGAATACCGTTAGTTCCCGTACATCATATTGCTGGTCATATATATGCTAACCGAATTGTGGCAGAAATGAAATTTCCGCTATTAGCACTAGTGGTCTCTGGTGGACATACTGAACTAGTATATATGAAGGAGCATGGCCATTTTGAAGTAATTGGGGAAACAAGGGATGACGCTGCTGGAGAAGCTTATGATAAGGTTGCAAGAACGCTAAACCTCCCATATCCAGGTGGGCCACATATTGATAAAATGGCACAGGCTGGAGAGGCGACGATTCCATTGCCGAGAGCATGGCTGGAAGAGGATTCGTATGATTTTAGTTTCAGCGGATTAAAATCGGCAGTTATCAACACTGTCCACAATGCTGAACAACGTGGAGAGAAGCTAATTCCTGAAAATCTAGCCGCTAGCTTTCAAGAAAGTGTCATTGATGTGTTAGTTACGAAAACATTAAAAGCAACAAGGGAATATAATGTTAAACAAGTATTGTTGGCTGGAGGCGTTGCAGCGAATAAAGGGCTTAGAACAAGGTTAGAAGCAACGTTTTCCACAGAAAAAGTGGAACTAGTGATTCCGCCGTTGTATTTGTGCACGGATAATGCAGCAATGATTGCTGCAGCGGGAAGTATCTTTTATGATAAAGGGCAACGTGCAAAGCTTGATTTAAATGCAAACCCAGGCTTAGATATTACGATTCACAACCAATAAATACAACAGCGAGAAAAACCCGAGCAATCGGGTTTTTCTGTGGATAAGACCTTATTCCTTGTGGAAAATGTGGATAAATAGATGATTTTTTGTGGATAATGTGGAAAAGTTTGTGGAGGGCATTAATATAAGGGTTTTAAATGTGGACAAATATGTGGAAAATAAAAACCGGGATAGTGTTGCTATCCCGGTGCTTCATTCTGAAAATTATTCTGCCAATTCAGTCCATTCTTCAAGGAGATGATCCAGCTGTTCTTTTGCCTGCTCTGTTTCTGTAGTAAGGTTTAAAACCTTCTCGTGATCCTGAAAAATTTCAGGCTCGCACAGCAATTGTTCATTTTCTTCAATTTTTCCTTCGAGCTCCTCAATCAGTTGTTCGATTTCTTCTATTCTTCTTTTTCTTTGCCGTTCTATTTTTTTGGCTTCTTTATCCTGTTGATAACTTGTCTTTTCTTGCTTTATTTGTCGATCGGCTGTTGATATCATTTTTTGTTCCAATGCTTTTAACTCTTCAAACTCGAGTTTTTTCTCGACAAAATAATCATAGTCACCGAGAAATTCGGTTGCGGAATGGGGGCTAAGCTCCAATACTTTTGTCGCAATCCGATTAATAAAATAGCGATCGTGTGATACAAATAAAATGGTTCCAGGGTAATCAATTAAAGAGTTTTCCAATACTTCTTTGCTGTCTAAATCAAGATGGTTTGTCGGTTCATCTAAAATAAGAAAATTAGCCTTTTTCATCATTAGTTTGGCTAAAGCTAGTCGCGCTTTTTCACCACCACTTAAAGTTGAGACAGTTTTTAATACATCATCTCCAGAGAAAAGAAAATTCCCTAATACTGTCCGAATATCCTTTTCGTTCATTAAAGGATAGTCGTCCCACAATTCATTTAAAACCCTTTTATTGGATGTTAATTCAGCCTGCTCCTGATCATAATAACCAATCGTTACGTTTGAACCAAAGTGAATATCACCAGCCAGTTGAGGCAGTCGACCAATAATTGTTTTTAATAGAGTGGATTTGCCAATTCCATTTGGACCAACAAGGGCAATGCTGTCTCCCCTAGTAAGGCGAAAGAAGAGTCCCTCACTAATTTTTTCACGGTCGTAACCGATTGCTAAAGAGTCTACTTTTAATACGTCGTTTCCACTTTGTCTTTCGATGTCAAAGCCGAATGAGGCTGACTTTTCATCACCAAGAGGCCTGTCCATCACTTGCATTCGTTCTAATTGTTTTCTGCGACTCTGCGCCCTTTTAGTTGTGGAAGCGCGTGCCAAGTTGCGTTGGATAAAGTCTTGAAGTTTAGCGATTTCTTCCTGCTGTTTCTCATATAGTTTCATCTCGCGCTCGTAGTTCAATGCCTTTTGTTCTAGATACGCACTATAATTTCCTGTATATCTTGTGATGTTTAATCGTGAAATTTCATACACTTGATTCACGACTTTATCTAGGAAGTAGCGATCATGGGAAACGATAAGAATAGCACCAGAATAGCTCTGTAAGTAGTTTTCCAGCCATGAAAGAGTGTCGATATCAAGATGGTTCGTCGGTTCATCAAGAATTAAAATATCAGGTTTCGTTAGCAATAGCTTTCCTAAGGCGAGTCTTGTTTTTTGTCCGCCGCTCAAACTCGAAATTTTTGTTGAGTAATCAAATGAATGGAAATTTAATCCATGCAAGACAGAGCGAATATCTGCTTCGTACTGATAGCCACCGTTTTCTTTGTAGGATACTTGCAGCTGATCATACTCTTTTATAATTTTTTCGTACTCAGTTGAATGATTGAAGATAGCCGGATCAGCCATTTTTTCTTCCAATTGCCTCAGCGTACGTTCCTGTGATTTCAAATGCTGGAACACCGTCAACATTTCATCCCAAATGGAATAATCCGATTCCAGTCCGGTGGTTTGTGCTAAATATCCAATCTCGACACCTTTTGGTTTAATAATTTCGCCACTTTCATAAGACAGCTGTCCAGCGATAATTTTCAGGAGTGTTGATTTTCCAGCACCATTTCGTCCAACGAGTGCAATCCGATCTTTTGTTTGTACCTCAAGTTTTATATTCGTTAAAATGGGGTCAGCCCCATATGATTTTGATAGTTGATTGACTTGTAATAGTATCATTCGTTTCACCTCAATATGTCTAGGAATAGTGTAACGTAGAACATTAAGAACAGCAATTAAAGAAGATTTTTCCTGACACTCTTCTTTATTACGAGACACCTTTTTTCCTCGTGAAAGAAAAAATTTATTGTGAAGATAATAACAATGTTTTCACAAAGATCACAAAATAGTGTATCATTTGAAGTGAGGTGTTTGATAATGGCAGAGTTTACCCATTTTAATGAAGAAGGCAGAGCAAAAATGGTCGATGTTAGCAATAAGAAGGAAACCGTAAGAACGGCAATTGCTAACTCTAGTATTACAGTAAATAAACAAATTTACGAGCAAATTACCCAGCAGCAAAATAAAAAAGGGGATGTACTTGCAGTTGCTCAAGTAGCAGGAATTATGGCTTGTAAGAAAACAGCGGATATTATACCAATGTGTCATCCGCTTCCCTTGACAGGAGTGAATATTTCATTCAAGTGGGTAATAAAAGATGAGAATTATGAGTTAAAAATTACTGCATCTGTTAAGACAAAAGGAAATACGGGAGTAGAAATGGAAGCGTTAACAGCGGCTTCGATTTGCGCTCTGACAGTGTATGATATGTGTAAGGCTGTTGACAAGGGCATGGTTATTGGTCAAACGTATTTAGTGGAAAAAACTGGTGGGAAAAACGGCGATTTTAAAAGGGAAGAAGAAGTAAGATAAGGTTTAACTCGTTAAAAAAGGACTATATAGGGGTGGGGGAAATAAAATGAGTAACGATACAGTGAAAATACCTCAAGCAACGGCAAAGAGACTACCGTTATATTATCGCTTTTTAAAGAATTTACATTCTTCAGGAAAACAGAGGGTTTCCTCTGCTGAGCTAAGTGAAGCGGTGAAGGTAGATTCAGCAACAATCCGGAGAGATTTCTCCTATTTCGGTGCCTTAGGAAAAAAAGGCTATGGTTATAATGTTAATTATTTGCTAACCTTTTTTCGTAAGACCCTTGATCAAGATGAGTTAACAAAAGTTGCGTTGATTGGTGTCGGAAATCTAGGTACTGCGCTGCTTCATTATAATTTCTTGAAAAATAATAATACAAAAATTGCTGTTGGCTTTGATGTTGAAGAGGCGAAGATCGGTACATCGATCGGGGATGTTCCTATTCATCATATGGACGAGCTTGAAAAAATAATTACAGAAATGGGCATTACAGTAGCAATTTTAACGGTACCAGCTCCATTTGCCCAGACGATTACAGACCGACTCGTAGCAGCTAATGTTAAAGGAATCCTTAATTTTACACCGGCAAGACTAACCGTACCGGCGACAACAAGAGTTCACCATATTGATCTCGCTGTGGAGCTTCAATCATTGGTGTATTTCCTTAAGCATTATGGAGTAGATGAGGAAGAGGAATAATTTTATGACAAAAGGCATGGACTCGGTATAACTAAGTTCATGCCTTTTTTTATGCTGTTTATTTTTTATCTTTTTGAATGGCTTTTACTTTGAAGTGAAAGAGAACCATTCGAATCCCACTTCCGAAATCAAAGGTAGCTAAAATGACGAATAAATAGGTGAAAATTCCCCATTCGCCATTACGCTGAACATCCTGGACGGCAAAATAGGTAAATAAAAGTCCAAGAACAATATAAAGGATACCTGAGAACAAAGGTGTTCGTATCATAGAAAAAGACCTCCAATGAAGCTCTGAATAGATTCTGCTTCTCGTAGCATTCGTTCAATATCTTCTTTAAAAACAGATTGCACGAGAACAACAAAGGTGTTCATGGCAACATGAGCAATGATTGGAACAATAATTCGTTTTGTTTTAATATAAAGAAAAGCAAAGGTGAAGCCCATTGCTGAGTAAAGCAATAAATGTTCGATTTCTGCATGGGCTAAGGCAAAAATAATGGAGCTTATTATGGCTGAGAGAAAAAAGTTCAGCCGCTTATAAAGTGAGCCGAAAATAATTTTACGAAAAACGATTTCTTCCAGAATGGGTCCAATAACAGAACTGACAATGACAACAACTGGAAAGGATTCAATCAAAGAGAGGATTTGCTGTGTATTTTCAGAGCCCATATCTATTCCTAACCAACTTTCAATATTGGCAGCTAACCCTTGAGCAAATAACGCGAGAAATACACCAGCGATCGCCCAAAAGATTGAGGCTGAAACAGAAGCAGTCTCTCGATCCAAGCTTGGTTGCTTCATTTCTTTACGCAAAAGGAATAAAGTCGCGAGCAAGGCTACGGAAAAGCTGAAGACAATCCAAATAACGACAGCGTAAACAGCCATCTCCTCAATACTATATCCAATTAGCACGCCGCCAAATGTTAAAGCCGGCACCCCAACAAAAGTTGAAAGTTGCATCGTAATGTAAATGATTAAAATGTACCAATATTCTTTTTTCAAATTATGATTCCCCTTTTAAACCTAACTAATGATGCACTAAAACCATTCTACTAATAAAATTGCTAAACGTACAAATAGTTGCCTTAAAATATTTGTCGATGGATATTTTTTCAAAAGTAGTACATACTTTGAAAGGTTATACACAAGAAAGAACCGGCAGGAAATGAAGCGTAGTACGATCTGAAAATTCATGTAAAAATTTGTGTTAATTTTTTAAAAAAATCGTGCATGATACTTGCAAAAAAAAAGAGAATTCATTAATATATTAATTGTGTTAGCACTCAAAGTGTGCGAGTGCTAATAAATATTACATAATATTAATTGAGGAGGTTGTTTCACTTGTTAAAGCCATTAGGTGATCGCATTGTTATTGAGCTTGTTGAAACGGAAGAAAAAACTGCAAGCGGTATCGTTTTACCAGATTCAGCTAAAGAAAAGCCTCAAGAAGGAAAAATTGTAGCTGTTGGTACTGGTCGTGTACTAGACAACGGTGAGCGTGTAGCTCTTGAAGTTTCAGTAGGTGATCGCATTATCTTCTCAAAATACTCTGGTACAGAAGTGAAGTATCAAGGTCAAGAGTATTTAATTTTACGTGAAAATGACATCTTAGCTGTTGTCGGCGAATAAGATTTTAAAATTATGGCTGTTTTAATATAAACATTATTTAAGGAGGTTTTTTTCAAATGGCAAAAGAGATTAAATTCAGTGAAGATGCTCGCCGCGCGATGCTACGTGGTGTAGATGCTCTTGCAGATGCAGTGAAAGTAACCCTTGGACCAAAAGGTCGTAACGTGGTTCTTGAGAAAAAATACGGATCTCCGTTAATTACAAATGACGGTGTAACCATTGCAAAAGAAATCGAATTAGAAGATGCTTTTGAAAACATGGGAGCAAAGCTAGTTGCTGAAGTTGCAAGCAAGACGAATGATGTTGCTGGGGACGGAACAACTACAGCTACAGTACTTGCACAAGCGATGATTCGTGAAGGCTTAAAGAACGTAACCGCTGGTGCTAACCCAATGGTTATCCGTAAAGGAATTGAAAAAGCTGTTGCTACTGCTGTTGAAGAATTAAATGCTATTTCCAAGCCAGTTGAAAACAAAGAAGCAATCGCTCAAGTTGCTGCGATTTCTGCTGCTGACGAAGAAGTAGGAAAACTAATCGCAGAAGCAATGGAGCGTGTTGGTAACGACGGCGTTATCACAATTGAAGAGTCTAAAGGATTTACGACAGAGCTTGATGTAGTAGAAGGTATGCAATTCGATCGAGGATATGCATCTCCATACATGGTAACAGACTCAGACAAAATGGAAGCAGTTCTAGAAAATCCATATATCTTAATTACTGATAAGAAAATCAGCAACATCCAAGAAATTTTACCAGTGCTTGAGCAAGTAGTTCAACAAGGCAAGCCATTATTATTAATTGCTGAAGATGTTGAAGGTGAAGCTCTTCCAACATTAGTATTGAATAAGCTACGTGGTACATTCAATGCTGTAGCGGTAAAAGCTCCAGGATTTGGTGACCGTCGTAAAGCAATGCTTGAAGATATTGCTATCCTAACTGGTGGTTCTGTCATCACAGAAGATCTAGGATTAGAGCTTAAATCTACAACGATTGAGCATCTTGGACGTGCAGCTAAAGTTGTTGTTACAAAAGAAAATACAACAATCGTGGAAGGTGCTGGAGATTCAGCGCAAATTTCTTCACGCGTTGCACAAATCCGTGCTCAAATGGAAGAAACAACTTCTGAATTTGACCGTGAAAAATTACAAGAGCGTCTTGCTAAATTAGCTGGTGGAGTAGCAGTTGTTAAAGTGGGTGCTGCAACAGAAACTGAGCTTAAAGAGCGCAAGCTTCGCATTGAAGATGCATTAAACTCAACTCGCGCTGCAGTTGAAGAAGGTATTGTATCTGGTGGTGGCGTTGCCCTACTTAATGTATACAATAAAGTCGCTGCTATTCAAGCAGAAGGCGATGAGCAAACAGGTGTTAACATCGTCCTTCGTGCCATCGAAGAACCAGTTCGCACAATCGCTGCAAACGCTGGTCTTGAAGGATCTGTCGTTGTTGAGCGCTTAAAGCACGAAGAAATCGGAGTAGGCTTCAACGCTGCAACAAACGAATGGGTAAACATGATCGACGCTGGTATCGTGGACCCAACAAAAGTAACACGTTCTGCACTTCAAAACGCAGGTTCAGTCGCTGCTATGTTCTTAACAACAGAAGCGGTTGTTGCTGACAAGCCAGAAGAAAACGCTGGAGGCGCTGCAATGCCTGACATGGGCGGAATGGGTGGAATGGGCGGCATGATGTAGTCTACATCAACAAAACCCTTATATATCAAGGAAAGAAGGCTGTTTATTCAGCCTTCTTTTTGTATAAAATCACATTTCAGTCACATTTATTGCATTTTTACGTTTTTCAAAACGTCACTGAAATAGTTTTTAATCTTCTCGTTTGCATTCTTTTTCATCTTTTCTGTAACATGCGTATAAATCTTTAAGGTTGTTTTTTCGTCGTCATGGCCTACACGTTTCATGATAGTTGCCAGGTCGACTTCTGCTTCGGCCAGCATGGATATATGTGTATGGCGAAAGATATGAGGAGTAGCACGCTTGGTGATCGAAGTCATCTTTAAGATACGATTCATCCTAATAATGAGTGTTTTTTGGATAAATGGATATCCATTTTCTCGGCAAAACACAAAATTCCCATCATGATAATTAGGATCGTTCCTTTTTTGTAGTTTAATTTTATTTTGTTTGACTTTATGAGCCTTTAATAACTTCATAATATCCTCGTCCATGTCAAAGGTTCTAATCGATCCTTTTGTTTTTGGAGGAGTCAATTCGTAATTTTTCATGTTATTGTCAGGATTATATATTGTTTTCGTCACTCGGATTTCATTCGTTTCAAAATTGATATCCGACCATTTTAGAGCACATAACTCTCCGGAGCGCATCCCCGAAAATGCTAGTAAATAAAATCGTTCTAGATCATACTCCATCCCATGCTCTTTCACTGCATTTAAAAATTCCGTTAACTCTTCATGCTCAAGGTACTTATCCGTAATGGAATTGTTCTCAATATCCTCAACGGTCAACTTCTTTTCAGGAATAACTGCTCCCACACAAGGATTATCATTTCTCATTTTTTGTCTTATTGCATATTTAAAAATCATACCGGCTGTTGTATGTACACCCTCAATCGTGGTTTTGGTGTATGGCTTATAGATGATTTTTCCATCTTTCCCTTTGAGAGCATACCCTTTGTCATTTAAGTCATTCAACATCTTTTGATGCATACGAGATGTGACTTTACCAATGTTTACTCTTGCGTAATACTTTAGGATTATTTTTATTTCTTTTTCTCTAACTCGAACCGTGCTTGTTTTTACTTTTGTTCTTTTGTATGTGTCTAACCATTCCCAAGCGACGGTTTCAAACGGGATATTTCTTATTTTTTTCTCATCTATCCCATGCTCTGATAATTTTTTAAGTGCATCATCTACTTTTGCTTCTGCTTCTTTTTTTGTGTCTGCTCTTCTTGAGATTTGTTTACGTTCGCCAGTTACTGGATCGGGAGGTCCATCTTTTACACATCTCCATTTATACCCTTGTTTATTATTGGCTTTAATTTTTTGAAAGTAAGCCATAATAATTCTCCTTTCTTTCTAAGATTCTATTATTAGCAGGTATCAGCCACATTTTGCGGTAATATTGCCTATTTTTGTACATTTCAAGTCGCTTAAGAGCAAAATCAAAATCAACATTAAACAGATTCATCACTTCATATACATTCTTCACACGAAGGTTGTCCAGCATAAAAGTCGGAACGCAGAAATGATAAGCGAAATGGGTTGCTTGGCATTCCTGCAAATCTACAAACAATTTAGGCATAATCAATTGATTGCCGCAGTGTCTTAAGTAATGACTCGTTTCATGGCCAAAATCCATCCATTCTTCACATTTAGTACCTTCATTTAAAATAATTTCATTATCGAAGCGAAAGGGCTTACTTTTATACGAAATCTTGACTCCAATTTTCTTGGCAATAGTATGCATGTCTAAATCTGCAGGAGTATACACCCCAATTGATGTATAAAGGTCAAAAATATAATCTTCAAGATGTGTGTACATAACATGCCCCCTATAATGAGAATATATGTTTGGTTTTTTAGTTAAAAAATATGGTGTACAGGGTACACCTATTGATTAAAACCATATTTCTTCCAAAATTCATTATTACTGTCTTTATTCATATTTCTTATTAATTGCGTAGTTTCTATATCTAGACTTTCCCATATTCCAATCCTAATATTGTATGCATCGCTCATTCCATATAATTTATATGCATCGTGACTATCTAATTCTTCCCACTCATCAATATTTACATTATCCAAGGTATCTTTCGTAAAATAAGTAGAAATAGCAATTGAATCTTGGTTAGTTGTTGAGATTACAATATGATTAAAATCATTTTCTTTGAGCTTCTTCAAAATATTCATTGCATTTTCAGGGAAACCTGTTTTTTTAGAAACAAATGAATCTACACTCAAAACACTTTCTGTTGGAAATGAAACAGAGATTGAATCATCTTCAATTGTTACCTCCAAATCTGTTATTCCTTTAATTTCAGATAGTTGATCCTTGATTTCATCTTTTTTCACCAAGTTGTTCGCACTAGTTAGTACTTCTTTAAAAATTTCATTGTTTTCATCAGATATTTTTAAAGTGTATTTAGAATTTATGTCATGTAAAAATTTCGCTCTTTTTTCCATATGCTCTTTCCATTTCTCTTGGAAACTATTAGAATCAATACTTTCGTTTTTCATCGTAATTTGCATCAACTCTAAATTACTCTTATACCCACTGTAATGTGAATATAGGATAGTATCTTTAAAATCATCAATATCGTATTCTTCTAACTCATCTAATTCTATTTGAATAGCTTTATTTAGATCCTCCATTGTAATTTCATCAGGCAATTGGTCCGTGAATTCCCACCGTTTTTCTAGAGCACTTGATAAACTTTCCAAAGCTTGGTCGTCTACCTTATTACCACACCCCATCAAAATGAATGAAATTATACCAATTAATAAAGAGATTTTTTTAACCATAAAGCCCTCCTATTTAAATAACTACTCCCTTTGACTCTTCTTAAACTTAATATACTCATAAACTTCTTTCATGTCTTCTGCTGTCAATGATTCCATGTCTTTAAACATTAGATCGATATCAGGAAATTCAGTTGCAATTTTATTTTTATAATATTCTAAGCTGTTCTCTTCTGAGTTTTTCCCGAGAAGATAATCTAAAGATACATCAAATATATTAGATATTTTTTCTAGGGTTTTAAGGTCAGGCTCCCTAGTTCCCGATTCGTATTTTGCTATTGTAGAGTATGATACCCCTAATTTGGCTGCTAAATCTTCTCTGCTGAGTTTCTTCTCTTTTCGTAATTGCATTAATCTATCATTAAAATTCATAAAAAACTCCTCCATTACCCTTAATTTTATACTATATGTCCAATTTATAAATATTTTTGGACAAAAAGGGTAAAAATGTGTTGACTTTGGACGAATCGTCCATTATCATATAAATTAATAAGACGTAACGTCCAAGAAAGGATGGTGATATTGTGAGACAAAATTTAAGGCAGCAAAGAATCGCCAAAGGCTATAAAGATGTGGAGGAGTTGGCAAATATTCTTGGTATATCTGCATCCTACTATTACAAAATCGAGCAAGGAAAGAGAACTCCAGGAATCATTTTAGCAAAAAGTATTGCAGATGTTCTGGGTAAAACTGTGGACGAAATTTTTTTTAATCAAAATCTGGACGAAACGTCCAGAAATAACAAAGCCATATGAAAGGAGGAACATAAATGTTTACCATGAACTTTGACGACAAAATGATTGAGCAACTCGCTGAAAAAATAGCGACTTTAGCATATGAAAAACTCAATAACAAGCTATCTAATCAAAATAATTTGCCTTTAGTTCTTACAAGGGAAGAAGCAATGAATGTTCTTAGATGTGGCTCAACCACAATGTCAGAGTTAATGAGACGCCCAGACTTTCCAGTTATTCGAGAGTTTGGTGTTAAAATCCCAACTCACATGTTGATGAAATGGATCGAGAGAAACACCAATTGGGTTGAAAAGAACACCAATTATTTTGAACAGGAGGCGATTTAATGAACGAACTACAACGCATTTTTAATTTCAAAGGTCAAGATTTGCGTATGGTCATCCAAAATAACGAACCTTGGTTTGTCGCAAAGGATGTGTGTCACATTTTGCAAATAAGCAATAGTCGTGATGCATTATCCAGACTCGACCCTGATGAAAAGGGGGTAGCTATTACCGACACCCTTGGTGGAAAGCAGCAAGTATCTATTGTTAATGAATCAGGTCTATACGAACTCATCTTTGCTAGCAGAAAACTAGAAGCGAAGATGTTTAAGAAATGGGTCAAACAAGAAGTGCTTCCATCTATTAGAAAGCACGGAATATACGGAACTCCGGAAACAATCGAGAACATCTTAAACGATCCTGACTTTGGAATTAAGCTTTTAACCACGATTAAAGAAGAACGAATTTTACGTGAGCAAGCTGAACAGCAGCGAGATAAGGTAGTCGCTCAACAAAAAGCGGATTTACCGTTTACCAACTTCGGAAAGGTTGTTTCAAACTCTGATGGAGCGATCAGCATCGGTGCCTTTGCAAAGATGATGTATGACAACCATGGTCTCAAAATTGGTCGAAATAAGATGTTCGAGTGGTTAAGGGACAATGGTTATCTTATTAAGAAAGGTCGTGAATATAACAACCCTAAGCAAGTTTATGTAGAGCAAGGATGGTTCGAAGTTAAGCCCACCATAGTTTCCAGAACTGAAGGTGATGTCGAAAAATTAACCACCTTAATTACAGGAAAGGGTCAGGTAAAACTTGCTGAAAGATTACTAAAAACATATAAACAAGCAATTTGAAGGGGCAGCACCGAGAAGCTGCCAGGCTTAAAAAATCGGTGCTAGTTCCTACATATATAAATTTTACGAAATATTTCAGAAAAGAATATTCCAATTTTGAATAAGGGGGGTGAGTACATATATGAAATTCGGCGCGATATTGAAAGCGTGTCGAGAACGAGCAGGATACAGTCAAGAAGAATTAGCATTTAGGCTATCTATCAATCAATCAGATGTATCGAA
Organism: Robertmurraya siralis; assembly: GCF_005502275.1. Taxonomy (GTDB): domain Bacteria; phylum Bacillota; class Bacilli; order Bacillales; family Cytobacillaceae; genus Robertmurraya; species Robertmurraya siralis. The sequence continues at coordinate 15,131 of NZ_SWLZ01000040.1, forward strand.
AATAGAAAAAGATTATAGGGAACCCACTATTTCTTTGTTCCAAGCTTGGATTCAGAACACGCAGACTCCGGAAGTAATAGTTGCATTTTTATATGGCATGGATGGAATCAGTATGATTTCACAATTGATGCCACTAATAGGTGGATTCATTTTATGGATGTAAGGAGGAATAACAAATTGGCTTTGTATTTAGCGTTTTTACTAGTGTTTATCTTAGGAATGATGATCGGCGGATTTTGGAGCGATGAAAGAGTGAAGGCAAATGAACACAAAAAAAAGAAAAAGCAGCAAGCTCGGGAAAGCTCACTGCTCAATAGATAATTCAATAGCTAACTTTATTTTAACATATTCAAAATAAAGCGACAAGAACTTTTGTTCTCGTCGTTGAGGTCAGAAGGAGATTAATATCCCCCGTGCTCTTTTTGGCTTCAACGATGCGAATAAAAGCATCAATTACATACGAGAGGAGGAAGTGAATGGATAAAGAGATATGCCCACGTTGCAAAAATGAAGAAATCAGTACGGATCATAGATACTGTAAAATCTGCGGTCTGAAATTAATAAGAAAGGAGAATTAACTTGATTGAAAATCCAATGGTCGTAGATCATCTTTGGAGACATCTTGAACGAACCCCAAAGGTTGTGGGTACTTGTGAAGGTTGTGGAGAGGAAATCTTAGTTGGAGAAGATGTTTACGACTTTGACGGCGAGTTAGTACATCAACAATCAAGTTGCTGTATGGAGTTTATTGCTAACAAATCACTATGCAAAGTGGCAGGAGAATAAAAATTGATTCGTGCTACCAACACGAATCAACGGCTTTAGAAAATTTAGTTACCTTTATTTTACTTCAAATTTTAAAGGAGGACAAGCCTATGTCGTTTGAAACGAAAAAAGGGATTGTGTACGAGCCAAAAAATCCTGAATTGAAAAGCTTATACGAAGTCCTCAAAAAGAACGCTCCGGTACTAGACGGCTCAAGAGTTTTTGAGGAGTTAGTTGAAGTATACGAAGCACTAGACTTCGATTTAAAGGAGGAAAAAACGAATGAACCAATTGTCAGAGCAATATAACCAACAACAATCTGGAGTCCTTGCTCAGGCTTCCAGTAGTCGTGAAATTGAAGAGGTAAAAGGGCAAATCTTTATGGCTCGTCAGTTTCCACGTAATGTTTTCCAGTCTGAACAAAGAATCTTAGATGCTTGTAAACGTCCATCACTTGCTCAAACAGCTATTTATAGTTATCCAAAAGGCGGAACAAAAGTTGAGGGTCCTAGCATTCGTCTTGCAGAGGTCTTAGCTCAAAATTGGGGTAATTTAGCTTTCGGAGTAAAAGAACTAGAACAACGACCAGGAGAATCCGTTGCTATGGCTTACGCATGGGACCTCGAAACGAATGTGAGGCAAGAAAAAGTTTTCACAGTTCCACACAGTCGTAAGGCAAAAGGAAAAATTACTAAATTAGATGATCCAAGAGATATCTATGAATTAGTTGCCAATCAGGGAGCTAGGAGATTAAGGTCCTGTATTCTGGGGATTATTCCTGGGGATATCGTAGAGGCAGCCGTAGAAGAGTGTAACAGTACTTTAAAAGGCAATAACAATGGACCTTTAAAGGATCGAATTGCAAATGCACTCACAATTTTTAAAAACCAACACAAAGTAACACAGGAAATGATTGAGGAAAGATTTGGTTACAACGCGGATGCTTTCACTGAGGTAGATTACTTGGAACTGATTAAAATATTTAACTCTCTTAAAGATGGCGTGAGCAAAGTTGATGATTGGTTCAATAAAAAAGTAAAAAAAGAAAGTAATAGCGACTTATCAAAAGCCTTCAAGGAAGAAAAGAAAGATGAGGTGAAGGCTGATGAATCAGACAAAGCAGAAGATAAAGAAATTCCAATTGGACAAGAAGAACTACCATTCGATTGAGGCGGATAAGCATTATATGTCCGTCTCCCAGTTTAAAAACTTCCGTGATTGTGAAGCAAAAACAATGGCTAAGTTAAGTGGAGAATATAAGGAGCCAAGTTCGAATGCAATGTTAGTAGGCTCCTATGTACATGCAGCATTTGAAAGTGATGAGGATTTCGCTGCATTTATAGAAGAAAACAACGGAGCCATTTTCAAAGCTCGTGGTGGGAAGTACTCAGATTTTGAAACAGCAGACAATATGATTGAAGCATTAAAAAATGACTCTTTTGCCTTATTTGCGATGGATGGTGATAAGGAAATCATCTATACAGCACATTTATGGGGAATGGATTGGAAAATAAAAGTCGATAGTATAAATCACTCAAGAAAGACTTTCAGTGATTTGAAAACAACTCAAGACCTTCATAAACGCTACTGGAGTGAAAAATATGACGGTTGGGTGTCTTTTATCGAAGCTTGGGATTACGTTCTCCAGATGGCTGTTTATAGGCGTGTGCTGCAAGAGAATTTAGGCGAGACTTACACTCCTTACATTGTGGCAGTAACCAAGGAAACACCACCAAATAAAGCTGTAATACACTTCGATGAAAGTCGTTTCGATTTCGAGTATGAGTATTTAGAAATGAAGATGGAGAGAGTGTTTCAGGTAAAAAAAGGTGATGTTAAGCCAGTTCGTTGCAACAAATGTGATTATTGCCGAGCTACAAAGAAACTGAAAGACACGATCGAAGTCGGTGAGTTGATTTATGAATGATTTCGAAACAAAAGTCCTTCTCCCAAACTGGATATGGGAGAAGGCGCAAGATAAAGAACATTTTAAAGAGCTTGTACTACAGTATATGCAGCGATATCCAGAATATACGGTGAAATCGGTAAAAGGGCGTTTTGCAATTTGTATTAGAGAGTAATTGATTTCGATAGGAAGGAGGTACAAACGTGCAAGGGTGGTTTAAATTGCATCGAGAGCTTTTTGATACGGATTTATGGCATGACGTTTCGACTTTCAGACTCTTTCTTTATTTGATTTCACAAGCCAGTCACAAGGATGGAGTCAAAATAAAAGGTATTGAACTTAAGCGCGGACAGTACATTCGTTCCTATCGAAAATTAGCAGATGACCTGTCTTACAAAGAGGGAAGGGGCTACAAAAAGTACTCACTTAGCACAATTAAGAGTTGCGTTAATAAATTGATTGAGTCTGAAAGAGTGAACGTTAACGAAACGGAAGTAGGAACACTATTCACTATCATCAATTACGCTAAATATCAAGATTTAGACGGTGAAGAAAAGGAAAGTCCGAACACCAAAAATGAAGAAGTCCGAACTAATGCCGAACTAACTCCGAACGAAGTCCGAACTAACTCCGAACAAGAACAAGAATTAAAGAATGTAAGAATTAAAGAATTAAAAGATACTACTACTACATCAGAGAATCCAATTCGGCTTTTTGAGAAATTGCTTTGCAGACTTTCAGAAAATCAGATGCAGAGTATTTATAAATGGCAAGACGACTTTAACGGACAAGCTGAGATTATCAACGAAGCTATCATGATAGCTGATAACAAAAACAAACGTTACTTTGGATTTGTTGAGTTTCTCTTAAAAGAGTGGGCTAATAACAATCTAAAAACACTGGACAGAGTGAGAGCTTATGAACAAGAAAAGTTCAACAAGTTAAAGCCAACTATACCGAGGTTTGGTAAAACGTCAATTCGGACAGAGCAGCTTCCAGATTGGTTTGATAAGGATAAGGACGAAACAGGAGACAAGCCCAATAATGTCACCCCTTTACATCCGGAAGAGACAGAAGCAAGACGAAAGGCGCTTGAGGAACGGCTTAAAAAATATAAAAACTGAGGATGTGGTTTTGTGGGAGTTTTACGTGAAAAGGTGATGATGAGTCAGGAATCGAGGAAGCAAGGTTTCATACAAGAGCTGCACACGCTAGGCATCACAGAATTTCAAGGTCAAAGCCTTGATGAGTTAGATTACTACACACTTCGGCATGCATTAACGGTAGCAAGAATCCGAATCGATTCGGATGAAAATAAGTGGTACTAGGAAGCGCCCATTATGAGAAGTAATGTTGTGAAAAATGAACATTTATTTGCCAATCCGAGGAAGAAAAGAGTCGTGATATTGGAGGACCTTGATTTTATTTGGGACACTCCGGAACTCAATGAGCTAGCCAAGATGTGGGAACAAGGTGAGAGCATTTCCTCAATGGAGAAGCATTTCAAACGTGATCAGGATGAGGTTTTTCTAGGATTATTCCATCTTTCAAGAAGAAATAAAATTTCATTCAGAAAGGGGAGTATTTTTGGAACTAAATAAAGCGACGTTAGCGCAACTGTATTACTTGGCGAGATTTACAGAGTTAAAGGCTGCTGCTCTAACCGAATTGCAAAGGAGGATATCTCTTGAAACCAATCACAATAACAAGACAAAGAAAGCATGAAGCTGAACAGGCAATATCAGATTTAGTTGCAAGGGGATTTGAGGTTGTTTTCCCTTTAACAGAGATTTCAAGGGATGGAAAGATTTTTGATAGGGATAGCTTTAACAGACAAGTATTCGTGCAAAACACTCATAGCAGTTGCTGGAAAGCGAAGCTGAGAAAGGTTGATTAGATGAATCTAAACGAAAGAACAACACAAATCGAAGAATGGGCCACTCAAAGAGGGTTAGATATAGCTGATCCGAATAAGCAGATGTTGAAATTAGTGGAGGAAGTTGGTGAATTGGCTCAAGGTCTTGCTAAAAACAATAGGGAACAAGTGATTGATTCTATCGGTGATGTTTATGTCGTATTAACCATTTTATCCATGCAACTAAATTTAAATATTAGAGGATGCATAGGTAAGGCCTATGAAGAAATAAAAGACCGTAAAGGTGAAATGGTAAACGGCATATTTGTTAAAGAATCGGATTTGAGGTGAGAAGAATGAACTGTCCAGTATGTGGCCGTCCGTTAAAGAGTCCTAAGAGCATATCAAAGGGTATCGGCCCGGTATGTGAAAAGAAGCTTGAGAAGTTGAAAGATAACGCTGATGATGATCAATTGAAAATGGAGCTCGATAAAGATGCAGAGAATGTCCTACAAGGAATACCAAAAGCCCAAGAAGCGTAATAAATACGGCAATCAGAAGACTGTCGTGGACGGGATAAAGTTTCATAGTCAGGCAGAGGCGATTTACTACAACCAGCTAAAGTGGCTTAAGCAAAACAAGCAAATTAAGGATTTTAAATTACAGCCTAAGTACATACTTCAAGAGGGTTTCAAAAAGAATGGTAAAACGTTCCGCCCCATCACTTACAAAGCTGATTTTGAGGTCATTAATTTAGATGGGACCACTCAGATAATTGACATCAAGGGAGCATTGACTAAGGAGTTCCAGCTTAAACGCAAACTCTTTGAGTTAAAGTACCTAGAGACTATAACACTCTTAAAATACGAAAACGGGCAATTCGTGGAGGTGTAAGTGTGCCAAGGCGAGTCGTTGAAACGAATGCAGTCAATTTTGACCAGGATAAATTGCAAGTTCTTGTCGTTTACGAGGAAGGGAAATCGAAGGAAGAGATTCGAAAGGAAAATCCATATTGCAAAAAGCACGGTGTCTTATACAAAGCTTCTGGAGCTTACGAATTTAAGTAGAACTTGAAGGAGTGAGTGTTATGAAGACCGTACAACCGATTCGTAATAAAGCCGATATCGAAGCCATGAAAGAAGTTCTATTGAAGCAACATTATAGGAATTATTTCTTGTTTACGTTAGGTATTAACACCGGTTTGAGAATAAGTGATTTGCTTGCTCTAAAGGTAAGCGACGTAAGGGGTAAAAGCCATATCGTCATCACTGAACAAAAAACAGGTAAGTTAAAACGGTTTAGGATTAACAACGAACTCCAGGAGCATATCAGCAAGTTTACGATTCACAAGGATAAAGCATCGTATCTATTTCAGTCGCTGCGAGGACAGGACAGAATACATCGAGTACAAGCTTGGAAAATACTAAATGCTGCAGCAAAAGAGGTAGGACTTGATGAGATAGGCACTCACACCTTGAGAAAGACTTTTGGATATCATTTCTACCAGCAGTACAAGGATGTAGCAGTCCTGCAACAGATATTTAATCACAGTAGTCCGGCGGTGACTATGCGCTATATCGGGATAACTCAAGATATTATCGATGAAAAAGTGGACAATTTTACGTTGTGAGGGGGTTGGAAATCTTGTCAAAAACAGTACCTAACTGTCCAAAATGTAAAACGATCGGGACTGTTATAAATCACAAAAAAGCAACAGTAAAGCTTGAATGCCCGAAATGTAAGAGTATATGGCAGACATTATCTTGCACATGCAGGAAGTGCGGGAAGCCTAATGGATTCGCAACAGAAGGGGTATGTGGCCCTTGTTATTCGGAGTTTTATAAGTCCAGTTAGATAGAGTTTGTAGATGGATTTACATTATGAGGAGGAAATTAAATGTATTTAGTTAACGTTAGAAATTCAATGTTTGGTGGTTTTACTATCCATAAGTTCGAGACATTGGATGACGCGCAGGATTATATAAAAGAATTATATAAATCGGGTAATCGGGAAGTTTATTTATCTCAAGAAATTCCAATGAAAATTACTGTATCTGTAGAGTTTTGATTCAACTGGATTTGTATTGTGATTCCTTAAATTATGTAAACTAGGAGGTCTTTTCATGAAAAATGATTATGAAATTCGTGGTGAAGTAACGGATATTGAATTTTCAGGGTGATAAATAGATTAACAGAATTTTAGAGTACCACTTACTATCTTGAAACTTCAAGGTGAATATTTAAAGGGGGAGAAAAAGTAATGAGACAACCAAAATTCAGAGGTTTTAGTCCAGAAACAAACGAATGGGTATATGGGTATGGGTGGCATGAAACAGATTATACAGATGATTTTCTTAGAAGTATAAATCAATCAAGACAAGATGCAGTTTTATTTACTAAAACATTCCCGATAACTTGTGATATTGAGTCTATGGGAGAGTTTACAGGTTTATTAGATACAAATGGAGTTGAGATTTACGAGGGGGATATAGTTCAAGTTAAATACACTTATGAACAAGGTTATTTAGGTGGATATGCAACAGAAGAGGTTATTGGTCAGGTCGAATACAAGCATGGATGCTTTGATGTTTACAAAAACAATGTTGACCAAGGAATTGTTATTAGGGAACATATTTCCGATTTAGAAACGGAATGGGAAGTCATCGGCAATATATTTGAGGATGGTGAATTATTAAATGATAGTAACCACCCAGAAACCGATTGAGTTTGTTAATAAATGTGATTGTTTAGTTGATTATAGAGAATTAGAAAAAGCCATCCTTTGGTATACCAAAAAACCTGTGACAAGATTGAAAACCATTTATATGCATGGGAGATATCCTGCAGTTTCAATTTATAAAGAAAAGATACATGTTCATAGGTTGCTAATGATGTTCTGGAAAAATCGTATTCTTTCAAAAGAGGAACAGGTGCATCATAAAGATGAAAACAAATTGAATGCTTTAAAAAGTAATTTAGAAATCGTTTTTGAAGGTAGCCACCAGTCCTTTCACAACAAAGGTAAAACACTTGGGAAGGAACATAAACGAAAAATAGGAATGGGTAATAAGAATCGAAAAGGTATTAAGATGAAAAAACGTGTTGATATACCATTAATTGAACTTAAATCGCTAATAGATCGAGGTCACAGTATTAATGCGATAGCTAAAAAATACAAATGCGATTGGTCAACGGTCAGAAATCGCATTCACGAAAATCCAGAGTTGTTGGAGGTAGGGGAATGAGTAAATTCACTGGTGCCCGCAGAAGAAATGACATTGACTTTGGTGATTACGTAAAAATTGAAATGCTTCGCTATGGTGCGCCAAACGAATTCTATGTTCATAAAGTAGTTGGTTCTCTTGAATCAAATACTTGGGTTGATGTTCCAGTTAGATGGCCCGAGGAAGAAAAGATTCATAACAAAATGGAAAAAGTCTTGAATGTCATCTGTTGTGGTGTAGATGAAACGAAAGTGTATCGAGTTAGGGAAAGTGATTGTGTCAAGGTGGAAGTCGATTAATCAACTCTTGAATTATTAAGTTTACTAGGTTAGGAGGGGAACTATGAATATAAAATGCGAATTGCATCATGACCATTTTCAAAACTTTAAAAGATACAACATTCCTAGAGCTCAA
>NZ_SWLZ01000041.1 GCF_005502275.1 Robertmurraya siralis
ATCCTAGTTTGCCCCTTAGATATTCCATTACAATTTTTAATTTAAATTCTTCACTATACTTCGCCATACAAAAACACCCCAGAGGTTAGATTTTTAACTCTAACTTCTGGGGTGCAGTACCAGAGCTCCACACTTTTTTAGACGGCCGTTAATGCTGTCGGTATTTTCGGGTCTGTATCAAACAAATCAACTTGTTCGCCAACAACAATTCCTTGACTTTGCAATGTCTGGGTGACAGACATTTTTGCTAAGTCCTTCATGTTGTTATCCAAGCTTAAATGGGCCAAGTAAATTCTCTTTGTTTGATCGCCAATCACATCGCTCATGGCAATCGCCGCGTCCTCGTTTGATACATGGCCGACATCGCTTAAAATTCTCCGTTTCACATTCCATGGATAGCGTCCCATCCGCAGCATTTGCACGTCATGATTGCTCTCAAAGACAAACATATCAGCATTTGCAATAATTCCCTTCATCCGGTCGCTCACATATCCCGTATCGGTTACAAGGACAAGCTTTTTTCCTTCGTGATGGAAAATATAAAACATCGGCTCAGCCGCATCATGAGAGACACCGAATGATTCAATATCAAGAGAACCAAAGCTTTTTACCGATTCCATGTCAAAGGTAAACTTTTGTTCTGTAGGAATCTCACCAATAAGGCCATTCATTGCATTCCACGTTTTTTCATTGGCATATATGGGCAACTTATACTTTCTTGCTACTACTCCTACCCCTTTAATATGATCACTATGCTCATGGGTAACAAGCAGGCCTGAAAGCTTGTCCATATCGCGGCCAATATGGGCAAATAATGCTTCCATTTGCTTGCCGCTTAGTCCGGCATCTACTAAGAAGGAATGCTCCTCTGTTTCTACATAAACCGCATTTCCTGTACTCCCACTGGCGAGTACACTAAACCGCATCCCCATTTTCTCCTCACTCCACTATCTTTTGGTCTTCATTATCTAATTGAATAATATTTCCTTCAAAAAATGCATCGACAAATATATCTTCCTCTTTATCCAGGACTACGCGCCAGACAGGCGTCAACACTTGTGACGATGTTAAGTGTACAAGCGTATAATAACCGAGCTCAACCTTCGTGATTTTGCTGCCAAATGGCAATCTTCCATTTTCATACAACGTCTCAATCGCTTTAATTGGTTGATGAATGTTTTCTTCTTCTGACAGCTCCTCAATATTCTCGAGCAATGTTTGTTTATAGCCGGTAATTCTATTCTCCTTATCTAGATAAAAAGTTAATTCTCCGCTTACGTTCTTATAAAGCTGCTTGCCGTCAATTTGCTGATAATACGTAATCGTTTGCTCCGCCTCATCCACTTTCCAAAAACGATATTGCTCCCCTTGGAACACATGGTTTTTTAACAGCGGTGCTAGTTCTTCTAAATTGAAATCCTCTTTAATCGGAAACGGCTCCTGCAATTCCGATTCAATCGTCGTCTCATTCTTAATTGTGATCGTCTGCCCTTTTAAAATCGTATTGGTCAGCTCCATCAGATCATCCTTAGAAAATTTCCTTGGCGTTGCGCTAATAAGAGCGTTCTTCTTTACATTTTTCGGCAACTCAACATATTCAATTTCTTCCGTCTTCAATTTATTCTCAAAGGACGTCTCCGACACATAATCATATTGGCTCGAGTCATACTTTTTATAAAATTCGTTCAGCAAATAAATATTAAGGATGAGGAAGGTGACAATAAAGATTGTTTTAATTTTGCTCCAATCCATATTCATTCCCTCCCTCAGGCTCATTATTTACTTTCAGCCATTGATCCTGATATTTATAGTACCAATTAGGCTCTAAATGAATCAGTGGATCTTTTGAGGCTCTGGTCATCTCGTAGCCAATAACAAGATCCTGAATAAACTCAGGCTCAATATCTTTCCGCTCTTTAAGTTCTTGCAATATATCGACTCCAGACTTGAGTTCTTTCTCTGTTGACTCTACGCGTCGATTCATTTGAAAATTGTTCCGCTCGTATCGATGAATCGCTGTTCGTCCCCATATTTGCAGGATTTCCGACATGCCATTATTATTGAATATCGGGTAGCCTGAAGCTTCATACAGTCGGAATAAGACCGTTTGCTCCAATTGATCAATATCGACAAAATAGTAATTATCTGTCCACCCTCCATGGCCGTTAACGAAGTCAATACTGTTTTGCAATAAAGTACTTACCCTCCCCGAAATATCTTTTTCTTGAGTAGGATTGACATACTTCAACATATTGGTTTCAAAGTTAACACTTAATAAAGTAGTTGAATCCTTAAACTCCTCTCCATAACTTGTTGCATTGCGCTGGACAAAGCTTGGACTTCTAAACAGGGCGTCTCTGAATTCAGTTCCTTTAATGGTTTCAATTAAGTAGTTATGAGCTGGCCTGGTTATGGCTTCAGAAGGAACTAATAGCTTTTTATCATTGCCTAACGTCTCTAACGAGTATTTCATAAAATCGCGATTGGAATCTGCCTCTTGGAAAAACTCTTCTCTAAAGTTGATCACAAAAGAAGAGTTTACTCGAGAGCGGTATACCTTTTTCTCATCCAATGATACGAAATAAACATACCCGCTGTCTTTCATCACATTTTTCAATTCAATGATGATTTGATCAAAGTGAATCCCGGACATATCCTCGTCCTGTATACCTAAAATATTCTTATAGATTTCCATGGGAACAGAGCTTGGAAACGAGATTTGAGCATGATCATTTTCATAGAGAAAATTTGTTAAGTCTTCTTCTTGAATCGTCACCTGTTCAAAATGGCGATAATTCCAAGTGCTAAGTTCCTTTATAATTCGCTCAATTTCACCTGGATACACAGTCCCATAACGTTCGTCATTGACATGATAAAACACGCGATCGGCCTTAATAATTTGCCTGACTTCCTTCGGAGAACTTATTAAGACACCAGGTGTAATTTTATTTTCATCAAGGGACTCATAGTTTGGTTGATACGTCCAAATACTCCATGTTAAAAAGACACTTAACAACACAAGAATGGTTAAGATGATCGATTTTATATTTTCATATGTCATTCCCAATCATCCTCTTCCGTCTGAACATATGGAAGACTAAAAGAAACGGTCGTTCCCTTTCCTTCCACACTGGTCGCCCATATCTTCCCGCCATGGGCCTCCACCATCTCTTTCGCAATCGCAAGGCCAAGCCCGGTTCCGCCAAGCTTTCTTGTTCTTGCCTTATCAACTCGATAAAAACGTTCAAAAATCTTCTCCAAATTATCTTTCGGTATTCCTACCCCTTGATCAGAAACACTAATGACAATTTGATCGATTTCTTCCTCCATCTTAAAGGTTATTTTTCCACCTTCGGGAGAATACTTCATTGCATTTGAAATAATATTGTCCATCACTTGCGTGAGCTTATCCGGATCGATTTCTACAAAAGTCGGCTGATCCGGTAATTGCCGTTCAAAACTAACATTATGCTCTTTTGTTAGCTCGAATCGATCGATAATGCGATGATAAAAGTCTACAAAATTGACCCATTCTGTCGTTAACTCATAATCTTTACTGTCCATTTTTGATAGCTGCAACAAAGCATTAACAAGACGGATCATTCGCTCTGTTTCATTTTGAGTAACGTCTAAAAACTGTGGAGCAATCTCTTTATCCTTCCAAGCTCCCTCCGCTAACGCTTCTAAATAGCTTCTCATCGTCGTCAACGGCGTTCTTAATTCATGAGAAACATTGGCGACAAACTCTCGACGCTCCATATCGATCTTTTCTTGTTCGGTAATGTCATGAAGTACAGCGATAAGACCATTAACAAAGCCTGTCTCCTTTTGAATCACACTAAAATTAGCCCGTAAAATATATGGCTTTTTCTCCGTACTATAGTTTAAAATGACAGATTCCCTTTCCATCATTAAATCCTCTAATGTGTATTCCTCTTCAATTCCGAGCAAGGTAATAATGGAGGTCGACAAAATTGTTTCACGTGAAACATTCAGCATTTTGGCAGCAGGTTCATTAATGAGAATGACGCGCCCCTTGCGATCGGTCGCAATCACTCCATCCGTCATATAAGACAGAACGGATGAAAGCTTGCGCCTTTCCCCCTCTGTTGTGGCCTGAGCTTCCTGCAGTTTTTTCGTAAGGTTATTAAAGGTCATCGCTAATTCACCAATTTCATCATAGCCATATACCTTAACCTTTCTTGAGAAATTGCCCTTTGACATCGCAATCGCTTGCTTTCTCATATCCGTAATCGGTCTTGTAATCGTTCGCGCCAGCAAAACGACTAAAATAGCAGTAATCGCAAGGGAGATAGCGGTGCCAGACGCGAAAATACCGTTAATTGTCCGCATTTGCGAGTACACATTTTCAACATTCGCTACCAAATGAATGGCACCAATTACCTCATCCTTCACTTTAATCGGATCAACTAAGATCCAAATTCGATTGCTTGATTGGCGGTCAATCATTGTTCGATGATCACCATCATCATCGGAAAAAGCTATGACACGCCAAATCATTCGATCCGTGGAGCGCTGTCCCACTACTCCCTGTTTATATGGATCGGAAGTGCCGATAATTTTCAACGAAGTCCCCTCAATCACACGAACCTCAGAAATATCAGCAGTGTTATTAAAGTCACGCAAAATATTGCGAACATCCTCTTCTAAGGTGGGACCGTTTGCCTCAGGATTTCTTTCCTTCGTCATCTCCTCACCGATATAATAAGAGAGCAAGTCCACCCGTTCACGAATCGATGTTTCAAAGTTTTTTAATAATGTTTCCTCTAATTGACGAACAAAATAAGCGCCGATAATTTGCATCGCAATTAAAATTAACAATACGTAAATCAACACAAGCTTTAAATGAATAGAACGAAAAAAACCAACCTTTTTCATCGCTAGGATTACTCCTGTTCAGGATTTCTTAAGTAGTACCCTACCCCTCTTCTTGTCACGATCCAAGTGGGATGACTAGGATTATCCTCAATTTTCTCACGAAGGCGCCGAATCGTTACATCAACCGTTCTAACATCTCCGTAATAATCATAGCCCCATACGGTTTGAAGCAAATGTTCCCTCGTCATCACTTGTCCAATATGCTTCGCTAAATAATGAAGAAGCTCAAACTCCCGATGCGTTAATTCGATTTTCTCCCCACGCTTTGAAACGATATAAGCATCAGGGTGAATGATTAATGATCCAACCGTAATTTCATTTGAATCATCTTCCTCTGCCTGTGAAGCTGTATGCTGATGCCTTCTTAAATTCGCTTTCACTCTAGCAATCAGCTCTCTTGAACTGAACGGCTTTGTTACATAATCATCCGCTCCCAGTTCCAGCCCTAATACTTTATCAATTTCGGAGTCCTTCGCCGTTAACATAATAATGGGCATTTCGTACTTTTTCCGAACTTCCCTGCACACTTCCATTCCATCTCGCTGCGGCAGCATAATATCAAGCAAAATGAGATCTGGCTTAATTTCCTCGACCATTTCCAGTGCTTTGTTTCCATCGTAAGCACAATACACGTCATAGCCTTCCTTCTTCAAATTAAATTGAAGAATATCAGCAATTGGCTTTTCATCATCGACAACTAATATTTTTTTATCCATCTCTGTTCTCCTTTAAGAATAAGATCGAATTGAATTTCATTCAAAACTAAGATTCATTATCAATTTTACAAAATATGTTCTTTCATTACTTTATCATTTTATCAAAGTGAATTCATCTTTTTGTATAATTGAGTTCTCTTCTCTAAAAAAGACTCAAGCAATCCTGTTTTCTTTTAATAAGGTGAGAATGTTGGTTTTTGGGCACATTGTCTGTCTGATTTCATGAAACCTCGTTTGCTCCTACCGTTTCAAGACAATAAGAGGCTTTTCAACATAATTGAAAAGAGCGTGAAACCTTAGTTTCATACAAAATGAGCCAAAAATCGTTTGCTCAACTCAATAAAAGAAATTCGCTGTGCACAGCGAATCAAGACTAATCTCTTCTTGAAACTTTCAAAGTTAAAAGAACGAGTCCCTAGCGATTCTAGAGACTCGTTATCATCCATTATTTTAAATAGTTCAACGGGTTTTCTAAGTTCCCGTTTTTATATATTTCAAAATGTAGGTGTACTCCCGTTGAATTCCCGGTCGAGCCCATAACCCCTATTTTCATGCCTTTACTCACTGTTTGCCCTACCTTCACATCGATGGAAGAAAGATGAGCATACACGGTTTCAAAGCCGTTTTGATGGTTAATGACAACCTTGTTTCCATACCCGCCAGACCAACCAGCCGATTGGACAATCCCATTGTCTGATGCCTTTATCGTCCGGTCACTTGGTCTTGCAATGTCAATTCCCTTATGAAGCTTTCCCCATCTTTGCCCTTGCTTACTTGAAATATAGCCACCAACAGCCGGCCAAGCAAACGAGCCATCGCCCCGTGAAGGAATGACCTTTGTTCCTTTAATGACAATATGGGACATAGGTTCTTGTAAAATATTCTCATCGATCACGACTTTTTGCGTTTGCTTACCATTTTGTTCAGAAACCTTGTAGGTAACTTCCCTTGAACCATCCTTGCCCTCTTGCTTTACCTTCGTGTCACCCTTATACATGGATGAATCTTCTACAACTTCCTTTTCAAAGGGGATTGTTTCCTTCTGGAAAACTTCTTTTTCTACAATTACTTCTACTAAAGGTTGTAAAATCGTCACATTCAACTCTTGATCGATTTTCAATAAAGAGTCTTCCTTCAAACCTGGATTCAGTTTGAGCAATTGCTCGAGAGTCATGTCATGGTCATTTGCAATTTGACCAAGAACATCCCCCTCTTTCACTTTATATTTTTTCTCCTCAAGCGTTCCTTTTGTTATATAACTAACCGCTTCAGCAACGCTTAATATTTGTTTAGGAGATACTTTGCTTTGTGATAATGTCATTTCTTTTGAAAACCGGGCACCCACTACTCGAGTTTCCCCCTCCTTTAATGGAGGCAAAGACTCTTTCTCATTCAATGTTTGTTGCGCTTCTAATTGTTTCCATTCTTCTTCGCTCACGTATTTAAGCTTCAGCGCCTTCATTACTTGATTTGCCGCTGCTTCATCCTTCACATACACAGGAACCTTTTCGTCAATCAAAATTTCCGTTGCCACTGCTTCAATTGATAATAACTTCTCTAGCTTTTCTGCTACGACTTTATCATCCTGATTTGAGAAAGATTCAAAAACATGCTCTGGAACATATGTAAGCTTTGGTCCTATCGCAAGAGGAAGCTGATTGCTGAAATCATCCTTTGTCTTTTCAACCTTGGTTTCCACTACATTCTCAACAATTTCCTTATCGGAAACAGTGCCGACAAATTGATCGTCAACATAAACATAGTAAACGGTTTTAAAGGCAAGATCAGCAAAAGCGTGCACTCCTACTCCAAATGTCAAAGTTGCCAATGCAACTGTTGTTATTGCTGCTTTATTAAGTCCTCTAGTTGTATTGCCCGCTAGTTTGGACAGATGTTTAAAACGGTCATTCATTTTTAATCCTCCTAGACTACCGAAACAACCCTAATATTGCTTTAGGCAAAAACGGAGCATCTAACAACGCTTTTTTGCCTTCTTAACTTTACCATAATTCGATATTTAGAGATTACTAGTCTCAAGAATGTAACAAAAATGTATAATAGCTAACAATATACAACAAATAATGTAAATAATTACTATTTACTTAAGGACAAGTTCCC
Organism: Robertmurraya siralis; assembly: GCF_005502275.1. Classification (GTDB taxonomy): domain Bacteria; phylum Bacillota; class Bacilli; order Bacillales; family Cytobacillaceae; genus Robertmurraya; species Robertmurraya siralis. The sequence goes on from NZ_SWLZ01000041.1 coordinate 7,734, forward strand.
CAATGAAATGGCGAAATATAGGGATATTTCTCTATTTTTTATTCGGCACTAGTAAGATGGGATGATTTGGATAAAAAGTAGGAATATTACTAATTTTTTTACCTTAATGTTGCAATCATGTAACAACAAAACCGTGTTTCTAAAAAGAGGATACTATTGCGGATAAATTGTTTAATCGGAGCATAAAAAAGCTGTTCTTCATGCTCCTAGAGCTTAAAGAACAGCTTTCTTCACATATAATTAATTTTGGCGCCAAGGATTTAAGACCACATTCGTTTGCGAACGGTCAGGACCTACTGAGAAAATTGATAATGGGATCCCCGTTAACTGTGATACTCTTTCTAGGTAATGACGAGCATTAGCAGGAAGCTCATCTAATGATTTACAACCTGTAATATCCTCTGTCCAGCCTGGTAGTTCTTCATAGACTGGCTCACACTCAGCTAACACCTTTAAGCTTGCAGGGAATTGATCCATCACTTCACCTTTATAACGATACGCAACACAAATTTTCAATGTTTCAATTCCTGTTAAAACATCGATTGAATTAAGAGACAAATCGGTAATTCCACTAACTCGACGGGCATGACGGACAACTACACTATCAAACCAACCTACGCGACGTGCTCTTCCAGTTGTTGTCCCATACTCACGGCCAACTTCACGAATTTGCTGACCAATTTCATTCTCCAGCTCTGTTGGGAATGGCCCATCACCTACACGCGTTGTATAAGCTTTAGAAACACCGACAACATGCTTAATTTTAGTAGGACCAACCCCAGAACCTATCGTTACTCCTCCTGCAACAGGGTTTGAGGAAGTAACAAATGGATATGTTCCTTGGTCAATATCAAGCATGACACCTTGAGCACCTTCAAATAACACGCGGCGCCCTTCATCTAATGCATCGTTTAACACAACAGATGTATCAGCTACATAATGCTTAATTTGTTGGCCATACTCGTAGTATTCATTCAAAATATCTTCTAATTTAAAGCCTTCTGTTTCATATATTCTTTCTAATAAGCGATTTTTTTCTTTTAAATTGCGAACAAGCTTCTCTTCAAACACTTCTCTATCTAAAAGATCGGCGATACGAATTCCGATGCGGGCTGCTTTATCCATATAAGCAGGGCCGATTCCTTTTTTCGTTGTTCCAATTTTGTTGGCACCTTTACTTTCTTCTTCAACTTCATCAAGTTTCAAGTGATAAGGGAGAATTACATGGGCGCGATTGCTAATGCGTAAATTATCCGTCGTTACCCCTCTATCATGCAAATAAGCAAGTTCTTTTACTAACGCTTTTGGATCGACCACCATTCCGTTCCCAATGACGCTAATCTTATCTTTATAAAAAATCCCTGAAGGAATTAAGTGTAATTTATATGTTTCTCCGTCGAAACGAATCGTATGCCCGGCATTGTTACCACCTTGGTAACGTGCAATAACCTCAGCATTTTCTGAAAGGAAATCGGTAATTTTTCCTTTTCCCTCGTCTCCCCACTGTGTTCCTACAACTACTACTGATGACATTAAAGAAGCACCTCCATAAGGTAAACAAACTTTTTATTTTCCTTTTCAAACACACCTAGTGTACCAATATTCCCCTTCAAAAGTCAATAAAACACGAACATTTTTTAAATATAATTACTGATTTGTTCGTAAAATATCGATAATATGGATGATTTTGTCGATAATATTCCCTAAATAGCAGTGCCGTATAAGAACCCTTTCAAACCGTAATTTCATTATTTATTTTGATTCTTTTTCTTCAATTGGTAAAAACAACCGCGTTTTAACACCTCTTCAAAAGCCATTTAAACTCATTTCTTACTGCCAAGGATCGAATCAAAATGCAAACGGAGATTTCTCCAAAATTGAACGAACTGAGGTGTGTTAGGACACACGAAATAAAGCTGGAGCTATCCTAAAACCCTAAAACAAAAAAAGACTAGCTCATCGCTAATCTCTTCTTATGCGCCAGAAGGCACAGCAGCGTCATCAAATCGCCGCTCTAAATTGACAAACTTGTTATATTCTTTCACAAAAGCAAGTGATACTGTCCCCGTTGGACCGTTCCGCTGCTTCGCGATAATAATTTCAATGATGTTCTTATTCTCGGATTCTTTATCATAGTAGTCATCACGATATAAGAATGCGACAATATCAGCATCCTGTTCAATACTTCCTGATTCACGAATATCGGACATCATAGGGCGTTTATCCTGTCTCTGTTCCACTCCACGGGAAAGCTGAGATAATGCGATAACTGGAACCTCCAGCTCACGGGCAAGCTGTTTTAAAGAACGGGAAATCTCAGAAACCTCCTGCTGACGATTTTCCCCAGAACGGCCGCTCCCTAAAATGAGCTGTAAATAATCAATTAAGATCATGCCAATTCCATGCTCTTGCTTTAAACGGCGGCACTTCGAACGAATGTCCTGAACACGCACGCCTGGCGTATCATCTATATAGATTCCCGCATTAGACAAGCTGCCCATTGCCATTGTGAGCTTGCCCCAGTCCTCATCTGTTAACGAGCCCGTTCTCAACCTTTGTGCATCAATATTCCCTTCTGCACAGAGCATCCGCATCACGAGCTGCTCTGCTCCCATCTCCAAGCTAAAGATAGCTACATTTTCCCCTGTTTTGGTTGCCACATTTTGGGCGATATTAAGAGCAAATGCTGTTTTTCCCACGGATGGACGGGCTCCGACAATGATTAAATCATTTCGCTGGAAGCCGGCAGTCATTTGGTCAAGTTCAGCAAACCCAGTGGCAATTCCTGTAATATCTCCGACGCGATTATGCATTAGTTCAATATTGTCATAGGTGCGCACAAGGACATCTTTAATATTATGAAAGGCTCCAGCATTTTTCCGGCCTGATACTTCCATAATTTTTTTCTCAGCTTCAACAAGGAGAGTCTCCACTTCATCCTCCCGCTGGTAACCGTCTGTAGCAATATCAGTAGCTGTCCGAATCAGTCTTCTTAATAATGACTTCTCCTCCACGATCTTGGCGTAGAATTCAATATTAGCGGCTGTTGGCACAGAACCAGCCAATTCACTTAAATAGCCAACTCCACCAACATCCTCGAGTAGCTTTGCTGCAGCGAGTTCTTCAGAAACAGTTACTAAATCGACTGCTTTCCCTGCGTCATTCAGCGTCAGCATCACATTAAAAATCTTTTGGTGTGCTGCACGGTAGAAATCCTCTGGGATTAAAATCTCCGTTGCTAGAGTTAGAGAAGAAGGTTCTAAGAAAATAGCCCCTAAGACAGCCTGCTCAGCTTCAATATTTTGTGGGGGGAGTCGATCTGCAAATAAATCACTCATGCTAGGAAAAACCTCCTTTTACAGATGACAAAAATCAAATGTACTCAATCATCACCAAACGCTTGCCTATCGTTTTGGCGATGAACACAATCTATATCATTATTGTTATTGCGATTCTATTGTACGTCAAGCATGATTAACCCATCATAAAAATGTGATCAGCTCAATAACCGATCACATTTCTATCCTTCATTTTATCATGTTTTCATACAAATGGTACTTCCAATATTAGCTTATCCTTCGTTCGACATTACTTTACTTCCTTCACATGTACGTTCAAAGTCGCTGTTACTTCAGAATGCAATTTCACTGGGACCTTTGTGTATCCTAAAGCGCGAATGGCATCATCCAGCTCAATTTTCCGCTTATCCACTTTAATTCCATGCGCTTTTTGGAGACTCTCCGCAATTTGCTTACTTGTAATGGAGCCAAACAGCCGTCCACCTTCTCCAGCCTTAGCGGTTAGTTCCACCGTTAGCTTTTCAATCTCTTCTTTCAGCTTTTTAGCTTCAGCGAGTTCTTCTGCTGCTGCCTTCTCTTCCTTCTTCTTTTGAGCATTAAGAGAGCTAATATTCGCTTGATTCGCCTCAATGGCTAAACCTTGCTTTATTAAAAAATTATGTGCATATCCATCAGCGACATTTTTGACTTCACCTTTTTTGCCTTTTCCTTTAACATCCTTTAAAAAAATCACTTTCATTCTTTCTTTCTCCCTTCTAGATATTCATCTATTGCATCCAATAGCTGCTGTTCCGCTTCCTCTATTTCCATTTCCGGAAGCTGGGTTGCGGCATTCGTTAAATGTCCGCCGCCTCCTAAACTCTCCATGATGACCTGAACATTGACATCCCCTAAAGAACGGGCACTGATCCCGACCACATCATCATTACGTTTAGAAATCACAAAGGAAGCAAGCACTCCTTCCATCGTCAGCAATGTATCTGCAGTTTGGGCAATTAACACTTGATCTAGAACCTGTTCTGCTCCTGCCTTGGCAATGGCAATTCCTTCTTTATAGAAATACACCGTTTCAATCAGCTTTGCCCGTTTTAAATACGTTTCCACATCTTCTTTTAAGAACTTCTGTACAAGTACAGTGTCTGCTCCCTGTCCTCTTAAATATGAGGCAGCATCAAAGGTTCTTGCACCTGTTCGAAGAGTAAAGCTTTTGGTATCAACAATAATCCCTGCTAAAAGCGCTGTCGCTTCAAGCATATCGATTTTGCTGCGCTTCGGCTGGTATTGCAGCAGTTCCGTCACTAATTCTGCTGTTGAGGAAGCATACGGCTCCATATAAACGAGCAGTGGGTTTTCAATAAACTCTTCCCCACGACGATGATGATCAATGACTACAACATGATCCATTTTATGGATCAGTCTTTCTTCAATCACCAATGAAGGCTTATGGGTATCAACTACTACTAAGAGCGTATCCTCTGTCGCGATCTCCAACGCTTGCTCAGGAGTGATAAAGCGCTCAAAGAGCTCCTCATGCTTTTGAATCTCCTCCATTAACCGTCGTACCCCTGTATCAATCTCATGGGTATTAATGACAATATACCCTTCACATTGATTCATTTGAGCAATTTTAAGAATCCCGATGGCAGCCCCAACTGCATCCATATCAGGGTTTTTATGGCCCATAATAATGACTTTATCACTATCAATGATTAAATCCTTTAGAGCATGTGAAATAACACGAGCACGCACCCTCGTTCGCTTTTCAACAGGGTTCGTTTTCCCTCCGAAGAATTTCACTTTCCCGTTCGTTTGCTTGATTGCAACTTGGTCACCACCGCGTCCAAGAGCTAAATCCAAGCTAGATTGGGCCAGTTCGCCAAGCTCTGGCAAAGAAGGAACTCCTGCTCCCACCCCAATGCTTAATGTAAGTGGAATATTTTGCTTTGTTGTTATTTCTCGAACCTCATCAAGGATGGAGAATTTTCCTTTTTCTAATGAGTGCAAGATTTGTTCGTTGAACACACCGATAAAGCGTTCAGATGAAACCCTTTTTAAAAAGACACCATTATCTTGAGCCCATTTGTTCAAAATGGATGTAACGAGACTATTTAAACTGCTTCTCGTCTGATCGTCCATTCCTTGTGTTATGTCATCGTAATTGTCCAAAAATATGATTGCGATGACTGTTCTTTCATCTTCATACATTTTCTCTACTTCTATTTGTTCTGTTATATCAAAGAAATAGAGCAATCTTTCCTCTGAGCGATGAATCACTCTAAATTTACGATTCATAATCGTAATGACTTCCATTTCCACTTCCTGCTTAATGAGCGGGATTAAGGAATCCCCTACGTCGTAGAGAGATCTGCCCACTAATGTTTCCTCTTCAAAGCAAGATGCTAAAAATGGATTGGCCCATTCTACATAATAATCATCATTAAACAGCATAATTCCAATTGGCATTTCCATCAGCGCTTCTTCACCGACTTTTTTCAGTCGATAAGAGAGAGTAGCAATATACTTTTCTGTATCCTTCCGTTGTTGATAATCAACGATAAACAGATAGTAGAAAGGAATAACAGAAAGGACAAATCCAATGAGACTAATAATCCAATTATAGAACGCAAGTATCACTAGAAATACCAAGGTTATAGCCATTAATGCATATATAGGATAGCGAATAGACCTTTTTTCCAAATAAGAAGGCATTTTTTCAGCTCCCACATTTCTATACATCTAATTTCGTTTATTTTTTTGTCTCTAATCGTTTCCTCAAATCAAAACCTAAGTCAATTATACCTAATATCCTTACAATATAAAGAACTATAGGGAAAATGAATGTGAAAACTGTCACTAAAATGGGAATAATCTTCGGCATTTCTTTCACATAAGAAAGATAATAAATAAATGAAAGTCCCTGCAGCACCATAAAGAGCTGGAGAATAAACGATAAATTCATCGTAGCCGTATACAGGAAGGTTCCCTGCTCCGGGTTTAATAGAATTGATATGATTAGCACGAGTAGATAATACCATAGAAGGCTTTTTGGCAATCGTAGCTCTTGAAATGATTTCCATTTTGGAACGGCGATTCCGAATCGCTTTGCAATCGGAAAAGAAAGCAATTCAATGATAAAAACCGTAGTAAAGGAAAGCATGACGAATATACTCGGAACTAATACTTTAAGCATTTCAACACTTGTCTCAAACTGTTCGACCATTTGCGGATCTGGAGCTTGTCCAAACGCCTCCAGCATATTCATAGCCTGAGAAATGGACTGCTCAAAGATTTGCATCGTTTCTTGAATGATATCCATTTCCAAGAAAACAACCGAAATAACATATTGAATCACGAGCGTCAATAAAAATGTCATCGCCCCTGCAATAAACCCTGCCACCCTGCTTTTCTTTTCCCTAATAAAGTCCCCAATGACAATCCCTGTTAACCCATAGGATAAAGCTAATGGAATGGCCAGAACCGTCCCAACGATAAAGGAAATAAATATAGCTCCCAAAAGTAGGACGAGCGAGCTCTTCCGATCATTTTTTGCTGAAAACATAATGAAAGGCAGTGGAATAAATAAATTTACAACTACCCCTAATACAGGTATGTATATCGTTATAAGTAGCAGTACGGCAAAAATCGCCAAAAACAAGGCGCCTTCCGTTAACTTATGAGCATTTTTCACATCTCAACCTCCTGATAAGTCCTACTCCCTATTGTATCTGCCATCCATTCTATCTTCAACCAATAAGAAAAAAGGTGCCTTGAACAGCACCACATAAGCGAAGACGGTTATTTTGATAAAGGAGAAGTAAGGACTTATTACGAAAGCTTACATTTTTCATTTGGAAAGATAGTGAGAAATGTCATGACTCAAGTACATCACAAACCAATAATTATTATTTATTCCTTTTCCTAAAAGTTCTATTCTTAGCCCTATTCCCACAAGCCTTCATTGAGCACCACCTTCCAGTTCCAGGTCGGGAATGATCGACAAAAACCCACTGACAATCATCCGCTGAACAAATTCTAATTCTATGCCATAAATCATCCCTTTTTATTTCATACATGAGGAGAATTAATTTGGCTAAACCCTTTTTTCCGTTTCTATGAACGGGGTGAATTTCCTCAGACTCTTCCGAAAAATAAATTGTAAAGGTAAAATTACCTATAAGCTCGTTTAAAGTATCCATTTCATTTGGATTTTTTATTGTTTTTCTTGTCTCTTCCCTCAACTTTATAGCAAGTTCTAAATCCTGTTCAGTAACTTTTTCCTGTTCTAAAATTAAATTGTGCTCTAATAAAAATGAGTATAGATCTTCAGGACCGTTTAAAAGTTCTACCCCAGGATCCCCCTCAAAACGCATACGTTTATCATAAGTATTTAAAAAACCTGCTATTACCTCAAGGTTTCGGTATTTATCTCCCATTTGGAACACTCCTATTGACTAATAAAAACTTAACCATTAAAATTATTTTAACGGTCACTAACCAATAAAATAATTTTAATGGTCAGGAGGGGTTATCTTATATGGACAAAAAAATATAATAACAGCCATTTGCTGTACAGTTTATCAGGTGTGCAATAATTTTGGCATTTCTTGCTTTCATTATAATTAGATAATGGCCTAATTGGAAATTAAACTCTACGTGGAATTATGTCGACAACATATGTTTTGAATTTTACCATTTATTTAAAATACATAGGATTGGATCATTTCAGTGGCCAATATATTCGTTTTTTTATGTAATCTTGATTCTAAATAAGCGAATATCAACAAATATTCACTGAGCAAACTATTAAACTACTTTTTTAAATATTACGGGGAGGACGTTATATGAATATTTCACCTTTTAATATTAAAATCTCCAATAAACAAATATTAGATTTAAAAAAACGGATAGAATTAACTAGATGGCCAGACGAAATTCCAGGTTCCCAATGGAACTATGGCATACCATTAAAGTTTATGAAGAGCATAATTGGATATTGGAAGGATCATTTTGATTGGAGAATGGTAGAGGAAAAAATGAATATGTATCCTAACTATAAGACGAATATTGATGGAATCGAACTCCATTACGTTCACGTTCGTGGAAGTGGATCTAACCCTTTACCTATTATTATCCCCCATGGTTGGCCTGGTTCATTCTACGAAATGCTGGATATCATTCCTTACTTGACAACTCCTGAAAAATTCGGCGGTGATCGCAATGAATCTTTTGATGTTGTCATTCCATCTATTCCTGGACACGGATTCTCATCATCCTCTTTAAGACCTGGCTTCGATGACCGAAAAGTGGCAGATATTTTTGTAAAATTAATGAATCTATTAGGTTACGATAAGTTTGGAGCTCATGGATATGATTTAGGAGCCAGTATTTTAGGATTAATGTGTTTAGACTATCCAGAAAAAATGATAGGATACCATACAACTTCACCTGGTAATCCTAGCCCTTACATCTCGAAAGACACTGTTTTAACAAAAGCTGAAGAAAAGTTCCTTGCATACTGTAAGCAGTGGTATAATGACGAAGCTGGGTATGCCCATCTACTAGGTACAAAACCTCAAACAATAGCTTATTCTCTTAATGACTCTCCTGTAGGTTTAGCAGCTTTCATTCTCGAAAAATGGTACTTGTGGACGGATCCACCAAGTGGAAATATCTTAAATCACTTTGATAAAGATACTTTGCTGGCTAATGTTTCAATCTATTGGCTAACCGAAACCATAAATGCTTCAAACCGATATTACTATGAAGGAAAATATACGAAATGGCCAGATAAAAATGATTTTTCAACAGTCCCTTTAGGTGTTTCCTTAAATGCTACCCAATACCACGAGCGTCCGCCAAAAGAGTATGTCGAAAGATTATTCCCTAATATTGTTTATTGGAAAGATTTAAATGTTGGTGGACATTTTGTTGCAACCGAAGAACCTGAATTAGTTGCTAAAAGCATACGTTATTTTTTTAATAAGGTTAAGTATAATCTTTCATTATAAAAAGTTATCCCGTATTTTCACTAACAGAAAATACCTTAATTTCCCCTCTTCATTAAACAGCTATATTTTAGACATAAAAACACCCCAAAAGTTAAATTTCACTCTAACTTTTGGGGTACACAAATCATAAGATTACTGTGCTTTTTTTAATACCATCTAATATTATTCTCCAGTAACGTATGGAAGTAATGCCATTGTACGTGCACGCTTGATCGCAACAGTATTGAACCCTTTCAAAAAAAAGCCATTTTCACATTCAGCCCCCCTTGCACTCCATATTTTTAATAGTTAACTAGTATAGAAAACTACCCTCTTTTTCATATTCTCTAGTCTATATTGATAAACATCCATTTTTTGTGATTTACTTGTATATGTTTTTCAATTTAATGCAATGAATTATCAAAATATTTTGTGAAAATAATTCAGTTTTTACTCGCCCATTTACTTTATATTAACCTAGAGAATTAAAAAAAAATTCGGTATCAATTATAATAGGGTAGAATTTCTATCTAGTAGTTCAAAAGATTTTAGTGAGCCCAATAATCCTAGCAAAGTACATTCAAATTTAGAGGAGTACCTTAATGAAGTGCAAGTTGAGTTTTTTAATAGCTTCAATTCAGCACAGGAGTTTGTTAAATACGATGACGCAGAAGAGACTACTCACAGAAAAGTTGTAGCACTGATTGTCTCTTCTAATGCTGGCAAAACTCAATATTTGACAGATGAGTACTTTAGAAATTGTTCAAATCCGAATTACGATCATGAAGTTCACATTAATTCAGATTCTATTATTGTTGGCCAATATTATCACTTAAGCTGTTTGAAATGCCAATATTCTTGGGACACTGGTGAACATATATCTATTAGCATGGATTACTGACCTTTTTCGCATGCAATTTACTATTCTAGATAAAGTCGTTTTACTCAACAAAAGAATGTCTTAATTTTTTGGTGTCAACAACGTTTTGAAATTCCCTCTTTTCAACGGTTCTAAATTCCTATTTATCATCGCTAAACTTATACAGGTGTGACACCGGCTTTTTGCTTCTCTCGAAGCCGATAAGAATTCCCTTTTACATTAAAAGTGGTCGCATGGTGGAGAAGGCGATCCAATATGGCTGTGGCTACAATTGTGGGAGCAATTACCGTTGCAGGAGCAGTTGGGGCATTGGCTATAAGAATGTACAACACTTCTAGCTCGGCACATGGTGATATTCAACGTGCATATGAAATTCTTGGGACAATATCACATCAAGCATATTAAAATAAGATTTAATTTTAGGAACCCTTTCTTTAATAAAGAAAGGTTCCTATTTACATAAGAACAAGATATACTTTTGAGTACAATTAATATAGAATAATTAGAAAGTGGTGAATTTAATTATGTTAGTTATAGACATACTTTCGTCTGTTTTCATTGTGTTAATTCTATTCCTACTTATTGAAAAGAAGAGGAAAAAAAGTGAAAAGTTCCTGTTCTATTTTTGTTTATTAATATTTTTTTATCTATTAGGTACATAATATTTGATCAATTTTGGTGTTTTAGCATGCTAAGAATTGTGATAAACATACTGAAAATTTGCTAATTCTAGTAAACCTAATTTTATTCTGACACTACCATATTCTACTAAATATGATATTTGTTTCTATTTGGATGGACAGTGAGAAGAGATTTTTCCTAAGTAATATTGGTGTTCAAGTATAGAAGTGGAACTTGCTGAGTTCCACTTCTTAAAATCAAAAATATAATATTGTTTTAATAACACTAGTAACTTTTTTATTAATGGTAATCATTCCATATGATTTTGAAGCTGCATTTATTTTTTCTACCATGTAGTATAACTCTTTGTCATTATTCAGGAATAGGATTTGTATTAACTCTTTTAATTTATCCTTACTTATAACTTTCCCCAACTCTACCAATTGTTTGATAAGAAACTAATAGAATAAGTTTTTGAAGACAATGTAGCTTTGAAAAATTATTAAAAGAATAGTGATAATATCCCAAATCAAATCATTGTTTCTTCGCTCGATTATTTTGTAATAAACCCTCTAATTGCTTCAAGATGTAAAATGGCTCATACTTACTTTAATAATATAGCTAGTACAAGGATAATGTACTAATTCTATATTCTAAAGGGAATGTAATATAACTCTAATTATACCTGTAACTGCCAGCTCTTTAAAAACACCAGTAGATGAATAATTATATCTATCTAAAATACCAGTTTCTTTTGTTAGTTTTTCTTTTATCTCTTTTTCTAAGCCACCTCTAGTAGCCACTAATAGTATTGGGTGATATCCCCTTTTATTCCAACATGGTTGTAAAGTTTAAGACTTTTGGAACAATCCTCCATTCAAGATCTACTAATACCATTGAAGATTGCGTTTTTTCAACCCTCATTTCTTCTCCCCCCACTAGCGAGAGGAATAAAATCCCTCTCCTCTTGGCTAAACTTACATATTATACCAATAACAATAGTTACAAGACCTAGTCTCACATCCTAAAATGAAAGATATATCATGTTTGATTACTATTAAATATAAAAAGGCAGTTTAGAGATAATTGATATGCTCCCCATTAGGTAGACAGATTAAAAAATAAAAATCTGGCTATTTAATGGGGAGTTTTTTATGTCTAAAAGATCCTATCTACCTGAAATAAAATTAGAAATCTTAAAAATGTGGGAAGA
>NZ_SWLZ01000042.1 GCF_005502275.1 Robertmurraya siralis
TAAGCATTGAAATACGCGCAATTATGCCTTAAATTGGCGCAATTCGGTGTAAAACACGCGCAATCAAGCCACAAATCGGCGCAATCGAAGGCAAAACGAGCGCAATCAAGTCCCCAAATCGCAGTAATTCGACGCAATTCGACACAAAACACTCGCAACTATTCCAAAAAGTGCAATTTAGCGTAAAACACGCGCAATCCTGTCCAAAAACACGCATAATCGAACCAGAAGAACACGCACAATCATTCAAACAGACCCAGTCCAACATAAACTCCAGCGCAATTACGAGCAAAACTCTGAAAATGACAACTCTGATAACTGAGTTGTTTTTATCAGTGTCCTGCTTTCGTAAGGTATTCGTAAACGAGAAAAGGACCTTTTTCGATGGAGACTTGCAGGAATGTTTCGATTAAGGGGAAATCTTTGTTAGGCATTGTTTTCGCAAGCTCACTCCACCATTCAGTTTCATAACGGGCAATCATACTTAAATTGTAAAGGAGCAAATAATGCACTAGTAATTCATGGAAGACAAATCCGTTTTCTTTTGTTAGTGGAAGAGCATAAGTTTGTTCTGCTAAATTGTATTTTAAAGGGGTGTAATTGAAATCTCCCTTTTTCTCGTTTTTTTCAAAAACAATAAAACCGTTCTCTAAGCGCTTAAAATGATATTCCTCCACTGCTTTTTCGGAAAAGAAATCGAGAAAGCGATTTTCTGTCATATGAAAGAAATCCAATACTCTTTTTGGAATAAAAAACCTATTTCCTTCATGATAGACGTTGGTAAATGATGGAACGCCATCAAGGAACAATAGTAATGAATTTAGTTCAGGCACTTGTTTAAAAAGGTTGCCCATTGATATTTTATCTCCTTCCAGATGTTCCATGTGAAACAATTTATTCGCTAAGAAAGGAAACAGGCCTGTTTTTTGAAATTTAACTTCATCCTGAAAAAAATGAAAGTGTTGCTTTTTGCGCTTTCTGGCAGATACGCCATGAGCAAGGACAGAGGTAGTTTCTGGATAATTCGGGTCAACTGTAAGGATGCATGCTTTAATAAGATGGATAAGTCCATAAAAAAGCAGGATTGGTTGAATGATTAACGGGGAGTGCTTCCCTTGTTCGTAATATACTTTTCCATGTTCGAGATAATAAATGAAGGGATAACAATTTTCGTACGCCTTTTGCTCAGCGTTATCTATTTTATTCTGCTCATAAATATTTTTTAAATATTGTTGTGTGTAACTGGCTGAAAAAAATAGAGAAAATGAAGACCAATGAGATAACATGTTAACCTCCGAAAGAAATTTTATATAAACAGCTTAAATTAGGAAATATAACCAATATTGCAATAGGTGAATTATTAGAAAACTCTAACATATCACCTTATCCTTGACAGTATTTTAACCAATTGATAACCTACTAATAATATTTTCGAGTCTAGGAGGCCAAAAAAAGATGTGGGAAAATAAATTTGCTAAAGAGGGATTAACCTTTGATGATGTGCTTTTAGTACCGGCAAAATCAGAGGTTTTACCAAAAGATGTTCAATTGCAGGTGAAGCTTACGGATAAAGTTAAATTGAATATCCCGATTATAAGTGCAGGAATGGATACGGTCACTGAAGCAGAAATGGCGATTGCTATGGCTAGACAGGGTGGATTAGGGATTATTCATAAGAATATGTCAATCGAGCAGCAAGCAGATCAAGTACTCAAAGTAAAACGTTCGGAAAGTGGAGTGATTACGAACCCGTTTTTCTTAACACCTGAACATCAAGTGTTTGATGCTGAACATCTGATGGGGAAATATCGTATTTCAGGTGTGCCGATCGTTAATAATGAAGATGAGCAAAAACTTGTTGGTATCCTCACAAACCGTGACCTCCGTTTTATTCAAGATTATTCGATCAAGATTTCAGATGTGATGACAAAGGAAAATCTTGTCACCGCCCCAGTTGGAACCACATTGGACGAAGCTGAGAGCATTTTACAAAAGTATAAAATTGAAAAATTACCTTTAGTTGATGAGAACGGAATTTTAAAAGGATTAATTACAATTAAAGACATTGAGAAAGTGATTGAATTCCCGAACTCGGCAAAAGACGAGACGGGAAGATTATTAGCGGGTGCTGCAGTTGGTGTGACAAAGGATACGATGCGCCGCGTGGAAGCACTTGTTAAGGCTCAGGTTGATGTCATTGTCATCGATACAGCGCATGGACATTCTAAAGGAGTTATTGAAACAGTAAAACAAGTAAGAGATGCCTTTCCAAGTGTAGCGATTATTGCAGGGAATGTGGCAACGGCCGAAGCGACAAGAGAGCTGATTGAAGCGGGTGCTGATATTGTGAAAGTAGGAATAGGGCCGGGGTCCATTTGTACGACTCGTGTAGTAGCAGGAGTTGGTGTTCCGCAAATTACAGCGGTCTATGATTGTGCAACAGAGGCCAGAAAGCATGGAAAAACGATTATCGCTGATGGTGGAATTAAATATTCTGGCGATATTGTTAAAGCATTGGCTGCAGGCGGACATGCTGTTATGTTAGGAAGCTTACTTGCCGGTGTATCTGAAAGTCCGGGAGAAACGGAAATATTCCAAGGACGCCGATTCAAAGTTTATCGTGGGATGGGCTCAGTTGCCGCAATGGAAAAGGGTTCAAAGGATCGTTATTTCCAAGAGGATAATAAAAAGTTTGTTCCAGAAGGTATTGAAGGGAGACTTCCATATAAAGGGCCTTTAACCGATACAATTTATCAGTTAATCGGTGGAATTCGTTCAGGAATGGGTTATTGTGGGACAAAGGACTTAGAGGAATTAAGAGAGAATGCGCAATTTATTCGTATGACGGGTGCAGGACTTAGAGAAAGCCACCCGCATGATGTACAAATTACGAAAGAAGCACCAAACTACTCTATTTCATAAAATGAAAAACTGACCTGCTGTGTATGCCGCTGGTCAGTTTTTTTTGCGAAATTATAAAGAAAATTTCCAGTTTCATAGAAAAATAGGAAAATACTCTATCTATGCTTGTATACCGAACTATGTTAAAATAACAAGGGTGTATATTAAGACTTGGAGGGCTCACAGTGAAAAAAAGCTTCATACAAAAAAGTTTCGTATGTCTATTAACATTTTTATTACTAATTGGTTTTATACAAAAACCGGCAGCAGCTGCTGAAAATATAGATATCAATGCGAATGCGGTAATTTTAATCGATGCGGAAACAGGTAAAATACTTTATGAAAAAAATTCAGAAGCCGTACTAGGAATTGCCAGCATGACAAAAATGATGACCGAGTACCTCCTTTTAGAAGCTGTAAAGGAAGGGAAAGTAAAATGGGATCAAACTTTTACCGTCTCTCCAGAGCTTGCTAAAATGTCTCATGATAGCAATTTAAGTAACGTTTTTTTACGTGTTGAGGGGACTTATACAGTAGAAGATCTTTATTCTGCTATGGCAATTGAGTCGGCAAATGCTGCAACAATAGCCATTGCTGAAATAGTAGCTGGTACAGAAGCCAATTTTGTGAAATTAATGAATGAAAAGGCTGAAGAGTTAGGCCTTGGTGATTTTAAATTTGTGAATTCAACAGGGTTAAATAATCGTGATGTAGCAAAGCATTTCCCAGATGTAGTGGGCGGTGCAGATGAAGAAAACGTAATGTCTGCAAGAGCGGTAGCAAAATTAGCTTACCGTATCATAAAAGATTTCCCGGAAGTTTTAGAAACGTCTAGCATCCCTGAAAAAACATTTGCAAAGGGTACAGATGATAAATTTGAAATGAAAAACTGGAACTGGATGTTAGAGGGTTATCGTGATGTCGCAGATAAATATCCAAACTTTCAACAGTTCACCTATGAAGGTTTAGATGGATTGAAAACAGGGTCTACAAGCTTTGCAGGTTTTTGTTTTACGGGTACGGCAAGTAGAGATGGTGTAAGATATATTACGGTTGTAATGGGAACGAAATCAACAACAGATCGTTTTGTGGAGACGAAAAAACTATTAGATTATGCCTTTAATAATTTTAGTAAAGAAGAATTAGTTCCTGCTGAATATGTGATTAAGGGAACGGAATCAGTTCCTGTTGCCAAAGGAAAAGAGGATCAAGTAAAGGTTCATACAGCAGATGCGATTAACAGTGTTGTACCAGCTTCTGAGCAAGAAAACTTTGAAACTGTCGTCGAGCTTGATAAAGAGAAGCTAAATGAAGACGGCACTTTAACAGCTCCTATTAAAAAAGGAGATAAGCTTGGAACAGTAACGGTTCAATTTAAAGATGAAGAGACTGTTTATTTAAGCTCTGAGGGACAGAAGAGTATGACAGTTGATTTAGTTGCAGCTGAGGATGTAGAGAAAGCAAACTGGTTCGTCCTGATGATGCGCGGAATTGGTGGATTTTTTGGCGATTTATGGAGCAGTGTTTCCTCCACAGTTAAAGGTTGGTTTTAATAAGCTGTATTAAAAAGGTTTCTTGTCTTGACAGGAAACCTTTTTTGTTGTTTATTTTCATTAGGGAACGATGCTAATTCCGATGGATTTAGTAGAGGTTTCATTTTTAAAATATTTATTTTATTTTTAATTCAGCAATAATTATTATAAGGGGGATGACTTACGTGAAAATAGGAACAGAGCGTGTAAAACGTGGTATGGCCGAAATGCAAAAAGGCGGCGTTATTATGGATGTTGTAAATGCAGAACAAGCAAAAATAGCAGAAGAAGCTGGTGCTGTTGCAGTAATGGCATTGGAAAGAGTCCCATCGGATATTCGAGCTGCAGGCGGAGTTGCACGTATGGCGGATCCCCGGATTGTAGAAGAGGTCATGAATGCTGTAACGATTCCTGTAATGGCGAAGGCAAGGATTGGACATATTGTTGAAGCTAGAGTTCTTGAGGCAATGGGTGTAGATTACATAGACGAGAGTGAAGTATTGACGCCAGCTGATGAGGAATACCATTTAAATAAGCGTGATTATACGGTGCCGTTTGTTTGTGGATGTAGAGATTTAGGTGAGGCCGCCCGCCGTATTGGAGAAGGAGCTTCGATGTTGCGGACAAAGGGGGAACCTGGGACTGGCAACATCGTTGAGGCAGTTCGACACATGCGCAAAGTCAATGCACAGGTGCGTAAGCTTGTGAATATGAATGCTGATGAAGTGATGACAGAGGCTAAGCTTCTAGGAGCGCCATATGAGCTTCTATTGGAAATTAAAGAACTTGGCCGCCTCCCAGTCGTTAACTTTGCAGCAGGCGGGGTTGCAACACCTGCTGATGCGGCATTAATGATGGAGCTAGGTGCGGATGGTGTATTCGTAGGTTCTGGAATTTTCAAATCAGACAATCCTGCGAAGTTTGCTAGAGCGATTGTAGAAGCTACGACTCACTATCAGGACTATAAATTAATTGCAGAGCTTTCAAAGGAATTAGGAACACCGATGAAAGGGATTGAAATTTCTACATTAGCCCCTGAAGCTCGCATGCAAGAACGCGGTTGGTAAAAGATGATAAAAGTAGGAGTACTGGCGTTGCAAGGCGCAGTTAGGGAGCATGTTCAAGCTATCGAGGCGTGCGGGGCTGAAGCGGTAGTGATCAAGAAAAAAGAGCAGTTAGCAAATGTAGATGGGCTTGTTATGCCAGGCGGAGAAAGTACAGCGATTAGGCGATTAATAGATAAGTACGATTTTATGAATGAGTTGAAAGAATTTGCCCAAGCTGGCAAGCCGATGTTTGGGACATGTGCTGGTCTTATTTTATTGGCGAGGAATGTTGTTGGTTATGATGAACCCCATATTGGCGTTATGGATGTGACAGTGGAAAGAAATTCTTTTGGACGGCAAAGGGAAAGCTTTGAAGCGAATTTAACCATCTCTGGTATAGCAGAGAATTATAATGCTGTTTTTATTCGGGCTCCTCATATCGTCAATGCTGGTGAAAATGTGGAGATATTGGCAAAGCATCATGAACGTATTGTGATGGCCCGTGAAGGAAATTTACTGGGCTGTTCATTTCATCCAGAATTAACAGAAGATTATCGGATCACGGCTTATTTTATTGAGATGATAAAGGAAACAATTGTATAAAAAGGTTGCAATAGAAGAATAATTATAGTACATTAAATTACAAAATTCCCTATAGTAAAAGCAATGAGAGGAAATAGTAGCAGGAAATCCGTTCAAAAGAGAGCTGATGGTCGGTGTAAATCAGTGAATGGAGCTTGTGAATCCATCCTTGAGTGAAGTATGGAATGCTCCTTTGAGAGTCTAGTAAATACTTCCGGGTTAAACCGTTATTGATTTAAGGTGGAAAGTCTTTTTTGCTTTCAACTAGGGTGGCAACGCGGGTAACTCTCGTCCCTTTTTTAGGGATGGGAGTTTTTTGTTTGCAAAAATATGATTTATGAAGAGGTGTTTAGCATGTTGGATTTAAAATATTTGCGCGCTAACTTTGAAGAGGTAAAAGAAAAGCTTCAACATCGTGGCGAAGATTTAACAGATCTAGGGAAATTTGAGGTTCTAGACAAAAAGCGACGGGATTTAATTGTTGAGGCTGAACAGTTAAAAAGCAAACGCAATGAAGTATCACAACAAGTCGCCGCTCTGAAGCGTGAGAAAAAGGATGCGGACCAATTGATCGCTGAAATGCGTGAAGTAGGCGATAAAATTAAAGTTCTCGATGAAGAGCTACGCAATGTTGAGGAAACACTTGAGAATTTATTATTAAGCATCCCTAATATTCCACATGAGAGCGTACCGATTGGTGAAACAGAGGATGACAACGTGCTTCATCGTACGTGGGGAGAAGTTAGGCAGTTTGATTTTGAACCCAAACCCCATTGGGAAATTGCTGATGCACTAGGTATTTTAGATTTTGAAAGAGCAAGTAAGGTGACAGGGAGCCGCTTTGTTTTTTACAAAGGTTTGGGAGCTCGTCTTGAACGTGCCCTGTTTAATTTCATGCTTGATTTGCATACGGAAGAGCATGGGTATGAAGAGGTATTACCTCCGTATATGGTCAATCGAACAAGTATGACGGGTACAGGTCAATTGCCAAAATTTGAAGAAGATGCTTTCTTAATTGGCAGTGAGGATTATTTCCTAATTCCAACAGCTGAAGTGCCTGTGACGAATCTTCATCGCGATGAAATCCTAGATGGGGACACTCTACCAATTAATTATGCAGCATTTAGTGCATGTTTCCGCTCTGAGGCTGGCTCTGCCGGACGAGATACAAGGGGATTAATTCGTCAGCATCAGTTCAATAAAGTTGAGCTTGTAAAATTTGTGAAGCCAGAGGAGTCTTATGAAGAGCTTGAAAAGTTAACAGGTAATGCAGAAAAAGTTTTGCAATTGCTTGGGCTTCCTTATCGCGTCATGAGCATGTGTACAGGAGATTTAGGATTCACTGCTGCGAAGAAATATGATATTGAAGTGTGGATTCCGAGCTATGAGACATACCGTGAAATTTCTTCTTGTAGTAATTTTGAAGGGTTCCAAGCAAGAAGAGCGAATATTCGCTTCCGCAGAGAACCGAAGGGTAAACCAGAGCATGTTCATACTTTAAATGGTTCTGGTCTTGCGATTGGTAGAACGGTAGCAGCAATTCTTGAAAATTATCAGCAAGCAGATGGCAGTGTTGTGATCCCTGAAGTGTTACGTCCGTATATGGGAAATAGAGAGGTAATTAAGTAGGTTCGGACATAACTAACTTCAAATTGTGAGAAAGGAGAATGAGAGGGAACCTCATTCTCCTTTCTCTATTTTTTGTTATTGATGGTTATGCATTTTTAGTTGGAGCGGGCTCTCTCTCTGATTAAACTTTTCCTGCTGTGGCATACTAGAAGTAACTTAAAAACTAATCAAAAAAGTATTGACAACTCTCTTTTAAAAATGATATAGTATCACTTGTCGATACGGAGGAATACCCAAGTCTGGCTGAAGGGATCGGTCTTGAAAACCGACAGGCGGGTTAAACCGCGCGGGGGTTCGAATCCCTCTTCCTCCGCCATATTGATACTGATTTAAATGCGCATATTATTGGAGATTATAAAATCCGCTACGTTTGTAGCGGATTTTTTATTGTTTGTCTTTGTTATGTGATGGGAACCTTTCCTAAAACCCAATGAACTGATGTTTTTAAATTCTACTCGAGAAAACTATGGCGTTTATAATTGTAGAATGAATTTAGTGCAAAGATACTTGCTTATTTAGTATTTAATTTATTTGCAATTTGCTCAAGGATCGATTCAATTGATGCGTTTTCCTGTTGTAGGTCGTAATCCTTTATGTTTAGTCGAAGAATGGGACATGCGTTAAAGTGATTGATCCATTCTTCATAACGGGAATGCATTTCTTGCCAGTAATCAATAGGTGTTTCCTGCTCCATTTCTCGTCCTCTCAACTTGATGCGTTCAAGGATATCCTCCAATGATCCTTCTAAGTAAATTAATAAATCCGGATGTGGGAAGTAAGGCGTCATAACCATTGCTTCAAAGAGGCTTGTGTATGTCTCATAATCCACTTTTGACATTGTTCCCTTATCAAAATGCATTTTAGCGAAGATCCCAGTGTCCTCATAGATGGAACGATCTTGAATAAATCCGCCCCCATATTCAAACATCCTTTTTTGCTCTTTGAAGCGCTCTGCAAGGAAATAAATTTGCAAATGAAAGCTCCAGCGTTTAAAGTCCTTATAAAATTTATCTAAGTACGGATTGTCGTTTACCCGTTCTAGGGAAGTTTTAAATTGCAAAGCTTCTGCTAAAGCTGTGGTCATAGTAGATTTCCCTACTCCAACTGTTCCAGCAATTGTAATGACGGCATTCTTATTTATTCCGTATTTTTCGCGAAGATTCATGAAGATGTCTCCTTATGTGAAAGTAATGAATTTAATTGCTCAAAAATATTATCCAGATCCTGTTTATTGTTGACGAAATCCATATTGTCACCATTTAAGCGGAGAATGGGCGTGGTAGGATTTTCTTTTTCAAAATCGAGCATTGCCTTTTCATAATCTAAAGATAGTTGCTGTAAATAATCGGGGCTGATATTTTTTTCCTGAGAGCGGCCTCGATGATTAATTCTTGCTAAAAGTGTTTTTAAACTTGCTTGTAAGTAAATCATGATGTTTGGTTTAGGCATGTCCGCTGTTAAAATATTGTATATGGCCAAATATTTTGTATAGTCATGAGGCTTTAAGGTGCGTTGTGCAAAAATTATATTTTTATAAACATGATAATCTGCAACAACAGGAATTTGTTTATTTAAAAATTGTTCCTTTATATCGCCAAGCTGCTTATAACGGTTACAAAGGAAAAACATCTCCGTTTGGAAACTCCATTCTTCAAGGTTCTCATAAAACCTTTCTAAAAAGGGGTTTTCATCGACAATCTCGAGAAGGAGACTATATTGATAATGCTCAGAAATTGCTTTTGCAAGGGAAGTTTTTCCGACCCCAATAGGTCCTTCCACTGTAATAAAAGGTACTCCGTTCATTCACTTAACTCCTTTAATTAATTCGACAAAATTTTATACCTCCATAATAGTACCATGTAATTGAAAATGTTGTGCGAGAAATTCTTTAGTAAAATTATCTATTATGATGGTGAAGCATAAAAATGAAAAAACAAGCAGCATGATAAGAGGGCTGCTTGCTTTTTACTATTTTATTCGTATATCTAGTATATTTACGTTTAGCATATGCTTCCAAAGCCTCACAACCTTTCTAGAAAAGTCGGTATTAAGATGATAGGTTCCCTTTTTAAAAAGGGCTCGAACGGCGATGAGCAAAAAGGAATGCATTTTGTTCCGAAGGTGTATTTTTTTAGTTTTAGCTCTTTATTTTACCGTTTGACGACATCGAAATTTTCAACAATTAACAGCCAATTCTGCGGGAAGGAGAGACCGAGCTTCCAATAACTCATTCCGCGTAAATTAAGTTCCTTGATTAAATCGAATTTTGCTTGAATGGAACGTGCATCCTCAAACCAGACTTCATGACGTCTTCCCTCTTCATCAACATATTGGAAAAAAGGTGCTTGTGCCTCCGAATCAAATTGAATTGAGACGTTGTGCTCTGCTGCAAGTTCTATTGCCTGTTGAGGGCTCACGGCCCGGGCAATGGAGCCTTGGACAAATGGAAGTGTCCAATCATAACCATACAAATTTTGCCCCATCATAATTTTTGAGGCCGGCATTTCCGTTAGGGCATATTCAATGACATCACGTACGGGTCCAATTGGCGAAACAGCCATTGCTGGACCGCCGCTATAGCCCCATTCATAGGTCATGATGACAACAAAATCGACAATTTCGCCATGGGCACGGTAATCATGAGCTTCGTACCATGCCCCCTCTTGCTCCGCACTTGTTTTTGGAGCTAAGGCAGTTGATAGAAGCCAGCCCTGTTCTGCAAATCGAGCCTTCGCTTTTCGTAAAAATTGATTATAGGCTTCCCGATCGACAGGACGCAAATATTCAAAATCAAAATGAATGTCTCGGAAGTCATACTTTTGGGCAGTGGCAACAATATTATCTAAAAAGGTATTTTGGATATCCATGTCATTTAATAGGATTCGTCCTAATTCATCGCTAAATTGGTCGTTTTCTTGATTGGTGATGACCATCATTAAAATGACGTTGTTGGCATTTGCAATTGCTGGAAAGTCATCGAGAAGCGGTTCTTTTAATGTGCCGTCTCGTTGAGCTTGAAAGCTGAACGGGGCTAAGTATGTTAAATATGGGGCAGCATCCCTAGCACTTTCCACTAAATTAGGTGCGACAGAAGTACCTCTTGGCTCAACATAAGCGTTAAACTCTGCGGCTTTTTTTGGCAATGGTGGAATATATAATCTCGTTCCTACAGGAAGTGGCTGATTAACAGAGATTCCGTTAATCGAGGCGAGCTCTTGATAAGAAAGGTTAAATCGATTGGCGATCGTCCATAAGCTATCTCCTGGCTGTACCCAATAAAATCTCCCTACAATAGGAATGACCAAAGTCTGTCCCACCACAAGACGACTGGCGTTTGGAAGCTCATTTGCCTCGATTAATTCGTCGACTGTTGTGCCATAGGCTTGTGCAATACCAAATAATGATTGATTTTGTTGAACAACATGAATTTGCATTTTTTCTCCTCCTTGCCCAGATTTAGGCTACATTCATCCTATGCAAGGAGTAAGTAGGAATTGACAATAGGACATAATTATTGGATAAACTAAGGTAACAGTGTTCCAATAAAGGAGTCAAAAATGGAAAATTTGAATCATGAAAAATTTATGAGAGAGGCCATTAAAGAAGCTAAAAAAGCGGAATTGTTGGGGGAAGTCCCCATAGGCGCAGTAATTGTTCATAACGATGAAATAATAGCAAGAGCTCATAATCTAAGAGAGTCGAAACAGTCTTCTATTGCTCATGCAGAGATACTTGCTATTGACATGGCGTGTCAAAAGCTAGAAACATGGAGATTAGAAGAGGCAACTTTATATGTTACGCTTGAGCCTTGTCCGATGTGTGCTGGTGCAAGTATGCTTTCCCGCATTGCGAACGTAGTATACGGCGCAAGTGATCCGAAAGGCGGATGTGCTGGTACGTTTATGAATCTCCTCCAAGATCAAAGATTTAATCACCAAAGTGAGGTTCTCTCAGGAGTTCTAGAAGAAGAATGTGGTCAACTTCTGACTGAATTTTTCCGGAAATTGCGTGACGAAAAAAGAAAGGAAAAACAGAAAAAATGAATTTACAATAATTCACAGTTTGTAATGATTGATTTTCAGCACGATTCCTAGTATACTTGTTTATGCCGTGCTAGGTGGGGAGGTAGCGGTGCCCTGTACTCGCAATCCGCTCTAGCGAGACTGAATTCCTTTCCGAGGCTGATGCTCTGTAGGGTCTGCCTTAGGTAAGTGGTGTTGAAGCTCGGGTCCTGCGCAATGGGAACCCATGAACCATGTCAGGTCCGGAAGGAAGCAGCATTAAGTGGACACTCCCATGTGCCGCAGGGTTGCCTGAGCTGAGCTAACTGCCTAAGTAACGCTTATGGACGTCAGTCAACGAAAGGTGCACGGTTTTACATAAGCATTTTAAAACTCATCCTAAATCGGGATGAGTTTTTTGTTGTGATCCTGTTCATGCCTTGTTTATAAAAATTATCTACCTAATAAGGGACTTTTATAAATCGATAGTTTTGATTTACGAGGATTATTTTTCATTAGAAAAAAATTAAGGTATAATGAGGGAGACTATTTTTGTGTAGCTAAAAAAGCAATGTACATATGTTAAATGAAGGGGGCGTGTCTATGAGTTATCAAGCTTTATACCGTGTTTGGCGTCCGCAGCAGTTCTTTGATGTTGTCGGGCAGGAGCATGTGACAAAAACGCTACAAAACGCCCTGCTTCAGGAAAAAATTTCACATGCTTATTTATTTTCTGGACCGAGAGGAACGGGAAAAACAAGTGCGGCGAAAATATTAGCTAAAGCAGTCAATTGTGAGAGAGCGCCAATTCAAGAACCATGTAATGAGTGCCCATCTTGTAGAGGAATAACAGATGGTTCCATTTCTGATGTCATTGAAATTGATGCAGCGTCAAATAATGGTGTCGATGAAATACGAGATATTCGTGACAAAGTGAAGTATGCACCAAGCTCTGTTAAATATAAGGTCTACATTATTGATGAGGTTCATATGCTTTCCATTGGTGCCTTTAATGCGTTGTTAAAAACGCTTGAAGAGCCGCCAAAGCATGTTATTTTTATTTTAGCTACAACCGAGCCTCATAAAATTCCACTAACGATTTTGTCTCGCTGTCAACGTTTTGATTTCAAAAGAATTTCAGCGGCGGCGATTGTTAATCGAATGAAGTTGATCGTAGATGAAACGGGTGTTGTGGTGGAGGATAAAGCATTGCAAGTAGTTGCAAGAGCAGCTGAAGGTGGTATGCGTGATGCCTTAAGCTTGTTAGATCAGGCGATATCCTTTAGTCAAGATAGGGTCACTTTGGATGATGCATTAACCGTTACAGGTGCTGTTTCGCAAAACTTTCTTAATCGCTTAGCATACGCTATAAAAAATAAGGATGTTGCCGAAGGGCTGTCCGCGTTAGAAGAGTTACTATTTCAAGGAAAAGACCCTTCAAGGTTTGTTGAGGATTTTATCTTATTTTATCGAGATATGCTTTTAAACAAAGCCGCTCCGACATTGGAGGAATCAATGGAGCGAGCGATGCTTGATGAACAGTTTCAAGAGCTAACGAAAATGTATGAACAAGATGAAATTTATGAAATCATTGATCTTCTCAATAAAACTCAACAGGAAATGCGATGGACGAACCATCCGCGTATTTTTTTAGAAGTGGCGATTGTGAAGTTATGCCAGTTGGAAAAACCAGCTCGTTCTGGAACAACTGCTGAGGTTGACAGCCTCATTGCAAAGCTTGAACAGCTCGAATCGGAGCTGCAGGAACTGAAAGATAAAGGTATACAAGTTAGTGATGAGTCAAAGGTAACATCTAAGCCAAAACCACAACGTGTGACTCGCAAAGGTTTTCAAGCCCCGGTCGGCAGAATTAATGAAATCTTGAAAGAAGCAACAAAATCCGACTTAAATCTTGTCAAAGGCCGCTGGGGGGAAATGCTGGGACGCCTTGCTCAAAAGCAAATGAGGTCTCAGGCAGCATTGTTAAATGAGGCAGAGCCTGTTGCGGCTTCTACCAGTGCTTTTATTATTAAATTTAAATATGAAATTCACTGCCAAATGGCAATGGAAAATGCGAATTTTTTACAAGTGTTAACAAAGCTTTTTGAAGAGTTGACTGGAAAGAGGCTACAAATTGTCGGAGTTCCGGAAGAACAGTGGCTGCAATTACGGGCAGATTTTTTGAAGGGACATAAAGATGAGGATGACTCAGAACAATTAGATGGGGAAACATCATCAGGGGACGACCCCATTGTGTCAGAGGCGATTAAACTATTTGGAGATACTCTTATTGAAATAAAAGATTAATGGAGGATGAACAATATGCGTGGAATGGGTAATATGCAAAATATGATGAAGCAAATGCAAAAAATGCAAAAGAAAATGGCTCAGGCTCAAGAAGAATTAGGAGAAAAGCAAATTGAAGGAACAGCTGGAGGCGGTATGGTAACGGTTATTGTTTCCGGTCATAAGGAAGTTCTTGAAGTGAAAATTAATGAAGAGGTAGTCGATCCTGATGATATCGAAATGCTGCAAGATTTAGTATTAGCGGCAACAAATGATGCTTTGAAAAAGGCTGATGAATTAACAAATCAAACAATGGGACAATTCACTAAAGGAATGAACCTTCCAGGAATGTTCTAGGAGGGAAAAATATGCACTATCCTGAACCAATATCTAAGCTGATTGATAGCTTTATGAAATTGCCAGGTATCGGCCCAAAGACAGCCGCTCGTCTGGCATTTTTTGTGTTAAGTATGAAAGAAGACGTTGTTCTTGATTTTGCTAAAGCGTTAGTGAACGCAAAAAGAAATTTAAGTTACTGTTCTGTTTGTGGACATATCACTGACCAAGATCCTTGTTATATTTGTACAGATGAAAGACGTGATCGCTCTGTTATTTGCGTCGTTCAAGATCCAAAGGATGTTATCGCAATGGAAAAGATGAAGGAGTTTGGCGGCCTTTATCATGTATTGCATGGAGCTATTTCACCAATGGATGGAATTGGCCCAGAGGACATCAATATTCCTGATTTATTAAAGAGGCTTCAAGACGAAACGGTTGAAGAGATCATTCTTGCTACCAACCCTAATATTGAGGGAGAAGCAACAGCCATGTATATATCAAGACTTTTAAAACCGTCTGGAATAAAAATTACTCGAATTGCACATGGTTTACCTGTAGGTGGCGATTTAGAATATGCAGATGAAGTCACCTTATCAAAAGCACTTGAAGGTAGAAGAGAAGTATAGACATCTGCCTGAATTTCCATAATTAGATTCGATTATAGATGTAGTACGGGTAAAAGAATAAGTGGGGGTATCACCATGTTTTTCCGACGAAAAGGCTGGTTGCGCAAAGAATTTGATGAAAAACTATTAGAACAGCTTGGTATTGTACGAGCAAATTGGACGAACCAAAAGTCATTGGTAGAAAAAAGTTTTGATCCTTCTGAGGATATTTTATGTTCTGCCAAGCTGGCAGAGGCGAAATATTTTTATTTAATTAAGGAAGCCAAATCGAGAAAAATTAACATTCGAAAATAAAATCCTCTCCTCCCATGTCATTTTTTCAAGAACTTGTACATATTTTAAGTATAGGTGATGTTATGGGAGGAGGATTTTTTTGGAACCAGTTGTAGTAATCACTCTTTTAGCAGGGTTAATCATTATATTTCTGTTAGTAGGTACACCGCTAAAGCCATTTCGATGGATTGGACAAGGGATCGTGAAGTTATTAATAGGAGCATTGTTACTTTTTTTCTTAAATATTTTAGGGAATCAATTTGGGGTTCATATTCCCATTAATTTAGCGACATCAGCTGTTTCTGGATTCCTTGGAATTCCTGGTTTATGTGCCTTAGTAGCTATCGACACGTGGATATTATAAAAAGTATTGACTTCTATTTTGAATGGTGGTAATATATTGAAAGTCGTCACAAGATAACAAGTTAACTACTTTAAAAAAGATGTTGACATTTACTTGTGAGAATGATATATTAATAAAGTCGCTTACGGGCGATAAAGAGAAATTTTCTTTCTTAAGATTATTTCAAAATTGCACTTTGAAAACTAAACAAATCATACGTCAACAAATAATTATAGTGGAGGCTATCTTTCTTTGAGAAGCTGAAACTAGCCAACGTTTTTTAAACATAAGAGCTAATCTTACTCTT
>NZ_SWLZ01000043.1 GCF_005502275.1 Robertmurraya siralis
GAGTCCTCCTTGGTTAACTAAGTTAGGGGTCAATTCTGCAGATTTGACACCCCATATCATACCAAGAGGGCTCTTTTTTGTTCAAGTCCCCGAAAATCTTTCTAACAGGAATGCTCCTTTTATCAAGTGAAAAATCATCATGATCGGAACCAAAATGGTTTAGGTCTTGGATTGAGCATTGCAAAGGAATTAGTAGAGCTTTCCGGAGGAAGCATTTCGGTAACGTCTACTAAGGGCGAAGGCTCTTGTTTCACCTTTACGATTCCATTGGTGGAGGACGGGCAAAAAATCAATGAGAAAACTGAAAAAACGGTTGTTTTACATCAAACAGCTCCCATTGAGCAATTACCGGTACAGTATCACTTTCCACAATCTGTAGAAGGAGAGAAAGACTACACCATTCTAATCGTAGATGATGAACCTCCAAATTTAAAAATATTAATGGATATGATTGTCTCACTAGGATATACGGTTATTGCCGTCGATAATGGGGAATCAGCATTAGAGGTCATTCAACAACAGGAAATTGATTTGGTCATTTTAGATTTAATGATGCCAAATTTATCTGGGTTTGATGTGTGTCAACAATTGCGCAAAGAATTTGACTTATTTGATTTACCAGTCATTATCTTAACGGCTGCTGGGCAAATAACTGATTTAATTCATTCACTGCAAATTGGTGCAAATGATTTTTTGCAAAAGCCGATTATTTTAGATGAGTTAAAGGCTCGCGTTGAGTTTCTTTTATCGATGAAGAAATCTGCGAAAGAAGCGTTAGTAAATGAATTAACGATGTATTATTCTCAGATTAAACCACATTTTCTTTATAATACACTGAATACGATCATTGGTTTGACTTTTACAGATACGAAGCAAACAAGGGAAGCACTGGTCCATTTAGCAACTTATTTTCGCGCGAAACTTGATTTTACGAGTTATCGTTCATTAGTACGACTAGAAGATGAAATCGAACTTGTTCAATCGTACTTAGAAATTGAAAAAATAAGATTCGATGAACGTTTGCAAGTTGAATATGATATCGATGATACAGCGGATGCAATCATCCCATTAATGACGATTCAACCCCTTGTTGAAAATGCGGTTCAGCACGGGATTGCCATGAAAGGGAACGGTGGTACAGTTAAGCTCTCGATCAATAAAGTCGATAATCAAGTTAAAATTGTTGTTGAGGATAATGGAGTCGGCATTTCAAAGCAAAAGCAACTGGAATTAATGCAAGGGAGAAATTCGCGGGTTGGATTTACAAACCCGTTTAAAAAGCTCAAATTAATAAAATGCTCTTCCTTCACGTTGGAAAGTGAAGAAGGAGTGGGAACAAAAATCACAATACTTTTACCAGGAGTTAAAAAGTGATGAGAGTTAGTATATTGGATGATGAACCTTATGCAATTGAAGTGTTAAAAGATTTGCTTCAGTCATTGAATGATGTTGAGATTGTGGGAACATTTACAAATCCTTATACTGCTATGGAGCAACTTCCTCATCTGCAAGTGGATGTTCTTTTTCTTGATATCGAATTAGGAGAGAGACATGGTATTGAACTAGCTGAATGGCTGCATCGGGAGTTTGAGCATTTAGAAGTTGTGTTTGTTACTGCCCATCCTGAGTATGCGTTAGATGCTTTTGAAGTCAGTGTGATTGATTATTTGCTTAAACCAGTAAAGCGTAATCGTCTTCAAAAAACGATTACGAAGATAAGGGAAAAGCTAGAAATGTATGAAAAATTGCAGGAAGCTGCTTCTCAAAGCAAAGAGCTGTATATTTACACGATGGGAAGCTTTCGCTTGCTTGATTCAAAGGGTGATGATGTCTCTTGGCGGACGAAAAAGGTGAAGGAATTATTTGTTTACTTATGGCATTTTCGTGACAAGCCTGTTCATAAAGCAAAAGTAATTGAGGATCTTTGGCCGGAAATGAGGGCTGATAAAGCTATTTCGCTTCTGCATACAACGGTTTATCAGCTTAGAAAAACGGTAAGGGCTGCGGGAGTGCAGAAGAACCCTTTAAAATTTAATAATGATCATTATCAATTAATGATTTCTCCTGAAAGTGATGTAACCGAAATTCTTAAAATTTGTGAGCAAGATGTTATCGATCATGCATCCGTCGAAAAGTTGTTGAATCTTTATGATGGAGATTATCTTGAAGAAGAAGACTATCCCTGGGTATTTTTAGAAGGGGAGCGCATAAAAAAATCTGTTCAATTTGTTTTAGTGAACTTTATAAAAGATAATATCGAAGTAGAAGAAAACCGCTTCATCGTTGAAAAATGTTTAGAAAAACTACTTCAGTTTGATTTGTATAATGAGGAATATATGCTCATGTTTATGAAATTTTTAATTTCAAGCAATCAGTTGCAGCAGCTGAAAACATTATATCGCGGATTTAAAATTATATATGAAGGTGATTTGGGAATGAAATTGCCAGAGCAGATTGAGGAATTATATAAAACCCAACTACTTTAAATAAAAAAGGCTGCTAAAAAAAGCTTGCAGCAGGTTAAGCAAGAGAAGAAAAATGACTCGTTTTTCTCCTCTTGCTTTTTTTTGCCCTTTATTGAACGATGAGCGTTTTACCGAGAATTCGCAATAAACTCTAAACCTCCCATAGTTATTCGTCAAAATTCTGCATTTTTAAAGCAGAATTCTAATAGAAAATGATTTGGGCATGCCTTTTTCCTAATTATGGATCAAAATGTTCAATATTTGTTTAGAGGGCTTGACTAAAATTTGTTGAGGTATGTGCAAGCATATCTAAAATTCCTTTGGAGAGAGGAGGAGGGGAAATCGCTTTAAATGATGAGTAAGTTATATTTCTTCAGAGCCGTGTCAGGGATTGCCTTGTTGATCGGTGGACTTGCCTTACTTGTGCAACCTCAGATTGAACAAAAAGTGGCTGAAAGAGAAGAAAAGAAGCTGGTAGAAGCCTTTAAGCAACTAGCTACAACAAATGAGAATTCAGAAAAGGCGGAAGCAACTAAACTCGATTTGATGGTTAAGGATGCAAAAGGGATTCTTATTATACCAAAAATTGATTTAGAAATGCTTATTTTCGAAGGTGCTGATGCCAATTCGTTAAATAGGGGAGTCGGCCTGCTACAAACAAAAAAGAAATTTGGAATTAACAATATTGGATTAGCAGGGCATCGAGGGGCCAGTTATGGAAAACAATTTAATCGGTTGGATGAGTTAGTCATGAACGACGAGATTTATGTCAAACAAGGTTCGACAGAATTTACGTTTATCGTAGAGGATAAATATATTGTTGACAGAACTCGAGTTGATGTCCTAAATGAGCTAGGAAGCCCATATCTAACATTAGTAACATGTACACCAATTGGGGCAAAAAACCCTACTGATCGATTGATTGTCCAAGCAAAATTGAAAAGTACGCATAAGGAGGATATATGAAGAAAATCGTTTTTTATGTAGTTATGATAACACTCATTCTTCAGAGCTTCCTAAGTCCGATAGGGGCATTTGCGAACAGCTCTCAAATATTTCTACTAAAAAATGAAGTGGTGGAAGAAAAGGGAGCGGATTCGAATGAGGTGAATATTGTTTACGATTGGGAGTTTTCCGGCAATGCAAGTGAAGAAGAAAAGAACTATCACTTTCCCCTTCCAGACAATATTCAAATAGTAGAGACGCAATCAGGAACTCTCTCTATCAATAATAATGCGATTGGGAGCTTTGTTATTAGTTCATTAGGAATTGCGGTGACTATTTATCCG
Source organism: Robertmurraya siralis (assembly GCF_005502275.1). Lineage (GTDB taxonomy): Bacteria > Bacillota > Bacilli > Bacillales > Cytobacillaceae > Robertmurraya > Robertmurraya siralis. Next base: position 3,755 of record NZ_SWLZ01000043.1, read on the forward strand.
AATATGAGTGATGGTGGAGTCGGACAATTGGCATTTACCGGGGTGAAAATGGAAGCTCCGCCAGCGACAGCAGAAGAAAGTTCATCCGAAATATCGGAAGAAAAACAGAATTTATTCAATGAGCCATTAGAGACTGACAATGACCAAGCTGAAATGGCCGCAGAGGATGAGGCGATTCCTGAAGTTGGGCAACAAATGATTGAAGAAAATATTCTCACAAACGCAACACTTTCGTTTGAGAATCAAAATGGTGAGCAAGTGGATGAAGTTGATCTAAAGACTATTGTAATTGTTAACTATGAATGGGCTTTACCAATTGATCATAAGTATAAAAATGGGGCAACTTTTGAATTTCACTTGCCAGAGGAATTGAAAGTGTATGAAACGATAACCAACCAGGAGATCTATTTTGGGAATGATGTAATTGGTACCTTTTCTGTTGATGCGAATGGTCGAGTAACAATGATCTTTAATCATTTCATTGAAACACATTCCAATATAAGTGGCAGACTTGAAGTATTAAGCAAATTGCAAGAATCGTTGGAAGTGACTGAGGATCGAAAAATCTCAATTACACCAATTGTAGGGCAGCCACCACAAGATATTCCGATCCTCTTTATCTCACAGGGAAATAGCATGGATAAAAATGGCAATCCTGATAAAGGCTACAACGCAAGGAGCATTTCTTGGGTGATCGATTTCAATAAGCATTTAGAAAGTATTGAAAATGCTGTGTTCACAGATCCAATCCCCGAAGGACAAGAATTTCAAGCAAATTCGATCAAAATATACAAGCTGATTACCAGAATGAATGGGGAAACAGAGATTGGTGAAGAAATTACTAAAGCGATTGAAAAGACAGAAGATGGAAAGGACTTCCGTATTTCCTTTGGCAATATCAACTCTGCCTATCGGATAGAATTTCTCACAGACATTACAGATCCAAACGGAACGAGTTATAGAAATACTGCTGTTCTCTCAGGAGAGAATATTGAAGACATGGAAGCTAGCGCTACAGTTGGAGTGAGAAGGGGCATTCCATTAGCGAAATCATCGACAGCTTATAATGGCGCAACACAAACGATCGATTGGGAAATTAAGTTTAATTATAATGAAAAGAATATTCCAGTAGAAGAAGCGAAGCTGACGGATCTGTTCAATAATACTCAGAAGTTAGTGGATGGTTCATTCAAAGTGGAAAAAGTAACGATTGATGATAATGGAAATGAAGCGAATTCGGAAGAAGTTTCTTCTGACAAATATGATATTACTCCTCTATTGGAAGAAGATCGATCGGGATTCACGTTTAAATTTAACGAATCGATTCAAGAAGCTTATAAAATTACTTATCAGACAACAGCAACAGAACGTGTATTTGACCAAGAAACGATAACAAATACAGTTCAATATGGCGGGGAAACAAAAGAAGCATCAAGAACCATTTATCAACAAATTTTGTCTAAGCATCACGGAAATCCAAATTATAAAGATAAAATGATTTCATGGATAATTGAACTTAATAAAGACAACTATGAAATGAACGATGTTGTCTTAAACGATAATTTTACAAATGGCGGGTTAAAACTTCAAGAAAATACGTTAAAGATTTCTCACGGATCTGATGAACTTGTAAAAGGAGTCGATTATGAGCTTGATTTAGAAAGTTTTAAAATTACCTTTAAGAACACGATAACTGGAATGGTGACCATTCAATACGACACTGAATTTGATTACGAAGAGAGAGTTAATCAAGAAAAAGCATACTTGGAAAATCGTGTTCAACTTGAATGGATGGACGAAGCAAATAACAAGAAAGATAAAGAACTCACAGCTACTTTTACTCCGGACAACTATACGAGATCGAACGGCTTTAAAAATGGCTCCTATAATGCAGCAACAAAAGAAATCTCATGGGAGATCGGATTTAACTACAATCTGAAAGAGATTAATGAAGCGATCGTAGAGGATTTTATTGGAACAGGCCAGAACCTAATAGAAGATTCTATTGTTGTGAAAGAAATGCTATTAACAGGGGATCCGAATGGCGTTGATTTCAAAGAATTGGAAGAGAATATTGATTACACGATTTTGCTTAATCCAGATGGAAAAGCAGGGTTTAGAGTCATCTTTAAAGAGCAGATTACAGTTCCATACTTGATTTCATATAAAACGAGCTTGGACGGAGAGCTTATCCAAAAAGAATATGATAATACAGCAACTGTCTATGATGCCAATACTGAATTGACGAAGCTAAATGCTAAAGTATCTGTAAAGCACGGGGGAGAGTTTACAGACAAATCTGGAAAGCAAAACGGGAAGATTATTGATTGGAAAATCAATATTAACTTTAGTCAGTCCAAAATATTTAATGCTAAAGTGATCGATATACCAACTAATAATCAAAAACTACTAAAAGAATCTTTTCGACTTTACTCCACATCAGTTGCAGCGGATGGAACAGTAACAAAGGCGGAGGAAGTCAGTGCTGATGAATATGATATCGTATTTCCTCTTACAGATGACGGAGATGAAACATTTGAGCTCATATATAAACAGGATATTGAAAAACCATATATATTAGAGTATCAGTCTCTTATTCTAGCTAAAGTTGGCGATTTTATTTCAAATGGTGTCATTCTCACAGGGGATTTTTTAAGTGAAGAAATGACAAAGTCAGAATCAATGATCAGAGTTGAAAGAACGACAGGAGTAGGAATAGGTGAAGGTGAAGTAGGCGCTTTAACGGTTAAAAAAGTGGATGCAGCAAGCGGTGAGGAGTTAGAAGGAGCAGTCTTTACACTGCTAGATTCGTCGACTGGAGCCGTTATTGAAACGCAAACAACGAATACCGAAGGAATTGCTGTGTTTGATCGATTGCTATGGGGAGAGTATCTACTAAAAGAAGTACAAGCTCCAGAAGGATATGTCGTTGGGATTCAAGATACTGAAATAATTGTACTGAATGAAATAAATCAAGAAATAGAGATAAAAAACGCAAAAATTCATCAAGCTGTCGAATTAACGAAAGTTGATAGCAATGATGAAACAAAATTATTATCAGGTGCAAGATTTGATTTAAAGAAGTTTATAGACGGAGAATTTAAAACGATTAGCTCCCATACCACAAATGCGAATGGCCAAATTATCGTTAACCATTTGGAGGAAGGAGAGTACCAATTCGTCGAAACACGTGCTCCATCCTACTATAAACTAGACGCCACTCCAGTTCCGTTTACAATTGTAAACAATCAATTAGAAGTAGTTAAAGTAGTAAAGAAAAATGAACCAGGTGGTACAGGTCCAAGTCCGGGACCAGGCCCAGATCCAAGCCCAGGCCCAGATCCAGGCCCAGATCCAAATCCAGACCCAGGGCCGAATCCAGATCCAGGCCCGAATCCAGATCCAGATCCAGGTCCAGACCCAGATCGAAGTCCTGATCCGCAGCCGGGAGAGCATGAAAAACCGGACAACGGTGGAGGTAAAGGCCCGAGTCAACCTGGACATGACAATGGTTCTGATAATAGTGGGAATTCGGGGGAACGAGATCAAAAAGGGGAAAATTCGAAGCAGAAGGGATCAAAAACTCCTAAAAATAGTGACATAAATGTTCTCCCACAAACAGGGGAAGAAAGTTCAATCATGAATATCATAAGTGGACTGGTTCTAATGATATTCGGTTTACTAATTCTTTTCTATAGAAGAAAAACGACTATAAATTAAAAAAGAGCTGTTCTTTATGGTGGTGACCCCACAAAATTAGAGTTTTTATTAAGCAGCTGATTGGCTGGTTTGAGTTCGGTATTGTATTGGACTTAAACCAGCTAATTTTACTTTTATACGCTTATTATTGTAGTAATCTATGTACTCAACAATTTGTTTTTTTAGCTCTTCATAAGATACTAATTCTTCTCCATAATACATCTCTTGCTTGAGGACCCCAAAGAAATTTTCCATTGCCGCATTATCCGCACAGGTTGCTTTTCTTTGAGTTCGAATGCCAACGCTGTTTGTGCTTTTCGAGGGAGGCATTCGGATTTTCTTGAAAAGCTTTTAACTTTTTTAAATAGGCATTCTCTAAACGTAGAAGTTCATTTTCTCGTTCTAATAGTTCTTCACGAGATAACGCTTTTTCTTGTTTTGGCAATTTTGCTTTCTGATTTTTAGACATAGAAGGCCGCCCTTTCATTTTTTTTTTAATTTAAATTCTTCACGATACTTCGCCATACAAAAACACCCCAGAGGTTAGATTTTTAACTCTAACTTCTGGGTGCAGTACCGTAAAGAACAGCTTTTTATATTATTTTATTTAAACAATGAATTAACAATTTTTAACTTAATTACTATACATATATTTTCCATCTTCGTCATAATATCCTAGGGAATCTCAATAAAGGAGGAATAAAATGGTGGTTATTAGGAAAAGAGCCTTTGTCAGCTTTGCTATCGTTTTAGGACTGTCACTCTTATTCTCACCGTCTAGCTATGCTAAATCCTCAGAAATTGACATGTACCTCAAGAAAATTGTTCAACTTCAGCCTGGTACGACAGAACAAGAAATTCTTGAAGCGATTACCGACTATGCCAAATCTCAAAAAATGTCAAAATACGAAGTGATCAAAATGGTTTATCAAGAGTTAATAACGGATAAAAAAGAGGGAGACAGGGTAGCGAAGGAAAATGGCAATGAACAAAAAGATACGGTTATTTTTGGCGGTTCATCGGGTTCCTATGTGTTGCCGATGAGTACGAAAGGAAATATTTTTTATTCGGATTCCTATACCGCTTACTATAACCATGGTCATGTAGGGATGTATTCAGCTTCTGATAAAATCGTCGAAGCGGTTCCGGGTGATGGTGTTCGTCAGATTAAATATAATGCTCGCAATGTAGAAAAAAATAGTATTATTCAAAGGGTAAACGTAACGACTACTCAAAAAAATAACGCAGCAGATTGGGCAGTCAGTCAGGTGGGAAGCTCATATTCTTTTAACTTTGCAACCAATAGATTAACAGGGCACGACGGAGATAAAAATTGTTCAAAATTACTTTGGTCCGCCTTCACTTTGAAAGCTAACATCGATATAGACCATAATGGTGGCTTGGGGGTTTATCCACGTGATATTACCGCCTCATCCTACACAACCACGATTGCGACGATCAATTAAAGGTTCGTTTAAATCTTGGATTTATCAATAGGTTTGGTATTTTTATAAGGGAATATGGAGTTAAAAAACGAATATTTACAACATCATTGATGTTAAAAGTAGTTTTTGTACTCAATCCTTTTATAAATGTTCGTTTTTTAATTCATCTTGATGCAAATTGAAAGCGCTTTATTTACTAAATTAAGTATGAGGAGAACGTATGAGGAAGAGATGGATGGTGCTCATTTGTTTCGTTTTATTAACGATATTGGTAGGCTGGTTTTTTACAAAGAATAGCGGTTCGAAAAAAGCAAGTGATAGGGAGCTTGAAGAGGAAAATTTCTTAGATAGTAAGAAAGCGATTGTTTATTTCTCAACTACTGCCGACCAAGATACGTATGGCGGAGGAAAAAGTGCAGCAGTATTTATTGATCATAGGGGTAAACCGATGACTTATGAAATGGAAGGACTGGAGTTGGGAAGCATTGGTGTGAAAGAGAATGAGATTCTATTAGCGGATAAGAGTCGCTTTTATAAAATTTCGAAAGGGTTTGAGAGGATTGAAAGAGATGATTACCAGCATACGGGAGACCATATCGGATTCCTTGAATCAACGGCTGGTTTTTATGCTGTTTTTAATTCTGGCTACGATAAAACAAACGGAGGCTACCGTTCGGATATTTATTGGGAAAAGGATGGGCATTTCGAAAAAGGGATCATTCCTTTCTTTATTGAAGCCTCTGTGTTGCATCAAGGGAGTCTTTATACACTGTCATCATCAGAAGATGAAAAAAGCTATCAGTTCAAAGAAGTAATATTAGGAGAAAAGCCAATTGTTAAGCCAATGTTGGAAATTGAGAAGGAAGAGAACAGCACTACATTTGGACAACTTCAGACGGATGGGCATCATTTATATTTCATTCGGCAAACTGGAGCTTTAACCGAAATGGTCAAGGTTAATTTGCAGTCAAAAAAGTATCAGTTTACAAAAGTGGCGACGTATGCCAATGATGAGCAAACTTTTTACAAGCAGATACCTTTTAGTTATAAAAGATGTGTATTCCTTTATCAAGATAATCTTTACTTTATCGATGGCTTCGGAGATGTTTATCGAATATCGACTGAGACAGGAAACAGTGAAAAAGCATTTTCTCTAGTGGAGACCAGTTTTGAAGGAAGCGTAGAAGTGTTCCAACAAAATGGCACTCTTCATGTCTTCTCCCTTGAACATGAAAATAGGCGAGCAAAAATTGCGGAATACAACCTCCTATCTGGAAAAAGACAGGAGGAGCTAGTCCTGAAAGATTTTCCTGAGTTGAATACTTTTAATACAAAAATGCATTTATATGATTTCGTTATAATTAATTCCGAAAACGACTAAGCCTGAGCATAATTTAGAGAAAACAAATGCTTTGAATGATCGTTATATGCGGAAATTCTTCATTATTCAATCAAAGCAGCATCTAGCGATGGATATGTGTTTTAGAAAATACCGTTGATTAACAATTTTTAATTTAAAAAAATACTTAACATAGCTGAGAGTAGATTAATTACTAAATCCATTGTACTAAAACAAGCATCGCCTGCATGGATTTGTTTATAGATTTTTTAGGGCCGATCTTTGCATATGTTGTTTTTCCTTTGCATCGGTAAAGGTTGTAACTGCCAGGCTACTTTCGGTTTCTGAAATAAATAAGTGCGGTTTTAGTTGCTGCATATGAACCTATTGCGGCATAGCCATAGAACCATCCCATGAAAAGTCCTGCAAGCAAATCATGACGGTGACTAATAAAAGTAGAGATTGCCAAACCGATAACCAGTGCTAGTGTTGGTACAAAGTGTTTCGGGATTTTAAAAATAACTTTAATGATCTGTGTTAAGACCATTACAGAAGGGACTGCTACTATTGCATCCCAAAAGTTTGTATGTATAGTTGGAAAATTCATCATGCTATCACTCCATTGGACATAATTATCAGGTTAATCTTACGGATATAGTTTGTCCATGATTAGAGGATTGAACCATAAAGTGAGCGCAATTTTGGAAAGGGTGTATTTTTTAATGTTTGAATGTACAAGTTTTGATTGATTTTATAGTGAAGCTGCCAGTTGCATACCCGATTGTAAACAAGGATTGCTCATAATTTTATGCTTTAGTAGGGAATACAGTCTGAAAATTTAATAAAAACCATTTTGGCGACAATTCGTCAACAATACTTAAAATAGTGATGCTTGATAAAATGAAGCAAAAAGAAAAAGCCTTGATACACAAGGCTTTTCGGGATGGAGAATAGGGGGCTCGAACCCCTGACCTCAACGCTGCCAGCGTTGCGCTCTCCCAGCTGAGCTAATCCCCCGTACGATCTTTTACATCGATTATTATATAGGGAAATCAATCAAAAGATCAAGAGAAATTTAATTGTGATAAGGACGTGAGCATTAAAAATATAGATTTTTATGAGGGGAAAAGCATTTAATTGAATGCTTTATTAAAAAATATTTGATAGCAGTTCTCTGTAGACAGATGGATAATGTTTGCTTTTAAGGGGCCGAGCTTTGGGAAGAGCGGGTTACCAATAAAGAGAATGAGGACCCTGACAAGGTAAAGCAATAAAGAAATTAAGCAATTGTGGACAGAGTCAGAAGTCTTTTAATGTATACTTTCAATTTCAACGCTCCGTACACCGTCAATTTTTGAAACAGTATGGTACACATCTGTTGTTAATCTTTTATGATGGACAGTTATTCTTAATTGCACAAGATGATCATTGTCGTTTAAATCTTTGATTCGTAAATGTTTGAGGGAAATTTTTTCCCCTTTTAAATGGTTAATGATTTCGACGATTTTATTTTTATCTTGTACATTAAGCTGAAGTTTAATTTCTTTCTCCCGCAATTGACGGGGGCCAATCCAGCCCATAATAATTGGAACGATTTCAACGCTAATGATTAACAATGCCACTCCTGCAGTTGCCTCAATATAGAAGCCTGCCCCTACGGCAATTCCAATTCCTGCCGCACCCCAGATCAATGCAGCAGTCGTTAGTCCTGAAATGCTGTCATTTCCCCTTCGTAAAATAACACCGGCTCCAAGGAAGCCAATCCCGGAAATGATCTGTGCAGCCAATCGAAGTGGATCCATTGTAATGTTTATATCCTCTCTCGGTGGTACCATATAGGCAGACTCAATCGATACAATTGTAAGAAGGCAGCTTACGATTGAAATGACTAAACTCGTTTTAAGACCGACGGGTTTTCTTTTCAATTCCCTTTCCAGTCCAATAATTAATCCAAGGAAAGTTGATATTCCCAATTTCATGAGAATTTCCATATCAGAACCAAGCATCTTTTCCCCACCTTTTTTCAAAACCATATGATTGATTTCAAGAAATTATTATTTTCATGGTAATTGACTTATTAAAGGTTGTAAAATAAATGATATGCACCTTACAGTGGATGTTCATTTTTAAATTTAACGCTTTGTTAACAATATTGTTGCTCAATTCGTGTGAAACTCCGGTTTCACATGCCTTTAAAGTTAAGCTTTATGGATTCATGGAGAAGATGAGCCAAAAATCAATACTGACATCTAACAAAGCCGCATTTTAAGGAGTTTATTTGATGGGGCCAAAAGTAAATCCATATTTTATTTTATCCGTTGGTGTTATTGCAGTTTCGACATCGGCTATATTTGTAAAAGTATCACAAGCTCCCTCCGAGGTCATTGCTTTTTATCGTTTGTTTTTTTCAGTAATCATTATGCTTCCTGTGTTTTTAATAAAGTATGCCAGTGAACTGCGTCTTATTACGAAGAGAGATTGGCTATTTTCTTTGGTTGCAGGAGTATTTCTAGCATTTCACTTCATTCTCTGGTTTGAATCATTAAATTATACGTCTGTAGCGAGTTCCACCGTGTTGGTTACATTGCAGCCGCTTTTTGCGTTTGTAGGCACTTATGTATTTTTTAAGGAAAGGTTTTCGGTGCGGGCGATTTTCTGTGGGGTTATGGCGATCATCGGCAGTTTTATTATTAGCTGGGGTGATTTCAAAATCAGCGGTTCCGCCTTATTCGGTGATATTCTTGCGCTTATTGCCTGTGCATTAGTTACCGCTTATTTAATGTTTGGACAATCAGTGCGAAAAAGAGTTTCACTTATAACTTACACATTTGTCGTCTATGCTATTAGTGCGATAACACTATTTATTTATGTTCTTATTTTAGGACAACCATTAATGAACTATCCAACGAGTGACTGGTTATATTTCATTTTACTGGCGATCATTCCAACTTTATTAGGGCATACCTTATTTAATTGGTCTATTAAATGGTTAAGCACTTCAACGATTTCGATGGCTATTTTATTAGAACCAATTGGAGCAACGATACTTGCCTATTATTTATTGAACGAAAAAATTATGTTGACACAAATTCTTGGAGGATTAATTGTAATGGCATCATTAGCGTTCTTCTTAATAGAAGGAAAAATGTCTAAAATAAAAGTAAAGCAGGAAAAAGAATAACGAGTGACTTAAGAAGAAATGAGGAAATATTATGGGCTGGGATGCTCCTTTTATGAAATTCCCCATTATTGAAACGAAGAGGTTAATTTTAAGAAATTTGCATTGCCATGATGCACATGGGATTTATTCCTATTTGTCTAAGAAGGAAGTGATGAAATATTACGATAGGGAGCAGCTTTCTTCATTACAGGAGGCAGAGGAGCTAATTGATAGTCTCCTTTTTCGATATCAGTCCAGAAATCAGATTAGATGGGGAATTACCCTTAAAGGAGAAAATGAAATCATTGGAACTTGTGGTTTTCATTCGCTTGAAGAGGAGCATTTAAAAGGAGAAATTGGTTATGATCTTAACCCTGCTTATTGGGGAAAAGGGATTATGTCTGAAGCAGTTCGAGCATTGGTTGAGTATGGATTTAGTGAAATGAACTTCAATCGAATCGAGGCACTATATTCCCCTTTTAATTACGGCTCTAAGAAAGTCCTTGAGAAAAATGGTTTTAAGGAAGAAGGAATCCTTAGAAAAAGGTTCTTTATACAAGGTAAATATATGGATGCTGTCCTTTGTGCAGTTTTACAGGAAGATAAGAGAGGTGCCATATAAGCCCTCTCTTGCGCTTTTAAAGAATGTAAGTAAATCCTGAAAAGATAAATGCTAAGGTAATCGTAAAAATAAAGGTACCGCCCCGAACTTTTTCTTCTGAATTAGCGATTTTGAGCCCCTCGATATAGGAATAAATGAATAAATAGATTGCCATGATAAATGATAGATATAAAGCTACGGATTCTAGCATGTCTTTCAATCCTTTCTAGAACATTATTTCTTTCTCCTAGTAATTAATATGAGGGATCTTTATTTTTATTACTGGAAGATAGAAAATGGAGCGGAGGTAATGGGGAACTTAAATTTTATTGTAAAAAAATCAAAAATTATATTGAAATCATTTTTAAGACATGGTATATTATTTCTTGTCCTTAAGAAACAACAAAATAATTATCAAGAAAACTGTTGACTTAAGGAAAGGTTTTCTGTTATATTTATAAAGTCGCTTCCAAAGTGACGTTTTGGTTAAAGGTTCTTAATTTAACCGTGATTGCACTTTGAAAACTAAACAAATCATACGTCAACAAATAATCATAGTGGAGGCTATCTTTCTTGAGAAGCTGAAACTAGCCAACGTTTTTTAAACATAAGAGCTAATCTTACTCTTTATTGGAGAGTTTGATCCTGGCTCAGGACGAACGCTGGCGGCGTGCCTAATACATGCAAGTCGAGC
>NZ_SWLZ01000044.1 GCF_005502275.1 Robertmurraya siralis
CCAAAACCCCTACCTCCAGTAAAATAACGTCAATTCCTATTTTACTAAAGTAGTAGGTTGATTGAGCAAAAGTGTAAAATCTTATCAAGCAATAACTGTCAACTTTATTCTAGCGTTTACATAATTATCTTATGTACCCTGATTGGAATCAGTTTGATCCTTATATTGAGATATAAATATAAAAAGTCTACCATACATTTATTGTTTACTTCTCTGTTTTATATCTATATCTGTATGTTGATAAAATATACTCAATTTCCAATCACATTTCTTCCCGATATAATGAGTAAACAAAGCTTGGAAGACGTGATTAATATTGTTCCATTTATTAATTTTATGAGATCACTTACCAATTACTTATTAAATATTTTAATGACAATTCCATTTGGATTTCTTTTGCCCCTAATAAAGAAATGCAATTTAAAAACAATTTTTCTTTGGAGCTTGATTCTCCCTTCTGTAAATGAATCAGAAGCTACGGTTCTTTGTGTTTCGTGCCATTAAGGTGTATGTGTTTGCCAGTTAGTGTAACATTCTAGGTTGAGACGGTTTGTTATGGGAGTACATCAGCGGCGAAGGAAGCGTAAATAAAAATTTTAAGTTTGAGAAATAGAAGTGTGATATTAAAAGCTTTTGTAGAAAGCATAAGCTCTTTTGTTTCTATTGGAATAATTACTAGAGGATATTCCCTTTTTATCAAGAATATTATTTAAAAGCGCTTTCAAAATGGTGCTTATAGATAAGCGCAGGTTAAAAAAGGGGGAAGAGGATGGAGATCACTTTACAAAATGAGGTTAAAAGGGAAAAACGGCGAAGAAAAATATTAATCAGGTCAGCAGGGATCTTGATTGGAAGCTTATTCATAATAGCGGTTGGACTATACGCTTACATTATTAGAGCACATCCTACCATCGCAGGGGAGATTCAACTATCTGGATTACAAGAAAAAGTAGAAGTCATTCGCGATGAGCATGGGGTACCGCATATTCATGCGAACAATGAGGAGGATTTGTATTTAGCACAAGGTTATACCCAAGCGCAGGACCGCCTATTTCAAATGGATCTAAGTCGTCGTCAAGCATCTGGGCAACTAAGTGAAGTGGTTGGTGAGGCAGCTTTAAATAACGATAAATACTTTCTGACATTAGGCTTAAGACGAGCGGCAGAAGCCTCATATGAACAATATTCAGAAACGGCAAAGCAGGTTCTCGCCAAGTTTGCTGAAGGGGTTAATCTTTATATAGATGAACTGCGTGAGAATGGAAAATGGCCGATCGAATTCAAACTCCTTGGATATGAGCCGGAAGATTGGAGTCCGATCGACTCTTTATTGATTGGTAAATATATGGCATTTGACTTAGGTGGCCATTGGGAAAGTCAAGCGTTTCGTTATTATCTATTGCAAAATTTCTCAGAAGAAAAGGCATTGGATTTATTTCCGACTTATCCTGAAGAGGCACCTTACATTATCGGTAAGGATGAATTAAATATAGAAAATAGTTTTGCTCAAGCAGTCATTCCTCATGAATATAATGGCAGTAATAATTGGGTCGTTAGTGGCACAAAAACGGCATCTGGCAAACCAATACTTGCAGACGATCCTCATTTATCACTATCAACACCATCGATTTGGTATCAAATGCATCTCGACGCACCAACAGTCAATGTGAGCGGTGTTATTTTTGCTGGGATTCCGGGAATTATTCTTGGTCATAATGAACAAATTGCATGGGGAGTTACCAATACAGGGCCTGATGTTCAAGATCTATACATTGAAAAAAGAAATCCAGACAACCCGTATGAATTCCTCTATAATCATCAATGGGAAAAAGCAACGGTAATCAAAAACGAAATTTTAGTAAAGGATGAGGACCCTGTAGAATACGATGTGGTGGTCACGAGGCATGGACCGGTTGTGTCGGAATTTGCAGCGGATAGTGGGAAAGAAACGGTCTTATCATTACAATGGACCGCACTTGAACCGTCTTCAGAGCTTGAGGCAGTACTTAATATGAATAAAGCTGGAAGCTGGGAAGAATTTGAAAAAGCGCTCGAAGGATTTCATACACCTGCACAAAATTTCGTCTTCGCTTCTACAGATGGAACGATAGCCTATAAAGCAAATGGAAAAATTCCGATTCGTAAAAAAGGGGATGGTCTGTTGCCTGTCCCCGGATGGACTGATGAATACGGGTGGGTAGGTTATATTCCATATGATGAGCTACCACGCACTGTCAATCCTGAAGATGGGTACATTTCAACGGCTAATAATAAAGTAGTTGGGGATGATTATCCGTATCATATTAATCATGATTGGGCGCAAGGATATAGGCAAATGAGAATTCAAGAAGTGCTCTCATCAACTGAACAGATCGAGGCTGAGGATATGATGCATTTACAAATGGATCAACTGAACATTCAAGCGAGGGAGTTTGTCCCTCCATTTATCGATTTGTTAAAAACATCGAGTAATAACAAGGTATCCCAAGCTCTATCAATATTAAAAGAATGGGATTATATCGATTCTCCAGAGCAAGCAGCACCACTCCTATTTAATTTATGGATGGACGAAATCGCAAAAGTTCTATTTGAAAAGGAAATTCCTCAAGAAACACTTGATTTATTTAGGGGGAAACGTCAGGCAGTGGATCAACTCCTGCGAAGAGCTATTGAGGGTAAGCCTGGTCCATGGATGGAAGAGCATAAGGGAATCGTTAACGTATTGGAAAAGTCTTTACTTCGAGTTATAGCGAATTTAGAGGAACAGCAAGGAAAGAATATGGAAAAATGGCAGTGGGGCGATTACCATCAAATCTATTTTCCCCATCCATTGTCAACTGTTAAGCCATTAAATCTTTTGTTTAATCAAAAAGGAAGAATTTCAGTTGGTGGAAGCGCTGTTACTGTTCAGGCAGCAGCGTTCAGGGAGGATGGTACTGTTAATCACGGGGGGTCTTGGAGATTTGTAATCGATATGAATAAGCAGACGACTGGTTACCATCTCGTTGGACCTGGACAATCAGGACATGTATTTCATAAATGGTATCAGAATCAATTAAAGAACTGGGTTACTGGAGACTATCACGAAACAAAATTGCACAATAATGAAGGGGAAACTTTAAAGTTAAAACCAAAGGCTCATTGAATCCATTTTAAAAGCTCCAAAAAAACGAATTAATTTCAATTTTTTCATAGTTTATTCATATTTATTCGTTACAATAGAAATAATTAAGAACGTAAAAGGAGATTTTATCATGGATAAAAAGAAGCTAGTAGATCTTGTCGATCGTTTAAAAAAGTCCGGAATAAAAGCTAGCATTACAAAGCCAAGAAAGACGCTACTTATGCTTCAACAGCAAACGGCTCCAAGCAACTGAATGAATGAGATAAAAAGGAAGCGGTGTTTATGACCGCTTCCTTTTTAATGCTTTATTTTACTTTTTGCATGATTTTTTTAAATATATCTTCTCTTTTAAATTCTTCTCCCATTGGATACTTCTTGATGTAACGATTATTCTCGTCTAAAAGGTAGACAAAGGTAGAATGAATAAAAAAACCATCTCCAGGGTCCCGATATTGAAATTGAAATGTACTTGCTAATTCTTCAATTTCCTTGAGGTCTTTTTTAATATTATTTTGATCTCCTGTTAGGAAAATCCAATTGCCATCATCTTCTACATCAAAATTATACATATACTGCTGCAGAACTTCAGGAGTGTCTTTGTACGGATCAATCGTGATTGTCATGAATTGGACCTTTTCACCAAATACACCAGCATCCTGCAAATCTTTTTTTAACATATTCATTTTAAGGGTTGTAGTAGGACAAATATCAGGGCAGTTTGTATACATAAATTCTACTAATTTTAGCTTTTTTTCGGACTCTGAAAATTTGTATACCTCATTGTTCGCCGTGATTAAATCAATATTCTCAGGTATTTTCGCCATACTGTCACGAATCAGGAAAAAAGATATCCCAGCCGTGATGGCAAGAGCTACGATTACACCGCATAAAATATATATTTTCTTCATTTTGTAACCTCCCATATTAAAGATAAGAAAATAATAAGGAAAATACTATGGATATATTGTGAACTTCTATTTTTTACTGTTCTTACAATCTTGTTTTATATGACAATGTGGATCATGCAGAGATGTTTTTACAGTAAGAATATTAATTCCATTTTCAGTAAATAATTTCAGCCAAAATATGGATCAATTTCGTTACGGAAATGTTATGAAACTGTGAACATTTGCATTTTGTGGAATATATCACGGAATTATGCGATTTTAGGCGATTAAGATGTGGGTAGGGAAATTCCGATCATTTAGGATGTGAGTAAATGAAAGGCATCGGCTTATTAAAATGGGGCATAGGCGGATTGATTGCCTATGAGCTACTGAATTTAATGAAAGGAGGTAGCAAAAAGGTACTCAGACCACCAGGTGCTGCTGATGAGGATGAATTTATGGCATTATGCATTCGGTGTGGAAAATGCAATCAGGCTTGTCCGTATGACTCGATTAAAATGGGTACAGAAAAGCACGGTCTCGGGATGGGAACTCCGTATTTTATTGCCAGAGAAAGTCCATGTATGCTTTGTGAAGATTTTCCATGTGTGAACGCGTGTCCAACTGATGCTTTAAGAGGAATTTCAACGGTTTACGATGTTGATATCGGTGTTGCAGTTATTGATACCGAGAGCTGCATTGCTTACCAGGGAATGCGTTGTGAAGTTTGTTATCGAGAGTGTCCATTAATAGATGAGGCCATTAAGCTAGATATACATATTAAGCCAGATGATAATCTCCATGCCATTTTTGCACCCGTGATTGATAAAGAAAAATGTGTTGGCTGTGGAATTTGCGAGCAGCGTTGTGTCATCGATAATCCAATAGCAATTAAAGTAAAGCCCCGTGAAGATAGCGGATTATTTTAATAAGGTTTTTGGTGAAAATGTCCTTATCTAATTAAGGGAGCAGTTCACTTAAAAATAGGCTTTGTTATATGTCGGCGTTGATATTTTGTTTAGCAAAGCCAAAAAATAGAATCTCTCTAGTTAATTTCAAAAAAACGTAGGTTGAAAATAGAAATTAACTACCTATAAAAAAGGGAGGAAAGAATGAATGGAATTGACAAGAAGAAGTTTGTTAAAAGCGACAGCCATTTCGATGACATTGGCTGTAGCAGGATGTAAGAAGGAGGATAAAAAGTCAAATAGCACAACGGTAACTGCCCAAGAAAGTGTTGAGCCAGATGAATGGAAGTCGACCGTTTGCCGTTTTTGTGGTACAGGATGTGGGGTTCTCGTCGGTGTAAAAGATGGTAAAGTGGTTGCTACAAAGGGAGATCCAGATAATCGTTCAAGCAGGGGCTTGAATTGTATTAAGGGATTTTATGTAGGTAAGATTTTATTTGGCAAGGATCGTTTAACAAAGCCGCTCATTCGTGAAGATAAATCAAAGAAAGGGACGATGGAAGGGTTCCGGGAAGCAACGTGGGAAGAGGCTTTAGATCTTGTGGCAAGTAAATTAAAAGAAAATTATGATAAGGATCCAAAGTCAATTGCATTTTGGGGTTCTGGACAGCAAACGATTATGGAAGGATATGCTTCTGTAAAGCTTTGGAAAGCTGGTTTATTAAGCAATAATATCGACCCTAATGCGAGATTATGCATGGCAAGTGCTGTTACTGGATTTATGACGACTTTCCAATCCGATGAACCGATGGGGTCGTATCGGGATCTTGATGAAGCAGATGTTTTTGTCACATGGGGCGCGAATATGGCTGAAATGCACCCGGTCTTGTACTCCCGCTTGACAGCGCATAAATTAAGCAATCCAGATGTAAAGCATTATGATATTACGACAAGACGTTCGAGAACATCAGAAACGGCAGACGTTGTGATGGAATTTCGCCCACAATCCGATTTAGCAATTGCAAATGCCATTGCCAATTACTTAATCGTCAACCAAAAATTTGATCAACAATTTGTCAACGAGCATGTGAAATTTAAAGCTGGGACAGAAAATTTAGGGCATTCTGTCAACGATGATTATGACAGTACAGAAGTTGGCATGGCTGCTGATAAAGCTTGGGAAATCAGCTTTGATGAGTTTAAAGAGAAGGTTAGTGAATATACGTTAGAAAAGGCGGAAGAGATCTCTGGCGTGCCGGCGGCAGATATTGAAGCATTGGCGAAAGAATTTGCTGATCCGAATAAGAAAATTATGTCTTTATGGACGATGGGAATGAATCAGCATACGAGAGGGACATGGATTAATAATCTTGTTTATAATCTTCATTTATTAACTGGAAAAATCAGCAAGACTGGAAATGGACCATTTTCTTTAACTGGGCAGCCAAGTGCGTGTGGTACAGCAAGGGAAGTTGGCGTGTTTTCTCATCGTCTCCCTGCAGATTTAGTTGTAGCAAATCCTGAACATCGCCGTTATTCTGAATTGATTTGGAATTTACCAAAAGGATATTTGGATCCGCTTGAACAGCCGGGCTATCATACGATTAAAATGTTCCGCGAACTTGGTAAAGGCAATGTGAAATTTTTATGGAGCATGTCGAACAATTGGGGACAAACATTACCAAAACTCAATCGTTTCAGAGGAAACGACGAAGATGGTAAAGGTGTGAAAGACGGATTTATTGTTGTTTCCGAAGTGTATCCTACCCGCTCAACGGAATTGGCAGATGTTGTTTTTCCAGCAGCAATGTGGGTCGAACGGGAAGGACAATTTGGCAACGCTGAGCGAAGAACTTCTGTATTTGAAAAATGTACGGAACCACCTGGAGAAGCGAAATGGGATCTTTGGGTCATTGTGCAAATTGCCAAAAGAGTTCTTGCTGGGAAAAAAATTGGCGATCAACCTGCGTTCGATGTCCTGTTCGGAAGTATATGGGATAGCGCAAATAATGATCTCATTTCTGACCAACACGAAGTAAATAAAATTTTATGGGATGAATATCGTGCCTTTACGAACCCCCATGAAAGTGATAATCCAGAAATTCAAGAATTAGGGAAAAAATTAAAAACAAAAGCGAAGCAAATGGCTCCTTATGAAGAATATTTCAAGCAACATGGCATTTGCTGGCCAGTAAGAAACGTAAATGGAGAATGGGTTGAAACGAACTGGCGCTATGTGCACGGAAAGCAGGAAGAGGGCTTCGACCAATACGGAGTGGAAGAGCTTGGAGAGGTTGGCAAATATCAAGATATAGATTTTTATAAATCGGAAGATCATCGCCCGTCAGTCTTCTTCCGTCCGTTTGAGGATGCACCTGAAATTCCTGATCAGGAATACCCATTTTGGTTATGCACAGGACGCGTTTTAGAACATTGGCATAGCGGTTCTATGACAAGACGTGTGCCTGAATTGCATCGAGCGGTGCCTGAAGCATTGTGTGAGATCCATCCAGAGGACGCTGAAGCAATGGGAATTAAAACAGGAGATATGGTCAAAGTTATTTCACGACGTGGAGAGGTTGAGGTCAAGGCAACTACGAAAGGAAGAGGAAACCCTCCTAAAGGTCTAGTATACGTTCCTTTCTTTGCTGAAGAAACACTAATTAATTTAGTAACTCTTGATGCTTACTGTCCAATTTCGAAACAACCAGACTATAAAAAATGTGCTGTTAAAATTATGAAAGCATAGTGGAGGTGTGCACTTTGAGTAAAGAATATGTTTATGTGTTAGGATTTATTCTAATTGTAGGATTAGCAATTGGGATATCTAAAATCGGTTCAACTGAACAGGCAAGTGAAGAACTTGGCGGGGAAGCGGTTGAGATCGTGGTTCCTCAGCTTAATTCGGAGGAAAGAGAAGATTCAGCAACAATGGTTCTTATTGGTGCCCCTCCGATGCAACCAGCAGATCATATTGACCGCTGGATTCCGGAACAACGCCATGAAAGTTGTTTAACTTGCCATGCTACTCCAGAAACAACTGGTGCTAGAGAAATACCAGAAGACCATTACTATGATAACAATATAAATAACCCGATTTTTAGAGATAACTGTATTCAATGTCATGGACAACAGAACGATACGAAGTCGGCTTTTAATAGTGAAGACTAGCTAAGTGCATAACTGATTACCATACAAACAGCGTATGAATGAAATCTGTCAGAAAGGAGACTTGAATATGGTTATTTCCGGCCTCTTTATTGAAACAGTTCCCGGTCGGGCATTATTTGTGGCGAAGGAGCTTGAGAAAAAGAACGGTGTAGAAGTGCATCATATTGAACAGGATTATAAAATCATTATTACGATGGAAACAGATACAGCGGAACAAAGCTATCAACTGGGAGAAAGTTTTAAGGAGATTGATGGAATCATAACAGTTTGCCTTGTATATAGCAACTTTGAAGAAGATCCTAATTGTCAACTAGAAGCTGATTATATATGAGTGACAGATTGAACAGAAGGCGTTTTTTTTCATTGAATATGGAGGCTGCTGCCGGTTTTTTAGGAAATCTCTTAACCTATGAATTGGACTTGGAGAGAGATTTCTTTCGCCCACCTGGTACACTTGATGAGCTTGAATTTTTAACGGCCTGTAGTAGATGTGGTGATTGTAAAGAGAGTTGTCCAGAAGGAATAATAAGTTTATTTTCAATTTCCTATGGTGCGAAACTTGTCAATACGCCTTTTATTGATCCAAACAAGAATCCCTGTACTTTATGTAATCGCTGTGTTGATATATGTCCAACGGGTGCCCTGAATGAAGAAGCTCCGAAAAAGATTGGTTATGCAGCGATTCAAAAGCATATCTGCTTAACCTACAAGGATGTCATGTGTGACTATTGCGTTTATGCTTGTAAGACAGAGGGAGCTATCCAATTAAAAAATGGGAAACCGGTCATTAATGAAGATGTTTGTAATGGGTGTGGACAATGTGTGGCTAACTGTATTTCCGAGCAAAAGGGAGTTCAAATTTTACCTCTTTCATCGTATAATCAATCATTAAGATAGGGATGATAAAATGGTTAAAAGACCAAAAGTCATTCGAAAATGGACTCTTGCTAGAAGATTTGTTCAGTGGGGGATTCTGTTTATATTCCTTACCCCACTGTTTTTCGTCAAAGTAGAGAGTGATAATTTCTTTTTTGGCTCTCTTGCTTCATCAAGTTTTTTTGGGATCACGTTGACTGATCCATTTGCTGCCTTGCAAATTTTATTTGCTTCAAGGGAAATCAGCTTTGTTTATCTCGGCGGCGCTCTCCTAATTTTTCTATTCTATTTGTTCGTACGTGGGAGAGTTTTTTGCAGTTGGATTTGCCCATTGAATACGTTATTAGAATTAACGGATAAGATAAGAAATTTTTTCAAGCTTCCTGATCAGCATTTTGAGAGGCAGCATAAAAAATACTACGCACTTGCAGTCCTTTTGCTGTCCTTTTTTATCGGAGTCCCAGTATTTGAACTGATTTCACCTATTGGGTTCACGATGCGCAATCTTTTATTTACCTTCGGAATTGGTTTATGGCTAATCGTTGCAATTGTTCTCTTTGAGTTGTTTATCTCAAAGCGAGGCTGGTGCCGTTATTTCTGTCCTCTTGGTGGATTCTATCAATCGATTGGGAAAGTGGGGACCTTTCAAGTAAAGTTTAACCATGATCTTTGTGTTGGCTGTACAAAATGTCGATCTGTTTGCTTTGCTGACCCTGACATTTTAGAGCCTGCGATTAATAGGGAAAATGAATATGTGAGAGCTGGAGATTGCAGTCTTTGTGGTGCATGTGTTGACAATTGTCCGTTTGGAGCATTGAAAATTACGGTAAGGGAAAAACCAGGTGTCATTAACCATTTCCATAAAATTAATTTTGAGAAAAAATATCCTTTTAACCGTTAAAAGAACACTGAATGAAAACCGCTATTTTGAGATGAATTGCTCAAAATAACGGTTTTTTTCAATTACAAAGCTTTACTAAAAATATTAATCCTCAAAAGATGCCAAGTGTGGGTCTGCCACCTTATTTGATTCCCTGGAAAAATTCTCGTAACATCCCCATCGTGTGGTCGTTTTAGTAAATATTATCGCTAGAACCCACTGCCTTAAATATCTCGTATCACCCAGTATACCGTCATCTGATTTTTTCCACTGTTTTGCTCTAAACTGACCCTTCAGTCAATTTTAGATAAGGTAAAGGAAATTACAATTATCGAGTCACGATATGATTTATAGAATGAAGTTCGAAAAGAAATGTAGAGCTTAACTTTAATATTTTTTAACATTACCAAATAGAAAAAAATGGTATAGTAAATATAGTTGTTTTTATAATAAGGAGTGTTTGAATGGTTATTAAGATTACTAAAATATTGGGAGCATTAATCGCCCTGGTTTTAATAATTACAAGCATAGCAATCATAATTAAAGTAGATTTTTCAAACCCGGGAAACATAAATCGTTTTGTACATAATAAGCTGGATAAAACAAATGTACCAGGTGTTTCCATTGCTATCATAAAAAATAACGAAGTTGAGAGGTTTATAAATTATGGCTATGCGAATATCAATGAAGGAAGAAAAGTAAGTCAAGACACAGTATTTCAAATTGCGTCATTATCAAAGGTTGTCACAGCTACCGCTATCATGCAACTAATTGAAAAGGAAAAAATCAATTTGGATGATGACATTAACATGTATCTTCCGTTTTCGGTTGAACACCCCCATTTCTCAAATGAGCCGATAACTGTTCGAATGTTATTGGATCATACATCAGGAATTAAAGATAATTGGGATATTTTAAACAGTCTTTATACGATTGATAATGGTGGAGGAGACTCTGAAATTTCAATCGGTGAATTTTCTAAAGAATACTTATATGAAGGTGGGAAATGGTATTCGGTGGAAAATAATTATACAGAATATAAACCGGGAACCACTTTTGTGTATAGTAATGTCGGATACGGACTATTAGGTTATATGGTTGAACAAATTAGTCAATTGCCATTCGATCAATATTCTCAACAATACATTTTTAATCCGTTAGGGATGTCACAAACATATTGGCTTCATAAAGATGTAAAAACAGATAATTTTGCAGCACCATATGATGGGAGTAAAGAATTACCAAAGTACTCTTTTCCTACATATCCTGATGGCTCTTTAAAGACAAATGTGGTTGATTTTAGTAAATTTCTTATGAGTATGTCAATTCTAAATAAAGATAATGCCATACTAAAATCAGAAACCATTAAAGAGATGTTAAGTCCCCAATCGAACGATGGAAAGCAAGCTTTAGGATGGAGTTATTCAGTTTTAGATGATATTTTTATGAAAAAATTGAATAGTGGAAACATTGTCGGACATACTGGTTCGGATCCAGGGATATTTTCTATAGCCCTTTACAATCCAGAAAAAAAGAATGGCTTGATCATATTCATGAATCAAGAAATGGGGCCTAAAATAGAAACGATCAATATATATTTAATGGTTAAAAGACTGGTGAAAGAAGTTTTTTATAATGACCACGATTAAGAACTCGGAGGAATCCTCTTTTAGTTATATTTCATTTCAAATTATAGAGCAAAAACAAGTGGAGGTTGTTCCATGTGACCGTCAAGTAGAATGAAACAATTTTTGCTCGTTATTTTGAAACACTTTGTTCCCCAAATATGGTAGAACGATGCTTCATACGATAACTATCTTCATTTAAATGAATGATTTCTAC
>NZ_SWLZ01000045.1 GCF_005502275.1 Robertmurraya siralis
GGAGTCCTCCTTGGTTAACTAAGTTAGGGGTCAATTCTGCAGATTTGACACCCCATATCATACCAAGAGGGCTCTTTTTTGTTCAAGTCCCCGAAAATCTTTCTAACAGGAATGCTCCTTTAACATTTAAATTAAACTTTATAAAGAATTATATAATAGTTTCATATTTTTTACGCATCGTAGTACATTTCAATTCCATTGATTTAAATCATTCTTATTTTATGAAATTTCATGTGTTTAATAATAAGTCCAATCATAAGTAGAAAATAAAATCCTACAAATAATCAGAAGAGATTAGTTAAAGATTTTTTAATTATCTTTACTAACCTCTACTCTTAAATTGATTTCATTCAACTTTAAAAATGAGTACATTTTTTATAATAAAATTAAGACTAATTTATGTTCTTCTCTTCTCTTTTTTAATAAGTAAGTGTAAGAGCATAAGATTTTGTATCAGTAGTTGTAGTAGGGGTAATTCCTAATCCTGCTGGATAAACAGAGACAGTAATTGCACCACTTATGCTTTTATGCCCATATTCTAGTTTAATATTCATATCGCCATGAGTTGTATTTCTTACGTATACATACTGACCTACATAACCTTTATGTAATGTAAAATCACTAAACTTACGAAGATCATATGAACCTGCAACGCCTGCGTTTGCACTCCAATCACTTGGTGAATATTTAATTGCAGTATCTACCCATTTTCCATTCCCATAAAAATCATAAGAGTAACGATGTTGATGTTGAGTAATTGATCCATTACTTGTTGGTAAGATAAACCCTGAACTAGATGGAAATCCAATAGTCATTTTATCTACTAGTGTATAGAATGGAGATTTTAACCATCTATAATTTCCATACATATAGTATTTGTTATAACCAGAACGGTCACTTGTAACTTTGTAAACTGTACCGCCAAGTTGAATATCAGCTGATGGAATAGTGCCTAGAATACTAACTTGCTCACCATTTGATTCATCATTCTCTTGTTCGATATTTTCATATACTGTCTTAGTAGACTTTAATTCAGCTTTATTACTCACTAACTCTTTAGCCACTTCAACAGGCAATTCTTTAATTTCTTCTTCGGTATGCCCTACAACATTAAGAAGATAGTCATACTCTTTTTTTGTTAGACCTTCTTGTTCTTTCTCAGCTGCGTGCACTACTAATGCAAAATCCAAAACACATTGCTAAGGACATAAATAAAATTTTTAATCCTTTCATAATACCTCTCCTTTAAGAATTATTTAACAGTATCAATGTGTTATTGCTCTTTAAATATTCCTCCTTTTTACTAGGAATAATACCTCATTTTAATTTAATTCTATTAAAATATTAAAATACCTTCTTTTTTCTCAAATATTTACATTATATTTCTGTGTCATTTAGCACCGATTCAAAATAGTACTTTTATTAAAAAAGATTTTAGTATATTACGATCAGCAATTTATGGCATATCCCCTTATAAATGAGGTTTTGGTTGCCTTGATGACAACCTTTTAGTTTTTAAGGTTATTATTTTATCTTTTGGTCTTTTTTCCCTTTTTTTGGGGTGGTGGATGGCTGGGGTGTGGGGCTAGCCCCACTAGCGTATCTGAATATGGTTAAAAGAATTTATCACAAACGAAAACACTGGCGGTTTGGCAGGTACAATGGTCAGAGCAAGTCGAACTCCGTAAATCCTCGTTTTGGGTAGTTCGGCTTGGCGATAGTCCCACACCTGCCAAAATGCGGAATGCAAGGGGAAAAGGGTGGGAATTTTTCGGTGGTCTTTCCGAAAAATACTACCCGAACCATGCATGGAGCATAGACCCTTATATATAGAGTGGTTTCGTATACCACTTTAACATATATTTTTTGTTAGTACACCTATAACGGACAAAAAACTTGCTGAAATTCCTTTTCCAAATGCTGCAATCAGGCTCAAAAGATCTAGTCTTGAGTGGTGGAATTTAGTATGATAGATAAAGTGATTATATTCATTGGTATGCATTTAAAAAGAATTTGAACAAGTGAGGATAGATTTATGAGCCTATTAACAGTTGAAAAATTGAGCCATACATTCGGGGATCGCACCCTGTTTAAAGATGTTTCTTTCCGTTTGTTAGCCGAAGATCACGTCGGTCTTGTCGGTGCAAATGGAGTTGGAAAATCGACTTTAATGAATATTATAACGAAGCAGTTAATTCATGATTCTGGAAAGGTTGAATGGACACCTGGCGTTCATTATGGTTATCTTGATCAACATACGGTATTAACTCCAGGTAAAACAATTCGTGATATTTTAAATGATGCGTTTCTTCCATTGTTTGAGGAAGAAAAGAAATTAAATGAAGTAACGGCTAAAATGGGAGATGCTACTCCTGAAGAATTAGAAATTTTGTTAGAACAAATGGCTGGAATTCAAGATCGTCTTGATGCTGGTGATTTTTATAATCTTGATATAAAAGTTGAAGATGCAGCTAGAGGACTTGGTTTGGATGCGATCGGGTTGGAGCGGGATGTGACGGCGCTTAGTGGCGGACAAAGAACGAAGGTACTATTAGCAAAGCTTTTGTTAGAAAAACCCCAAGTGCTTTTGTTAGATGAACCAACAAACTTTTTAGATGTCGAACATATTCGCTGGCTTGCAGGTTATTTGAAAGAATATCCGCATGCCTTCATACTAATTTCTCATGATACAGAATTTATGAACCAAGTTTCAAATGTTATTTTTCACCTTGAGTTTTCAAAAATGAATCGTTATACTGCAACCTATGAAAAATTTCTGGAATTAGCTGAAATCAACAAAAACCAACATATTAATGCTTATGAGAAACAACAAGAATTTATTAAAAAGCAGGAAGAGTTTATTGCGAAGAATAAAGCGCGTTATTCAACGACAGGGCGCGCAAAAAGTCGTCAGAAACAGCTTGAGAGATTAGAAAGGATTGAACGTCCGGAAACTGCGGTCAAACCGACATTCTCTTTTAAGGAATCACGTAGCAGTTCACGCTATGTATTTGAAGGCACGGATTTTGAAATTGGCTATGACCAGCCGTTATTACCAAAGATGTCTATGACGATTGAACGCGGTGAAAAAATCGCCATTGTTGGTTGTAATGGCGTCGGTAAATCAACGTTATTAAAAACAATGCTCGGAGTCATTAAACCCTTAAGTGGAAAACTTGAAAGAGGCGATTTCCTCTTCCCTTCTTATTTTGAGCAGGAAGTTAAGGCGAAGGATATTACGCCTATTGATGATGTATGGAATGAGTTCCCAGGAATGGATCAGCACCAAGTAAGAGCTGCCCTTGCTCGTTGCGGGTTGAAGAATGAACATATCTCAAGACCTATGAACCAACTAAGCGGCGGTGAGCAAGCGAAGGTGCGTCTATGTAAGCTGCAAATGCACGAAAGTAACTGGCTTCTCTTTGACGAACCAACGAACCACCTTGATATAGATGCGAAGGCTGAATTAAAGCGAGCTTTAAAGGAATATAAAGGGACGGTCGTAATCGTTTGCCACGAACCAGATTTTTATGAAGATTGGGTTACAAAGATCTGGGATGTTGAAAAATGGAAGCAGCAGTTGTCGTAACGGCACTTCGGATAGCTTAAAAACAGAATCTTAGCTGATTAAGCAAGCGTAGAGAAATAAAATCGTTTTTCTGCTCTTGCTTTTTTTGTTTGGTCAAAATCGCTATCGATTTCACATTATATATAAATTTTATGCCCATAAATCCTTTTTTTTATATCGGAAAAATAGTTTATTCCCAATTATAATTATCGATAATATAGATACGAACATACCGAAAATCTCTATTAATTCACTGTTGAATCCACTATAATTACATTGGTCAAGAATTAAACAGCAGGAGGATAAAAAATGAAAAAACGATTAATTTTATCTTTTTCTCTATTAATAGTGCTTGCTCTTTCGGCATGCTCACAAAACGATAAAGAAGAAACAGAAGTAGATTCCAATAAAGTTTTTAACATTGGCGCTATTCCCGACCAAAATGCAGCGGAGTTAAATAGAAGCATGGAGCAAATTGCTGAGTATTTGGCAAGTGAAACAGGATTAGATGTCAAATTTGTTCCATCAGTTGATTACGCTGCTCTCGTTACTGCTTTTGAGCGTGGAGAAGTTCAACTTGCATGGTTTGGCGGCTTAACAAGTGTACAAGCAATGAGCCTTGTTGAAGGTGCAGAGGCGATTGCACAAAGACCTCGAGATGAAGAATTCCATTCTGTTTTTGTGGCGCAAAAAGACCTGCAGCTCGACAGTCTTGAGGATATTAAAGGACTAAGCTTCACATTTGGGAGTGAAAGCTCGACATCCGGCCATTTAATGCCAAGATATTATATGTTGGAAAATGGAATTGATCCGGAGGAAGATTTAGCAGGTGAACCGAATTATTCAGGCTCACACGATAAAACATACAAATTAGTGGAGTCGGGAACCTTTCAGGCAGGAGCATTAAACGAAGCTGTTTGGGAAGGTGCGGTAAAAGAAGGCAAAGTGGATCTCAACAAAGTAGATGTATTTTATACCACACCTGCCTACTATGATTATAATTGGACAATTAATACGGTTGATGATGTATTTGGAGCAGGAACAAAGGAAAAAGTAAAAAAGGCGCTTCTTTCAATGGGTGAAGCACAAAAAGAAATGCTGGATATTTTTGAAACAGATAAATTTATCGAAACAACAAATGAAAATTATGATGCCATCGAGAAAGTGGCAAAAGAACTTGGGATTATTAAGTAAAGCAACGAAGTAATTGGGGTGAGGATGCAGTGGCATCTAGCAATATTATCGAAGCGAAAAATTTAAAGATTCAGTTCCAAGGGAAGATAGCCTTATCTTCCCTCTCTTTCTCTATTAAAAAAGGTGAAAAAGTAGCCTTGATTGGCCCAAGCGGTGCTGGGAAAACAACCCTTCTTAATACGTTGGCTACCATTATAAAGCCTGATGAAGGCGAATTATGGATAGATCAATTAAGTTTCAAGGAAATGCAAAATCGAAAAATGCTCGCAAAAAAACTTGGGATGATTCGTCAACAATTTGATTTAGTCGACCAATTGCCTGTCATTCACAATGTTTTAGCAGGAAAGCTTTCCGATTGGAGTTTATTTAAGTCTCTCCTCTCCTTAATCTATCCGCAAGAGAAGATCTTGGCGATGAATGCATTGGAACGAGTTGGTTTAGGGGATAAATGGTCAGAAAAAACGTCAAATTTGTCTGGCGGTGAACAACAGCGTGTTGCTCTTGCTCGCCTCCTTGTCCAAAAGCCAGAAATTATTTTGGCGGATGAGCCAGTCGCATCACTTGATCCTGCAAGAGCTGAAGATGTGCTGGCAATATTAACAAAGCTGGTTCATGAAGAAAAACAAACCTTAATTACAAGCTTGCATTCGGTAGAATACGCTAAGAAATATTTCACGCGCATCATTGCTTTGAGAGATGGAATGATCTACTTTGACTTACCCGCTCACGAGGTGAGTGCAAAGGATTTGGCCTCCCTTTACGTGTTAAAGGAGAAAGTGTAATGAGGTTGGAGCTTTTCAGCACACACAAAAAAACGTACCTTACCTTCATTTTAATTGGGGTATTTCTTTGGAGTTTATTAGCGGTTAATTGGGATAAAGATCTGTTTCATTCCGGTGGATTAAGCACTCTCTTCCAGATTTTAGAAGCACTGTTTCAGCCTGATTTATCGAAGGAGATTATCCTTCTGGCGATCCAATCAACTTGGATCACCTTATCCTATGCAGTGGCAGGAGTTGGACTTGCTATTGTCATAGCTTTTATTCTCGGAATACTAGCATCGGGGATATTTTTT
Organism: Robertmurraya siralis; assembly: GCF_005502275.1. Classification (GTDB taxonomy): domain Bacteria; phylum Bacillota; class Bacilli; order Bacillales; family Cytobacillaceae; genus Robertmurraya; species Robertmurraya siralis. Next base: position 5,838 of record NZ_SWLZ01000045.1, read on the forward strand.
GAAGCTGGACCGCTCGGTTCCCTTTTTAAAACGATTTTTCGAGGAGTTCTTGGATTTCTAAGAGCGATTCATGAATTAGTATGGGCATGGTTATTTGTCGCATCATTCGGTCTTAGTCCTTTTGCTGCTATTTTCGCCCTTGCTCTCCCCTTTGGCGGAATATTAGGGAGAATTTTCGCAGACATGCTTGCAGATGTTCCGGAAGAGCCTATTCAAGCTTTGAAATCAACTGGTGCATCAAGATGGCAATTGTTTTTTTACGGTTACTTTCCGATTGTGAAAACTGGAATGCTGAGCTATACGATGTACCGGTTTGAATGTGGGATTCGCTCTTCCGCAATCATGAGCTTTGTCGGCCTTGGCGGATTAGGATACCAAATCCAATTGTCTCTCGATGATTTACATTACGATGAGGTCTGGACTTTTATTTTCTTTTTAATCGCTATAGTTGTCTTAATAGATTGGTGGAGCAGTCAATTAAGAAGTAAATGGACTCATTCCACTAAACATTGGTTTCTTCCTTTTTCTTCCCTTCTTACAGCTGGTCTTCTGGTAGGAGCATGGTGCTATATTTATATCGTCGATCGAGCGAGCATAATAGAACTTTTCTCAACAAAGAATCTAGAGTTTGCCAAGAAATTTTTTGCGAATATGTTTGGTTTAGGTGACGAATCTCCGGCATTTTTTAATGGAGAAAGCTGGAAGGCAGCGATTTCCTTGACCTATGATACGTTGCGGATGAGTATCATGGCGATCGGTTTTTCCACTGTGCTCATGTTTTTGACGGTTTTGCCTGCTGCGAGAAATGTTGCAAATGGAAAATTAACTTTAACAAGGCGTTGGTACAACTGGGTTTCCTTCGCTGTAATTCGTGTCGGTTATATACTTAGTAGAGCGATCCCTGAATTGGTTTGGGCGATGATGATCATCTTTATATTTAAACCTGGAATTTTACCTGGAGCTATTGCATTAGCGCTCCATAATTTTGGCATATTGGGAAAACTATGTGCTGAAGTTGTAGAGGATTTAGATGCCAGACCCATTCGTCACTTAGCTTCATCCGGTGCAGGCAAAGGGCAAATTCTTATGTACGGTGTCCTCCCTTCTGTCTTTCCACAATTTCTTACGTATATTCTTTATCGCTGGGAGGTCATCATGAGGACGACTATCATTGTTGGGTTCGTTGGTGCAGGAGGACTTGGTCAGCAATTTAAATTAAGCATGAGCTTCTTCCACTATTCCGATATAACATTGCTGCTTTTCTGTTATATTCTCCTTGTTTGGGCAGCTGATTTTATATCAGAATGGGCCAGAAAAACAGTAAAATAAGGAATTCTTGTCGTGTCATTTTTGCTATAGCGGTTGCAGGTTCTTCTAAAAATACGAAAAGGCAACGAAAGATTGATATGCTCCCCATTAGGTAGACAGATTAAAAAATAAAAATCTGGCTATTTAATGGGGAGTTTTTTATGTCTGAAAGATCCTATCTACCTGAAATAAAATTAGAAATCTTAAAAATGTGGGAAGATGGCACAGCTACATTAGTTGAGATTGGTAAAACCTATAAGGTGAGTGAATCTACAATTAGGAAGTGGAAATACAAATTTGATACATATGGGGTTGAAGGTTTAAAGGAATGTTCAACCTGGAAAAGATACACGAAGGAATTAAAACTATTAGCTG
>NZ_SWLZ01000046.1 GCF_005502275.1 Robertmurraya siralis
AAAGCGATCAAGACTTCAGTCCGAATAAGAGTTGTAATCGGACAGAACGAGTGCAACGAGCAAGACTTCAGTCCGAATAAGAGTTGTAATCGGACAGAACGGGCAAAGCGAGTAAGACTTCAGTCCGAATAAGAGTTGTAATCGGACAGAACGGGCAAAGCGATCAAGACTTCAGTCCGAATAAGAGTTGTATTCGGACAGAACGAGTGCAACGATCAAGACTTCAGTCCGAATAAGAGTTGTATTCGGACAGAACGGGTAAAGCGATCAAGATTCCGGTCCAAATAAGAGTTGTAATCGGACAGAACAGGCAAAGCGATCAAGATTCCAGTCCGAATAAGAGTTGTAATCGGATAGAACGAGTGCAACGAGTAAGACTTCAGTCCGAATAAGAGTTGTAATCGGATAGAACGAGTGCAACGAGTAAGACTTCAGTCCGAATAAGAATTGTAATCGGACAGAACGGGTAAAGCGACCAAGATTCCAGTCCGAATAAGAGTTGTATTCGGACAGAACAGGCAAAGCGATCAAGACTCCAGTCCGAATAAGAGTTGTAATCGGACAGAACGAGTGCAACGAGCAAGACTTCAGTCCGAATAAGAGTTGTAATCGGACAGAACGGGCAAAGCGATCAAGACTCCAGTCCGAATAAGAGTTGTAATCGGACAGAACGGGCAAAGCGATCAAGATTCCAGTCCGAATAAGCTCGCAATTCGATTGATCGGAACAAAAGAGGTTTGCAACTCAAGAGTTCAATTCGATTATTAGTGACAATTATAAAACAAACTGCTGAACCAAAAAAACATGGTCCGCAGTTACGGATAAATGAAGGAGAAATCAATTGCAGACTCGAGCTAACGTATTAAATGATCTTGAGGTACCAACTGCTCTACTGTAATCATTTCGAATGGGTCTCTGTCTGTAATAGGATTTCTCGTCATCATTTTACTATCATCTTTATATAACTTTTAATGAATATTCTAAATCAAAATAGACTGTAGGCAACTTGATTTCATCGAGTTTGTCTACAGTCTATGAGCAGCCTCTTGGATGCTCTTTTTTCACTAGCCCTTTTGTAAACGGCAGTCTGTTTATCGTTTATTTTCTTTCTGCACCAAACGTACGGTACGCTCCGTGCATTGTTGGTCCAACATATTCATTTAATTTAAAGCCATGACGAATGGCAGCCGTAACAAAATCTTTTGCAAGTGCAATGGTTTCTAATACGGATTTCCCTTTTGCTAGCTCAGCAGTGATTGCTGCAGAATAAGAACAGCCAGCACCGTGCACATAGGTTGTATCAATTTTTCCACTCTCATAAAGCTTGTATTCTTCCCCGTTAAAGAGCAGGTCAACTGCTTTGTCATGATCCAGCTTGCTTCCGCCTTTAATGAGAACATACTTTGCTCCGAGAGCATGGATCTTTACAGCCGCTTCTTTCATATCATCTATCGTTTTGATTGGGGCAGTTCCAGCAAGTTGGGAAGCCTCAAATAAATTTGGTGTAACAATTAAAGCTCTAGGTACGAGCACATCCCTTAGTGCAGTTGCATTCTCAGGGTTTAACACCTCATCCTCACCTTTACAAACCATCACTGGATCGATGACCACATTTTTCACGCCATATTCATCAATTGCCTTTGCAATCCGCTCAATAACTTCGACATTTGCTAGCATTCCCGTTTTCAAAGCATCGAGATTAACAGAAAATACCGTTTCTAGCTGTGCCTCAAAGGAATCGATTGAAAGAGGAAAAACGCTGTGGCGCCAATTGTTTTTTGGATCCATCGTAGCAATGACGTTAATAGCAGACATTCCATAAACATCGAGTTCCTGGAATGTTTTTAAGTCAGCTTGAATACCGGCCCCGCCGCTTGTGTCTGAACCTGCGATGGTTAAAGCTTTTTTCATTGACATTGTAGTTGCCCCCTAATGAAGTGTTTTGTTTTTCATTTTATCTTAAAGAGACAGGTTAATCAATTTTAGAACGACTACGGACATTATTAAAAAAAATCAGTGCACATAAAGTATGTGCAAATTGTGAATCGTGGTCTCTACAATTTTGAACATTCTGTGAAGACGCTGGAATGTCAAATTTGCAACATTAACAAGGTAAAAGGGTGGTTTATGATAAGAGTGTAGACATCCTCATTTTCACTACGTAAGTGTGATAAAAGTTACAGAATTAATAGGCAATAAGATTTAAGCTACGATCGTAACACTATCCAATTGCACTATAAAAACGCTGAATATATTAAATCTACTTTCCCATTTTTTGTTAACATTCTTGCCAAAAACATATAACTTGAAATTATTGGAGAATAAAAAATGTCACTGAATAGACAAAAAATAATTTCACAATTTCATCGAATGTGCCTTTTTTATCGGAAAGATTAACACGAACGATATTATTGTTTTATTCGTTAATATCCGTATATAGTGTTTGGTTTCAAAAAGATGAGTCATAAACATTCGTTTTTAACAATGAAAAAGAGCTGGACCAACGACACGAATGAGTTGCAGAAATCATTTGTGAACGCCTTCATGCTAACTTCGATAGCAAGTATAAACTTGTGATATTTGTCGCAGAAATCGAAGGAGCTGTTTTTTTAAAATAAACAAGTGAACCAAGCTGGGTTTGCTGACGAGGTGAATAGTTATGAACCAAAAAGGTTGCCCGGAGGAGTATCCTATTACTCTTGTAGTCAATGATTTTGAAATTGCGGTCTTTCAGTTAACGAAACAGGATTTAGAGGATTGGGTTTATGGGTATCTTTTTTCTGAAGGAATGATTGAGTGTGCTGCTGATGTACAAACGGTTCTAATTAATGAAGAAAGTGGCGTCATCGATGTTACATTAGCGACAAATTTTAATACAGAAAAGATGTTTTCAAAGAAAAAACACTACACTGCTGGCTGCGGCAGAGGGGTTACTTTTTTCTCCATGACAGATGTGAAAACGTTTAACAAGGTTGAGGTAGGAAAAACATACCAACTTTCTTATCTCTTAAAAAAGAGAAGCGAGTTTGCTAGAAATTCCCCTCTTTATCTTGAGTCGGGCGGAATGCATGGAGCTTGCATTGTCGAGGAAAGTGGAGCTATGACCATTCGTGAGGATATTGGGCGTCATAATGCAGTTGATAAAATTATCGGTCATGCGATTAGAAATGAGTTAGAACCGTCTTCTTTATTGTTGCTTACGACCGGTAGAATATCCTATGAGATGCTATCAAAAGCAGCGAAGTTTGGCTTTCCAGTCGTTGCTTCAAGGACTGCTGCCACAAAACAAGCCGTTCAACTTGCTAAATATTTAAATATTGAAGTGGTTGGATATTTAAGGGGGAGAATGGCCATTCAATATACATCACTTGGTAGAGTGATATATGACTTGGAAGAAAGAGTTTTGGGGGCTAATCCTAACTAGCCTTTTTTAACATGGGTCAGATACTTCGTTACAAAGGATCTGACGGGGATAGGTAGGATTTTCTATATAATTATTATTTTTTCTATTTATGGAAAAGAAAATAAACACAACGGAGGGGGAAGAGAAATGGAAGTGAATGTAACAAGAAGGCAGTTCCTTAAACTGTCTGGTGCAGTAGCTGCTACTTTGGCAGTTGTTGAGCTTGGATTTGACGAGAAGTCAGCAAAAGCACAGTCAGAGGAATTTAAGATTGCGAAACTAACGCCAACACCTACTATCTGTCCTTATTGTTCTGTAGGCTGCGGAATACTAGTTTACGCAAATGAAGATGATGTTGTTTATACAGAGGGTGATCCTGATCATCCAATAAACGAAGGCACTTTATGCAGTAAAGGAACGACAGTGCGTCAAGTATATACATCAGAAAAACGTGTGACTAAGCCAATGTACAGGGCCCCAGGAAGTTCTAAATGGGAAGAGGTAGATTGGGATTTTGCGCTTGATAAAGTAGCGAAAAACATTAAGGAAACAAGAGATAAAACGTTCATGGAGAAAGAAAATGGAATCACCGTTAATCGAACTGATGCGATTGCCTATTTAGGCGGTGCAGCGTTGGATAACGAGGAATGCCATTTGCTTCAGAAATTGTTCCGTGCTGGTCTAGGGCTATCTTATATTGAACACCAGGCCCGAATATGACACAGTTCAACGGTTGCCGGTCTGGCGCCTACATTCGGTCGTGGAGCAATGACAAATCATTGGAATGATCTGCAATTTGCTGATGTCCTTATGGTTATTGGGGCAAATCCTGCAGAAAATCATCCAATTAGCTTTAGATGGATCTCAAAGGCCATTGAAAAGGGGGGTAAATTGATTTCTGTAGATCCCCGTTATACGAGAACATCACAAATGGCGAACGTATATGGACAACTCCGCTCAGGAACGGATATCGCTTTTATCGGCGGGATGATTAATTATGTTTTAGAGCATGAACTTTACCATAAAGAATATGTAGCTCATTATACGAATGCAGCTTATATTGTTGCGGATACGTATAAGTTTGAGGACGGAATGTTCAGCGGTTATGACGAAGCGACAAGAAAATATGATCAATCGCAATGGGCCTTCAAAACGGATGAGGAAGGAAATGTTTTAACCGATCCAACATTAACCGATCCAAATTGTGTCTATCAACTTATGAAAAAACACTATGCGCGCTATGATATTGACACAGTAGTTGGAGTGACGGGTACGGATAAGGATACCTACATGGATATTTGTAAAACGTATGGTTCAACAGGTGAAGTAGGCAAAGCAGGAACGATTCTTTATGCAATGGGTGGTACTCAGCATACAGTTGGTACGCAAAATATTCGTGCATATGCAATTCTGCAATTACTCCTTGGAAATATTGGAATTGCCGGTGGTGGTGTAAATGCTCTGCGTGGGGAGTCCAATGTTCAAGGTTCAACTGATTTCGGTTTACTTTATCACAATGTCCCAGGTTATATGGAAGTACCGACAGGCTCTGAAGGAGATTCAACTTACCAAGGTTTCTTGGATCGAATTACTCCAGCATCAGGGTATTGGGTCAATAAGCCAAAGTTTTACACAAGTATGCTGAAGTCATTCTATGGGGATAACGCGACAGCCGATAATGAATTCGGCTATCACTTTATGCCAAAAATCGCACCTGGGAAAGACTACTCGTTTATGCGCTTATTTGATGCGATGCACCGAAAAGAGCTTGAGGGCTTAATCCTTTTCGGATCAAATCCAGTTGTCGGTGGTCCGAACAGCTTTAAAGAACAGGCTGCCATGGCTAACTTAAAGTGGATGGTAGCAGTGGACCTATTCGAGACGGAAACATCTGCTTTCTGGCAAAAAGAAGCGGGAAACGACCCCTCTTCGGTTCAAACGGAAGTCATTTTTCTACCAGCATGTTCATCCTTTGAAAAAGAAGGTTCTGTGACAAACTCAGGACGTTGGATGCAATATCGTTGGCAAGGAATTGCTCCGAAGGGAGAATCTCGTGCTGATTTAGAAATTACCCATATGTTAGCACGCCGCTTGAAAGAGCTTTACAAAAACGAATCAACCCCTGCTGCGAAACAAATTAACGCCTTATATTGGAATTACGGGGACGATGACCATCCAGATATTGAACTAGTATGTAGAGATATTAATGGTTATGATTGGAAGACAAAGAAGCAAATTCAATCGTTTGGTGACCTTCAAGACGACGGCTCGACTACTGCTGGATGTTGGATTTATACAGGTTTCTATCCTGAAAATGAAAATCTAGCAAAACGTCGTGATAATACAAACGAAGGTATGAGCAACTTCTTGAATTGGTCCTTTGCATGGCCTGCAAACCGTCGAATCCTTTACAATCGTGCAAGTGCTGACCTCAACGGAAAAGCATGGAGCAAGGAGCGGGTAGGAATAGAATGGAATGCACAGGAAGGCAAGTGGACAGGATATGATATTCCTGATTTTGTGGCAACGAAGGGTCCGGATGACCCGACCTTCAATGATCCATTCATTATGATGGCAGGCGGAAAAGGTGCGCTCTATGCGGCAGCGAAATTAAATGAGGGACCGTTCCCTGAACATTACGAGCCATACGAAAATCCAATTTCCAATGCATTCTCCAGTGTGCAGTTGAACCCAGCTGTCCAATTTGGTGAAGAAGAAATGAATGCAAAAGGGGAAGCGGATAAATATCCAATTGTTGCAACAACTTATCGTTTATCAGAGCACTGGCAGTCCGGTGCAATGACAAGAAATGTTCCTTGGCTGGCAGAGCTTGTCAACCATATGTTCATTGAGATAAGTGAAGAGCTTGCCAAAGAAAAAGGCATTAAAGAAAAGGATAAAGTGATCGTCGCAACTGCGCGTGGTGAAATTGAAGCATACGCCATGATTACGAAGCGTTTTAAACCGTATAAATTAAAGGAAAAAACTGTACATCACATTGGGATGCCATGGCATTTTGGCTATAAGGGAATTGCAACAGGTGCTACGGCAAACCGCTTAACACCGCATATTGGATGTGCAAACTCAACAATACCGGAATATAAAGCATTCCTGTGCGATGTAAGGAGGGTGTAATGATGGCCGATTATATTAAATTTGTAGATGTAACAAAATGTGACGGTTGTCGTGCATGTATGGTTGCTTGTAAAAACTGGAATGACCTTCCTACCGTAACGGAAGAATATTCCGGCTCCATTCAATCACATGCGAAGGTAAATGCTCATACATGGAATGTGATTACTTATAATGAGCATGAAACGGCAAATGGTGGTTTTGAGTGGT
>NZ_SWLZ01000047.1 GCF_005502275.1 Robertmurraya siralis
GAATTAGTGAGTGAATGTGGTGCAGAAGGGAAACCCTTTCAGTTGGCCTTTAAGGCCAAGGCCGGTAAGAGAGGCTTTCAGCCGCAGAGCAAACCACCAGTTCACACTGGTGGTTTTGATTATTTTGTCTTGAAGGGGTTATGAAATGTTAAATTCAACACAACCAGACTTACTGAAATTGAGTAGCAACTTCAGTAAGATGCTAAAAAAGAGATTTGGGAAAGGTCCAGAATCCTGCTTAACTGTATTAAATAAAGGGAGACTCTATATTTTTGTTCGAAATTTCATTACACCCGCAGAGGAAGTGCTGATAGAAAATGAAGAATGGGAGCTGGCTAACCATTTTCGTTCTGCGGTATTTGATTCTGTCATTCAAGAGTTTATTGCGAAAGCATCCAAAGTTTTAGAAATTGATTTTAAATATTTCTTTCATGATTGGAACTATAGCTCAAATACTGGACTTGTATTTTTAGAACATCTACATGTGGATGAAGAGAAAGTAATTTTAGATTCTCAATCTAATAGATTTCTAAAAGTAGTGGAAGAGATTGGGCTACAATTACATAAAAAGCCTGAAGAAATTCGGATGTTTATGAATACGCATAATATGTGCGGAATCGAAATTAGTGGCATTCAGACTCACCTTGAAACACTGTTGTTTAAAAATGGAAACTCACATTTTTTGCAGCAACACTTGACGCATATTAAGCAAGGATATCTTAAACATAAAAAGCAGTTGGAAAGCATACTAAACTATTCTGTTGATGATGTATTTGTGATGTGCGATTATGAAAGAAATCGATACGTACTGTTTCTAATTTTTTCAAAAAAGGCAATTTGATAAAAGCATGTTGGTTATGGGCTCTCCTCATAATCAGCATGTTTTTTGCATTAAATGGGAAATGATGGGGAAGCTAATATCGCTATTTTATCTCGTAAAAAGGATTGATTATGAGTGGTTGAGCAAAAAAAGCTGGATTATATTAGCAGTTACATTAGCAAGCTGTTAAGAAAGAATTTTGGAAGAGGGCCGCAGTCATGTCAGACAAGTGTTTGTAAAAAATATGTGACTGCCTACGTACGGGGATTTGTGGCACCGATGGAAGAAGTGCTTTTAAAACAGGGACATGCCAAAGATGTAGACAGGGCTAGAAGGTTAATCATGAATTCTCTGATAGAAGAAATTAAAGGAGTTCTGCAGGTATCTCTTGATGTAGAAGTGATCGAGTATTATCATGACTGGAATTTTCCCAATAATACTGGAATTTTTATTTTTACATTAGAAAAAGAAGAGGAAGGCCATATTGTAAACGATGTCGATATTCCAAAGTTGGAAAAGGAGATTGCACGAATTAGCGAGTTAGTTCAAAAAGTTCCCGATGAAATTTACACATGCCCGATTACTCCTTCTATCTACTGCGTAGAAAGGGCCGGTATCCTTATTCAGATTGAAAAAGCATTGATTGAAAGAGGATTTGAACAGGAGTTGAGATATACAAAGGAGCAATTGGAAAAAAGCTATTTCCATCGTCACGGTGATTTTGAAGAAATTTTCCACAAACAAGTAAGGGACATTTTTATCGATTGGAACTTTCACGGAAATAAATCGGTGCTGGTTTTTATATTATCTTAATTAATTTGAAGCAGTTTCAGCGCACCTGCATGTACTTTACCTTCAATATGAGTCTTAATACCTATTATATATTTTGTATTTATTTTACAGAAAAATAACATTTTATAGTATCATTTAACTATATACAGGTATTAGAACTTAGTAATAAGAAGCGGAGAGAAAGTAGAATGCGTTTAGTGAAGTTGGATCATTGTGAAACCGGAGCGCTGTTAGCTAAATCAATATTTCGTGAAAATGGGACGATTCTTTTGGCGCGAGGAACTTATTTAACCAATAATTTAATAAGAAGGTTGAAGGAATTAAATGTTTTTACTGTATATATCGAGGACGAGGCATCTGAAGGAATTGAGATTACTGAAACGATTCCTAATGAGATTCGGGCAGAGGCGGCAAGCGCAATAACAGAAGGACTAGATGAATTGGTTAATATACATAAGCGTCCGAATATTCATGGAATTATGAAGACAGGACGAGTGGTACGCAGTATACAGAAAGTGTTTAAGGATATTTTATCATGTTTAAATGAAAATAAGGCTGCACTGAATTTATTAGCTACTGCAAAGGTTCATGAAGATCATGTCTATAATCATTCTTTGAATGTTTCGATTTATGCTTGTCAGTTGGCGATAGAGAATGGCTTACCAATCAAAAAAATTGAAGACATCGGTCTCGGCGCCATGTTACATGATCTTGGCAAACTATTTATCCCGAAAGAGATTCTTAATAAACCAGGCAAACTTACAGAAATGGAATTTGAGTTAATCCAATCTCATTGCGAACTGGGCTTTAACCAATTGAGGAAAATTCATGAAATTCCATTGCCAGTTGCCCATTGCGCCCTCCAGCATCATGAAAGAATTGATGGAAAAGGCTATCCACAGGGATTGAAAAACAACGAAATTCATAAGTATGCCAAAATAATAAGCGTTGCCGATGTTTTTGACGCTGTCACAAGTCATCGAACATATCATCCAGCAATGCTCCCTCATAAAGCAATGGAAATTCTTTATAACGGAAAGGGAACACAATTTGAACCAAGGCAGGTCGATTTATTTAAAGAAAGCATCGCCATTTACCCACCAGGCTTAACTGTATTATTAAATGATGGCAGAACAGGGATTGTTGCAAAATACAATTTTAAGGCAGTAGGTAGACCGGTTGTTCGCATTATTAAAGATCAGGAAAATCAAACGGTTCAACCTTACGAAATTGATCTATCAGCAAAAGAACATGTATCGTTAGAAATAACCGATGCAGATGCATTGTTATAAAAAAGGATAAAGAATAATCTTTATGCTTTTTTTGGTTGCTGCAAAAGGAAAACCCCGCTCCTTTAAAGACTCGATTTTTTGATTCTTTGAAGGATTTATTTTTTTAAACAGCATTTAGACTTTTAGCAAATGAGTGCAACTTTGAACAGAAGTTGAGCAAAGTGTGCCCTCATGAGGACAAGAAAGAGTAAAAAACAGGGAAGAGTGTCCGCATATGGGGTCTATGAGAACAAAATCGATAAAAAACCGGAGAATCATGTCCATCTCATAAAGGGTTCATGCGGATAAAGGTCTTCAGAACGAAGCAAAGGAGTGTCCGCATAAACCAACCAATTTCCAATCGAAATCAAAAAAGCAAGTGGCGCAGT
>NZ_SWLZ01000048.1 GCF_005502275.1 Robertmurraya siralis
CACGGCCATTAACTAAGGTAATAGAAAAATGAACACACAAAAATAGAGAAAGGTGAATTTGAGTACCCTCAAATTCACCTTTCTCATTATTTGAAGCTAGTTATGTCCCAGCTCCTTTTTAACGCTTTCAATAAGTCGTCTAGTTTTAACAAACATAAGGTAACAGAGCTGTTGCTCTTGGCTTGAAAGAATGTACTGCAATGAGCACGAATAGAACAATTCGAAGATTGTGCCCCCAAAAAATTTTTTTGTCGCTCATAGTGAAGGAATAGTGGGCGGAAGCAATGCTGATAAAGGGACGATTTCCGCTTGTCTTTCGTATTCTGGTAAATACGTTTTAAGCGCGCTTACGACCCGTTCTCCGGTAACGCCAACATGTCCGATTGCAATTAATTGTGCACGATGATCAAGCCTCTCGACTAATTTTGAAGCTTGACGATATATATGTCTTTCTGAATAGATATGATCAAAGAACATATCGTTTTCAAGATAAGGCACAGATAATTCTTCGGCGATTTTCGGGATAACGCTTTTTTCTGCTGTTTTGCTATCAAGGTAGTAAAGATTGTTTTCTTTGCATACCTCAAGAATGATCCGCATGACTCTTTCATCTTCAGTTGCTTTTGATCCCATATGGTGGTTCATACCAACTGCAAAAGGAACATCCTTAATTGCTTCTTCGACTCTTTTCCTGATTTCTTCATCACTCAAATCTGTTGTAATGGCACCAGGACCAAGCCAGCTTTTCTTTCCTTTCTTCGGTTCCATTGGCAAGTGAATGATCACTTCATGCCCTTTTTCATGTGCGAGCTTTGCATCTTTTTCTGTTGTTGATAAAAAGGGCATAATTGCAACTGTCAATGGGACGGGGAGTTCAAGCATTTCTTTTGAGCCTTCCATATTATTGCCAAAATCATCAATCACAATGGCCAATTCTTTTTTCTGCTGTTCCCCCGGTGTCGCTTGAGTAATTCCAGTTAATGCATAAAAAATTAAGAATGGAATTAATACAATGATCCGCATCCTTCGTCACTTCCTTAAATTTTGATTAAAGTGTCTTTTATAAGATTTCGCAAATGATAACCTTTCATCCAAGGAAAGTGGTGTTTTGATAAAAGACGGTATTGAACTGCTATTTTCTAATAGAACTGCCTTAATAATTTCAAGAGATGATTGTAAATTCAAAAAATAAAGTATATGATAGTATTGGATATAGGGTTAATGCTCTAATCTATTTATGTGGCAATGTGCGATTTTGATGATAGAGGTAATGTTTCCTTAGAATATGAATGCAAGGAATTAAGCCAAAATAAGAGGTAGTTACCTGCTACCTTTATTTTGGTTTTTTTTATTTATTCTGCTATACGATCGTCGAGATATTTTTAGAGTTGGATAATTGAAAGGATGGATTTAATGAGGAATGGAATTTCACAAATGTATAAAGATTCATTGGCTCAATTTATCAGTATGAATACCGACAGTGATTTCTCCATTTTCTCAGAGGATTCGGATCCATACTTTATCATTAATATGTCAGGTGAAATTGTTTATACGAATAATGCTTGTCAAACCTTTTTAGGATATTCAAAACAAGAAATGCTGCAATTGGAACTGAAAGATGTCTGCTCCTATACGGAGTTAAATTTAACGCAGACGTATTTTCTCAGAGATGATCGAGAAAAGTTAACCAGTTTTTATGTGCAAATAATGAAACGGAACAAAGAGTTTATTGATATTGATGTTACCTGTTTTCCTATTTTGCAAAATAAAACTGTCATTGGTACATATGTTGTTTTTAGAGAGGCGCAAGATTTAGTCGTCCAACAAAATAAGAATTATAGTACGATTATGGAGCATTCTCCGGAATCTATTGTTATTGTAAAAGGAAGAACGATAGTTGATGTAAGCAATGTTGCTCTTTCAATGATAGGTGCAAGATATAAGAAACAATTAGTCGGTGAGAGCTTCCACTTGCTTTTAGATCCAGATTCAATAGAAAATTTCTATAAAAAACTTGTTCTAATAGAAGATGGGGGTATACCGGATCTATTTGAGCAGAGAATGCTGACAATGGATAGACAATTATTAGATGTGGAAATAAAAGTTCTGCCCACAATTTTTAACGGAGAACGGGCATTTCACTTAATTATTAAAGATATAAGTGAATATAAAAAATTAACGAAAATTTCGGAGAAACAAGCTGTTGCCGGACAGCTAGCAGCAGGAATTGCCCATGAAATTAGAAATCCAATTACAGCAATAAAGGGATTTTTAAAATTAATCAGAGTTGAACAAGAGAAGCCAAGTTCCTATTTTTCAATTATCGAATCAGAAATCGAGAGAATTGAAGTAATTTTAAGGGAATTGATGGTTCTGGCAAAACCTTCGGATTTAAAATATGAACGTTTATGTATTGATTCGGTCATAAAAAAGGTTTTAACGTTGATGGAATCGCAAGCATTGTTGAACAGCATAGAGGTTGAACAGAATCTTCTATTTTCAAATATCCATATTTCAGGTGATGAAAATCAATTAAAGCAAGTATTTGTTAATTATATAAAAAATGCAATCGAAGCAATGCCACACGGCGGAAAATTATTAATTGAAGGCATTCAATGTGGCGAAAAGGTATGTATTAGAATTGTAGATGAGGGGGGAGGAATTCCTCCAGAAGTACATGCTCGAATTGGAGAACCGTTTTTTACCACGAAGGAAAATGGAACAGGTCTAGGAATGATTGTCAGCAGGCAAATTATTAAAGAGCATAAGGGCAATCTCCATATTTTTAGCAGCAGCGAAGGCACGCGAATCGAAGTGACTTTTCCCTGCTATCATTAAATAGTACAACTATTTGCTCAGTTGCATAAAAGATGGTAGAATATTAGTGTCTAATGTCTAGCTGTCATTAGAATGTTTATAATTTATTGTTAAATTTATAAAATAATAACGTATTGTTCGGTAAATGGAAGAAACAATTTGTTGTCTTAACCATGGCCTAACTTCTTTTTGGAGAAGTTAGGCCTTTTTTTAATGGTTTAGAAAACCCCTGGCTATGCCGGGGGTTCCAGAGAGCTTAAAGCGTGGTAACAAAAAAACCTCACTTCATGGTAGGATAAAGTTGGTTTCCCGACCACTTTATCTCACTCA
>NZ_SWLZ01000049.1 GCF_005502275.1 Robertmurraya siralis
GCTTCCACCTCTGACCTATCAACCTGATCATCTTTCAGGGTTCTTACTAGCTTGCGCTATGGGAAATCTCATCTTGAGGGGGGCTTCATGCTTAGATGCTTTCAGCACTTATCCCTTCCGCACATAGCTACCCAGCGATGCTCTTGGCAGAACAACTGGTACACCAGCGGTGCGTCCATCCCGGTCCTCTCGTACTAAGGACAGCTCCTCTCAAATTTCCTACGCCCACGACGGATAGGGACCGAACTGTCTCACGACGTTCTGAACCCAGCTCGCGTACCGCTTTAATGGGCGAACAGCCCAACCCTTGGGACCGACTACAGCCCCAGGATGCGATGAGCCGACATCGAGGTGCCAAACCTCCCCGTCGATGTGGACTCTTGGGGGAGATAAGCCTGTTATCCCCGGGGTAGCTTTTATCCGTTGAGCGATGGCCCTTCCATGCGGAACCACCGGATCACTAAGCCCGACTTTCGTCCCTGCTCGACTTGTAGGTCTCGCAGTCAAGCTCCCTTGTGCCTTTACACTCTACGAATGATTTCCAACCATTCTGAGGGAACCTTTGGGCGCCTCCGTTACTCTTTAGGAGGCGACCGCCCCAGTCAAACTGCCCACCTGACACTGTCTCCCACCTCGATCAGAGGTGCGGGTTAGAATGTCAATACAGCCAGAGTAGTATCCCACCGACGCCTCCACCGAAGCTAGCGCTCCGGCTTCCACGGCTCCTACCTATCCTGTACAAGCTGTACCAAAATTCAATATCAGGCTACAGTAAAGCTCCACGGGGTCTTTCCGTCCTGTCGCGGGTAACCTGCATCTTCACAGGTACTATAATTTCACCGAGTCTCTCGTTGAGACAGTGCCCAGATCGTTACGCCTTTCGTGCGGGTCGGAACTTACCCGACAAGGAATTTCGCTACCTTAGGACCGTTATAGTTACGGCCGCCGTTTACTGGGGCTTCAATTCAGAGCTTCGCGTAAGCTAACCCCTCCTCTTAACCTTCCAGCACCGGGCAGGCGTCAGCCCCTATACTTCGCCTTGCGGCTTCGCAGAGACCTGTGTTTTTGCTAAACAGTCGCCTGGGCCTATTCACTGCGGCTCTTCAGGGCTATGCACCCTAAAAAGCACCCCTTCTCCCGAAGTTACGGGGTCATTTTGCCGAGTTCCTTAACGAGAGTTCTCTCGCTCACCTTAGGATTCTCTCCTCGCCTACCTGTGTCGGTTTGCGGTACGGGCACCTGTTTTCTCACTAGAGGCTTTTCTTGGCAGTGTGGAATCAGGAACTTCGGTACTTGATTTCCCTCGCTGTCACAGCTCAAGCGTATGGCAAGCGGATTTGCCTACTTGCCGCTCTAACTGCTTAGACGCACATATCCAGCAGTGCGCTTACCCTATCCTCCTGCGTCCCCCCATCGCTCAAACAAAAACGAGGTGGTACAGGAATATCAACCTGTTGTCCATCGCCTACGCCTTTCGGCCTCGGCTTAGGTCCCGACTAACCCTGAGCGGACGAGCCTTCCTCAGGAAACCTTAGGCATTCGGTGGATGGGATTCTCACCCATCTTTCGCTACTCATACCGGCATTCTCACTTCTAAGCGCTCCACCAGTCCTTCCGGTCTAGCTTCAACGCCCTTAGAACGCTCTCCTACCGCGTACACCTACGGTGTACACCCACAGCTTCGGTGATACGTTTAGCCCCGGTACATTTTCGGCGCGGGGTCACTCGACCAGTGAGCTATTACGCACTCTTTAAATGATGGCTGCTTCTAAGCCAACATCCTGGTTGTCTAAGCAACCCCACATCCTTTTCCACTTAACGTATACTTTGGGACCTTAGCTGGTGGTCTGGGCTGTTTCCCTTTTGACTACGGATCTTATCACTCGCAGTCTGACTCCCACGTTTAAGTACTTGGCATTCGGAGTTTGTCTGAATTCGGTAACCCGATGAGGGCCCCTAGTCCAAACAGTGCTCTACCTCCAAGACTCGTTCTTCGTGAGGCTAGCCCTAAAGCTATTTCGGAGAGAACCAGCTATCTCCAAGTTCGATTGGAATTTCTCCGCTACCCACACCTCATCCCCGCACTTTTCAACGTGCGTGGGTTCGGTCCTCCATTCAGTGTTACCTGAACTTCAACCTGGACATGGGTAGATCACCTGGTTTCGGGTCTACGACTACATACTCAAGACGCCCTATTCAGACTCGCTTTCGCTGCGGCTCCGTCTTCTCAACTTAACCTTGCATGCAATCGTAACTCGCCGGTTCATTCTACAAAAGGCACGCTATCACCCAGCATGTTTCCAAAGGAAAATATGCATAGGGCTCTAACTACTTGTAGGCACACGGTTTCAGGTTCTCTTTCACTCCCCTTCCGGGGTGCTTTTCACCTTTCCCTCACGGTACTGGTTCACTATCGGTCACTAGGGAGTATTTAGCCTTGGGAGATGGTCCTCCCAGCTTCCGACGGGATTTCACGTGTCCCGCCGTACTCAGGATCCACTCAAGAGGGAACGAAGTTTCAACTACAGGGTTGTTACCTTCTCTGACCAGCCTTTCCAGACTTGTTCGTTTACTCCGTTCCTTTGTAACTCCGTATAGAGTGTCCTACAACCCCAAGAGGCAAGCCTCTTGGTTTGGGCTAATCCCGTTTCGCTCGCCGCTACTCAGGGAATCGCGTTTGCTTTCTCTTCCTCCGGGTACTTAGATGTTTCAGTTCCCCGGGTCTGCCTTCCATCCCCTATGTATTCAGGTATGGATACCATCCCATTACGGATGATGGGTTTCCCCATTCGGAAATCTCCGGATCAAAGCTTACTTACAGCTCCCCGAAGCATATCGGTGTTAGTCCCGTCCTTCATCGGCTCCTAGTGCCAAGGCATCCACCGTGCGCCCTTTATAACTTAACCATTCGG